>NZ_JBNYXU010000020.1:0-5489 GCF_051380835.1 Janthinobacterium aestuarii
TTTGCCGTTTTACCGGCACCGTCATTGCTGACGGGTCGCTCACTCAAAAAACTGACAGGCCACTACTTTCGTAGCGCCTATTTCATTATTTCTTGTGAACATTTGATATTTTAAGTTATACGACAATCCGAAGATCATCGCTGCACTACATCAAATGCCCACACTTATCGACTGTTAATTGTTAAAGAACTGTATTCGGTTACTGCTCTCGCGCTATCGACAAAGCGTTGTGTTTGCCAGCTGCGAAGAAGGAAGAGTATGAAGCGTTTGCAGCATTTCGTCAACCTTCTTTTTCACCCTGCTTTACTCTGCATTTACATGCGTCGTTCAGCGAGGGGGCGAATTATAGCCAAGGCGCCTACGGCCGGCAAGCTTTATTTCAGCAATTCGGCAACCGCCATGCCGACATCGGTCGTACTGGCGCTACCGCCCATATCGGGCGTACGCGGACCATGCTCGAGCACCTGCTCGATGGCGTGCACAATCGCATCATGCGCGGCCGTGTAATTGGCATCGCCATTGCCGAGGAAGTCCAGCATCATGGCGCCCGACCAGATCATGCCGATCGGGTTGGCGATATTCTGGCCGTAGATATCGGGTGCGGAACCGTGCACCGGCTCGAAGACGGAAGGAAACGTCCGCTCCGGATTGATATTGGCCGATGGTGCGATGGCAATCGTCCCCGTGCAGGCGGGACCCAGGTCGGACAAGATGTCTCCAAACAGATTTGAAGCGACCACCACGTCGAAACGTTCGGGGCTCAATACAAAGCGGGCAGCCAGGATGTCGATATGGTATTTATCCCAGCGGATGTCAGGAAATTGCGGCGCCATCGCTTCCACCCGCTCATCCCAATAAGGCATACTGATGGCAATGCCATTCGACTTGGTGGCCGATGTCAGGTGTTTCTTGGGCCGGCTTTGCGCCAGCTCAAATGCGTATTTCAATATCCGGTCGACTCCCTTGCGCGTAAAAACGGATTCCTGCAGCACCGTTTCGCGCTCAGTTCCCTCGAACATGCGTCCACCCACGGATGAATATTCTCCTTCCGTGTTTTCACGCACCACATAAAAGTCGATATCGCCCGGCTTTTTATTCGCCAGCGGGCACGGCACGCCCGGCATCAGCCGCACGGGACGCAAGTTGACGTATTCGTCGAATTCACGCCGGAATTTGAGCAAGGAACCCCATAGCGAGATGTGGTCGGGCACCTTGTCCGGCCAGCCCACGGCGCCAAAATAGATGGCGTCGAAATCCTTGAGCTGCGCAAACCAGTCCGAGGGCATCATTTGCCCGTGTTCCAGGTAATAGTCGCAATTGGCCCATGCCATCGTCGTGAACTGCAGGTCGATATTGAAACGGCGGGCGGCCGCTTCAATCACACGCAAGCCCTCCGGCATGACTTCATTGCCGATGCCGTCACCGGCGATGATGGCGATTTTATGTGCGCTCATGGGAAGCCCTGTTGGAAATAGGCGATGGAAGCCTGTATTTACATCGGCTGCGCCACGTCCGGGTACAGACGCGCCAGCACATCGGCAGTGATCGCCGTGATGATGGGCTGCACACGTTCGGCCGCCAGTTCATTGGACTTCTCGCGGCGAACCTCTTTCCACAACTCGGCCAATGCCCCCTCATGGCGCGTTACCGCCTGCTCGACTTCATCCTGCCAGAAAGGCGGCGCCTCGCTTTCGACAAAGTTGCCGCGGCCACGGCCAAAGTGCGCTACCGCCAGGTAACGCAGCATACCCGCCACCACCAGGGTACGCAGGAAGGCATCCGTAAATTGCATCGTGGGTTCATTGCGGTCCGTGCCGGAATTAAAGCCCCAGGCAGCGCCCGCAAACGTCAACGCACCAACCACACCGCCAAGCAGGGCACCCGTACCCAAGGTCAGCCCGCCAGAAATCAGGTCGGCCGACAGGCCAGTCGCGGCACCCGAAATCATGGCGCCCAATAGCCCAGCTTGCGCCTTGTCGATCGGTGCGCGCACGGCGAAATTTTCCCGTATGCGGCTATTGATCTTATGCGCATCGGTCGGGTCGAGTTTGTGCAGGATCAAAAGCTCACGCGTGGTGATACCGCTGTGCGTATTGAGCCGCGCCACCAGGCTGGCCATGGCTTTTTCCTGGCGTTGCTGCTCCGCATTCTTGCCGATGCCCACGACCTGCAAGGCCGATTTCAGCAAGCCCTTGGAGGCGGGCTCGATGGCTTCGCGATCCTGCCCGGCCACTGCCAGCTGCGCGGCCAGCAAGTGCATCGCCTGCCGGAAACGCGCCGTATTCTGCTCTTGCCAGGCAGCAAACAAACGCGCGTAGCCGGCTTGCTGCGACTGCGGCAACAATTTACCCACGGCTTCATAAAACACGCGCTCATGTACCCAGCAGCGGGCAAAGGCATCGAGCGCCAGGACGTCGCGCACGATCGGATACTGCTGCAAATGCTCGCGCCAGCGCGCCTGCTCGCTGTGTTCCTCATTGCCAGGACGTGGCGGCCCCATCTGATTGAGCAAGACCACCACGGGCTTATCCAGCCAGGCGAGGATTTTCATTTCCGCCGGCAAGTAACCCGCATCCTTCGGATGCTCCGAAGAATTGACCAGATACAGCACCACGTCGGCGGAGTCCTTGGCCGTGCGCAGCGCTTGCTGGCTGAGCCAGAACGGGCGGTCGCGGTAACGGTCCAGCACTTCACGCAGAAACCAGCTGATGGGATTGCCTGACTGGCCCAGGCGTTTGAGCAAGCGCACGGAGTCGCCAAAGCCGGGCGTATCCCACAGTTGCAAGGCATCGCCCTGTGGCGTGGCCAGCAAGGTATGCGATTCGGCAAACACGGTCACGTGGGCGGCGTCGCGCACTTCGCCGATATCCACACCCACCAGGGTGCGCGCCAGGGTCGTTTTGCCATTATTCGTGTGCGAAATCAGCGCAAACTGAATCTGCACGGCATCATCCTGCACATCTTTATTCACATTCACACTCATGCTGCTGCCGATACTTTCAAGCCGACACCTGCATCGAGCGGGTGGAAGGCAGGGTTGAGCAAATTGACCACGGTGGCCGTGGTTTTATGAAACTGGCAGAACTGCTGCCACAAGGCGACTCGTTCCGCCAGGCGCGAGCCGTTATCCGCCTGCTCGCCGGCGCGCTCCAGGTAGCTGGACTCGTCGATCAGGACGGCGATGCCGCGTGCCGACGATTGCACCAGGTAATCGAGGAAGGCGCCGTGATTTTCCTTTTCCGGCGTCGCCGTCAGATTGAACAGCACGGCCGTGATATTGACTTGCGGATCGTTCAAGTCCGTGCCGCGCAAGACGTCTTGCGGCTCTTCGCCATACGACATCGATGGGCGCAGCATCATGCGCCCCTGCTCGCCGAACAGCATGATGGACAGCTGTCCCAATCCCATGTGGCGTGCTTCGTCGACTGTAAAGCTGTACGGCAAGACGCGCAGCATGCCGCCCGTGGCCACGCCGATGCTTTCATTAAGCTTGCGGAAATACGGCTGATCGAGATCCAACGGGAAGTCCCTGGCCAGGCGCGCGGCGCGCCAATTGTTGACCAAAGCCAATATCAGGCGGGGAACGACGACCAACAGGAAGATGGTTGCCGCATATAAATGCACCCAGCGCGCGCCACCTTCGATGGTCGTCGTTTGCGGGAAGCGCAGTGCTTCGATTTCCGCCAGCGAAAAGCCTTGCAAATGAAACAGGGCAATAGCTGGCGCAAACAAGGTCGAAAGCAGGCTGTGCACCTGACCGGGATTTAAAAAGGTGCTTTCCCAGCCGGCCGCGTATTGCGACAGAAAGCCGCGCGCATACAGCGAGGCAACGGCGCCGATGGCAAACATGGCGGCGCTCAGGTGGATGGTACGGCTCAGGCGCGCGGCCGTCAGCTTGGCGCTCAAGTGTGCCCATTCCCCCATGAAACTGAGCAAACCTGAAGACAAGGCGTGCGGCAGTTTGCGCGGCAGGGCCAGGCGGCCCACGCTCAGGTGACGCACCAGTCCCGCCTTCGGCCAGCCGAGCGAGTGCGAGGGAATGCATAGCCAGATCAGCAAGCCCAGGTAGACCAGCACATTCCAGGCGATGATCAGCAGCAAGGGCGCCGACAGCAAGTCGACGCGATGGGGATCCGTGATGCGGTCGAGCCCGGCTCCCAGCAGCAAAGCCAGCAGGGGTAAGGCCAGCGCCAGGGTCTTCATGCCGTTGCGACGCTTCGCGAAGGCAGCGAAGGCGGGGGTGCGCTCGGTGATGCGCTTGATGATCAGCTCGGAACGCTGCTGCAGGAAATCGTCACCGGTCACTTCGGCCTGCTTGCCCGAAGCTTGCCACTGCGCAAGCTCACGCGCGCTGCGGCTGGCATACATGCGGTCATCCTCGCTGAGGACTTCTTTTTTCTGGTCGGCCGTCTCGATAGCACGGACCAATACCACTTCTCTCGCAATCTGCTCGTTCATGGTGCTCCTGTTTTTGTATGAAACGACAACTCGACAGGCAGATTGTGACGTACTTTCGTGTTTCAGGCCAACGCGTCCTCAGCCCGGCACAAATGATGCAGCAGATAGATCAGGAAAGAGGCGATCCAGGCAGACCACAAGGTGTGCGTAAAGAATTGCATACCTTGCAGCTGTTGCTGCCAGCTTGCCGCCAAACCGCACAGCAACATGATGCAGGCGAACAGCAGCGCCGTGCGTGGCCGTCCGGGCAGGCAGAACAATGGCAAGGCCAGCATCCACCAGGCAGTATTCGCCTGAGTAGCGGGCAGGCATGCCATGGCAGATGCGCTGGCCGGTAACGTTTCCAGCAGGCGCGTATACGTCTCCAGTCCGCCATAGCGCAACAAATCCGTGGGACAGGGCACGTCGCTGAAGGAAGAGAGCAAATAGATGCTTAATGGCACGAATATAACCGACAGTGCTACTACGCGCAAGGCGCTGCGGCGTGATGCCAGCCAGGCCAGAGGATGCAAGGTGTCCCAGACGGCCAAGCCGATCAAGGCGGCGCCAAGCAAGATCATGCCGAGCTGGAAACTGCTCGCCCACGCGCTGTCAGCGCCGGAAAATTGCCCGCGCGTCGCGTCGAACATACTGTCGGCGATCATGAGGTCGAGGTTGCTGTAATTGCCGATCCAGAGTATCAGCATGGCCGACAGCATCAGGACGCTATCGATGCCTTTGGGAGTTTTGAGGAGTTTAAGCTTGGCCAGCATGGGTGCACACGTTACTTGATGAGATAAAAGTCATCGTACAGTGTCAAGATGAAGAGAACATGACGATGCTCGCCGTGCACAACTGTTGCAGCGGCTGCTGACGTAGGTCGGCTTAGCGCAGCGTAAGCCGACACCACCCGCAGCTTATCAAACCACCAGACGAAAAAAACCCGCCAATTGCTTGACGGGTTTCTCTCTACTGCGAATAACAAGCCTGACGATAACCTACTTTCACACTGGTTGCAGCACTATCATCGGCGCAAAGTTGTTTCACGGTCC
>NZ_JBNYXU010000021.1:0-5148 GCF_051380835.1 Janthinobacterium aestuarii
ACTGATCATCGGCGCCATGATGCGCAAGCTGGTGCATGTAGCATTCGGCGTACTCAGGTCGGGCAAAATATTTGATCCGACCTTGCACGCTGCTTGACGGGGATAACAGTATCTACGGTAAAAATAGGACCATACCGCCGCATGAACCGCCTCCGGGCGGTTTTTTTCGCCTGTTGTTTTTATCTGACACGACTTTGTGCCAAAAAGCAACATCTTGTCGATGTCATATTGTTGAAGTATTTGGTGGGCATGATTCGGTTCAGCAGCTAAGCAGCACCACTCTTGTCCAACCTAATGTAGAGAATCTCAAGTGAAAAAAATTACTCTGGCAGCATTGATCATCGGCACCTTCGCAGCAGCTACGGCACAAGCACAATCGAACGTCACCGTGTATGGCCTGGTTGACCTCGGTATTGCCAAGACCACTGGCCAGCCAACGGTACAACGCGAAAACAATGCGTCGCGCCTTGGTTTCAAGGGTACGGAAGATTTGGGTGGCGGCCTGTCCGCAATTTTCAACCTGGAAAGTGAATTCCTGGCTGACACCGGCGCGCAAAAAGGCGTGTTGTTCGACCGTCAAGCGTATGTGGGCTTGAAAGGCGCTTTCGGTACCGCCATCCTGGGCCGCACCAAGAACTTGGTCGATGGCACCATCGCCCGCGTCGACCCATTCAATACCTACGGCGTGGTCGGCAAGAACAATGAAACCCTGCTGCGTTCGGGCGTCGGCTCGTCGCGCGTCAACAATGCCGTGACCTACAACAGCCCAAGCTTTGAAGGTTTCGTGGGTAGCCTGCAATATGTGCTGAGCGAAGTCAACAGCGCTGACGCAGGCGTGATCGGTCTGGCAACCTACGACAATGGCCCGATCAGCTTGCACGCCGGCTACGAAAAAGCCGTGCAAGCAACGGCAACGGCCGCCAAGCCTGACCTGTGGTCCATCGGTGGCGGCTATAAATTCGGCCCAGCCAAGATCACGGCCGCCTACTCGAAAGGTGACACCAAAGTTGCCACGACTGGCGAATTCAAGTCCTACCTGATCGGCCTGAACTACACGGTCGGCGGCGGTGATGCCAAAGTGTCGTACGGCAAGCAAGAGCAAAGCAACAACAAGTTCAAGGATCAGGACACCATCAAGGAATTCGGCATTGGCTACGACTACCACCTGTCGAAGCGCACCGACGTGTACGCTTACGCTGGCCGCGAGCGCGTCAAGTCGCTGACTTCGTACCAGATCGGTCTGGCACACAAATTCTAAGCATCGTTCGATGTGACGAAGCAAAGGCGCCTGCGGGCGCCTTTTTTATTGTATCGCCGCAGCGGCCGCCTCGGCATGCATGGGTAGCGAGATTTCGATGCGCGTGCCGCCCAGCTCGCTATCGGTACCGATATGGATATTGCCGTTCAAGCCCCATACCCGTTCGCGCATGCCCAGCAAGCCAAGCGCCGTGGCTTTTTCCAGATCGTGTTCGGCAATGCCGCGGCCGTCATCCTGGATGGTGATCGCCAGCGAGGAATCGATGCGGTGCAGGGCGATGGTGATGTGGCTGGCCTCGGCATGGCGCGCAATATTCGTCAGCGCTTCCTGCACGATGCGGTAGATGGCCGTGCTGCGCGCGTCGTCGAGCACGAGGTCGGCTTCGTCGGCCAGCAAGTCGAAATGGATGGCGCGGCGCAGCAGGAAGTCGTAGCGCAGTTTTTGTAGCGCAAAATACAACCCTCCTTCATCGAGCGCGCGCGGACGCAGGTTGCTGGCGATGCGCCGCAGCGAGGTGATGGACGTCACCAGCAAGCCGTCCATGCTGTGCAGCAGCGCCTGCAGGGACGCGGTGGTATCCGTGTGCTGGCGCACGAGGGTCAGGTCGACGCGCAAGGTAGCCAGCAATTGCCCCAGATCATCATGCAGTTCGCGCGCGATATGCTTGCGCTCTTCTTCGCGGATGGTTTGCAGCGCGCTCGACAATTCACGCAGTTGCGAAAAGGAACGGGCCAGCTGTTCATGCATCTGCTGGCGTGCGCTGATGTCGCGCACGATGATGGTAAACACGCTCTGGCCATCTTCCTGCATGGCCGAGAGCGAACCTTCGAGGGGAAACATGGCGCCATCGCTGCGCCGTCCCGTCAAGGTGTAGTCGGTGGCGCGCCGGCCCGTCAGGCGCAGCTCCAGGCTGATGTCGTCAAACGGCGGATCGCCATCGTGCGTGCCCAGGCTGCCGAGACTACGCAAGTCGCGCAGGATGTAGTGGCCCAGGCGCATGCCGCGCATGCCGGCCGGCGTGTCGTCGAACAATCTGGCGGCCGCCGCGTTCGCATGGAGGATGATTTGCCGGCTGTCGATGCTGATGATGGCGTCGCTGGCGCTGTCGATGATGGCCTGGCCGCGTGCCTGCTGTTGCCGGCGGGCTTTCAGTGGAGGAAACAGGCACAGCAAAAGCGCCGCCGCCATACCCAGCGGCAAGATGCGCAGCAGTGTGGGACTGCCTCGGTCGGGCATTGGGGTCTCCTTGCGAACGTGAGCGAAGGCAGGCCGTGCAGGAATGACGGGCGGGACTTGATATAGCCTATGCCTGCTGGCGCGGCGCGGCTTGATGTGGCGCAGGAAGGGGCAGAAGAGCGTGCGCCACGCCGGCCTGGGCCGGGCGGTGGCGGAGACTTACATCTGCTTGAACAGGTGCAAGAAGCTGCGGCTCACTTCGAGCTTGTCGGACTTGCCTTTGATGAGTACCAGGTGGCGGCCGCGGATGTCGCGCGTCACGCCTTCGATGGCATTCACATTGACGAGGGTGGCGCGGTGGATTTGCCAGAACAGCGAAGGATCGAGCTCTTCAGCAAGGTCGCGCACGGGCTTGCGGATCAGCGCCTCATACTTGGCTGTCTGTACGCAGGTGTATTTCTCGTCAGAACGAAAGAACAGGATCTCTTCCACGGGAATCATGCGCAAGTCCTGTCCGATGCTGGCCTGTATCCATTGCAAATAGGTGGGCTTGGCCGTGATTTTTTCCGCCAGCTGCGACAGCATGGCCGTGACGCTGCTGTTGACGTCCAGGGCCGGCTTGTTCAAGTGCGTTTTCAGGCGCTCCACCGTCACCAGCAAGCGTTCATGCTCGGGTGGCTTGAGCACGTAATCGACGGCGCCCCGCTCGAAGGCCTCGACGGCATGGCTGTCATAGGCCGTGACGAAGACGATATGCGTCTTGCTGCCTATTGCTTGCGCCGCTTCCATGCCCGTCTTGCCCGGCATGCGGATATCGAGGAAGGCAAAGTCGGGCTTGAGTTGCTCCACCAGTTCGATCGCTTCGTCGCCATTCTTGGCTTCGCCGATGATTTCCAGTTCGGGCCAGGCCTGGCCCAGGCGCAGGCGCAGCTGGTCGCGCATCAGTCTTTCGTCGTCGGCAATAATAGCGGTAGGCATAAGTCTCAAGGGTGAACGGGCGAAGATTGATTATTCAATGATTTAGCGTTTTTATCAACTACTCTGTCTTATTTGGACAATTGATAGGGCACTTCGATCACGGCACACACGCCGGACGGTTGATTTGGCGTAATGGTCAGGCTGCCCTCGTCGCCATGCAGCAGTTTCAAACGCTCGCGGATGGTGGGCAGACCAAGGCCCGTGCCATCGCTGGGCACCACGCCAAAGCCCAGGCCGTCATCGGTGACCGTCACGCGCAGCTTGCTGTGCGCCACTTCCGCCACGATGCGCAGGGTACCGCCTTCCGGCTTGACTTCCAGGCCGTGCTTGATGGCATTTTCCACCATCGATTGCAGCATCATGGGCGGGAAGGCGGCGCTGCGCAGGCCATCGGGAATCTGGAAATCAATGGTCAGGCGTTCTTCCATGCGCATTTTCAGCAGGTTCAAGTACGCTTGCACCATGTCCGCTTCACGGCCCAGATTGGTAATCAGGGCGTTGTCGCGCATTTGCGGCAGCACGGCGCGCAGATACTGGATCAGGCTGCGCTGCATCTTGGCCGCGCGCGGCGGATCGACCTGAATCAGGTGTTCGACCGAGGCAAGCGTGTTGAACAGGAAGTGCGGCTCCACTTGCGCCTGCATCATCTGCATCTTCGCTTCGCTGAGCTGGCGCTGCATGGATTCGCGCTCGGCTGCCTCGTTTGCCGTGACGGTTTGCGCTTCCGCACGTTTCTTGCCGCCGACCAAGGCTTTCATGGCGAACAGGGCCAATACCAGCAAGGAGACAAAACTCTTGAACCAGGTCGAGGCTTGCTGGTGATAGCGCGACACTTTTTGTTCTGCCGCATCATCGACGGCTTCTTCGATGGCATTCGACAGCTCTTCGCCGATTTGCGGCGGCAATTCAATATGGACTTCTTCGCCCGAGGCATTGGTCGTTACGGGATAGTTGGGTTTGGCGGGGGCGGCTGGTGGTTCAGGTGGCTCCGGCGGCACGGCACTGGCTTGGGCATCCGCTTCGGCGGTATCGGCGGGATCGGCCGTGCTGCTGCGCCGGTTCTTGCTGTTGCGGGGATTGAAATGAATGCCCGTATCGTCGATCAGGATATTGGTTTCACCCGAGCCCTTGCTGCTGCGTTTATGCGACTTGATGACAACTTCTTCGTCCGGGCTGGACGAGAACAGCTCATCTTGCAAAATGGAGCCGGCGATCAGGGCCAGGGCAGCGAACAGGAAGAATTTCCACCAAGATAGTTGGGTCACCCAGGTCGTCGTCGCGTCGAATGCCCGTTGCACCCAAGCTAGGATGGTTTTCAACAATTCGGGCAGGCTGGAAATCGGAAGCATGGAGGCACTTTCAAGTACAAGAGTTAATCGACGCAGCGGGCAAGTTTAACCGCTTGTTGCGTAGCGTCAGAGTCTGATGTTGCCACTGTGCCTAAAGACCACGAACTACGCCAGCCGATTGCGACAGGCTGCACAAAAAGGCGCTTGAAGTGAAGACCAGGCTTGCTGGACGGTGAGGGGCGGTAAATAGCGCTTGCGGGGAATGTGAGGCAGGGCTATAATTCGCCCCCTCGCTGAACGACGCATGCAAATGCAGAGTAAAGCAGGGTGAAAAAGAAGGTTGACGAAATGCTGCAAACGCTTCATACTCTTCCTTCTTCGCAGCTGACAAACACAACGCTTTGTCGATAGCGCGAAAGCAGTAACCGAATACAGTTCTTTAACAAT
>NZ_JBNYXU010000022.1:0-1362 GCF_051380835.1 Janthinobacterium aestuarii
TTAACCGCAAGGAGGGCGCTTACCACGGTAGGATTCGTGACTGGGGTGAAGTCGTAACAAGGTAGCCGTATCGGAAGGTGCGGCTGGATCACCTCCTTTCTAGAGTTTGCACGAATCGGGCAACTGATTCACGCATCAAATGTTCACACTTATCGACTGTTAGCTGAAGAAGAAACAGTAGTCGTAGTAGCACCGCGTTGGGGCTGTAGCTCAGCTGGTTAGAGCACCGTGTTGATAACGCGGGGGTCGTTGGTTCGAGTCCAACCAGCCCTACCAGTAACACCCGAGTCGTAAATTCCCGGGGGATTAGCTCAGCTGGGAGAGCACCTGCTTTGCAAGCAGGGGGTCGTCGGTTCGATCCCGTCATCCTCCACCAAAGTTTTACTCGAAAGTGCAAATGTAAGCCAGTCAAACAGACCCGGTTTAGATTTGATCTTTTAGCGATCAAAGCTGTTTCGTTCTTTAACAATCTGGAAGAAGTAAAGATTATTTATTGATCAAGTCTATGCGTGCAGCAATGCATGAGGCGACTTGATGGGTAATGATTGTATGTATCAACAAACAAGCAACAACGTTGTACTTTCTTATCCCTGTAGCGCTCTTTGATGACTTCGGTCTTCAGAGGCTAACGTTATAGGGACAAGCGAATAAGTGCACATGGTGGATGCCTTGGCGATTACAGGCGATGAAGGACGTAGTAGCTTGCGATAAGCTGCGGGGAGTGAGCAAACACACTTTGATCCGCAGATTTCCGAATGGGGCAACCCACCCTTTTAGGGTATTGCATACTGAATACATAGGTATGCAAGGCGAACGCGGCGAACTGAAACATCTAAGTAGCTGCAGGAAAAGAAATCAACCGAGATTCCCAAAGTAGCGGCGAGCGAAATGGGAAGAGCCTGTACGTGATAGTCGGACCGATAACAGAATCCTCTGGAAATAGGAGCCATAGCGGGTGATAGCCCCGTATGTGAAATCGGACCGGTGATACTAAGCGTACGACAAGTAGGGCGGGACACGTGACATCCTGTCTGAATATGGGGGGACCATCCTCCAAGGCTAAATACTCGTAATCGACCGATAGTGAACCAGTACCGTGAGGGAAAGGCGAAAAGAACCCCGGAAGGGGAGTGAAATAGATCCTGAAACCGTGTGCATACAAACAGTAGGAGCGGACTTGTTTCGTGACTGCGTACCTTTTGTATAATGGGTCAGCGACTTACATTCAGTGGCAAGGTTAACCATATAGGGAAGCCGTAGAGAAATCGAGTCCGAATAGGGCGATCAGTCGCTGGGTGTAGACCCGAAACCAAGTGATCTACTCATGGCCAGGATGAAGGTGCGGTAACACGCCCTGGAGGT
>NZ_JBNYXU010000023.1:0-1221 GCF_051380835.1 Janthinobacterium aestuarii
CCGACCTTGTATTATTCCCTTCATGCCGTTCGTGATATTGCGAACGGTATCGACCGCTGTCAAAATCTTGGTAGGCATATCAAGACCGGGTAACTGGATGCCGTATCCGCCCTTAGGCTCCGAGCCAGTTTCGTAGATCTCGCACCAGTTACCCATCCTCAATGTCAAGATCGGACAGTATCTTTGGCACCGGCATGCCGGTTAGCCCGCATTCACAAGGTAGATCGCAAGAGGAGCACAGCATGTTTAATCTGGGAATCGACGTTGCCAAGGCCAAGCTCGACTGCGCGCTGCGCCTGCCCAATGGCAAGCATCGTAACAAGGTAGTAGACAATAATGACAAAGGATACGCCGAGCTGCACGCATGGCTACTTAAGCATGAGGCCGGCAGCCCGCGCGTGTGTATGGAAGCGACCGGCACCTACTGGGAAAAGGTAGCCGAATATCTGGCAGGATGTGGCATGCTGGTCAGTGTCATCAATCCGGCGCAGATCAAGGCCTTCGGCGCTTCGCGCCTGGTACGCACGAAAACGGACAAAGTCGACGCGCAGTTGATCGCCGACTTCGCCCATGAACGCCAGCCCGAGCCATGGCTGGCGCCGTCGCCTGCAGAACAGGCACTACGCGCCATGGTGCTGCGCCTGGAAGCCTTGCAAACCATGCGCCAGCAGGAAAGCAACCGGCTCGATGTGGCGCGTGCAGCGGTACGCCAGGGCATCGTCGATCACATCACCTGGCTCGATGGCCAGATCAAGGAGCTGATCCAAGCCATCAAACGGCATATCGATGACGACCCGGATTTGCGCGGTAAGCGTGAGCTGCTCGACACCATTCCTGGCCTGGGCGAGCGAACGATTCCGGTGCTGCTGTCCTACTATGCCAATCCCGAGCGCTTCGACAGCGCCAAGCAAGCCGTGGCGTTTGCGGGACTCGACCCGCGCCAGCACGAGTCTGGCTCCAGCGTACGTGGCAAGCCACGCATGTCGAAGGTCGGCCACAGCTTCCTGCGCAAAGCCATGTACATGCCCGCCATGGTGACCGTGTACCGGACGGCCTGGGGCAAGCGTTTTGGCCAGCGCCTCCGTGCTGCTGGCAAGGCAAAGAAACTGATCATCGGCGCCATGATGCGCAAGCTGGTGCATGTAGCATTCGGCGTACTCAGGTCGGGCAAAATATTTGATCCGACCTTGCACGCTGCTTGACGGGGATAACAGTATCTAC
>NZ_JBNYXU010000024.1:0-1197 GCF_051380835.1 Janthinobacterium aestuarii
AGGGTGAAAGGGTTGCAATAAACTGGTGGCTGCGACTGTTTAATAAAAACACAGCACTCTGCAAACACGAAAGTGGACGTATAGGGTGTGACGCCTGCCCGGTGCTGGAAGATTAAATGATGGGGTGCAAGCTCTTGATTGAAGTCCCAGTAAACGGCGGCCGTAACTATAACGGTCCTAAGGTAGCGAAATTCCTTGTCGGGTAAGTTCCGACCTGCACGAATGGCGTAACGATGGCCACACTGTCTCCTCCCGAGACTCAGCGAAGTTGAAATGTTTGTGATGATGCAATCTACCCGCGGCTAGACGGAAAGACCCCATGAACCTTTACTGTAGCTTTGCATTGGACTTTGAACCAATCTGTGTAGGATAGGTGGGAGGCTTTGAAGCGGGGACGCTAGTTCTCGTGGAGCCAACCTTGAAATACCACCCTGGTTTGTTTGAGGTTCTAACCTTGGTCCGTTATCCGGATCGGGGACAGTGCATGGTAGGCAGTTTGACTGGGGCGGTCTCCTCCTAAAGTGTAACGGAGGAGTTCGAAGGTACGCTAGATACGGTCGGACATCGTGTTGATAGTGCAATGGCATAAGCGTGCTTAACTGCGAGACTGACAAGTCGAGCAGGTACGAAAGTAGGACATAGTGATCCGGTGGTTCTGTATGGAAGGGCCATCGCTCAACGGATAAAAGGTACTCTGGGGATAACAGGCTGATTCCTCCCAAGAGTTCATATCGACGGGGGAGTTTGGCACCTCGATGTCGGCTCATCACATCCTGGGGCTGTAGCCGGTCCCAAGGGTATGGCTGTTCGCCATTTAAAGTGGTACGTGAGCTGGGTTTAAAACGTCGTGAGACAGTTTGGTCCCTATCTGCCGTGGGCGTTGGAAATTTGAAGGGGGCTGCTCCTAGTACGAGAGGACCGGAGTGGACGAACCTCTGGTGTACCGGTTGTCACGCCAGTGGCATTGCCGGGTAGCTAAGTTCGGAAGAGATAACCGCTGAAAGCATCTAAGCGGGAAACTTGCCTTGAGATGAGATTTCCCAGAGCCTTGAGCTCTTTGAAGGGTCGTTCGAGACCAGGACGTTGATAGGCTGGGTGTGGAAGTGCAGTAATGCATTAAGCTAACCAGTACTAATTGCCCGTACGGCTTGTCCCTATAACCTTAGCAGGTACAGAGGATAAGACGGTACAACGTTG
>NZ_JBNYXU010000002.1:0-431472 GCF_051380835.1 Janthinobacterium aestuarii
ATTTTCCAGCAGCGCGACGGTCGCGTCGTGTGGCGCGTTGCCATGCAGCAGGGCAATGCCTGCCTGCCGCTGGCGTCTGCTCAAGTGAGCAAACTGCGCAATCAAGGTGATCCATTCGGCTGGCCGCATGATCTGCTCCCTGCGTGATTGATATGCAGAGTCAGACAGCACTGCCAAGGGAAAATTCCGGTATTCCCCTACTTGCCGATGACAGAGCCAAAATAATGGCGTTCGCGGCGAGCGCCGAAACGGTACTCGCTCACATCCGCCTCACCGGCCAGCAGGCGAATCCGCAGGCGGGACCAGGCTGGCCCAGCAGCGGATTTTCAGGCAGTAGGAACAGTTGCAGCGCAGGCTGGGAGCCGCCAGGTCGATCTCGGCAGCGAAGCGCACGGCGCCGCAGTGGCAACTGCCATGGTAGGTTTTTTTCATCTGGCCCACTTTACAGGGTTGCCGTACTGTCATGCAACTGCTGGAATTGCGACAGCTGCTGCTGCATCAGCCGCGCATACTGGCCGCCCGCGCGCAGCAGCTCGGCGTGCGTGCCTTGCTGGCAAATCCGGCCCTTGTCCATGACGATGATGCGGTCCGCTTTCACAATCGTCGAAAAACGGTGGGCGATGATGATGGTGGTGCGCCCTTGCATCAGAGTATCGAGCGCGAGCTGCACCTGCTGTTCGCTGGCGGCGTCGAGCGCGCTCGTCGCTTCGTCCAGGATGAGGATTTTCGGCGCGCGCAGGATGGCGCGGGCAATCGCGATGCGCTGCTTCTGTCCGCCGGACAATTGCACGCCCCGTTCGCCCACGAGGGTCTCATAGCCGTCCGGAAATGCCGCAATAAAATCGTGGGCATGCGCCAGGCGCGCCGCCGCCGCCATCGCTTCGCGCGCCACGACCCGGTCCGGTACGGCAAAGGCGATATTGTCGGCGATGCTGCCGGAAAACAGGGCCGGTTCCTGCTCCACCACGGCCATCTGGCGCCGCAGCTGCGTCACGCCCAGCACGTGCGCATCGATGCCGTCGAACTGCAGGCTGCCCGCGTCTATCTGGTAGTGGCCCAGCACCAGGCTGGCGATGGTGGACTTGCCCGCACCCGAAGCGCCGACCAGGGCGATTTTTTCGCCCGCGCGGATGGACAGGCTGACGCCGTCGAGGGCCGTCACCTGTGTGCGCTCGGGATAGGAAAAACGCACGTCGCGCAGCGCGATATGGCCGGCCAGCGGTGGCTGCGGCGCCGCTTCGGGCACGGCACGGTGGCTGCGCAGGATCTCGAAGATGCGGTCGGTCGAGCCCATCGTGCGCATCCACGTGTTCCAGAATTCGCTGATGGAGCCGGCCGTGTCCGTCACCATGCTGGCATAGATGACAAAGGCCGTCAGCTCGCCCACGCTCAAGCGCCCCTGTCCGATCAGGTGGGCGCCGAAGCACAATGTGGTCAGCAGGGCAACGAAGGCGAGCAAGCCCTGCGCGCCCTGGAACACGGCCAGCAGCCGCGTGCCGGCCAGGGAAACGCCCAGCAGCTCGCGCATCGCTTGCGCATAGCGGGCCATGGCGCCGCCTTGCTGGTTGAACGCCTGCACCAGGCGCGCATGGGCAAAGTATTCCTGCGCCACCTTGCCGCTGGCGGCCAGCGTGGCGGAAATGGCCCGCGCGCGCTGCCGGTAATTGCTGCCTGATAACTTGCCGAGATACAGGCTGATGGGAATGAACAGGGCCAGCGGCATGCTCAACATGGGCGACAGATGCAGCAGCATGGCGATGCCGCCCAAAAACACGCACAGCGAGCGCAAGGCATTGGCCGCGCCGATCGTCAGGCTTTCATGCAGGGCCGACACGTCGGACGTGAGTCGGCTGTTCAGCTCGCCGCCATGGTGCTTGTCGAAAAAGGCGATGGGCTGGTTGATTACCACGTCGAACAGGCGCCGGCGCACGCCCATGACGATCATGTGGCCGCCCGACTGCAGCAGGTAGAAGCGGGCGGCCGAGGCCAGCGCATACAGCAGGCTGAAGGCCAGCATGGCGGCTACCATGCCCGGCGTGACGCCGCGCCGCGTCAGTTCCGTCACGTTATCGATGAAATACGCGATGGCTTGCGGGAAGGCCAACTGCGCGCCCACGGTAAGGGCCATGCACAGCAGGCCGGCGGCGATGCGCCAGCGCACCGGGTGCAGCAGCCGCAGGCGTTCCAGATGGGGGCCGATGTTTACATGGTTCATGCGGCGCGCTCCTGCGACGGTTCGGCGTTCAATTGTTCGGCCAGGGCCAGCCAGTCTTCGTCGCCGATCAGGCCGGCCGCTTCCACCGTGCCCTCGTGATTGACGAATACATAGGAAGGCGAACTCATCAGCGGGTTCACGCGCCGGTAATCGCGCAGCGTCAGCCGCGCCGTGGCTTCCCGCAAGATGCTGCTGGCTAAAAACGCGCGCAGCCGGCGGGCCGGCTCTTCGCTGACCAGCCACAGGGCCAGGCCGGCCTCCCGCGCCAGCGGCAGCAGCTGTTCTATGCCGGCCAGCTTTTCCGCGCATTTGGGACAGCGGCTGGCCAGGAACAGCAGCACGGCCGCCTGGCCGCTGGCGCCCGGCTGGAAACGCGCACCGCCAGCCAGCGGACGGGCTTGCACTGCCGGCAGGGGCTCGCCCGGCACCAGCGCCGCGGGCGCGATGCGTTCGCGGCGGCTGGCGCGCAGCACGGCCAGGCTGAGCCAGATGTTGCCGGCGACGGCAAATGCCAGCGCCGCCAGCACGAACTGTAAAGTCGTGGCATCCATCAGCCGGCCTTTGCCAACGTGGCGATGTCGTGCAGGGAAATCACGGCCACGCAGACGATGGCCGCCAGTCCGGCGGCCAAGACCGAGGTGGCGGCAGGCAAGGCAGCTTCTTGTGCCAGCGCAAAGTAGGCGCCGTTGATGCCCACCGCCAGCACGTTGCGCAGAAGGTCGTACTGCGAGACGGGCCGCGCCGCTTCGCCAAAGCAACTGCAGCGCACCACGCTGTGCGTGAAGTAGCGCCAGGCCAGCACGGCCGTGAGGGTACTCAACAGCAAGAGCGACAGCAACATCGGCAGCTGCGTGCCGCCCGCCAGCAGCCAGCCGGCCAGCAGCAGCTCCGCCGTCACCAGGGCCGGTGCGGCAACAGTGGCGGCGGCGGGCGCCACGCCGAACGAGGTGGCCAGGTTGCCGCGAAAGTCCCCGTAACTGCGCAGCTTGCCCACGCTGGCCGCCAGCAGCAGCAAGGCGATGACATAGCGCGCGATATCGGACAAAAACGCGAGAGCTGTCAGCATTGCGTGCTCCACACCGGCGCGAAGCCGCCCGGACGCTGGCGCCGCAGCTGCACGCCGTCGCGCGACGCCAGCAGGGCATCGTTCCACGGTTCGTCGGGCGCGCTGCGCAGGGCGCCGCCTATGCCCGATTGCAACTGCGTCGAGATGGCCCAGCCCAGCCGTTCGGCATGGGCATCGCGGGCCATGTTCAAGCCCAGCTGCGCCAGCTCTTCGCGCGTCAAGGCATAGTTGTGCGAGTGGTACCCGGTCACCAGTTGCGCGACGATGGTGCGCCGCGCTTCTGGCGTGGCATCGGGCAATTGCCAGGCCAGCAATTCCTCGCCGATCTGCGCCAGCTCCAGGGTGGTGCGATAAAAGGCCGTCAGGGAAGGGGGGAAGATGCTGCCGCACAGCAAGGACAGCGATTGCTGGCGCGCCTCGGCCGCATCGACGCCGAACCACTGTTGCGCCATGTCGCCGAACACCTTGATGTCCAGGCTGGACATGGAGCCGCCGTCGGCGCCATCGAGCTGCGGATCGATGGGCGAGAACAGGGCGAGGTCGCCGGCGATGATGTCATCGGCGCCCAGGGCCAGCAAGGTGGCGGCCGACTGGCAGTGAAAGGGCACGATAAAGCTCAGGTGGTGCGCATGCTGGCGCAGCAGAAGGGCGATACGCCGCGCCGCGTTGACGATGCCGCCGCGTCCGTGCAGCACCACGTCGAGGCGCGCCACGGGGCCGATGCCCTGGCACAGTTCATACAGGGCGGGCAACAGTTCCATGTCCAGGTGCGAGACGGCCAGGACGATGGCGCGGCTGTCGCGCGCCAGTTCCAGTTCGCGCAACTGGTGGGGAATCTGGCTCAGGTCTGGCTGCGGCATAAGGCGCCTTCGATCAGGGTAGTGGCCACGCTTTCCAGCAGGGGCAAGGCGGGCACCAGTTGTTGTACATACAGAAATTGACCAACAGGATTGTTTTCCAGGAAAACATATTCGCCTTCGGGCGTGACGATGAGGTCCAGCGCGCCATACTCGAGCCCATAGCTGTGCACGAAAGCAAGGCAGCGCTGCCGTATGTCATCCGGCAAGGTCGCGGCTTCATAGCGGATGGGGGCCGACATGTCGCGCGAATCGATGGCCGTGCGCGCATCGTCCTGCGAATACAGGCGCGCGGCAAACAGTTGCTGGCCGATTACGATGACCCGCAATTCATATTGCTTGGCGATATATTCCTGGAATTGGCAGCTCAGCTCGCTGACGGCGTCAAGGCTATCGAGCATGGCGTCGTCGACGATGGTGGTGCCGAGGCCGGTGCTGACCCTGTCCACGTCTTCGACGGCTTCGGCGGCCAGGCTCGGCGTGGACATGCTCTTGAAAATGATGGGGCCGCCGACGGTGGCGCGGAAAGCGCGCACGTCGTCGGGTACGTTGGTAATCACGGTGGCGGGCACGCGAAAACCCATGCGCGCGGCCCGCGCCAGCTGTTCGCCTTTCCATTGGGCGCTGCGCAGGGCCAGCGGATGGCTGAGCCAGTAGCAATCGAGACTGTACAGCACGCTGAAGATCGCTTGCTCCGTTTCCAGCTGGGCGTAGGCGCGTTCCTGCGGCGTCAGGTCGGCGCTGAGGTAGGCATAGTCGGCCGGCTTGCGCAGCCAGACGGCGCCCACTTGCTGCAAATCAAGCCAGTCGCCATCGGGCAAACGGCGCAGGCGCGCGCTGGCACGGCCGTCCAGCAGGCGCTGGCACAGCTGGTAATCGCGGGGAAAGGCGTCGAGATCGATACGGAAGGGGGCATGGCCGCGCTCGGCCAGGATAGGGGAAACCAGGTCGGCGTGCAGATCGCCGCTATGGCTGATAATCAATACCTTTTTATGCATTCAGGGGCCTGCGGCGAAGAAAAGTAAAAGGCCTTGCCGTGGCAAGGCCTTCAGTTGGCTAAGGTATCAGCAATACACGCCCGTATCGTTCGGAGAAAAACGCGAACTGTCGCGCAGATTGTAATCTTCCGGATCGCCGTAATACGTGCAGCCGGCCACGGCTACGCCATCGCGCACCTGCCATGGTTGCTTGACTTCCTTGTCTGCCTCTTTCTCCGCCAGTTTGAAAGCAAACAGCTTGGTTTGATTCTGTTTTTGCATTGTCATCCTCTTGTCGTGGTTAGGTGCCGATTTTTGAATATCCAGTGGCGCCGGTTTTTAAATGCCGGATTTTAAAATTCTTTGTCGATAAAGAATCAGTTAATGTTGGTATTTATTGTGAATGCCGTGTGCAGAAATACACTGCGCCGCAATTGGCGCCAGTTCATTAATCGGGATTGGAATAAAACCCCGCCAGGGGCGAGGTTCCAGGGTGCCGCGAAGATCAGCAATACTGGCCGCTGTCGTTCGGCCTGAGACGCGAAGAGTCGCGATATTGATCATGGGTGCCGACGGCGGTGCAGCCAGCCACGGCGACGCCGTCGCGCACTTTCCAGGCAGTGGCGGGCGCCGCCTGTTTTTGTACCTGTTTTTCAGCCAGTTTGAACGCGAACAATTTGGTTTGATTTTGCATTGTACTATCCTCTTGTGATGGTTAAGTACTGCTTGCACTGTATGCCATGGTCTATGGCCATTCGATATTAGCGCCGGAATAAATAAGCGTCAATTGAAAATCAATCGTATTCGCGATTATCTGTTTTGAATACTCACCAAATATCACGCCGTCCGGTTATATTATTGCGGTGCGATAAATAATAAGAGTGCCGATATAAATGGCCGGCAAGCGGTCCGATTATGAATGACAAACGGATCGACCATGCCCGCAGCCACGCACTATAATGGCGCCTGTTGAATGGACAGGGCAGGAGCCACACTATGGAAATGGCAGTTACCGACAGCCTGCGTCAGCTGGCATACGCGCAGGCCGCGGCCTTCGTGCAGACGCTCGACGGGCGCGATCCTGTTGCGCTGCAACGCGACTGGGGCCTGTCGCCGGGTGTGGCCGACGAGATCATCGACATGCTCGACAGCTATTTTGCGGCGGACCAGGCATTGTCACTGGCGCCGCTGGCGCAAGCCTTCGTGCCGGGCAAGGGCGGCCGTGCCCCCGTCGACGTGTATGCCACCGACGCCGGATCGCTAGGCCTCGAATGCCGGCTGCTGGCCGATGGCAAGCCGGGCGAAGCGATTTTGCACCTGGAAATGTCCGGCCACGATGGCGCGCTGCGCCTCCATTACCGCTACATCGGATCCTGAGAGCAAGATGATGAAGAACCTGACTGAACTGATCAGCGAAAAACAGCAGCGCATCTGCGACAAATTCGGCTTGCCGGCGCAGGCGCCCGAACCCATGGTGGCCCTGGCCATCGGCAGCCTGGCGCAGTCGCCCATCTACGGCACGCGCATCGAGTTGCCGGAAAACGGCACCATCAGCTGGTTCATCCACTGCGGCGAACACGACGACGCCAGCGGCTTTTACCAGCCCCTGCATGCGGAACACCTGCACGAGATGCTGCCGCAGGTGGTCGATTACCTGGCCTTGCCCAGCGGTGCCAAGTTCATTCTTGACCGTGAAGGGTACGAGGATGTGTGGCTGGACGAGTAACTTTCTGACTGGCAAGATTATCGTTGACGTTGACAAATAGGTATGGGATGCTGCGGTTCCGTTTTCTCTTGCCGAAAGCCGCATCGTGAAGCCATGCCTCCCGTCCGTTCTGCTCGTCATGGCGCTTGCCGCCGTTCCCGCCAGCCATGCGCAGGCGTCCCGTGCCGAACACGATATTGCCGCCTTCGTGCGCAGCGAAATGCAGGAGCGCCAGATTCCAGGGCTGCAACTGGCCGTGATACAGCATGGCAAGGTTGTGCTGAAGCGCAACTTTGGCCTGGCCAGCCTGCAATACCAGGTGCCCGTGACGGACACGAGCCTGTTTTCCATCAACTCGGCAACGAAAGCGTTTGCGGGCGTGGCCGTGATGCAGCTGGTGCAAGAGGGCAAGGTCGACCTGGCCGCACCGATCGGCCAGTACCTGACGGACTTGCCTGTCGCCTGGCGAGCCGTGACGGTGACGCAATTACTCAACCATACCTCGGGCTTGCCCGACGTGCTGGACCAGCGCAGCGGCAAGTTGGTGGGGCCGCTGCCGGACGACGCCGATGCGGCGTGGACAGCCGTGCAGGCGCTGGCCGTGGAAGCCCCGCCGGGCCAGCGCTACCGCTACAACCAGACCAATTATGTGTTGCTGGCGCAATTGATCGAGCGCCAGGGCGGCCAGCCCTTTACTACCTTTATCCAGCGCCGGCAGTTTGACGTGGCGGGCATGCGGCACAGCGGCTTTGGCGACGCGAAGGACGTGGTCGCCAACAAGGCCAGTTCCTACGTGCTGGGCCGGGGCGGCAAGGGCTACCGCAACGTGATCGAAGACTTTCCCGTGTTCATGCGCGCCGGGGCCGGCATCAACAGCAATGCGGGCGAACTGGCCAACTGGCTCATCGCGCTGCAGTCGGGACGCTTGCTGGCGCCCGCCAGTGTGGAACGGCTGTGGCAACCGACCAGCCTGAATGACGGCAAGCCGGCGCCGTGGGCGCTGGGCTGGCCCACCATCGGCCGCGATGGCCACCGCGCCGTAGCCGGCATCGGCGGTGGCCGCTCGGCCTTTTATGTGTATCCGAACGATGATCTGGCCGTCATTATCCTCAGCAACCTGGCTGGCGGCCAGCCGGAACAGCTGATCGATACCGTCGCCGGCTTTTATCTTCCCGCCCTGCGCCAGCAGCGCGGCGGCGCGTATGCCGCGCACTTGCTGCGCAAGCAGGCGGCGAGCGCCGGTTTCGACGGGCTGGACAAGAAACTGGCTGCCATCCTGCGCCAGCACGGCTTGCCGGAACCCACGGAAGACGACTTGAATGCCTGGGGTTACCGCCTGCTGGGCCGGCAGCAGCCGAAACAGGCCGTGGCCGTCTTCCAGCTGGGTGTGCAACTGTACCCGCAAGGGGCGAATGGCCACGACAGCCTGGCCGAAGCCTGCGAGGCGGACGGCGCCAAGGCGCTGGCTGTCACGCATTACCGCCGTTCGCTGGAACTGGATCCGGGCAATGCGCACGCCGTGGCGCGCTTGCGCGTGCTGGGTGCCAACTAGCGGGCTGCCTGGCCGTGCTCTGACCCATGCATGGCCAGGTAAGTGGCCAGATTCTCATCGTCTATGCCAAGGGCGCGCAAGACTTCCCTGGTGAAGGTGACGGGCGCCGTGCCCGGTGCCGTGATGACGCGCTGGTCGCCCACGGCCCACGGCACGTCCTGGTACAGGGCCGCACCCGCATAGCCCGTATCCGTCAGGTTCTCGGCCGAATTCGAGGTGTGGCGCACGGTGTCGAGCACGCCAGCCTGCGCCAGCACACGCGTGCCGTCGCAAATGCCGGCCAGCACCACGCCCTTGTCGCGGGCCGCGCGCAGCAGCGGGCCCAGGTCGGGCGCCTTGCCGCTTTGCCAGAAGCTGCCGCCACACACCATCAGCAAGTCGAGTTCGTCGAGCACGATCTCTTCGAGCGCCAGTTGCGGCGTGACCAGCATGCCGCCGGACGAGGTGACGGGCAAGCCGCCCGGCGTGGCGAACTGCGTGTAAAAGCCGTAGTACAGGCGCGCCGTGGAATTGAGCAGGGCGGTTTCCCAATCGGCAAAGTTCTCGGTCAGAATGGTGATGGCGCGTGTCATGAAAAGTCCTGTCTCAGGTGGAGATATCAATAGTACCGGCTTGCTAGCCAGCTGGTGCCGAAATCATAATAAAAAGTACTGACAATTTCTGTCAGGAGCGCGCAGGAAATGATGGCACAAGTTGCAATGAAAAGGCCCGGCGCCGCCGCGGGAAGCGGCGGGGCCGGGCCCCTGTATGTGCTACGAGTTTGCTGCGGATTACTTCTCGGCGAACGCGCGCTCGACAACGAAGTCGCCAGGCGTCGAGGTATTGCCTTCCTTGAAGCCACGCGCTTCCAGCATTTCCTTCAGGTCGCGCAGCATGTCCGAGCTGCCGCAGATCATCACGCGGTCTTCGGCCGGGTTCAGCGCCGGCACGCCCAGGTCTTCGGCCAGCTTGCCGTTCTCGATCAGTTCCGTGATGCGGCCCATGTTGCGGAAGTCTTCGCGCGTCACGGTCGGGTAGTAGCGCAGCTTGTCGCTGACCATTTCGCCCAGGAACTCATGCTTCGGCAAATGCTCTTCCAGCAAGTCGTGGTAAGCCAGTTCATCGACCTGGCGCACGCCGTGCACGAGGATCAGCTGATCGAAACGCTCGTAGATGTCCGGATCGCGCACGATGCTGAGGAAAGGCGCCAGGCCCGTGCCCGTCGACAGCATGTACAGGCGCTTGCCTGGCAGCAGGTAGTCGGACACCAGGGTGCCCGTCGGCTTGCGGCCGACGATGACGGTGTCGCCCACTTGCAAGTGCTGCAAACGCGACGTCAATGGGCCGCCCGGCACCTTGATGCTGAAGAATTCCAGATGGTCTTCGTAATTGGCGCTGGCGATACTGTAGGCACGCAGCAAAGGCTTGCCGTCGACGCGCAGGCCGATCATGGTGAAATGGCCATTCGAGAAACGCAGCGACGGGTCGCGCGTGGTGGTAAAGGAGAACAGGGTATCCGTCCAGTGGTGCACGCTTAATACGCGCTCTTCATTCATCGAACTCATAGTGTTTATTGGCTGGTCAAAAAAATGGTTAGTTGCTGGCAACTGCTGGCAAAAGTGAAACCCTGTGTAGGCCCAGACGCTATTGTACCGGCCTCCGCACGAAATTGTTACCGTCTATCGCCGCCATTGCTGCCGCACGCGGTGCCAACATTATAGTGCGTATGGCAAGGCGGGGCTGGAATTGGCGCGGAAACGGACGGCGGACATGTGGACTCTTGACCTGGCTCACTTTTTTGCCGGGGGCGTCAGGATGCGGAGCGGCGCTGCCAGAACGGCGCCTCCCGCCAGCGCTGCTCGGCGCCGTAGAAACCGCGCCGCATCTGCAGATAGGTTTCAAACGCGGCGAAAACGCTGCGCCGGTAGCCCGCCGCCATGCCGCGGTCGCCGGCCAGAAACGCTTCCGCCACCCGCGCCGCATGGATGCCGGAAGCCATGGCCTGGCCGATGCCCAGCGACGAGATCGGGTCGAAGCAGGCCGCCGCGTCGCCCGCCGCCGTCCAGTTCTCGTCCGCCGGCAGCGACGCCACCCTGCTGTGGATGGCGTAATGGCGCACGGCGCTTGGCGCGGGCAGGCGCGCGAGGATATCGCCCACATGGCGCGTGCCCATGCCGGCCTCGCGCCAGGGCGCCGCTTCTTTCAGGCGCAGGCGCTTGAGGATGTCGGCATCCGTGATGAAGGCCAGCGCCACGCGGTCGCCGGGAAGGGGCGCCGCGTAATACCAGCCGTGCTGCGTCGTTTCCACCAGGGTGCGGTGCGGCAGGAATTGCGGCGCGTCCAGCTGATAATAGGCGTACAGCGCCACCAGCGAGTCTTCCGTGTGGATCGGGCGCTTGCGCTGGCGCACGATGACCGCCTGCTTGCCGCTGCAATCGATCAGGTAGCGGGCCGTCAAGTCCGTTTCCTGTCCCTCGCTCGCCACACGCAGACGCCACGGGTCGCCGTGTTCGAGCCGCACCAGTTGCGCGGGGCGCAGCAACGCCACGTCCGCCAGGCGCGCCTGATCGAGCAGGATGGCGTCATATTGCCGGCGGTCCAGGTGCAAGCCATGGCCGTGGCTGCTGAAGACGGCCTCGCGCGACGTCAGCTCCGCGCTGCCCCACGCGGCCGCGTGGGAAAACGCGGGCAGCTGGGCGCCGTCCAGCAGGTCGCGGCCCACGCCCAGGAAGTCCAGCATCGAGAAGATGGATGACGATACCGTTTCGCCAGCCCGGTAATCGTCGAACAGCCGCTTTTCCAGCAAGGCGATGCGCAAGCCCGTGTAGCGGGCCAGGGTCAGGGCGGCGGCAGTGCCGGCGGCACCGCCGCCGACAATGACGACGTCATAGTCGCGCGATGACGACGTGTTTGGCGTGACACTCAATGGGAAAACCGGCGCCGGTTGGCAGGCTGGATTTTCTTCGGCGTGTCGTGCACGGCCACTTGCGCGCCGCCGCTGGCAAACAGCTGCGATGCCTTTTCGGGCGCCGTCTGCGGATCCTCATCCTTGAGGAACCACGCGGGCAGGTAGTTGGAATCGTCGCCCGTGATGAAACTGCTGGCATTGCCGACCCCGACGCTGGCGGCCACGAACTTGGCGTGATTGCGCTCCTTCTCGACAAAGTACGGGTACTGGCGGCCCGATTCGGCATCCTGGTTCTGGTTCACGATGAAACCGAGGTAGTGCCAGGAGCTGATCATTTGCGAAAAACTGTTCATGCCGCGGCTGTACATCACTTGCATGCCGGCCGGCACGCCGGCGAGCGCCTGTTCTTCCTTGGTGGTGGCCCCGTTGATCACGTTCCACGGGCTTTGCGGCGGCCACCAGTAGGCGTAGTAGGTGGGGGGCACGGGGATGAGCGTGTCGGGATTCTTGACGAGGTCCGGATTGTCGAAGTTAATCATCTGCACGGAGCAGTCATAGAAGTCGGCCTGCCACGGGATGGCCATGCGCTTTGTCAGGTCGCCCGGTTCGCAGCCGGTGCCGACGGTCGGGGCGTTCCAGTCCAGCGGTGCGCACTCGTCGCGGCCCGCCGACAGGCCGTTTTTTGCGTAGTCGGCATCCACGCGGTGCAGGATGGCGTACGGTTTCGCGTAGATGACGGGATTGCGCACGCTCCACGTCACTTCGATGCCGGGGCACATGGGTTCGCCCACGCAATTGCCGATGGCCGCCTGATCGAGCGAGTCGACGCCGGGCAGCGCCAGGCCCGGCGCATCGGCGGCGAACTTGCCGGCCGCCCATTGCTGCAAGGCAAAGTACTGCGTATCCGTCAGCACGGAAAACTTGCTGATGACGTTGTTGCGCACGGAATTGCTGCCCGAATTCAAGGGCACCAGCGGTATGCCCGCGCCGGGGTTTTCCGTGGTGGCTTCGCTGAACAATTGTCCGCCCTGGCCACCGGTGAATCCCGGTGCCTGTTTTTCCGTGCCGGGCCGGATGGCCGACGGCTTCCTGAAATAGCTGAAGAATTTTTCGCGCTGCGGCCGGTTCGCTTCCGACGCATCGGCCACGTCGAAGTTGGGGCGGATGAAGGCCGTCATCGACGGCACCGTCGCCACCCACTGGTAATCGCCTATCCTGGCCAGGAATGGCTGAATATCCTGCGCGTAATTGACGACATAGTCGGGATTCCAGCCATCGCTGCCGCTCCAGCGGGCCGTGTCGTAAGCCTCGGGCAGCGCATTCTTGTATTTGATGGCCATGTCGGCCACGACGTCATCCCAGGTGGAAATGTTCACCAGTTCGGGCGCGAACTTCGGCGAGCCGATGACCACCCACGCTTTCAGTTCCACGGACGGGCTGCCATCCGTAAAATGGATGGTTGCGCTGACGGGGCCATCGCCCACGTCGTCATTCCACGTGTCGCCGCCGCCAAAGCCCGTGATGCTTTCGGAGCCGCCCGCGCGGCCATAGGCGCCGATCACCAGCAGGTTGCCGCGCGAATCCGTGCGCATTTCACCGAGGGTGCGCACGGGATAGCCTTGCGTGATGGCCTGCGGATCGGGGAAGGAGACGTGCGCATAGGAACCGGCGCCATCCTTGTCGAAATGGGCCTTGCCCAGCGGCGCATCGAGTGTGCGCGGTCCCGGATCGACGATCAGTTTTTGCCGTGCCACATCTCCCTTGACGGTGTCATTGCGCAGATTGGTCCAGGACGTGGGCGTCAGCTTCCAGGCGGGCGGCGTATTTTCCCAAGTCTCATAGCTGTTATACGGGCCAAACATCAGGTCGCCCAGCAGGGGAATGAAGTTCCACCACGCTGCCTTCTTGTTTGCCACGTGCACCGTCCACTCGATTTTGGCAATGCTCGGGTCTTGCAGGTCGACGAGGACTTTTTCGCCGGGACGTCCCGCCACGGACTTGTAGATGCGGAAGCTGGCAGCCTGGCGCCGCACGCGGCCGGCCGCATCCTTGAACTGGGCAACGTGGATCGGCTTGCCATCGACCAGCTGCGGATCGTTATTGCTGTCGACTTCGATCGGCAGCCCGCCGATCGTTTCCGGCGCCAGATAAAACGAATCATGGCTGTTGCCCACGCGGGCAATGCCGATCGATGGATGTATCGAGTACTGTTCCGTGCTATTCATCAAGTTTTCCCCTGAAAGTTCGGCAATCCTGGTGGCATATCTGGCGGCGGCTACGGGGAAAGATACAGAGAAAAATTGACAAAAAAGTCACCCATTGTCACTTGCCGTCAATATATTCCGGCACTCTGATAGCGCTCAAGTCAACGATTCGGGAATTTCCTGGCAGGCGCAGGCGTCATGGAGCAGGGTACTGGCGCCTGAGCTTGTATGATGTTGCTAAAAAGAATTATCACCAATCCACGCGGGCGACCGCCCGCCAGGATGCCTGTCCAGCAAAGGAAATCATGATGTATAAAACAGTGCGCGACTTGTTCCTGCATTTCAAGGAAGCCGTCCCATTCCGCCTCGTCCCCGCCCTGATCTGCACGGTCTTGCTGGTCAGCATGCTGTTGCTGCCGGCGCCCGATGGCTTGACGCCAAAGGCCTGGGGCCTGGTGGCGATTTTCCTTACCACGATTCTGGCGATCATCCTGAAAGTCATGCCGATCGGTGTGATGGCCATGATGGCCATCGTCATCGTGTCCTTGTCGCAAGTGACGTCGACCTCGTCCAAGGGCGCCATCACGGATGCGCTCAGCAGTTTTTCGAATCCCTTGATCTGGCTGATCGTCGTGGCGATTCTGATTTCGCGCGGCCTGAAAAAGACGGGGCTGGGCAGCCGCATCGGCCTGCTGTTCATTTCCCTGCTGGGCAAGCGCACCATGGGCATCGGCTATGGCCTGGCGATTTGCGAACTGGTGCTGGCGCCCTTTACGCCCAGTAACACGGCGCGCGGCGGCGGCATCGTCCACCCCGTCATGAAGTCGATCGCCAATGCCTTCGATTCGGACCCGGCCAAGGGCACGGAAAAGAAGGTGGGCACGTATCTGGCCCTCGTCAATTACCACGCCAATCCGATCACCTCGGCCATGTTCCTCACTGCCACGGCGCCGAATCCGCTCGTGGTCGACTTCGTGGCCAAGGCCAGCGGCCAGAGTTTCCACCTGACGTGGACCACCTGGGCCCTGTGCATGCTGCTGCCGGGCCTCGTCTGCCTGCTGGCGATGCCCCTGATTATCTACTGGCTGTCGCCGCCGGAACTCAAAGCCACGCCCGACGCCGTCACTTACGCCAAGGCGGAATTGAAAGGCATGGGCCCGCTGTCGCCGTCGGAAAAAGTCATGCTGGGCACCTTCGCCCTGTTGCTGCTGCTGTGGGCCAACGTGCCGGCCATGCTGTTCGGCCCCGCGTTTTCGCTCGATGCGACGGTGGTCGCCTTTGTCGGCCTGTTCGTGCTGATTATTACCGGCACCATCGACTGGGACGACGTGTTGTCGGAAAAGAGCGCCTGGGACACTTTGGTGTGGTTCGGCGCGCTCGTCATGATGGCCGAGCAGCTGAACAAGACGGGCGTGATCGCCTGGTTCTCGGCCGGCATGAAGGCGGCCATCGTCGCCAGCGGCATGGACTGGCTGCCGATCGCCGGCGTCCTGGTGCTGGTGTTTGTCTTCTCGCACTACTTCTTCGCCAGCACGACGGCCCACATCAGCGCCATGCTGCTGGCCTTCCTGACGGTCGGCCTGCACCTGATCCCGGCCGAATACCATGTGCCGTTCATGCTGATGATGACGGCCGGCTCAGCCATCATGATGACCCTGACCCACTACGCGACGGGTACTTCGCCTATCATCTTCGGCAGCGGTTTCGTGACGATGGGCAACTGGTGGAAAGTTGGCTTCATCATGTGCGTGATCGAATTGCTGATCTTTGCCGTCGTCGGCACGACCTGGTGGAAGGTGCTGGGCTACTGGTAATACCAGCGGCCAGCTGCCCCGTCACGGCAGCTGGCCGCGCACGACGTGCAGCAGATACTCGCGCGCGGCGGCCCGTTCCATGCCTTTTTCCATCAGCGGCGGCAACAGGCGCTCAAACAGCTGGCGCCGCTGCAGCGATGCCTCGGAGGTGTCGCGCCGGTCCGAAAAGAAATCCATCAGGGTCGAGCCGCACAGGCAATTGCGGTAGACCTCGACGATGGCCACGTTGTTGTCATCGAAGCTTTGTTTCAGCCCCGAGATATTCTGGCGCATCGATTGCGTCTGCAAAATGAACTCGCCGGCCGTAGCGAATTCGCGCCCGCAGCAGGCGCAATGCTTGGGAAAGGCGGCTTCGGCCAGCGCGCGCAAGCCTTCGAAGAACAGCTGATCCTGCATGGCGGCTCCTGGCGGCGCGCTAGGCGGCACGGTTGCTGATCTCGATGCCATGCGGACCCACCGGTGGCCGCTGCACGCCCGATTCGAAGCGCACGAAGGCTTCGCGCAAATGGTCTTTCAGCAAGGTCTCGTCCCAGGGCTTGGTGATGAACTTGTACACCGAGCCTTCGTTGATGGCCGCCGTGACCGAATGCAGTTCCGGGTAGCCTGACAGCATCACGCGCACGATTTCCGGATAGATACCCTTGATGCGGCGCAAGAGCTCATTGCCGGACATGCCCGGCATGCGCGCATCCGTGAGGATCACGCCCACGGCATGGGCGGCCACCAGTTCCAGCGCTTCCTGCGGCTGGCTGGTGCTGAGTATCTGGTAACCCTCCTTGCGCAGCGAGCGGCGCAGGGCGGACAGGATATGCTCCTCGTCGTCCACCAGCAGCAGCACGCGCTGCGGCGCTTCGGCATGACAGCTGTCGGGCGGTAGATGGGTGCCCGCATGCAGCATCAGATCCATCTCGGCACCGGGCAACGGGCGGCTGAAATAATAGCCCTGCATGGCGTCGCACTGGTTGGTATTGAGAAATCCCAATTGCCCCTCCGTTTCCACGCCCTCGGCCACCGTGGTCATGTGCAGCGACTTGGCCATGGCGATGATGGAGCGGGTCAGCGACGCGCCATCCACGCTGTCGGTCACGTCGCGGATGAACGATTGATCGATCTTGACGACGTCGATGGGGAACTGCTTGAGGTAGGACAGGCTGGAATAGCCAGTGCCGAAATCGTCCAGCGACAAGGTCACGCCGATTTCCTTCAATTCTTCCAGCGCCTTCACCACGAGGTCGCGGTTCTGCATCAGCACGCTTTCCGTCAGCTCCAGCTCCAGACAATGGGCCGGCACGCCGCTGTCGGCCAGCACTTCGCGCACCAGTTGCGGCATGTCAACCTGGCGGAACTGGCGCGCCGACACGTTGACGGCTATCGTCAGGTGCGTAAAGCCGTAGGCATGCCAGACGCCCAGTTGCGCGCACGCCGTGCGCAGCACCCATTCGCCGATGGGCACGATCATGCCCGTTTCCTCGGCCAGGGGGATGAAGCGGTCCGGCGGCACCAGGCCGATGCCGTCGCGGCGCCAGCGCAGCAGCGCTTCCATGCCATAAATCTTGCCGCTGGTGAGGTCGACCTTAGGCTGGTAGTGCAATTCCAGCTCGCCCAGCGCCAGCGCCTGGTGCAGCGCGTGTTCGATTTCGGCCCGTTCCTCCACCAGCACGCCCATCTTGTGATTGTAGAACTGGTAGCCGTTGCGGCCCTTGTCCTTGGCGCTGTAGAGGGCCGCATCGGCCGTCTTGAGCAGCATGTCGCCGCTGTCGCCGTCGGATGGAAACACGCTGGCGCCGATGCTGGTACTGACGTGCAGCGTATGTTCGCCCAGCACGAAAGGATCGGCGAACACCGCCAGCACTTTTTGCACGATCTGTTCGGCCGTCTCGATGTCGGGCAGGTCCGTCAGCAGGATGACGAATTCGTCGCCGCCCTGGCGGGCCACCGTGTCGCCCTCGCGCACGGCCAGCTTCAGCCTGCGGGCCACTTCCCGCAGCAGCGCGTCGCCCACGGGGTGGCCATAGCTGTCGTTGACGAACTTGAAACGGTCGAGGTCCATCATCAGGGTGGCCAGGTGCAAGCGGGTGCGCCGGGCATGGGCGATGGCCTGGCCGATGCGGTCGTTCAGCAATTGCCGGTTGGGCAAGTCCGTCAGCGCATCGTGGTTGGCCAGGTATTCGATGCGCAATTCCTGCAGCTTGCGGTCCGTGATGTCCTGCACGGTACCGCGCATCAGCAGTACCTCGCGGCCTTCGCGCACGGCTTCGGCCTGGTGAAAGACGATGCACTCGCCGCCGTCCGGCCGCAGCACCTTGTGTTCCAGGCCGTAGCTGGTGCCGCTCGCATGCAGCTCCATGAAGGCATCGAGCAGCAGGGGCCGCTGGTCTTCCGGCAGGCACTGCAGCAGGCGGTCGAAGCTGGTGGGGCCGGCATCGGCGTCCAGGCCCAGGATGCGCAACAGCTCCGGCGACCAGTAGCCGTCGTCGCCGGCGACCCGGTATTCCCAGTTGCCCAGACGGGCCAGCGCCTGCGCGTGGTTGAGGCTTTCCTGGATACGGCTCAACTCGGTGAGCGCGCTGCTGGCCCGCAGCAGGTAGCGCAGCCGGTGCGCCAGCAGCCGCCATTGCATCGGCTTGGAAATGAAGTCGCTGGCGCCCGCTTCCAGCGCCTGCTTGATGGAGTCGTCGTCGTCGTTGCCGGTCAGCACGACGATGGGCACATGCGCGCCGCCGGGCAGCCGGCGCAACTGCTGGCAGCATTCGAAGCCGCTCATGCCGGGCATGGCGACGTCGAGCAGGATCAGGTCGGGCACGCCGCGCTGGAAGGCGGCCAGCGCTTCCAGGCCGCTGGCCGCTTCCTCGATGCGGAAGCCTTCCGGCTCCAGCGCTGCCGTCACGAGGATGCGCGTCATGGTGTCGTCATCGACCACCAGGACCAGTGCTTGCGGGGGCAGGGCGGTATTCATATGGCTTCCTTCTCAATGGCCAGGGCGGCGAGGACACGGTCGAGTTCTTGCTGGATGCCGCGGATATGGTTGAGCGCGCTGCCGACGTCATTGCCGCGCGCGTATTGTTCGATTTCACGGCACGTGGCCGACAAGCCCAGCGCGCCCACGTTGGCGCAGCTGGACTTGAGCGTGTGCGCCGCCAGCTGCAGGGCTGCGGCATCGCTGGCCTCGGCAGCCACTTCCAGCTGCCCCAGCAGGCGCGGGGCGTCGCTGTAGAACAGGTCGATGATGCGCCCCAGCACGTCGGGGCGGCCGGGACGCCGCATGGCCCGCAGGTTTTGCAGGGCGGCGGCGTCGAGGATGGCGGCTGATTCCACCGGTGCCGCCTCCGTGGTTACTGTAGGCGAATCCGCTGCGGCCGGCGCTGCGGGCGACGGGCGCCAGCGGGCCAGCATCGCCAGCAGGGCGGCGCGCGTGTACGGCTTGGCCAGGTAGTCGTCCATGCCCGCGTCCAGGCACAGTTCGCGGTCGCCGAGGATGGCGTTGGCCGTCAGGGCAATGATGGGCGTGCGGCTGCGGTCTTGCTCACTTTCCATGCGGCGCAAGCGCCGGGTCGCTTCAAAACCATCCATTTCCGGCATCTGGCAATCCATCAGGATCACGTCGAACGGGGAGCGCTCCCACAGGGCCAGCGCGCGCGCCCCGTTGCCGGCCGGCGTGGCTTCGTAGCCGCTATCTTCCAGCATGGCCAGGGCGATTTCCTGGTTGATCGCGTTGTCTTCCACCAGCAGCATGCGCAGCGGCGCCTGGCCTGCGGCCGCGGTTTCCGCTGGAGCGGGCAGGGCAGGCATGGCAGCACTCGTTGGCGCCAGGGTGCCGTAGCCGCAGACAGCTTCGATGCAGTGGCGCAGTTCCATCCCTCGCACGGGCTTGGTCAGGCAGTATTCCACGCCCAGTGCCGTCACCTGGCGCAGCTCGGCCGAAGCGTCCAGCGAACTGAGCATGATAATTTTCAGGGCCGCCATGCGGGCGTCGGCCTTGATCGCCCGCACCAGCTCGGCGCCATCCATGACGGGCATGCGCATGTCGATGATGGCCAGGTCGAACGGGCGCTCGCCGCGCAGCGCGGCTTGCAGCAGGTCCAGCGCCTCGGCGCCGTCGGCGGCGCTGGCGGCCGCCATCTGCCACTCGATCGCGTGCTGCAGCAGGATGGTGCGGTTGGTGGCATGGTCGTCCACGATCAGCACGTTCAAGGCGTCCAGCGACACGCGCGGCGGCGGTGCCGGCGGCGCGTCCTCGGGCGCCACGGTGCCCACGACGACGGTGACGGCGAAGCTGGAACCCTGGCCCGCCACGGATTTCAGCACGATGTTGCCGCCCATCATTTCCACCAGCTGCTTGATGATGGCCAGGCCCAGTCCCGTGCCGCCGTATTTGCGCGAAGTGGTGCTGTCGGCCTGGCGGAAAGGCTGGAAGACGGCCGCCGCCGCTTCCGGCGCCATGCCGATGCCCGTGTCGCGCACTTCCAGGCGGATCTGGCCGGCGGCGGGGCAGCTGACATCGACGGAAATCTCGCCCCGTTCGGTGAACTTGGTGGCGTTATTGAGCAGGTTGGTGAGGATCTGGCGCAGGCGCACGGGGTCGCCGCGCACGTGCTGCGGCACGTCGGAGGCGATGCGGCAGGTAAATTCGATGGCCTTGCGCTGGATGCCGTTGGCAAACAGCGCCACGACGTCGTCGATCACCTGGCGCAGGTCGAAGGGGATATGTTCGAGCACCAGCTTGCCCGCCTCGATCTTGGAAAAGTCGAGGATGTCGTCGATGATGCTCAGCAGGCTTTCGCCGGAACGGTGCACCGTGTGCACGAAACGCTGCTGCTTGGGGCTCAGTTCCGTGCGCTGCAGCAATTCTGTCATGCCCAGCACGCCATTCATCGGCGTGCGGATCTCGTGGCTCATCTTGGCCAGGAATTCCGACTTGGCGCGGTTGGCGGCGTCGGCCTCGGCCTTGGCCTGCTTGAGCGCCAGGTCGCGTTGTTCCACGTGTTCGAGCATGCCGTTGAAGCCCTTGATCAATTGCCCGAGTTCATCGCTGCCGTGCTGCGGCACGCGCACCGACAGCGCCTTGCCGCTGCGGATATGGGCAATCGCGTGGGACAGGCGCGCCAGCGGCCCGGCGATGGACGCGCTGATCAGCCCCGTGATGGCCACGCAGGCCAGCAGCAGCACCAGCGCGATGCCAAGGATCAGCATGAAGGCATGGCGCACACCATCGCGCACCTGGGTCACGGCGTCCTGCTGCCGGCCCGTAATGCGCGCCACCTGCTGCGCGGAATAGGCGGCCTGTTCGCGCTCGAAGGCGCGCACGTGGCCGATGACCTCGTCGAGCGCCGCCTGGCTGTCCAGCACGCTGCCCTTGGCTTGCACCAGCCGCTGTCCCGACCGTTCCACCGCGCCCAGATAGGTGTCGACGCTGCGCGTTTCAGCCAGCAAGCCCAGTTGGCCTATGCTTTGCAGCAAGGTCTGCATGGTGCCCATGTCGCGGTGCAGTGCGCTGATGTGCAGTGCGATATCGTCGCCCAGGCGCCTGACGTCACTGGCGGCCGTGGCGAGCATGACTTCGCCCACGCCGATGCTGATGGCGTCGACGGCCAGGTTGATTTCGCCGCTGGCGTCCTCGATGCGGGACGAGGTGCGCATGTAGCGGTTGGCCTGCGCCAGCCGGTCGCGTCCGATGGCCAGCTGCAGTTCGATGGGATCGAGTTCCTCGGCCAGGCGCAGGTGGGCGGCGGCCAGGGTCGCGCTGACTTGCTCCTTGAGCGCCGCATATTGCGCCTGCCGCGCCGCGCTGGCGCCGCCTTCGGCCAGCAAGCCGGCGCGCAAGGCCATCAGGCCGGCGGCGGGATCGAGCATCTGGCGCGCCGTGGCCAGCAGTGTTGTCCGCAGTGCCTGCTGGGCCGGGCTGATGTCGCGCTCTCCGCTTCCGTCCAGATGCGCGACGGCCGCCGTCAGCCGCTCGCGCAGGGGCGCGATGCGGAAACGGCTCTTCACGGCCTCCGTTTCGGCCAGCGCAATCTGCATGTCGAGGATGCTATTGCGCAAGTCGGCCAGGTAGCGGGCATTCTCGTTCAGGCGCTGGCTTTGCAGCTGCACCTCGGCGGCCGTGGCCTGGGCCTGGCTGTCGACTAGGCGGATTTTGCCGCGCGCGCCCTTGGCGGCGGCCTTGATCTGCGCCAGGACCTGGCCCATCTCCGTCGCCTGTGCCTTGTAGTAGGTCTCGTTTTCCAGGCGCTTGCGCACGGCGACGCGCATGCGCTCGAATGCCTGTTCGAAGGCCGTATGGTAGCGGGTCGACTGCGACTCGCCATGGCGTCGCAATTGCTTGCGGATGCTCTCGGCGGCCTGAATATTGGCGACGATCTTGTTCGATACCTGTTCCAGCTGCGCCAGGTCTTGCGCCTTGCCCAGCTCGAAAAAATCCGAGGCCATGTCCTGCACCGTATAGCGCAGGCGCAACACGTCCGTGTACATCGGCACGGTCCGGTCGGTCAAGCCGTGCACATGGGTTTCTATGCCTTTCACCAGCAAGAGGCTGGCCGCCGCCATGGCTGCCACCCCCGCCAGCAGGACGGTGGTACTGATGATCAGCTTGGTCCTGATTTTCATGCCTGGCTCCAGGGCGGGCTGGAAAAGTGGGCGCGCATCACTTCGCGCCAGGCCCCGGGTCGGCCGGAACGATCTTGCCGTCGGCGATGCGGGTCAGGAATACGGCCGTCGACGCCTGGTGGTTGTCGGGCCGCAGCGTCACCCGCATGCCGCCCAGATCGAGCCCGTCGAACGATTCGAAGCTCTGGATCAGGCGCTCGCGCGTGAGGTCCGCGCCCGTGCGGCGCAGCGCCGCCACCATTAGGGTGGCCGAGATGCAGCCTTCGAAACTGACGAAGGACAGCCTGGCCGCCGGCACATGCCTGGCCAGCAGCGCGGCGCAGTCGGCGGCGATCGGCAGCTGGCGGTCGTCCGGCAGGGGCACTACCTGCGAAATGACGATGTTGTTGCCTTCCGTGCCCAGCAGTTGCAGCAGGCTGTCCGTGCCGACAAAGGACACCGTGGACAGGGCCGCCTTCAAGCCGGCCTGGCTTGCCTCACGCACGAACGCCGCCACCGGGGTGTAGGGGCCGGCCATGACCACCGCTTGCAGGTCGTGCCCGATCAGGGCCGCCAGTCCCGCCTTGACGGCCGTGGTGCCGCGCTGGAACGAACCCTTGGCAACGAGCTCCAGGCCGCGCCGTTGCAGGGCCCGCACGGTGCCGTCGAGCACGGCATTGCCGAAACCATCGTCCTGGTACAGCACGCCAAAGCGTTTGACGCCCCGGCTGGCGAAATACTGCACCAGGGCATCGGACTCATCGTCATAACTGGCGCGGAAGTTGATGATTTCATGCACCACGGGGCGGCGCAAGGTCATCGCGCCCGTAAACGCGCCCACCAGCGGCACCTTCATTTCCTGGACGATGGGTATGACGGCGTTGGTCGTGGGCGTGCCCACGTTGCCGAACAGGGCGAACACCTGTTTTTTCTCGACCAGCCTGAGCGTTTCGCTGATGGCCCGGTCCGGATCGTAGCCGTCATCGGCGACCACCAGCTCGATGCTGCGGCCATGGATGCCGCCGCGCTGGTTCGCCTCCTGGAAAACGGCCGTCGCGCCGTCGAGCATGGCTTTCCCCAGCCCCGAGGCCGCCCCCGTCTGGGCATTGACCATGCCCAGACGGATGTGCGTCTCGGTGACGCCCGGTTCGGCGGCGTGGCCGGTGCCGGCCACGAGGGTGATGGCGAGCCAGCAGCATTCCGGGAAAAAGCGCATGAGCTACCTTTGTTGAGGTTGACCGGTGTCAATAAGCACAGGGTTGACAACGAGTATGGAGGAAATTGCCAACGCAAAACTCACACATAATCACACTCACGGACACACTCATGGTCGCACTCATTCCACGGCGCGGAAAGCAGGTTAAACACGCCTCAGGACACGGGCAGCTGCACCACTACCTTGCCCCGCGCGCGGCCCTGCGCCAGATAGGCCAGCGCCTGTTTTGCCTCGGTAAAAGGAAACACACTGTCGATGACGGGGCGGATGGTTCCCGCTTCGACCAAAGCAGCGATCTGCGCCAGCTGGCCGCCGTCGGGACGCACGAAGTGGAAGGCATAGCTGGCGCCGCGCCGCTGCGCCAGGCCGATGATCTTGCGGCTGAGCAAACCGAACACCAGTTTCAGCACCACGTTCGTGCCGCGCGCGCGGGCAAAGGCGGCGTCGGGCGGGCCGACCAGCGAGACGACGCGGCTGCCAGGCTTGACGATGTGCAGGGCTTTTTCCAGCCCGTCGCCGCGTACCGTGCCCAGCACGGCGTCGTAATCGCGCAGCACGTCCTCGAACGGCTGTTTCTTGTAGTCGATGACGTCGTCAGCGCCCAGGCCGCGCACCAGTTCCACGTTCGCCGTGCTGGTGGTCGTGCCCACGCGGGCACCCAGGTGCCTGGCCAGCTGGATGGCGAACGTGCCGATGCCGCCGGAACCGGCCGGGACGAACACTTTCTGGCCGGGCTCGAGCCGCATGCGCTCATGCATGGCTTGCCACGCCGTCAGGCCGACCATGGGTATCGACGCCGCCTGCACGAAATCGAGGTTGGCCGGTTTCAGCGCGGCCGCCTGTTCGGGCACGATGGCAAATTCGGCCAGGCTGCCGTGCGGTGTGTCGAAAATGCTCGCATACACGGCGTCGCCCACTGTAAAGCGCGTGACGCCGCTGCCCACGGCCACGATCACGCCGGCCAGGTCGCTGCCCAAGGTGGCCGGCAAGCGCGTTTTCAAGATCGGCTTGAAGTCGCCCTTGGGAATCAGATTGTCGATGGGGTTCAGGCCGACGGCGTGCACCCGTACCAGCAATTCGCCGGGGCCTGGCGTGGGGCGAGGCAGTTCCGCAAACGCCACGTGATCGAGGCCGCCGTATTTTTTAAGTTGCAATGCTTGCATGATGTTCTCTCTGAGGGCTGAAAAGGCGCCGGCGCTCAGGCCAGGCGCAGGTCCTTGCGCAAGCCGGCGTCCAGCAGCGCGGCCGGCATGAAACGGCGCATCAGGCGCAAGCGCGCCGCCAGCGGCCCGGCCGTGTAGCGCAATTTCGGCTGGCTTGCCTGCGCCGCCGCCAGGACGGTGTCGGCCACGATGCCCGGGTCATCGGCGCCGGCCATCAGCGCTTGCAGGCGGCTGGTGACGGCCGCGCTCACTTGCCGGTAGGCGGACAGCGGGGTATCGGGCGCCAGCAGATTGGCTTCGAACGTGGTTTTCGTGTAGGCCGGTTCGATAACGCTGGCGCGGATACCCCAGCCCCGCACTTCATGGTCGAGCGATTCAGTGTAGCCCTCGATCGCGTGCTTGGTGGCGGAATACAGTGCGCCGTAAGGCATGGGCAAAAAGCCCACGACGGAACCGATATTGAGGATGCGCCCGCCGCCCTGGGCCCGCATGTGCGGCAGCACGGCAAGGGTCATGCGCAGCACACCATAGAAATTCGTGTCGAAGATGGCTTGCGCCTGCGCCACGCTGCTTTCCTCGGCGCCCGCCGGAGCCACGCCGAAACCGGCGTTGTTCACCAGCAAGTCGATGCGGCCTTCGCGCTGTATCAGCTCGGCCACGGCGGCAGCGACGGACGCATCGCTGGTGACGTCGAGCGCCAGCATCGCATGGCCGGCTGCGGCCGCTTGTCCGCCGCGGCGGCTGGTGCCGTACACCGTGTAGCCCGCTTGCGCCAGACGCTGGGCCGTGGCCGCGCCGATGCCGGACGAGGCGCCGGTGACGAGGGCAATCTTTTTCATGGTAATTCCTTCAGTGGTTGACAGCGTTGGATATAAAATATGACGATCATCATATTGTTGTTTCAAAAAAAGCCCGGGACGGATCAAGGCCACGGGCGGTGCAATTAGCTGGGTGCCTGAAACTGCGCCAGGGTGGCCGCGCACAGCGCGTCCGACAGGGCCGGCTCGTCCACGGCGCGCGCGAGAATGGTGGTGCCGATCATGGCGCACACCGTCGCCATCGCTTGCGCGTGCGCTTCGGGCTGGCCCCAGTTCGGCAACTGGCGCGCGAACAGGTCGATCATTTCCTTGATGTGGATAGTGGCGGCGCGCCGCACTTCGGGCGCCTGGCGCGGCATTTCCGAACCCAGCGCCGACACGGGGCAGCCCACCTCGATGGCTGCGATGTGTTCAGGCGACAGATAGGCGGCCAGCATGGCCTGCAGCGCCTGGCCCGGTGGGGCGGCAGCGGCCACCCTGGCCGCCAGCGCCACCGCTTCGGCGCCCGCGCGGTCGCCCGCCTCGGCCAGCAGCGCGTCGCGCGAGGCGAAGTGCGCATAAAAGCCGCCGTGCGTCAGGCCCGCTTCCTTCATGATGTCGGCCACGCCCGTGCCCGCATAGCCGCTGCGGCGGATGGCGCGCGTGGCCACCTCGACGATGCGTTCGTGGGTGGCTTCCTTGCGGCTTTGCGCCGCCGGTTTGTTCGGTGAGTTCTGCATGATGGTCATCATACCGCACTTTTCAACACCATGCACGCGACCAGCTGCGGCAGACGTTCCCCCGCCGCAGCTGGTATTTGAGGAAAGACTAGCTCTTCAGGCTGCAAAAGGACGCATAGTGGTCCTGCGTGTAATAGCGCTCCACTAATTTGCGTTTCCCTTTCGGGGTCTGCACCAGCAATACGGCACGATGCGAACCCGCGCCGCCATCGCCGCCGATGCCCAGATAGTATTCATAATAGACCTCGTCCTTGCCGGCGGCGGGAAGGCGGCCCTCGTTGTTATTGAAGACGGTATTGCCCGGACCACCGGCCACAGCGCTCGTCTTCGCGTTGCGGTAGGCGTCGTATTCGCTGTTTTGCGGGGTAGGCAGGGTTTTGCTCGGTTCCCTTTTGCCGCAGTCGGGGATTTTCGCCGCATGGGCAGGGAAAGATAGCAGGGCGCCTGCCACGATAAGACCGAGCGACCAGCTTGTTGCGCGTTGAGTTTTCATCGATATGCTTTCGTTGGTGGAGCGTTCAATGGATAAGCTCGTTTGATACGGCCAATGTCCGGTCGGCCGGCATAATGTCTGCAATACCGAATATAGTTAAATTTTTGAAAATATTACTATTCAATTGTCACGCGCCGTTGCCAAACAGCTCGGCCGTCCAGCCTGCATCGATGCCGGCATTACGACCGTGATCGACAATTCCCACAACAGCCGCACAGGGGCACACTCCGACGCGGCGGTCGAAGCGCTGCTCGATGCGGGCATCCGCGCCGTGCACGCCTCGGGGGCGCCCGTCTCGGGCGAGTGGGACAAGGCGCACTGGCCAGGCAACCTGGCACGCCTGCAGGCTCAGTATTTTACGAATCCCGACAGCCTGGTGACGCTGGCCATGATGGCGCAGCTGGAACCGCAGCAGTGGGCCGTCGCCCGGGCACTGGGCATTCCCATCGTGACCGAGTTTTTTGGCGCTGGCATGGCAGCCGAGCTGGAAGGCCTGCACCGGCAGGGGCTGCTCGGCAGCGACAACATCTTCAATCACTGCACCTGCCTGCCGGAATCGGGCTGGCGCATCTTGCGCGAGGCAGGCGTGCGCGTCAATGTATGCCCGCGTTCGGATGCCCATTACGGCATCGAGGCTGGCATGAACGCCTGGCAGGCGGCGCACCAGCACGGCATACGCCCCGGTCTCAGTGTCGACAACGAGACCTCGTATAGCGGCGACATGTTCATGGAAATGCGCGTGGCGTTCTACCTGCAGCGGGTGATGGGGCATCGCCACGGACATCGCCATGCGGCGGCGCCCACCGATGCGTTCCGCTTGCTCGAGGCCGCCACGATAGACGGCGCCGCGGTGGCAGGACTGGAACAGCGCATTGGCAGTTTGGCGCCAGGCAAGCAGGCCGACCTGGTGCTGATACGCACCGGCGACCTCAATGTATATCCTGTCAATAACGCCATCGGTACCGTCGTGCATGCGGCTGAGCGCAGCAATATCGATACCGTGATCATTGGCGGGCGCGTGCGCAAACGCGGTGACGTCGTGCTGGGCCTGGATCAGGCAAAACTGCGCGCTGCGATCGACGAATCCTATGGCCACCTGTTCAGTGCCGCCGGCTACCAGCCCGATCTGTTTGCCCAGTCGTTCGCACCGATCCACCAGGCGTAGGCAGCGCCCGCTGGACGCTGCCCTTGCCGCGGCTACAGGATCAGGCCAGCTTGCGCTTGCCGGCCGAAACGCGGTTCCAGCCATAGCCGGCGACGATGACGGCCAGGATGGCCGCCTGCGCCAGCAAGGTTTCTGCCGTGGGCAGGACGCCCAAAAGATCAATGCGCATGAAATCGACGGGGGTGACGCCGACCCAGCCCGCTTCCTGCAGCGCGGCCACGCCTTTGCCCATCAAAATCACGGCCAGCACAGCCACGAAGGCGGACGTCCACGAGAAAAACTTGCCGATCGGCATGCGGGCGCTCGTGCGCAGCAGTGCCCAGGCGATGACGACCAGCAGCACGATGGCCACCAGGAAGCCGCCCAGCAGCGCGCCGCCATTGCCGTCCGCCGCCAGGGCGGAATAGAACAGCACGGTTTCAAAGACTTCGCGGTAGACGGCGATGAAGGCCAGTGCGAACAGGCCCCAGGCGGAGCGCCGGCTCATTGCGGCCGTGAGTTTCTCGTGCAGGTATTCCTGCCAGCGTCCGGCGCTGCTCTTCTGGTGCATCCACAAGCCCACGCTGAGCAGGACCAGGGCCGCGAATACGGAACCGAGACCTTCGCTTACTTCACGGCTGGCGCCGCTGATGGTCACCAGATACGTTGCCGCCACCCACGTCAGGCCGCCCGCCACCAGCGCGCTGGCCCAGCCCGCATGCACGTAGGCGAGCACGTCGTTGCGCTTGGCCTTGCGCAGGAAGGCGATGATGCCGATCACGATCAGCAGCGCTTCCACGCCTTCGCGCAGCAAGATCGTCAGGGCGCCGATAAAGGTCGTCATCGGGTCGGCCTTGGCGTCGCCCAGTTCCGCTTCCACGTGGGTAAACAGTTGCTGCAGTTTTTCACCGGCCGCTTCGGCGTCGGCCACCGTGCCCTTGGCAACGGCGGAACGGTAGGCCAGCATGGCGTTTTCCACGGCCAGCAGCAGGGATTTGTTGCGCGCGCCGACCATCGGCTCGATCGGCTCGAAGCCGTCCAGGTAGGCGGACAGGCCCAGGCGCGTGGCGCCCGCGCGGTCGCCCGCGTGCATGGCGGCCAGGCTTTCGGCCAGGCGCAGACGCGACAGGGCCAGGCCGGCCGGCTTGTGCGCTTCGGCCTTGTCGGCATGGCTGCGCAAATACGCCGTCAGCGCTTTGGCTTCGTCCGCGCCCAGCTTGGCGGCAACGGCTTCCTGCGTCAGGGTCGTCACGGCGGCCAGGTCCGCGTACAGCTTCTTGGCCCGTGGATCGTCCTGCCACAGCTTTTCGCCGTGTGCGCTGGCCGCCGCATCGTGCGACATGCCACCGATATAGAACGCCAGGTCCCAGCGCTCGTTTTCGGACAGTTGGCCGAAACTGGCCATCGACGTGCCGGCCACGCCTTGCGAAATGACCTGGTACAGCGCCATCAGGCTGCGCGACTGTGCCCGTTCACCATCCGTGAAGGCGATCGGTTTCGGTTCCAGGCTGGCCGCCAACGGGCCATCGCCGCCGCCGGCCACACCGTGGCAAGAAGCGCACTGGGCCGCATACAGGGCCGCGCCACGCGCCAGGTTGGGCAGCACTTTCGGCGCCACGGGTATCGGGTAGGCGGCAATCAGCAAGCCGTTCGCATGGTGCGCCAGGCGCTTGACTTCCACGCCGTCCGCCTTGGCGACGACGGCTTTGCGCAGGTCGGCGATGGCGGCGGCAATGGCCGCCTGCGAAGCGTGGGCGGGCAGGGCGGCGATCTGCGTCGTCGCGTTGTCCGTGAAATCGAGCATTTCCGCGTATTCGGCCTCGCTGACCACCTTGCCGTGTTCGACGGCGCCGCTGTAATCGACGGCAACGTAGTCAATCAATTGCCACAATTGCTTGGCGCCGGCGCCGGCGCCGGCGCCGGGATCGGTCGTTTGCGCGGGCGCGCCGTCGGCCAGCAACAGGCTGGCGGCCACGAGCGGATAGCACACGAGCCATTTCTTCATAGAACTGAACATGATTCTCATTCTCATTTGTCGTTAACCCGGCGACTATAGGACAGACGGTGCGGGGTGTCAACGGCGCACGGGCAAGCACGGGCGTAAATGGCGGGGCATCTCTGTCATACTTGATTGCTTATCCTGTCAATGAGTTTTGAGGAGCCTTATGTTCATTGTCCTTTTGCATTATGTTCAACCGCTGGCCGCCATCGAGGCTTACATTGAAGAGCATCGGAGTTTTCTTGATCGTCACTATGCCGCAGGTCATTTTTTGGCTTCCGGTCCCCAGATGCCGCGAACAGGAGGTGTCATCCTCGTGAAAAGCCTGAGCCGTGAGGAATTGGATGGCGTGCTTGCAGAGGATCCCTTCTATCGGGAGCAGATCGCAACTTATCAAGTCATTCAATTTAATCCGAACAAATTTGGTGTTGGTGTCGAAGCTATTCTTGGCTGAGCGACATCAAAGTGAGTCCGCAGCGTGCTCTGGTCGATATTGCTGACCAAGTGCGGAGAGGCTGTAGAAAAGGACGGTGGAACCAGGGCTACTGGCCGGACGCCTGCTTTGCGTACAGGCCCCTGGCCAGGCCGTTGTCAGGCTCGTCCACGCGCAGGCCGCCCTCGACGACGCGCAGGGCCAGCTTCTGGAATGCCTGGCCCCTGATCCATTGCGGGTCGGTGACGGCGAACGCGGCGATGCGTTCCTGCGCGCGCTCGGTTGGTACGGCCAGCCATTGATAGTCGGCTTTCGAGCCTTGGCGGCGCAGGCCGGCCCGCACCCAGCGTTCCGACGCCGGCATGCGGACGATGGCGTCGCCGTTGGCCATGCTGACGGCCGTGGCCGTCTTGCCGCTTTGCGCTTCGAATTTCACTTCCACGCCGGCCATCGGTCCCAGCCGGGGGAAGCCGACAATGGCGACCCACAATCCCGCTTCGGCGGCTTTCTGGATGCGCATTTCCGATTCCTCGAACACGCGGAATTGCGGCTCCTTGCCGCCATTGCCCGCCACCAAGGTCACCGTGTCGCCCGAAGCGCGCCACTCGCCGCTGGCTTGCTGGTCGGTATTGCCATAACTGAGCATCCATTCGAACGTGCCGTCCTTTTTCAGCAGCAGTTCGGAGCCCGTTTCCATGATGCCTTGCAAATAATAGTGTCCGGGCAGCGATGGTGCGGCCGGCCCGACCGCGCTGGCCAAGCTGAGCGGAATGGACAAGGCAAGGGCGGCGCAGGCCAGCAGGCGGGAGAGGGATTGCTTCATCGGTGTGTCCTCGTTGTGTTTTTATGATAAGCCATCATAACAACGGCAATAAAATGGCCGTCGCACGACACACCGGAATGCTGGCGTCGCGTTTACTTCGCGCTGAAATCAAGTACGACGCGCGCGGCAACCTTGCCGTGCTCCAGGCGGCTGAAGATGTCGTTGATGGCCGACAGCGGCTGCAATTCCACGTCGGCCTTGACCTTGCCCGTGGCGGCAAAGGCGAGCGCCTCGGCCATGTCCTGGCGCGTGCCCACGAAAGAGCCGCGTATCGTCACGCAATTGGCGACGACGTCGAACAGCGGCGTCGGGAAGTCGCCCGGTGGCAAGCCGACGAGCACGCACGTGCCGCGCTTGCGCGTCATCGCCACGCCTTGCTGGAAGGCATCGAGCGACGGCGCCGTGATCAGCACGCCGTGGGCGCCGCCCAAGGTCGCTTCGCGCAAGGCCGCGACGGGGTCGCCCTGGCGCGCATTGATGGTCACTTCGGCGCCCAGGGCGCGCGCGTGCTCCAGCTTGCCTTCATCGATGTCGACAGCCGCCACGCGCAAGCCCATGGCCAGCGCATACTCGATGGCCAGGTGACCGAGTCCGCCGATGCCGGATACGGCCAGCCATTCGCCCGGCCGCGCGCCCGTTTCCTTGATGCCCTTGTAGCTGGTCACGCCGGCACAGATGATGGGCGCGGCCTGCACGGCGGACAGTCCCGCCGGGATATGCGCGACGTAGCGCGGGTCGGCCAAGATGTATTCGGCAAAGCCGCCATTCTTGGTATAGCCGCCAAACTGCGCTTCGGCGCACACGGTTTCCCAGGCTGCCAGGCAATGTTCGCAATGGCCGCAAGCCGAATAGAGCCAGGGCACGCCGACCCGGTCGCCCAGCTGCACTTCGGTGACGCCCGTGCCCACCGCCACCACCAGGCCGATGCCTTCGTGGCCGGGGATGAACGGTGGCGACGGCTTGACGGGCCAGTCGCCGCGCGCCGCATGCAAGTCCGTGTGGCAAACGCCGCAAGCTTCCGTCTTGACGAGGATCTGGCCGGGACCGGGTACCGGCACGGGCACCTCGCGCAGCACCAGCGGCTGGCCCAGTTGCTCGACAACGGCGGCTTTCATGGTAGTGGGTGTCATGGTATTCCTTATGAAGTGGGTAGGGCGTAGAGCAGGGCGCAAGCCATGGTTTGCTGAACAGAAGCTTGCGAATGATCATATTCTGCTGCACACGATACGAAAATTGATTGATCTACATCAACATACTGAGCGGGAAGCCAGCCCTCGTGGAGGACGATTCAGTCCGCTGCGCGGTGCTGTCGCGTTGACGGAAAGCCAGGCCTGAGGTATAATGACAACTCGGCGTGTGCTGCGTGCGCCCGGGGCTACCCCGAATACGGAGAACGACATTTTCGTTTTCCGTGAGGTTTTTTATGATGCGCGCAGCGTTCCATCTCTATTGGCGTCAACTGATTGAAGCACCGCTTTCCGCGGGCTCCGTCTTTTTCCTTTCCCACTCCTCGTCTACGCCTGCCCGGCCTGCTTGCGCTTGTATTGGCACTTCTTCCGTCATCGACCTCGCCGAGCGTGCTTGCGCCCGGAGGGCCTGGTGCGTCGTGGACATCCATTCGTCCAAGGAGCATGCGGCATGAGCACCACTACATCACTGAAACAACACCATTCCGTTCTACAGCGCTTCCTCGCCAGTGACGCGGCGGGCGGCATCCTGCTGATGGCAGCGGCCGTTGCCGCCCTGATTATCGCCAACAGTCCGCTGGCCGGCGTCTACCAGCATTTTCTGCATTGGCAAACAGGTCCCGTGCTCAGCGACAAACTGGGCCCGATGACAACCCACCTCTGGGTCAACGACGGGCTGATGGCGGTCTTTTTCCTCCTGGTCGGGCTCGAGATCAAACGGGAACTGGTCGATGGCCGGCTCTCGACGTGGGAGCAGCGACGCCTGCCCGCATTGCCTGCACTGCTGGGGATGGCATTCCCGGCCGCGATCTACGTTTTACTGACTGCGAAACAGCCCTTGCTGATGAATGGCTGGGCGATACCTGCCGCGACGGACATCGCGTTCGCCATGGGAGTGCTGGCGCTGCTGGGACGCCATGCGCCCTTGTCCTTGAAACTGCTGCTTGTTTCAGTGGCCATTATCGATGACATGGGCGCTGTCGCCATCATCGCCGTTTTCTATACCGCCTCCATCAATGCCGGCGCACTTGCCGCCGCGGCCGCCATCGTCGGGGTGTTATTTGCCTTGAACAAGCTGCGCGTGATGAAAATGTGGCCATATCTGATCGGCCTGGCCCTGCTATGGTATGTCACGCTGCTCTCCGGCGTGCACGCAACGATCGCCGGCGTGGTGGGCGCCTTCCTGATCCCCTACATTCCATCCCCAGGCACGCCGGATGCTCCTGATTCGCCTCTGCACCGGCTCGAACATGCCTTGCATCCATGGGTCGGTTTCCTGGTGGTCCCGGTATTCGGCTTCGTCAACGCTGGCGTCTCGTTTGCTGGACTCTCGCCCTCGGCCATGTGGGCGCCGCTCCCGCTTGGCATTGCCGCAGCTCTTTTCCTCGGCAAGCAACTGGGTGTGTTCGCTGGCGTCATGCTGGCGGTGAAGAGTGGACTTGCTGGCAAGCCACGCGGAAGCACCTGGCTGCAAATTTATGCGGTCTCGATGCTTTGTGGTATCGGTTTTACGATGAGCCTGTTCATCGGTGGCCTGGCATTTCTTGGCCATCCAGAGTATGTCGAGGAAGCCAAGATCGGCATCCTGCTTGGCTCTCTTTTGTCGGCCATCGTTGCTTGCCTGATTCTGCGTTTTGCCCCGAAGGCAAAAGACCAGTGTGAGCATGAAAGTGTGCAGGCAGACGAAATTCGTCGCGATGGCGATGTTGTGGCAATGTAATGCGGCACTCCGCCGGGACCTGCACTTGGTCTCGACGGATCCCATGTCAAACAGTCTTTCCAGGTAGCTCGTACGCAGAAAAACAGGTTTACATTAATTTCATGTTTCGATTATTATGGAATTATAGAATTAATTATCACCGCATTGGCTGGCACTGCGCCTGAGCTAATCAAGAAAGGATTTACGATGAATAACCTGCCCAACATCAGCGCCGCCCACCTCGACACGCCGACCCTCGATAAACTTGCGCCGCCGACGGTGGCCACGCATGCGCCGCGCATCCTCTTGCTGTACGGCTCGCTGCGTGAACGCTCGTTCAGCCGCTTGCTGACCCTGGAAGCGGAACGGCTGCTCCAGCATTTCGGCGCCGAGACACGGGTGTTCGACCCGCATGGCTTGCCCATGGTCGACAGCGTCAGCCCCGACCATCCCAAGGTGCAGGAGCTGCGCGCGCTGTCGCTGTGGTCGGAAGGCCAGGTCTGGTGCAGCCCGGAACGCCATGGCGCCGTGACGGGCGTGTTCAAGTCGCAGATCGACTGGCTGCCGCTGGAAATGGGCAGCGTGCGTCCAACGCAGGGGCGGACCCTGGCGGTGATGCAAGTGTCGGGCGGCTCGCAATCGTTCAACGCCGTCAACGGCTTGCGCGTGCTGGGCCGCTGGATGCGCATGGTGACGATCCCGAACCAGTCATCCGTTGCCAAGGCATACCAGGAGTTCGACGACAACGACCGCATGAAGCCGTCGCCATACTACGACCGCCTGGTCGACGTCATGGAAGAGCTGTATAAATTCACCCTGGTGGTGCGCGACCGCTCCGATTACCTGACCAGCCGCTACAGCGAGCGCAAGGAGTCCATGCCGGTTGACGTGCGCGCGCTCGCCACGGCGGCCATGGATCACGAAACACCGGGCGAGTAGGCTGTTAATGGCCTGTTTGTTAATGACCTGTCAATAATGGCTTCGGCGCATACAGCGCGCTTTGAAATTCCGGCACGTATTCATATTTCATCATCTTCCCCAGCTTCAATGATTTGATATAGGTCGAAAAGCTGCCGTCGCCCAGCTTCAGGTCGACCGATTCCGCGCTCGTGCTCGACGCACGGCTGAGCTGGCGGGAAACGGCATGGCCCTACGTGAGTTTCCCGGCGCCATATTTGTTGGTGAAGCTGTTGCTCACCACATCGGCCGTGTGCGACAGGTCGCCCAGTTTTTTGCCTGCAAAACCAAAATCGAGCTTGCCCGTTGCGCTATCCATGACTTCAAAGGAAACGTTTGCGTCAGTTTCCTTCGCCTCGATACCGGTCAGCCACTTCGGCAGATTGTAGCCAAGCACGCCACGCACCCTGGCCAGTTCCGTGTTGACGGGAAGCTTGAGCACATAGCCCCAGAGATCCTTGGACAGCGATTGACCCAGCAAGGTGAACGGGCCAAAGCTGGCGCTGCCACGCTTGTTGGTCACAATCGCCAATGAAATTTCATTGTAGCTGTCGTTGTCGCAGTACTCATACGCATAGGCCGTCAATGCCACCGCGCCCCGGCCTGGCCATACTTGCAGGGGTTGGACCTGTTTCAGTATGTCTTCGGGCATGAGCTTCTTCAGGCGCGCGAGGTCCGCCGTAAATACGGCCGTGATCTTGCGGTTCTTGTAATAGACGTTCGGCGAATATGAGTCAAAGCCGATGGACACCTTTTCTTTTGGCATCTCCTTGAAGCAGCTCAGGTCAAGCTCCGGCGCTTCCGATGCGATGACGGATAAAGGCGGATTCGAGCGAAAGCGGTCATACAGGCCGCCAGCGGCCACCGGGACGGCATGTCCCGCGATATCAATGGTGAGCTGCCTGTTTTCGACAGCGTGTTCCGCCCGGGACGGGTTTGCGGCAATACTCAATACCAATGCGGATACCGCTGCGGCGATGTTCATGTTCCTTGCTTGCACCTTCCATGATTGATTGGGAAAAACTCGATTCAAAAGCCGCTATGCATCCGGCGGCGATACTGCCGGTTCCGGATGGCGGTGTCCCGTTGCTGTATCAATAGCGCCAGCGCAGGCGCCACGTTGGGCCGGGTAGGCTTGCCCTGGCTCAGGCGCCGCAACTGATACTTGACCATCGCCATATAGGCAATGGACGACAGCACCTTGTTTTTCCAGGTGATGCCCCGGAGCAAGGGGCTTGCCGATTGACCGGAACGCCATGCTTCAGGCAGTTGCGGGTCGAGCGCCAAGGCCGTGCATGGCAGGGGCTTCATAACTGCCGCCGGACAATTCAATCAGGTCGACGCCCAGGGTATTGAGCATGGAAACCACCTGCTTGGCGTCATCCGAACTGAATCCCCCTTTCTGGAAATCCGCCGAATTGAGCTTCACGGCAGCGGCAGCTTACCGCATGGCGGGCAGCGCCGCCCCGGCCATTTTGCAGGCGATAGACGCGCGCATTGCGGGCCGGCCCCTCGACGCGGACGCCGAGCGCCAGGCGCCGCAGCAACTCAAGTAAGGCCTGACTGCCGATCGCATCAGAAATCGACGGCGGCCGACAGTTGCATGGTGCGGGGTGCCGACTGCGAAACGGTGCCATACGAGGCCACGCCGGCCCAGTAATGGCGGTCGAAGGCGTTCATCAAGCCGGCGCGCAAGGTCGTCGCTTTGCCGGCGATGGCCGTGCGGTAGCGCAAGCCCAGGTCGACCTTGGTCCACGACGGCACCGATTGCAGATTCGTCTGATCCACAAACTGCTTGCTCGTGTAGCTGACGGCGCCCGTGGCCGTCAAGCCCGGCCAGTACGGCAGATCCCATTCGCCGCCCAGGTTGGCCATCGATGTCGGCACGCCCACGGGGCGCTTGCCCATGGTGGCGGCGTTGTTGGTCTTCACCAGGCGCCCGTCGAGCAGGGTAATGCCGGCCAGCAGGCGCACGGTCTTGCTGGCGGCGCCGGACAGGTTCAGCTCCAGGCCCCGGTTGCGCTGCTCGCTATCCATGCTGTAGACCTTGCCATATAGCTGGCCGCTGGGCTTGGTCACCTGGAACACGGCCAGGGTCGCCAGCACGACGCCGAAATCCGCCTTCGTGCCCACTTCATACTGCTTGCTCTTGTAGGGCGCAAAGACCTGGCCCGCGTTGTCGGCGATGTTCGGGGCGATATCGCCCTTGCTGAGGCCCTCGATATAGTTCGCATACAGCGACACGTGGCGCAGCGGCTTGATGACGATGCCCGCCAGCGGCGTCAAGGCGCCTTGCTTGTAGTGCGTGGTCAGCGCGCCGCTGGTGGCGTGGTAGTTTTTCGATTCGACCAACTGGCGGCGCACGCCCAGGGTCAGCTGCACGCGCTGGTCCAGCATGTCCAGCGTATCGGCCACGGCCAGGCTGGAAAGGGTGGACGCGGACAGTTTCGGCACGCGGGCCGGTGCGGCAATGCCGGGGTCGGGCACGGCCACGGGATGGTAGATGTTTGAGGTGATGAGCTTGCCTGAATTGCTCACGCTGCCAAACTCGTCGCGGTAGACATTGCCCATCACGACCAGCGCATGCTCGATACCGCCCGTGCGAAAGCGCGTGCGCACGCCCGTGTCGCCGCTGGCGCGCCGCACGCGGAATTTCCAGTTCATGGGCGTGACCGTCATGTCGCCGGCCGCGCTGGTGATCGTCGGCGTCTGGTCCGAATAGCGCGACACGTCGGAGCGCGTGCCGCCCAGATCGGCGAACACGGTCACTTTATCATTCACATCGTATTCGAGCTTGCCAAGCGTGGCCAGGTCGTTGGACTTCCACCAGCCCCAGGACTGGGCGATGTTGCGCCGGCCGTCGGGCGCCTCGGGCACGGGCAGGCGCGCGGCCACGAGGAAGGGGCGCGTGGGCGCGTCGATCCACTGGTATTGCTCGATCACGTCGAGCGAGGCGCGCAGCCGCTGTCCCTGGTAATCGAGGGCGACGGCCGCCACTTCCGCGCGCGACGTCTGGTGGTCGAGCGGCGTGTGGCCCTGGCGGTGCAAGCCATTGAAGCGGATGCCGAAACGCCGCTCCTCGCCGAAACGGCGGCTGACGTCGATCGCGGCGCCAGCCTGCGAGCCGGAGCCGTAATCGAGCGTCAATCGCGTCAGATCGCGCGGCAGCGAACGTTTCGGCACGGCATTGACGACGCCGCCCACGCCGCCATTCGGCGACATCCCGTACAGCAAGGCGGCCGGCCCCTTGAGCACCTCGACGCTTTGCAGGTATTCCGTAAACAAATGGTAATTGGGCGACACGCCATACACGCCGTCGAACGCCACTTCGCTCAAATTGCCCTCGTTGAGGGGAAAACCGCGGATGAAAAACGAATCCGTGACGCCGCCGATCTGGCCCGTGAAGCGGGTGGACGGATCGCCGCCCAGCACCTCGGCCAGAGTCAGCGCCTGCTGGTCCAGCATGCGCTGGCTGGTGTAGCTGTTGACGCTGAACGGCGTATCGAGCAAGTCTTTTTCACCCAGCATGCCAGCCCGCGCGCTCTTGGCAATCTGCCCGCCGGCATCCGCTTCGGCCTGGCCGGTGACGACCACGGTGGCGAGCGGGTTGGGCGCGCTGGACGTTGCTTGCGCGTAGACGGAGGGTGGGACGCTGGCAATGAGCAGGCCGGCGAGGATCAGGCGGGCGGCGAGGGGATGGTGGGCTGGGAATGGAGTAGGGCGTGAGGATGGCATTGATGGCATGGGTGCAAGGTTATAAGAAGAAAAACTGTGCGCACTATACTATAAATGAGAATCATTACGTTCTATATTTGCTGGCATGAGGTGCTATGAATGCGGATCGAGAAGCCGATTCGGTATGGCCTTGGAAAGATCAGCAAGGCTATCCGTGGCTGCTCGAAGACGCCGCACAACATGGGGCAAAACGACGCAAAAACGAAGTACAACGGCCTGGGCCTGATCCTGCGCGATGCCGACCACATCGACCGCTTCATTCGCAACGATGCAGGCCAGGCCCGCGCCAGCGCTGGCGGCGAGTCAATCGAGCAGACGAATGCCCGCGTGATGCGCGAGCTGATGGGCACTGCAGCGCCGGCCTGCGACGTAATCGACATGGTGCCCGCATGAACGCCGCCGACACTCCGCGCTTCATGCAGCTGCCGGCCGAAACGCTGGCCAACCTGGAGCCGTACCCGCTGCGCACGGTGGCGGGCGTCATGCAGGCCTACCTGGACGAGAACGGCGAGTTTGCGCCGGTACCGGCTGGTATCGCCAAGCGCTGCAAGCTCATGGACGGCCGGCCAGGTGCGGAGGAGGCCTGGGCCATCGCTCTCACTAGCCAGGACGAAATGGCCAGCGTGGTCTGGACGACCGAGATTGCTGAGGCCTTTCGCATCTGCCGGCCAGTACTCGACTCCAGTGGCGCCATCAGCGCGCGCAAGCCGTTCCTGGAGGCGTACGAGCGCATCGTTGCCGCAGCGCGCGCGGTGCGCCAGCCGGCCGAGTGGGTCGCATCCGTGGGCTGGGACAAGAAGCGGCACGTCGAGGTGCTGGGCAATGCGGTGAGGGCAGGGCTGCTGCCGGCGCCGGCCGTGGCGGGCCTGCTGCAGGGCAAGCAGGACCAGACACCGGACGATGCCGCGCGCGCAACTTGCAGCGATCAAAAAAATGATTGCTGACGGTGCTGCCGCGAAGGCGGCAGCGCGCTTGGAGGGCGTGGCGCAGCAAGGTTTGGCGGACGAAGAATTCAAACGGTCGACTGCCGAGCGTGTGCAGCTTTACCTGGCCGGCGGCAGAAATGCAGCTGGCCCGGCAAGCGCGAATGCCGCTCAGGATTTGCCAGAGGCACCGCCGCACTGCGCACGCGGCATGGCCGCTACGAAGTGATATGCAGGACCAAGTAAATCGAACAGGGAAGCGCTGATGAGGTTGCGACCAAAATCGCTATCGCTTTGCAATGCTTAGCATCGCAAGCTGTTTTTTTTCGTAGAGCACGAGCATGGCGGCGCTAATGAATTCAATGTGGGCCTGCAATGAGGTGGCTTTCTTGCGATCTGCAGCGGCAATAGCGAGCTGGAAAGGAACAAGGGATGCGTCGAGGTCGCGAAAGAGTCCCCGTAGCAATCCCTCAAGTTCGCCAAGGATCGACGGTCGATAGATTTGATTTTCGCTCTCAGTACCGGGAGGGCAATGAATTGGGGTTTGGATAGTTTTCATGGCGCTAGGCAGGCAGACTGTCACCGAAATCCAACTCGAACATTGCACGCTGAACAGCAATATCGACAGCTGCTTCGCTGTTGGAATAGCTGTCTGAGTCACGATGTCCAGAGGGGCCGTGGTCGCATTGCTGATCAAGAATTCTGTACTGAGGATGCCAAGCTGATTTGAGCTTGAACGCAGTAGCCTCGATAGTAAATTTTCCGTACTTTACAAAGCGTAGTGATAGCGAGTTTTTCATGATTCTTCCTTGTCGATTCTTTAATTTTGCGGCTTAAGCGTTACCTGGTCTGTGCGCTTTACCACATTCACGAGTTTGCTAGCAATACATTAAATTTAGGAGGACGGATTGAACGTTGCATTTGTTATCCCAGGCCAGCCAATTGCGAAAGGGCGCCCAAAGTTCTCGCGCCGCGGTTCTGGCGTGGTCGCATACACGGCAACCATCGCAATGCGCGAGGGCTCGGTGGTGTATCTCGTCAATGCGACTGGTCCGCGCTCGAATGCCGTCAAAGTTTCAGCGGCTGGACTGTTACCTGTCCTCGTCGAGCCTCTGGTGGAGATTCCACAATGATTCGAAGTACTGCTGTCTGCACAGACGGTTCGTCTCGCAATGCAACGCCCCATTCGCGTTTGACGACCTTTCCGACGACGGGCTGCCCGTTAAACGAGGCGGTAATTTCGTCGCCGACCAGTAAATAACAGGGCCCAGGTTTTTCCGGCGCCGCGCCCGTGCTTTGGCGTTGTACCGCGCGTCGTGCGGATGCGGGTTTAACGGCATGGAGGCAGCTATTGAATAAACCAGCCGAGGTGACAGCCGAGGAGAAGGAGCTGGTCTTCCAGCGTTCGATGATCTACCGCCAGGCTGAGAAGTATCTGCAGGGTGCGAAAGACGGGGAGGGCGAGACAAGCGCGAAGGCAGCGCACAAGGAAGCGCGCCAGAAATGGCGCGATGCCACCGACAGGGTGGCGAAGAAATACGAGGTGCCGCGGCGCGAACCGCCATAACGAACCCGCACCCGACAGCTACAGCATCGCAAGGCCGGATTCGGCCGCTTTAATCACCATCAATTAGGAATATGACATGACGCAAACAACAGCCACATCTCCGTACCGCTCGCTGGACGACGCCCACGGCAATAACGAATTGCTTGACATGCTGCTGGCCAAGGGCCCGAGAACGACGCAGCTCTGGCCCGCGCGCTGGAAGTGGCGCCGCCCGTGATTTCCAAGATTCGCCACGGCCGCCTGCCGATAGGCGCCTCGCTGCTGATCCGCATGCACGAGGTGTTCGACGTGTCGATCCGCGAGCTCAAGCGCATCGCGCGCGCCGAGGTGGCAGCTGACCAGGTCGACCATGCAGCTCGAGTCCGGCGCCAGCGCGGCGCAGGCCGAGCAGGGCGCCCAGCAGCAAGAGCACGGCGAGCGCGAATTGCCGGTCGACCCCGGCCACGTGCGGACGCGCCAGCACTACGAAGCAATGCTGCAGGAACTGCAATGCCAGAAATGAAAAAAGCCCACTTCGCAGGTGGGCTTCCTTAAAACGCTATAAATCTTTTGAGAATTTATGAGCCAAATTGTACATCAAAAATGTCGCGACATTTTCAAATTAAATGAGAACTCACGAGCCCGGGGTGATAAAACGCTCGTCAATATCTTCGGGGATTGGGCCAACCGTAAGCGTGGTATGCCAGCCAGACGGCCTGTCATTGCTGTCGAACAGGGCAATTCTAGTGTGTGCAAAAAGGACAATGTAGACGCCAAATTTCATATCTCGTCTATTGTCCCAGTGCATCAATTCGACTGCCTCGCCGACCTTGGGAACATGTGCACCATTAGGAATGATGATGTTCTGGTTAACGAACTCTTTACTCGGCCCAGGCTCCTTTTCTCCAGCGTCGACATATCTGAAAGTGATGCTGGTGGAAATATTTTGCATGTTATGGACCTCAGTGGCTGTTCGTGGGAAGACATTAACAGGTCGAGTATCGAACAACAGTTCGCCGTCCCACAGAGTGATGTCATAGACCAACAAATTTTTGCGACGACATTCTTGCAGGATTGTCGGTCATCCGATTCTTGCGCACGCTTGACTGTATCGATTCGGTCGAGCGGCCTGGCCATTGTTGCGTATACGACGCAGGCCCCGCGCTGGCCAAGTGATTTTCCCGAGCGGTTCGATCAGACTGGCTTCGGCATTTACCGCAATCCATACAACAGCAGGCTGCGTGGTCAGCACGGCCGCGATTATCTGGTCGAGACCAGGTTCGGCGCGCCAGCTGCGGAGGTGACGCCATGCTGAAGCAGCAATCTTTACACGTCGTCGGCGAACCATTGAGCGTCGATCCATTCCTTTGCTGCCTGCAACACATGCTCACGCGCCGCTTTCTCTGTTTCTGGAGGCTGCAACTCGTTGCGAATTCCGGATGCCGACTGAACCTTGGCAAGTGGAGCTCGCGAAATTATAAAACTTCCCGTGAATTTCCCCGAGTTACCCCGAGTGTTGAGTTGCTGGGCCGAGACTTCAATGTCACAACCGCGGTATTTGTAACTTTCGCGCATCAGGATCTCCAAGGTAAGGGAGGAATCGTAGCATGAAGCGTGATTCTTTCACTCTGTCCCTCGACTTGGGCAATGAGCTCATCATCGACAACTTTGCCGGCGGCGGCGGAACCAGCACTGGCCTGGAGCAGGCATTCTCCCTACGACCCGACGCTGACCTTGTGGTGCAAGCGCTGGAAATGGCTTACGAGCAGCGAGGTCGACCGCAGGGGCTGCTGTTTCATTCGGATCAAGGTAGCCAGTACGCCAGTCGAAAATTCCGTCAGCGCTTGTGGCGCTATCGGATACGACAGAGTATGAGCCGTCGGGGAAATTGTTGGGATAACTCCCCGATGGAACGGCTGTTCCGCAGCTTCAAAACTGAATGGCTGCCGTCAACTGGTTACATGACGGCACTGGAAGCACAACGGGACATCAGCCATTACCTGATGCACCGGTATAACTGGATACGGCCACATCAGTTTAATCACGGATTGACACCAGCCGTCGCCGAAGAAAAACTTAACGTAGTGTCCGGGATGGGTTGACCACTACAGGGCGATTTTATGTATATGCTTGGAGTACCGAAATGGGCAGTGCAACAGGCGCGGTACTACCTAAAACTACGGGTCTGCGAGCGCTGTTTTAAGGATGAATTTCGTTGTCATGGGCTATGCGAGCGGGCAAGGCGTGGAGACTTTGATGTGTGAACATGGTATTGTGCATATGGTCCTCCTGTTAATCTAATTTTCTATTTAACCTTCCGAAATCTCATATGCAATCATATTATCTTAGAAGAGTAGTTATCGATGATGCGCGAGTTGTAATTAATATTGCAGAAAAGGATTTCATTGCCTTAAGATTATCAATGGATTGTCTTGTTAATATATTATATATTGAGGAGAAATATGATTTTATTGTTAAAAATAAAATTGCTCTTGACTCAGCATTAGAGTATCCAAATGAAATTGATCGGAATATGCAATCGCACAGGTATGCAAAGAGTGAAATTAATCGACATTTTGCAAACGTCTTAACTACTACGCGTTTATATGTCGATCAGGGACTGCGGTATGGGAAAAAGCTTGATCGGCTATTCGGTGAGCCATTAGTCAGCTTCGGGGCGTGGTTCGCTCAGGAATACGACGCTAGATTGGGGTATCGAGTAATGGAAGCCTTACGCAATTATGTACAGCATCGTGGCGATGCAATCCATCATGCATCATTTGGCACATACAAAGAGTACATTGAAGACCGAATGGTAATTGTAAGACGTATTGACACGTATCTCGATCCATCGGAGCTACGCAAGGAGAAAAAATTTAAGGCATCAGTTCTTGATGAGTTAGATGCTCAGGAAATTCGCATAACTGCTCAAAGTTTTTTGAGTGACTATCTTGAAGGGCTTCAGGAGGTTCATGAAAAGTTTCGTGCTGCGACTAAAGCAAAGTATATCGAGGCTACGGACTGTATATCCGACGCATTCATTCGCTATAGTGGAAGTGCTGAAGATGTAATTGGTTTGCAGGCTGTTGAGGAGTATGGTTCCGGACAAGTGAAACGCTCGTTCTCGGTTCTTAGAGACCCGATTTACATGCGAGATTTTTATGAGTCAAAAAATCCTACTCGGATGGCAATCGGATAGAAGAGATGATTCAGTGGGGAAATTGGTGTTTTCTTCACTTTTTAAGATAGAGACGCCTGCCCATGTGGCGATACTAAAAGTATCGCTATCCCCCGTTCTTCATTTGACATAATATAAATTATGCGAAGTTATGGATGATTTCGTCAAATCCTCCCTTTGGCCAACAATCGGATCGCAAATGCGATTTGTGCGATTTTTCAGCGTCGGTGTGTGGCTTGCGCCGGTGCAGACGAACTGTATCCTCCCGGCGACAATGATGCAGGATGTTTATGGTGCTCCGGTGGCTTGGCGTTCCTTGCGGTTATAAAAGTTCCACTGCCGCTGCGCGCACTCGATGGCCGCGCGGACCTGCCGCGTTGCCATCTTTCTGGAATTAAAGCATTCCGGCAGTTCCATGCCATGTTCATGGTCAGCGGTCGTGCTGCACCGCTCCAGTACGCCGACCTTGAACAGGTATGGCCTCAGTTCCTGGCGCGTGAGGTCCGGCGTCGTATTCGTCTTTTGTGCGTTCAGTTCGGTAAATACCAGCGGGTTCAGGCTGAGCATCTGACCGACGGCGATGACAGACGCCGGATTCGCCACCCGCAGGATCAGGTTAAAAACCAAGATGGCCCGCTGGAAACTGTTGGCACCCTGTGCCGCCGCAAGGGTCTGGCTGGTTGTCAGGTCGGCACGGCGGATCTTGTGCCGCTTGTTCAGGGCGCTCGCCATGCTGCCGAGGGCATCAAATTCACCGGTGACGGCCGCTGCCGACGATTCCGCCAAGAACAACGCCAGGGCTGATTTGTTCTTTCGCGCTTCTCCAGGTCGACAGGCACCCTTTGCCGGGGCTGCCCACATGATCGATGCCGCATTTGTCTGAACCTGAGGACCCGGCGCGGCGGCGCGCCAGTATCGGCCTGAGCCTGATGCCGCCACTAACAGCGCGTCTACGCACCCTTCTTTACCGGATCAGCGCCAGGAGCGGTGCTCGCAAGGAAACTGGCGCCATCACTGGCAGTGTTAAATATACATCACTTTTCCGCCCGGTGTGCTAGGATGTATTTCGTTGCAAATTAAATAAGGAAAAAAATAATGAACCTGAAGGCGACAACTGCGGCAATGCTCCTCGTGCTGGCATCGCTGCCGATGCAGCAGGCATTGGGGGCCGAGAAAACTTTCCTGGTCACGGGAACGATCGTACCGCAATTCATCATGGGGAACGATGGCTCCGGTCGGCCTATTCCTGAATTGATACCGGTCGGGACAAAATTTACGGGCAGCTTTACCATCGATGATGCGATCAGCCCCAATCCGGCAGATGGAAGCTGGCCAATCTTTGTTTCCTCAACGATTAGTGCCGGCAATTTGACGGTGAGCACCGTCGGAGGCCAACTGGATGTTTACAACGGCTCAACCGAAATGAGCCTGAGCGCCGGGAGCTATTTTTCTGATACGCCAGGCACGGTGTCCACTAATCTATCCGGCTGGCATACCCCATTGGCGAGCTTCGGTTTTAATAGCACGCTATGGAACTACCCGCCCTATACCTTTCCACGCATCGAAGAATTATGGGATTTGAATAACGGCACGACCACGGCATCGTTCGGCCTGATTCTCTTCTATGCGTCCCCCATCGTCAGTCCCTATACCAACGTGTCCATGATCGTCAAGGCGAACATTACCAGCATCGTTTCGACAGTTCCGGAACCGTCGCACATCGGCATGCTGGTCGCCGGCCTGGCGCTGACGGGTTTTGCCTTGCGGCGCCGCAAGGCCTGACATTCATGGCATGCCAGTCCGCGTGCGCCAGCAGGCCTAGCCATGCTGCGGAGCGGCGTTTTCGTGCTGGTGCGACTTAGCCTGGCGCGTCGGACGTCCTCCTCCCTTCCCCACCCTGCTTCCGGCGCTCTTTTGCGGCGGTTGAGCCTGTTCCAACGACCATACCAGCGGCGGGTCGCCACGCCACTGGTATGGTCGCGCACGGACTTCCTTTCGGCATGAGACACAACTGGTATTGTGATCTTGCGCAAAGAATAAAACCAGTTGACTACCACCTGCAATGCTTGCACTCTGAAAAATCGGACGGTGTCCAGCCGGCCGGCAAAAAAAATACACAAGGAGACGCAATGAACCGGACAGTCATGAATACTCTCATTATTACCCTCTTCGGGGGAACGTTGGCAGCCTGCGGCGGTGGCAGCGAAGGATACAGCGCAGGCGCAAGCCAGCTGCTGGCCGGCGCCACGCAAGCGGTCGTCTGCTACGCGCCGTGGAACAGCGGCACGGCCTACAACGGCGGCGGCCAGGCCAGCTACAACAACGTCAATTACACGGCCAACTGGTGGACGCAAGGCAATAACCCGTCGACCAGCAACGGCGGCGCCGGCAGCGGCCAGCCCTGGACGGCGGTGGGAGACTGTGGCACGCCGACACCAACTCCTACGCCAACTCCGACACCCACGCCTACCCCAACACCTACGCCGACTCCCACCCCAACACCTACGCCGACTCCCACCCCGACACCGACGCCTACCCCCACGGGCCTGGCGAAACACGCGCTGATCGGCTACTGGCACAACTTCACCAACCCCAGCGGCGCGACCTATCCGATCAGCCAGGTCAGCGATGACTGGGACGTGATCGTCGTCTCGTTCGGCGACAACGCGGGCGGTGGCAATGTCAGCCTGACCATCGATCCGGGCGCCGGCACGGAAGCGCAATTTATCGCCGACGTGGCAGCCAAGCGTGCCAAGGGCAAAAAAGTTATCCTGTCGCTGGGCGGGCAAAATGGCTCCGTTTCCGTCGGCAACACAGCCGAGGCGACGAATTTCACCAACAGCTTGTACGCCATCATCACCAAATATGGCTTCGATGGCATCGACCTGGACCTGGAAAACGGCGTGGCGCAAGGCGCGGCCATCCAGACGTATTTGCCGATCGCCGTGAAAAACCTGAAAGCCAAGGTCGGCAGCAGCTTTTACCTGTCGATGGCGCCGGAATGGGTGTATGTGGAAGGGGGCTACACGAGCTATGGCAGCATCTGGGGCGCCTACATTCCGATCATCAACGCTTTGCGCTCGGAGCTGACGGTGCTGCACCCGCAGTACTACAACAATGGCGATATCTATACGCCGTACGCCACCGGTCCCATCAAGGCAGGCTCGGCCGACCAGCTGGTGGCCACGGCGCGCATGCTGATCGAAGGTTTCAATTACGGCAGCAATACCTTTGCCGGCCTGCGTCCGGACCAAGTGGGCTTTGGCGTGCCGTCAGGGCGCAGCTCGGCCGGCTCGGGTTTCACGACGAATGCCGACGTCAGCAACGCCCTCCATTGCCTGACGCGCCTGCTCAACTGCGGTACCATCAAGCCGCTACAGGCGTATCCGGACTTCCGCGGCGTAATGACGTGGTCGATCAACTGGGACCGCCACGACAACTATAATTTCTCCGTGCCGACGAAGACCGTGCTGAAGACCTTGCCGTAAGGTCAGGCAGGCCGGACGAGCACTACCCTCTTCCGGCCTGCACACTATATAGGTAGGCGTGCTTACGCTACGGACGGGTACACAAGACGGTCCGGGTCGGCAATCAGGCAGTCCAGCACATGGTCGCGCCAGCTTGGCTTGCCGTCATGGGCAAGCACATGGCGGGCATAGGCGCAAAAGCAGGCAGCGTCGAGATGCCCGGCGCGCGCCATACCGCCAAAACGCCGGTCCAGCACGAAGAACCGCAGGCGCCAGGTGATGTCCGTCGCGCCGGCCACATCGGTTCTTTGCCTGTCTTCACGCGTGACGGCCACGGAAATGAGCTGCGCATGGCGTTGCCGCAGCTGGCAAAACAACAGCCAGGCCTGCATGTCCGGCTCATAGCGGCAGGTCGACACGCCGCGCACCAGCGGATAGCGCCCGGTGCGGCGCGCAATGCGGTCGCAGGCGAACTTCGCCAGCACCGTGCGGTGATTGCCGCCGCCATCCGTGTACCAATCGTGGCCATCGATGGAACTGAGCACGATGCCATTGTCGAGTTCGCCGTTGAAATAGTAGTCCGGGTTGCGTTCATATTGGGCAAAAACGGCGCGCATCTTGCCCGGTTTGTATTGCGGTGCCAGCGCCGCGTCGCGCCACGATTGCCCCGCATAATGGTCCGACTGGCCCACGACGCTGCGCATGTCCATGAGAGAGTCGCGCCGCAGGCACTCGCGCACAACGAAATCGTCGAGGCTGGCGCCGTGTTGCGCAGGAAAGACGTCGCGCCACTCGGCAATCACTTGCTGCGACCAGGGCTGTGGCGTGGTCAGTACATCGTCAAAAAGGGCGGGCATGCTGTTCTCCAGAAACCCCAGCACATGCTGGTTTACTGTGTAGGCAGCAAATGCGTGTTTTGGACGGGATCAGCCCGGTTTCGTGAAAATAAAATGAAATTACAGGTATCGATAGTTTGTTTCTATTGATTTGGTTGATATATTTTGCTTCCTTTTGTAAATGAGAATCGTTACTATTCAAATCAAGGATAAGCGAATTCAACAGAAAGGAGCCTCCCTTGTTCACAGCGATCAAAACATTCAGCCAGGTCTGCACGCACATGTCGATCGCCTTCGGCCTCGCCTACTTGCTCACGGGCTCCCTGGCGCTCGGTGGCTTGGCCGCCATCATCGAACCGGTCATCAACGTGGCCCTGCTGCCGTGGCATGAAAAAGCCTGGCATGCGATCCGCCGCCGCTACGCCGCCAGCCGCCTTGGCTTTGCCGCACTGGCCGGTGAAAAGCTCAGCCAGACGGCCTTGCACATGAGCGTGGCTTTCGGCGTCATGTACTGGGCCACCGGTTCCATGGCCTTCGGCGGCTTGCTGGCCGTGGTCGAGCCGATCTGCAACGTGATCGTCCTGCCCTTCCACGACCGTCTGTGGGAAAAAGCCCGCTTTCGCCTGGAAAGCCGCAGCGCGGCGCCGCTGGCGACGCTGCCCACCTGATATTTTTCACCCAAGAACAAGGACTGGGCTCGAACCCGGCGGGTCCGACCCCGGCTTCTGCCGCAGGCCAAAGCCGATATGGCGGCCGGTTTCAGCCGCCTTCATGGCATGCTTTACACCTTGCCCGCCCACACGGATGGGCGACGCTGCCCCCACGGCGCCGCCCGCTCCAGCTGTCCCGCCAGGCGCAGCAAGATTCCATCGTTCGCGTAACCGGCCATGAACTGCATGCCGATCGGCAAACCGTCATTGGACATGCCGAGCGGTACGGACATGGCTGGCAAGCCCGCCACGTTCGCCAGCGGCGTGTACGGCGAATGCTCGAACAGGCGCGCCGTCCAGCCAACGCCGTCAAGTTTTTCCTCCTTTTCGCCATAGCGGCCCAGTTGCCATGGCAAGTCCGGCATGGTGGGCGTCAGCAGCACGTCGTACTGGCCAAACAAGGCGCCGGCCTGGCGCGTGACGGTGTTGCGCACGTCGAGGGCGGCCACGAAATCGACTGCCGAGACCGTCTTGCCATGGCGGTAGCAGGCCAGGGTCGCCGCTTCCAGGGTGTCGAGTGACACGCTCCGCCCGCTCTCTTGCGCAAGGGCGTCTATCCATGGCACCAGGTTGGCGCACCAGATGCTGGCATTGGCGTGCACGAACGCTTCCCACGACACGCCCAACGCGGGCGACACTTCTTCCACGTGGTGGCCCAGGCTTTCCAGCAGGCGCACGGTCGTGTCCAGCGCGACATCGATGGCCGGCACGGGATGGGCGCCATTGCAGGCGGCGCGCTGCACGGCGATGCGCAGCTTGCCCGGCGCCACGCTCACTTGCGACAGCCAGCTGTGGCCGGGCGCAGCCGTCACATATGGCTCGCCCGGCAGCACACCCTGCACGCAATCAAGCAAGGCGGCGCTGTCGCGCACGGTGCGGCTCACGCCCAGTTGCACGCCCAGGCCACTGAAAATTTCATCCATGACGGGGCCGTTCGAGACCCGGCCCCGGCTTGGCTTCAAGCCGAACAGGCCCGTCGACGCGGCAGGCACGCGGATGGAACCGGCCGCATCCGTCGCATGGGCCAGCGGCACGATGCCGGCCGCGACGGCCGCCGCCGCGCCGCCGCTGGAACCGCCCGCACTCAATGCCACGTTCCACGGATTGCGCGTGACGCCGTAGAGCACGGGTTCCGTGGTGGTGGCAAAGGCCATTTCCGGCGTGCTCGTGCGGCCAAAGGTGATTAGTCCTGCCTGGCGGAACTGCGTCATCAGGTGGGAATCCAGCGCGGCGACATGGCCGGCGCCCAGGCTGCTGCCCGCTTCGCTGCGCTTGCCCGCCATGGTGACGGCCACATCCTTGATCAGGAATGGCACGCCGGCGAACGGCGCCGCGTGGTCGGTTTGCGTGAAATCGGCCGGCCATAGCTCGACCACGGCGTTGATGTGCGGGTTGACGGCGGCGCAGGCGCGCACGGCCGCATCGTGCAATTCAGCCGCAGAGACGGCGCCATCGCGCACTAGCTGGGCTAGCCCCAAACCGTCAAAGCTAGTATATTCATGGAGTTGCATCAGTTAGTTCCTGTAAAAGATGAAGAGTGAGAATCACGGGAACTACTGTAGGGCTTGCGCTATCATAGTGGAAATGAATAGTTGATATACAAGGTATAGCCATGAACAATCTGCGCAAGCTGGACTTGAACCTGCTGCTGACCCTGAATGCCTTGTTGATCGAGCGCAACGTGACGCGGGCGGCGGCGCGGCTACACCTGAGCCAGCCATCCGTCAGCGTGCAGCTGGGCAAGTTGCGCGCCGCCTTCGACGATCCGCTGCTCTTGCCCGGCCCGCGCGGCATGCTGCCCACGGCGCGTGCGCTGGCTCTGTTCGCCCCGTTGCAAGCCGTGCTGGCGCAGCTGGAGCAAGTCTTGCAGCCGGAACAGGCCTTCGATCCGGCCACGGCCGAGGTACGCTGGAACCTGGCGGCGGCCGACGCCACCGAATATGCGATCCTGCTGCCCATGCTGCCCGCCCTGCGCGCGCAGGCGCCGTTGTCGCGCATGGCCGTGTTCGAGGCCGTGCCGGCGCGCATGGCGCAAGACCTGGAAAATGGCCAGGTCGACCTGGGCTTTCTGGCGCAGGAAGAAGCGCCGCCCGGCTTGCGCCACCGCACCTTGTTCACCGAGCACTACGTGCTGGCGGGCCGCCGCGACCATCCGCTGCTGCAAACGGCTCCCGACGTCGATCAATTTTGCGCGCTGGAATTCATCGTTGTCTCGCCCAACGGCGGCGGTTTCCGCAGCAATGTGGATGCGGCACTGGAATTGCTGGGCCGGACGCGCAAGGTGGTGCTGTCCGTGCCGCATTTCCTCATCGTCCCGCCCTTGCTGGCAGCGTCCGACATGGTGGCCCTGCTGCCGTCGCGCCTGCTGAAAAACGCGCTGGGCGGCCTGCGCACGTGGGAACCGCCCGTCAGCCTGCCCGATTACGAGATGGCCATGGTCTGGCACGAGCGCATGCACCTGGACCCGGCGCACCGCTGGTTGCGCGAACGCATCATGGCCTTCTGAACCCTAGGCTGCCTTCGGTTTGAGCATGCCTTCCACGATACCCAGCACGGTCTGGCGCGGCAGCAAACGCGGCAGCCACGCCAGCAGCCGGTTCGGCCTGCCCGCCACATGGCTGCTGCGGCCCTGGTCCAGCGCGCGCAGCGCTTCATCGACGACGGCTTGCGGATCCATGCGCTTGCCCACGGCCGCTTCGGGCGCGGCCACGACGTCGAAGAAGGCCGTCTCCGTGGCGCCCGGGCACAGGGCCAGCACGCGCACGCCGCGGCTGCGGTTTTCCGCCCACAGCGCTTCCGAGAACGACAGCACGAAAGCCTTGCTGGCGCCATACACGGCCATGTAGGGATCGGGCTGCAGCGCCGCCGTGGAGGCCACGTTGATGATGGCGCCGCGCCCTTTTGTCAGCATGTGGGGCAAGGCGCAGTGCGTCATTTCCATGAGCGCCGTGCAATTGACGGTCACTTCAGCAGCCTGGCGCGCCAGGTCGATGCTTTCGAAGCGGCCATGCGTGGCGAATCCCGCGTTATTGATCAATACATCGGGCGCCATGTCCAGCGACCGCGCTTGCGCATAGGCTTGTGCAGCGGCGCCGGGCTGGCTCAGGTCGGCCACCAGCGCATGGGCGCGGATGCCATGGCGCTGGGAAAGTTCCCTGGCCAGACTGTCGAGCACGGCGCCGGAACGTGCCAGCAACAGCAAATGGGCGCCGCGCGCGGCCAGGGTTTCCGCAAATACACGGCCGATGCCGGACGAGGCGCCCGTGATCAGCACGGTCTGGTTGGTATAGTTGAAAGCGGTCATGGCAGTGGTGTGGAGTAGATGAAGTTTTCAATGTAAACTGTAGACTTTAGTCCACGGTCAAGCGTGGAACGCAAAAAAATGCACATGGCTGCGTTGCATTGACTTGCCGTACTAGCGTAATGTCTGCGCCAATACGCCTTGCCTGCACATTGTTCGCGTCCCGCAAATTAGTAGAAAGTCAAAAAACTATGCGCATCGGAGAAATCACCCGCCTGACGGGCGTCAGCAAGGACACGGTCCGCTTTTACGAGCGCCAGGGGCTGCTGGACGAAGCCCCGCAGCCGGGCCTGACGAATAACTACAAGGAATATTCGGCGCAAGCCTTGCGGCGCATCGAGCTGATCGGCCACGCCAAGGCGCTGGGTTTCACCTTGAAGGAAATCGCCGACGTGATTGCCGTCTGGCAGGAAAACGCGCTCGATGTGCAGACCAAACGAGCTATGCTGGAAACGAAAATTGCCCAGATCGACGACAAGGCCCGCTCGATGGCCGTGCTGCGCGCGGGCCTCGTCGATGCGCTGGCCAAGGTGGAGACGGGCTGTAACGATGTGGCGCCAGTGGAATACAAGAATAAATACAAGGATAATCAATGAGCAACTATTACACGCGCTACCGCCACCTGGCGATCGAGGACGCCAAGCCCGCCCCCACGGCGCGGCAGATCGCCGCCATCGAGGCCTTGCTGGAAGCGCCCTTGCCGCCGGCCTTCCTGGCGTTCTTGAAAGTGGCCAACGGCGCCTGTTTTGACTACACCACTGATGTGCCGGACGGCAATGGCGGCGTGGAAAAAATGGGCTTTAATACCTTCTTCAGCGCCGATGAAGGTGATTTCTGCGATGAAACACTGGTCGGTGAAATCCGCGCCGCGCGCAAGCACACGGATATGCCCGCGCGCATCCTGCCGTTCGCCCGCGATGGCGGCAATTCCATGGTCTACCTGGACCTGACGGACGAAGGCGGCGGCCGCGTGCTGGCCTATGTGCAGGAATTGCCGGACTGGACGGGCAAGCGCGCCCACGGCCTGATGGAACTGGCACCCTCGTTCGACGCCTGGCTGGACAGCCTGTACATCGACCGCGACACGGTGCTCGATGAGCTCGAACACAGCGTTTCGGAACCATCGCACCTGGACGCGATGGCAGAATGGCTCGATATCGGCATGCCCGCCTGGCGCCGTGATGCCGGCATCACCGCTTTGTTTGCTCTTAAACAAGTCGAATTGTGCGCTAACGAACAGGACTAGTCCTACGGGCATAATCGCGACTGTCCTATGGGTGTGCGCAGGCTGCTGGCTTAACATTGTCATCAGCTTGTAGAAAAAACCACACCCGAAAGGATTTGCCATGCCTATTCCTACCACCAGTTCCCGTACCCCCTCCCTGAAAAGCGTCGCCATCGGCGCCGCCGTGGCCTTATTGAGCGGCATCGCCATCAACAGCATCGCCGCTGCCGTACCAGGCGCGTACGACAAGCAATTCATCAGCAAGGCCGCTGACGCAGGCAGCACGGAAATTGCCGCAAGCAAAGTAGCGCAAAGCAAGAGCACCAATGCGGAAGTGAAGAAATTCGCCGATGCCATGGTTACGGATCACACGAAAGTGGCTGACGAGCTGAAACAGCTGGCCAGCAGCAAGCAGATCGAGGTCAGCGACCAGCCCGGCAAGAAACACCAGGCGCAGATCGACAAGCTGAGCCGCCTGGAAGGTGCGCAGTTCGACAAGGAATATGCAGCCACCATCGGCGTGGCGGCGCACAAGGACGCCGTGAAACTGTTTACGGATGCCAGCCAAAAGGCCAGCGATCCGGACATCAAGGCCTTTGCCGCGAAGACCTTGCCAGCGTTGCAACATCACCTGGAAATGGCGAATACCTTGCATGCTGCGGTGGGCAAATAGCCAAGTTGACGGCAATTAGCGGGGACATGCTTGCTGTACGTGCCGTACGGCAAGCATGTCTGCTCTTGACATACAATGCGGCAACTTCGTTTTCGGCCATGCCATGACCTCATGCAGCTACTCAAGAAAACCGGCCTGATCGCCGCCGCCTTCCTGCTCATTTTCCTGTTGGCAGGCTGGCTCTTCATCAAAGTCAGCGCTGCGCGCAATGCCACCGTGTATGCACAGCAGTGGAACGACCAGGGCACGTGTGTGATCAAGACCTATGTGCCGCACTACGGCAACGGCGTGCCGCAGAACATCGTGCGCGCGCTGAGCACATCCACCTTCTTCCGCGTGTACCACAAGGATGGCACCTTGCTGGAAAGCACGGAATGGGTGCTCGACATGCATGAAGACGGCATCCTGGACCACGCCCGTTGGGGCGAGAACCAGACCCGCGCCATCTATCCGACCGACCTCGGTGACGAAGGCTGGACCTTGCCTGTATGCGCGTGAACGGGCGATGAGCACGCAAAGACAAAAGGGCCTGCGCAGCCCCTGGATCGACGTGCCATATGAGCCCACGCTCTATCATTTCATTGGTCCCTTCGACGTGTACGACCGCGAAGAAACCCTGGGCGTGGAGCTCGACACGTGGAACATGAACGACCCGGTCCAGCGCGCAGCGCTGATACGGCGCGACATCACGTCGCAATACAAGGAACTCAGCTACCGCCACCGCCATGCGCTGGTGGCCGTGCTGGCGCAGGCGCTGCAAGACCCCGCTTTTGATTTCCAGGCCATCCTCGAGCACGACCCCGAAAGCACATACGCCCTGCCCGCCTTGTGGGATGAGATGGACGATCCGCGCGCCTTTTTCGCCGACATTTGCCGGCTGGTGCAGCAGGACTGGCGCGACGACCTGGCGCGCGCTGCGGCGGAAGACCCGGCCAGCTGGTAGCGCGGCGCGGCCGCCACACTATCGATACGATAGCTTCCGGCCGCCTTTTCCCTCTGTCAACGCGATTGCGGCCACTTGCACGCGACGTTGCAAAAACGCCCCACTCAAAAAAATACTGTTGCACCAGCGCATGTCTGCTGGCATCGCGCTACTATGAAACGTCGGCACTTCGATAGGCGCCGCCGCACCGCACCGGTTCCCCGCCGGCTTTCCCCTGCCGCAATGTGAAGGAGATTCTCATGCCCAAGTTCACCCCTGCCATTTGCCTGTCGGCCATGCTTGCCGCCGCGACGCTGCCCGGTATCGCCAGCGCTGCCGAAGGCGGCGCCACGCGCGCCGATGCCGAAGCCATGGTCAAGAAAGGCGTGGCCTACATCAAGAGCGCCGGCGACGCCAAGGCGTATGGCGAGATCACGGCCAAGTCGCCCCAATTCATCCTGCACGACCTGTACCTGGTCGTCTATAAACTCGACGGCACGGTCGCCGCCCATGGCGCCAATCCGAAAATGGTCGGCAAGAACTTGATCGAGCTGAAGGATATCGATGGCAAGGCCTTCGTCAAGGAACGAGTCGACCTGGCCAAGAGCAAGGGCACGTTCTGGCAGGAATACAAATTCACGAACCCGGAAACCAAGAAGATCGAGCCAAAGGTGATGTACTGCGAAAAGCTGGCCGATTCCGTCGTCTGCGGCGGCATCTACCTGTAGCCAGTCGCCGCGCGGCCAGCGCCGGGATGGCACGCCGATCTCTCGACGAATCTTTCAACGAATTTCTCAACGAACTTTTCAACGCTACGGGCCTCAATGAAAATCGCACAGAAGATGTTGATCGTCCCGGTGGTCGCGCTGGCTTGCCTGCTGGCCATGGGTGCCTTGTCCTACTTCGCCATGCAGCAGAATGAGCAGCGCATGCGCGAACTGAAAGACGTCACCCTGACGGCCGAACGGCTTGCGAACCAGCAAGCTATTGCCCTGGGCCAGGTACATGCCGACGTGTACGCGAAGATCGCCATCGCGGCCAGCCTGTCTGAAGAGCAGTTCAAGCAATTCGGCGCGCAAACGGATGGCCAGTTGAACGCCATCGCGCAAGGATTGGGGGAGCTGCAGAAATTCTCGGGCGCCGCCACGGAAGCGGGCCAGGCCTTGCCCGGTGTCGAGCGCTACCGTGCCAGTGTGGCGCAGGCGCTGGACCTGGCGTCCATGGACCCGAACACGGGCGTGGCCGCGATGCAAAATGCCGCCGGACACTACCAGCAAGTGCGCGGGCAGCTGCGCCAGGTACTGCTCAACCTCGACCAGCGCACGGTTGTGGCCTTGCAGGAAACAAAAAATGCGGGCCAACGCGCCGGCTGGCTGTCGCTGGGCACCATGGCTGTCGGTTTTGCCTTGCTGGCCCTGATCGCCACATGGGTGGCGCGCTCCGTGGTGGGGCCCATCGATGACGCCTGCCGCGCCGCCGAAAGCCTGGCCGCAGGCGACTTGACCACGCGCATTGAAGCCCAGGGCGACGACGAGGTGGGCAAGCTGACCCGGGCCCTGGCCACCGTACTGAAGAACTGGAACACTTTATTGGGCGACATACGTCAGGCGGGCTCCACCATCACGGTGGAAGCCAGTGAAATCGCGCTGGGCAATGCGGACTTGTCGGCCCGTACCGAGTCGCAAGCCCATTCCCTGCAAGAAACGGCGTCGTCCATGCATGCCTTGACGGATACCGTGCGCGAGAATGCCAGCCACGCGCACCAGGCCAACCAGATGGTGTTGTCGACGTCGAACGTGGCGCTCGAGGGCGGCCGCGTCGTGGGCCAGGTGGTCGAGACGATGGGCTCGATCAAGGCCAGTTCCGGACGCATCGTCGACATCATCGCCGTTATCGACGGCATCGCGTTCCAGACGAATATCCTCGCCCTGAACGCGGCCGTGGAAGCGGCGCGCGCGGGCGAACAGGGGCGCGGCTTTGCCGTCGTCGCCACCGAGGTGCGGGGCCTGGCCCAGCGTTCGGCCACGGCGGCGCGCGAAATCAAGCAGCTGATCGAGGATTCCGTGGCCAGGATAGAAACGGGCAGCGAGCTGGCCGACAGCGCCGGGCGCACCATGGGAGATATTGTTGCCTCCGTCCAGCAGGTGACGGAAATCATGAACGACATCACGGCGGCCAGCCAGCGCCAGAGCAAGGGCATCGAGGAAGTCAACAATGCCATCACGGAAATGGACGAATTGACCCAGCGCAATGCCGCCCTCGTCGAACAATCGGCCGCCGCCGCGCAAAGCATGCAAGACCAGGCGCATGACTTGTTGCGCGTGGTTGACGCCTTCCGCCTGGGCGATGGCGGCCCGCCGTTGCTGCCCCGTCAGTAACGTTGCGGCATCGCAGCCTTGGCGCAGGCCAGCATTCTCCTGCCCGCGTCGGCCAGCGCGGGGTCCGGGTCCGTCTGCAAGGTGCTGCCCAGGCTGCTCTGATCCTCGTAACTGCCCAGCATGGCCGCATACAGCGAGGCCTGATTCTGCTTGCGCCAGGTGGCGCTGGGGAGATTGCCGGGGGTGACAGGTATGCCGGCGCTGAAGTAGCCATACAGGCCGCCCACCTGTTTCTTGTGCAACCATTCCATCAATTGCACGATGCGGTACTGTTCCAGCAAGCTCAGTGCGTGAACATTGACGCTGGACAAGGTGTAATACAGTTCCAATCGAGCCATCCAGTTGCCTTTTTCGCCGGCCGCCACCAGCGCATCCCAGGCGGGGCCGGCACGCAGCTTGCGCACATCGCCCGGCAATGCCATCCACGCCTCGACTGTGGCCTGGTCCGGCACGGGGCCATACTCAGCGGGCGCGCGGCAGACGAACTGGCGCGCATCGGGCCCGCCATCCTTGAGCGCCTTGCTAATCTGCCCGGCCACCTTGTCGCCGATGCCCAGCAGGCGCTTGCCATAGCTTTCCAGGGTCCAGTTCGAAGGCAAGCGTCCCAGCCAGGCCAGATCATCGTCGTTGGCGCGGGCCTGCACCGCATAAGCGGCGATCCTGGCCTGCATCTTGACTTCTTTCTGCTGCTCCGCCAGCTTGCGCGCCTCTTGCTCCTCGTCATAGCGGCTGGTGGTCTTGGCCAGCTGCATGCATTGCTGGAAAGCGTCCGGCGCGCCCTGCCAGCATGCGGCGGGCACCTTCAGCTGCCAGCGCATGCTGACGGTTTTCAGAATATATGTGTCTTCGCCCTCCTCCCCTTTGACATAGGCGCGGCCGTCGGCCTTCGTCACGCCTTTGGTCAGCTGCTTGCCGCCAGCCGTGCTCCACGTATACGGGTCATCGTCCTGCGGCACGCCGGGCGCGGCGTACAGGGTCAGGTAGTGGCCGGCTGCCGCAGGCGTATCGGCGGCATGGCTGAGCGGCGACAGCAGGGATAAAGCCAGTAAAGTTCTTCCAGGTTTCAGTTTCAGCATGAAGCCAGCAGTTCAATGAAGTTCGGTATGGCAAGCGCAGTCGTGGCCGCTGGCCGCTTCGGACAGGTTTTGCAGGATAGCGCAGTCTTGCGACGGCTGCGGCTGGTCGCACTGGTGGCGCAGGGTCACGAGTTGCTGCTGCAATATTTGCAAATTCGCCATTTGTTCGGCAATGCGCAAGATATGGTGGTCGAGCAATTCATTGACGCTCTGGCACCCTTCTGCCGGATTATTCTTGAATTCCAGCAAGGCGCGGATATCGGTCAAGCCGATCTGCAGGGAGCGGCAATGGCGGATGAATTGCAGCCGTTCCTGGTGTTCTTCGCGGTATTCGCGGTAGCCGGCGCTGTTGCGACCCGGTTCCTGCAGCAAGCCCGCCTTTTCATAATAACGCACGGTTTCCACATCACAATCCGTCCGTTTGGCCAGTTCTCCGATACGCATGGTATCCCCTTTCATTCTTTCGCGCAAATTGCGCTTGACCCTGTAGCGGCTATAGGGTTTCTAATGGAAGCATACACGAAACCGGAAGGACGATGCGATGCCACACGATAGCCACGATCACGACCACACCCATGCGCACGACCATGAGCACAAGCACGACCATCAGCATGACCACAAGCATGACCATGCGCCCAAGGCGGCCAGCTGCTGTTCCAGCCAACATGCGTGCTCGTCCACGCCTGCCGCTCCGTCTGGTCCGGCCCTGCCCAGCACAGCCATCGCCGGCGCGAACACGGCCAAATACCGCATCGCGAACATGGATTGCCCCACGGAAGAACGGCTGATCCGCAACAAGCTGAGCAATATGGCCGGCGTCGTGGGCCTCGATTTCAACCTGATGAACCGCGTGCTCGACGTGCATCACACGCTGCCCTCGCTGGCCACGGTGGAAGCGGCCCTGCACGGCATCGGCATGCAAGCCATTCCCATGGAAGCGGATGCGGCCGTCGCGCGGGATCCGAACGAAGGCAGCCTGAGCGGCCTGCAAAAAGGCTTGCTGGTCGTCTCCGGCCTGGCTGCCGCGGCCGCCGAAGCGCTGGCCTGGACCACGCATGAAGACAGTTCGCCCCTCGTCATCGCCCTGGCCCTGCTGTCGATTGCCACAGGCGGTTGGCCGACCCTGAAAAAGGGCTGGATTGCCCTGAAAACGTTCACCCTGAACATCAATTTCCTGATGAGCCTTGCAGTTTTCGGCGCCGTCGCCATCGGCCAATGGCCGGAAGCGGCCATGGTCATCTTCCTGTTCGCGATTGCCGAACTGATCGAAGGCCTGTCCCTGAACCGCGCGCGCAACGCCGTGCACAGCCTGATGCAGCTGGCGCCCGATACGGCGACAGTAGCCGACGCCAGCGGCGCCTGGCAGCAAGTATCCGTCGCCACGGTGACCATCGGCGCCCTGATGCGCGTCAAGCCGGGCGAGCGCATCGCCCTCGATGGCATCGTGCAAAGCGGCGAGTCGTCCGTCAACCAGGCGCCGATCACCGGTGAAAGCATGCCGGTGGACAAGGCCGTGGGCGACATCGTGTATGCGGGCACCATCAATGAACGCGGCTTGCTCGATGTCGCGGTGACGGCCAACAGCGGCAACAGCACCCTGGCGAAAATCGTCAAGGTGATCGAGGAAACCCAAGGCAAACAGGCGCCCACGCAGCGCTTTGTCGACAATTTCGCCCGTTACTACACGCCGGCAGTCGTCGTCTTCGCCATCCTCGTGGCCGTGCTGCCGCCAGTGCTGCTGGGCCAGCCATTCATGGCCTGGGTGTATAAAGCGCTGGTGATGCTGGTGATCGCCTGCCCTTGCGCACTCGTCATATCCACGCCAGTGACCGTCGTCAGCGGCCTGACGGCGGCCGCGCGGCGCGGCATCCTGGTCAAAGGCGGGCAATTTCTGGAAACGGGCTACCGGATCAAGGCCATCGCCGTCGACAAGACGGGTACCTTGACCATGGGCAAACCGGCCGTCACGGACGTGGTGGCGCTCGATGGCGGCAACCGCGACGCCATCCTGCTGCTGGCTGCCAGCCTCGATGCCAACTCGGCCCACCCCCTGGCCGCCGCCATCGTCAAGGCCGGTCCGCCCGCTGGCAGTCACTTGCCCGTGACACAGTTTGCCGCCCTGCACGGACGCGGCGTGCAAGGCACGATCGCTGGCCAGACGTATTACCTGGGCAATGCGCGCCTGATGACGGAATTGAAGATACTGACGCCGGCACTGCAAGCCATCCTGGCGGGGCTGGAACAGCAGGCGTACACGGCCATGGTGCTGGCCACCTCCGCTGGCGCGCTGGGCGTCATCGCCGTGGCCGACGTGCTGCGCCCGACGGCGGCGTCCGCCATCGCCAGATTGAATGCGCTGGGCGTCACCACCGTGATGCTGACGGGAGACAATGCGCTGACGGCGCAGCGCATCGGCGCCGAAGTCGGTGTCAGCCTGGTCAAGGCAGAGTTGCTGCCGGAAAACAAACTTGATGAAATCAAGGCCTTGCAGCAGCAGTTCGGCGTGGTGGCCATGCTCGGTGACGGCGTCAACGACGCCCCGGCCCTGGCGCAGGCCGACATCGGCTTTGCCATGGGCGCGGCCGGCAGCGACACGGCCATCGAAACGGCGGACGTGGCCCTGATGGATGACGAACTGGGCAAATTGCCTGAATTCATCAGCCTGAGCCAGCGCACGCGCAGCATTCTCGTGCAAAACATCAGCTTTGCCATCGGCATCAAGGCCGTCTTCTTCGGCCTGGCCCTGGCCAGCATGGCGACCCTGTGGATGGCCGTGTTCGCCGACGTGGGCGCCAGTCTGCTCGTGGTGGCGAACGGCCTGCGCTTGCTGCGCAAGAGCCAGCAAGCATAGTCCCTAGCAGAAATATTTCCATCTGGACAATTGCTGTAAAAAACGCTACTTTGGCGCTTGATCTCCAACGCCGCCAAAGTAGCCGATGACCTTCCTGCCCCGCCTGACCCTGCTGTCTACCTTGCTTGCCAGCACCTGCCTGCATGCCGAACCCCTGGTTTTCACCCCCTGCTCCGATACGGCCGCCCCCGGCAGCCTGTGCTCGGGCTTGAACGTGCCCGGCACTTACGATGCCCAGGGCCGTGCCATCGGCAGCGCGGAGGCCATGCACGTCTTCGTGCGCAAATTTGCCGCCGATGTGCCTGCCGGCAAGCCGGCCAAAGGCACTCTGTGGCTGGTGGCGGGCGGTCCCGGCGAATCGGGCGCCGCGTTCTACAGCCTGCTGCCCACCTTGCGCCGCAGCTTTCCGGGCTTTGAATTCCTGATTCCCGACCACCGGGGCACGGGCCATTCTTCGCGCCTGTGCAAGGTGGAAGAGTCGGAACAAAGTCCCGGCGGCCGCGCCCTGGCCGGGGCCGAATGGGGCAGCTGCTTTGCCGGCATCAACCTGGTGCCGGAATACGCGGGCCAGTTCTCCATCACCACGGCGGCGCGCGACTTGAAAGCCTTGATCGAAGGCGAACAGGGCAAGAAGAAGCCGCCCGTGTATGTATACAGTGTGTCGTATGGCACGCAGCTGGTCTTGCGCACCTTGCAGCTGGGGCCGCTGCCCGTCCAGGGCGTCATCTTCGACTCCTTGGTGCCGCCGCAAACGGATGCGCGCTGGGACTTGAGCCAGCGCTCGCACGTGGTCAACACGGTCGGCATGCAGGTACTGGCCCGCTGCGATGCGGATGCGGCTTGTCACGCGGCACTGGGCGAGCCGGCCGCAACCCTTTACCGCCGCGTGCTCGACAAGGCGCAAGCGGACCCGGCCCTGCTGGCGATGATTCCCGGCAAGAACCTGAAAAACTTCCTTGGCGGCATGCTTGACGTGCCAGCCGCGCGCGCCCGCATCCCGTATCTGCTGCAAGACCTGGACCGGGGCGGCGAGACGGAGCTGGCGTCCGTGCGCGCCACATTGACGGACGCGGCCGCCAGCCTGGGCAGCTATCCCCAGTCGCCGCTGTCGATTCCGCTGGTCAGTATCATCAGCAATTCGGAAAACAATCTGCAGCCGTCGTTGCGCCCCGGCTGGACGGCCGCCGACATCGCCCGCGACGAGGCGGACTTGCTGTTTACCAGTCCCCTGCCCCGCATCCTGCTGGGCGGCGGCTTGCCCACCTACCCGCGCGACGCCTATTTCGGCGTCCTGCCGGAGAAAATGCCGCCAACTTTGGTGCTGCAGGGAACGCTGGACCCGAAGACGCCATACGCGGGCGCGCAGGCGCAAGTGCGGGCTTTGATACAGAGCAAGGCCGGCAAGGTGGCCCTGTCCACCGTGCAGAACGCCCCGCATTTCATTTTATGGACGGCGCCAGCCTGTTTTGAACAAGCCAGCACCCGCTTTATTGCCGGCAAGCCGGCGCACGATTGCACGCTGTAGTTCCACCTACTAGTGAGAAGAGGACGAAATGCGCATCAGGAGCCTGGCATTGCTGCTGTTATCTTGTTACGGCGTGGCGCAAGCGGCGCCGCCCGCCGCCCCGTCCATCTGCGCCTCGCCCGCACAGTCGATCCGCGAACAAGGCTATGTGCCCATCAATGGCATCGAGCAATGGATCACGGTCACGGGCGCCGCCTGCGGCAATCCCGTGATCCTGTTCATTCATGGCGGCCCCGGCAATGCGCTCAGTCCGTACGCGGACGCCATCTACTCCGGCTGGGAGCGCCACTACACCCTGGTGCAGTGGGACCAGCGCGGCGCCGGCATGACGTATGCGAAACAGCGGCCCACGGAAGACGTGCCCTTGACGGTGGAACAGATGCGCGATGACGGCATCGCCGTGGCCCGCTATATCGAACAGCATCTGGGCCAGCGGAAGGTCATTTTGATGGGCAGTTCCTGGGGATCGATACTGGGCGTGCACATGGCCAAGGCGCGCCCCGACCTGTTCCACGCGTATATCGGCACGGCGCAGGTGGTCAATGCGCGGGACAATGAGACCGGCATGTACCGCGAAGTGATGGCGCTGGCGCAAGCGGCCGGCGATACCGCCACGGTGGACAAGCTGACGGCGCTCGGTGCGCCGCCATGGCGCGATCCGTGCAACTTCGGCATCTTGCGCCGCTTCGACCGCAAATATGAAGGATTGGCAACGGATCCGCCACCGAAACACTGGTGGCAGCCGGCGCCGTTCTATGCCACGCCGCAAGCCCTGGAGGCGGCCGAGGCAGCCGACGACTACTCGTACATCCAGTTCATCGGCATGCGCGGCGACGGCATGTTCGCCAAGGTCGACCTGCCCGCGCTGGGTACGCGCTTTGACTTGCCCGTGTTTTTCATCATGGGCGAAGCGGACTTGCTGACCTCGCCCGTCATCGCGCGTACCTACTTCGACAGCATCACGGCGCCGGCCAAGGATTTTACCGTGGTGAAGCGGGCCGGACACGACCCCAACCAGGCCGTGCACGACGCCCAATGGACGGTCTTGCGCGACAAAGTGGCGCCGCTGCTGAAGCGCTGATCCATTAGACCGAGATCGAGATCGCCCGGCGCGCCCGCAGATGCAGGTGGCGGATGGTGGCTGCGGCCGCCATCAGAATGGCGGAAGCCGTGGCCAGCACAACGATAAACGCCTTGTCAAAGGCCGAGCGGGCCAGTTCCGACACTTGCAAGCCCAGTTCGGCCGGCAATTGCTCGGCGGCCAGCAGTGCCGCATCGAGGGTGTCATGCGCATTCGGCAACAGGCCCGCGCTTTCCGGTATCACCAGGGTGGCGCTGTAGACGGCCGACAAGATGGTACCCAGCACCGTCACACCGATCACGGCGCCCAGTTCATACGACACTTCCTCGATCGACGCAGCCATGCCCGCTTGCTGCGGCGCCACGTTCAGCATCACGGCGCTGGACGCGGCCGTCATGACGGCGCCCAGGCCCAGGCCCAGGATCACCAGGCTGGCCACTTGCGCCGAGACGGCGGCGTCATGCAGCACCAGATACGATGCCATGCCGATACCGGACAGCAGCAGCGAACCCCACAACACCTTGGCCTTGTCGGCGCGCGGCAGCATGAAGCCCGTCAGCGGCCCTGCAAACACGGATGCCAGCGGCAACGGCAACAGCAGCAGACCCGCTTCCAGCGGCGACAATTCCCGCACCAGCTGCATGTGCTGGCTCAGCGCCAGTTCCATGCCGATCAGGGCGGCGGACGCCACCATGGCGGCGGCCACGGCGCTGGAAAACGGCAGTTCGCGGAACAGGGCGAAGTCGATCAGCGGCTTGGCTTGCCGCTTCTGGCGGCGCGCGAATTTGAGCATGAAGAAGGCGCCCACGGCGAATGCACAGGCAGCCAGCGCATACGAGGGCTGCGACTTGCCCAGTTCCTTGATCGCATACACGCCACCAAGCAGGCCCATCATGATTTGCAAAGAGCCCACCAGATCCCACGGTTTGTCGCGGTTAGCGGCCCGTTTCGGCAGGACGACGGCGGCCAGCACCAGGGTCAGCAGCACGATGGGCACGTTGATCAGGAAGACGGAACCCCACCAGAAATGCTCCATCAGGAAACCGCCGAGCACGGGGCCAAACGCGGCGCCGCCCGAGGCGATGGCCGCCCACACGCCGATGGCGAACGAGCGCTCGCGGTTGTCCGTAAAGGTCAGGCGGATGATGGACAAGGTGGCCGGCATCATCAGCGCGGCGCCGATGGCCAGCAGCACGCGGGCAAAGATCAGCCATTCGGCTGCGGGCGAAAACGCGGCGCACAGCGAGGCGATGCCGAACACGGCCAGGCCGGCAAGGAAAACGGGTTTGTGGCTTAAACGGTCACCGAGGGTGCCGAGGCCGGGCAGCAGACCGGAGACGACCAGCGCATACACGTTGATGATCCACAGTTTTTGCGAGGAAGAGGCCTGCAAGTCGCGCGTCAGCGCGGGCAAGGCGGTGTAGAGCACGGTCATGTCGACCACGATGAGGAACAAGGCGCTGGAGACGATGGCCAGCGTCAGCCATTTTTTCATTGGATGCATAAACAACTCATGGATTTTAGTGTGACTTTTAACAACTATCGGTATGGATAAAGCGGGTGCTGCGCAAATATTTGCGTTCCAGGCTGCCACGGGCCTGGGCTGGTCGGGGGTGGCGGGCGTCAGCCACGATCGGCATCCTTGTCATCCACGGCGGCGGACAAGGCAACCGCCGCATCGACTACGTTAAGTTCGCGCAGCATGACGACGGATACTTGCTTGAAACCACGGCCCTGGAAGAATTTTTGCGCCGTCAAGTTGTGCGCGCCGCATTCGAGGAACAGACGGGCGACGCCGTGACTGTGCAGCTCGTCGGCAACCCATTCCACCAGCTGGCTGCCGATGCCGCTGCCGCGCACGGAGGGCAGCAAAACCAGGTCGTCGAGCGCGGCGAACGATTTCGAGGCGCGCTGGCGCGTGTCGATGGAAACCAACGCCATGCCGACGATGGCCTCGCCCGACGCGGCGACAGCCAGCAAGGTCGAATCGCCATGCACCCAGTCATGCGACAGGGCGGCGCGGATTTCGCCACGGATGACCTCAGGCAAGTCCGCACGCCAGTTGCCGGGCGCATCGGCGCGCTCGCCCTGCAGCTCCGAATGGGAGATATAGTCGGCGCTGACGTTGTCGAGGTAGAGCTTGCACAAGGTGTCTTCGGCGGTAGCATCGTGGCACCAGCTGAAGCTGATGGCGGGTGAATTGGCTTGAGCGTTTTTCATGGCGGATCTCGTGTTGTTGAAAATGTAAAGACATTTTATGTCGCCCCTGAATGGCATTCAAGTTAAAATCCATCTATAAAACAGATAGGTGAATGGCATGCAATGGACTTTGGAACAAATGCGCTACTTTGAAGCGGCCGTCGCGGCCGGCTCTTTCTCGGGCGCGGCGCGCCGGCTGGGTCGCGCGCAATCGGTGGTCAGCACCTCGATTGGTTTACTGGAAGCGGAATTCGGCGTGGAACTGTTCGACCGCTCACGCCGCAGCGCCGTGCTGACGGAAGCGGGCAAGGTCATGCACCTGGAAGCGTGCGAACTGCTGCGCCAGGCCGAGCGCCTGCAGCTGCGCGCGCAACTGCTGAGCGCCGCTCCCGAAGCCCAGCTGACCCTGGCCCTGGACGAAGCCCTGCCCTACCTGGCCATCGGCACTTTGGTGAAAGAACTGGCGGCGCGCTACCCGGCCCTGGAACTGGTGATGCTCAACGCCACGGCGTCGGAAGTGGCGCAATACGTGGAGCAGCAGCAAGCCGACGTGGCCTTTCACTTCGACCGCGGCCCGATCTCCCCCGTCCTGGAACAGCAGCACATCGGCAGCGTGGCGCAAGGCGTGTTCGTGGCAAAGGGCCACGCCATGGCCCACGGCCAGGAAGTGAGCCGCAACGAACTGACCCGCTACCGCCAGCTGATCATGGATTCCGAACTGAACCGCGAACACGCGTTCAGCCCCGCCGTCTGGTTTTCCGACAGCTTTTACAGTATTGCCGAGATGGTCGCGGACGGGCTGGGCTGGGCGATTTTGCCGCTGAACATCGCCAATTACGACAACTACAAGGGCTATTTGCAGGAAGTACCCTGCCCTGCCCTGGCTTTATCGCGCCTGCCTGTGCGGCGGCTGTCGATACATGGGAAAAAGCTGAGCGAGACGAGTTTGTGGCTGACGGACAGGCTGGCGGAGTTGTTGGCGGATGGGCCGCGGGGGTAATGTAGCAAGTCAAGGTGGAAATGCTTGGGGTTTTAATGCTCAAAAGAAGCCAGCTCCTGATAGCTGATTCGGTACGACAAGGAAGCGGAGTTAAAGGCCGAGGTATGACACAATCCACAATGATTTGAACTTGAATGATTGAAAACGACCGCATTAAATGACCAGGAAAAAATGAGTATTAACGCCAAACTGAAAAAACTCGAAGATAATGCCATGGCCAAAGGCGAGTATGCGGTCGCCGCAGCCGTAGCCCATCTGTTACAAGATATAGCCTGCGTGGACAAGCAGATTAATCTGGTTGGGGCGATGCACGAAGTTGGCTACCTGCAAAATTCATTTTCTCCATACTGGAAAGAATTCAGAGCTGATGAATCGGCATGGATAGAACGCTGCTTAACCAGACTTGTCACTGCTGATCATGACTATTGGGCGCTTGCTTCGCTTCTGGGCTGCAATGGCCCAACGACCGTCAGCATCGCCATTGGCCAGGGTTTCAAATCCGCCGCAACAAGGCTCTACGAACGTTTTGACAAACCCAAGGTCCATGTCAATACTTTATATTTGACAGCCAATGGAAAAGTGCTCCATCCAGTACTGGAAATCGGCTATGACACAACTGAAATGAAAAATGTCGACGTGGGGAGAGCGCGGGCGCTTAGTTTGGAAAATGCACAATGGCAACCAGGTGATTGTTTGGGCGAAGGCGCACTGTCACTTTCCATGCAGGCCAAACTTCCGCATGGCGCATGGAGGTCGGTATGGACGGCTTTTGAAACATGGGATGCATAATGACATGATGAAATGCAAGACAGTCTATGCATGGCTGGAAATGGCGCAAGATGATGAAGTGCTCATTGATCCCGACGATATCAATCACGAAGCGATAAACAATATGTGGAGCTTTTCGCCCACGGACGAGGAAACGCCGCAGATCCATGCGGCGGATATCGTCGAATTCATCGGAGAGTTAATCGCGGCCCGCAGCAGCTCGCTTTCTGGCGAGCAGATGCTGTTCTATTGCTGGCACGATGCGCAATGCCGCCAGTTGCGCTTCAGCCTAGTGTCGCGCTCGCACGGCCGCTTGCCGTTTCGCCGCGCGCTGCGCGAAACGCAGGATCTGGCGCTGATCGCCGACCTCGTGGTGAACGGGGACTGGCGCAACGAACATTATATGCAGACCCCGTCGGACGACGGCGATGAGCAGGAGGCCGCGCCGTTCGTCCTGCCTGTATTTGTCGTGCCTGTGCCTCAGGAATCAGCACCGCAGAAAGCGCGCGGGCCGGCAAGCCTCCAGGGCTGACACTGGCTTGCTGGTAACGATTTCCTCGCTGGCAAGCTGGCCCACGATGGCCGCCAGCACGACGCCCGGATGCATGGCGCACACGTACGCGCCTTTGATATTCGGCAAATAGCCGATGATGGGCACGCCGTCAAAGGGCATGGGGCGCAGGCCGACGCAGGCGAATGCCGGCGCGATGGACTCGGCGCCTTCCAGTTCGTTGCGGATGGCGCTGGCCGTGCGCTGCGCCATGGCGGCGGGCTGATTGTCCGGCGCGTCGTCCACGTAGTCTTCCGCTGCCAGCATGGTCCCGTCTTCGTCTTGCCGCACTTCCATTGCATCGCTGGAAATAATGCCACGCACCAGACCGGGTGGCGCCTGGTAGCGCATGAAAATCGCGGGCGATGCGTGGATGGGCAGGCTGGCGCCCAGCTGTTCGGCCAGTTTGGCGGTACCTGTGCCTGCCGCCAGCACGACCACGTCTGTTTCGATGAGGCCCGCGGCCGTTTCCACGCCCGTCACCTTTGCGTCCCGGACGGCAAAGCCCAGCACGGGCGTGTGCGTGCGGACGGTCGCGCCCAGCGCCCGGGCCGCTGCCAGCAAGGCATGCGTCGCGGCAACGGCGTCGAGCGCGCCCTGCTCCGGCTCGTGGACGGCCTGTTCCGGCGGCTGCCTGAGATGCGGTTCAAGCTGGGCGATGCGCGAGCGGCCCACCAAGATGGATTCGGGCGACACCCGCCCATCCTGCGTGCCATACGACAAGGCGCCATGCCAGCGCACGGTCAAGCCGGGCACCTGCGTTTCCAGCCGGCGATAGGCCGCGATGGCGCCGCCGCGCAGGACCGCAATGGGGTCAGTCCCGGCGCAGGACGTGTTAATCCACGCAAACGAGGTGCCCGTCACGCCGGAAGCAATGGCTCCCGCCTCGACCACGGTGACTTGCGTCCCCTTGCTGGCCAGGTGGTACGCGAGCGACGCGCCCACGATGCCGGCGCCGATGACGACGATGCGTTTTGGGGCCTTATTATTCATATCTGACAACTTTGTTTATTTATCACAGGGCAGAGTCTACCCCAGCCGCCCGCAAATCCAGCGCATAGGCATGGCCATCGACAACATTGCCTGCCACGATGGCAATATCTGGCACGGCCATTCCCTGCACGAAACCGCAGCGTTCCAGCACGCGGATCGACGCCGCATTGCCATCGATGGCATAGGCACACAGGCTGGCCAGCCGCCATTCCTCTTGCGCCAAGGCGATCAGGTGGTGCAACGCGGCCGTGGCCAGGCCCTTGCCCGCCTGCTGCTCGCCGATGCGGTAGCCGACTTCGGCGGTTCGGGCCTGCCCGTCGATATCCTTGAGGTTGGCGCGCCCGATCAGCTCGCCGCGCTCGTCCACGATGACGCAGGGGTGCATGCGGCCCTGCGCATGCTCATCCAGGAATTGCGCGACATGCATCTGGATGCCGTCGATGCTGTAAAAAGCGTCCGGGCGCCGGTCGATATGGCGCTCGAACCAGGCCCGGTTGGCTAGTTCGAAGGCCAGCAGCGGCGCGGCGTCGCCGGGGCGCAGGGTGCGAATCGTGTGTGTACTCATGGAGACTCCTGGAAAGGCATGAGTCTAGTGACGCGCCACGCGGCCCGTCAATCTTGATTCCACGAATCAATATACAGATACAATCGCCGCCATGAAAAACGACTTATCCGCCCTTGACGCGGCGCGCCTGCTGGGCGTCAGCCTGCCCACCCTGTATTCCTATGTAAGCCGGGGTCTGCTGACCTCCGTCAGCAATGGAGAATCGCGCCGCAAGCGCTATCCGCAGGAAGACGTGCTGCGCCTGGCGGCGCGCAAGAATGACGCCAAGCGCGGCGGCCAGACGGCCGTGGCCGCCATGCACTGGGGCTTGCCCGTGCTGGAAACAAAGATTTCCCACATTCTCGATGGGCGGCTGCTGTATCGGGGCTGCGATGCGACGGCGCTGGCACGGAACGCGACCCTGGAGGCGGCCGCCAGCCTGCTGTGGGACGACGGTGCGGGCGACTATTTCCAGCGAGATGCGCCTGTCTTGCCGCAGGGCCTGGCCAGCGTGCCGGATGCGCCGCCGCTGGCGCGCGCCATGCTGGCCATGGCCATGCTGTCGTCCCTGCCAGCGCCTGCGGACATGCTGCAGTCGGGCCCCGCCTTGATGCGCATCCTGGCCGCCGCCCTGCTGCAGACGGCGCCGTCCGCCTTGCCGCTGCACCGGCAGCTGGCCCAGGCGTACCAGACCGACACGGACCAGACTGAATTGCTGCGCGCCGCCCTCGTGCTGCTGGCCGACCATGAATTGAATGCGTCGACCTTTGCCGTGCGCTGCGTCGCGTCGACGGGCGCCAGTTTGCCCGCCGCGCTGGGCGCGGGGCTGGCGGCCTTGTCCGGAGACAGGCACGGCGGCGGCAGCGCGGCGGCCAGGTGCATGTTGACGCAGGCGCTGGCCGCGCCGGACGTCAGGGATGCCATCGGCAAATACTACACGACCGTCGCGCCGGAATTCGCCGGCTTTGGCCACCCGCTGTATCCGCAAGGCGACCCGCGCGCCGCGTATTTGCTGGACCGCCTGTCGGCGCTGTCGCACAAGTCCCCGCAGCTGGGCGCCATCCTGTCCGTCTGTGCCACGGCGGGAGAATTGCTCGATGCGCACCCGAATGCCGACCTGGCGCTGGCGGCCATGGAGCTGGCGTTCGGCTGGCCCGAGGGCGCGGGCATGAGCGTGTTTGCGCTGGCCCGCTCGGCTGGCTGGATCGCGCATGCCAACGAGCAAGCCGCCACCGAGGCCCTGATACGTCCCCGCGCCCGCTACATCGGGCGCCACCAGCGAGATTAGAAATCATCACTTGATTTATTACGCATACGTAGTAGTATACTTCGCATGCGTACCAATATTTCCCCCACTTCAGTCGTCCCCGATGCCGCCGTCTGCCCGCTGGGCGAGCGCTCGCCGCGGCTGTTCAATCTGCTCAATCTGGCGCGCCAGAACCTGTTTCGCTCGGCCGATGCCGTCTTCACCAGCGAACTGGGATTTTCCGGCACGCAAGTCGTCGCCCTGTTTGCCCTGAAGGGCGAGGAAGGCTGCCAATTGAAGGATCTGGGGCGGGCGCTGCAATTGAAAAACTCGGCCGTGACGGGGCTGGTGACGCGCATGGAAGAAAACGGCCTGATCGTGCGCGGCCAGTCGGCGCTCGATGCGCGCGCCGGCACCCTGCACATGTCGCCCAGGGGAGGTGAAGTACTGGCCGCCGCCCTGCCCCTGCTCGACAGCCTGAATGAACAACTGAAGCAAGGTTTCAGCGAGGAAGAACTGGCCGTTGTCGCCCGCTTCCTGCTGCACGCCTCGCGCCTGCGTTTTGCGCAGGACGTCTGACGCATCCCCACATCACCACACAGGAGTTACCCATGCACCCGAACGACATGACCGGCTTGCAACTGATGCAAGCTTTCGCGCAAGGCCTGTTCCCACGGCCCGGCATTTCCAAGACCATGCCCATGGACGCGCACACGGTCGAGCACGGCCGTGTCATTTTCACGGCGACGGCAAATGAAACGCACACCAATCCCATGGGCGGCGTGCATGGCGGTTTCGCGGCCACCGTGCTCGACACCGTCACGGGCTGCGCCACGCACACGGTCTTGCCGGCCGGCGAAAGCTACGGCACGACGGACCTGAACATCAAGATGTGCCGTCCCCTGCCCTTCAACGTGACGGTCTACGCGGAAGGCAAAGTCATCAATGCGGGACGCAACCTGGTCATTTCCGAAGGCACGATCCGCGACGAAGCCGGTAAAGTCTACGCGCACGCGACGGCCACCTGCATGATCATCCGCCCCCGGGAACAAGCGGCCGCATGATACGGCCCGGCACACTCGCGGAAGCCTGGCACGTGCCGCAGGCTTGCCATGGGAGCAACACTGCCATACACTGAACCATTCCGCCCGTGCTAATCGGGATTCGTGACGAGAACCAAGCTGGCGCCAAAAATTCAACATCACCTATTCCCCGGCACCTCGATTGGCTACTCGGACTTGAACAACGCGAGGCTCATCCTGTTTTGGGAGGTCAAGTGAAACGTATCAGCTTATCGGTCGGGTTTCTTATTGCTGGACTGCTAACAAGCTGGGCTGCAATGTTCGCCGGCAGTCACCTGCCGTTCAGGTTTCATATCAAGCTGCTACACCGCGACTCCAGCGCTTGCTATGAAATAGGGCCGTGTTCGGTGCCCTGGTGGGTCACTGGCGCGCTTGTAGCCTATATTCTTGGTCCATCGTTCATTTTTGCGGTGACGGGATGGCTTAGCGCACGGCCTGGCGTTACCACATCTAAAAAACTGAGCAGACTCTTGCTGCTGGCAGTCTTTACGGTGCTACTGTATTTGCTAGGGTATGTCATCAGCTGAATGACCAACGCACCCACTGTTCAAATCCTTGCTGGCGGTCCACTGCAAGGTGTTGTCGGGCGCCCTCACCCCGCCGCCTTCCTCTTCCCCTTCAACAAACTCCCCGCCGCATTCTCCTCGAAGCGCCCCGCCTCTTCTATATAGCCATGCACGGTGCCGTCGTGGCGCCAACCGCCCTGGCGCTTGATGGCCTGGAAATCGGCGCCGGCCCGGTGGGCGCTGGTGGCCATGCCGCGACGCAAGCTGTGGCTCGATAGTTCCGGCACGTAAGCGAGCTCCGCCAGCCTGGCGCAACCTTCCAGTATCGTGTTGATGCTGCTCGCGTGCAATCCCTTTCCTCCCACGTGCCCCCACTGGTTCACCGTGCGCAAGAGCGGCCCCGTGCGGATGTGCGCCGCAGCCAGCCAGGCGCGCAAGACCGTGGCCGGGCAGCAGACGCCGTCGCCGAACGGAATCGCCTTGACGATGCCCTCCCCCAGTTGGTCCGTTTTCGAGCGGGGCAAGGTGATCACCATGCCCTGCGGCTCCCAGCTCACGTCTTCCACAGTCAATCCCACCAGTTCGCTGCGCCGGAAACCGCCAAAAAATCCCAGCTGCAGCAAGGCGCTGTCGCGCAAGGCCTTGTTCGTTCCCAGTGCGGCCAGTTTTGCGACGATCGCTTCCAAGTCTTCCAGAGGCAGGGCCTTGGCCTTCTTTTTCGGCTTGCCGTGCAGGCGGGCGATGCCGGCCAGGGTCTTGCGCACGGTGGGTGTGGACGCGGGGTCGGCAAAGCCCTGGTACAGATGCCATTGCGACAGGGCCGTCAGGCGCAGGGCCAGGGTGCGCGCGTTCAGGCTGTCCGCATAGGCCATCAGGTAGCGGATGACGGTGGACTCGTCGGCGGGCAGCGCCCCGCCCCAGGCCTGGAAGTGGCGGATGGCGGAACGGTAGGTGCGGCGCGTGTTATCGGACGTGGCGGCGGCGAGAAACGCCTGGTGGCGCGCGGCCAGCGCCGCATCGATCAGGGCGCCGTGTAATGGCGCAGTGGCGATGGCTGTGCTTTTGGACGCGGCAATACGGTGTTTCGAGAGGGGCAGATCGGGCATGGCGGCGGCGAAATCGCGGTTTTGTACTGGGAGACACGCAGAATAGCATGCAAAGCATCCCCATAACACGCGATAAGCGATCTTATCGTGACTTATGTTTTTCAAAAATCACGAAAATTTATATCGTAATATTATTCGATATTACGTATCATGTAATATGTTACTAAATTTCGCTCATAGGTGGTTTTATGGCCCGCACCGGCATTTTGTACTCTGATGTTATGAAAGCAGCCCAAATCGTCACTGCCGATGGGCGCAATCCCACGGTCGACAGCGTGCGCGAAGCGCTGGGCAGCACGGGCAGCAAGAGCACCATCGCGCCCCTGCTCAAGCGCTGGAAAGAGGAGTTCCAGGGCGCGGGCGCCGTGAAAACGGAATCGGGCTTGCCGGCCGAGCTGATGGAAGCGATGCGCGGCGTCTATGAGAAGCAGCAGCGCGACGTGGCGCAGCAACTGGAAACGGGCATGCAGCAAAACCGCGCCGAACTCGACGCGGCGCTGGAAAAGCTGAAGAAGACGGAAACGGAGCGGTTGAAACTGACGGAGGCGCGCGCCGCCCTCACCCAGGAATTGCGCGCCACCCAGCACGCGCTGGCGCAACTGAAGGAAGAGCATCATTTTCGCGCCGTCACCCTGGCCACCCTGCACAGCGACAACGCCGGCCTGACGCAGCGCCTGGCCGACCGGGGCGAGGAAATCGCGGCGCTGCACCGCCAGCTGGCGCAAGTGCGCTCGCAGTTCGACCATTACCAGGAAGCGGCGGCCGCCCAGCGCAACGAGGAACGGGCCCAGGCGCAGCAACGAGAGAGCCGCCTGGAGCAGGAGAACGCCCAGCTGCGGCAGCGCCTGCAAGGCCAGCAAGCGACCTTGGTGCAGCAAGACATGCGGCTGGTACAGCTGCAGGCGGAGCATACGCGCCTGGCTGATGAAGCGGCCGCCGACCGCGCAGCGCTGGCTACCGTACGTCCCGAACGCGACCAGTTCGAATTTCAGTACTTGCAGGCGGCCGCGTCGGCCGACGCCCTGCTGGCCAAGCTCGATACGGCCTTGCTGGCGCTGAACGACGCCAAAGTAGCCCTGGCGGCGCAAGACCGGCAGCTCGACATGCTGGCGGAGAACGGGCAACTATCGCAGCAGAAAATGGAGGCCTTGGCGCAGGAGCGCGACGGCTTGCTGCGCGATAATGCCGGCATGGCGGCGCGCATGGCCCTGCTTTCGGATAGCAAGGAGAAGCGCGATGTTTGAACCTGTCTATATGGCTGCCTTGCGCGCCTCGCTGCATCTGACGCTTTACTGCCGGTAGCGCACCCGGATCCACGCGCCGATGGCGTCCACGCCGCTGTCTGCCGTATCTTCGGCCCAGCCCGCGCGCGCATAAAAGCGCCGCGCGCCCCTATTGCTCAGCTGCGTTTTCAGGCTCAGGCGGGGGCCATAGCGCGCCACGACGGCCGCCAGCAGTTGCCCGCCGATGCCCGAGCCGCTGTGCGCCGGGTGCACATACAGGCGGTGCAGGAAGTAATCGGGGGCATCGCCCGTGTACACGGCGGCAAAGCCGGTGACGATGCCGCCGCGTTCGGCAACGAGGATGGCTTCACCCTGCGTCGCCGCCGTAAAAGTAGCGCTGCCGGCGACGGGGCCGAAGGCGTCGCGTCCGGCCAGGGCCAGGATGACGGTGCAGGGCTGCGTGTCCGCATTGGCGAAAGGACGAATCAGGCACATGGCTGGCGCGCTATCCATTCCTTACAGACGGCGGTTCAGCACGCTGTCGATATCATGGGTTTTCAGCTCCGCCTGGACTGTGCCGTCCTGCAACCAGTAGCCGTCACCTCCCTGCTGCAGTGCCGCCAGATCGAGCGTGCCCAGGGCTGGCGGGATGACGCTAGCGAGCAAGGCCGCCACGTCGTCCCATTCCCCATAAAACAGTTTCAGATACCAGCCGTCGTCATGGGCAAAGGCAAGAAAGCGGCTGCGCAAGGCGGGTAGTGGCGAGAGCGCGCCACGGTGGTCGAGCATCGCGGTCACATCCGCATCCGGGGATGCCGGTGACGCGCCCTGCCAGTCGGCCCAGGCATGGCTGCCCCACGCGTGCATGTCTTCGAGCACCAGGGCTGGTAGTTGTTGCCGCGCCAAGGTATGGAAGGCGGCAGGTTTTTTGATTGTGCCGGCGCTGCCCCTGCGCAGCACGATGCCGTCAGCCTCGCCGAGCGTGGGGATGACATCCTTGAATTCGATGCCGGAAGCGACGAGCATGCGCCCGGTCGGGTCGTGCCAGATATACAGATAATGTCTCAAGTGTTCGTTCGCTTTGGTTTGGGGCAGTATTCAGGGCTACGGCGGCGCCCTTGGGCCCAATTATATCTGCCGTTCCCGCTGATGGGAGTCAGCAGCGGATGTATTCATCTGCTGGAACAGGCTCTTAATATGAACTTCACCTGGCCCACGTAGCATTCATGTCGGCAAGGCTCTCATTGTGCAGCGCCTGCCCTTTACCGGCAGAACCATGAATGACATCGCTTTGACCCTGCGCCACGGCGCCGCTTTGCCGCACCCCGCCAGCGGCCACCGCCTGAAAGCGGCGCTGGGCGCCCTCTTCTTTCCCCGCCAGCGCTCGCGCTGGCAAGCTTTCCTGGGCAGCATGCCGGGCCTGCACTCGCTGGCGCAGCTGCATCCTTGCCTGCGCTTCAAGATTTACCGCCCTTACGCCTCGCGTCAGCTCGGTTGCGCGGATCGCCTGGCCTTGCTGGAAGGACATTACCGCTTCCTGTGGCAAGCAGGCGCCCGCGCCCTGGTCGAGCGGGCCGCGCGCAGACCCGTGGTGCTGGCCGCGTTCGAAGGCAAGGACGCGGCGCTGTACCGCTTGCAACTGACGGCCATCCACGACAGCTACCGTGAAGGCGAACTGTGCCTGCGCCTGATGCGCGATGGCCAGCCCCTGTACCTGGCCAGCTTTTTGTTCGTGCCGCGCGCCGATGGCGTCTCGCTGCAGCTGGGCGCGCTGCAAGGCTTGCGCTCGGAAGCGGGCAAGCTGGCCGTCAAGGAAGCCACGCGGGCGCTGCACGGTTGCCGCCCGAAAAACCTGATGGTGGCGGCCTTGCGCGATTTCGGCGACTTTTTTGCCTGCAATAACCTGTTCTTGATCAGCAATGACAACCGCATCGCCCTGAATGCGCGGCGCCGGCGCCATATCGCCGCCGACTACGACCTGGCGTGGCAGGAGTTGCACGCCTTGCGTATGCGCGACGGCAATTATCACTTGCCCTGCGCACCCTACCGCGCGCCCGATCTGGCCGGCGTGCCATCGAGAAAGCGCGCCGATGCGCGGCGGCGCGGCGAATTGCTGCAAGACATGGCCGACGGCATGCGCGCGCAGCTGGCGGATTTTCTGGAAGCGCCGACGGCTGACAATGGAGCAGGCACAAGCATTGCCAAGCCGATAACCATGTCATAAAACTCAGGCAACCTTCATGTTGCGGCCGTATCCTTCACTTGACATGCCAGACATCTTATCGAGGCACTGGCGTGCATTCGACCCACCCAGGACAAGGTTCCCATGACACCCACTTTTACTTTCCTCCCCCTTTGCCTGCTCGGCAGCGCCGCCCTGGCCGCGCCCGTGCTGGACGACGCAGTGCGCCAGCGCGCCGAGGAACTCACCCGCACGGGCATGCACGCGAGCATCGTCATCGCCATCATCGACGGCAAGGACAGCGCCGTGTACGGCTTTGGCAGCGTACATGCCGGCAAGAACGCCAAGCCGGGCGCCGATACCGTCTACCAGATCGGTTCCGTCACCAAGACCATGACGGGCTTGCTGCTGGCCGACGCCGTCGTCCAAAACAAGGTCAAACTCGATGAGCCGGTGGCGGCATTATTGCCCGGCTATACGGTGCCTGCGTTCGAGGGCAAGACGATCAGTCTGCTCGACCTGGCCACGCACTACTCCTCGCTGCCGCGCCTGCCCGACAACTTCGCGCCCAAGGAGCCGGCCAATCCGTATGCCGACTACACGGAAGCCAAACAGCGGCAGTTTCTTGCCGCCTATCATCTGCCGTATGCGCCGGGCACGAAACTTGAATACTCCAATATCGGCTACGCCGTGCTGGGCACGGCCGTGGCGGCACAGGCCGGTACCAGCTTTGAAGCATTGCTGCAAAAGCGCATCGCCGTGCCGCTGGGCATGCGTTCCACTTCGAACAAGCCCACGCACGGCATGCTGGCGCGCCTGGCGCCCGGCCATTTGCTGTCGGGCGAGCCGACGCCAGCATGGAATATGAACGTGGTGGCGCCGGCCGGCGGCGTGTATTCGAGCGCGCGCGACATGATCGCCTATCTGCAAGCCCACATGTATAAACCGCTGCGCCCGTATGCGTTGGCCATCCAGCCGCAGCGTCCGCTGGCGCCCGACAGCGGCTCGAAAATCGGCCTGGCCTGGCTGCTGGAACAGCAACAGGGACGCAACTACGCCTGGCACAACGGCCAGACGGGCGGCTACGCCAGCTATGCGGCGTTCACGACGGACGGCAAGCGGGGCGTGATAGTGCTGACCAACACGGTGCGCGAGGTCGATGCGCTGGGCTTGGCCGCCCTGCTGCCCGGCACACCGTTGCCGCCGCTGAAAAAGCCGCAGGCCGCCATCGAGCTGCCGCGCGCGGCACTGGCCGAATACGTGGGCGAGTATCCGCTGGGCGCGGAATTCACGTTGACCGTGGCCTTGGGCAAGCAGGGCCTGGAGGCGGCCGGAACGGGTCTCGGATCAGCCCCCTTGTTTGCCAGCGCCAAGGATCGCTTTTTCTTCCGCGCCATCGAGGCGGAACTGGCATTTACACGCGATGCGGCGGGCAAGATCGCCGGCGCCGTGCTCAAGCAAGGCGGACAGGACGTCGTCTTGCCGCGCAAGCCGTAACATTCAAGCGGCCGGGTCCTGCATGAATTGCTCGACCCGCGCGACAAACGCCGCCTTGCTGCGCGTGCGAAACTCGCCGAGGAAGGCATCGCTGCCCTGGACGATCTTGCCATGGCGGTCGTATGCCACCTTGCCCATCTCCAGCACGAATTCGCCCTGCGGATCGTCCTCAGGTTCAAAATGCGAATTGAAGCAGTAACCGGTGTCGCGGCAGCTGCCCCACAGCAGCAATGCGCTGCTGAACCATTGCATGGTATCAGGGCCCGGGTCGACTTCGAACAGAGTGTTGACGGTGATGTGCCAGCCGCCGGGAACGCGCAGCGGCTGCAAGGGATAGGGAAAGCGTGGCTGTTTCATGTGGACGATGGCGCGCGGCGCGCCCGGTAAAAGGTGAGGAATTCCGCGGCCGGCAGCGCTTTCGCAAACAGCCAGCCCTGGCCGAATTCTACCTTGCGTTCCAACAAATAATCGGCTTGCTGCTGCGTTTCGATGCCTTCGGCCACGATCAGCATGTTCAAGGTGCGGGCCATGGCGATGATGTGCGGCGTGACACTGCTGGTGGCCGCGTCCGTGCCGATGGAGTCGACGAAGGATTTGTCGATTTTCAAGGCGTCGAGCGGCAGGTTTTGCAAGCTCGACAGGCTGGAATAACCGGTGCCGAAGTCGTCGATGGCCACGGCGTGGCCGCGTGCCCTGGCCTTTTCGATGGTGGCGCGGGCCGCTTCCACGTTGATGAAGCCCCGCTCCGTCGCTTCCAGCCAGATCTGCTGCGCCTCGATGCCCGTGCCGGCCAGCGCGCGTTCCAGCACGTCGAGCACCCGCCCCGTTTCGATGTCGCTGGCGCACAGGTTGATGGCGATATGCAGCTCGCGGTCGGCCAGCAGCGCGGCGCGCATGTCGGCGATCACGCAAGCGATGACCTGGTCCGTGATGGGCAGTATCAGTTCGGCCTCTTCGGCCACGGGAATGAACAGGTCGGGGCGTATCATGCTGCCGTCGGGGCGGCGCCAGCGTATCAGCGCCTCGGCGCCCACGCACACGCCCGTGTCGAGCGCGATGATCGGTTGATAGTGGACAAAGAATTCACGCCGCTCGACGGCCGTTTCCAGTTCGCCGCGCAGCGACAGCCGGCGGCGCGACAGCCACACGACGATGCCGACGATGAAGGCGGCCATCAGCAGGCCCAGCGGCAAGAGCAGCAACTGTTCGCGGCGCAGCCTCTCGCTGAGCTTGCTGCGCGGCTCGATCATGACGGCCGTCAAGCCATCGCGGTACAGCATGGCATGAATGCTGTCCTCGTGGGCAAGGTTGCCTATCGCCCCCTTGCCGTCAAGCAGGGTCTTGACCAGGGCCGGGTCCGGATGGTGCAAGGTGTCGAGCACGCCGCCCTTACCGATGGCCACGGCCATCTGGATATCGTTGTCGACGATGACGTCGGAAAAGCGCACGGGATCGATCAGCACCTTATAGGCGCGGTAAGACAGCCCCACCATGCGCTTGCCGCCGCTGACGACGGGGCGCAGGTTGAAATCGAGGCCCATGCCATTATCGAGGGTAAAGTCGGCGGGCGTGATGGCGATGCGTGCTTCCTCGATGCCGTTCGACGTGCATTTGAGCAAGCCGTTTTCCACATAGCCGATATCGTCGATGCTGCGCGTGGTGATCGTGATGCGGCGCAGCTGCTGGACATGCGCTTCCGAACACGGCGCCAGGTCCAGCGCATCGGCGCTGCGCAAGGCCATGCTGGCCGAGGCGATCGAACGGTGCGCGCGCTCGAGCGCATAGCCGGCCAGCAGGCGCAGGCGTTCCTGCTCGCCCTGCTCGGCGCGCACGGACGACAAATAGAAGGCCAGGCTCAGGGGGGCGGCCACGCCGATGACTGCCACCAGCACGCTGGTGACGATGATGCGTTTTCTGCGCATGCAATTCTCCGCACCGAACATAACCTACTGCGCGTCGCGATTTGCGGCTTCCGATGCTCACTGTGCATTCGCACAGCTCCGCTTCTCAGCCACAACTCACTGCCGCTCGCTACGGTTCTGTTCGGCGCTCTTGATTAGTCGTGTTATATGATTGCCATGTATTGCTCGATGGCATCATATTACAAGTGCAGGCTGCGCACGCGGATATTGCTGAACAGTTACACTTTTTCCAGCGGCCGCGCCAGCACGAATACGAGCGCCGCCACCACGGCCGCCAGTACGCCAGCCAGGTACAGCACGCTGGCAAAACCGTCGATGAAGGCGTGGCGCGCCGCTTCCTGCGCCACGGCCTGCAGGGTGGGCGGTAGCTGGCCGAAAGCGTCGGCCGCGTTGCCGGCGACGATGCGCCCTATCATTTCAGGTGAGGCCTTCAAGCCGTGCAGCCACGCCAGCTTGTCGAACGAGGCTCCCGTGCGCATGGCCAGCACGGCGCCCAAGGCGCCCACGGCCAGCACGATGCCGACAAAGCGCGTCGTCGTGCTGATGCCCGAGCCCATGCCCGTGCGCTCGCGCGGGATGCAGGCAAGGATGGCCTTCTGCGTGGTGCCGTTCAACAATCCCGCCCCCGCGCCCGTGACGATCATGCCCGCCGCCACCCAGCCGTACTGCAGGCTGGCGGCGGCCAGCGCCGTGGCCACGTTGCCGACAGCGACGATCAGCAAGCCCGTCACTAAAATGCCGCGGTCGTCCAGATGGCGCATGGCGCGCGGCGCCAGACGGGACAGTAACACCATGGCGACGGCAAACGGCAGCATGGCGCAGCCGGCCAGCACGGCGGAAAAGCCGAAGGCGTTCTGCAGGTACAGCGGCAGGAAGGTCATCATCACTTGCGCGGCGATCGCATAGCCGAACATGCCCAGCACGGTGCCGACGAATACGCGGCGGCCGAACAGACTCAAATCGACCATGGGCGCGCGCTGGCGCCGTTCCACCAGCACGAACACGGCCAGCAGCGCCGCGCCGGTTACGAAGCGCAGCACGGTGGCGCGACTGGACCAGCCCGCCACGCTGGCGTCGATCAAGCCCCAGATGATGGCGAACAGTCCGGCGGAGAATAATGCCGCGCCGAGCGGGTCGAAACTGGCGTTGGACGCATCCTTCGACTCGTCCACGTGCTTGCCTACCAGCCACATCAACATGGCGACGACGGGCAGGTTCAGGTAGAAAATCCAGCGCCAGTTGATGGCGCTCGTGATCAGGCCGCCCAAGAAGGGCGCCACCGTCATGGCCACACCCATGGCCGCGCCCCACACGGACCAGGCGCGCGCCCGCTCCTTTTCCGCATGAAACGTGTGGCCGATGACGGCCAAGGCGGAGGTCAGCAGCAGCGCGGCACCGAGTCCCTTGACGGCGCGCGCCACGTTGAGCACGAACGGCGTCCACGCCAAGCCGCACAGCAGCGACGCCAGCGCGAACACGGAGAGGCCATACAGCATGACCCTGCGCCGCCCCAGGCGGTCGGCGATGCCGCCGGCTGGCAGCAGGAACGAGGCGAACGCCAGCATGTAGGCGCTGACCACCCATTCCACGTCGACGAAGCTGGCGTTGAGCGAGCGGGCGATCGACGGCAAAGAGACGGCCACGACGTTGGTGTCGAGCATGATCAGCGCACACACGCCCGAGCACGTATATAAAGTCCAGTTGGTATTTTTCATGCCCCGATTGTAAGCACGCTTGTATTATTTCCTGTTATAAGATAGGCGCCTTATAATTTACCCATGGTAAATACAGATAAAGAGATGGAACTGCGGCATTTCCGCTGCGTGCTGGCCGTGGCGCACAGCCTGCACTTCGCGCGGGCCGCCGCGGAACTCGGTATTTCTCCGCCCGCGTTGACCAAGCAGGTGCAAGAAACGGAGCAGCTGCTGGGCACGCGGCTGTTCCAGCGCAGCAAGCGCGCCGTGTCCCTGACTGCGGCAGGCGAACTGTTCGTGCTGGAGGCGGCGCGGGCGCTGGGGCAACTGGCGCAAGCGCAGGAAGTGGCGCGGCGCGCCGGGCGGGGCGAGCTGGGGCGGCTGGAAATCGGCTACGTGGCGTCGGCCGCGTATTCCGGCGTGCTGCAGGACCAGTTTGCCCGCTTTCGCGCCAGCCACCCGGGCATCCACATCGGCGCGCGCGAATACGCGATGGATACCCTGCCCGGCTTGCTGGACCAGGGCCGGGTCGACCTGGCGTTCGTGCGCCCGCCTCTGCACCTGCCGGAAGGACTGGACAGCGTGGTCTTGCTGCGCGACCGCTTCGTGCTGGCCGTGCAGGCGGACAGCCCGCTGGCTTTGTCTGACGTGGCGGCGCCGGCCGCGCTGGTGCAGCAGGCGTTCATCGTGCCGGAACAGGAATTGGGAACGTTGGAAGTGAGCCGGCGCGGCGGCTTTGCGGCGCAGGTGGTGTCGCGCCCCGGCAGCCTGGTGGCCGTGCTGACGGAAGTATCGCTGGGTGTCGGCTGCGCCATCGTGCCCCACTCGGTAATGGCCAGTGTGCAATTGCCCGGCGTGGTGTTCCGCGAGCTGGCAGGGCCGCAGATCAGCTCGGAAATCGCCGTGGCCTTCCGCCGCCACGAACAGGCGCCCGCCGCGCGCGCCTTCATTGGCCAGCTGCGCGCAGTAGCGCTGTAACGCTGGTTTAAGCTTAACTATTCTTCAACACGGCCACGGCGTAGGTGCACGCGGCGGCCGTTTCATTGCGGAACACGCAGTCGGCCGGCGGACCCAGTTCCAGGCAATCGCCCTCGTCCAGCACGTGACGCGTGTCTCCTTCGATGAACACGAGGCTGCCGCTGAGCGACCATATCAGTTGTCGCCGCGACACATAGGCGGCGGCCGGCATGGCCACCACGGCGCCCGGCGGCAAGGTAATATGCACGAGGTCGAGCGGCATGTCGGACGCGGGCGACACGTGCCGCCGCACATAGCCGCTCTGCGGGTCGGTCCACACCGGTTGTTCCGCCTTGCGCAGCAAGCGCCCTGCGCGCATCTCGGCGCGGGCGATCAGTTCGGACATGCTCAGGTCGAAGGCGCCCGACAGCCGGGCCAGCAAGGTGGCCGTGGGGCTGCAGTCGCCCCGCTCCACCTTGTGCACCATCGCGCGCGACACGCCCGAGCGGGCCGCCAGGTCCGTCAGCGACCATCCCAGGTTTTCCCGCTCGAGGCGCACCCTGGCGCCGATGCGCTGATTCAATTCGTCTGGTTTAGTGGACATTTATATGATTTTATTGGACAAGCAGTGAGCGGCAATCTATGATTTGTCCATTATAGTAGACGCTTGACGAGGAGAGCAACATGCAGATACGCGACGCCCATGCGGGCGATATCGAAGCCATACTGGCCATCTACAACGATGCCGTCAGCAACACCCTGGCCATCTGGAATGAACGCACGGTCGATGCGGCCAACCGCGCCGCCTGGCTGGCCGATCGCCAGCGGGCCGGCTATCCGGTGCTCGTCGCCATCGATGCCGAGCAGAATGTGGCCGGCTACGCCTCGTTCGGCGACTGGCGCCCGTTCGAGGGTTTCCGGCATACGGTCGAGCATTCCGTGTACGTGCGCGCCGATCGCCGGGGCGCCGGCGTCGGCAAGGCCTTGATGGTGGAATTGATAGCGCGGGCGCGCGGCTTGCGCAAGCACGTGATGGTGGCGGGCATCGAGGCGGGCAATGCCGGCTCGATCGCCCTGCACAGGCAGCTGGGTTTCGAAGAAGTGGGATTGATGCGCCAGGTGGGCACCAAGTTCGGCGCCTGGCTGGACCTGGCATTCCTGCAGCTGCAGCTCGATACGCGCAGCGATCCGGACGGCATCGCGCCGCCCGGCTAATCTCAGGCAAGCGTCAAGGATCGATCTCCGGTGGCGGACGGCGCAGCGCCATATGCTCCCACACGGCCACCAGTACCAGCACGCAGCTGGTGATGCAGGCCAGGGTCAGGGGCGAATACAGGCGGCCATACGCCATCGGGATCAGGGCCAGGATGATCAAGATGCCCAGCAGATGCGACAGCGGCGGCGCGGCGCGCTCGCTGCTGACCCATTTGAACAGCGCATTGCCCAGCAAATACAGAATCGGGCCGCCCAGCAAGGCGCTGATACCGGCAAAACTCGCTTCGTCCGGATGCACGAGGGCCAGTTCATCGGCCACGGCGCTGACGATCACGCCGCCCACGATCAGCACGTGGATATACGTGTAGGCCTTGCGGGCGATGCGGCCCGGGTCTTTCGAGTGGGCGATACGGTGGTGGCCCGCCTCGGCGCCCGTATCGAAATAAATCCACCACATGGCGATACTGCCGACCAGGGCCGACATAAAGCCCAGCCAGTTGGCGGCCGTCCATTCCAGGCCCGCGAACGTGGCGCCCGTCACCAGCAGGGATTCGCCGAGGGCGATGATGACGAACAGGCCGCAGCGTTCGGCCATGTGGCTGCCGTCGACATCCCAGTCGGCCGTCGTCGAGCGGCCCAGGCCAGGCAAGCCGAACTGCATCCAGGGGCCGGCCAGGTCGATCGCCAGTGCCAGCACCCACCAGAAGATGCGCTGTTCGGGCGACGCGATACCGCCGGCGATCCAGAAGATGCCGGACAGCACGGCCCACAGGGCGATGCGCTGGAAATTATGGCGGCGCGACAGCGCTTCATGGCGCACGGCCCACCAGGCAAACAGCGGCCGGCCCACTTGCATGGCGACGTAGGCGCCAGCAAAGGCCAGGCCCCGCGTGCCGAACGCTTCGGGGATCGAGGCCGACATGATCAGGCCGCCCAGCATCAGCGCGAACAGGCTGATGCGCACGGGAATGCGCTCGGGGTCGAGCCAGTTGGTGATCCACGACGTGAAGATCCACACCCACCAGACGGCCATCAGCAGCAAGCCCGTCTGCAGCCAGCCCATGGCGCTCAGGTGGGCCAGCAAGCCGTGCGACAGTTGTGTGACGGCAAACACGAACACGAGATCGAAGAACAGCTCGATCATGCCCACCTTGCCGCTGTCCTGCACGCCGCGCTGGCGCAGCAGGGAAATGCGATTATTCATTTTTTTCCTTGCATAAAAACCGGAGCGGCGCCCGCGGCGCCGGCCAAAACGGCACGATGATAGCAGATGGGGATGGCGGCCATGGCGATGCGCTGCGGCCGGCATGCGTTTGCTCTTCCGGCCGAATTTCGCTACGATGGGCCGCATGCGCGGGACACCACCTCCACCATGTATCAGCTGAATTGGCGCGGCCCCTGGCTGGCTGCCGTGCTGCTGCTATCGCTCGGTGGCGACGCCCCGGTGCTGGCGCGCCAGCTGGACGAACCGGCACCCGCATGCCGGGCGCCGCAAACCATGGCGCTGACGGTCAACAGCGACGCCATCGCCACGGCCAGCAACGATATCAACGACAACACCCTGGTGGCGCTGCGCGCCAACGGCACCGCATACTGGACGGTTTTATTGTCGACAGCGACTATCCTGCTGCAGCTGGACGCCGACCGCGGCGATACCATCGTGACGTTCCAGAAAAGGCTGACCCTGCGTTTCCAGGCGCTCGGTCCGCAGCAATATCAAATCCTCATCGATGGCCCCATCCTCGATGACGGCACGCAGTACATGCTGACTGGCAAGGTGGTAGCCGTTTTTGAACGCTGCCCGGTCCTGCCCGCGCCGGCCGCGCAATAAAGCCGCGCATGGCATCTATTTAATTCAATAAACCGTTTATATTCAATTACATTCCCTGTCCGGTTTGCCTGTCGCCGCCAAATTGCCGGCGGCGCATTCCCGCGCCGCGCCCGGATGCCGCACCATTGCTGCCTTTGCGACAATTCGAGAGAATCGCGCAAAAAAATAAGCATAGAATCGCTACTCGTGATGCGCAAGAGCCGGCATGGTTATATTCCGAATAGCCGGAAACCATTTTCTGAATAAGAAAATAAAAAGATATATTAATCAATTCCGGATTGATTAATATCAAATGTCTTGCCTTTATTTGAAATGGCGTATTGTCCTGCCATATTTTTATCGCATGGCCGCCAAGCCGTTGCAATACCGTTTCCACCGACTTACCCAACTGTCCCGGACCTGTCGGCCACGGGGCGCCCACCGCAAGTGCAGGCCGATATCACCTCATGGAGAATGTCATGTCCAACTTACCTCGCGTCGAAGTCACCAACCATACGCTGGCCGCCGGCCAAAGCGTCACCACCAACACCACGCCAAACACCATCGCGCTGTCCATCGCCAGCAGCGACAGCAACAACCAGACCGGCATCGCCTTCCAGTTCCAGGGCCGCACCACGTACTGGAACCCCAGCGTCAGCACCGGTTTCACCACGGCCAAGCTGGCAAGCGACACGGGCAATGGCGTCGTCACGTGGAAGGCCGGCCTGACGGTCAGCTACTCGCCGCAAAGCACGGGGCTGTATAACGTGCTGCTCTCCGGCGACATCGTCGACAGCGGCACCGTGTATACCTACACTGGCTTCGTGCTGGCCACCTTTACCTCCAACTCGCAGTAAGCGGCGACTTCACGCCCGCCTGCGGGCGGGCGCCCTGGATGGCCGCCCGCCAACGCATCCAGGCAGCCAGTCAGGCCATCCGACGCCCTTCCGGGCCCACCCGTTGTAAACGATTGCGATGCCGCGCGGCGCGCCATGCCGCCGCATCGCAGCCCGAGTCGCGTCTTGAGTGGAGGTTGTCATGGGTTTCAGCTTCGTCGCCACCGATCCCGCCAGCAAGGTCAGCCTATATGAATCTCCGCCGCAGGCGGACCATGCCTGGGCCGGCTACCTGCTGCCGCCCGTCGCGCCGCCGGCCACGCCTCCGGACAGCATCAGCTATGCCGACAGCCTGTCGCCGCAGCGCATGGGCAGCTACGTGTTTGCCAGCGCCCGCCCGGCGGCGCTGGACGCGGCGCCCGGCCCTTTCATCGCCGCACTCGCCGCCTATATCGACGGGCAGTCGTCGGCGCCGGGACTGAACCTGAACGCGCTGCTATGGCTGCGCGACGCCGATGCGGCGCCGGCCGATCCCTTCAAGAACTACGGCTGCAGCTACAGCTATAACCCGCTGACCAAGGGCTTTGCCACCAGCACCAATGTCAATTTCCTGCTGGGACAGGACCTGCTGTTCAACGTGCTGTCCGGCGTCGGCCTGTCCATCGACGCCGCCAGCGGCAGTCTGCGGCTGTCCGCGCCGCTGGCGACGCCGCCGGCGCTGGCCTTCCAGCGCAACGCCAGCGATATCGGCATAAGGGTCACGGGCAGCGGCAGCACGATCCGCACTTTCGTGCCGCTGGCGGGCGCGAATGCGGGCTGCCTGACGTTTACGGCCACCGTCAACCCTGCCGTCACCTTCGGCCCCCGCGGCCTGGCCGTCGGCTTCCCCCTGAGCGCGCGCGACACGGCCAGCGGCCAGCTGCAGCAACTGTTCTACCCGGCGCTGAGCGCGCCCGCCGCGCTGCCGGCCAGCCTGGCCTGGGTCGGCACGGTCGACCCGCTCGATCCCTACAATCAGAAGCTGTCCGCCAAGGCCAGGCTGGAAGGCGTATTGCGCTGCGGCTTGCTGCCGGCCGGCCAGCCCGCCTTGCCGTCCACCTACCGCACGGCACTGGGCCATGCGACGGCCTTGCTGCCGCTGGGCGCCGCCAGCGGGCAGCCGCCCGTGATCGGCTTGCAGTCGGGCGCCCTGGCCTTTGGCTGCGCCGCGCCATCACCGTCTCAGCCCGCCACCAGCAAGGCCTTGCTGACGCCGGCCGGGCGCTTCGGGCTGAACGCCAGCGGCCAGGCTGCCGGGACGCCGACAAACTTGTTATGCGGCATCTTCGGCTCGGAACAGCTGAGCATGACCACCTATGATGGTGCCGCGCCGCAGAATGACAGCCTGCTGTTCGTGCCCGCCTCGCCCGCCTACGCGGCCGTCTTCCCGTTCCAGGCCGCGACCCTGGACTTGCCCGATTCCGGTAACGTGGCCACGCCGCTGACGGCCGATTACCTCAGTTGCTGGGCCAGCGTGCTGAAGGGCGGCGCGGCCATGCCGCAATACCATGCGGAGCCGGCGGGCAGTCCCATGTACGGCTTGCCGCCGGCCGCTCGGGCGGCCGCCTTGCTGCGCGCCGTGGCCGCCGATACCGTGCTCGCCTCGACCCCGCCCGCGCTGCCCGTGCCGCAGGGCGCCGCGCACGCCTTTCCCCTGTTGCCGTATGGCGGCGCCGTCAGCGGCGGCCCGCTCGATATCAGCGCCTCCCTGCTGTCGAGCTTTGAAAGCAGCATCGTGGCCGCCACGCGCAAGGCCGTCATTTCCGGCGGCGCCAGCGCCACCTGGCAGGCGCGCGCGGCCACCAGCCGCCGCGTGCGCGGACTGGCCGCCGGCGAGGCGGTGGCGGAAGCGCCGCACTACCGCACCACGCCGCAGGGCGCTGTCGCCACCGTGTCCAGCCAGGCGCAGGACCAGGACGCCTTCCTGTCTGTGACCTTGGGCCAGACCCTGGGCGACGGCGGCCAGGTCTTGCCGTTCGGCTTCCGCTTCCCGGACGCTATCTTGCAGGATGCCCTGCAGACCAATCAATTGTTCCTGGTGGCCGTCAACGCGGCCCACCTGTCGGACGGCGGCGCACTCTTCGACAATACCGTGGGCATCGCGGGCTGGACCATGCAAGCGCAGGTGGGCGTCGGCGTGACGCCCACGTCCTACCGCAACGTGATGCTGCTCAAGTATTGCAGCGGCAGTGTCAGGGAACGCGTCGCCAATCCGAACGCCTGGTCGGGCGCGCCCGATTTTTCGCTGGCCGCCGACGCCGGCCCCAGCGTCCAGGGCATCGCCTATACGGGGCTGTCGCAGTGGCTGCAGGACCTCATCGAAGCGGCCGAGGTGCTGGCGGCGGACAATCCCGCATCGCCGTACCGGCATTTCCTGGAACTGGTCAGCGATCCCGCCTGGACCGGCGTGCTGGTGCTGCAGGCGGACCTGGACCCGTCCAGTCTGCCCGCCGGCCTGCAGGGCATTGCGGCCGGCCTCGACCTGACGCGCTTCGTCGCCCACCATTTCGGCTTCACGGCCAGCCGCGTGACGGTGCATGGTGACGGCAGCATCACCCTCGACGGCAATTCCAGCACCTTCGGCCTGGTCGACTACCAGGACCCGGCCTTCGCCGCAGGCCAGCGCAACGGCTTGCCGCCCGATACACCGATCGCCCTGCCCGACACCGACAACTATGCGTTCCGCGTGCTGCAATTGCAGGTGCTGTTCGACAATGCCGTCATCAAGACCTTCAAGAGCTACGTGCAGCTGGCCGTCAACGGCCTGCTCGGCTCGCGCGTGACGGCCACCACCTTCGGCGGCAATGCGATGCCGAACAACGGCGTGGTACTCGACGGCAGCTATATCGACCAAAATGGCACCGGCATCTACATCTTCGAGCAAGCCACGCCGTCGATATTCAGCCTCGACAGCAACCTGCTGCGCCACGTGGCTTTCCAGCGCATCCAGTTCAACTGCCTGGGCACCACCGACGCGGGCGCGACCGTGCTGAACCGTTTTTCCGTCTGGGGCACGCTGGACTTCGCCAGCCTGGACGACCGCACGGGCGCCGTGCTGGACCTGCTGTCGTTCGGCGCGCTGGCGCCGGACCTGCCGCCGGACGGCGCAGGCCTGGCCTTTTCCAACCTGGTGATCGACATGCGCTATCCGCAGACGACGCCGTCGGCCGTGCGCTTCGACGAGGTGACGACCAACCTGGCCTACGACCTCGACGCCAGCCAGGCCAGGCCGGACAGCCTGTTCAAGGGCTTCGGCCTGGAACTGTCGGGCTTTATCGCCGCCGCCGACGGGCAAAAGCCGGCAGATTTCGGCTTCCTGCCCGTCAGCACGGCGCTGAACCTGGGCACGCTCGACGGGCCCTGGCACGGCGTCGTGTACGACGTCACCATGGGCGGGCCGGGCGCGCTGGTCTCGGCCGCCGGCTTCCATTCGACCCTGCTGCTGGCCTGGTCGCCCGCCAGCACCGCCGGCGACGACGAGCAAGCCGTCTTCGTCGGTCTGTCGCTGCCCGGCGCGGCGCCGGGCGCCAGGATGATCAGCCTGCAAGGCATCTTCAAGCTGGCCATCGACAATATCGGGCTGATGCGCCAGAAAGTGCCCGGCGGCGACGCCTACTATTATTGCCTGCGGCTCGACAATATCGCCATCAAGTTCCTCGGCATCGCCAAGCTGCCGCCCGACGCGAACATCCAGTTCTTCCTGTTTGGCGACCCGAAGAATACGGGCAGCCTGGGCTGGTATGCCGCGTACATCGCCGATGCGGCCGCCCGGCAGGAGCCGGAACTGGCCGCGCTGCCATTGCCTGCCATTTCATTGGGGAGCGCAGCATGACCAACGTCGTGTACTGGAATATCGAGAACTTCGGCATCAACAAGGTCAACAATCCCAGCCGCAAGCGGCCCCGCTATGGCGAAGGCGGCCGCTGCGGCGGCAACCTGCCGGCCGTGGCCGCGCTGCAGCGCCGCAACCACATCCTGACCATCCTGCGCGCAACGCAGCCCGACATTTTCGTCCTGATCGAGGTGTCGGCCAGCGCGGCCGGCGCCGGCGACCTGGCGCCCGCCACGGGCGGCCTGCAGGGCGCGATCTTCCTGCTGCAACAGCTGCGCAACGACGCCACCGACCCCAACCGCGCTGCGTGGCGCATGGTGCCGCCGCTGAAAGTGGGCACGGACGGGCGCACGGAATCGGTCGCCGTGCTGTATCGCGGCATATCGGGCACGGCCGGCACGCCCACGGAAGTGCGGCGCTATTTCACGGGGCCGAACGTGTGGACGGGCGGCGGCGTGTCGGCTGTGGCGGCCGGCGCCGTGCCCGCCGCCTACCCTGCCGGGGGCGCCGGCGCGCCCAACATCCAGGATTTTCTCAACCCGCCAGGCCAGGCGGCGCGCATTATCCCGGCCGGCGCGCAGTACAACGGCGGCCTGGCCGAGGGCATGGCGGCGGCGCGCATCGCCTTCGCGCCCGCGCTGCCGCCGGCCGCGCCGCCCGTCGTTGGCGGTCTGGTCAATTTCAATGGCTTGCGCCAGCCCTTCATGGTCAGTTTCGTGGAAACCAACCAGGCCAACGTCATCACGCGCAACCTGACCCTGTTTGCCGTGCATGCGCCGCCCAACCACGGCGGCGCCACCAATTTCATCAATATCCTGCTGCGCGGCCTGCTCGACGTGGCGGCGGCGCCCGCCGGCGCGCCGCACAATGAAATCAAGCTGATCTGCGGCGACTTCAACCTGAACGCCATCCATGCGCTGCCGCCCGGGGTGGGCGGGCGGACCACGGCCTACGACCAGTTGCGCGGGATCAACTACATACCGCTGCTGGACCCTCCGCTTGCCATGCCGGTGGCACCGAATCTGCCGCTGGACGCGTATCAGGGCTACCTGGCCACGCATATCCGCCCCAAGCGCACCAAGAAGCAGCTGACGCAGCAGTCGCGCTTCCTGTGGTCCGACAATACGGCCGGCGGCCCGCTGCTGGCGGCGCCGTATCCGGGCTATAACTATATCGGCAGCGATATGGTGAGCAACTTTTTCTCGATCGACAATATGCTCGTCAACCCGCTGGTGCCGGCGAATAACTACCAGTTCACGGTGATGAATCCCGTGTCGGGCACGCCGTTCACGGTGGCGGGCGCCATGCCTGCGGGCGTGCCCATCGGCACGCGCCCGCTGGCAGCGCAATTTACGAACGTGCCCGCCGGCATGGCCTGGCCGCAATCGCCGGCGGCCGTGTATGCCGTAGGCCAGGCGCGCACACTGAACGGCTGGGCCAATTACGGCTACCTGCGCAGCACCAGCGACCACCTGGCGCTGTTTGCCGTGCTGTAGACAGAGCGTCCGGGCGGGTGCGAGCGCCCGCCCTGGATATCATGACTGATTCAAGGAGCAAGTCCGTATGGCCACCACCGATACCGCGCTGGAAAACCTGCAGCAAGCCATCGTCAACGCCGCCAGCAAAGGCCCGTTCGCCCTCGATGCCGCCTTCCTGGAAGCGGGCCTGGCCGACCCGGACGTCGCGCCGCCCGAAAAATTCGACGCCATCATCGGCCAGGCATTCCAGATCGACGCGGCGCAGTTGCTGGTCAGCTGCGCGGCAGCCGACGTGGGCGCCGTGAGCGACGGCGTCTTTACGGTCAGCAAGGCGAGCCTGCCCTTCATCGGCGGCCTGCTGCACACCCCGGCCACGCTGGTGTTTTCCACGCAGCCTGCCGCCGCGCGCACGCCGGGCGACGACGGGGATGACGCGGCCGTGCTGGTGGTGCAGGTGGCCGCCAGTCCCGCCGGCTGGAACTGGGACAGCAGCTTTCCCTTCATGGGCGGCTGGCCGTTCAGCGAGTTGCCGCTGTCGGACGCGCTGCTGGTGTTTTCCAGCGCCGACGGCGTCTATCCATGGGGCGACGACGGCGCGCTGTCCGTCACGGGCGGCGCCAGGCAGAACCTCAGCGCCAGTGTAGCCCTGCCCGCCTTCGTGACGCCATTTCTGGAACTGTTTTCCGACCTGGCGGCGCCGCCGGGCAAGCTGCGGATCGGCGGCTACCTGGACATGGCGCTGTACGACGGCAAGACGTTCGAACTGGGCGGCCTGATGCCCAGCGGCGTGCTGTCGGCCACGCTCAGCGAGCTCGACTGCACGTTCGCCGGCTACCTGCGCGTGGCCGCGCCCAGCCTGACCGTGACGATCCCGCCGCCCGTCGATGCGCCGCCGCCCGACGCCCTGCTGCTCGACAGCGGCATGCAGCTGCTGCTGCGCGGCGCCGGCGAACTGGCCGACGAGGAAGCGGCCGACGGCGACCAGGCCGCCACGCTGGCCCTGACGGCCACGCTCAGCGTGGAAGGCGCAGGCGCCGCCGACTACACGCTGTCACTGCTGCTGCAGCCATCGAACGCCAACGGCGACGGCAACTACGCGGTCAGCCTGGAAGCAGGCAGCGACGGGCAGCCCCTCAGTCCCGGCGCCGCCATCAGCCTGATCGGCGGGGGCGCCAGCTATTTCCGCGCCACGCCGGCCGTGCTGCAGGAGTTCCTGACGTCGTTCGGCCTCGGCGGCATGACCATCAGCGGCAGCATCCCGCCCGAGGCGGCACCGACGGTGGACCAGGTCACGCTGCAGCTGCGCAGCGTGCGCGATCTCAGCTGGCAGCCCATCCCGGCGCCCACGCCCGATCTGAGCTTTACCATCACCTCGTTCTTCCTCGACTGGACGGCTTACCAGCCGCTGGCGAGCAAGGCCAGCGGAAAGTCGCGCTATGAATACCTGTTCGGCACCACCTTCACCCTGTTGCCCACGGTCTTTCGCAACCTCGACGGCACGCCGGGCGGCGAATTCGAGGTGCAGTTCAACTCGGCGCAGCTGTTCCAGGCCAGCTTTCCCGGCAAGGCCACGCTGTCGGACTTCCTGTCCGTCGTCTCGAACGGCATCGTCAGCCTGCCCGACAGCATCGATGCCGAGGTCTCGAATATCGTGCTGAGCATCGACGGCGCGGCCCAGTCCTTCGCGTTTTCCAGCGACTACGCCATCAGCCTGTCCTTCCTGACGGTGGGCGGCGCACCGATCCTGAGCATTTCGGAAGGCCAGATCAGCCTGTCGGGCATCAGCGCCACGGTGGCCGCGGACAAGCAGGAAGGCGCGCTGGCCCTTGGCGAGGCCGGCAATGCGGGCGCCGGCACGGCCTGGGCCGGTTCCATTTCCGGCTTGCTTGGCGTGGGCGCCAGCCTGCAGGCGGCCGTCAGCGTGGCCTACAGCAGCCAGGAAACGCCACCCCGCTGGACCCTCTCCGCCTCGCTCGCGCAAGAACTCGACGTGGGCGAGATGATCAAGCAATTCTTTGCCGCCGGCGGCATGTATGATTTCCCGGTCTTCTTGCCGGGCAACCTGAAGATTTCCGCGTTCGCCATCGAAGCGGTCATTCCCAGCGGCAAGCCCAGCACGGACCTGGCCACCAGCTACACGGTCGACACCACCTTTACCTGGCTGTTCATGCTTGGCCAGCAACAGATCGGCTTGCAGAAAGCCACGCTCTCGGTGCAGTATGACGGCGCCAAGCCGGCCGCGCAGCAATTCTCGGGCAAGGCCGATGCCGTATGGATCTATACCGCCATCAATCTGAAACTGGGCTTCGGCTATGCGTTCCAGCCGACGGACAAGGGGCCGAACCACACGCTGTACGTGAGTTGGGAAGGCTTCACTGCAACCTATACCAGCGGCAACGAGATGCTCAGCTTTACCCTGGCGGGCTGGTCTCTGGGCAGCCTGATCCAGGCGCTCGTGCGCACGCTGGGCGATCCGTATTTCGTGCTGCCGTCGCCGTGGGACGTGCTGAACCAGGTCACGCTGGACGGCCTGTCCATCAACGTGTCGCTGAAAAGCGGCGAAAAGAACCGCCTCAGCGCCACCTACACGCTCAGTTCACCGCTCAACCTCGGCTTCATCGTCATCCGCAGCATCGTCTTCAAGCGCAATACGGACGGCAAGGTGACCCTGGCGCTGGACGCCACCGTGCCGCCATTGCTCAAAGGCAGCATGGGCGACTTGCTGGACCCGAACAAGGGACAGGACGTGGAAGAGATGCCCAGCGTGCCGGGCGCCGGTTCCAGCTATTTCAAGGTCTTCCTGCTGATGCTGGGCCAGCGCGTGGCCATCAACGGCGCGTCCGACTTCAGCTCGACCAAGGCCGTCATCGACGCGCTGGCCGGCGTGCCGCCCACCACGGGCAAGACCAATCCCGTCAACCCGGGCAGCGGCGTGCAGGGCCAGCCGCATTACCAGCCGGACAGCAACTGGCTGATCGCCGCGCATTTCGGCGTGCTGCAGACAGCCGGCGTGTGGGCCGTCGACGTACAGATCGTCTTCAACGATCCCAACCTGTACGGCTTGCGCCTGACCCTGGGCAGCCCCAAGATGGGCGGCCTGGCCGGCCTGGTGGTCGATATCCTGTACAAGAAGATCAGCGACGACGTGGGCCTCTTCCAGATCGATTTCACCTTCCCCGACAGCATACGCAACCTGAACTTCGGCGCTGTCAGCGTGGTGCTGCCGATGATAGGCATCAAGATCTACACGAATGGCGATTTCCTGATCGACATCGGCTTTCCCTACAATATGGACTTTACGCGCTCGTTCAGCTTCAGCGCCATCGTCTACGGCGTGCCAGTGCTGGGCTCGGGCGGCGTGTATTTCGGCAAGCTGTCGAGCGCGACGGCGACGCAGGTGCCGAAAACCGATCTCGGGTATTTCAATCCCGTCATCGTCTTCGGCCTGGGCCTGCAGCTGGGCCTGGGCTACAACTTCGTCAAGGGGCCGCTGAAAGCCGGCTTCGCGCTGACCGTGTTCGGCATCATCGAAGGCGTGATCGCCACCTACCATCCGTACGACCGCGGCAACGCCGTCGCGCTGGCCAGCGCCGGCGCGTCCGGCAGCGTACAGGAAAGCAGCTACTTCAAGCTGACGGGCACGTTCGGCGTGATCGGCATGCTGTACGGCGAAGTGGACTTGAAGATCATCAGCGCTTCGCTGCTTGTCAATATCACCGTGTCGGTGCAGATCGGCTACGAATCCTACCGCGCCATCCCCCTGTCGGTGACGGCCTCGGTGCGCATCAGCCTGCGCGTCAAGATCGACCTGGGCATCTTCAGCTTCACCATTTCCGTCGGCTTTTCCGCCACCGTCAGCGCGCAATTCCGCATCGGCAGCGACAGCCGCGCGCCGTGGGATGGCGGCGGCGCGCTGCGCCTGGACAGCCTGGCACGCGGCCGCGCGCGCACCTTGCCGATGGAACTGCAGGCCGCCATGCTGCGCGCCGGGCCGCGCCGCCAGCCGCGGCGCGTGCTGCGCACCGACGCCAAGCCGGTGCTGCAACTGGTGACGGCGCCGCAATTCACGGTGCTGGCGCCGCAGGGCGCCACCGCCAGCAGCGCGCAGCAAGGCGCGTTCGTCTGCCTGTTCGCCATGGATGCGCCGGACCCGGCCGCCGGCGGCGCGGGAACAGGCACGACCTCGTTCGACCTGCTGTGCAAGGCGTATTTCCCGTGGCTGCTCGACGCCTTGCAGCCGGCGGCGCGGGCCGACGGCGCGGCGCTGGACCTGGCTGCCGCCGCGACTGCCAGCGTCACGCTGGCGCAGCTGGTGGCGGGCATCCAGGTGCTGGCCGATCCCGCCATGCAGCCATTCGGCATGGGCGACCTGCTGCAATTTCTCGCCGACGGCTTCAGCGTGAACATCAGCGCGCCGGGAGCCAATATGGACGGCGCCACGCTATTCCCGCTGTTCGACGGGCTGCGGCTCGACGTCCCCGACCCGCAAGGCGGCGCCGGCACGCAAGCGATCGACCTCGAGACCTACGCGACGGCGACGGAACAGTATCGCAGCACGGTGGCCGGCGTGCTGCGCCAGGTGGCCGCCAAGGTGGGCAAAGCGCCCGCCAAGCCCGCGCTGCTGGCGCAGGACGACGCTGGCGCCGAATCGATGGCGGCCTTCATCTTCGTCGACGTCTTCAGCCTGATCGGCCGCGCGCTGCTGCAATCGGCCATCGATGCCTTCGATAATTACAGCTATGCGCTGCTGCCAGGCGACAGCATCGCCGGCATCGTCGCCGCCTTCAACGGGGCCGGCAACGCCATCGACGCGGACGACGTGTCGCTGCCGAATGCCGCGTATCCGCTGAACGGCGCGCTGCCGCTGCAGGTCAGCGGCCTGTCCGCCGTGATCCAGACCGGCGATACGCTGGCGGCCATCGCCGCCCGCTACACGGATCCGGCCGGCGCCGGCGGGCGCTGGCAAACCACCGCGGCCCAGCTGATCGGCGCGAATGCGGCGCCGCGCGCGCTGCGCACGGGCGTGACACTGGTCTTCGACTTCGGCGCCGGCGCCGTCAGCCACGTCACCGCGCCCGGCGACAGCTTCGGCGCCATCGCCGCCGCGCTGGGCGTGCCGCTGGCCGCCCTGGCGCAGCAGGCATCGCTGTATGCGCGCGCCGACCTGCTGCTGCCGACGGCCATCCTCGCCGTGCCGCCGCTGGCCTACGCATCGGCCGCCGGCGATACCCTGGCCGGCATCGCCAGCCGCTTCGCCGCGACGGCCGCCGGGCTGGGGCGCGACAATGCCGGCGTCGCCAATCTGTTCGCCGCGGCGCCGGGCCGGCTGGCCATCGCCCGCCTCGACGCCTTGCCGCTGGAGCAGCTGTGGAGCGGCGTGCAGGCGAGCGGCGCCGTGGCCCAGGCCGCCGGCCAGGTCGCGCGCTTCATCACCTATGGCTTGCGCCTGCCGGTGGCGCCCGGCCTGAGCCTGTCGCCATCCTTCCTGTACAGCAAGACGCAGACCGACTACGCGCTGTACCAGCTGACGGGCCAGCAATTCCCCACGCCCGCCAGCGCCGCCGGCGGCTATCGCATCGGCCTGGGACGCAATGCCATTTCGCATGGCGTCGCCCTCGATTTCATCACCTTCGCCGGCGCGCCCGGCACCAGCCTGCCCATCGACCTGGACGCCGCGTACGGCTTGCTGTCGGGCGTGCTGGCATATGCGCAGGCGGGCAGCTTCATGCCGTCGCCTGCGCTGCACATCCTGCCGCTGGCTTCCTTGCAGCCGCGGCAGTTCCCTGCGGCAGGCTACGCCGCCTGGATCACCGCCGACCTGGCGCGCCTGACGGCCGTGACGTCAGGCGACGCTTCAGCGGCGTTCGCCACCGCCAGCCAGGCCACGCCCGCGCCGTATCTGTGGCAATTGCCCGACGCCATGCTGGCCAGCATCGCCCGGCGCCAGGATACGCTGCAGGCGCTGTACACCGAGGCGCAATACGCGGACATGCTGGCCCTGATGCCCGCCTATCGTCCCCGCATCGGCAACACGCCGCCCAACAGCAGCAGCACGGTGTTTCAGGACATGAGCGGCTATGCCTACGCCACGCGCGTGGACTTCCAGATCACGCGCATGCCGGCCGCCACCGTGGCCACCAACGACGCCAGCGGCACCGCGCTGGCCAGCGCCGCCACCCTGGCCCACGTCTACGAGCTTGTGGGACCGTCGGCCGCCGATGCCCAGCGCCTGCAATACCTGCTGAGCGGCATGGCCGCCGTGGGCGAAACCCTGGTGGCCGGCCTGTTCCTGCTGTATAGCGAAGGCGGAAGCGACCAGGTGGCGCTGACGGGCCAGGCCGATGCCGACTACCTGTGCTTCCTGACGCAAACCAATCTGTCCACGGAAAGCCATCCGCCGGCCAGCCGCATGCTGCTGGACGCGGCGGAGACGGCTTTGCCGCGCGGCATAGCCAACAGCCCCTCGCAATTCATCAAGCTGCTGTGGGAGCAATCGGTGGTGCGCGGCGGCGGCTACTATCTGTATTTCGAAGACATGGTATCGGGCGCCGGCCTGCCCCCATCCGTCTTCGACGCCACGGGCACGGCCACGCTGACCCTGGTGGTTCCGCTGGCGCGCCAGGCGGACGCTGCCGACACCGTGCCGAACTTCGTCAACGCCCTGCTGACGACGCAAGCGATCGATCCGCAGCAGGACGTGCTGGTGTTCGAATCGCTGAGCAAGCCGGCCAAGACCCAGCCGTTGGCCCGGGCCGCCACGAGCACCCTGACGGCGCTGGCCGCCACGTATGGCATGGGCGTGGGACAACTGGCGCGGCAAAACGCCGTGCGGCCGCTGCGCGCCGGCGCCAGCGTGCCCGTGGCCGGCATCCTGCACCAGCTGAACCAGCAAGACATGGCCGCGCCCGCGCAAGCGCTTGAGCAGCTGGCCGCATATTACTCGGCCGGCGCCACCCCGCTGAGCGCGGCGCAGATCGCCGCCTACAATCCCGGCGTGACGGTGGCGCTGGGCGCGACCATGCGCATTCCGCCGCTCGTCTATCGCGTGCCAGCCACTTTTGACGCTCCCGGCAATACCTTCGCCGCCCTGGCCGCCTACTATGGCTTGTCGGTGGACGCCCTGGCCCTGGGCGCGGCCGCCACCGAAAGCCTGTACGCCGATGGCGCCATGCTCGACGTCGACAGCCTGGCCCTCGATGCGCAAGCGACCTTGGCACCGGGCAACCTGTCGTTCCAGCTCAAGCGAAGCAACGACGGCGTGCCCGTGCTGCCGCCCGATCCCACGCCGCAGCAGCGGCAGCTCTATGCGCAAGCGACCCTGTCTGCGCTGTACAACACGCTGTCGGCCGGCCTGGGCGCCAACCCGTATTTCCTGCCCAGCCCCTACAGCCTGCCCTTCGGACCGCAGGACCATGCGAACGACAGCGACGGTGATGGCGGCGACGATGGCGAAGCCCACCGCCGGCGCTATGCGGCCGCGGCCCTGGCCGATTACGACTACCGCCAGGCGCTGGGCTACCTGGGCAACAACAGCAAGGGACTGCCGTTCGCCCTGCTCAATGCGGCGCCGGCCAATCCGCCGGCCGGCCTGCCGCCCGCCGCCGACAACCCCTACGTGGGCGTGGGCGGCCATGCGTCGTTGGCCCTGCGCTGGCAAGACCTGTTCGGCAACACCACCGTCACGCCGTTCGAGGCGCCGCCAGCCGGCTACACGGGTGCGCTGGACCAGGCCCCCGCCGCGCTGCGCTACACGGATCGCCTGCCGGGCCTGTCCGCCTGGCCGAAAGTCCAGGCCAGCTACCTGTATGGCACGGATGCGGACGGCGCGCCCGCGCTGCTGCTGACCTTGCGCATGGATGGCCTGGCCTACGCCACGCCGGCCGACGCGGCGCAAGACTTGCCCGCCTACCAGCGCCTGTACTTCCAGCTGCACCAGGACTATACGGGCCTGGGCGTGCCCGGACTGAGCGGCAATGCGGTGAGCATCGCCCTCAGCAACTCCCTGCTGGCCACGCCGCTGCAGCCGCTGGACGAGGTCAGGTCGCGGCAGGTGCGCGACTTCGTCGCCGCCTGCGCCATCTACCTGCAGGCACTGGTTGATGGCGGCAGCGCCACGGCGCCCGCCGCCACGCTGTCGGTGCCGGTGCCGCTGGCGCAACTGGCCAGCGCCAACCGCATCGCGCTCGACGTGGCGCTGGTGCTGACGCGCCAGGCCATCCTGCTCGATCCCGTGCTGGCGGCCCTGCCGGACGGGGCCAGCGTGGTCAGCACCGTGCTGCCGCAGGCCGACACGGATGGCGGCGCATCCAGCTACACCACGTTTGCCAAGGCGCTCGAAACGTGCCTGAAGACGCCGCAATGGTCGATGCGCGCGGGCGCGGGGCTGACGCGCGTGGGCAGCGCCGGCCAGCAGACGCAGCAGTTGTTCGCCGTGCGCTTCAGCGACACGCCCGGCCTGGGCATCCATTTCCGCCTGGGCCAGCAGGCCAGCTACTACGCGCCGCTGCCCGTCGCCAATTCGCTGGAAAGCCGCACGGTCAGCATCGACGCCTATCCGGCCAATACGCCGCATGCGCTGACGCTCAATAGCGTCGACCTGAACCTGTGGCTGCAAAGCTGTCTCGACGCCATCGACAAGTTCCTCTCGGCCACCTATGCGCCGCCCGCCTACATCCTCGATCGCCTCAACGGCATCGCCGATCCGCTGCAGAGCGGCCAGTTGGGCCTCGTACTCAAGGCGAAACAGACACTGGCCGACGCCATCAGCGCCACGGTCAGCCCCGTGCTCAGCAGCAGCGCCACGGACGACGCCACGCGCGTCAGCGCGGCCGCCACCATGCGGCAGCAGCTGCTGACCACCCTGGGGCCCGCCTTTGCCGCCGGCGCCGTGGTCGTGTACGGCGTGGACCAGCTCACGGGCGTGGACGGCATCTACGCTGCCGGGCCGCCCGCGCTGTACGGCCAGCCCGCCGGCACGAACACAGCCGGCGGCGCGGCCGGCGACGGCAACCAGAACTACACCTTGTTCCCGACCCGGCTGCCTTTGCTAGGCACGGCCGTGCCAGAGCAGAGCCGGCTGTCATTCAACTTCATCTCGAAGAATGTCGAAGGCCAGGCCTATGTGCCGCTGGACTTGCGCTATCAGATCACGCACATGGAATTCGACCAGCAGTTCGTGCCCGGCATCGAAAACTACGCGCAAAGCCAGTGGCTGCTGTTCATCACCGGTCCGTTCGAGGTAGCGCTGGGCAATGGCACGCAATATATCCCCGTGCTGAACCGCGCCCTGCCCGTGCCGCCGACGGTCAACCGGCAGACCGCCACCGCGTCCGCCGCGCCGCAGGCCGGCCGCATGCGCCTGGCCGCCGATGGCTTGCAGCCGGCCCAGCTGGCCCAGTGGAATTACAGCTTCAGCTATACCTATCGCCAGGCGGCGCAGGATGCCGTGCATGTCAGTGTCGTGCTCAACGTGCCGCAGCAGGCGGCCAGACTGTCGGCGGCGACCGGTCCCGACCTGTTCACGGCGCTGGCCGCCTTCGTCGGCAACTATCCGCTCATCTCGGCTGACCTCGACGAGTTCCTCGCGCCCCTCGATGGCAAGCAGGATGCGGCCGATAGTATCGCCAAGGCGACACTGGCCACCACCGCCTTCCAGCAGCTGGTGACCCAGGTGGCAGCCAGCTATGGCGAGCATTTCGGCGCGGCGCGGCTGGCGGCGGCGCAAGGCGAGGCCAGCGTGGCCGTGGAATTCGACGCGCGCCTGGAAGACCATGGCGGCGACGCCTGGTACGCGCTGCTCAACGTCACCGTTGGCGGCGCGCCCGCCACCTACGACCCGCTGGCCGGCACCCTGAGCAACGGCGCCGTCAGCGTGCCCGTGCCCGTGCTCGACATCGACGCGCAACAGTACCGGGCCACGCCGGCCACGCCCACGCCGCCCGATGCGCTGCTGGCCTACCGCTACGCGGCCATCGCCGCCGGCGCGCCCGACCTGTCGTTTGCCGCCGCGCTGGCCAATACCGGCCGCGAGGTGCGCATGCCGGGGCTGAACGTGATGGTGTACAAGAACGCCCAGGCCTCGCTGTACGTGCAGCGCAACCGCTACCTGTGCCCGCCCAGCCAGACGCAGGTGTCGACCATGCCGGCCTTCCTGTACCAGACGCCGGTCGTCAAGTTCAGTGACCCCATCCTGCCGCGCCTGAGCTGGCAAGGCTATGATTTGCGGCAAGTCGCACCGGTGGGCGGCAGCGACGTGGCGGCCTACATGAGAGGTTTCTTCAACGCCCTCTTCACGGGCGCCTCGGGCAGCGTGCGCATCGCCATGGATGGCAGCTATTCCTACAGCGTGATGCCGGCCGTGGCGGGCTTTCCCCGCACCTCGCTGCCGGTCAGCCTGCTGCCGGCAGTGCTGGCGCCCATCGATGCGGCCCAGCCTCCCGCTGCGCCCATGGCGCTGGTGGCCCAGGTGCAGCAATGGTATGACACGCAGCAGCCGACCACGGATGGCGGCGCCGCCATGGATTTCCGCCTGAACTTCTTTACGGACGGCGCGCCCGAGCAACTGCTGCTGTCGCTTGAAGACGTGCGCTGGGTGGTGCGGCCCTGACGCGGCGGCGCAAGGTCAGGACACGGGCGTGGGCAGCGGCAAGCCGGCAAAGTGGGCTTGCAGGTTATCGGCCACCAGCTGGCCCATCGCATGCCGCGTTTCCACGGTCAGGCTGCCCACATGCGGCGTGAGCACGACGTTGGGCAAGGCGCGCAAGGCGGCCGGCACGCGCGGCTCGTCCGCAAACACGTCGAGGCCGGCCGCGCCCAGGTGGCCATCCTGCAAGGCGGCGATCAGCGCGTCTTCATCGATCAGCGCGCCACGGGCGATATTGATCAGGGTGCCTTGTGGACCGAGCGCGTCGAGCACGCTGCGGTCGATGATCTTGCGCGTGGCGGGCGTGCCCGGCGCGCAGACGATCAGATAGTCGCTTTCCTGGGCCAGGGCCAGCAGGGATTCCGCGCGCGGCACGCTGGTACCGGCAATGGCGCGCGGCTGGAAGTAGCGGATGTGGACGCCGAAAGCGGCCAGGCGCAGCGCGATGGCCTGGCCGATCTGGCCGAAACCGAAGATGCCGGCCGTCTTGCCGCGCAGGCTAGATGCGGGGGCGATGGCCTCGCGGCGTTCCCAGCCGCCGTCGCGCACGAAACGGTCGAGCGCCACGATGTGCCGCGCGCTGGCCAGCAGCAAGGCCAGCGCCACATCGGCCACGTCGTCCGTCAGCACGTTCGGCGTGGTGGTGACGGCGATGCCCCGTTCGCGCGCTACGTCGAGCGCCACGCCGTCGAGACCCACGCCATTGACGGCGATGATTTCCAGATTCGGCAGCATGCCCATGTCGGCGGCGTTCAAGCCCAGCGCGCCCGTCGTGACGACGGCGCGGATGTGCGGCGCGCGCTCGGCCAGCCAGGCGTCGCGCTCGTCCGCCGGCACTTGCCAGGCGTGGTGGCAGGCGTATTGCTGTTCCAGCTGCGCGTTGACGGCAGCCGAAGGGCTGGGAGCGAGGATGAGGAGGTCGGGGGGCATGGGTGTCCTGGGTCGTGTCGACAAGATTTGCAGACGCAACTTAGCATATTTGATGCCATGGCGGGGGTGACTGCTCTATTACCGCCCCTGAAACCCTGCCCACCGCGCGGTCTTTTCCCCCGTGGGGCTACCCCATCCAATCGTAGGTCGGCTTAGCCCGCAGGGCGTAAGCCGACAAGCGCCGCCACGCAGCATGTCAGATTACGCTGCGCTAATCTGACCTACGCAGCTAGAATGCGGTCCGGCGCGCGATCTCTTGGCATGTATCACCCGTACGCCATGCGTAGGTCGGCTTAGCCCAACGGGCGTAAGCCGACAAGCGCCGCCACGCAGCCTGTCAGATTACGCTGCGCTAATCTGACCTGCAGCTCATCTGACCTGCACAACCTTCAATCCGCCTCAACCCGGGCAAGGCACTCTTTTCACCTTGCCACCCGTCTTGAACGGGTCGGCGCCCGCGCCCGGGTTCGCATCGAGGCCAAAGCACGTGGCGCCGCCGGCGCTGACGACGCGCGTGGCGGGGCGGCCGTCGGCCGTCAGGTATTCCTCCACGCGGATGACGGGGCCGCCGCGCCAGGCGGAGGCGACCAGCTTCTGGAAGGTGCTGTCGCTTTTGAGATCGGCCGTGGCCAGCCAGGGCTTGTCTTGCCTGGTTTCGCCGCGCAAAGCCTTGTCGGCGGCGCCTGCAGCCAGCCGGGCGCGCGTGCGCAAGTCTCCGGCGAACGGCACCGTGGCGGGTGCGGCAGGCAATTCCTCGGCGGGAACGGTGATGATTTCCGCCGCCACGGCGGGCGGCGCGGCAATGACGGACGGCGCTATGGCACGCGCACGCGGCATGGGAACCGGCACCGGCAACGGCAACGGCAAGGCCAGCGGCGGCGCCTGCGGCGCTGGCCGGGGCGGCAGCAGGGTCATGAACGCCACTTCCGTGTATTGCTTCAGTTGCCGCGCCGGCAACAGCAGGAAATACAGGCCCAGCGCATGCATGGCCAGGATCAGCGCGACGGCCGCGCCTTTCAGGCTCAAGCCCCGCCGTATGCGCAGGCGCATGGAAGCGGACGGTAGATGGCGGAGCAATGGCATGCGGTTTCCTGTGGGCGCCGGGCGCGATGGCCCATTCTAGCGAAACTTGGCCATAGGAATTAATAAATCCACAAGGTATCGCCTGGCGCGCCTTTTTTCGCCAGATTCCGGCACCTCACTTGTCGCGTGTTGTACAAATGACGACTTTTCGATCGCTTTCTCACACTTTTCCACGCTATGCGCCACGCTGGAATATAATGATAATCATTCTCATTAATATCCAGACAACACCATGCGCTCCTTCCACCTCCTCCCTACTCCGTTCGCCCTGGCCGCCTTCCTGCTGGCCAGCGCCGCCGCCCATGCCCAGACCACGCCGGCTGGCGACGCGCAAACCATGCCGACCGTCGTCGTCAATGCCTCGGCCGATGCGTCGGCGGAAGGCTTGTCGAAGGCGTATGCGGGTGGCCAGGTGGCGCGCGGTGGGCGCATGGGCATCCTGGGGTCCGTGGACATGATGGACTCGCCATTCGGCAGCACCAGTTATACGCAGCAATTCATTGCCGACCAGCAGGCGCGCAGCGTGGGCGACTTGCTGCAGAGCGATGCGGCCGTGCGCATGTCGCGCGGCTATGGCAATTTCCAGGAAGTATATGTAATCCGCGGCTTCGCCCTCGATTCGGACGACGTGGCGTATAACGGCCTGTATGGAGTGCTGCCGCGTCAATATGTATCGCCGGAATTGCTCGAGCGCGTGGAAGTGTTCCGTGGCGCCAGCGCCTTCCTCAACGGCGCGGCGCCGGGCGGCAGCGGCATCGGCGGCGCCATCAACCTGATGCCCAAGCGCGCCGGCAACACGCCGCTGACGGAATTGACGGTGGGCGTGGAATCGGGCGGCCACGCCTATGCCGCCATCGACGTGGCGCGCCGCTTTGGCGAGAACAAGGAATTCGGCGTGCGCGTGAACGCCGCCAAGCGCCAAGGCGAGACCAGCATCAAGCGCGAAGACCACGACGTGGGCATGTTTTCCGTCGGTCTCGACTATCGCGGCCGCGGCTACCGCCTGTCGGCCGATGCCGGCTACCAGAATTTCGATCTGACGGCGCCGCGCCCTTCCATCAACACGGGCAGCCTGACGGCCTTGCCGGGCGCGCCCGATGCATCGAAGAACTTTGCCCAGCCGTGGAGCTATTCGAAGGAGCACGACGTGTTTGGTACGGCGCGCGCCGAAGTGGACCTGGCCAAGGATGTCGTGGCCTGGGCCGCGTTCGGCAGCCGTTCGACGAAGGAATCGAACAGCCTGGCCCAACCGACGTTGACCTCGCTCAATGGCGATGCCAGCGTGTACCGCTTCGACAATGCGCGCAAGCAGGAAATCCGCACGGGCGAACTGGGCATCCGCGGCAAGCTCACGACGGGCGCCGTCAAGCACACCCTGGTGGCCAGCTGGTCCGGGCACTGGAACGAGGCGAAGAATGCGTATGCGATCAGCGACTATGCGGGCTTGCCGACGAATATCTACCGTCCGCTGGACGTGGCCATGCCGCCCACCCTGCCCGACAACTCGGGCGGCGTGATGAGCGACCCGCGCCTGACGCAAAAAACCATCCTCAGCAGCTACGCCGTGGCCGATACCATGGCCTTCCTCGACGACCGGCTGCTGTTGACCGTGGGGCTGCGCCGCCAGCAGATCCGCGACGCGGCATATGCCTACGGCACGGCCGTCCAGTATTCCAGCTATGACAAGAGCGCCACGACGCCCGTGGCCGGCATTGTCTACAAGGCCAGCAAGAACGTGTCGCTGTACGCCAACTACATCGAGGCGCTGGTCAAAGGTCCCGTTGCCAGCGGCACCTATTTTGATGGCCAGAACGACGTGCCGCTTAGCAACAAGGGTGAAGTCTTCTCGCCATACAAGTCGAAGCAGAAGGAAATCGGCGTCAAGTACGACGGCGGCAAACTGGGCATGAGCGCCGCCCTGTTTTCCACGGCCAAGCCTTTGCCTGCCGTGGTCGACTCGCGCGCCACCCTGTCGGGCGAACAGCGCAACCAGGGCCTGGAACTCTCCGTCTTCGGCACGCCGATGGCGGGCGTGCGCCTGTTGGGAGGCCTGACCTGGCTTGATACGGAACAGCGCAAGACGGACAAGCCGGCCAACAATGGAAAGCATGCCATCGGCGCGCCAAAAACACAGCTCAGCGTGGGCGGCGAATGGGACCTGCCCGGTGCGCCCGGCTTGAGCCTGAATGCCCGCACTGTCTACACGTCGACGCAATATGCTGACCTGGCCAACAGCAAGCAACTGCCATCGTGGACCCGCGTCGACATCGGTGCACGCTACCTGACGCAGGTAGCCGGTCATGACGTGACCTTGCGCGCGCGCATCGACAACGTGGCCGACCGCAGCTACTGGGCCTCGGCCGTCTCCTCGTTCGACGCCGGCAGCCTGGTGCTGGCCGCGCCGCGCACCTTCGTCGTGTCGGGCAGCGTGGCGTTTTAAATAGCTGGCAGCCCATGCCGTCACGAAAGCTGCCTTCGGGCAGCTTTTTTTTCGCGTGTACGCCTGTGCCGCAAGCCCCGCTTCGGCGACAATGCCCGCATGAAACGACTCCCTGCCCTGCTGCTCTTGCTCTGCCTGTCCCTGCCTGCCGCTGCCCAAAAGCAGGCGGCCTGCCCGTATGCCGCCTGGAAAAGCGGCTTCAAGGGCGATGCGCGGGCGCAAGCCACGTGTTTGCTGCGTCCTGTGAAACTGTATGCGCGCCTGGGCGAGAGCGCGCCGCTGCCCGAGTTTCTTGCCGTCCGCATCGGCCAGCGCACGGGCATCGCGCCGACCAGGCTGCGCACCTGGCTTGCCGAGCAAGGCATCGCCGAAGTGGATGTGGGCGGCGCCGTCGATGCACCGCTGTCGCGCGCAGTGGGCCGGCTGGCCGCGCCCATGGCCCGCTATTTCGTCATCCACGACACCAGCTACCCGAATTTCCTGCTGGAGCCCATTCCCGGCCACATCAACGACGCCAGCTGGGATTTCAACGACTTTACCTTGCGCAATCCGGCGCTGGGCGGCGGTCCGAAAGGCCATGTGTACGTGAACCGCCTGGGCCGCTCCCTGCAAGTGCGCGACTTCGGCACGGCCAGTTACGCCAGCAAACTGGAGAAGGACAAGCCGTCGCTGACGGGCCTGTTCCTGCACGTGGAACTGGTGCAGCCGCGCAACTCCGTGCCCGGCGGCGGCAAGGGCAACGACGGGCTGGCGCCCGATCCCGGTTTTACGCCTGCGCAATACGAGCGCCTTGCCCTGCTGTACATTGCCGCCAGCGTGCGCAAGGGCACGTGGCTGATCCCCGCCTTCCACGCCGTGCTCGATACGGGCTATGCGAATGGTCATGACGATCCGCAGAACTTTTCGCTGGAGCAATGGGATACAGCCCTCGGTCATTTGAGCGCCGTCATGACAGGCGCCGACGCGCCAAATTGAACACCACCTGCACGCCGATTTGGAGGATACTTTAGCTCCCGCCGTTGCACGGCGCGGATGCCGAGCTGTCGATGGGGAGCTGCGATGACCTATGCCTCTGACCAGAAAATGCATGTACTGGACATGCCCGCACGCACGCGGCGCATCTTCAGCATGCGCGATGCCGTGCTGACGCAATGGGAACACGAGGTGCGCGCCAAGGTGCGCGGCGCCGACGCCTTGCTGACACCCATCTTGATCAATACCTTGCCCGCTTTCTTCGACAACCTGGCCGAAGCGCTGACGCCAGGCTATCCGCGCGACAATGCCACCAGCAATACCAATGCCCCTGCCGTGCACGGCAACGAGCGGGCGCGCATGACCAGTTATGGCCCGGAACAAGTGATCCAGGAATACCAGATCTTCCGCGACTGTTTCGCCGATGCGGCCCTCGACGCGGGCGTGCCGTTGCGGCGCCGCGACTGGAAGGTGTTCAATGCCTCGATCGATACGGGCATCCGCGAAGCCATCCTGGAATTTACGGCCATGCATGAAAGCTTCCAGCGGCGCATCGCCGCCGGCCTGTCGCACGACATGCGCAATCCCCTCTCCGTCATGCTCAACAGCGCCCAGCTGCTGCAGCGGCGAGCGCAGCAGCTCGACGTGCCGGTCCTGGCGTCGAAAATCATCGAACACGGCAAGCGCCTCGACGACATGATCCAGGAATTGCTCGACACGCTCAGCTACCACCGGGGGCAAAAGCTGCCGCTGGTCTTGCATCGCTTCGATATCCTGCCGCTGGCGCAGCAGGTGGCCGACAGCGTGAACACGGGCCATCCGGGCAAGTGCCAGGTCACGGGCGCGTCCGTCACCGGCTGGTGGTGCGAGAATTCGCTGCGCCGCGCCCTGGAAAACCTGGTCGGCAACGCCCTCAAGTATGGCGACGACGGCCCCATCAACATCCACATCAACACCCTGCGCGAACTCATGATACTTACCGTGCACAACACGGGCAGCACTATCGCCCCGGAGCAGACCGAGCGCATCTTCGAATACCTGCGCCGCGAACACCAGGGCAGCGCGCCCGGCTGGGGCATCGGCCTGCCCTTCGTGCAAAACGTGGCGGAAAGCCATGGCGGCAGCGCGCTGGTCGACAGCGCGCCGGAAACGGGCACCACGTTTACCATCGACCTTCCCATCGACTGCCGGCCCTTCGTCACGCCGGACGCTTGACCTCGCCGCCACCTGCCCCAACACCGGCATTTTCCGCGCAGTAACGCACCAATACGGTGCGGATGACGGTTTTACGCTACAAAAATGGTCATTTTTTACATACTTTCAGGTGCGCGGCACTGGCACGATTTCTGCTGAGCTATAGTCAGACACGGCTCAAGGGAAATCACAACATGGCAAATTTTTTCAATGAAATGACTGCAAATGAAGTGGGTACGGACAGCAAGGTACGTGAACACTATCGTGAATTCAGCAACTGGCTGGAGCAGCAATCCCCCGAGACCATCGCCCGCAAGCGGGCCGAAGCCGACCTGACGTTCCGCCGGGTCGGCATCACGTTCGCCGTCTATGGCGACGATGCCGGCACGGAACGCCTGATTCCGTTCGACACCATCCCGCGCATCATCCCCGCTGCCGAATGGGCGCAGATGCAAACGGGCCTGGTGCAGCGCGTGCAAGCATTGAACATGTTCATCCATGATATTTATCATGAGCAAAACATCATCAAGGCGGGCATCATTCCTGCCGAGCAAATCTACAAGAATGCCCAGTACCGCCCGGAAATGCAGGGCATTTCCGTCGCCTCCGACATTTACGCCCACATCGCCGGCGTCGACATCGTACGGGCCGGACAGGGCGAATTCTATGTGCTGGAAGACAACCTGCGCGTGCCCTCCGGCGTGTCTTACATGCTGGAAGACCGCAAGATGATGATGCGGCTGTTCCCGGAACTGTTCGCGCGCAACCGCATCGCCCCCGTTGACCATTACCCGGACATGCTGCTCGACAACTTGCGCTCGGTCGCGCCCATGGGCGTCGATGACCCCACGGTCGTCGTCATGACGCCAGGCATGTACAACTCCGCTTATTTCGAACACGCGTTCCTGGCCCAGCAGATGGGCGTCGAACTGGTCGAAGGCAAGGATTTGTTTGTCAACGACAACTCTGTTTACATGCGCACGACGCGCGGCCCCAAGAGAGTCGACGTGATCTACCGCCGCGTGGACGACGATTTCCTCGACCCGCTGGCTTTCCGCTCCGATTCCTCGCTGGGCGTGCCGGGCCTGCTGTCCGTCTACCGCGCAGGCCGGGTGACCCTGGCCAACGCCATCGGCACGGGCGTGGCCGACGACAAGTCGATCTACCCGTTCGTACCCGACATGATCAAGTTTTACCTGTCGCAAGAACCGATACTCAACAACGTGCCCACGTACCAGTGCCGCAAGAGCGCCGACTTGTCCTACGTGCTGGCGAACCTGGCGAAACTCGTCGTCAAGGAAGTGCATGGCGCGGGCGGCTACGGCATGCTGGTGGGGCCGGCGTCCAGCGCCGCGCAGATCGAGGACTTCCGCCAGCGCCTGCTGGCCAATCCGGGCGGCTACATCGCCCAGCCGACCCTGGCCCTGTCCGCCTGCCCCACGTATGTCGAGGCCGGCATCGCGCCGCGCCACATCGATTTGCGCCCGTTCGTGCTGTCCGGCAAGACGATTTCCATGGTGCCCGGCGGCCTGACCCGCGTCGCGCTCGGTGAAGGTTCGCTCGTGGTCAACTCTTCGCAAGGGGGCGGCACCAAGGATACCTGGGTACTGGAAGCCACATCCGCTTTTGCAGGAGAGAAAACATGCTGAGCCGCACCGCCGATCATTTGTTCTGGATGGCCCGCTACACGGAGCGGGCGGAAAACACGGCGCGCATGCTCGACGTCAACATGCAGACCTCGATGCTGCCCCAGTCCGAACAGGACGCGGAGCAAGGCTGGCGCGCCACCCTGGGGATTTCCGAGCTGCAAAGCGCCTACGACCATAAATATGGCCGTTTTCATACACGCGACGTGCTCGACTTCATGGTGCGCGACCCGAACAACCCATCGTCCATCCTGGCCTGCCTGACGGGTGCACGCGAAAACGCCCGCGCCGTGCGCGGTACCCTGACGACGGAAGTGTGGGAAATCCAGAACGCCACCTGGCTCGACATGCAGAAGCGATTGAAAAGCAATCTCCTGGAAACGGACCCCAGCCAGTTCTTCGAATGGGTCAAGTACCGATCGCACCTGTCGCGCGGCGTGACCCTGGGCACCATGCTCAAGGACGAGGCCATCCATTTCATCCGCCTGGGCACCTTCCTGGAACGGGCCGACAACACGGCGCGCATCCTCGACGTGAAGTTCCACGGCGCGCGCGACACATCGAAAGACATCACCCAGCGCGATTTTTACTACTGGGCGGCCCTGCTGCGCTCCGTCTCCGGCTTCGAAATCTACCGCAAGGTCTACCGCGACGTGATCACGCCGGAACGGGTGGCGGAATTGCTGATGCTGCGCGGCGACATGCCCAGGTCCTTACTTGCGTGCATGGATGACGTGGTGGAAAACCTCAAGCATATCCGCAACGATGTGTCGGCCGATACCGAGCGGTTTGCCGGCAAATTGCACGCGGAACTGAAATTCGGCCATATCGACGACATCATGAAGGCAGGCTTGCACCTGACTTTGACGGAGTTTCTGGAAAACATCTACGACCTGGGCAACCGGGTCAGCCGCGACTTCCTCGTTCCCTTGGCGGCCTGATGCAGCTCACCATCCGCCACGAAACCCATTACGCCTACAGTGCGCCGCTGGCCTACACCATCCAGCAGCTGCACCTGACGCCGCGTATCGAGCCGCAGCAGCGGGCCCTGTCCTGGAAAATCACGACGCCGGGCCAGTGCCACGCCTACACGGATGCCTTCGGCAACTTGTCGCACATGCTGACGATTAACGGCAGCCATCAGTCCCTGAGCCTGGTGGCGCATGGCGTGGTGGAAACCATCTACCCGCACAAGGGACGGCTGAACCTGATCGACACCTTGTCGCCCCTGTTGTTTACCATGCCGACGCCGCTGACGCAGGCCGATCCCGCCATTCTAGAACTGGCGGCCGCCAGCCTGCCGGACCGGAGCGTGACGGCGGGCACTGGCCATCTGCTGCGCCTGGCCGAGCACATCGTCGGCAAGGTCGCGTATGAAAGCGGCGCCACCATGGTCACCACGACGGCCGGCGACGCGCTGGCCTTGGGACGCGGCGTGTGCCAGGACCACGCCCACCTGTTCCTCGCCTGCTGCCACGCCTGGGGCATCCCGGCCCGCTATGTGTCCGGCTATATTGATCCGGGCACGACGGGCCATGCGGCCAGCCATGCCTGGGTCGACGCCTGGGCCGAAGACACGGATTTCGCGGGCTGGGTCAGCATCGACGTCACGCATGCGCGGCTGATGACGGATGCGTATTGCCGCCTGGCCATCGGGCGCGACTACGATTCGGCGGCCCCCGTGCGCGGCGTGCGCCAGGGTGGCGGCACGGAAACTTTAAGAGTCGATGTGCAGATCGTGCCCGTGTAAACAGGCAGGAATGAGGCTGGCCGGGCCTTGCCAGCGGTATGCCGGGCCCTGCTGGTGTAAAATGCTTCCCCTTTTGATTTGATTTACGACGATGACTTATTGCATAGGCATGCGCCTGAACGAAGGCCTGGTCTTCCTGTCCGACTCCCGCACCAACGCCGGCGTGGACCAGGTGGGCACCTTCCGCAAGATGAGCGTGTTTGAAAACCCGGGCGACCGCATGCTGGTTCTGATGACGGCTGGCAATTTGTCGATCTCGCAGGCGATCCGCCAGATCGTCTCGGAACACGTCGATGCGGACGGACGCAGCATCTGGAACGTGGCCAGCATGTACGACGCGGCCCGCATCGTGGGCGAAGCCGTGCGCACCGTGCACTTGCGCGAAGCGAAGGCCCTGGCCGACTGCGGCATCGATTTCAACGTCAGCATCATTCTGGGTGGCCAGATCGGCGCCGAGCGCTGCCGCCTGTTCCAGGTGTATTCGGCCGGCAATTTCATCGAATCGCACGATGAAAACACGTATTTCCAGATCGGCGAAGCCAAGTATGGGAAGCCCATCATCGACCGGGTCATCAACCCGTTCACGCGCCTGGACGAGGCGGCCAAGTGCGCGCTGATCTCCATGGATTCGACCTTGCGTTCGAACATTTCCGTCGGCTTGCCGCTCGACCTGCTCGTCTACGAGACGGGCAGCCTGGCCGTCACGCGCTTCGTCACCATCGATGAAAAGAACCAGTATTTCCGCATGATCCGCGACACGTGGGGCGAACAATTGAAACAGGTGTTCGAAGGCATCGTCGATCCCGTGTGGAACGCAGCGCCGGAGACGACGACGAACGTGCTGTCGTCCGCCAATATGCACAGCAAGCCCGTGCGCGTGGCCATCCCCGAGCACGTGAGCCGCGGCGGCCTGACCGTGGCGCCCCTGCAATCGTTGGCGCAGCAGTTCAGCGACGACAAGCAGCATTGATCTGCCGCGCACCGCCTGCGCGCGGTGCTGGACAAGTCGCTTTTCGCGTGCTTTTATGGCAATATGGGTTGATATTTAATCCAGATTGACCTGAAAGGCAGGTGGCGCATGGACTTGATCACTTCCGCTGTCGTGGCGGCCATCGGGCATGGCGCTCCCGGCCATGCGCCCGGAGCCGTCGCCAGCCACTATGAGCGGCTCAAGCAGGCCATCGCCAAGTTCGACAGCGCCGCCGCCATCCTGGCAGCCATCGCCGCACTGGAAGCCGAGCCTGCCAATACCGAGCTGCAACTGGCCCTGACGGCCGCCCTGTCCAGTGCCAAAGTACCGGACGACATGGAAACCCTGTTTGCCGCGCAAGGCTTGCTCGATGCGGTGCAGCGGCCTTTGCCCCAGGTACCCGACGTGGAGGCCGTGCCCGCCCCGGCCGATAAAAGCGCTGACGTGTCGAATTATGCCGTCGTCAAAGTGTATTTCGCCACGGACCGCCAGCGCGACGTGGGCAAGCCGCCGGCCCAGCGTTTCAGCGGCGAACGCAACATCCTGGGAGGCAATGGCCCGCTCAGCTATGGCAGCTGCGACATCAGCATCCCCCGCGACCACCGCATGGGCCAGCTGGAATCGCCATCGCTGTGGCGCCTGGAATTTCGCGACGACCCGGCCAAGCACGTGGTGGTGCTGTCCGCCGAGGTGCAGGACCGCGACAACTTCTTTGCCACACTCAAAACCCAGATCCGCGCGTCGGCCGGCAAGAGCGCCTTTCTCTTCGTGCACGGCTACAACGTGCGTTTCGAGGATGCGGCGCGGCGCACGGGACAGATGGCCTACGACCTCGGTTTCGACGGCGCGCCCGTGTTCTACAGCTGGCCGTCGCGCGGCGGCGTGGCTGGGTACACCATCGATGAAAACAATATCGAATGGAGCACGCCCCACCTCACGGCGTTCCTGGCCGACTTTCTCGCCGGCACGGAGGCGGCGCAAGTCTATCTGGTGGGTCACAGCATGGGCAGCCGTGGCCTGGCGCGCGCCGTGGCCGACTTGCTGGCCGCGCAGCCGCAGCTGGCGCAACAGATAACGGAAATCATCCTGTCCGCGCCCGATATCGACGCGGCCATCTTCAAGCACGATATCGCGCCGAAACTGGCCGGCGCGCGCAACCCCGTCACCTTGTATGCCTCGTCGCAAGACCTGGCCCTGGCCGCCTCGAAGGCCGTGCACGGCTACGCGCGCGCGGGCGACAGCGGCGCGGGCATGCTGATCGTGGCGGGCGTGGAAACCATCGACGCCAGCGGGGTCGACACGAGTTTCATGAAACACGCGTATTTCGCGGAAAAGCGCTCCGCCCTGTCCGACATGTTTTATCTGATACGCAACCATGCGCGCGCCGACCAGCGCTTTCTCGACCCCGTCGACACGGTGGCCGGCCGCTATTGGACGTTCAAACCGTGACGCCGTTCCATCCGGAGCGGCACGCATGCTAAGATACGGCCCAGAGGGTGGCAACGGGCACGGCGATGACGCCGCCAGCCGATCCCCCGCAAGCAGGCCTATCATGTTGACATCATCTTCTACACCGCAAGCCGAATCGCTGATCCGCAACACCAACGCCCGCGTCACCAAGACGCGCGTGAAGGTGCTCGACTTTTTAATGGCGCAAAGCCGTTCGCTGACCCACCATGAAATCCAGCAGGCGCTGTCGCAGGAAAGCGATATCGATTCCGTCACCCTGTACCGGGTACTGGAATGGCTGACGGAAAATGAACTCGTGCACCGCATCGCGGGCGCCGACCAGGTATGGCGCTTCAGCGCGGGCGCCGGCCACCAGGCGCACGAGCACGCCCATTTCCAGTGCACGAAATGCGCGAACGTCACCTGCTTCAACGAAGTCAAGCTGCCGCCGCCCGTGCTCTTGCCGGAAGGCTTCAGCGGCGGCGAAGTCGATTACCTGATCAAGGGCCTGTGCCCGCTCTGCAAATAGCGGGCGTCACTTGAGCAGCAAGGCCAGGTGATGCTCGTCATAGAACAGCTCACCGACGCGCATCGAGCGCGGCTCCGTGCCATACGCGATAAATCCCAGCGATTCATACAGGCCCAAGGCGGCATTGTTTTCCGCATTCACGCTCAAATGCACTTGCATGATGGCAGGGTCGCGTTCGGCCTGTTCGATGCAGGCGTTGACAAGCCGCCGCGCCACGCCCTTGCCCCGCTGGGGCGCATCGACGAACACGCCCCACAGCAAGGCCTTGTGCGACAACTGGCGCATCGTTTCGCGCTGCAATCCGGCAAAACCGACGAGACATTCGCCATCGAAGGCGCCAAAGCCGCGCCGAAAGGCGCCGCCGGCAATGCGCTGCGCATGTTCTTCCGGCGTGCGGGCCAGCTCATCTTCGCGAGACGAAGAAAACGAGCTGGGCGAATCGAGGATGGCGCGCAGGCGCAGCGCGCAAAAGGCGGTGGTGTCGGCTGGCGTCAGCAGGCGGATGACGATATCGGGTGCGGGCATGTTGGAATCCGGCAGTTTTTTTCCATTATACCCACGCCCCCGCCTCAGGCACGCACGCGGCGCAAGCTCAGCAAAGTCCAGGCGTACAGGGCGGCCATCAGCAGCACCATGGCCGCGCCCAGGGCCGCCGTCCAGCTTTCCGGCAGCGACAACGCGGAGTCAAACTTGCCGGCCGCCATGTATCCAGCCATGACCACGCAGATGGCGACGATGGGCCAGCCCAGGCGGCGCCGGAAGGCGCGCACGATGTCCATCTTGCCGGTGCGCATGACCTTTGCCGTGACCCAGCCATCGAAAGTATCCGTCACGCCCATGCCGACGGCAAACACCGTGCCCGTGAGCAAAGCCGGCTGCATGCCGCCCAGCGCGACGGCCGCGTAGCCCCAGGCGGCCGCCTGCAGGGCCGTGTCGAAGACGAGCGCGAACAGCATGCCGACGAGGATGGCGGCGAGCGGCCCCGAAGCGCCCCGCAGCGCGTGCGGCAGCAGCCGACCGCGCACCTCGGCCAGTTGCGCGCCGGCCAGCAAGCTGCGCGCATTCATGCCGGCGATGAGCAGCAGCAAGGCGATGGGCAGCCATTCCAGCCAGCCGAATACTGCCTCCGACGGTGTAAATTGCTGCGACGCGACGGCGGCGACAGCGACGATGGCCAGCACGGTGACGCCATGCCCCAGCGCAAACAGCGCGCCCATCCATGGCGCCCAGCGCGGCGATGCGGCCTGGCTGCGCAAGGTCAATCCATCGACGGCGGCCAGATGATCGGGTTCCAGCCCATGCCGCATGCCGAGCAGGAAAATCAGCGCCAGGGCGGGCAAGCCCGCTTCCACGCTCATGCCGCCACCTCGCTTGCAATGGCCGTCACGCAACGGTCCAGGCCCCGGACCAGCATATCCTGCGGCAAGTCGCGGCCGATAAAGATGATCTTGCTGGCGCGCGTCTCGCCGTCGCGCCACGGCGCGCCCAGCTCCGAGCCCATCAGCATGTGCACGCCCTGGAACACGGCGCGGCAATCCAGGTCGGCCACGTACAAAATGCCCTTGTAGCGCATCAGCTGGGTACCGAACAGCTGCACCACGGCATCGAGAAAATTTTCCACCTGCAGCAGATCGAGGGGCTGGGACTGGTGGTAGACGAACGATTGCACGCCGTCGCCATGGCGGTGTCCCGGTTCTCCCAGGAAATCCGGCTCCAGCTCGACGATGGCGTTCAAATTGAAGCCGCGAATATTCAGGATGTCGCGCAGCGGCACATTGCCAAAGCGCACTTTCTGTATGCCGGCGCGGCCATTGATGGCGACCAGGCGCTGGCGCAACGCGGCCAGCTCGTCCTTGCTGACCAGGTCCGTCTTCGACAACAGGATGCGGTCGGCAAAGCCCACCTGCTCCTGCGCTTCCTTGTGCGCCGTCAATTGCTGCGGCGCGTGGCGCGCATCGACCACCGTCAGGATGGCGTCGAGCATGTAGTATTCGCTGACGGAGGGCTCCGCAAAGAAGGTCTGCGCCACGGGTCCAGGCGCTGCCAGGCCCGTCGTTTCGATGATCACGTGGTCGAAGGCAATAATTCCTGCCGCGCGCCTGGCCTGCAGTTCACCGAGGATGCGGATCAGGTCGCCGCGCACGCTGCAGCAGATGCAGCCATTGTTCATTTCCACGATCTGCTCGTCGCTATCTTGCACCAGCAAGCCATGGTCGATGCTTTCGGCGGCGAATTCGTTTTCGATCACGGCGATGCGCACGCCGTGATCGCCCTGCAATATGCGCTTGAGCAAGGTGGTTTTCCCGCTGCCGAGAAAACCCGTGATGATGGTAACGGGGATCAGTTCTGTCATATTGCTTTCCTGTCGGTGGTTAATCTTCGAGTTCTTCCATGCGCTGCCATTGCGGGAACGGGTCGGCCAGCTTGCGCCAGGCGGCCATGCCCTGGCGCGTTTCCGTGTAGTTGAGTTGACATTTCCTCAAGTCCGCCTCGATGGCGGCCTGGTCCATGTCCTGGCCGATGAAGACGAGTTCCTGGTAGCGGTCGCCATACGTTTCGTTCCAGCCCGCTTTAACTTCCGCCAGCGAGGCCGCATCCGTTGGCCAGCGCTCCTTCGGCACGGACGCCCACCACAGGCCCACGGGTTCGATATTCATCAGCTTGCCCGCGCCGGACAGGCTGGCCACCCATTCGGGGCGGCTGGCCAGCCAGAAATATCCCTTGCTGCGCACCACGCCCTTGATCGGCTGGGCAATGTAGTCATGCAGGCGCTGCGCGTGGAATGGCTCCTTCGCCCGGTACACAAAACTGCTGATGCCATAGGTGTCCGTTTCCGGCGTGTGGATGCCGGCCAGCTCCTGCGCCCAGCCCGGCATGCTGGCCGCCTGTTCCAGGTTGAACAGATTCGTGCCCAGGATGGCATCGAGCGGCACGACGGACTGGTTGGTTTCGATGATGCGTGCGCCGGGATTCAAAGCCTTGATGACGGCCAGCGCGCGCAGGCGCTCGGCCGCATCGACCATGTCGACCTTGTTGAGGACGATGACATTGGCAAACTCGATCTGTTCCGTCAGCAAGTTGGCCAGCTGGCGGTCGTCGCCTTCGCCCGCGATCTCGCCGCGCTGCTCGAGGCTGTCTTCGCTGTGGAAATCGTTGAGCAGGTTGGCGCAGTCGACGACGGTGACCATGCAGTCGATGCGCGCCACGTCGTTCAGGCTGTCGCCGTGCTCGTCTTCGAAGTTGAAGGTGGCGGCGACGGGCATCGGCTCGCCCACGCCCGTCGATTCGATCAGCAAATAATCGAAGCGGTTTTCCGCGGCCAGGCGCCGCACTTCCAGCAACAGATCGTCGCGCAGGGTGCAGCAGATGCAGCCGTTCGACATTTCCACGAGTTTTTCTTCCGTGCGCGACAGGGCTGCGCCGGCCGCCGCGGTGCCATCCCTGACAAGCGAGGCATCGATATTGACTTCGCTCATGTCGTTGACGATGACGGCCACGCGCTTGCCTTCGCGGTTGCGCAGTATGTGGTTGAGCAAGGTGGTCTTGCCGGCGCCGAGAAAGCCGGACAGGACGGTGACGGGGAGTTTGCGCTGGGTCATGGGTATCTTTCGAATGGGCAATTAAGGAGGCAATGGATCTTGGATTTTAAATGCAAGTCTATTGCGTTTGAATTATAATGCATCTCAGTTGCATTTGTGCGGCAATCTTTGCCGGCCTGACTTCCGAAAGAATTCCATGCTCCACCTCGCCTCTTTGACCTATGGCTATGACCATGCCAGCCCCGTACTCGATATCGACGCCTTTCACTTGCCCGCCGGGCGGCACGCACTGCTGCTGGGGCCGTCCGGCACCGGCAAATCGACCTTGTTGCATTTGCTGGCGGGCATCCTGGCGCCCCAGGCGGGCCGCCTTGAAGTGGCGGGCAGGTCCCTGCCCGGCCTCACGCCGCGCCAGCGCGACAGCTGGCGCGGCCGCACCATCGGCTTGCTGCCCCAGCAACTGGCGCTGGTGCCCAGCTTGGACGTGCTCGACAATGTCTTGCTGCCCGCCTACGCCAGCGGCCAGCGGGCCGATCCGGCACGCGCGGCCAGCTTGCTGGGCCAGATGGGCCTGGCCAACAAGCTCGACGCTTACCCGCATGCCTTGAGCGGCGGTGAACGGCAACGGGCCGCCATCGCGCGCGCCGTCGTCATGCGCCCCCGGCTGATCCTGGCCGACGAGCCGACGGACAACCTCGACGACGACGCCTGCGCCGCCGTCGTCAACCTGATGGCCAGCCAGGCTGCGCAAGTTGGCGCCTCGCTGGTGATTGCCAGCCACGACGCCAGGGTGCTGGCCGCCTTGCCCGATGCTCTCGTGCTGCGCCTGCCGCGCGCCAGGAAGGCGGCATGAACGCGGCCACCCTGGCCTGGCGTGCCCTGCGCCACAAGCCGCTGGCGTCCAGCCTGAATCTGCTGCTGGTGGCCATCGGCATCGCCATGATGACGTTCATTCTCGGCGTATCAAGCCAGTTGGAAGAGCACGCCGAACGCGATGCCCAGGGCATCGACCTGGTGGTGGGCGCCAAGGGTTCACCGCTGCAGCTGATCCTGTCGTCCGTGTATCACGCCGATATTCCGACCGGCAATATTCCCGACAGCGCGCTGACCGCGCTGGCCGCGCAGCCGCTGGTGCAATCGGCGATCCCGCTCGCGCTGGGCGACAACTTCCACGGCGTGCGCATCGTCGGCAGCACCACGGCACTGCTCGACCATTACGGCGCGCGCCTGGCGCATGGAAAACTGTTCACGCAGCCGATGCAAGCCGTGTTCGGCGCCCAGGCGGCGCGCGAAACAGGCGCCACTCTGGGCGCCCGCTTTGCCGGCTCGCACGGTCTGGCGGCCGGCGGCGAAGTGCACGACCATGCGCCCTACACGGTGGCGGGCATTTTGGCGCCCACGGGCACCGTGCTCGACCGATTGATCATCACGCCCGTCGCTTCCGTGTGGCAAGTGCACGAAACGGACCCCGACGAACCAGCGGCAACTGCGCCCCAGCGCGAACTGACGGCCGTGCTGGTGCAGTACGCATCGCCCCTGGCCGCCATCATCCTGCCGCGCTGGGTCAATGGCCAGCCGCGCCTGCAGGCGGCCCAGCCCGCTTTCGAATCGGCACGGCTGTTCAATTTGCTGGGCGTGGGCATCGCCGTGCTGCGGGCGATTGCCGCCGGCGTGCTGCTGGTGGCGGCCCTGTCGCTGTTCGTGGCGCTGTATGGCGCGCTGGAAGAGCGCAAGACAGACCTGGCCATCCTGCGCACCTTGGGCGCCTCGCCCGCCAAACTGCTGCGTTTGCTGCTGGCGCAAGGCTTGCTGCTGTCATTGACGGGCGCGGCGCTGGGCTGGCTGCTGGGCCATGCCGGTGTTGGCTTGCTGGAATCGATGCAGCAACTGAATCTGCAAGCATGGCGCATCGCGCCCGGCGAGGCGTGGCTGCCCGTCATTGCCGTGGCGGTGGGCTTGCTGGCCGCCGCCATTCCCGCCGCGCGCGCCTACCGCACCGATATCGCCGCCACCCTGGCGCGTCCCTGAAAGGAAGCGAACATGTTGAAAATCATGCTATTGAGTGCAGGACTGTTGTTTGCCGGCTCTGCCTGCGCCGTCCCCGCCGACGAACCACCGTCGCTCTTCGCTCCGTTGCCGGACTTGCCCGGCGTCGTGTCGTGGAAACTGCTGGGCAAGGCCACCACGGTCAAGGCGAAAAAGGGCCGCATGGTGCCGAAATACACGCCGGAAATCAGCGCGCTCGACAATACGGACGTGAAAGTGCAAGGCTTCATGATGCCGTTGGAACCGGGACAAAAGCAGAAACACTTCCTGCTGACCGTCACCTCGGCCAGTTGTCCCTTTTGCCTGCCGGCCGGTCCGGAAGGCGTGGTGGAGATCAAGAGCAGGACGCCCGTGAAATTCAGCTATGCGCCGTTCATCGTGCAAGGCAAGCTGAAAGTGCTGGCCAGCGATCCCATGGGCTTGTATTACCGCATGACGGACGCGGCCGTGGTGCCGCAATGACGCGCTGGCCGGCGCTATTGCTGTTGCTGGCCGGCCATGCGACTGCCGCGCCGCTATCCTTCGACTTGGCCCGGCTCGATGGCGAAGGCCGGCTGAAGCTCGGCCAGTTCCAGGGCCAGTCTGTGGTGCTGAACTTCTGGGCCAGCAACTGCCTGCCGTGCATCCAGGAGCTGCCGATATTGCATGCCCACGCCGCCAAGCAGCCGAAACAACCGTTCATCGGCATCGCCATCGACACGCGGGCGGCCGCGCAAGCGTTCCTGCGGCAGCATCCGGCCAGCTATCCCCAGGCCCTAGCCTCACCCGTCTTGCTTCCCATCTTTGGCAATCAAATCAAGGGCTTACCGTACACAGTGATTCTAACTTCTCAACATCGGATCTGCACGCGGCGCCTGGGGCCCGTCGATGCGGCTTGGCTGGCCGAGGCCGTGGCCGCCTGCGCGCACCCCTGAATCCATGCGCCTTGCACGACTGTCATCGCCGCGTCACATGGCGGCGTTACAGTCGCGTCCTTTGAATCTCTGCGAGGGCGGTAATGAAAACAAATAGGGTCATGCTGGCGGCGCTGGCAAGTGCGGGTCTCGTTGCTTGCAACGGCAGTTCAAACACGGCGCCGGCCATTCCCGAGGGCACGACGGTCACCGTGGCATTGCTGGAAACCACCGATATCCACTCGAACGTGTTGAGCTATAACTACTATGCGCTGGCCGAGGACACGAGCCTGGGCCTGGAACGCACGTCGACCCTGATCCAGGCGGCGCGCGCGGAAAATCCGAACAATGTGCTGCTCGACGATGGCGACGTCATCCAGGGCACCTTGCTGGCCGACCTGCAGGCCGTAGCCGCACCCGTGCCCTGCTCCAGCACGCTGGCCGTGCACAAGGCCATGAATGCGCTGAAATACGACGCGGGCGGCATGGGCAACCATGAGTTCAACTATGGTTTGCCTTACTTGAGCCAGATCACCAACACGGATTTCGGCATTCCCGGCGTGGCCAAGCCGACGGGCACGTGCGGCGCGCCCGCCTTCCCTTCCGTGCTGAGCAATGTCGTCGGCGTGGCCAGCGGCAAGCCCATCTTCCAGCCCTACACGGTGCTGCCGCGCGATTTCACCGCCACGGCACCCGATGGCAGCAAGCTGAGCGTGAAAATCAATGTGGGCGTGCTGAGCTTTGTACCGCCGCAAATCCTCGAATGGGATCAGAAAGTGCTCGCTGGCAAGATCAGCGTGACGGGCGTGCAGGAAGCGGCGAAACAGTACGTGCCGGAATTGCGCAGCAAGGGCGCCGACCTCGTCGTGGCACTGTCGCATGGCGGCCTGGACACGAGCGCCTACAGCCCGAAGATGGAGAACGGCAGCTATCATTTGACCACCACGGGCATCGATGCGCTGATGATCGGGCATTCGCACCTGATCTTCCCGAAAGGCAAGGAAGTGGGCGCGGCCGCGCTGGACGCCTCGTTTGCCGCCTTCCCGGCCAGCGCCAAGATCGACGCCGTCAACGGCTTTGTGAACGGCGTACCGACCGTCATGGCGCAAAGCTGGGGCCGCCGCTTGGGCATCATCAAGCTGACGATGGTGTATCAAAGCGGCAAGTGGGTAGTGCAGCCGGCCAAGACGACGGTGGAATCGCGCGGCTTCAAGTACGCGGATGGCACGACTCTGGTGAAAGCCGACCCGGCCATCGCGCCTCTCGTTGCCACCGAGCACGCGGCCACCATCGCCTACGCCAAGCAGCCGCTGGGCATCAGCACGGATTTCGAGATGTCGGCCTACTTCGCGCTGGTGGGCGACGTGAGCGCCATCCAGTTGGTGAACCAGGCGCAGCTCGACTACGTGAAGAACTTCATCGCCACCAGCACGGACGCCACCTTGGCCAGCTACAAGAATATTCCCGTCATCTCGTGCAGCGCGCCGTTCAAGGCGGGCCGCAACGGACCATCGGACTTCACCGACGTGGCCGCAGGCGCGACGCCGGCCGCGCCGATCGGCTTGCAGGTGCGCAATCCGGGCGACTTGTATTTATATAGCAATAACAATCTGCAAGCCGTCAAAATCAAGGGATCGGACTTGAAGGCCTGGCTGGAAACGTCGGCCAAGCAATTTGCCCAGATCGACCCGGCCAGCAGCGCCGAGCAGGACCTGGTGCCGTCGTATGGCACGATCTATAACTATGACGTGTTCTACGCGGAAAACAATGCGCTGACGTACCAGATCGACGTGACGAAAAAGCCGGGCAGCCGCATCGTCAACCTCACGTACAAGGGCGCGCCCGTGGCCGACGGCGATGACTTCATCGTTGCCACCAACGACTACCGCGCCGGTGGCGGCGGCGCCGTGCCCGGCATCGATGGCAGCAAGACCATCATCAAGTCGCCCGATGCGAACCAGGCCGTGGTCAGCAACTACCTGGCGTCGCTGAGCACCAAGGGCGGCAAGGTGACCCTGGCGGCCAATGGCAGCGCGCGCAGCTGGAGCTTCGTCAAGACGGCCACGGCAGGTCCCGTGATCCTGCGCTCGGCGCCGGGCCATCTGGCACTGGCGCAAGGCGGCGGCATCACCAACGTGGCGGCCGAAGGCGGACTCGACGCCAGCGGTTTCGCCAAGTACCGCATCGACCTGAGCAAATAAGGTCCATGGGCCGGAACTGCGGTGGTTCCGGCCTGTTTTGATGAAAGGTGATCCAGATGAAACACGCACTCTCCCTGCCCGCCGTCGTGCTGGCCACTGTCCTGGCCACTATACTGGCCGCCTGCCAGTCGTCGCCACCGCCCACGGCGGCGGAAATCGAAGCCGTCGCCATGCATGCGCGCCAGGCGGGCGACCACCAGGCCGAACGCCGTGTACGCAACTGGGCCGGCAAGGACATGCCCGTCGCCGAGCGCGAACTGGCGCTGATTTACCAGCCCCGGCCCGAGCGCCGCGCCGATGCCTTGAACCTGTTCGAACAGGCGGCCCGCGCGGGCGACACGGAAGCGGCCTTCGAGCTGGGCCAGATGCTGCGCGCGGCTACGCCGGGCCAGGCCTGGTTGTGGTACCGGCAAGCGGCGCAGCAAGGCCATGCGAAGGCGGCCCTGATGCTGGGCCTGCTGGCGGCGAATGGCGAAGGCGTGCCGCAAGACCCCGTGATAGCCGCCCACTGGCTGGCCAGGTCCAGCGAACTGGGCAATCCGCACGCCATGTTTTTGCTGTACAACGCCTACCGCGAAGGCCGCGGCGTGCCGCGCGACCTGGCCAAGGGCCATGCATTGCTGGAAGAAGCGGCCCACCACGAATATCCGCCCGCCATCCAGGAACTGGCCATGACGGTGCAGGCGGACGATGCCCTGCGCGCCGGCCACCTGATGAAGGAAGCGACGGAGCACCGGCATAACAACTGGAACAAGTTTTAAGAACTGGGCAAAAGGCCAGTGGCGTGATCGTAGCCTGCCTTCATATACTTGCAACTTGCAAGCGTGCGGGAGCGGCAGCTACTCAGCGCTTATGATGCAAGGATGCCGCCTGAGCTTGCTCGGGCGGCGCGGCAAGCCATCCCGCACAAAAAAAGTTGACACTGGTTTGCATTTTAGAAATTTTACTCTGGACCAGCCCCGGTGAGTGTTCATTCAACCCAGCCAGTGTTTGAGTAGCGCCGGTGCGTCCATTGCTCTGCCTAGCCATGAAAGAAAGAGTCCAATGAAAAAGCTGACCACCGCCTTTGGCGCGCCTGTTCCCGACAATCAGAACATCCAGACGGCCGGCCCGCGCGGCCCCGCCCTGTTGCAAGATGTGTGGTTCCTGGAAAAGCTGGCCCACTTCGACCGCGAAGTCATCCCCGAGCGCCGCATGCATGCCAAGGGTTCCGGTGCGTACGGCACGTTTACCGTCACGCACGACATCACGCGCTACACGCGGGCAAAAATCTTCGGTGAAGTGGGCAAGAAAACGCCGATGTTCGCGCGCTTTTCCACGGTGGCCGGCGAACGGGGCGCGGCGGACGCGGAACGCGATATCCGCGGCTTCGCCCTGAAGTTCTACACGGAAGAAGGCAACTGGGACCTGGTCGGCAACAACACGCCCGTCTTCTTCATGCGCGACCCATTGAAATTTCCCGATTTGAATCACGCCATCAAGCGCGATCCGCGCACCGGCTTGCGCAGCGCCAACAGCAACTGGGATTTCTGGACTTCGCTGCCCGAAGCCCTGCACCAGGTCACGGTGGTGATGAGCGACCGTGGCTTGCCGCGCAGCTTCCGCCACATGCACGGCTTCGGCAGCCACACCTTCAGCTTCCTGAATGCGCAAAACGAGCGTTTCTGGGTCAAGTTCACCTTGAAAACCCAGCAAGGGATTCAAAACCTGACGGATGCGGAAGCCGAAGAACTGGTCGGCAAGGACCGCGAAAGCTCGCACCGCGACCTGTATGAAAGCATCGAAAACAAGGATTTCCCCCGCTGGACCCTGTACGTGCAGATCATGCCGGAAAAAGAGGCAGGCACGTATCACCTCAATCCGTTCGACCTGTCGAAAGTATGGCCGCACGGCGATTATCCGCTGATCGAAGTGGGCGTACTGGAGCTGAACCGCAATGCCGACAATCACTTTGCGGAAGTGGAACAGGCGGCCTTCAACCCGGCCAACGTGGTGCCTGGCATCAGCTTTTCGCCGGACAAGATGCTGCAAGGCCGCTTGTTCTCGTATGGCGACGCGCAGCGCTACCGACTCGGCGTCAACCACAGCCATATCCCTGTCAACGCGCCGAAATGCCCGTTCCACAGCTACCACCGCGACGGCCAGATGCGCGTCGACGGCAACATGGGCGGCACCCTGGGCTATGAACCGAACAGCGAGCAGGAGTGGGCCGAGCAGCCCGATTTCCGCGAGCCGCCATTGAGCCTGGAGGGCGCGGCCGACCATTGGAACCACCGCGTTGACGAGGATTACTATTCGCAGCCGCGCGCCCTGTTCCGCCTGATGACCGCGGCGCAGCAGCAAGCCTTGTTCGACAACACGGCGCGCGCCATCTCGGGCGCGTCAGAGCAGGTCAAGCAACGCCACATCGGCAACTGCACCCTGTGCGACCCCGCCTATGGCGCGGGCGTGGCCGAAGCGATCGGCCGCCTGGGCAAGTAAGGCAAGCTGATAAGCGATGCGGAAGACCTGGCAGCAGACCTTCCGCAGCAGCGATCCACGGCAAGGCGGCCAGGCCCGCTTGCTGTCTACCAGCGCTGGATATCGATCTGGCCCGTGATGCTCGTTTCCACCGGATAACCCTCGACCTGAGACGGCACGCGCCGCTTGACGGACGAGTCGCGCAGATATACGACGAGCGCCTCCTTGCCCACGGCCGTGTGCCCCACGCTGACGCCTTCCACGCCCTCGATGGCCATCAGCGCCCGTTCGTTGCGCCGTTTTGCCGCTTCCAGCCGGCCCTGGGGCGCGGCATGGGCGTACCGGTCCATGCCCTGCCCAGGAGTCTCATCCGGCAAATACGGCATGGCGGCGTCCTCGAAGACGCCATACGGCGATTGTGCGAATTTACTGTTTGACATGACCAACCCTCCTGATGCCTTCCATGATACACCCGGCCATCGGGCGCCGCAGCGCCGTTCGCCGGGCACATGGCTGCTGCCGCTCATACCATCATCATCGTGCAAAAAACAGCGTTATACAAGGACGAGACGGCGCGACACCAGCGCCGCGCCGCCTCCTCGAGCGGTCAAGTATACAAATTGATGTCGAGCGCCACCACCACCCGCCGCATCTGGTTGGCAAAGGTGATATTATTGCCGCCGGCAAACAGCAGGCCGACGGGATTGCGCTGCTGGTTCCAGGTCCAGATGGACGAGCCGGAATCGCCGCCCGCGCTGAACGCCCCGCTCACGCCCGTGATGGCGATCTGGTCCTGGAACAGCGCGATCCTGCCGCCGCCGTAATTGACGTTGATGGTGGCGCCCAGGCCCGTGATGCGGCCCTGCGTCAATTGCGTCGTGCGGCCCGACTTGCCAACCATCATCCCCAGCGCGGGCGCCACCAGCGCATTGCTGATGCGGAAGTACGCGGGCACGCCGCCGCTCAGGTAGACCAGTTCGGGACGCACCCTGTCTGGCCAGGCCCAGCCGGTGGCGCAATCGACGAAATTGACGCCGCCGCTGAAATTGATGGGCACGAAACGTTCGAGCACGGCCACCTGGTCTTGCGGGCAGCGGCCGCCGTCGATGGGGCCAGGCTGCACGATGCAGTCGTTGAACACGCCGCCGTTGGAATTGGCCAGCACGTGATTATTGCTAAGAATCATCAAGCGGCTGTTGCGCGGCGCGCTGCGCCCCACGGCCAGGCAGCCGACGGTGCCGGCCGTGATGCGGAAATGCCCGACCGACACGCCGCCCGGCGCCGGGCGCAAGCGGAAACGGTGCGGCTGCGCGTCGATCACGCCCGTGACGACGATATTGACGGGCACCCTGTCGCTGGACACGGCGCGCACGCCCATGGCGCCCACGATGGCGGCCTTGGCGCGGTCGACGGAAGTGGGCTCGGCCACGTACAGAGTCAGGGCCGGCAAGCCCGGCTCGCCGGACGAGCTGTCGCTGGCGCCCTCGCCCAGGCCGATGGACACGCCCTGGATATTGCCGCCGTCGCTGAAGGCATCGGCCGCGCGCACGCCGCCCGCCTGGGAGGTGGACTGGCGCATGCCGTCTTCGATGCTGCGCTTGATTTCCAGCAATTCCATGCTGACGCCGCTCAAGGCGTCGGGCATGTCCGAGACGGATGCGCTCTCGATCGTATTGTCGTCTTCGCCGGGGACGGCAAATTGGCCGATGGCCTCTTCATCGTCCGCGCTTTGTCCCCTGCCGCTGCCGCCAGGCGGGGCGCTGAAACCATTCTCGTTGCCGATCATCATGCTCTCCTCGTGGGTCGTTCCGAAACACCAGTGTGGGCTGGCTGCGCAGGCCGGTATTGATCTGGATTGAATCGCGCTGACACGCGGCTGCCTTAGCCCAACGGGGGCAGCGAGGATAAAAATAGTTCCCTCGTCAAGGTTGAGCGAGATCAGGCGTGCGGGCAGAGGCAGCGCCGTATACTTGGCTGGCAGGCTGGAATTGGGCCTGCTCCACGGCAGCAACGGTATGGATGGGGGAATAATGACGAGCCCTGGTATGACACGCCAATCCGACGACGCGCCTGCGGACCAACATGCCGGTTTTATGCACGGCATGGCGGCCTGGGCAGAAAAACACCGCATCAGTCCCTGGCGCGGCAGTTTTGCCGACTTCATCGAGCAGATCCTGCCCGGCCGCGCGGCCCTGTTGACACGCGGCGCGCACCAGTACCTGTGGGACATGATGCGCTGGAACGGCCAGACGGACGATGCCGGACATTTCCGCTGCCGCCTGTTCGACGACGAGCTGTTCGGCATCGACGAGGCGATCGACCGCGTCGCCGCCTATTTCAAGGCGGCCGCCGCCGGCTCGGAGGTGGGCCGGCGCATGCTGCTGTTGCTGGGCCCGCCGTCGGGCGGCAAGTCGACCATGGTGATCCTGCTCAAGCGGGGGCTGGAAGAATACAGCCACAGCAGCGAAGGCGCGCTGTACGGCATCGCCGGCTGCCCCGTGCACGAATCGCCGCTGCACCTGGTGCCGCACAGCATGCGCGCCGACTTTCGCGCCAGCTATGATGCCGAGCTGCACGGCGAACTGTGTCCCCATTGCCGCGCCCGCCTGGAAGAACAGTACGCGGGCGACTTCCTGCGCATGCCCGTCGAGCGCATCCATCTGTCCGAAGCGGGCCGCTGCGGCATCGGCACGTATGCGCCGCACGATCCCACCACGGCCGACCTGGCCGACCTCGTGGGTTCCGTCGACCTGGCGAAAGTGGCGCAGTACGGCGACGAAGGCGATCCGCGCGCCTGGTCGTGGTCCGGCGCCGTGTATGCGGCCAGCCGCGGCATGCTGGAAATGATCGAAATCCTCAAGGTCAAGCGGGAATTCCTCTATTTACTACTAACCCTGACGCAGGAAAAGAATGTCAAGGTGTCGCGCTTTCCCCTGATTTACCTCGACGAGACCATCCTCGCGCACACGAATCTGGCCGAATTTCGCAAATTCCTGCAAGAAAGCGAAAACGAGGCCTTGCTCGACCGCATGGTCATCGTGCAAGTGCCGTATACGCTCAATTACCGCGAAGAAGCGCGCATCTACCGCAAGCTGATCCAGGCGGCCGCGCCCGCCTTCCGCGATGTGCACCTCGATCCGCACGTGCTGCATGCGGCAGCCGTGTTTGCCATCCTCAGCCGCTTGCCCGAAGGCGACGACAAGGAGGCCGAGCTGGTCAAGAAACTGCGCGTGTATGCCGACGAAGACGTCGACGACTTGCAGCATGCCGATATCCGCCGCGTGCGCGAACGCGACAAGGCGCCCGACGAGGGCCTGTCGGGCGTCTCGCCCCGTTTCGTCATCAATGCCCTGTCGCACGCCATCATTTCCGCCCAGCGCAACAGCCTGTCCACCATGGACGTCCTGCTGGCCCTGAAAGACGGCATCGAAAGCGATGCGCGCATCGAACCGCGGCGCAAGCGCAAGTGGGTCGATTACCTGGTGCTCACGCGCAAGGATTTCTATAACCGCTGGGTCAAGGCCGACGTGCACAAGGCCCTGTTCGTGTCGTTCGAGCAGGAAGCGCAAGACTTGCTGAACAAATATCTCGATGAAGTCGAAGCCATGCTCGACAATCGCCAAATCCGCGACCCCATCACCAGCGAAGAACGCCGTCCCGACGAGCGCTTCCTGCGCGCCGTGGAAGAAAGAATCCACATCAGCGACTCGGGCAAGCAATCGTTCCGCCAAGAAGTGGTACGCAAGGCCATGAGCGCCTTCAAGCGGGGAGAAGCGTTTGGCCTGGGCAGCCATGCGCAACTGCACGACGCCGTCCAGCAATATCTGTTCGAACAGCGGCGCGACGTGCTGCGCCTGGTGGGCTCGGCCAAGCGGCCCGATGACGACGTGCGGGCCAGGATCTCCGCCGTCGAGCAGCGCCTGGTCGACGAATATGGTTATGACGCTCATAGCGCACGCGAAGCGCTCAACTACGTGACCACCTTGCTGGCGCAGGAATAGCCATGTCCGCCACGACCTCGCCAGGCAGCGGCAAGCACGATAGCCCAGTGGGATCATCCGCGCCGGCCCTGGCCCAGCCTTGGTATGGGCTGTTCTCGCGCGGCGCGCGCGACTGGCTGCGCCACAACCAGAAAGTGCGCGACGCCGTGCAGGCGCACTTGCCCGAGCTGATCGCCACGCCTGACCTGATCGGCGGGCCGCAGCAGCGCACGGTGCAAGTACCCATGCACCTGCTCGAACATGCGCGTTTCCGGCTGGCGCCCGCGCGCAACAGCGTGGGCGCGGGCCAGGGTGACGGCCAGCCCGGCGATATTCTGCGCACAGCCCGTCCCGGCGCCATGGGCGGGGCCGGAACGCAAGGCGAAGGCGGCGACGGCGAGGGAGCTGTGCGCCTGCTGCTCGAGTTTGCCATTGACGACATACTCGACTGGCTGTGGGACGCTTTCGAGCTGCCGCACCTGAAACCGCGCCACCTGGGCGCTATCGACGACGTACGGCTCGTGCGTAGCGGCCTGGAGCGACATGGCGCCCGTTCGCGGCTGGACCGGCGGCGCACCGTCAAGGAAGCAATCAAGCGGCGCGCCCTGCAAGCGCAACCTGTGCCTTTCACCAATGAAGACTTGCGCTACCGCCAGGTGCAGCCACTGCCCCGGCCCAGCACGAATGCCGTCGTGTTTTTCGTGCTGGACGTGTCGGCCAGCATGGCGCAGACCGAGCGCAAGCTGGCCAAATCCTTCTTTTTCTTTGCCTTGCAGGGCTTGCGCCGCAGGTATGCGCGCGTGGAAACGCGCTTCATCGCCCATACGACGCGGGCCTGGGAATTCTCCGAAGCCGAGTTCTTCCAGGTCAATGGCATGGGCGGCACCATGGCTTCCACCGCCTTTCGCCTGAGCCGCGAGCTGCTGCAGGAACACTATGCGCCGGGCCGCTACAACGCCTATCTGTTCTATGCCTCCGATGGCGAGAATTTCAGCGAAGACCGCGGGGCGACCAGCCTGGCCCTGGGCGAACTGGCCGCCTTGCTCAACTATATGGGCTATGTGGAAACCGTGCCCGGCGTGCCGCGCAGCCTGGAAACGGAAATGCACAGCTTGTTTTCCGAGCAGGAACGGCGCGGCTTGCCCTTGCACAGCAGCATCCTTAGCAGGAATGACGATATCTGGGCGGCCATCCGCACCTTTTTCCAGCACGAGGCGGCCGATACTGAGGACACGGCATGACGCCTGACACAGCCAACCTGGACGGCTACGCGGCGCGCATCGAAGCGCTGGCGCGGGAAATGGGACTGGAGTTTGCTCCCGTCGAGTTCGAGCTGGTACCGGACAGCTTCATGGCCGAGATCGCCATCTATGGCTTGCCCGTGCGCATGCGCCACTGGTCGTTCGGCGTGCGCTACATCCACCAGCTCGTGCATCAAAAGATGGGCAACTCGCATATGTTCGAAGTCATGTTTCCAGGCGACCCTTGCCATGCCTACATGGCCGAGCACAATTCCGTGGCGGAAAACACCCTCGTCACGGCCCATGTGCTGGGCCACGCCGACTTCGCCAGCCGCAATGCCCTGTTTCTGCGTTTCGGCGCCATGGCCGGCCAGCACATCCTGGAACAAAGCGCGGCGCGGGCGCAGCGTCTCGAAATGGCGCTACAACGGCACGGACAGGAGCAGGTGGAAGCCGTGCTCGACGCCGCACTGGCGCTGGAGCAGCACGTGGACATCCACGCCGAGCTGCACCGCCCGCCCTATGCCGCGTTAGCCGGGCCAGCCGGTGTGGCCGGCACGCAAAACGGGGCTGGCGCAGACGATCCTTTTACGCGGCGTTACCAGCGCTTGCCCGGTGAAGCGGCGGCGATGGCGGCGCACGAGGCGGCCCGGGCACGGCTGGCACAGCGCCCCCTCGTGCCGCCGCAGCCCGAATACGACTTGCTGTGGTTCATTGCGCAATATGGGCCGGACCTGGCCGACTGGGAACGCGACATTTTCCTGGCCGTGCGCGAAGAGTCGTTTTACTTTTATCCCGTGTACGCCTGCCAGATCATGAACGAAGGCTGGGCCTCGTACTGGCATGCGCGCCTGTTGCGCGAAGCCGACTTCCTGCCGCCGGCCCTGTACCTGTCCGCCACCAAGTCGCATTCGGACGTGGTGCGCCCTTACGCGGGCGAGCACCAGCACGCGCTGGCCGTCAATCCCTATCACCTGGGTTTTTGCATGTGGGAACACATCATCGAGCGCCAAGGACTGGCGCGGGCGCGCCAGATTTGCCGCGACGATGACGACTGCAGCTTCATTCGCAACTATCTGGATGGGGAACTGGCAGACCGCCTGGGCCTGTTCGTGCATGAAAGCCACCGCGACGGCGAAGCGCGCCTGGCCAGCCGCGAATTGCTGGCCATCCGCGAAGCCATCCTGGCCCCAAAATACAACTATGGCGCGCCGTGCATCGCCGCCACCCTGCTCAACGATGACGGCAGCCTGGTACTGCGCCACGATCACCAGCGCGACGGGCGCGGTCTCGACCTGGAGCGGGCGGAACAGGTGCTGGCGTACATCGCCCGCGTCTGGCGCCGTCCCGTCACCCTGCATACGGCCGATTTCCGCGGCACACCCCGGGTTCTGCACAGCAAGATCGATGGCGTACCGGAGCCGCCCGCGTCGCCTGCGTCAATAATGCCGGCAGCGCCGCCTGCGCAACACTGAACGCCGAACGGCAGGCGGTCGGGCCGATATCGGGGTGTACCTGGCCAGCATATGCCTCGCGCGTGGCAAGCTTGCCATTCAAGCCCGTTCAGCCTGTTCCATATACCAGGCGATGGTCTGCCGCAAGCCTTGCGCCAGGTTGTGCGTGGGGACATAACCGAGCAGGCGGCCCGCCTTGGCGATGTCCGCCTGCGAATGGCGCACATCGCCGGCGCGAAACTCGCCATAGTGCGGCGCCAGCGGCACGTGCTGCGGACGGGCGGCCAACAGCATCTGCTGCATGGTGGCGTGCAGCTGCGTCAGGCTGGTGCGGGCGTTGACGGCCACGTTGTAGACCTGGTTGACGGCTGCCGGGTCGGCGCGCGTGGCGGCGAGGATATTGGCTTGCACGGCGTTGTGCACGAAACAGAAGTCGCGGCTGGTGGCGCCGTCTCCATGGATGTGCACGGCCTGCTTGTCCAGCATGGCGGCGATCCAGCGGGGAATGACGGCCGCGTAGGCGCCCAGCGGGTCCTGGCGCGGACCGAAGACATTGAAATAGCGCAGTCCCACCGTCTGCATGGCGTAGCAGCGCGCGTACACTTGCGCATACAGCTCGTTGACATATTTGCTCAAGGCATACGGCGACAGGGGCGCGCCGATGTGCTGTTCCACTTTTGGCAGGGCCGGATGGTCGCCATACGTGGCGCTCGAGGCCGCATACACGAAGCGCCGCACGCCCGCGTCGCGCGCGGCGGCCAGCATGTTCAGGAAGCCGCTGACATTGACGGCGTGGCACAGCAGCGGGTCTTCCAGCGAACGCGAGACGGAGCCGAGCGCCGCCTGGTGCAGCACAAAATCGACGGCGGCGACGGCAACGGGGCCGCCCGCACCGGCGCGGCCGCGCTCGCCCATGCTGTGGTCGCCACTGCCGCTGCCACCATCGGCCGCATCTGTCTCGCCGTCCGCCTCGCCATCGCCGGCGCTGGCAGCCTGGCTGGCGGCCTGCGCAGGCGTACCGCATGCACGCGCGCACACTTGCGGATCGCGGATATCGCCTTCGATGAAGGTGAAGCGGCGCCACGCCTGCTCGCCCACGCTGGCGCACACCTGTTCCAGGTTGTGGCGGTGGCCCGTTATGAAGTTGTCGAGGCCGCGCACTTCCTGTCCCAGCTTCAGCAGGGTTTCCAGCAGGTGCGAACCGATGAAGCCGGCCACGCCCGTCACCAGCCAGCGCCGAGGTTCCTTGCTCAGTTGTGCGCAGGCTTGCGCATAGGCACCGGCAGCCGGATCACCAGCGGAGGCGTTTCGCGCCGCGTTTGCGGCCTGATCGAAGGGTTCGGCCGCCATCACAGCCGCCACACGTGCAGGCCGCCGTCTTCCAGCGGACGGGGGTCGAAATGCGATTTGATATCGATGAAACAGCCGTTTTCCAGCACCTTGGCCTGGAAGTCGGCCAGCGGACGGGCCAGCAAGGCCTGGTGCGAGACGGCGCTGATGATGGCCTCGGCCTGCGGCAGCTGTTCCCAGCTTTCCAGCAATAAACCGTACTCTTCCAGCGCTTCGCGGCCATCGGCGACAGGGTCGTGCACGTGCACCTGCACGCCGTACGATTGCAGTTCGTGGATCATGTCGACCACTTTCGAGTTGCGCAGGTCCGGGCAATTTTCCTTGAAGGTCAGGCCCAGCACGTTCACGTGCGAGCCTTTCAATTTGAAGCCGGCCCGCACCATTTCCTTGATGGTTTTTTCCGCCACGAACTTGGCCATGCCATCGTTGATGCGGCGCCCGGCCAGGATCACGTGCGGGTGGTAGCCGAGCATTTCCGCCTTGTGCGTCAAATAGTATGGGTCGACGCCGATGCAGTGGCCGCCCACCAGGCCGGGCCGGAACGGCAGGAAATTCCATTTCGTGCCCGCCGCCTGCAGCACTTCCAGGGTGTCGATGCCGATGCGGTCGAAGATGATGGCCAGTTCGTTCATCAGCGCGATGTTCAGGTCGCGCTGCGTGTTTTCGATCACCTTGGCCGCCTCGGCCACCTTGATGCTCGACGCCCGGTGCACGCCCGCCTCGACCACGCCTTCGTACAGGGCGGCCACCTGGTCCAGGGTGGCGTCGTCGTCGCCCGAGACCACCTTGCGGATGCTGTGCAGGGTGTGGTCCCTGTCGCCGGGGTTGATGCGTTCGGGCGAAAAACCCACATGAAAGTCTTCCTTCCAGCGCAGGCCCGAATGCTGTTCGAGGATGGGGATGCAGATTTCCTCGGTCGCGCCCGGGTACACGGTGGACTCGTAGATGACGATGGCGCCGCGCCGCATGTGCCGTCCGACGGCCGCGCTGGCGCCGGCCAGGGCCGAGAAATCGGGATTGTGCGCGCTGTCGACTGGCGTGGGCACGGCCACGACGATGAAATCGGCCAGTTCCAGTTCGGCCGGATCGCAGCCGACGCTCAACCATTGCGCCGCGCGCAGCTGTTCCGTGCTCACTTCACCGGTCGGATCGACATGGCTGCGGTAGCTTTCCACCTTGCGTGCCGACAAGTCAAAGCCGATCGTGCGCTGGCGCATGCCGAACGCCACGGCAAGCTGCAAGCCCACGTAACCGAGCCCCACCACCGCCACCACGCCGCCCTTGCCATTCACCTTGCTATTCACATTGCTCTCCACCTTGCTATCCATATGCATGTGCTCCGAATGGTTGCGGCACGAGCATCGCCGTCCGGGAAATTCTACGGTTGCCAATCGGGCCATTCTTGAGCGGGAACAAGAAACACGGGCCGGCGGCCAGCATGCGTGCGGACAATCAGCGGCTTGTTGAGCGCAATCAAGGAGAACGGCGGCCATCTTTTTAAGCTAGACCATGCCCATCGCCCATCGCCCATCGCGAATCGGCTAATCGTCCACGCACGCCGCTACCGGAGACTTCCATGGCCCGTTCCCTGCCCCGCCCTTTCCCTGGCCTGCCGGCCGCCGCACTGTGCTGTACCCTGCTGCTGCCCCTGCTGACGGCTTGCCACGGCACGCAGAGCAGTGCATCCCTGCTGGCCGACGCGCAGCAGTACCGGCAGAAAGGCGAAGCGCGGGCCGCCATCATCCAGTTGAAGAACCTGCTGCAAAAGGAACCGGACAACGCGGCCGCGCGCTTGCTGCTGGGCAGCATCTATATCGACACGGGCGAAGCGCTGTCGGCCGAAAAAGAATTGCGCAAGGCAAAGTCGCTGGGCCTGGCGCCGCAGCAAGTGATGCCCCTGCTGGGCAAGATCTGGCTGATGCTGGGCCAGTTCGACAAGGTGCTGGCCGAGATCGCCGACGATGCGGCGCAGCCCGCCAGCGTGCTGGCCCTGCGCGGCGACGCCTTGCTGGCCCTGGGCCGCCAGGACGAGGCGCACGCCCTGTACTCGCGCCTGCTCGAAGCCCATCCCGACCAGGTCGAGGCCTTGCTGGGCCTGGCGCGCCTGTCTGCGCTCGACCACCAGGTGCCGGCGGCCGAGCTGCTGCTGGCGCAAGCCTTGAAAAGCGCGCCCGCCAACCTCGACGCCTTGCGCCTGCAGGGCGACCTGCTGCGCCTGCAAGGCAAGAACGCTGCGGCGCGGCTCGCCTACATGCAGATCCTCAAGATAAAACCGGACAATACCCAGGCGCACATCGACCTGGCCAACCTCGATATCGTGGAGAACCGCTATGCGGAAGCGGGCGCGCAGCTCGCCACGGCGCGCAAGACGGCGCCCAACAGCCTGGGCCTGCTGCAAGCCCAGGCGCTGCTCGATTTTCGCCAGGGCAAGCACAAGGCGGCCCTGCAAGCCTTGCAGCTGGTGCTCAAGGCGGCGCCCGACCACATGCCGTCCATCCTGCTGGCCGGCGCCGTGCAACTGGCGCTCGGCTCGCCGCCGCAGGCGGAAAACTATCTGCGGCGCTTCCTGGCCGTGTATCCCAGGCATTTGTATGCCGTCAAGATGATGGCGTCGATCGAATTGATGCGTGGCAAGACCGATGCCGCCATCGACTTGCTGCAACCGATGCTGGCCGCCTTCCCGGAAGACGTGGAATTGCTGTCGCTGGCCGGCGAAGCCCACTTGCGCGCGCGCCAGTACGACAAGGCAACCGCGTATTTCGAACAGGCGAGTACTTTGGCGCCGGACACGGCCAGGCTGCATGCGGCCCTGGGCATCAGCCGCCTGGGCATGGGCGAAAACAGCCGCGCCATCAATGAACTGGAACGCGCCAGCATGCTCGACAAGAGCACGCCGCAAGCAGGCACCATGCTGGTGATGACCTTGCTGCGCAACAAGCAGAACGACAAGGCCCTGGCCAGCGTCAACATGATGGAAGAGCAGCAGAAAGGCACGAATCCCTTGCTGCTGAACCTGAAAGGCGGCGTCTACCTGGCCTTGCGCGACTTGCCTGCCGCGCGCGCCAGTTTCGAGCAGGCGCTGAGCATGGACCCCGTCTACCTGCCCGCCTTGAACAACCTGGCGCAGATCGACTTGGCCGAGAAAAAGCCGGAGCAGGCGAAACAGCGCTTCGAGAAGGCGCTGGCAAAAGCGCCGAAAAATGCCGACCTGTGCGCGGCGCTGGCCAAGCTGGCCGCGTCGCAGGGCAAGACGGAAGAGGCGCGGCGCTGGCTCGAGCGGGGCCACCGCGACAATCCCGACGCCGTCGCGCCAGCCCTGCTGCTCAGTAACTTCTACCTGAAGACGGGCGCGCCCGACAAGGCGCTGGAGCTGGCGCGCACCTTGCAAACGGGCCACCCGGGTGACGCCGATGCGCTGGCCCTGCGCGCCCAGGTGGAGTACAGCGCCGGCCTGGCGCCGGCAGCGCTCGACAGCTACAACAAGCTGGCCAGCATACAGACCACGTCCGCGCCCTTGCAGATGCGCATCGCCAGCCTGCATCTGGCGCTGGGCGACCACCAGAATGCGCTGCAAGCCGTCAAGCGGGCGCAAGTGATTGACCCGACCCTGCTCGAAGCGCGCGTCGTCGAAGTGGCACTGCTGCTGAACCTGAACCGCCAGCGCGAGGCGCTGGCCGTGGCGCGGCAAGTGCAGGAACAGCGGCCGAAGCTGGCGGCTGGCTACAAGCTCGAGGGCGACGTGCTGATGGAGCAAAAGCTGCCGCAGCAAGCCGTCAAGCTGTACCAGCACGCGTTCGGCATCAGCCCCATCGGCCCTTTGCAGGTGCAGCTGTACCGCGCCTTGCAGGCGTCCGGGCAAGAGCGCGAAGCCGATGCGCGCATGGCCACCTGGCTGAAGGAGCACCCGGAAGACTTGCCGACGCGCACCTACCTGGCGGGCACCCGGCTGGCGGCCAAGCAATACCGCGCCGCCATCGAGCACTTCCAGTATGTGGTCGCCAAGGACACGGATAACGTGGTGGCGCTGAACGACCTGGCGTGGGCGTATCAGCAGGAAAAAGATCCGCGCGCGCAGACCACGGCCGAACAGGCCCTCAAGCTGGCCCCCGGCAATCCCGCCGTGCTCGACACCCTGGGCTGGATCATGCTGCAGCAAGGCGACGTCAAGCGCGCCACGGCCCTGCTGCGCAAGGCGGCGGACCTGGCGCCGAAGTCGCCCGAAGTGCAATACCACCTGGGCGCGGCCCTGGCGAAATCGGGCGACAAGGGCGGCGCGCGCAAGCAGCTGGAACAACTGCTTGCCGCCAACAAGGACTTTCCGCAGCGGGCCGAGGCGCAGGCCTTGCTGACCCAGCTGTAGGCCATGGCTGTGCACGCTGCCATGCCTGGCCTGGCAGCGCGGCCGCTGGCCCTGCTGGCGGGCGCGGCCTGCATGCTTGCCTTGCGCCACTATCCGCTGGGCCACGGCTGGCCCGGCCTGCTGTTTGCTGCCCTGCTGCCCGCGTATTTCCTGCTGCTGTGCTGGCGTCCCGCCTGCTGGCTGTTCTGTGTGCCCGCCCTGCTGCCCGTGCTGGACCTGGCGCCGTGGACGGGCTGGTTCTTCCTCGAAGAAATCGACGTGCTGCTGTTGCTGACCGTAGCCTGCGGCTATTGGCGCCTGGGCGGACCGGCCCAAGCGGCAGCGGCGCGGCTCTCGCCGGCCGCCCGCGCCTGTTTGCTGCTGTGCAGCCTGGCCTGGCTGGCGGCGCTGCTGCGCGGCGTCCTGCCGCTGGCGCCGCTCGACCTGAATGCCTGGGATAATTACCTGAGTTCCTACAACAGCTTGCGGCTGGGCAAGGCTTGGGCCTGGAGCATGCTGCTGTTGCCGCTGCTGCTGCGCGACGCGTCCGCGCCCGCCTTGCGCCGCTACGCGCTGCCGGGCATGCTGGCCGGGCTGGCCATGGTGTCATTGTTCGCGCTATGGGAACGGGCCGTGTTTCCCGGTCTGTCGAACCTGTCCAGCGACTACCGCATCACGGCGCCGTTTTCCGCCATGCACACGGGTGGCGCCGCGCTGGACGGCTACCTGGCCCTGAGCCTGCCGTTTGCCGCGCTGTGGCTGGCGCGCGCCAGCAGCCGCTGGCACGCGGTACTGGCCATGCTGCTGCTGGCCCTGGCCCTGCACGCGGCGTTCACGACCTTTTCGCGGGGCTTGTACGCGGCCCTGGCCGCGGCCATGCTGCTGGGATTCTGGCAAACCCTGCGGACGGCGCCCGGCGCGGCGCGGCGCGCGCCTTCCCAGTCGCCCATGCGCGGAGTGTTGCTGAGGCTGCTGCTGGCCGGCCTGGGCACCGTCCTGCTCGTGTACATGTTCAGCCTGGCCGGCTACCGGGGCTTGCTGGCCGCCGTCGTCCTGCTCGCGGCCAGCTTCGTGCTGGCCGCGCGACCGTTGCCGTGGCGCCTGGCGCCTGCCAGCGTACTGTGCGCGCTGTGCCTGCAAGGCTTGCTGGCCGCCTGGTGGCCGGAACCGTCCGGCCAGCAAACGGCCGGCTGGCTGAAAGGCCCGTATTTCCTGTTCCTGCTGGCCGCCGTGCTGCTGGCGATCGTGCTGCTGCCGGGCCCCCTGTGGTCCAGCGGCGCCGGCGGCAAGGAACCCGCCAGGCTGGGGCTGGCGATGATGGCGTGGACCATGCTGGCATGCAATCTCGCCTGGATAGGCTGGCACTGGGCGGGACCGCCGGCGCTGCTGCCGGCCGGCCTGGTCGTGCTGCTGGCCATGCTGATGCTGTGCAATGGACGCCTGCGCCCGCCGCTGTGGCGGCTGGACCGCGCCAGCCTCAGCATCGCGGGCGCGGCCGGCATCCTGCTGCTGCTGGCGATACCCGTGTCGGCCAGCTATTACGCCACCGAACGTTTCGCCACCACGGCCTTCGACATGCAAGGCCGCTTGCGCCATTGGCGGCAGGCGCTGGCCATGCAGCCGTCCGACTGGGGCGAGCGCCTGTTCGGCATGGGTAGCGGCAGCTTTCCCGCCACATATTACTGGCACAATCCCCAACGCGAGGTGCCGGCCAGCATCGCATATGCGGAAGACGGGGAAAACCGGTATGTGCGCCTGGCCAGTCCCGGCTACAGCGCCGGCTATGGCGAATTGCTGCGGCTGCTGCAGCGGCTGCCCGTGCAGCCCACCACGCACTACACTTTGGCGCTCGACGTGCGGCGCACGGGACCCATGCCCGTGCTGCTGGTGCGCCTGTGCCAGCGGCAATTGCTGTACGCCCAGGGCTGCGTGAACGTTCCGCTGCGCCTGCGCCCGCCGCCGCCTGGCAACCCGCTGGAGGGATGGCAACACTACGAAGTGCCGTTCGACAGCGCCTGGCTGGGCGCCGGTGCCTGGCTGCTGCGTCCGCCCGTGCAGCTGGAACTGGCGGCCAGTGGCACGGCCACCTCGTCGGTGCTCGAAGTCGACAATCTGAGCTTGCGCGCGCCGGGCGGCGAGGAACTGATCGCCAACGGGAGCTTTACGCAAGCCAACAATTACTGGTTTTTCAGCAGCGACCACCACCACCTGCCATGGCATATCAAGAGCATGGCCTTGCATTTGCTGATAGGAACGGGCTGGTGCGGCGCCCTGTCCATGCTGGCCCTGCTGGTTCTGGCCGGCCGGCGCCTGCTGCGCCAGGCCGCGCGCGGCGATGCAGGCGCGCTGGCGTGCGCCGCCGCCCTGCTGGGTTTTCTCGTCGTCGGCCTGTTCGACAGCCTGCTCGACGTGCCGCGCATCGCCCTGCTGTGCTACCTGATGCTGCTGTGCGCGCTGCTGCAGCCCGTGCCACCTCCTCACGTTGAAAGTGCGCCGCCATGAAAGCCCTGCCGTTTACCTTCTTTTTCACCCTCCTGTTGTGCCTGGCCTTGGCCAGCGCGCCGTGCCGCGCCGATGCGCCGCTGGCGCAAACCATCGCGCGCATCAAACCATCGATCGTCGGCGTGGGCAACCTGCAAAAAACGCGCACGCCGCCGATGAATTTCATCGGCACCGGTTTCGTGACCGGTGACGGCCTGAGCGTGCTCACTTGCGCCCATGTGATCCAGAAACTGCTCGACGCCAATCCGAACGAAGTCATCGGCATACTCACGGGCCAGGGCGACGTAGCGCAATTTCGCCCCGCCAAGGTCCAGGCGCTGGACACGGAACACGACCTGGCCTTGCTGCGCCTGGCGGGCGCGCCCCTGCCCGCCTTGGCGCTGGGCGACGCGGCCACGGTGCGCGAAGGTCAGGCCATGGCCTTTACGGGATTTCCGCTGGGCACATTGCTGGGGCTGCGCCACGTGACGCACCGCGCCACCGTGTCATCGCTGACACCCGTGGTCATGCCCAGCGAAAACGCGCAGCGCCTCGACGTCCGGCGCCTGGCGCAGCTGCAAAAGGCGCCGTACACCGTGTTCCAGCTGGACGCGACGGCGTATCCGGGCAGCAGCGGCAGTCCCTTGTTCGATCCCGAGACCGGTCTCGTCTACGGCATCGTCAACATGGTGTACGTCAAGGGCCTCAAAGAGGCAGCCATCAGCGCGCCCAGCGGCATCACTTACGCGATTCCGGGCAGCCACATGCAGGCGATCTTGCTGAAGAATAAATGACTGGTCAGTTGCGCCCCTGCCTCAGCCGGCTGGTAATGCCGGGCTCATCCCATGTCGGAAAAAAAAAGGGGTAAAACGACCGTTCACCCCCATGCTGTTCCATCAGGCCACCGAATTTACGGATTTGGGCCCCCATGTAATCGAGGTCCAGCCGTAGCAGCACGGCCGGCGCCCCCACGCGCGTGCACTCGCGCTCGCCGCCGAAGTCCTGGAAACCCAGCATGCGCTTGTAAAACACCACGTGGCGCGGGTTGACTTCAATTACGTAATCCGTAAAGCCGTGAATATTGTGGGCATAGATATAAGAAATATGAATCAGCGCCGCAAACACGCGCTTGCTTACGCCCTTGTCGATGGCCAGGCGCGACGGTTCGCACAGGCGCCGGCCCTGCGCGCGCAGGACGTCGAGCTTGTCGCGGAAGTTTTCATCGGCGGGCAAGCCCGTCTCGTCATTGTCGAGGCACAAGGTCATGGTGCCGACGGTGGTGCCGGCCGTTTCCGCGAACAGCGTGATTTTATTCAGCGCATGCGCCGTGCAGGGATCGACGGCATAGCCGCGCCAGCCGTACATCTTGCGGATCAGCAAACTGGCCGCTTCGCGCCGGCCACGCGAATTGGCCATGCGGATATGAAAGCGCTGCAGGTCGAGCTCATGCTCCATGGCCGGGTCGATCTGCCCCTCGCCCACCACCAGGTCACTGAAGGTACCTGGCGTGTCGAAGGAAATTATGGGTTCATCTTCAAAGCTCATCTTGTCCTCACGTTCATCGGCAGCCGTCGAGACGGACTGAAGCCAATGCCTTGTGACAAGAGAAAAACTGGAGAAGTTCCCAGCAATAGCTAAAAAAAACAGAAGAAATTTACCTTGGGATAGCAAAATAACACGATGAAATTTGTCTATAAGTACAAAATGGCAAATATAATTGCTTTTTTGACATTGTTGAGCTTGCTGTTAAAAAAAGCTTTCCGGTATCAATAACACATCGCCCGGCCGCATCATGACGTTGGCGGAAATATCGCCTTCCTTCAGCAAATCGTCGAGCCGAACCCTCAGCTGCTGCTGGTTGCCTTCGCGCACGCGAATGATGCTGGCCTTGTTGCCGGCCGCGAAATCGGTGATGCCGCCCACGGCGATGAGCACGTCCATCAGCGACATGCCCAGCCGGTACGGCAGCGCCTGCGGCTTGGCCGCCTCGCCAATCACTCGGATCTGCTCGCCATACGGTCCCGAGAAATTGGTGACGATCACCGTCACCACGGGCTGCTGGATGAACTTGCTCAAGGCTTGCTCGATGTCGCGTGCCAGCTGGGTCGACGTCTTGCCGCTGGCGGGCAAATCCTCGACCAGCGGCGTGGTGATCTTGCCGTCCGGCCGCACGGCCACCGTCAGCGATACTTCCGGATTGCGCCAGACGATGATGTTGACGGAGTCGCCCGGGCCGATCAGGTAATCGTGCATGGGGGCGCTGTCGTCGGAGGGCGCCAACGGAGGGCGCGTGCGGCAAGCGCCCAGCAGGCTGGCGGCGCCCGCCAGGACCAGCGTGTTGCAGACAAATGCACGGCGAAATGGATTCATGCGGAGCCTCTTCGAGTCGATGCGCGTCCATGGCCGGCCCCGCAGAACCAGCCTGGGCCGCGAACTTCCTATGATTATTAAAACCCGGCAAGTGAACCTTGAGGCGTATCAAGAAGCAATCATCTTGGAAAATCTTGCTCCACAGCCGCCCTATACTTTGCTTACTCAACAAGCAAGTATTTCTTGCAAGACGCCGTCGTTGTCCGCGCCGCCACCCCATCTACCGATCAGCATCGTCACCTGAAGGAAGCGACATGGAAGAATTGATACAGCAACTGCTTTCCGGCTTGAAAGGCATCTGGAAGTACCGCTGGCATGCGGTGCTGGTGGCGTGGCTGGTGGCCATCGGCGGCTTCATCAAGGTGATCACCCTGCCCGACGACTACCAGACGTCGGCGCGCGTGTTTGTCGATACGCAAACCATCCTCAAGCCGCTGATGGCCGGCATGACCAGCGTGCCGAACACGGAACAGCAGGTGGCCATCATGAGCCGCACCCTGCTCAGCCGCCCGAACGTGGAGCGCGTCATGCGCATGGTCGACCTCGACCTGGATTCGAAGACCGTGCGCGAACACGAAGCCCAGCTGGACAACTTGATGAGCCGCATCAAGATCACGGGCACCAACGCGTATGACATCTACACCATCAGTTACAGCGGGCGCGACCCCAAGCTCGTGCGCGACGTCGTGCAAAGCCTGCTGACCATCTTTGTCGAAGGCAGTTTCCAGGGTAAAAAGGGCGATTCGCAGAAGGCGGTACAGTTCATCGACGAGCAGATCAAGAATTACGAAGACAAGCTGAGCGCGGCGGAAAACCTGGTGAAGGAATTCAAGATCCGCAACAACCTGCTGCTGCCGCGCCAGGGCATCGACTATGGCAGCCAGCTGCTGATGTCGTCCGATAGCCTGAACAATGCCAAGCTGGAACTGGTCGAGGCGGAACAGTCGCGCAAGGCCATCCAGAGCCAGATCGAGGGCGACGAACCGGTGCTCGACCTGGAGCCAAGCGCCTCAGCCATCACGAATCCCGAACTCGACGAGCGCATCGCCTCGATCAACAAGAACCTCGACAATCTGCGCATGCAATTTACCGAACTGCATCCCGACATCATCGCTTCGAAACGCCTCGTGGCCCAGCTGGAAGAACGCAAGATCGAGGAAAGCAAGCTGAAAATGGCGTCCGGCGACCCGGGCAAGAACTACAGCCCCATGCTGCAGCAGTTGAAGGTGGCGCTGACGGATGCGGACGCCAAGGTGGCCGCCATCCGCGCCCGCGTGCAGGAATACAGCGCGCGCAACGAGCGCCTCCTGGCGCAAAGCAATGCCGTGCCCGAGGTGGAATCGCAGCTGGCGCAGCTCAACCGCGACTACATCATCAACAAGGAAAACTATGAAAAGCTGATCGGCCGGCGCGAAGCGGCCAAGCTGTCGGGCGAACTCAGTTCCACCACCGACATGATGGCCTTCAAGATCATCGACCCGCCCACGGTGCAATATGCGCCCGTCGGCCCGAACCGCCCGCTGCTGTTCAGCGCGGCGCTGGGCGCGGCACTGGTGGCCGGCGTCGCGACGGCCTTGCTCATCAGCCAGGTGCGTCCCACCTTCCTCAGCCCCTCCGAACTGCGCGATGCCACGGGCTTGAACGTGCTGGGCACGGTATCGATGAACTGGACGCCGCTGCAGCAGGTACGCCGCCGCCGCGCCCGCTATGGCTTCGGCGCCTGCCTGGGCAGCCTGTTCGTCCTGTACGGCGGGGTCATGACGGCCGCGCTGCTGAAATTCTAGATCCAAGGGAGCGACGATGAGCAGCAAGGACAGCGGCAAACACGAACCCACGATCCTCGGCGTGGCCGAGGCCAGCGTGCCATATATAGTGAACGGTACGGATGGCGCGGACGCAAGCCGGTCGCCCCGCTACCGCGCCCTGAACCTGGCCAAGCTGGACGAGCAAGGCATGCTCACGCACGATGGCGGGCGCAGCGCCGTGGCCGAGGATTTCCGCATCATCAAGCGCCCGCTGCTGCGCCAGGCGCGCGCCGGCGGCAGCGACGCCATCCGCCACGGCAACCTGATCGTCGTCACTAGCGCCATGCCGGGCGAAGGCAAGACCTACTGCGCCGTCAACCTGGCCATGAGCATCGCCATGGAACTGGATATCACGGTGCTGCTGGTCGATGCCGACGTGGCGCGCCCGTCCGTGCTGAAAGTGCTGGGCCTGCCGCCGGAGCCGGGGCTGATGGACGTGCTGCTCGACCCGCAACTGGCGATGGCCGACGTGATCCTGAAAACCAACGTGGCTAACCTTAGCATCCTGCCCGCCGGACGCAGCAACAAGCACGCGACGGAATTGCTGGCCAGCCGCGCCATGAGCCGCTTGCTGGCCGAGATCGCCAGCCGCTATGGCGACCGCATCGTCGTCTTCGATTCGCCGCCCCTGCTGATCACCAGCGAAGCGCACGCGCTGGTGGGGCAAATGGGCCAAGTGGTGATGGTGGTCGAGGCGGAAACGACGACCCAGCACGCCGTCAAGGAGGCGCTGCGGCAGATCGAGTCGTGCGAACACATTCATTTGATCTACAACAAGACCAAATCGTTCCCCGGCAACGACTACTACGGCTATGGCCATTACGATTAGCCGCCGGGGCTCGCTGCCGCTGCTGCTGTCCCTGCTGCTGCCCGTGCCGGCCAGTGCCATCGACTGGCTGGCAAAACCGTCGCTGCGCCTGCGCGAAAGCTATACGGACAATGCCTTGCGCGCGCCGCCCGGCAAGGCGCAGTCGGACTTCATCACGGAAATCGCGCCCGCCATTGCCCTCATCGGCACGGGCCCCCGGCTGCGCGTGCACCTCGATTACAGCTGGCACAAATACCTGTCCGGACAACGGGCCGATACCGACAACCACGAACTGCAGGCCTCGGCCGACGCCGAACTGGTCAAGGACTGGTTCTTCATCGATGCCAACGCCAGCGTGAGCCGGCGCAACATCTCGCCGTTCGGCCCCCAATTGATCGACGATCTGCCCGACACGGACAATGCCAGCACCGTGCGCACCACGGGCATCAGCCCCTATTTGCGCCACCGTCTCCGCGGCCTGGCCACGGCCGAGCTGCGCTACACGCGCAACACGGTCGACAGCGGCGGCGACGTGCTGTCCGTGCACAGCGATGAAATGGAATTGCTGCTCAGCGGCGAGCCGCGCGGCACCGGCTGGACATGGAACGCCAGCCACGACGTGCGCCGCACGCAGGACAGCAAGCTGGCGCCCGTGCGCATGCAGCGCAGCAGCGTGGGCCTGCGCTATCCGTTCAGCAGCAAATGGTCGGCCACGGCCAGCGGCGGCATGGAAAAGGAAGGTTATATCTCGGCCAGCGGCAAGGCGCCCGAGGGCCGCTTCTGGTCGCTGGGCGGCGTGTGGACGCCGTCGCCGCGCACCAGCGTGGCCTTCAGCACCGGCAAGCGCTTCTTCGGCACCACCTACAGCCTGGACGCCACGTTCCTGCAGCGCCATACCAACTGGCAACTGAACTACAGCGAAAACATCACCACCATGCCCACGCAGTTTTCGCGCCTGGGCAACCGCGACTCGGGCCAGTTGCTCGATCAATTGTGGCGCGGCATCTTTCCCAATGCGCGCGACCGGCGCCTGCGCATCGATGCCTTTCTGCGCTACGCCAACAGCCTGGGGCCGGAACGGGGCGCCATCAATTACTTCAGCCACCGCTATTTCCTGCAAAAGCAGCTGAAGCTGACGATGGCGCGCGCCACGGCGAAAAGCACGATGATCGCCGGCATCACCGCCGTCGACCGCACGGCGCAAACGGCGAGCGGCATCGACAGCGGCTTGCTGCCCGGCGTGGAATTCGGCAGCGAAGACCGCACGCGCCAGATCGGCGGCAACGTGGGCTGGAGCTGGCAAGCCAGTTCGCGCACCAGCGTGAATGTCAATGCCGGCTACGCCAGCGTGCGCTCGCTGAGCGTGCCCCGGCGCGACAACAACATCACCGTGACGGCCGGCTACACGCGCCTCCTGCAGCCGAACATGACGGCCAGCATCGATGTGCGGCACACGCGGCACGCCAGCAACCGCGGCGGCGACTACCGCGAAAACGGCGTCAGCGCCACGCTTACCATGCAATTCTAAGGAGGCCGCAGCATGTCCGACCCCTCTCTTGCGTCCGCCGCGCCGGCGCACCTGCTGTGCGTGGTGGCCGCGCGCCCCAACCTGATGAAGATGGCGCCCATCCTGGCCGCCCTGGCCCGCCAGGCGCCCGCCGTGCGCGTGACCTTGCTGCATACCGGCCAGCATTACGACACGGCCATGAATGGCCAGCTGTTTGCGGACCTGGATCTGCGCCCGCCCGATATCTGCCTCGACGTGGGCTCGGGCAACCACGCGCGGCAGACGGCCGAGATCATGCGCCGCTTCGACGCCGTGCTCGATGCGCATCCGCCGCTGGCGCCCGATGGCGTGCTGGTGGTGGGCGACGTCAATTCCACCTTGGCTTGCGCGCTGGTGGCGGCCAAGCGCGGCATGCCCGTGATCCACGTCGAGGCGGGCTTGCGCAGCGGCGACCGGCGCATGCCCGAGGAAATCAACCGCGTGCTGACGGACCAGCTGTCAGACCTGCTGCTGACCAGCGAGGAAGGCGCGCGCGCCAACCTGCTGCGCGAAGGCATCGCCCCCGAACGCATTCACTTCACGGGCAACGTCATGATCGACAGCCTGCGGCGGCAACTGCCGCGCGCCGTGCCGCCCGCCGGCACCCTGCGCGCCCACGGCCACGCCTGCCCGCCCGCGTATGGCCTGTTGACCCTGCACCGGCCATCGAACGTGGATGCGCCGGCGCAACTGAAAGCGCTGCTGGGGGCGCTGGGGCAATTGTCGCAACAACTGCCGCTGCTGTTTCCCATCCACCCGCGCACCCTGGCCGGCCTGCGCCTGGCGGGCCTGGAACCGCTGCTGGCGCAGCATGCCATCGTCTGCCTGCCGCCGCTGGGCTATTTGGAAATGCTGGGCCTGATGCAGGATGCGCGCCTGGTGCTGACGGATTCGGGCGGCGTGCAGGAAGAAAGCACGGCCCTGGGCGTGCCCTGCTTGACCCTGCGCGACAATACGGAACGCCCCGTCACCGTGAGCGATGGCACGAACACGCTGGCGGGCACGGATCCGATCGCCATTTTGGCGCTGGCGCGGGCCATCCTGGACACGGGCGGCAAGCAGGGCCGCATTCCGCCGTTGTGGGACGGCCACGCGGCCACGCGCATCGCCGCCGTCATCGCGCCCTGGCTGACGGCGCACCGGGGCACGCCGTGACGCCGCCGGTGATTTTGCGCAACGCGCTCACCATCGACGTGGAAGATTACTTTCAGGTGTCCGCCTTCGCGCCGCACATCGCGCGCGCCGACTGGCCCCGCCTGGAATGCCGGGTCGAGGCGAATATCGAGCGCATCCTGCTGCTGCTCGACAGCCGGGGCATCCACGCCACCTTCTTTACCCTGGGCTGGATCGCCGAGCGCTATCCGGCCATGCTGCGCCGCGTGGCCGACGCCGGGCACGAAGTGGCCAGCCACGGCTATGTGCACCTGCGCGCCAGCGACCAGTCGGCCGCGCAATTCGCCGACGACGTGCGCCGCAGCAAGAGCATCCTCGAGCAATTGACGGGGCTGGCCGTGCGCGGCTACCGGGCGCCCAGCTTTTCCATCGGTGCGGCCAACCTGTGGGCTTTCGACGTGCTGCAGGAAGCGGGCTACCGCTACAGTTCCAGCATCTACCCGATCCGCCACGACCACTACGGCATGCCCGATGCTCCCCGCTTCGCCTGGCGGCCACGGGGCCCGCACGGCGTGCTGGAACTGCCCGTCAGCACCGTGCGCCTGCGCGGGCGCAACTTGCCGGCCGGCGGCGGCGGCTACTTCAGATTGATGCCGTATGCACTGTCGCGCTGGCTTTTGCGACGCATCAATTCGCGCGACGGGCAAGCTGGCATATTCTATTTTCATCCCTGGGAACTCGATCCCGGCCAGCCGCGCCCGCCGGGCCTCGACGCCAGGACGCGCTTTCGCCACTACCTGAACCTGGGGCGCATGGAAGCACGGCTGGGGCGCCTGACGGGCGACTTCGCCTGGGACCGCATGGACCGTATTTTTCTGGAAAGCACATGATGCACGAGGCCAGCCTTGCTCCCGACCAGGCACAGTCCACCAGCAACGCCATCGCCGTGCTGCCTCTGCAGCCGCACGAGCACGCGCGCTGGGACGCCTTTGTCAACACGTGCCCGGAAGCGACCTTTTTTCACCGGGCCGGCTGGCAAACCATCATGGAGCAAGGTTTCAAACACGACAGCTATTTCCTGTACGCGGAACAGGATGGACGCATCGCCGGCGTGCTGCCGCTGGCGCATTTGCGTAGCCGCGTGTTCGGCTCCGCCCTCGTGTCGCTGCCCTTTTGCGTGTACGGCGGCATCGCCGGCGGCAGCGCGGCCGTGCGCCAGGCGCTCGACAGTGCCGCACTGGCGCTGGCCCGGCACCTCGGCGTGGGGCATCTGGAATACCGCTGGCGTGAGGTGCAGGAAAAGCTGGACGATTCCTGGCTGCAGAAACCCCTGTACGCGACCTTCCGCCGCCCCTTGCTCCCCGACGCGGAACAGAATCTGCTGGCCATTCCCCGCAAGCAGCGCGCCGTCGTGCGCAAGGCCATGGCGGCCGGCCTGCACAGCGCCATCGACTATGACATCAGCCGTTTCTACCCGCTCTACGCGGCCAGCGTGCACCGGCTGGGCACGCCCGTCTTCGCGCGGCGCCATTTTGCCCTGCTGCGCACGGTGTTTGGTGACGCCTGCGACATCCTCACCGTCTACCACGGCCAGCAGGCGCAAGCGAGCGTGCTGCTGTTCTATTTCCGCGATGAAGTGCTGCCATATTACGGCGGCGGCAGCGTGCTGGCGCGCAGCACGGGCGCCAACGATTTCATGTACTGGGAAGCGATGCGCCGCGCCTGCGCGCGCGGCTACCGCCTGTTCGATTTCGGCCGCAGCAAGCTGGGAACCGGGGCCTACGACTTCAAGAAGAACTGGGGCTTTGCGCCGCAGCCGCTGCCATATGCCTACAAGCTCGTGCGCGCGAATGCATTGCCGGATGTCAATCCCCTGAATCCGAAATACGCGCTGTTCCTCCGCGCCTGGCGCCGCCTGCCGCTGCCGCTGGCCAACCTGCTGGGGCCGCACATCGTGCGGCAACTGGGCTAAGCAAAGGACCCACCATGCGCGAACTGCTCTTCCTCGCCCACCGCCTGCCGTATCCGCCCAACAAGGGCGACAAGATACGCTCGTGGCACATGCTGCAATACCTGAGCCGGCATTTCCGCGTGCACCTGGGCTGCTTCATCGACGATGACGACGACTGGCAGCACGCGAAAACCGTGGCCGCCCTGTGCGCCAGCACGCGTTTCATCGACTTGCGGCGGGGCCCGGCCCGCTGGCGCGCCATGCAGGCGCTGCTGTCGCGCCAGGCCATGAGCGTGCAGTACTACCGCGATGCGCACCTGCTGCAATGGGTCAACGACTTGGTGTCCGGCGGCAAGGTGCGCCACGCGCTGGCCTTTTCCGGGCCCATGGCGCAATACATCGACGGCAGCGCGGGCCGCACCCTGCACCGCGTGATCGATTTCGTCGACGTCGATTCCGACAAGTGGCGCCAGTACGGCGACAGCAAGCCCTGGCCCATGTCGCAGCTGTACCGGCGCGAAGCGCGGCTGCTGCTGCGGTACGAGCGCCATATCGCCCAGCAGTTCACAGCCGCCAGCTTCGTCTCGCCGGCCGAAGCGGCCCTGTTCCGCCAGTGCGCCCCGATGGCGCGGCGCAAGACGGGCTACTTCAACAACGGCGTCGACACGGCGTATTTCACGCCCATGCCGGCCCAGCCTGGCGTGTATCCGGCGGGCGTGCAGGCGCTGGTGTTTACGGGCGCCATGGATTACTGGCCGAACGTCGACGCCGTGCAATGGTTCGTGCGCCACGTCTGGCCCGCCCTGCGGCGCCAGTTTCCCCAGCTGCAGTTCTATATCGTCGGCAGCGCACCCGTGCCCGCCGTGACGGCGCTGGCCAAAGTAGCTGGCGTGGTGGTGACGGGCAAGGTGCCCGATATCCGGCCCTACCTGGCCGGCGCGGCGCTGGCCGTGGCGCCCCTGCGCATCGCCCGCGGCGTGCAAAACAAGGTGCTCGAAGCGATGGCGATGGGCAAGATCGTGCTGGCCACGCCGCAGGCGCTCGAAGGCATCGCGGCGCAGCCGGGCCTGGAATTGCTGCTGGCGCGCGACGACGCCGAATTCATCCACCATGCGGCGCGCGTGCTGCGCAATGCGCAAAGTGGCGCGGCCGAAGGCAGCGGCGCGGCCATCGGCGCGGCGGCGCGCCAGCTGGTCTTGCAGGATTACGACTGGGAACGCAATCTGCGTGGCCTGGGCGCCATGCTGGGCCTGCCAGCCGAGGCCAATTCCGAGGCTGCCGCCAGCGCCGCCACGCCTTTGCAGCCCGTGCGGGAGCCATCCACATGAGCTTGCAGCTCGACCAGCTGGCCCGCTTGCCGGATGCGGCCGTCCTGCCGCAAGGTCATCCGCGGCGCCAGGCCGCGCTGGTGGCGCTGCTGCTGTCCCTGGCCGCCGTCGTGCTGCTGTACCACGCCACTTTCTGGTCGATGGTGGAACTGTGGACCCGCTCGCAGACGTTCGCGCACGGTTTCCTGATCGTGCCCATCAGTTGCTGGCTGGCCTGGCGCCAGCGTGCCCGCCTGGCCGCCCTGGCGCCCCGGCCGTCGCGCCAGGGCTTGCTGCTGCTGGGCGTGCTGGGCCTGGCCTGGCTGCTGGCCGATGCCGCCAACGTGCCCGTGGTGGAACAATATGCGGCCACGGCCATGCTGCCCGCCTGCGTGCTGGCCATCCTCGGCTGGCCGGCCGTGCGCCTGCTGGCCTTTCCGCTGGCCTACCTGTTTCTTGCCGTACCGTTTGGCGAAGTCTTCATCGAGCCCCTGATCGACTTTACGGCCGCTTTCACGGTGACCGCGCTGCAATGGTCGGGGGTGCCCGTATTTCGCGATGGCAGCAATTTTTCTCTGCCCACCGGCAACTGGTCGGTGGTGGAAGCATGCAGCGGCTTGCGCTACCTGATCGCCGCGCTGGCCCTGGGCGCCCTGTTCGCCCATGTGAACTGCCACAGCACGCGGCGGCGCGTGGCCGTCATGGCCGCCGCCCTGCTCGTGCCCATCCTCGCCAATGGCGTGCGCGCCTACCTGATCGTGATGCTGGGCCACCTGAGCGACATGCGCCTGGCCGTCGGTGTCGATCACCTGATCTATGGCTGGCTGTTCTTCGGCCTGGTGGCGCTGCTGCTGTTCTGGCTGGCCGCGCGCTGGCGCGAATTGCCGCCGCCACGCGCCGTGCCGTCAGCTCAACCCGTGCCCCTGAGCGCCGGCGCGGCCAGCCCGCGCGCCGCCGTGCGCGCCGGCGTCGCCTGCCTGCTGCTGGCGGCCGTGTGGCCGGCACTGGCGCTGGCCAGCCAGCGCGATGATGGCGCCACACTGCCTGCCATGGTGCTGGCCTTCCCCGATCCGCCCGCCTGGCGGCGCCTGCACGACGCGGTACCCGACTGGCAAGCGCAGTATGCGGGCACGCCCGCGCGGTTTGCCGCCACCTATGCGCGCCAGGACGGCGACGGCACGCCCGTGGGGCTGCAACTGCACTGGTATGCGCGCCAGGCGCGCGACGCCGAGCTGCTGACGCACCAGGCCTTGCCGTATGGCGCCCGCTGGATGCCATTGGCGCAGCGCGTGCGGCACGTCAAGCTGGCCAGCGGCGCGCTGGCCGTGCGCGAAAGCGTGCTGGCGTACGGCGGCGAACGCCTGCTCGTGTGGCGCGTCTACCGCCAGGGCGGCATCGTCACGGCCAGGCCCGTGCTGGTGAAACTGTTGCTGGCGCAAGCCAAGCTGCTGGGCAGGCGCCAGGATGGCGCCGACATCATCGTCTTTGCCGCCTACGACGAGCTGGCGCCGCCGCCGCGCGCGCGCCTGCAAGCGTTCCTGCAGGCGGCGCTGCCCGTCATCGAACAACGCTTGCAGGAGCTACCGCATGGCCCTTGACTTCGACACCGGCGGCACAGAAGCGGTCAGCGCCGCGCCCCTGATCGTGCACGTGATCCACCAGCTCGACGTGGGCGGGCTGGAAAACGGCCTCGTCAACCTGATCAACCATTTGCCGCCGGAACGCTACCGGCACGCCATCGTCTGCATGAAAAACGCCACCGCGTTTCGCCTGCGCCTGACCACGCCCGGTGTCGATGTGATCAGCCTGGACAAGCGCGAAGGCAAGGACTGGCGCCACTACCTGCACCTGTACCGCGTGCTGAAACAGCTGCGGCCGGCAGTGGTACACACGCGCAACCTCGGCTGCCTCGAGGCGCAGCTGCTGGCCTGCCTGGCCGGCGTGCGCCTGCGCGTGCATGGCGAACACGGGCGCGACATGAGCGACTTGCACGGCACACGCCGCAAATACCGGCTGCTGCGCAAATTGATGCTGCCGCTGGTGCAGCACTTCATTGCCGTCAGCGCCGACCTGGGCCACTGGCTGGTGGACGCCATCGGCGCGGCGCCCGCGCAGGTGTCGCACATCGGCAATGGCGTCGACAGCGTGCAATTCCATCCGCGCCTGGGGCCGCCGGCTGCCGTGGGCCCGCCCGGCTTCCTGTGCAACGGCGCCTTCGTCATCGGCAGCGTGGGCCGCATGGCGGCCGTCAAGGACCATGCCTCGCTGGTGCGCGCGTTTTTGCTGTTGCTGGCGCAGCCGGGCGCCCGCGCGCGCCTGCGCCTGATCATCGTCGGCGACGGGCCGTGCCGCCAGGCTTGCCTGGAGCTGCTGCAGCAGGCCGGCGTGGCGCACCTTGCCTGGCTGCCCGGCGCGCGCGACGACGTGGCGCAACTGCTGCGCACCATGGACCTGTTCGTGCTGCCTTCGCTGGCCGAAGGCAGCTCGAACACCATCCTCGAAGCGATGGCGACAGGGCTGCCCATCGTCGCCACGCAGGTGGGCGGCAATGCGGAACTGGTGCAGCCGGGCTGGAGCGGCACCCTGGTGCCGCCCGGTTCGCCCGAGATGCTGGCCGACGCCATGCTCGACTACTACAGCATGCCGGAACTGGGCCCCCGTCACGGCGCGCGCGGCCGGCGCCAGGTGCTGGCCGAGCACAGCCTGCCCGCCATGGCCGGCGCCTACCTGGCCGTGTACGACCGCCTGACGGGCGCGCGCCAGCCTTCTCCCCTGTCCACCACTCCCTGAAAGGCCTTCCATGTGCGGCATCAGCGGCATCTTTGATTTGCAGGGCCAGCGCGACATCGACATGCTGCTGCTGGCGCGCATGAACCACAGCCTGCGCCACCGGGGGCCGGATGAAGGGGGCTTGCACCGCGAGCCGGGCCTGGGCCTGGCGCACCGGCGCCTGTCCGTGATCGACCTGGCCAGCGGCCAGCAGCCGCTGTTCAACGCCGACCGCAGCATCGCCATCGTCTTCAATGGCGAAATCTATAACTACCGCAACCTGATGGCGGAGCTGCGCCAGTTCGGCCACCAGTTCCGCACCAGCAGCGACACGGAAGTCATCGTCCACGCCTGGGAACAATGGGGCGAACAATGCGTGCAGCGCCTGCGCGGCATGTTCGCCTTCGCCCTGTGGGACCGCCGCCGCCACCTGCTGTTCCTGGCGCGCGACCGCCTCGGTGTCAAACCGCTGTACTACGGCGAGGCGCAGGACGGCACCTTGCTGTTCGGCTCCGAACTGAAAGCCCTGCTCGCGCATCCGGCCATGCCGCGCGCGCTCGACCCGCTGGCGGTGGAAGAGTATTTCGCCTACGGCTACGTGCCCGAGCCGCGCAGCATCTTCCAGCATGCGCGCAAGCTGCCGCCCGGGCATACGCTCTCCATCCGCGCGGGCCAGCCGCTGCCAGCGCCGCAATCGTACTGGGACATTCCCTTCGCGCCGAATCCCGCCGCCAGCGAGGCGCAGGCGGCCGACGAACTGCTGGCGCGCCTGCGCGAAGCCGTGCGCATCCGCATGGTGGCCGAAGTGCCGCTGGGGGCATTCCTGTCCGGCGGCGTCGATTCGAGCGCCGTCGTGGCGCTGATGGCCGGCGTCAGCAGCACGCCCGTCAACACCTGTTCCATCTCGTTCGGCGACCCGGCGTACAACGAGGCGCGCTACGCCGACCTTGTGGCGCGCCGCTACGGCACGGCGCACCACGCGCGCCAGGTCGAGCAGGACGACTTCGAACTGATCGATTTGCTGGCCAACCTGTACGACGAACCGTTCGCCGACAGTTCCGCCATGCCCACCTACCGCGTCTGCCAGCTGGCGCGCCAGCGGGTCACGGTGGCCCTGTCGGGCGACGGCGGCGATGAAAGCCTGGCCGGCTACCGGCGCTACCGCCTGCACACGCGCGAGGAAAAAGTGCGCAAGGCGATGGACCCGCTGCTGCCGGCCGGCTTGCGCCAGTCGCTGTTCGGCACCCTGGGACGGTTGTACCCGAAGGCCGACTGGGCGCCCCGCTTCCTGCGCGCCAAGACCACGTTCGAGGGTCTGGCGCGCGACACGACGGACGCGTATTTTCACGGAGTCAGCCTGCTGGGCGACGCCATGCGCGCGCGCCTGTTCAGCCCAGAGCTGCGGCGCAGCCTGCACGGTTACCGCGCCGTCGAAGTGCTGCGCCGCCACGCGCTGGCCAGCCCCGCGCAAGATCCGCTGTCGCAGGTGCAGTACCTGGACCTGAAAACCTATCTGCCCGGCGACATCCTCACCAAAGTCGACCGGGCCAGCATGGCGCATGCGCTGGAAGTGCGTTCGCCACTGCTCGACCATGAACTGGTGGCGTGGATGTCGGGCCTGCCGCCGCAATTCAAGCTGCGGCGCGGCGAAGGCAAGTACCTGCTGAAAAAAGCCCTGCGCCCGCTGCTGCCCGATACCCTGCTGTACCGCCAGAAGATGGGCTTTTCCATCCCGCTGGCCGACTGGCTGCGCGGCCCGCTGCGCCAGCGCCTGCAACAGCGGCTGCTGGGTCCCACCTTGGCGCAGTGCGGCCTGTTCGACATGGATTACGTGCGCCTGCTGCTCGATCAGCATGCGAGCGGGCGGCGCGACTACAGCGCGCCCTTATGGTCGCTGCTGATGTTTGAGGCGTTCCTGCGGCAGGTTGCAAAGGGGTCAGACCCGTCGGGGGAATATGGCCCAATGGGCCGTATTGCGCTCCCGCAGGGACTGACCCCAACATCCGTCCCAGGCTAATCCATGCGCATCCTGCACATCCTCGACCACTCGCTGCCCCTGCACAGCGGCTACACGTTTCGCACGCTGGCCATCCTGCGGCAGCAGCGCGCGCTGGGCTGGCATACGTCGCAGCTCACCAGTGCCAAGCAGGGACCGTCCGATGGCCCGCAGCAGCTGGTCGACGGCTGGCATTTCTACCGCACGGCGCCCGATGCGCGCTGGTGGGCGCGCCTGCCCGTGCTGCGGCAAGTGGCCGTCATCATCGGCCTGGCCATGCGCTTGCGCCGGCTGGCGCAACGCCTCAAACCGGACATCCTGCATGCGCATTCGCCCGCGCTGAACGCCATCGCCGCCCTCAACGCGGGGCGCGCGCTGGGCATCCCCGTCGTGTATGAAGTACGCGCCTTCTGGGAAGACGCGGCCGCCGACCATGGCAGCAGCCGGCCCGGCGGCCTGCGCTACCAGCTCACGCGCGCGCTGGAAACCTACGCGCTGCGACGCGCCGACGCCGTCACCACCATCTGCGACGGCTTGCGGCGCGAGCTGTGCGCGCGCGGCGTGCCCGCGCATAAAATCACTGTGATTCCGAACGCCGTCGATGCGGGCGATTTCAATGTCTCTGATAATCCAGCACTGGCCCGCACGCTGGGTTTGGATGGTCATCCTGTCATCGGCTTCATCGGCTCGTTCTACGCCTACGAGGGACTGGCCCTGCTGCTGCGCGCCATGCCGCGCCTGCTGGCGGCGCAGCCGGCATTGCGGCTGCTGCTGGCCGGCGGCGGACCGCAGGACGCGGCGCTGCGGGCGCTGGCGGCGCAGCTGGGCATAGCCCACGCCGTGGTGTTCGCGGGCAGAGTGCCGCATGCGCAGGTGGCCGCCTATTATCAGCTGGTCGACATCTGCGTGTATCCGCGCCTGCCGATGCGCCTGACGGAGCTGGTGACGCCCTTGAAACCGTTAGAGGCGATGGCGCAGGGCCGCCTCGTGGTGGCGTCCGACGTGGGCGGCCACCGCGAACTGGTCGACCATGGCAAGACGGGCATGCTGTTTCGCGCCGGCGACGCCGGGGCGCTGGCGCAAGCCATACTGGCCCTGCTGCTGGCGCCCGCCAGCTGGCCGGCGCTGCGGCAGCAGGCGCGCGCCTTTGTCGAGACGGAGCGCAGCTGGGGCGCCAGCGTGGGCCGCTATGCGCCCGTGTATGCGCGGGTGTCGGCGGAAGCGGCGGGAGCCGTGCCATGATCTTCACGGGCCTGCGCATCGCGCTGGTCGGCCCGCTGCCGCCGCCGGCCGGCGGCATGGCGAATCAAACGGCGCAACTGGCGCACAAGCTGCGCGAGGACGGTGCGCAAGTGCAGTTGCTGGCCGTCAACGGTCCGCATCTGCCGCCCTGGCTGGCGCGCATCCGCTACCTGCGGGCCGCGCTGCGCCTGCCCCTGCTGCTGTGGCGCTTGTGGCGTACGGCCAATACGGTCGACCTGTTCCACATCATGGCCAATTCCGGCTGGTCCTGGCATTTGCAAGCCGCGCCGGCACTATGGATCGCCAGCCTGAAAGGCAAGCCTGCCCTGCTCAATTACCGGGGCGGCGAAGCGGCGGCCTTCCTGGCCCGTTCGCCGCGCCTGGTGGCATTCAGCCTGCGCCGCGCCAGCGCCATCGTCGTGCCATCGGCCTATCTGGCCGGCGTCTTCGAGCAGTACGGCCATACAGCCCACATCGTGCCGAACATGGTGGACTTGCAGCGATTCAGGCCGGCCACGCCACGCACAGCAGCCGCAGACGCCCCGTGCATCCTCGTGGCGCGGCACCTGGAAAGCCTGTACGACAACGCCAGCGCCGTGCGCGCCTTCGCCATCGTGCGCGAGGCGTTTCCTGCGGCGCGCCTGGTGCTGGCCGGCGGCGGGCCGCAGCGCGCGTCGCTGGCGCGCCTGGCCAGGTCGCTTGGCATGACCGACGCCGTGCGTTTTACCGGCCCTGTCGACAATGCCGCCATGCCGGCCCTGTACCAGGCAAGCGACATCGTCCTCAATCCCAGCCTGGCCGACAACATGCCCAATTCCGTGCTCGAAGCGCTGGCCTGTGGCGTGCCGGTCGTCAGTACCAACGTGGGCGGCATTCCCGCCCTGCTGCAGGACGGCGTGACGGCGCTACTCGTGCCGCCCGGCGACCCTGCCGCCATGGCGCACGCCATCCTGGCGCTGCTGCGCGACCCGGCGCGCACGCGGCAGCAAGCGCAGGCGGGCCTGGCGCACGCCGCCACCTTCGGCTGGCCCGACATCGCGCCCAGGCTGGCCGCCCATTACCGCCGCATCCGCGCCGCGCCGCCCCCCGGCGCCTACACGCGCCTCGTCGCCCACTGGCTGTTTCCCCTGCATGAATGGTGCAAGGGCCACCACAGCGCGCGCCTGCTGCGCCGGATGGAACGCTCGCAATGGTGGAGCGCCGAGCAACTGCAAGAGTGGCAGCTGGCGCGCCTGCGCGCGCTCCTGCGCCATGCGGGCGATCAGGTGCCCTACTACCGCGCCTTGTTCACCCGCTGCGGTTTCGACCCCGAGCAAGTCAGGCAACTGGCCGACTTGTCGCGCTTACCGCTGCTGAGGAAGCGCGACATCGCCGCCGCGCGAGACAGCTTTAAATCCACCCGCGCCGTGGGCCTGCGCCCGTTCGCCACGGGCGGCTCCAGCGGCGAGCCGCTGCAGTTTTTCCTCGGGCGCCGGAGGATCAGCCACGATATCGCCGCCAAGTGGCGCGCCACGCGCTGGTGGGGCGTCGACATCGGCGACCGCGAAGCCGTGCTGTGGGGCTCGCCCATCGAGCTGCACGCGCAAGACCGCGTGCGCCGCCTGCGCGACGCGCTGCTGCGCACCACCCTGCTGCCCGCATTCGCCATGTCGCCAGCGCGCCTGGACGGCTACGTGCAGCAATTACGCCGCTGGCGCCCGCGCATGCTGTTCGGCTACCCGTCGGCCCTGTGCCGCATCGCCAGCCATGCCAGCGCGCGCGCCCTGCCGCTCGACGGCCTGGGCGTGAAAGTGGCGTTCGTCACGGCCGAGCGCCTGTACGACGAGCAACGCTCACAGATCGCCACCGCCTTCGCCTGCCCCGTGGCCAATGGCTACGGCGGGCGCGACGCGGGCTTCATCGCCCACGAGTGCCCGGACGGCGGCATGCACATCACGGCCGAAGACATCATCGTGGAAATCGTCGATGGCCAGGGCCAGCCGCTGCCGCCAGGGGCCACGGGCGAAATCGTCGTCACCCATTTGGCCACGCAAGACTACCCGTTCATCCGCTACGCCACGGGCGACGTGGGCGCGCTGGGCACCGAACCGTGCGCCTGCGGCCGCAGTCTGCCCCTGCTGCAAAAAATCGAAGGCCGGAGCACGGATTTCCTCACGGCGGCCGACGGCACCGTCATGCACGGCCTGGCCCTCGTCTACATCGTGCGCGAACTACCGCAAGTACGCAGTTTTAAAATCATCCAGGAAAGCCTGCTGCGCACGCGCGTGCTGCTCGTCTGCCTGCCGCGCCTGGACGACGCCACGCGCGCCACCATCGTGGCCGGCTTCCAGGCCAGGCTGGGCGCGCAGGTCGATATCGCCGTCGAGGAAGTCGAGGAGATCGCGGCGGAAGCGTCGGGGAAGTACCGCTATGTGGTGAGCAAGGTGGCGTAGGCAGGCTGCCTGCAATGGCCTGGCCGGCAGTTCACCCTATTCAACGGTTAAAGCGTTGAAAAACCGCTTTTGGCGGCGCCGCTGGCGCGGGCCAGGCTTGAGCGCGCGCCAGCCACCGCGCGCAGGCGTTCTTCAAGGTAGGCGCTCACGCGCGGATGCTGGCTGAAGGCGACGTTGAAGCGTATGTGCTGGTCGGGCGTGTCGTTGGCCGAGAACGCTGAGCCGCGCATCAGCAGTATCTTGTTGCGGTAAGCGTCCTGCACCAGCAAGTCCACGTCCAGCCCTTCGGGCATCGTGCCCCACAGGAAAATTCCTGCATCGCCCGGCTGCTCGAACAGCACGCCGGCCGCCTGCAATTGCCGCGTGCTGGCGTTGCGCGCCACCATGATCTTGCGTTGCAGCCGTTCCAGGTGCTTGCGCAGGTTGCCGGCCTTGAGCACTTCCAGCAGCACGTATTCATTCAGCGCAGGCAAGGTCATGATGGCGTGGATCTTGGTGCGCATCAGCAGCTTGAGCAGGGTGGGCGCCGCGGCCAGGTAGCCCATGCGCAGGGCCGGGCTCAGCGCCTTGCACAAGCTCGAGTAGTAGATCACGCCGTCCAGTCCGGACAGCGATGCGAGCCGCGTGCTGTGGCCGTGTTGAAAATGGCCGTGCACGTCGTCTTCGGCGATCAGGAAGCCATACTGCTGCGCCATGATCAGCACCTTGTGCAGGTTGGCGGCGCTGCTGCTCCAGCCGGTGGGATTGTGCAAAGCCGTCTGCATGAACAGCAGGCGCGGACGGTGCATGCGGCAGGCCGCTTCCAGTTCGTCCAGGTCGAGGCCATCGGGGCGGCGCTTGATGGGCACCAGGCGCACGCCGTCCTGGCGCAGCCTGCCGAACATCAGGAAGTATCCCGGGTCTTCCACCAGCACCGTATCGCCGGGCTGCAGAAACGTGCGGCAGATCAGATCGATGGCATGGGTGCCGCCGAAAGTGGTGAGGATGTGGCTGGCGTCCGCGGCGATGCCGATGCCGCGCAACAGCAGCGCGATCTGCTCGCGCAGTTCGGCCAGCCCTTGCGGCGGACAGCGCGAGGCCATGCCGGCCGTGCTGCGCGCCAGGCCACGTTGCACGGCGGCCGCCGGCAGCGCATCCTGCAGCCACGTGGGCGGCAAGGCGCCGCTGCTGGCCAGCAGCACGCCCGGCCGCTGGTCGTTCACTTGCTGGCTCAGCCACACCGGCTCCTGCTCCTGGCCCGCTTCCAGCGCCACCTCGTCGGGGACGGCGCGGCTGGCGTCGGTGGGGGCGCAGACGAAGAAGCCCGTCGTGCCGTGCGTATCGATGACGCCTGCGGCCACCAGCCTGTCATACGCCACTACCACGGTGTTGGTGCTGACCGCGAGCTGCGTGGCGAGCTGGCGGATCGACGGCAGCCTGGTCCCGCCAGGCAGGACGCGTTGCGCGATCTGCTGGCGCAATGCGGCCTCGATCTGCTTGAACAGGGCGATGGGCGAGGAGCGGTCGATGGCGAACATGGTGGCAGTCTAGCGTAAAAACGTCACGGCGAGGACCAGCAGAATGGCCCCCATCGTCAAATTGAATATGCGCTGGTTGCGGGGTGCCTTCAGCACGCTGCGGATCGAAACGCCGAACAGCGCCCACATGGCGTTGCACGGCATGCCCACCACGGTGCCGGTCATGGACACCAGCAGCGCGCTGGCGAGCATATTGCCCTGCGCAGGCATGAAGACGGACGCCATGGTGACCGCCTTGAGCCAGCTCTTGGGGTTCAGCGCCTGAAACAGCGCCGCCTGCGCAAACGACACGGCCTGCGGTGCGCCGGTTCCCGCCACTGACGCGCCGGCAATCTTCCAGGCCAAGAACATCAGGTACAGCGCGCCCGCGATCCGCAGCACCTGCTGCGCCATCGGGTACGCGACGAAGACGCTGCCCAGGCCGACGCACATGAGCATGGTCTGCACGAAGATGCCGGCCTGGATGCCGAGGATCACCGGCAACGCACCGCGATAGCCGAAATTGGCGCCGGTGGTGGCCAGCATGACGTTGTTCGGTCCGGGCGTGGCGGACATCACAAAGCAATAGCTCATCAGGGGCAGGAGATCGGTCATGGCAGGCAGTCGCAGCGTGGAGAAGGCCCCAGTCTAGAAGCGCGGCACGGCAGGGACAAGGCACAAGGCGCCGCATACAAGCACATGCTGTATCAGTCGAACGATTGCTACAGCGGCGATACAGGCCGCAGAGTCAGCGGGTCGTCCGCTGAAAAAACGCACGCTTCATTCCCCGAACAGCTGTCCCAGCCTTTGCTGCTCCCCCGCCGCCACAAAGCACGCCCCCTGCCAGCGCTGCGTGCGCAGTGCCTGCGCAGATTCGGGCGCACACCACGGCGGATACACGCGCAGCGCGCGCTTGCCGCCTCTGCCCGCGCGCGACATCACGCCCCGTTCCAGCAGCACCTTGCGCGGAAAAATGAAGAAACCGTGCCGCGCGCCGTCGGCGGCGGCCACGGCGATGATGACGACGTCGACGGGGTCCGCGTCATCGAGCGGGGCGATCTCGGCGTCTGGATGGGGACGCTTCCAGACGGTGACGAACTGGCCGGTTTTCGTCGGCGTGGTTTTGGCCACGCGCAAGACCAGGCGCTTGCCGTGCAGTTCGGCGCGGCAGGCGCCGTATTGCGCGCTTTCCGCTTCCGGCACGGGCGCTCGTGGCAAGCCCAGAAAGGCCCAGGGACTGGCCTTCATTGCGCGCTGAACTCGGCTGCGGCCTTGGCCGCCCACAGCGCTTCGGCGTGGCTGGCGAACGGGCTGTCGTAGCCATCGACTTTGCCGTCTTCATCGACAAAATACAGCCACCAGCCGTCGGCCTGCTCGCGAATGGCCGTGTGGCCCGGCGCGCAGTGGGTTTCGATGGACTGGCCGGCCGTCAGGGTGGTGATGGTGATGCCGCGGTGAATGATATGCTGGGGTGCCATGGGAGTGAAATCGTGTGAAAAAATCAATGACCATAGTGTAGCCGCACCCGCCCATCCTGGCCAGTGCGCTACACTGTTCCTTCACACGGAGGACGACATGGCATCACAGCAAGGCACGGTGGATTTTTTGCTCGACCAGATGGCGGGCGCGGGCAGCATCAGCGCGAAAAAAATGTTTGGCGAGTACGGCCTGTATTGCGACGGCAAGATGTTCGCCATCGTCGCCGACGACCAGCTCTTCATCAAGCCGACGGACGCGGGCCGCGCCTGGATAGTCGCGCAAGGCACGCTGCAGGAAGCGCCGCCCTACCCGCAAGCCAAGCCGTATTTCCTCATCGATGGCGGGCTGTGGGACGAGCGCGACTGGCTGAGCCAGCTGGCGCGGCGCACGGCCGATGCCTTGCCGATGCCGAAACCCAAACCGCAGCCCAAGCCCAGGAAGCAAGTCTCAGCTAGTTAAGACGCTGTTTTCGCACACCTTGCCTTCACGGAAGCACGCCAGGTTGTGATATGTGATGGCGGCGATCTCGCGCAGCGCTTCGCTGGTGAAAAAGCCCTGGTGGCCCGTCACCAGTACGTTCGGGAACGTCATCAAGCGCTGGAAGATGTCGTCGTCGATGATGTCGGACGAGCGGTCCTGGAAGAACAGATTGCTTTCCTGTTCATACACGTCGATGGCCAAAGAGCCCAGCTGGCGCGATTTGAGCGCTTCGATGACGGCGCCCGTGTCGATCAGGCCGCCGCGCGAGGTATTCACCAGCATGGCGCCCTTCTTCATTAGCGGCAAGGTTTCTTCGCTGATCATGTGGCGCGTGCTGTCCATCAAAGGGCAATGCAGCGAGACAATGTCGGACTCGGCGAGCAGCCGCGGCAGTTCTACCATCGTGCCCAGCTGCGCGAACGCGGGCGCCGGATATGGGTCATGGCCCAGCACCGTGCAGCCGAACCCCTTGAAAATGCGCGCCGTGGCCATGCCGATCTTGCCCGTGCCGACGATGCCCACCGTCTTGCCGAACAAAGTGGCGCCCAGCAAGCCATCGAGCGAGAAATTACCTTCGCGCACGCGGGCATAGGCGCGGTGCGTGTGGCGGTTCAGGGTTTGCACGAGGGCCAGCGTGTATTCGGCCACGGCTTCCGGCGAGTAGGCGGGCACGCGGGCGACGAACAGGCCCAGGCGTTTGGCCGCTTCCAAGTCGAGGTTGTTGTAGCCGGCGCAGCGCAGCAGGATGGCGCGCACGCCGTAGCCGTGCAGGGCTTCGAGCACGGGCGCGTCGAGCACGTCGTTGACGAAGACGCAGACGGCGTCCGCGCCTTGCGCCAGGACCACGGTTTCCTGGCTCAGCAAGGCGCTGTGGTAGACCAGTTCGATGCCGGCGGAATCGGGTTGGGACGGCAAGGCTTCATCGAAGAAACGGCGGTCGTAGGGCTGGCTGGCAAAGAAGGCGATTTTCATGGGGCGTCCTGGAACTTGCTGGATGGCAAAACACCATCATAGCGCAAGCGCCCTGCCCCACGATGTACGCCTGGCTCTCTTGGCCGCCTATTGGGGTTCGCGGGGCAAGGTCAGCACGTGGCGCAGATACGCCGTTTCCTCGGCGTGCTGCGCATGATAACGCTCGCGCGCAACGCGCATGGCCGCCTGGTGGGCCGCGATGCCGCTTTCCGTCAGCTCGACGCCGAAGTCCGCCGACGGCTGCTCGGGGCCGCCGAACAGGCGCGCCAGGATGAAGCGGCCCACATTGTCGCGGTAGTGCGACGCTTCCCAGTAATAGCGCATCGCGCCCGCGCCCGTCACCTGCGGGATAGGCTCGCTGGTGACGCTGTTGAAGCCGGAAAAATCAACCAGGCGCACGTCGCAACCCAGGCGCCGGTAGCGCCCGGCCATCTGCGCCAGGTCGCGCTGCCAGGTTTCCATGGCGTCCCACTTGCCGCGCCAGTACAGGGCGTCGAGCGTGAGCGCGTGCGTGGGATTGATGTACAGGCGCAGGCGCGTGCCGCCACGGCACAGCTTGCCGACGCTGGCATCGAAGGCTTGCAGCGCGGGTGCGGTCGGGCCCAGGCCGTCGCCGAATTCCTGCAGGCGCGGCTTGAAGGCGCGCGCCGTGCCGACCCAGACGCGGTTGCGGCTGGTGAGGCAGGACTCGTCGCGCTGGCCGTACAGGGCCAGGCTGGACAGACAGACGCCGTCATAGGTGCCGCTGAGGATGCGCCAGCTGTCCTGGGTCATGTCGACAGTCAGGCCGCGCTTGATGTTGAGCAAGGCGCGCCGCGCGAAAAACGCGGGGCCGGGGTCCGTCAAGCCCGGCTCCACGCCGGCCGAGCCCAGTTCCAGCGAGAACGAGGGCGCGTCGATGCCCCACACCATGGTATCGACATGGCTGACCGTGGCCGCGTGCTCGGCCAGGCGAATGGCCTCGCCGATCGAGGCGCCCGAGACAGCGCTGTTGAAGACGCTCTTGCCATGGAACAAAGTACGCATGCTGCTCGTTGGTAACCCCATTTCCGTGCGCGAATTGCCGATGTAGACGATGGCGGGCCGGTAGCGCGCCACCGCATACGTCTTGCTCCACACGCTGAGTTTTTCGGTCGTCGGCCGCAATCGCTGCAGCAGCGGGCTGTCCCACTGGTGCAGCAAATAGGGATCGACGTGGTAATTGACGGTGGAAACGAGGGCCAGCGCGACCAGCGCGCAGGCAAGGAAGATGGCGAGGTAGCGGCGGGCGTTGGTATCCATGGTCGGCATTGGAAGTAGGGAAATGGCATTGCAGCGTCTTGCATCAACGCCGGATCAGCGGCCCGTCCAGCACGCGTTCCGTATAGGCCGCTTCGCGCGCATGTTCCAGGCGATAGCGGTCGCGCGCGGCGCGCGTGGCCGCGTGGTGGGCGTCGACGTTGGCCTGCGTCAGTTCCACGCCGAAATCGGCTGGCGGCGGCGTGTCGCCGCCAAACAGGCGCGCCAGGATCAAGCGGCCCACATTGTCCCGGTAGTGCGACACTTCCCAGTAATAATGCATGTCGGGCTTGCCGCTGACGAGCGGGGTCGCTTCCGTCGTGATGCTGTTAAAGCCGGAAAAATCATACAGGCGCACGTCGCAGCCCTGCTGGCGGTGGCGCTCGGTGATCTGCACGAGGCCGCGCTGCCAGGCCTGCATGGCCTCCCACTTGCCGCGCCAGTGCAGCGCGTACAGGGTCAGCGCGTGCGTGGGGTTGATGTACATGCGCAGGCGCACGCCGCTACTGCACAGCTTGCCTATGCTGGCATCGAACGCGGGTATCGAGGGCGGCGTCGGCCCCAGGCCATCGCCAAATTCCTGCAGCCGCACGGGAATGGCGTCCTTCGTTCCCAGCCAATGCCGTATCCCCTTGATGGTGCAGGTCTCGTCGCGCTGCCCATACCGGGCCAGGTTGGAGCGGCAGACATCGCCCGCATTGCCGGTGAGGATGCGCACGCTGTCCTCCGTCATGTCCAGGGTCAGGCCGCGCTTCAGGTTGACGAGGGCGCGCTGGGCGAAAAAGCCGTGCCGGGCGCCCGTCAGGCTGTCTTCCACCCGCGCCGCGCCCATGTCCAGGGAAAACGTGGGCGCGTCGACGCCCCACACCATGGTCTCGACGCGGCTGACCCTGGCCGCATGCTCGGCCAGACGGATGGCGTCGCCGATCGAAGCGCCGGACACGGCGCTGTTGAAGATGCTCTTGCCGTCGAACAAGGCGCGCACGCCCGTCGGCAAGCCCAGTTCCGTGCGCGAATTGCCGATGTAGATGATGGCCGGCCGGTAGCGCGCCACGGCATAGGTCTTGGCCCAGGCGCTCAGCTTTTCATTCAACTGGCGCGGGCGCTGCAGCAGGGGACTGTCCCACTGGTGCAGCAAATAGGGATCGACCTGGTAGTTCAGCAACGAGATGCCGCCCAGCACCAGGAAGACACAGGCGAGGAAGCAAACAAGATAGCGGCGGCCGGCGGTATCCATGGTCAGAACTGGAAGTAAAGAAATTCGGTGACCCGGTTCATGCCGAAGATGCAGGCAACGAACAGCGCGGCCAAGCCCACGCTCCAGCGCGAGGTGGGTCGCCAGCTGAAAACCCAGCGCCCTGCGGGCTGAAAGATTCGTTCAATCGCAGGCTCGTAAAGAAAGAATATTTCTTGCGTATTGGGCGCCTTGAACGCCAGCAGCATCGCCGCCAGCAGCACGGGCAAGCCGGGCCCTGCCAGTTCGATCCAGCGGATGCCGTCGAACGCGGGATGCATGCCCCACTGCGCCAGGCTGGATGCCTGGCTGGCCAGGCCGCGCGGCAGGCTTACGCCGTTCGCGCCCACCAGCGCGCCCGCGATATCCCAGGCCGTGGCCACGTCGGGCGCGCGGAAGAAGACCCAGGCCAGCATGACGGCAAGAAAAGTCAACACGGTTGGCCACCAGCGCAGCCAGCAGTACCCCGGCGCCGCGCCAAACACCCGCTGCCACGCCTGCTGCAGCACCAGGTACAGGCCGTGCAAGCCGCCCCAGATGACAAACGTCCAGCCGGCCCCATGCCACAGGCCGCCCAGCAGCATGGTCAGCAGCAGGTTGCGGTAGCGCATGGCCTCGCCGCGCCGGCTGCCACCCAGCGGGATATATAAATAGTCGCGCAGGAAACGCGACAAGGTCATGTGCCAGCGGCGCCAGAAGTCGGCGATATTGGCCGCCTTGTAGGGCGAGTTGAAGTTCAGCGGCAATTTCACGCCGAACAGGCGCGACAGGCCGATGGCCATGTCGGAATAGCCGGAAAAGTCGAAGTACAGCTGGAACGTGTAGGCCAGCACGCCGATCCACGCTTCGATCAGGGTCGGCTCGGCGCCGGCCGCGAAGATGGGGATGGCCAGCGGCGACAGGTTGTCGGCGATCAGCACTTTTTTTGCCAGGCCTATCGTGAAAATCGACAGGCCGATGGCGAAATTGGCGGCGCGCGGGTGGGTATTGGCGGGGTCGGCGAACTGCGGCATCATGTCGCGGTGATGCAGCACGGGGCCGGCGATCAGGTGGGGGAAATAGCTGACGAACAGCACGTAATGGATGAAACGGTATTCACGCACCTCGCCCCGGTAGCAATCGACGAGGAAGGCGATCTGCGTGAAGGTAAAAAACGAGATGCCGATCGGCAGGATGATGTCGAGGCCGTGCCATGGCAGGCTGGCAGCGCCAGCACCAGCGGTCACGGCGACGGCATTGACGCTGTCGATGAAGAAATTCGCATATTTGTAGTAGGCGAGCAGCCCCAAGTTCAGCACCAGCGCCACGACCAGCGCCCGCTTGCGGGCCGCTCCCGCGCGCGCGCCAATCAGCCGCCCGGCGCCATAATTGACGCAGATCGACGCCAGCAGCAGCGGCAGGTAGCGCACGTCCCACCAGGCATAGAAAAACAAAGACGCGAGCGCCAGCCAGGCGGCTGGTGCCAACGGGCGCCAGCCGAGTGCCAGGCCCCCGCTTGCGGGGTTCAGGCGGTCCAGCAGAAAATAGCCTGCCAGTACGATGGGCAGATAGCCGAACAGGAAGGCGAAGGAGTTAAACAGCATGTTGCCTCCTGGCAGGCTGCGACTGCGTCTGGCAGTAACACTCGGCAATCTGGGCCGCCACCCGTTCCCACGTAAAACGTTCCACCAGGGCTTGCACGCGCGAGCGCTCGGGCGGCAGCGCCAGCAGTTCGAGGATGGCCTGGCGCTGCGCGGCGCCATCGTCCCAGCGCACCTTGCGCAGCGCAAACGCGGAATCGGGCAAGTCCAGCGCGCTTTGCGCCGTCATGACGACGGGCGTGCCGGCCGCCAGCGCTTCGAGCACGCTCAAGGGAAACACCTCGCCCTGGCTGGGCAAGGCCGCCACGGCCGCCGCATGGTAGGCGCTGGCCAGCAACGGGTCGGCATGGTCGAGCGCGCCCAGCCAGCTGACGTGCGGCAAGTCCAGCAGCAGCTGCAGATACGCCTGCTGTTCGCGCGGCGCGGCGCCGATCAGCACCAGGGGCAAGCCGGCGCCCGTCAACGCCTGGGCCAGTCCCAGCTGGTTTTTATACGGCGAAATACTGCCCACCATCAGCACGAAGAGCCCGGCGATGCCCGTTTCGCGCAGGAACAGGTCGCCATTGGCCGTAAAGAAATGCGGGTTGATGCCATTTGGCAAGACGCGGATGGCGTCGGCCCGCATGCCGAACCCTTGCACGATGGCGTCGCGCTCGGCCTCGCCCAGGGCGATCACCACGTCGGCCAGCTGCAAGGCGCGCCGCGTTTGCGCATAGCTCGTTTGCACCATCCATTCCGTCAGGCGCCCCGCCAGCCGGTCGGCCAGCCGCGCGCGCCAGGCGCTGGAGCGGCCCCAGCCCGGCGACAGCAGCGGCGAGAGCACGACGGGCACGCCTTGCTCGCTGGCCATTTCCATGATGCGGTAAGTGCCATTGCTCGCCGAAAACACGTGCAGCACGTCGAAATCGGCCAGCCGCTGATGGTTGGCGTCGACCAGTTCCACCTCCAGCGGACGCGCCGGCTGCTGGGGCAGCCGGTTCAGCGCGGCAATGGTTTCGCGTACCTGGATCTGCAAGCCGCCGTCGCGCTGGAACAGCATCGGGTAGGACAAGATACCGACACGCATGGTCATCCTTTCGTGCATTTGACTGCCAGCCACCGGCCAGCCAGCTTGCGTTGCAACAACAGAAATTCTCCAGCGAGCTCATGCTTCAACAGGAACAGACCGGCCAGCCAGCACAGCAAGGTGGCCAGCGCCGTGCCCATCAGCGTCAGCAGCGCCGGGGTGTCCGTTGGCAGCCACAGCAGCGAAGCGACGGGCGCGACGGCGCTGACACCGCAGAGCAGCAAACTCTTGCGCAGTGCCCGCGCCAGGATGCACCAGTCCAGCGCGCTCAAGCGCCGCAGGCAGCGGTAGTTCAGCCAGCTGCGCAGTACGTTGCTGAGCACCACGGCCCAGGCCACGGCCACGAGGCCGAACGGCGCCGCGGCCAGCAGCAGCGCCACTTTGATGACGCCAGCGCAGGCATCGAGCCGCACCTGCGCATGCAGCTGGCCCGTCGCCACGAACAGGTAGCGAGCCATGCTGAACATGCTATAGACGGCCGAGGACAGGCACATGATGCGTATCAAGGACACACAGCCTAGCCATTGCGTGCCATACAACACCTTGACCAAGGGCAAAGCCATGCAGGAGAGAAAGAGAAAAAACGGCCAAGCCAGCGCCGTCATGTAGCTGATCGTGCGCAAATACACGAGTTCCGCCCCGCCCTGCCCCGCTTGTCCTCCACTTTCGCGCGCGCGAGCCGCGAACAGGGGAAACACGACGGGAGAAATCGCGCTGGTGATGGCCTGGTTAAAGATATTCAGCACGCTTTGCGCCTTGCCGAACAGGGCCAGGCTTTCAATGCCGATCAGCTTGCCGATGATGAGGTCCGGCGCCGCCACGCCCGCCTCGTCAACGAGGCCGCCCCCCGTCGCATACGCGCCAAAGCGGGCGATATCGCCCATGCCGCGCCGTCCCGGCAGCCACGGCAGCTCTGCAGGCCGCACCAGCAGGCTCACCAGCAGCGAGGCGCAGGAACCGGCCAGCGCCGCCCACACCATGCTCATGTAGCTGTAGCCCTGCAGCGCCAGCAGCACGGCCACCAGCAGGTTGACGACGCTATTGGCCGCGTTGATGGCATAGATGGCGCGAAAGCGCAGTTGCCGGCGCAGCATCGGTAACGTTAATGCGCTGAAAGGTATCAGCAGGAAATTGATTGCCAGCAAGCGCAGCACGAGGGTCACCCGGGGTTCGCCATAGAAATGCGCGAGCGGCGCGCTGGCCAGCAGCACCAGGCCCGCCAGCAGCCAGGCGACAAGCAGGCTGGTGGCCAGCGCGGCGCGCAATTTCACCGTATCGAGCTGTTTTTCCTGGATCAGGTATTGCCCCACGCCAAAGTCGCGCACCACTTGCGCCAGCGCCACCAGCACGGCGCCCAGCGAATACACGCCCACTTCGGCCGGCGTCAGCAAACGCGACAGCACCATGGTGGCGACGATGCCCAGCAGCAGTACCGTGTATTTCTCGGCGAACGAAAAGAAAAACGAATGGCGGGTGGCGCTCATGCGGGCCGCCCGCGCCTACACGAGGCCGGCGTAAAACGCGCGCAGCTGGCGTTCCAGGCGCGGCATCGAATAACGCTGCACGGTTTCCTCGCGCGCCAGCCGTCCCATGCGGGCGCGCCGGGGCGCATCCAGCAATAGCTGCGCCACGGCCGCGCAGGCGGCGTTCTCGTCGTCGAGCGGCAGCAGCAGCCCGCCTGCGCTATCGTGCAGGATATCGTGGGTGCCAGGCACGTCCGTCCCCACGGCGGGCACGCCGCAGGCCATGGCCTCGATGGTGGCGATGCCGAAGCCTTCGTTTTTACTCAGCAGCACATGCAGGTCGAAGGCCGGCATCAGCTGCTCGACGCGCGGCTGGAAGCCGGCAAACACGACCCGATCCTGCAAGCCCGATTGCTGCGCCTGCAGCCGCAGCATGGCTTCCAGCGGCCCCGTGCCCACCAGCACTAAATATAGATTGGGAAATTGCGCGGCCAGCCTGGCGAACAGGGCCAGCAGCGCCTGCGGGCGCTTTTGCGCGGAGAGCCGGGCCACGCAGCCGAGCACGAGCGCGTCCGGCGGCAGCCCGAGTTGCTTGCGCGCCAGTATCCGCCGTTCTGGAGAGACGATAAAAGTATCCGTGTCGACACCATTGGGAATGACGGCCAGCCGCGTTTCCGGGTTCAGCATGCCGCGATACAGCGCGAGGAAATGCCGCATGGCCGACGGCGACACGGCATACACGCCTTTGACGGTGCGAAACGCTTCCTGCAGCCGGGGCCGCTGCCAGTCGCTGAACGCTTCCAGAGGAAACGCGTTGTGCACGCTGATCACGGCCGGCAACCGGCATTGCCGCGCCAGCCACAGGATGGAAGCGCCATAGCTGGTCCAGCAAAACGCCACATGGACGAGGTCGGGCCGCAGCCGCCGCAGCCGCCACGCGCCCGTGACCCTGGCGCGCAGCCAGTTCCAGCGCCGCCAGGCCCAGTGTTCGAGAAACAAGGGCGGCTCGTACACGCGCACTTGCAGATGCTGCGCGCGCAAACCTTGCACCCAGGCAGTAAAACCGGGAAAGCGCCGCAGGGCAAGCACGCTGTCATAGCCGCTCGCGCCCAGCACTTTCGCCTCTTGCGCCATGCGCAGCTCCATGCCGCCCAGTTCACCCGAATAACTGCTGATGACGATGCGCGGCAAGCGTTTGCGCCGTCCGCGCCACGCTTCATGGAAGAAACCGCGCAGCCAGGCTCGTTCCCACTGGTGCAGGAACAGGTCGGCGTGGTCGCGCCGCAGCCAGGCCCGCACGGCGCCGAGGGAGTCGCGCACGTATCTGGCCAGCATCCAGCGCGGTACGCCGAGCAACTCCACGCTTGGTGCAAATGTCGCCAGACGGCATTGGCCCCGGCCAAACAGCATGGCGCGGCGCAGTATCCAGGCGCGCTGCACTTGCGGGGCGCGGATGATGTGCGCCACTCTCGCTTGCGGACAGAACCAGGAAGGATTGCCGGCCGCATGCATCTCCAGGTTGAGCCGGGTTTCGCTGCCCATGGCGTAGTTGGCCCCCTGCGGGCCGATGCTTTCGTCATAGCGGGCGCCCGCCTCGAAGATGCGGCGGCGTATCGCCATGTTGGCGCCCCAGACCAGGCCCGGATAGATGGGCGCGTCGCGCAAGTCGGGGCTGGTGATGCCCCACGTCAAGCCAACGGGAGTCAGGCGCAGCAGCCAGTCTTGCGGTTGCTCACGCCAGGCGGGCACGATGGCGCCGCCGAACAGGGCGTAGCCGGGGTGATCGCGCGCGCTGTCCTGCAAGCGGTACAGCCAGTCCGATGCGGGCATGGCATCGTCGTCGCCAAACACGAACAGCTCGCCGCCATCGCCGCTTGAACGCAAGGCATGTTCGACGGCCCCGTTCAGGGCGGGACTGCGGCCGCGCCGCGCCACGTAGACGGAACGCAAGGGCAAGCGGCCGCGAAAGGCGGCGATCACCTGGGCCGTGTCATCCGTGCTGCCATTGTCGGCGATGATCAGGCGCCAGCCGCCCACGGGGGCTCGCAACCCCATGTAGGCGCGCAATACCTGTGGCAAGGTGCCGGCGCCATTGTAGGTCGCCATGAGAACGGTCAACAAGGACATGCCTCCTTGGTCTTACCATGACAAAACTATGTACTCAAGCAGTGTTGATCCAGTGTACTGAGCCTGCCCGCCTGCCCGTTGACAGGCATCAAGACCTTGCCAACCCGGGCACAACCAGGAGCGTCTCCCTTCATGCGCGACATACTGATTACCATCATCATCCTGGGCTCCCTGCCCTTCATCCTGAAGACACCGGCCACCGGCGGCCTGATGTGGGTTTGGGTCAGCGTGATGAACCCGCACACGCAGGGCTGGGGCTTTGCCACCCACATGCCGTTCGCCTTCATCATCGCCATCGCCACCCTGATCAGCCTCGTCATGACGCGCGAGCCGAAAAACCTGCCGCTCACGCCCGTCAGCGTGCTGCTGCTGTTGTTCGTCATGTGGATGAATGTCACGGCCCCGTTCGCCCTGATTCCGGAATCGTCATGGGTGCAGTGGAACAAGGTGATGAAGATCATGCTGATGAGCTTTGTCATCATGATGGTGATACGCACGCGGCGCGACATCGTGCGCCTGGTCTGGGTGCTGGTGGGATCGATCGGCTATTACGGCGTGAAAGGCGGCATCTTCACCATCCGCAGCGGCGGCACGGACCGGGTCTGGGGGCCGGAAGAAACGTTTATCGGGGATAACAATGCGTTGGCCCTGGCCCTGATCATCACCATCCCCCTCATGTATTATCTGCAGCAAAACACGGACAAACGCTGGGTGCGCCATGGCTTGTCCGCAGCGATGCTGTTGTCGGCCCTGGCGGCGCTGGGCTCGTATTCGCGCGGCGGGCTGCTGGCCATTGCCGCCATGGGCCTCTTCATGTGGCTGAAAAGCGACCGCAAGATGGTGCTGGGCGCGCTGCTCGGCGCCGTCGCGCCGCTGCTGCTGGCCTTCATGCCCGAGCGCTGGGCCGAACGCATGGACACCATCAACACGTATCAGGACGATGTCTCCGCCATGGGCCGCCTGAATGCCTGGCGCATGGCCTGGAACCTGGCGCGCGACCGTTTTCCCGGCGGCGGCTTCGACGTGTCCGACGCCGCCATCTTTGCCCGCTATGCGCCCAACCCCATGGACGTGCATGCGGCGCACAGCATCTATTTCCAGGCGCTGGGCGAACACGGCTTTGTCGGCTTGCTGATTTACCTGGCGCTGGGCATCGCCACCTGGCGCACGGCCGCCGCCATCATCCGCCGCACGCGGGGCAAGCCCGAACTGCGCTGGGCGCACGGCCTGGCCACCATGAGCCAGGCCAGCCTGATCGGCTTTGCCGTGGGTGGCGCCTTCCTCAGCCTGCTGTATTTCGACATGCCGTATTACCTGATGGCCGCCCTGATCGCCACGCGCATCATCATCGAGCGGCAGGTGCCCACCCTCACCTCTACTTCCCGCCAGGCCAGGCCCCGGGCCGCCATCGTGGAGCAGCCATGACAGCCACCTTGTCCATCCTGATCTACCACCGCGTGCTGGCGCGGCCCGACCCGCTGTTTCCCGGCGAAGTGGACGCCGTGCTGTTCGAACGCCAGCTGCGCTTGTTGAAATGTTTCTATACGCCGCTATCGCTGTGCGATGCCGTGCAGCGCTTGCAGAACGGCAACCTGCCGCAGCGCGCCGCCTGCATCACCTTCGACGACGGCTATGCGGACAATGCGCAAGTCGCCTTGCCGCTGCTGCAGCGCCATGGCATGCACGCCACGTTTTTCATCGCCACGGGCTACCTGGACGGCGGGCAGATGTGGAACGACACGGTGATCGACGCCGTGCGCCAGGCGGCCGGGCCCGTGCTGGACTTGCGCCAACACGAGCTGGGGACGTTCCCCGTCGCCAGCCTGGCGCAGCGGCAAGCTGCCATCGCCACCCTGCTGGGGCAGCTCAAATACCTGCCGTTCGCCAGGCGCCAGCAGCTGGCCATGCGGATACGCCGCCAGGCGGGCGTCCTGTCAGGTCCGCCCGCCATGCTGAGCACGGCGCAGCTGCGCCAGTTGCATGCGGCCGGCATGGAGGTGGGTGCGCACACGGACAGCCACCCGATTTTGTCCACCTTGCCGGACCACGCCGCGCGGCAAAACATCGCCGACGGCAAGCGCCAGCTGGAAAGTCTGATCCAGGCGCCCGTCACTCTGTTTGCATATCCGAACGGCAAGGCCGGGCGCGACTATGGCGCGCCGCACGTGGCGATGGTCAAAAGCCTCGGTTTCAAGGCGGCCGTGGCCACGGACTGGGGCGTGGCGCGCCCCGGCGCGGGGCTCGACCTGTTGCAGCTGCCCCGCTTTACGCCGTGGGATCGAGGACGCCTGGCGTTTCTGTGGCGCATGCGGCAAAACCGCCGGCAAGCGCCCCCAGCGCGCCCGGATGCTGGCTGAGCCACTGTTCCAGCATCAGCAGCAGCCAGACCATGGTGCCGTGATAGGCCGGATGTTCCGCCAGCAAGCGCCCTTGCAGATCGTCGATGAAGGCGGGCCGCACGATGCCGCGCCCGCGCAGCTGCATCAGGTTGTCAAACGCAAACTCGCGCAGCGGCGGATGGCTGTGCAGCCACAGGCCAAAGGGCAAGCCGAAGCCGTGCTTTTTCTTGCGCACGATGGCCGGCGGCAAGATTTCCGCCAGCGCCCGCTTGAAGAAGGGCCGCAGCCGCATGCCGTCGAGCTTGTCGCGTGGCGCCAGGCGGGCGGCAAATGCGACCATCGCATCGTGCAGGAAGGGAAACGCCGCTTCCACGCCGGCCAGCTCGCAGGCCTTGCGCACCTTGAACAGGTCGTTGTCGGCCAAAGTAAAACGCATGTCGAGCGCCAGCAGTTCATTGATCTGGCTCAAGCCCTGGCCTTGGCGCTCCCAATACGCGCCATTCACGCAACCGGGCGCCATGCCCGGGTCGATGGTGTCGATGAAACCCGCTTCCAGCACCGTGCGGTGGCCATGGCGCAGCAGCAGGTTGTAGCTGTCAAGCCGGGCCGGCAGCGGCAGGCTCGCCAGCTCGATATAACGGCGCGCCTTGTCGCCCAGCCGCCACGACTTGCCCGTGCGTTCGCGGAACAGCAGCGGTTCGATAATGGCCTGGCGCAGCATGGCGGGCAAGCGCTCGTATTGCGACAGCAAGGCCTGGTGCGCATAGCGTTCATTGCCGCCAAACAGTTCATCGCCGCCATCGCCACCGAGCAAGCGGGTTACGCCATCCTCGCGCGCCATCTGTGCGCAATAAAAGGCGGGAATGGCCGAGGCGTTGCCGAAAGGCTGGTCGAAGATGGCCGCCATGGCGGGAATGGCGGCCAGCACGTCGGCTGGCGTCACGTAGCGCTCATGGTGGATACTGCCCGCGTGGCTGGCGGCCAGGCGCGCATAGGCCATTTCGTCATAGCCGGGCGCGTCAAAACCGATGGAATACGTGCGCGCGGGCCGGCCCGTCACTTGCCCCATGATGGCGGCCACGGTGGAACTGTCTGTGCCGCCGCTGAGAAACGCGCCCGTGTCCGCCCCATCCGCACCCAGGCTGCTTTCCACGGCCTGGCGCAGCAGGCGCAGGAATTCCTGCTTGTTGCTGGCAAAGCTGGCCCGCGTGCGCGCCGCGCCCGGCTCCTGGAAGGCCAGTTGCCAGTAGCGGCCCTTGCATTGCTTGCCGCCGCGCACATGCAGGTATTCGCCGGGCAGCAAGCGCTGCTGGCCCAGGTAAGCCGTGGCCGGGCCAGGCACCATATGGAAGAACAAGTAGTGATACAGCGCCTGCGGATCGAGCGCGCCCCGTACGGTCGGATAGGCCAGCAAGGCGTCATGCGAGGAGGCAAAGAACAGGCCTTGCGCATTGCTCACATAGCTGAGCGGATGCATGCCGGCGCGGTCCACGGCCAGCAGGGCCGAGCCGGAAAAGGCGTCGAGGATGGCCAGCGAGAAAGGCCCGGACAGGCTGGCGCAGGCCGCCACGCCCCGGCTCAGCCACAGGGACGCTAGGCGGCATGCCACGTCGTCGGCCGAGCCGTCAAGCATGGGCCGGCCCCAGATGGCCACTTGCAAGCCATCCTGCTGATACAGATGGCGGCTGCCGTCGATGGCGGCCACGGCCACGCCGCCCACTTCGCTCACGCTGGCAATCAGGGGGGCGCTATCGAAACGCGACAGGGGCGCGGCCATGCTTGCCAGCGCGCTCGACGCTGCGCCATCGGATGCCGTGCCGGCGGTACCCACGCCGCCAGGCGCCGCCAGCCAACCGCACAGGCCGCTCATACGAGCACCTCGGCCGGCAGCGGATGGCCAAGAAAGGCCGTCGGACTGGCCGTCAAGCCATACGCGCCCGACTGGAACACGACCACCAGATCGCCCTCTTCAGCGCGCGCCATCTCCATCTGGTCGGCCAGCAAGTCCAGCGGCGTGCACAACGGCCCCACGACGGACGCTACTTCACGCGGCCCGCCGTGCAGCCGGTTGCCGATGGCGACCGGGTAATTCTTGCGGATCAGCTGGCCGAAATTGCCCGAGGCCGCCAGATGATGGTGCAAGCCGCCATCCGTGACGAGAAATACTTGTCCATGCGACACCTTGCGCTCGATTACCTTGCACACATACACGCCCGACTCGGCCACCAGATAGCGGCCCAGCTCCAGGTTCAGGCGCGCGCCGGGCGCCGCCTGATCCAGGATAGCGAGTTGCCGCTGCAAGCCGTCGGCCACGGGCGCCAGGTCCAGCGCCTGGTCGCCGGGAAAATACGGCACGCCGAAGCCGCCGCCGATATTCAGGGTGCGCAAGGGCGACGGCGCGCTGTCGGCCAGTTGCAGGGCCAGTTGCACGCTCAGGGCCTGCGCTTCGGCCAGGGCCACCGCTGACAGGCTTTGCGAGCCCGCATACAGGTGAAAACCGTGAAAATCCAGCCCCAGCTGGCCAATGCGGCCCAGCAGCGCCGGCACGAGGGCCGCATCGACGCCAAACGGCTGCGCGCCGCCGCCCATGCGCATGCCCGTGCGGCGCAAGGCGAAATCAGGATTCACGCGTACGGCCACCCTGGCCGTCATACCCAGACGTTCGCTGGCCAGCGCCACCCTTTCCAGCTGGGCGCCCGACTCCACGTTGATCAGCACGCCAGTGGCCACGGCCCGCGCCAGTTCGCCATCGCTCTTGCCCGGCCCCGCAAAACTGATGCGCTCCGGCGCCATCGGCGTATCGAGCGCCGTGGCCAGTTCGCCGCCCGACGCCACGTCGATACCATCGACCAGGCCCGCCAGCCATTGCACCACAGCCGGCATGGGGTTGGCCTTCATCGCGTAATGGACATGCACGCCAGCGGGCAAGGCGGCGCGCAATTCCGCCACCCGGCGCGTGATGTACGCGCGGTCATAGGCATAGAACGGCGTGCCGCCCACCCTCTGGGCCAGCCGGCGCAAAGAAATACCGCCGACCTGCAGCATGTCGCCGTCCATGGCAAACTGCCGGCCCAGGGCCGAATGCAAGGGCAATTCCGTACTGTTCGAGCGGATCAAGTCCTTCATGCCGCGTCTCCTGTTTGGACCGCATACGCGCGCGCCAGTTCCCGGGCCAACAAGGGGCGGTCGATCTTGCCGTTCGGATTACGCGGCAGCACGCCGTCGCGGATTTCCACCCACAGCGGCACCATATAACTGGGCAGGCGGGCGCGGCAGGCGGCCAGCACGCTGTCGCGCTGCAATTCCACACCGGGCGCGGGCGTGACGAGCAAGGCGATGGCCTGGCCCAGCACGGCATGGGGCAGACCCAGCGCGGCGGCATCGCCCACCAGCCCGCTCGCATACACGATCTCCTCGATCTCGGCCGGGCTGACCCGGTAGCCCGACGTCTTGATCATGTCGTCGCTGCGCCCGACGAAATACAGATAGCCATCCGCATCGCGGCGCACCGTGTCGCCCGACCAGACGGCCAGTTCCGGCAGCACCAGGCCGCTTGCCTGCGGCGGCAACGGTTTGAAGCGTTCGGCCGTGCGCACCGCATCGTTCCAGTAGCCGAGCGCCACCAGCGCGCCGCGATGCACGAGCTCGCCCGGCTCATCGGCGTCGCACGCGCTGCCGTCGGGACGCAGCACCAGCACTTCCGCGTTGGGAATCGCTTGCCCGATGGAATCGGGGCGCCGCTCCAGCTGTTCCGGCGCCAGATAGGTCGAGCGGAACGCTTCCGTCAAGCCATACATCAGGTAGACCTGCGTGCGCGGCAACGACTGGCGCAGCTTGTCAAGCGTGGAACGCTGCATCACGCCGCCCGAATTGGTGATGTAGCGCAAGGGCGTGGACAAGGGCCAGCTCAGCTGCGACAGCTGCACCCACAGCGGCGGCACGGCGGCCAGGCCCGTAATGGCTTCCTGCTCGACGGTTTCGACGATATCGCGCAGCAGCAGATAATTCATCAGCACGGCGCAGGCGCCGCTGGCAAACGCCGTCGTCAGCTGGCTCAGGCCGTAATCAAAACTGAGCGGCAGGACGCACAGGATGCGGTCCTGCGGCGTGTTGCGCAGATAACCCGACACGCTGAGCGCGCCCGCCAGCATGTTGCGGTGCGACAGCACCACGCCTTTCGGTCGCCCCGTGCTGCCCGAGGTATATAAAATGGCGACCATGTCCATGTCGATCGCCGCGTGCGGCTGCGGCACGCCAGCGGCGGGCGCAGTGCTCCACGGCAGCAGGCGCAGCTTGCCCAGGCTGGACTCCGCCTCCCCTTCGCCCGTCAGCAGCACCGTCCGCAAGTCCGGGCAGGCGGCCAGCGCCGGGCCCAGCTGCGCCAGGCGTTCGCGCGAGGTGACGAGGATGGCCACGTTGCAGTCGGCCAGGATATACGCCACCTGGTCCGGCTTGAGCAGCGGATTGACGGGCACGAATACGCCGCCGGCAGCCGCCGCGCCAAACATGGCGCTGACGTTTTCCGGGCGTTTCTCCAGGTACACGGCCACGCGCGCGCCACCTTGCAAGCCCAGGGTCAGCAGGGTCGCGGCCGCCTCGCGCACGGACTGCGCCAGCGCGCCATAGCTCAGCTCCTCGCCCTGCCACGACAGGGCCGGCGCGTGGGGGGCGCGCTGCGCCGTTTCGAAGATCAGATCGTGTATCAGTGTCGCCATCGTGTCGCCCCAGGGTTGCCATGATTGCCATGCATTCCCCTATGATTGGGACAAACGGGCGCGGCAGTGTTGATTTTTATCAAGCAAGCACCTCTCCCGACGGACGCTGGCCTATCTGGCGCAATGCTTGAGGCCGCGCAACATCGGCCACAGGCCGCTGCGCTCTAATGGACAGCGTTGGCTGCATAGCCGCCCCATCCGTTACTACCATGGCCCTGTCCCTACAATTTCCCTTGCTGCAACGGCTGGCCGCCAGCGTCGCCCAGCTGGGTTGGCGCGACAGCGCCTGGCTGGCCGTGGCGCGGCTGCTGGCAACGGTGGCCGGCCGGCGTTGCGCGCTGTACCGCTACCAGTTCGTGGCACAGGCCGTGGCGCCCGGTTCGCTGTGCCGCGGGCGCGGCAAGTCGATCACCGTCACGCCCTGCATGGCGGAAGCGGACTTGCCGCCCGGCCCCGAGCGCCGGCCCGGCGCGCTGCGCGAACGCTACCGCCAGGGCGCGCAATGCCTGGTGGCGCGCCATTCGCAAGAAGCTGGCATGGCCGGCTGGATCTGGCTGCTGCGCCACGGCTGCCAGGAAGACGAGGTGCGCGCCCGCTATGCGCTGGCGTCGCAGCAGTCGTCGTGGGACCTCGACGTGTGGGTGCATCCCGAACAGCGCGGCGGCCTCGTCTTCGCGCGCCTGTGGGAAGAAGCCAACGCCGTGCTGTACGCGCAGGGCGTGCGCTGGTCGTGCAGCCGCATCTCGCGTTTCAACCGTGCCTCGCTGGGCGCCCACGCGCGCCTGGGCACGCACGCGCTGGGCACGGCCACCTTTATCCGCTGCGGGCGCTGGCAATGGATGGCCGCCAGCCTGCCGCCGTATCTGCACCTGTCGCGCCGCCCCGGCGACATCCCCTGCCTGGCCTTCGATACGTCATCCCTGCCGCACTACCCTTCCCTGGAGCTGACATGCCGCATCTTGAAGCAGTAAAGCACATCCTCGACACCACCCTGGGCTTGAACGGGCGCGTGCTGGAAGCCCACACGCCGCTCTTGGGCAGCGTGCCGGAACTCGATTCGATGGCCGTGATCGGCGTGATCGCCGCACTGGAAGACCATTTCGGCATCATCGTCGCCGACGACGACATCCACGCGCGCCACTTTGCCACCGTTGGCACCCTGCACGATTTCGTGTTTGCAAAGCTGCGACCATGAACCGCGCCGCCATCGACGCGCTGCCGCTGCTGCCCTTCTTCCTGCCTGCCAGCGGCGGCCAGCGCTACTGCCTGCTGCACCTGCCGCCGCCAGGCCAGACCGCGCGCGGCGGCATCCTCTACGTGCATCCGTTCGCGGAAGAACTGAATAAAAGCCGCCACGTGGCCGCCGCGCAGGCGCGCGCTTTTGCCGCGGCCGGCTACAGCGTGCTGCAGATCGACCTGTTCGGCTGCGGCGACAGCAGCGGCGACTTTGGCGAAGCGCGCTGGGACATCTGGCACAACGACCTGCACCTGGCTTGCGCGTGGCTGGCGCAGCGGATCAACGGCCCCTTGACCGTGTGGGGCTTGCGCCTGGGCGCCCTGCTGGCCCTCGATTTCGCCAGCAATCCGCCGCTGCCCCTGGCCCGTTTGCTGCTGTGGCAACCGGAACTCGATGGACGGCGTGTCATAGACCGCTTCCTGCGCCTGCGCCTGGCGGCCGGCATGCTGGCCGGCGGCGGGCAGGAAGCGCCCGGCCATGCGCGCGCCGCACTGGCGGAAAGTGAAGCTGTGGAAGTGGCCGGCTACCTGCTGGCGCCCGCGCTGGCGCACGCCATCGATGACGTCAGCGCGTCTGCGCTGCAGCCTGCCGTTCCTGTCTATTGGCTCGATTACCAGGGGCCGGAGCAGGCAGCCGCGCCCTTGCCGCCGCTGGCGCGGCACTGGCGGGACCAGGGCGCCGCCGTCCACGTGGCCAGCTTCGGCGATGGCCCGTTCTGGCACAGCGGCGAGCTGCTCGCATGTCCGCAACTGCTGGACGCGACGCGTGCGCTGTGCCGCGACTGGCTCGACGAGGAAAGGACGCCGCCATGAAGCGCGACAGCAGCCAGCAGCACCTCGCGGCGCACGCCGTGCGCGAACTGGCCCTGCGCTTTCGCAGCGCCGCTGACGACGGCGAGGCGCAGGCGCGCATGATCGGCATCCTCAGCCTGCCCGACGCAGCGGGCGCGCGCGGCGTATTGATCGTCACGGGCGGGCCGCAGTACCGGATCGGCAGCCACCGCCAGTTCGTCTTGCTGGCCCGCGCCCTGGCCGCGCAGGGCTGGCCCGTGCTGCGTTTCGACTTGCGCGGCATGGGCGACAGCGAGGGCAGCGCGCGCGATTACCGCGCCGCCGGTCCCGACATCGCCGGGGCGCTGGCGCAATTTTTCGACGCCGTCCCGGCCTTGCGCGAAGTGGCGCTGTGGGGCTTGTGCGACGGCGCCACGGCTGCGGCCTGCCATGCGCCACGCGACGCGCGCGTCAAGGCCCTGATCCTGCTCAACCCCTGGGTGCGCAGCAGCGCCGGCCTGGCGCGCGCCACCCTGCGCCACTATTATTTGCCACGCCTGCTGCAAGGCCGTTTCTGGCGCAAGCTGGCCAGCGGCGGAATGCAGCTGGGCGCCAGTCTGGCGTCGCTGCGGCAGGTGGCGGCCGCCACGCAAGAACCGCCAACGCGGGAAGACGATGCGCCCGCGCCGGCCCTGCTGCGGGCGCTGGCGCAATTCCAGGGCAAGGTCTTGCTGATCCTCAGCGGCGACGACCTCGGTGCGCGCGAGTGGCAAGCCCTGCTTGATGGCGACACAGCCTGGCGCGCCGTGGCCGCCCGCGCGCAATGGACGCAGGCGCAGGTCGCTGGCGCCAACCACACGTTCGCCAGCGCCGCCTGGCGCGGCGAAGTCGAACAGCTGTGCACACGGTGGCTGCGGTCATGATAATGACCTCGCCGAACGCGGCCCGACCGGACGCGGCCCGACCAAAACGGGTGCTGATGGTCGCCTACCATTTTCCGCCGTTTGCCGGCGGCAGCGGCATCCTGCGCACCCTGGGCTTTGCCCGCCATCTGCCCGACTGCGGCTGGCAGCCGCTCGTGCTCAGCCCGTCGCCGCTCGCGTATGCGCAGCGGGGCAATACGCAACTGGCGCAGATCGGCGCGCAAGCGACCGTGCGGCGCACGCTGGCGCTCGACGCGGCGCGCCATTTGTCCATCGCCGGGCGCTATCCGCGCTGCCTGGCGCTGCCCGACCGCTGGAGTTCCTGGTGGCTGAGCGCCGTGCCGGCCGGTCTGCGCATGATTCGCGAGTATCGCCCCGACGCCATCTGGTCGACGTACCCGATCGCCACGGCGCACCTGATCGCGATGACCTTGCAAAAACTCAGCGGCCTGCCATGGATCGCCGACCAGCGCGACCCCATGCTCGACGACAGCGACCCGCTGGCGCCGTATCCGCCCGAGCCGCGCCTGCACCGCATGCATGCGTGGATCGAACAGCGCATCGCGGCGCGCAGCGCGGCCATCGTCTGCACGGCGCCGGGCGCCATCGCGGCACACCAGCGGCGCCTTGCGCAAGTGGGGCGCGAGCGCTTCTGCCTGATCGAAAATGGCCACGACGATGACGAGGACGCCGCGCCGCTGGCCGGGCCGCGCGGCCACCGCAGCCGCTTTCTTCTGCTGCACAGCGGCGTGATCTACCCTTCCGAGCGCGATCCGCAGCCGCTGTTCGAAGCCCTGGCCCGCCTGCGCCGCGACGGCGTGCTACACGCCCGCAACTTCCAGCTGGTGCTGCGCGCCACGGGCCACGATGCGTGGCTGGCGGGCCTGCTGGCGAAATACGGCATCCTGGATCTGGTGAGCCTGGAACCCTTGCAGCCGCACGGCGCGGCGCTGCAGGAAATGCTGGCCGCCGACGGCTTGCTTCTGCTGCAGGCGGCCAACTGCAACGAACAGATTCCCGCCAAGCTGTATGAATATCTGCGCTGCCGCCGGCCCATCCTCGCGCTGACCGACCTGGCCGGCGACAGCGCGGCCAAGCTGCGCCACTGCGGCATCGACACCATCGGCCAGCTGGCTTCCAGCGGCGACTGCGCACGCGCGCTGCTGCGCTTCCTTGAACTGGCGCGCCAGGGCCGCGCCCCGCTGGCCAGCCCCACGGCCATCGCCCTGCAATCGCGGCAAGCCCGCAGCAACGCCCTGGCCGATTTGCTCGACCAGGTCAGCCACAGGAGTCCGACATGAAGCATTGCTTGTTAGCCTGCGCCCTCGCCGCCTGCTGCGCCAGCGCCACTGCCGCCGAGTGTCCGCCCTACGTCAAGCGCACGCCGGGCGGTGACTATACGAGCGCGGAAGACCGCGACGGTCTCTCCGTGGTCGAGAAATTCCATTTTTCACGCGCCGTGGAAACGCTCACGCAAGGCATGACGGGCAGCCTGGGCGCGGACATCAGCTACACGCTTGAACACTTCCCGAACCACCACCGGGCGCTGGCATCGATGGCCAAGCTGGGATTGCGCCTGAAAAGCGCGCAGCCGGTGGGCGCCCGCTACACGGTCAGCTGCTACTTCGAACGGGCGATCGCCTTCGCGCCGCACGACGTGACGGCGCGCATGGTGTATGGCAGCTATTTGCTGTCCACTGGCCAGGATGCGATGGCGCTGGAACAGCTGGACTCAGCCAGCCGCCTGGCGCCCGACCAGGCCACCATCCAGTACAACCTGGGCCTGATGTATGTAAAGAAGAAGGAATACGAGAAGGCCAGCGCGCACGCGCAAAAAGCCTATGCGCTGGGCTTTCCCTTGCCGGGGCTGAAGAACAAGCTGAAGGCGGCGGGCAAGTGGCGCGAGCCGCCGCCGGCGCCCGCCGTCGTGGAGGCGAAGGACGCGCCGAAAGCGGAAGAACCGGCAATGCCGCCAGTCGAAGAACCTAGCGGGGAATGACGGCCGGCCGCTGGGCCACGCTCCAATGCCCGGCCGGCGACGCAGCCAGCGCGGCGGCCAGGTCGCGCCGCGCTTGGGCCTTGTCTGCCGCCTCGCTGATGTATGCCAGTTCGGCCGGCTGCAGCGCCGTAAGCGTCAGCAGCATCACTTCGCCATACGGCGTGCCGAACGAAGGGGGAATGGTGCCTGCACCCTGGGCCAGCAGCACGCCCACCTGTGCATTCTCGTCTTCGAGGCCCTTGGGCGCATCTTGCAAGTCCAGCGCCATCGATACGCTGGCGTGGCGCTGCACCAGCAAATCGATGGAGCCATGGTCGGCCACGTTCTGGCTGACCTGGTAGACCAGATCGAACAGCCACGATGCCTGCACCGGATCGCCGTTGAAGGCGGACAGCGGCGCCTCGATGCACACTTCCAGCAGGTGGCCGCGCGGCACAAACACGTCGCCGTCATCCTCGAACGGGTCGCTCAAGCCATCGCTGGCAATCAGGATGGAGTCATTCCGGCGGATCACCCGCCAGGCCTGGCGCAACGATGGCCAGCGCGGGCCACCCATGAAGGCCGGGTTGACCAGCGGCGCCAGCACGTCGGCGTCAACAGCGCCCAAAGTGGCATAGAAGGCGTCGCGCGCGGCGCAAGCCGTGGCCAGCATCTGCGCGCCCGCTTCCTTGCCGACGACGGCGTCGTCCGCTTGCGGCACCTGGGGAATAACGTTTTCAGGCATGAGAGAGTCTTTGAATTAGTCGGCGGTTGGGAAGTCGTGATAATTGCGGGGCAAATAGCCCCAGATGCGCGCCACCCGGTCCCGCACTTCGAAATCGAAGCCGATGCGCTCGAGCTCCGGCACGATCCACACGCCGTGGTCGATGATTTTCTTGGGCAGCAGCATGGCCACGTGTTCTTCCGAGTACAAGCTGATATCGAACCATTCCACGCCCAGGAACGGGAACGGCGGGTGATAATCCCATTCCGTATCCCAGCGCGAGACATAGCCGGTGACGGAGCCGTAACGGTACGACGGCGCCCAGTCGGTGCGTCCGCGCATGAAGGCCAGCAGTTCGTTCCACTTGCAATCGTTGGCGGCGCCGGCCAGGTTGCGCCGCGCAATGTGGCCGCGCAACTTGCGCTTGATGTCGTCGCCACCTGCGTCGGCCTGCGGCAGGCTGTGCGGCGCTGATGCCGTCATGCGGGCGTCCCCTCTTCGTCGCTTACGCGGATGTTCGCGCGCAGGTCCTCGACCAGGCGCTTGCGGCTGCTCAAGGCATATTCGATGGGTGAAAACGGCATGGCGGCCGCCGCATAGGCGTCGATCAGCGCATGCATCTGCTGCGCCTGCGCTTGCGGCAACAGCGTCTTGCTGCCGTTCGCGCTTTGCTGCGCGAGCTTTTCCTGCAGCACTTCCTTCCAGGCGATGTGCGCCTCGGACATGGGATTGGCCACGCACAGGGAAAACGTGCCGTTCAAAAAATACGTCCAGGCGCTGTCGCTGCGGGCGCGCAAGCCCTCCGCGATCGGCGCGCCGCTGTCGTCGAAGCTGTCGCGCAGGCGCCAGGTCGTCAGGTTCAAAGCCGCCAGCGCGGCGCCAAAGCGGGCAGTAAATTGCGCCTGCAGGCGCGCTGGCGCCGTTTCCGGTTCTTCGGCGAGCGCGTGCCGCGCAACGGCGATCCAGGCCAGCTGCGAGGGCGGAAAATAGCGGCCGGCCCTGGCCCCTGGCGCCGCCATGGCACCGAAGACGAACGAGCACAGATTGCCGCCGTCATCGACCACGTACGCAGGCGCGGGAACGAGGCGGGCCTGGATCAGGGCGTCGATGTCCATGTTGATATGTTGTATTTGCAGGCAGGCTTACTTTGCCACCGGCTTGACTTTCGATGCGGCCAGCACGGCGCGCGCGCGGGCCGTGTCGATATCGCCGGCCGTGGCCAGCGCCACGCCCATGCGGCGGCGGGCGAACGATTCCGGCTTGCCGAACAGGCGCAAGTCCGCGCCCGGCACGCTCAAGGCATCGGCCACGCCTTCGAAGGCGATGCCTTTCGCTTCCAGCTGGCCGTAGATGACGGCCGAGGCGCCGGGCGAACGCAGGGCCACGTTGACGGGCAAACCGAGGATGGCTTTCGCGTGCAGCTCGAATTCGCTCTGCACCTGGCTGGCCATGGTGACCATGCCCGTGTCGTGCGGACGGGGGCTCACTTCCGAGAACCATACCATGTCATCCTTGACGAACAGCTCCACGCCGAACAGGCCCAGGCCGCCCAAGTTGTCCGTCACCTTGCGGGCGATGTCGCGCGAGCGCTCGAGTGCCAGCGGCGCCATGCGGGCCGGCTGCCACGATTCCACGTAGTCGCCATGCACCTGCAAGTGGCCGATCGGCTCGCAAAACTGCGTCTCGATCTGGCCCGAAGCGCCGACGGCGCGCACCGTCAGCAAGGTGATTTCGTAATCGAAGTCGATGAAACCCTCGACGATGACCCGGCCCGTATCGACACGGCTGCCGCTGGCCGCATACGCCCACGCCGCATCCACGTCCGCGGCGCCATCGAGTTTGGACTGGCCCTTGCCCGAAGACGACATCACGGGTTTCACGACGCACGGGAAGCCGATCTCCTGGCATGCAAGCTGCAACTCCTGCAAGCTGCTGGCGAAGCGGTATGGCGACGTCGCCACGCCCAGGGTTTCGGCCGCCAGCGTGCGGATGCCTTCGCGGTTCATCGTCAGCACGGCCGCGCGCGCGTTCGGGATGCACGTGATTTTTCCGGCCGCTTCCAGCGCCGCCAGCGTATCGGTGGCGATGGCTTCGATTTCCGGCACGATCAAATCGGGCTTTTCCAGTTCGATCAGGGCGGCCAGGGCCACGCCGTCGCTCATGTCGATCACGTGCGAGCGGTGCGCCACCGGGTGGCCCGGCGCGTTCGGATAGCGGTCGACGGCGATCACTTCCACGCCCAGGCGCTGCAGCGACATGATCACTTCCTTGCCCAGTTCACCCGAGCCCAGCAACATGACTTTGATGGCGGTGGAGGACAGGGGCGTGCCGAAGGTGCGGGGCGCAATGGTGCTGCTGGTGCTAGTGGTCATGGCAGGGTCTGTAAGCGGATGGAAAGATGGCTGGGACTATAACAAATGGCGGCCATCTTGGACAGGGTGCACCGCTGCCTGACGGACCAGGCTAGCCCGCGTACGCCCGCTTGATCTCGTCGATGTCGATCTTTTTCATGCCCATCATGGCTTTCATCACGCGCTGGGCCTTGACTGGGTCGGGATCGCCCAGCAGCTTGACCATGATGGTGGGCACGATTTGCCAGGACACGCCAAACTGGTCCTTGAGCCAGCCGCACTGCTGCGCTTCCGGCGGCCCGCCTTCGGACAGCTGGTTCCAGTAGTGGTCGACCTCATCCTGGGTTTCGCAATTGACCTGGAACGAGATCGCTTCGGAAAACTGGAACAGCGGCCCGCCATTCAAGCCCGTGAACGTCTGGCCGTCCAGCTCGAACGCCACCGTCAGCACGCTGCCCGGTTCCTGGCCGTGGATTTCCTTGCCCTCCTCGCCATAGCGCAGGATCTGGCCGATCTTCGAATTGGGGAATATCCCCGTATACAACAGGGCCGCCGCCTCGGCGTGGCCGTTGAACCATAAACACGGGGTAATCTTTTGTATGCTGTGCATGATGTCTCCCTTGGCCGGTGTGTGGATTAGCTACGCTAATATAGTCACAATTGCGCCGGCATGGCGCGCGGAATACGCCGATTAGCGCCCTGCAATGGCCTCCCGTCCCAGCACGCCGGCGCTGGCCAGCAGCCGCAGCCGGGCCGAGCGCCATTCCGCCTGGCAGCGGATGCGCTCCTGCTGCGCCTCGAGCAGCGCCGACTGGGTGTTCAGCATTTCCAGGATATCGGCCGCGCCCAGGCCGAACTTGCGCTGCACGCTGGCCTGGGCATCGCGCGCCGCATCCAGCCACGCTTGCGAGGCGGCCAGGTTGGCCAGCGCCGTGCTCGCCTCCGAATGCGTTTTCACCAATTCCATCAGGGTCTGCTGCTTTACGTCTTGCGCCTCGGCTTCCCTTTGCCCGGCCTGCGCCAGCGCGCCGCGCACCTTGTAGTGGCGCGCAAAACCGTCGAACAGGGGGATGTTCAATGAGATGCCCACCAGGGTTTCACGCGTGGACGCGGCGGACAAGCCCTGGTTGGGGCGGCCGTTCTGGTAGAGATTGGCCGTCAGGTCGATGCTGGGACGGCCTTCCGACTCGCTCACGGCCACCCGTTCGCGCGCGGCCGCCAGCTGCGCCTGCGCGGCCACGATGGCCGGGTGCCGCGCCTGGGCCAGCGCCAGCCAGGTGTGCAAATCTTCACGCAGGCCAGCCGCCGGTTCGGCCGTATCGTCGTCCAGCACCACGCCCGCCTCGGCCGGCAAGCCCAGCGTATAGACGAGCACGGCGCGCGCCTTCTGGAACTCGCCATCGGCGCGGCTGGCGCCCAGGGCCGCCTTGGCCAGCGCGCTCGTCGCCTGCAGGGTGTCGCTGTGCGAGCCGAGCCCCCGCTGCGCGCGGCGCTGCGTGGCCAGCACCGTTTCATTGGCCAGCGCGTGGTATTCCTCGCGCATCCGCACGTTGGCCCGCGCCGTCTGCGCGTCGAAATACGCGCTGACGGTGGCCGCCAGGGTCTTTTGCAGCACGGCGTCGCGGTTGGCCAGGGCCGCGTCGAGCAAGGCTTGCGCCGAACGCTGGCCCGCCGCGCGCCCGCCGAAGTCGAACAGACGCCAGGACAGATTCAACGAGCCCGTATTGCTGTTCAAGCTGCCTGACGGCGTGCTGGCGCCCGGATAAGCCGTGCGGTCGTGCACCCGGCTCACGCCCGCATTCAGCGTCGGCAGAAAGGCGGCTCTGGCCTCGCCCACGCCGGCCGCCTGCAGCCGGATGCCGGCCCAGGCCCCGTGCACCTGCGCGTTGTGGCACAGGGCCAGGTCGACAGCCGCCGGCAAGGTCAAGGGCACGCCCGCCTCGGACGCGGACGGGCATGGCGCGACCTCGAACTCGCCCGCCTGCGCCGCAACACGGGCCAGCAGCAAGCTGGCAGCGATGGCGATGGCGGCCATGGCGCGACGTCTAGCGTTCATGCAGCGCCTCCTTCTGGTGCTGCACCAGCGGCGAGAGCACGTATTCGATCACCCTCCTCGTCCCGGTGCGGATTTCCGCGCGCACGGCCATGCCGGCCGTCAAGGGCACCGTCTTGCCGTCGATGATGATGGACGGCTGCCGCAGCGTGATCCTGACGGCATACACCGGGCCCTTCTTTTCATCCTCGACGGCGTCGCGCGAGACGCTGCTGACGACGGCGGGCACGGTGCCATACTTGGTGTAATCGAAGGCGTCGACCTTGATGGCCACCGCCTGACCGACCTTCACGAAGCCGACGTCGCGGTTTTCCAGCACGGCGTCGATTTCCAGCTTGCCCTGGCGCGGCACGATCTGCATCAGCGCCTGCGCGGCCGGCACCACGCCGCCCACCGTGTGCAGCTTCAGTTGCTGCACCGTGCCGTCGACGGGGGCCGTCAGGCGCAGCAGGCTGCCGCGGGCACCGGCGCGGCGCGCATCCTGGCCGCTGGCCGCCGCCACTCTGGCCCCTTCCGTCAGCGCGTCATAGGCGTCCTTGCGCGTTTGCGCCACCAGGGCCGCGCGCTCGCTGCGGGCCGACGCCAGCTGGCCGGCCAGGTCGATGCGCGCCTGCTCCTTTTCCAGCCACGCGTGTTCGGCCACGTCGCGCGTGGCCAGCAGCGCCTGGTAATCGCCGGCGCGCTGGGCCGCCAATGGCAGCGCCTGGGCATAGCGGACAATCTCGCCATCGAGATGCGCAAGCCTGGCGCGGAAGTTCGCGTACTGGCCATCGAGATGGCCCTGCGCTTCCTCGCGCTGAGCGACAGACGCACCGTCGGGCGCCGCCAGCTTCGGCAGCGTCAAGCTGTCGACGGCGGCGATCAGCGCGCGCGAGCGGGCCATTTGCAGCGCGGCCGCCACGGCGTCGCCGGCGGCCTTGTCGCGCTCGGCGTCCGGGCCGCGGCTGTCGAGTTCCACGAGCAGCTGGCCCGCCTTCACGGCTTGTCCCTCGCGCACATGCAGGGCGCGCACGGCCGCCACGTCGACTGAAGCGATGGTCTTGGTGTTGCCGGACGGAATGATCTTGCCGGCCGCGTTGACGATGATGTCGACCTGGCCGAAGACCGCCCACAGCACGACGCAGCCGACCAGCAGCATCAGCACCCTGGCCGTCAGGCGCAACGAGGGCGACACGGGCCGCTCCTGCAGCGCCAGCGCGGCCGGCAGGAAGGCCGCCTCATCTTCGCTGAGGACGGGGCCGCTCAAGGCGGCGCGCTGGCGCCAGCTATGCCGCAGCACCTGGCCATAGCGTTGCAACAGCTCGCCATACGCGGCCAGGCGGTAGCCGGCGCTCATGCGGCGCTCCCGTGCGTGCCCTGCTGCAGGCTGTACAGATGGGCATAGATGCCGCCCGGGTTTGCCAGCAACGCGTCGTGCGTGCCCAGTTCGGCCACCTGCCCCCGCTCCATGACAACAATACGGTTCGCTTCGCGCACGGCCGACAGGCGGTGGGCGATGATCAGCACGGTGCGCCCCGCGCAAATGCCGCGCATATTGTCCTGGATAATTTTTTCCGATTCATAGTCGAGCGCGCTCGTCGCTTCATCGAAAATCAGGATGCGCGGATCACCGATCAGGGCGCGGGCGATGGCGATGCGCTGGCGCTGGCCGCCCGACAAGCCCGTGCCGTGCTCGCCCACCATGGTGTCGTAGCCTTCGGGCAATTCACAAATGAAATCGTGGGCACCCGCCAGTTTCGCCACGGCGATGACGGTTTCCATCGGTAGCGCCGGGTCGCTCAGCGCGATGTTGTCGCGCACGGAGCGGTTGAACAGGATGTTTTCCTGCAGCACGACGCCAATCTGGCGCCGCAGCGAAGCCGTGTCGATGACGGCGATATCCTGTCCGTCGATCAGCACCTTGCCCCGCTCGGGAATGTACAGGCGCTGCGCCAGCCGCGTCAGGGTGCTCTTGCCGGAACCGGAACGCCCGACGATGCCGATCACTTCACCAGGCGCGATGCTGATCGACACATTGCGCAGCACCTCGGCCGCATCGGGCCGGTAGCGGAAACCCACCTGCTGGAAGTCGATGGCGCCCGCGATGCGCGGCAGGCGCGCCTTCTGGCTGCCCGCTTCCACGCGCGCGTTGAGGATGTCGCCGAGCCGGCTCATGGAGATGCCCACCTGCTGGAAATCGTTCCACAGCTGCGCCAGGCGCAAGATGGGCGACGCCACCTGCCCCGCCAGCATATTGAACGCGACCAGTTCGCCCACCGTCATCTTGCCGTCGATGACGAGGGTGGCGCCCCACCACATGATGGCCGCCGTCACCAGCTTGCTCACGAGCGTCACGCCGCCGCTGGCCAGCATGCCGATGTTATTCGCCGACAAGCCCGCCGACACATAGCCGGCCAGCTGCTTTTCCCACTGCTGCTGCCAGCGCGGTTCGACGGCCATGGCCTTGAGCGTATCGACGCCGCTGATGGTTTCAACCAGGAAGGACTGGTTTTCCGCGCTGCGGTTGAATTTGTCGTTCAGGCGGCCACGCAACACGGGCGTGAGCAGCATCGACAGGGCCGCGTAGATGGGAATCGAGGCCAGCACGACGATGCTGAGCGCCGCGCTGTACCACAGCATGGCGGCAATGAAGATGAAGGAAAACAGCAGATCGAGCACCAGGGTCATGGCGTTGCCGGTGAGGAAAGAGCGGATGTTTTCCAGTTCATGGATGCGCGCCACGGAATCGCCCACGCGGCGCGCCTGGAAATACGCGATCGGCAAGGCCAGCAAATGGCGGAACAGGCGCGCGCCCAGTTCCACGTCGATCTTGCTGCTGGTGCGCGCGAAAACATAGGTGCGGATGAGGCCAAGCACGGCTTCGAAGACGATGGCGCACACTAAACCGATGGCCACCACGTGCAGGGTTTTCATCGCGTGGTTGACCAGCACCTTGTCCATCACCACCTGGAAAAACAGGGGTGTGGCCAGGCCGATCAGCTGCAGCACGAAGGAAATCAGCAATACTTCGCCCAGCAGCCTGCGGTATTTGACGACGGCGGGAATGAACCAGCTGAAGTCGAAACGGGCCGTCTCGCCCGCATAGCTGGCCTTGCTGGTAAAAAAGATCAGCTCGCCCGTCCAGGCGGCAAGGAAGGCTTCGCGGCCGAGGATTTGCGGCGGCTGGCCCGGATGCTGGACCAGCACCTTGCTCACGCCGCCAGCGTCCGTCTCGACCTTGCCGAGTATAAAGAAACGGCCGTCCGTATCGATGGCGATGGCCGGCAGCGGCGCCTGCCCCAGCCGTTCGGGCGCCTGGCGCACCAGTTTGGCCGTCAAGCCAAGTTGCCGGGCGGCCAGCAGCACGGTTTGCCGCGTGAACACGGCCTGGCCGCAAGCATGCTTGAGCTGAGCGCCATCGGCGGCGATGCCGTGCAGGCTGGCCATCAGCAACAGCGACAGCAAGCCCGTGTCGGGCCTTGTATTTTCAATATGCGGCGGATCGTTGCGGTGGGAGAGGACTGTCATCGGGCAATATCAGAGATTCAATGGCGCAGCCAGGCCGTGGCAGGTCGCCCCGGCCCGGCTGCGTGAGGGTGGATCTGGCTATGTCAACTGATTAATGGACTGCCGCCAGCTGGATCTGCGTCGACGGATTGCCGTGGCCTGACCATGGCGCCGATGCGGCCGCCGGCACGGCAAAGCCGGCCATCGCTTGCACCAGCTGCGCGGAATCCGTCTGCCAGCCGCCGATTCCGCCTTGGCTGGCGGCACTGAATGGCTGCGCGGCGCGCCAGTTTTGCGCCAGCACCGGCGCCAGGATGGCCGCCGTGCCTGCAGGCAAGGTCAGCTGACCAGCCGCTGGCGGCGTCAGGCCTGCCATCGCCTGCACGAGGTTTTGCACCTGGCTACCCAGCAAGACCCGGCCGTCGGCCATGCGGAATTGCTCGATGCTCGCCCCCGCAGCCGCATACCAGCCATTGACGGTGACCTTGTCATTGGTGCCGATGGTGCTCACTTCCAGGTTCGTGCCCACCTGGCGGAACCACAGCTGCTCGGCGCTGACGCCGGCCAGGAAGGACACCACGTCGCGGCTGCCCGCCTCGTTCGGCTCGTTGATGATGTCGGCGCCGTCGCCGCGGGCGAAGACATAGGTGTCGTTGCCCGCAGCGCCAGCGAGGACATCGTCGCCCTTGCCGCCTTGCAGGGTATCGTTGCCGAGGCCGCCGACGAGGATATTCTTGATCTCATTTCCCACCAGAACGTCATCAAACTTGCTGCCGACGACGGCATTGAAGTTGGCCACCACGTCGCTGCCTGCGCGCGCCGTCATCGGGCCGCCAACGGGTGCGAAGGCGGCTGTCACGCCTGTATTGGAAGTGGCGTAGGTCAGCGAATTGCCCGCGCCGCCGCCGTCGAGCACGTTACCGCCAGCGGTGCCGACATGGAAGACGTTGTTGGTATAGGCGCTGCCCGTCACCGTCAGGCCGGGGCCGCTGAGGCGCACGTACTCGACGTTGTCAGCCACCGTGTAATTGACGCTGGTGTACACGGTGTCGTTGCCGCCATTGCCACGTTCGTCGATGAAGTCGCCGCTGTGGTTGACGTAATACGTGTCGTCGCCACCGAGGCCTTGCAGCAGGTCGGCGCCCGCCGTGCCGTTGATGACGTCGGCATTCGCCGTGCCGACGAATGTTTGCCCCGTCGGCTGCGTGGGACCGTTGAAGTGCCAGGCCTGGGCCAGCGCGGGCGCCAGGGCGGCGGCCGTGCCAGCCGGCAGGGTCAGCTGGCCCAGCGGCGGCGGCGTCAGGTTCGCCATCGCCTGCACCAGCAGCTGCACGTCGGCGCCGCGCATGACGTGGCCGGCGGCCGTGCGGAATTCCTCGATGTTCGGCACAGCCGCGTTCCAGGCGCGGATGGTGATCTTGTCCGTGGTGCCGATGGTGCTCACTTCCAGGTCGGCGCCCACCTGGCGGAACCACAGCTGGTCGATGTTGACGCCGGCCAGGAAGGCGATGGTGTCGTAACTGGCATCGGCGGACGATTCGATAACGGCGTCGGCGCCGTCGCCGCGCGCAAAGACATAGGTGTCGTCGCCGAGGCCGCCCGTCAGCACGTCGCTGCCTTTGCCGCCTTGCAAGGTATCGTTGCCGAGGCCGCCAGCCAGGATATTGGCCAGCTCGTTGCCGGACAGTACGTCGTCATAGCCGCTGCCGGTCACGCTGGAAATATTGACCAGCACATCGCTGCCGGGACGGGCCGCATGGGATTCGTTGATGGAAACGATGCTGGCCGTCGCGCCCGCCTTGGAACCCGCATAGGTGGCCGTGCTGTTCGTGCCGGTGCCGCGCAGCACGTTTCCGCCGGCAACATCGACGTGGAACACGTTGTCATTGCCGTTGCCCGTCACCGTCAGGCCGGCGGCGCTCACATGCACCTCTTCGACGTTGGCGGCCAGCGTGTAGTTCGCGCTGGCATAGACGGTATCGCGGCCGCCGCCAGCCTGTTCCACCACCACGTCACCGCTGTGGTTGACGTAATACGTGTCGTCGCCGGCCAGGCCGGCCATCACGTCGGCGCCCGCGGTGCCCTTGATGATGTCCGGGTTCGCCGTGCCGGTAAAGACGCCATTGCCGGGCTGGTTCGGTCCTTCCGTACGCCAGTTCTGCGCCAGCGCCGGCGCCAGGGCGGCGGCCGTTGCCGCTGGCAAGGTCAGCTGGCCAGCGGCCGGCATCGCCAGGCCCGCCATTGCCTGCACAAGGTTTTGCACGTCGCTGCCCAGCAGCACGCGGCCGTCGGCCGTGCGGAATTCCTGGATGCGGGGCGCCGTACTGGAAAACCAGACGTTGATGGTGATCTTGTCACCGGTGCCAATGGTGCTCACTTCCAGCGCCGTGCCCACCTGGCGGAACCACAGCTGGTCGGCGCTGACGCCGGCCAGGAAGGAGACGACGTTATGGCTGGCCGCCTCTTCCCCGTCAACGATGATGTCGGCGCCGTCGCCACGGGCAAAAATATACGTGTCGTCGCCCTGCAAGCCGGCCAGGGTATCGTCGCCCTTGCCGCCGCGCAGGATATCGTTGCCAAAACCGCCCACGAGGGCGTTTTTGAGCTCGTTACCGGTCAGAACATCATCGAACTTGCTGCCAGCAATGTTGGCGATATTAAGCAGCACGTCGCTGCCGGGCGGCGCCGTCACCGGGCCATTCGCTCCGGACAAGGTCGCCGTCACGCCCGTGCTGGACGCCACGTAGTTGACCGTGTTGCCCGTGCCGCCGCCATCGATCCTGTTGCCACCGGCCGCATCAACGAAAAAGACGTTATTGGTATTGGCGCTGCCCGTTACCGTCAGGCCGCCTGCGGTCAGGCGCACGTTCTCGACGTTGTCGGCCACCGTGTAATTGACGCTGGTGTAGACGGTATCGCTGCCGCCGTTGGCCAGTTCGGCGATCACGTCGCCGCTGTGGTTGACGTAATACGTATCGTCGCCAGCCAGGCCTTCGAGCACGTCGGCGCCCGTGGTGCCGGTGAGGATATCCGCGTTCGGCGTGCCCGTGAAACGCTGGGCGGCGGCTGCGGAACTGTTCAGGTAAGCGTCGATGGCGGAGACGCTGGAGCCAGATGCATTGTTTTCAGTCATGTTGCAGTTTCCTGTCGTTAAACTTAAAACCAAGATTGAATATGCCGGCGCAGGCCGGCATGCAAGGCAAAAGTCCCGGCCGCATCCACTTGCAGTCCAACGTGCACCTTCAACGGTCCGGCACTTTTGGCGCATGGACGGCGCGCGCCTGAGCGTCGCCTCGCATGCACGCCTTAATGACGCGCAATCGGAACAGGCACTGCTATTTGTCATGCAAATGTCACACTGCATGGAGGAAAGAAGAGGAACCTTGCCCAGTTTTTTCTGTCACCGCTGAACCCATTGTGCGAGAATGCCCCTCCCCCCTCGATGGTGCGCATGATGACCAAACTCGCCGCAAGCATCACTGTAATGACACTGCTGCTGGCAGCTTGCAAGCCCGCGGCCACGGCACCTGCGCCTGACATTCCGGCGGCCATGCGCCAGACCGCGACCACCCTGCTGCAGTCACCATTGCTGCACGCGACCTCGATTGCCGTCGTTTATCGCGGCAAGGAATTCATGCTGCATCAGGGCGAGCTGGAGACCGGCAAAGCCAATCCGCCGAACGATACAACGCTGTATGAAATCGGCTCAGTCAGCAAAACTTTTGCCGGCCTGCTACTGGCAAACGCCGTGCTGGACGGGAAAGCGGCGCTCGACGATCCCATACAAAACTACCTGCCGGCGGCCTACCCGAACCTGCAGTGGCAAGGCCAGCCAGTACGCTTGCGCCATTTGATCACGCACACCAGCACCATGCCGGGCATGCTGCCATTGCAGGTGAACGCCATATTGCAGGATTTCACGGCACACGCCACGCCGGCAAAGCTCAATGCAGCCTACGCCGACTACGGGCAACAGCAATTCTGGCAGGACTTGCACGCAGTCAGCATCAAGGGCCCGCTTGGCAAGGACTACGCCTATTCCAGCGCCGGTACCGAACTCATTGCGCACACGCTCGAAACAATCTACGGCATGCCCTATGCAGACCTGCTCGCGCAATTCATCGCGCGCGAAGCCGGCATGCGCGATACCAGGCTGAAAATCGCAGCCGGGGATAGCGGCCGGCTGGCGCCCGGCTACCACAGCGACAATCCCGTCATCACGACACCGATGCCGCAACTGCCTTGGGGAGCCGCCGGCAACCTGAAGTCGACCATGCCCGATATGGCGAAATACCTGCGCCTGCAATTGAGCGCCCATCGCGCGGTCGTCGAATCGCACAAGCCGCTGGTGCGCTTTCAGGACGACTTCAGCATTGGTTATTTCTGGAACATCGGCAGCAATCGCCAGTTGGGCACGCATTATGTGCACCATGGCGGCGTGCCACGTGCGCAAAGCTACGCTTACGTCGTTCCTCGATACCAGCTTGGGGTCTTCATCATCACCAACCAGAGCGGCGACGCGACCGCCGGCGCCATGGAAAGCGCGCTGGCGCCTATTTTCGGCACCGTGGAATCCATGGAAAGCGCGAAGTAGGCCGCCAACAATCCGCACGGCGCCACAGTTTGGGACGATGGCGCTTATTTGCCAGCCACGGCGGCCTGCAAGGCGCGCAAGGCGGCCATGCGGGAAGTAAATTGCGCGAGCGCGTCGTCCAGCGCCAGGCCCGGGCGGCTGGCCGCGAAACCGGTCCAGGCCGGAGCGTGGCGGGCCGCCTCATCCCGGCCATGCTGGCCATCGAGGTAGGCAATGGCCGCCATCGCTTGCTCCTGATCAAAGTGCAACTGCGGCTGCCGAAGGTAATGCGCAAGATAACGGTGCAGGTAATCGCGGCTGGCTGGCGTGTCGAAAACGGCCAGCGCCAGGCAATATGCGCTGCCCGCGTAGCAGACTTCGCTGGCCAGCAGCAGGCCGCCCAGCTGCCCCGTAAACGCGGACTGCCCGGTCAATGCGGCCAAGTAGGCGCCCGCCGTGCGGCTGCGCCAGTCGAATTGCCCCAGCAGGCGTGCGATGACGGTGGCGTCGGCCTGTCCCAGCCGCTGCGCGCACGCCAGCGCCTGGGGCTGGTGCAAGCCCATGTACAGGGGCAGCACCCAGTCATCGCGCAAGGCCGCCGTCAGCGGCTCCTGCGGCGGCAGCGCCGGCACGGCAAACGGGTGGTCATGGCGCACGGTGGCGCCAGCCACATGCAATTGCAATGGCGTCAGGGAAGAATCCGCCGTCATGGCAAAGCTCCAAAAGTTTGATCCTGCAACTGCGCCACGAGGAAATCGATGAATACACGCAAGCGCGGCGGCAGGTGGCGGCTGGCCGGCCACAGCAGCCAGAATGCCGTGCGCGCCTGCGTATGCTCGTCCAGCAGCGAGACCAGTTGCCCCGCCGCCAGCTCGCGCTGCACGGCGAATGCGGGCAGGTAGGCGATGCCCTGCCCCTGCACGGCCAGGAAGACGCGCATTTCCACGCTGTTGCACACCATGCCGGGCGCCGGCTGGGCAGCCTCGTCCATCAGCGGCCACTGCTCCAAACGGCCCGTGGCGGGAAAGCGGTAATCGAGGCGCTGATGCCGCATCAGTTCGGTGCCATCGGTGGGCCTGCCATGGCGCGCCAGGTAGGCGGGCGACGCCACCAGCAGGCGCCGGAACGTACACAGTTTGCGCCGCATCAGGCTTGAATCGGCCAGTTCGCCCGTGCGCACGGCCGCGTCAAAGCCGTCGCTGACGATGTTGACCATGGCGTCGGAGAAATCGAGGTCGAGTTCGATGGCGGGATAGGCTTGCATGAAGGCGCCGATGGCCGCTTCGAACAGGCCGCTGTAGCGTGGCAGGCTGATGCGCAGGCGGCCGCTGGGCGCGCCGCCCGATTCACCGAGTTCGCGCTCGGCCGCTTCCACCTCGGCCAGGATGCGCTTGCAGCGCTGCAGGAATTTTTCCCCTTCCGCCGTCAGCGCCAAGTGCCGCGTGCTGCGCTGGAACAGGCGCGCGCCGAGCCGCGCTTCCATGCGCGCCACGCTTTTCCCGACGGCCGACGATGACAGGCCCAGCAGCCGGCCCGTGGCCGAAAAACTGCCGCTGTCGGCCACCTGCACGAACATGGCGATGCCACCCAAGCTATCCATGCGAACCCTATTAAAGACATTCTTGTCCGATATGTTGATCAGTTTAGCCCATTTTTCTTCAATGATGGGCGCGCCATACTCGCCTCTCTTTCTTTCATATCCGACACCCATGTCCTCTTCCTCACGTCTTTCACTCCCGCTGCAAGTGCTGGCCGCTTGCCTGACGGGCTTGCTGATACCCCTGTGCTTCACGGGCCCGGCCGTGGCCCTGCCCGCCCTCGGCGCCGAATTGCACGGCAGCGCCGCCGCCCTGAACTGGGTCATCAATGCCTATATCCTCAGCTATGGCAGCGCCATGATGGTGGCCGGCAGCCTGACGGACGTGCTGGGACGGCGCCGCGTCTGGCTGGCGGGCCTGGCGCTGTTTTGCGTGGCGACCCTGGCCATCGCGGTCGCGCCATCGGTGGCATGGATCGCCGCGCTGCGTTTCGTGCAGGGCCTGGGTGGCGCGGCAGCGTTCGCCGCCGCCATGTCGTCGCTGGCGCCATTGTTCCACGGCGCGGCGCGCAGCCGCGTGATGAGCGTGCTGGGCACGACGTTCGGCCTGGGCCTGGCCTTCGGTCCGCTGGCGGCCGGCGCCATGCTGGCGCTGGCCCGCTGGCCTGCCATCTTTTATGCCACGGCCGTGCTGGGCGCCATCGGCATGCTGCTGGTATGGGTCAGCGTACCGTCCGATCCGGCGCGCGGCCAGGGCCGGCTGGACTGGCCTGGCGCCATCAGCTTCAGCGCCGCGCTGGGCCTGCTGACCCTGGGCATGCTGCTGGCGCCCGAACACGGCTGGCGCAACGGCGCCGTGCTGCTGTCCGTCGCCGCATCCGTGCTGCTGTTCCTCGCCTTTGTCGCGATCGAGCGCAGGACGGCGCGGCCCATGCTGGATTTGTCGCTGTTCCGCCAGCGCCGCTTTGTCGCCGTGCAAGTGCTGGCCGCCTCGCCCGCCTTCCTGTTCATCGTGCTCATCGTCATGCTGCCGGGGCGCTTCATCGGCATCGACAACATGACCGCGCTGGCGGCGGGCCGTTTGATGATCGCCCTGGCCGCGCCGCTGCTGCTCGTGCCCGTGCTGGCGGCGCTGCTGTCGCGCTGGGTCGAGACGGGCGCCCTGTGCGCGGCGGGGCTGCTGCTGGCCGCGGCGGGACTGGCCTGGCTGGCCCAAGTGCTGGGTCATGGCGGCACCGCGGCGCTGGCCGGCCCCCTGCTGCTGATCGGCGTGGGCATCGGCTTGCCGTGGGGCTTGATGGATGGCATGGCCCTGAGCGTGGTGGAAACGGAACGGGCCGGCATGGCGACGGGCATCTTCAATACCGTGCGCGTCAGCGCCGATGGGGTGGCGCTGGCCCTGGCGGGCTCCTTGTTGGCCGGCCTGATCGGTGCGGGCCTGGCCCAGCAACTACCGGCCGAGCTGCCCGTGCTGGGCGCCGCCAGCCGCGCCGCGCTCGGCGATATCCAGCAGGCGACACAGCTGCTGGGCGGCCAGGAAACGCTGCTGCGCGCCAGCTATGACGCCGCCTTCCGCCAGTTGCTGGTCGGCCTGGCGCTGCTGGCCGTGGCGCTGGCGGCGCTGGTGCCGTACTTGCTTCGGAAGGGTGCGGCTCAGGCGTCCAGGCCGTAGAACACGGCGACGAGGATGGCGATATTGTTGCAGGCGCGCGCAAACGCCGTTGTCGCGTAGGCAACGGCCACACTGGGGCCGCGGTAGCGCAGGTAGACAAAGCTGAACATGGCGCCCGACCCCAGCGCGACGATGGCGTGCAGCAGGCCGCCGCTGATGAAATGCACGATGGCCCACAGGATGGCGCCGATAAAAACGCTGAGCTGGCGGCTGGCGCCCAGGCGCCGGAGGATTTCCAGCGGCAGCAGCTGGCCGAGGAAAGTTTCCAGGATGGGGGAATAGATGACGACCCAGAACACCAGCAGGGGCAGCGACATTTCGCGCTTGAACTTGGACAGGCCCGTGTGTGCGCCCCAGTATTCGGGCGGCAGCAGCCATTTGGTGACGAACAGGATGGCAAAGCACAGCATGCAGGTGAGCAAGCCCCAGCCGAGACCGGCAAGGGCCAGCTGCAGCACGGGCGGCGCCGGTTTGTCGTCGTCCGGGCTGGATAGATCATGGCTGCTGTGCACTTGCATGACTCGTCCTGGCGGTGATCCAGCGCTCATTGTAGCGCGGAATATGCCGGTTGGCGCGCGCCGCGCTAAAGCGCCATCGGCCTCAAGCCGCCAGGCGCAGCGGTCCGTTGGCCGGCGGGGCCAGCTTGAAGATGCCCACTTCCTGTTCCAGCTGCGCCGCCTGCTGCTGCAATTCGTGCGCGGCGGCGGCCGCCTGCTCGACCAGGGCCGCGTTTTGCTGGGTCACCCTGTCCATGTCGACGATGGCGCGGTTGACTTGCTCGATGCCGGCGCCCTGCTCCTGCGTGGCGTGGCTGATCTCGGCCATGATGCCCGTCACCCTGCCGATACCGGCCACCACGTCATGCATGGTGGCGCCCGCCTGCTCGACGAGCACCGTGCCCGTGCCCACCTTGCTGACGGAATCGTCGATCAATGCCTTGATTTCGCGCGCGGCGGCGCTGGAGCGCTGCGCCAGACTGCGCACCTCGGTGGCGACGACGGCAAAACCGCGTCCCTGTTCGCCGGCGCGCGCCGCTTCCACGGCCGCGTTCAAGGCCAGGATATTCGTCTGGAAGGCGATGCTGTCGATCACGCCGATGATGTCGACGATCTTGTTCGACGACGCATTGATGAGGCCCATGGTATGCACCACTTCGGCCACGGCCTTGCCGCCCTGCTCCGACACCTTCGACGCTTCGCGCGCCAGGCGGTTTGCCTGCTGGGCGTTGTCCGCATTCTGGCGCACGGTGGAAATCAGTTCTTCCATCGATGACGCCACTTCTTCCAGCGAACCGGCCTGCTGCTCGGTGCGCTGCGACAGGTCGCGGTTGCCCGTGGCAATCTCGGTCGACGCCGTGGCGATGCTTTCCGTTCCATGGCGCACCTTGCCGACAATGGCGGCCAGGTTGTCGCGCATGGTCTTGATCGCAAACAATAAACTGCTGTCGTCGCCATGGCGCGTGTGGACGTCGATGGCCAACTCCCCCAGTGCGATGCGCCCGGCAATCGCGGCCGCGTACGCCGGTTCGCCGCCCAGCTGGCGCAGCAGGCCGCGCGTGATGACGGTGGCGACCGCAATGCAAATGAGCACGCTGAGCGCGGCCAGCACGCCGATCCAGCGCAGCGACTGGCCGTAGATGGCGCGCGCGGCCACGCTGGCCTGCTCCGATTCGCGCTGGACGTTTTTCAGCACCGTATCGATGTCGGCGACGATCTGGCGCCGCAGGGGGCTGCACTCTTCGACGAGGAAGGTGCCGTACTGTTCCATCTGCCCCGCGGCGCGGAACTGGCGCGGACGCTGCAATTCCTGCGCCATGGCGGTCAAGCCCGTGCTGACTTTCTCGAACTGCGGATCGCCGGCGAACTGCGGCGCCAGCCGGGCCAGCGCGTCCAGGTACAGCGCCTTCTGGCTGTCGAGGATGGCCAGCTCTTTCTCGGCGGCGGCCTGGTCGTGGAAGATATACGCGTTGCGGGCGGCCAGGCCCGTCTGGTCGAGCGCTTCGCGCGCCACGTACAGCGGTTCGAGTTTTTCCAGTTGGACTTTTTCTTGTGCGTCCATGGCGCCGGAGATGGCGCCGATGCGCAGCAGCGCGAAGGCAGCCAGCACCAGCATCAGTAGCACCAGCAGCCCGAAGCCTGCGCTCAGGCGCGCGCCTATCGTCAAACGATTGAATGACATCATTGTTGTTATTGCCCTGTATAAAGTTGATTTTTTGCCGGTTGCGCTAGAACCGGGCGATCTGCTCGCCGTCGTGCTGCCTTTCCCGCATGCTGCAGGATAGGTCTCTAACTGGCGTTTTTTGGGCAGTCAGCTTCTAATGTCGGGCAATGCAGGCGTGCGAGACTTTCCGCTACGCCATACAACAGCACACTGAATTATAAGCGAACAGCGTTTTTTATGATTTCACGCGCTCGCTTTTCATGCCTTGATGCAAGTCAAGAGCTGCCGTATCAGCCCGCACCCGGCGCATCGATGACGGCCATCGTGATGCGCGAGATGCAGCACAGCTTGCCGTCGTCGCCCGTGATGCGGATTTCCCAGACCTGGCTGGTGCGGCCCCGGTGGATCGGCGTGGCGCGCCCCGTCACGCGGCCGCCGCGCACGCCGCGCAGGTGGTTGGCATTGATTTCCTGGCCCACGCTCACGTGCCGGCTGGAATCGAGGCAGGCATTCGCGGCCATGCTGCCCAGGGTTTCGGCCAGCAGGACGGAAGCGCCGCCGTGCAGCAGCTTGAACGGCTGCATGGTGCGGTGGTCGACGGGCATGGTCGCTTCGATCCAGTCGGGGCCGAAGGCCGTAAATTCGATGCCCAGGTGGCGCATGGCCGTGCCCTCGCTGGCGGCGTTGAGGATGGCCAGGTCGAGCGGTGCGTGCCAGATTTCCATTGTTACCTCGGATAGTGTGTAGAAAAGGCCATTGTAGGACAGAGCGTCCGCGCGTGCCGCTTCATCTTTCCTTCACCGTGGCCCGGGGTGGCGATGGCATTAACTGGTTATAATTGCCCCATTCTTAAAAAACGAGGTTGTGTATGAAGTGGGCCTTGCTGGGCATTTTTGTGTTTTCTGTTTTACATATTCATTTTCGGGGCAAGGTGCGCCTGCCGTTCCGCCGCCAGATCTTCGATCACTCCTCGTTCATGGCGCCGCTGAACCTGTTCATGCACACCTTTTCCAAGGTGCCGGCCACGCCGTATTTGGCCGTCGAGCAATTCCCGGAACTGGCGCCGCTGCAGCAGAACTGGCAAATCATCCGCGATGAAGCGCTGCGCATGCAGGAAATGAAAAAAATCAAGGCCGCCGAAAAGAACAATGACGTGGGCTTCAATTCCTTCTTCAAATATGGCTGGAAGCGTTTCTACCTGAAATGGTATGACGCGAATCATCCGTCGGCGCAGCAGATGTGTCCGCAAACCTATGCCTTGCTGCAATCGATTCCGTCGATCAAGGCGGCCATGTTCGCGGAACTGCCGCAAGGCGGCAAGCTCAACCCGCACCGCGACCCGTTCGCGGGCTCCCTGCGCTACCACCTGGGCTTGCAGACGCCGAACGACGACCGCTGCTTCATCGACGTCGATGGCGAACGCCACAGCTGGCGCGACGGCCAGGCCGTGATGTTCGATGAAACGTATATCCACTGGGCACGCAACGATGCCGACAGCGACCGCATCATCCTGTTCTGCGACATCGAGCGCCCGATGCGCTACCGCTGGGCGCAAGGCTTGAACCGCTGGCTGGGCCGCACGCTGATGACGGCCGCCGCCTCGCCAAACGAACTGGGCGACCAGGTGGGCGGCGTGAGCAAACTGTTCCAGATCTCCTGGACCATGGGCCAGTACCGCCGCCGCTTCAAGGCGTGGAACAAGACGGCCTACCAGATCACCCGCGTGGCGCTGGTCGTGGGCATCATCGCGCTGATCTATTTTATTTAAGCGCTGCATTACCACACAAGAAAACCGCCTTCGGGCGGTTTTTTTTATAATGCGATACCACTACCCAGGAGAATCTTGAACCATGACGGAACGCGACCGCCAATACGATATCCAGATCGGCGACGATGCATGGATCGAATTCATCAGTCTTGACGGCCGCTATGAGCAGGCCATCGACATCGATCCCTTGCTGGGGGAACTGTGGCCGCTGATCTGCCTGCTGGAAACCCATTGTGTCGCCGGCTGCTGCGGCATGGATGCCTACGACTTCACACGCGAAGCCGTCGAGACGGCGCTGCGGGAACTTGATCGGGCACAACTGCATGCCGCCTGCGCGCAGGCCCACAGTGCCGTGGCAGCTGCCGCCAGCGATGTATTGCTGAGTAACACGATGAATCACTACGCGGATAAACGCGTGTTCCTGCAATTGCTCGATCATCTGGACGAGTGCATTGTCGCGCAGGATGCCGCAGGGGCTTGACCTTGCCAAGGCGGGAAGGTCCACAGTGACGGCATTGAAGGATAAACGAGGAGAATCCCGCATGCCAAAGATCACCGTCCTGCCCCATCCCGAGCTGGTCCCCGACGGCGCCGTCATCGACGCGCCGCAGAACATGAGCATTTGCGACGCCTTGCTGCTCAACAAAATAGACATCGAACACGCCTGCGGCCAGGTCGGTGCCTGTTCCACCTGCCACGTGATCGTGGTGCAGGGTTTCGATTCGCTCAATGAACTGGGCGACAATGAAGAAGACATGCTGGACCAGGCCTGGGGCTTGCAGCCCCACTCGCGCCTGTCGTGCCAGGCGCGCCTGGCGCAGGAAGACCTGACGGTGGAGCTGCCCAGGTACACGCTCAACCACGCCAAGGAATAGTCCCCGGCGCGGTTGCCCAACTACCCTATCTGCTTACCACATGATCACGCGCTGCTCGGGCGGCAGATACATCGGGTCGCCCGGCTTGATGCCGAACGCCTCGTAGAAGCCGGGCTGGTTCTTCACCGTGCCCTTGGCGCGGAATTCGCCCGGCGAATGCGGGTCGCTCTTGATCTGGGCGATGGCCGCTTCGGGACGCAGTTTCGCGCGCCATTTCTGCGCAAAACCGATGTACAGGCGCTGTTCGCCCGTCAGGCCATCGATGACGGGCGACGGCTTGCCACCCAGCGAGCGCTGATACGCCTTGTAGGTGATCGACAGGCCGGAATTGTCGCCGATGTTTTCGCCCAATGTCAGTTCGCCATTGATGTGGTAGCCCGGCACGGGGCTGTAGGCGCCGTATTGCTTGACGAGGCCGGCGGCCAGCGCCTTGAAGGCGGCCCGGTCTTGCGCCGTCCACCAGTTGCGCAGGCGGCCCTTCGCATCATATTGGCTGCCCGAATCGTCGAAGGCATGGCTGATCTCATGGCCAAACGTAATGCCCAGCAAGCCGTAATTGACGGCATCTTCCGCCTTCACGTTGAAGAATGGCGGCTGCAAAATCGCGGCCGGGATCGTGATGGCGTTGAGGGCCGGGCTGTAGCTGGCGTTGACGGTTTGCGGCGTCATCGACCATTCGTCGCGGTCGACCGGTTTGCCCAGCTTGGCCAGGTTTTGCTGGCGGCTCCACGCGCGCGCCGCGCGCACGTTGGCGATCAGGTCATTCGGCTGCGTCTTCATGCTGCTGTAGTCGCGCCAGGTATCCGGGTAGGCGATCTTCGGCTTCAAGGCTGCCAGCTTGAGCTGGGCTTCCTTCTTGGTTTCCGGGCCCATCCAGTCGAGCTGTTCGATGCCATCCTTGAACGAGGCGACGAAATTGTCGAACATGACCATCACGCGGGGCCGGGTTTCCGGCGGCAGATACATTTGCACGTAGCGCTTGCCGACGGCGTCGCTGATGGCGTTATCCGTGAAGCGCAGCGCCAGCTGCCATTGCGGTTCGCTTTGCGGCACGCCGCGCAGCACCGTGCCGTCGAAGGCGAAGCGCTCCTTGACTGTCGCGCTGTCCAGGTAAGAAGCGTAGCTTTCGATGATGCGCCAGTTCAGGTAGCTCTTCCACGATGCCAGCGGCACGGCGGCCACGGTCTGGGAAAAGCCTGTCATGAAGCTGGGCTGGCGCACGACGGCCGAGGATGCCTTGGGCGCCAGGCCGGCGGCCGTAAAGTAGGCGTTCCAGTCGAAGGCCGGCGCCAGTGCCGCGAATTTGTCGAAATCGACGCGGTTGTACGATTTGACGGGGTCGCGCATTTGCACGCGCGTCCACTGCACTGCCGCCAGGCGCGTTTCGATGTCGAGGATCTGCGCCGCGTGTTCGGCAGCGGCCTTGTCGCCGCTCATGGCCAGCATGGTCTCGATATGCTTGAGGTATTTGGCGCGCACGGCTTGCAGCTTGGCGTCGTCATCCTTCAGATAGTAATCGCGGTCGGGCAAGCCCAGGCCGGACTGGCTGATGTTGACCGTGTACCGCTCGGGGTCTTGCGCATCGGGCGCCACATAGGCGGAAAACGGCGTCGCAACGCCATTGCCTTGCAGGTAGGCCAGCAGCGCCGGCAAGTCTTTCTTGTCCTTGATGGCGGCAACGCGGGCCAGTTCGGCATGCAGGGGCTTGAAGCCGGCCGCATTGCGCGCCTTGTCGTTCATGAAGCTCGTGTACAGGTCGGCGATCTTGTGCGCCTCGCTGCCGGGCTTGCCGGGATTTTTCACGGTGGCGTCGATCAGGCCGCGCAACTGGCCCTGGGCGATTTCGCGCAATTCGATATACGTGCCCCAGACGGATTTGTCGGCCGGGATTTCCGTATTGCGGGTCCAGACGCCGTTGACGTAGCCGTAGAAATCATCCCTGGGGCTGACTGCCGGGTCCAGGGTTTTCATGTCGATGCCGGAGACGGGTGCGGCGGCGGTAGCGCCTTGCTGGGCGTACAGCGAGGGCGAAGATAAGGCGAGCAAGGCGCAGCAGCCGGCGCTGATAAGTGAGCGTTTCACGAAGATTCCTTTAATTGTTTTCACTTCATGTTGGGGAACATGCTTGTCCAGGCATGGGAGGCCGGATTATAGTCCGCCAGCCTGCCGCGCAACAATGACAGTTGAACAATTCCAGGTATCAGCGGATCAGGAGATCGAACAGGTCCACGGTCTTTTTACCCTGATTTTTCAGCAGGTCTGCAAGCGAGCCCGGCGTTGGCCCGCCATCGCCGGCCGCATGATTGAAATAATTAAAATCGAGCTTGATCTTGTCTGCCAGGTCGCTCGCATAACTGGCTGGATATGGCGATTGCTCCAGCTGGGGCAATGTATTGAAATGGCCCAGCACCGACTTGAAGAAGTTGGTCATCTTGCCGGTGGTATTGTATTCCTGCATGGCTTGCGCCACGACTTGGGTGCGCCAGGCCTGTTCTTCATCGTATGCCTGCGTAAAGGCCGCACGCCGCTCGTTGATGGTAAAGGTCCCGCTGTCATCGTTCGAAATGGTGGACAATTGCTCGCGCGACAAGCCAGCAAAGGGGTTGGGCCCCTTCCTGTCGACAAACGCGGTGGCGGCAGCGGCCGACTTTGCCGATGCCGCGTCATTCGGTTCCGGCACCTGCCTGGCGGCGGCCGCCTTGTGTTCCGCGTCCAGCGGATAGAGAATCTCCGTCGTATTGTCCTTCACCCACACACCCAGCGCCGCATGATCGTAATCCTGGACGGTGGCGCTGGTGGCCGTCGCGGCCTTCGACAGGCGCCCGGCCAGGGTGGAAATCACGACGTCGTCCGCCACGGCGCCAGCGCCGGCCGGCGCCCGGGTGGCCTGCGCCTGGTCCGACGATGTCTTGTCCGATGATGTCTTGCGGCCTTGCGCGACCGATAATGCCCCAGGCTCGATTCCCACCGTGCTGATATTCATCATCGCCCGCCCCAAGTTAAGTAAATGTTACTATAGCACAATAAATATCGGGGTTATGTCGCGGTGCTTTACGCAATTCTTCCTATCGCGGCACATTCAAACCATTTGTTTTGTTGGAGCAGACTGATGCAGGAATTCAGGTTCAATGTTTTCGGCACGCTGATTGGCATCCGGGGGATGCCGGGAGCATGGCGCGCATTCTATCTCGGTGCGGAAGGCAAGCGCCGGCCCGCCGATTTCATTATTCCCGACGATATTCAAGCAGATGCGCTGTGCGAATACCTGGCAGACCTGTTCCACGAAGAGGCGACGCCGCGCAATAACACGGCAACGCAAATCAGCTTGCCTGCATTCGAGGCCTAGCCTACTTCACCGGCTCGAACGTCACCGTCAATCCATTGCTGGTGGTCCTGAGCTGAGTCGGCACGAATTGCACACCTGCATAGCGCAGTTCGTCGGGCTTGAACGTGTAGATCGGCGTTTCATGCATGAGCTGGTCTGCCACCAGGCTGGCGATCTTGGCGAACTGGCGCTGCTGGGCTTCATCCATGCCGTCGATGGTCACCTTGTCCACGCTCGCCTCGCTCAGGTAGACGGCGTTGCGCTGGGCGTCCAGCACGAGGCGGCCCGACATGGCCAGACTGCCGCGCCAGCTCTGGCGGATGAACGGCGGCAAAACGCTGGCGTCCACGCTGAGGGCCACCCGTTCGCGCTCGGGCTGCAACGACAGTTGTGGGTGGGTCAGCTTGACGTCGAGCACGGACAGCACGCGCTTGTCGATGGGAAAGCGGCGCTCCAGGCCTTGCTGCATCTTGCTCAGCGACACATTCACGTCGCGCGGGCCAATCAGGGTGGAACACGCGGCCAGCACAGTACAAGCAAAGGCAGCGATCGCGGCGGTTTTCAGCAAGGGGCGGATGGCGGTCAAGGTCATGGATAGTCTCGGTGGAAAGATGGCGCCATCTTACACATGCGCCCGCTTTCTCGCAAAAACCGGCGCCCACCTTGCAGCGGGCACCGGGTCTTGTGTTGGTCTTGTCAGCGCACGAACAGGGCGATCAGTATGACGATGGGCAATGGAATGCCCAGCAGCAGCAAGAGGATGGAACGCATGGAGGACTCCTTGATTTTATATGGTTTATAGATACAGGGGTTCAGATGGTGACGTGGCGCAGCACGCGCTCATGGTCGCGCTGGCGGCCGCCAAACGTTGCCGCCAGGCTGGCCACGAAAGCACCGAGCAGCAAGGCGACGAACATCCACAGTGCCGTGTGGGCACCTGCCTTGCGGGCCGTGTCGGCCGCTTGCTGGGCACGCGCCTTGGCATCGGCGGCGGCCTTGGCGGCGCGGCCGTAGACGGCGTCGACTCGCGCTTCCGCTTCGGCCTGCGTCAGACCCGTGCGGCTGGCCACGACCTGGCCCAGATAGGCGCGGTCATCGGCGGCCAGGCTGCCTGCGGACAGGCTTGTCGCGAAGATCCTGCCGGTTTCCACGCGCTGGTCGGCTGTGCTGGCATTGGCCGAAGGTACCGCCAGCGTGCCGGTGGTGGCAGTAGCGGTGGCAGGTGCGGCAGGTGCGCGCAGCAGCATGTCCGAAAAATAGTCGAGCGGATTGGCGCCGCCGCCCTCGTCCGCCTTCGCACCAGCCGCACCCGCAGCCGCGGCTGGGGACACCGCCGCCGCCACGCCGCTGCCCGCATCGATGGCGCCGCTGAGTACGGCGCGCGTGCCGCCGGCCATCACAGCCACGGTGATCAGGGTGGCCACGGCCCAGGCCAGCAAGCCGTGCGCCGTATCGCGGAAGTGCACTTCGTCCGTGTGGATGGCACTCCATTTCACGCGCAACCGGCCCGCCATGTAGCCGCCAATGCCGGAGGCGGCCAGTTGCATGAAGGCCAGCCAGGCGATGGTCGACACGCCGATGGCCGTCGCATTGAACGACCATGGCGACACGGATGACAGACCCAGGCCCACGCCGAGGATCAGCAGGATGAAGGACAAGGCGGCCGCAGCGGCCGCGCCCGCCAGCACGGCGCCCCAGGAGACGCCCGGATTGTTCAGGTCCGACACGGACAATTGTGTAGCTTGCATGGAATACTCCCTTGGTTGTTGATTTTTTAAGCCGTTCAGGCGGCCACGCCCGTCAGCTGTTCCTTGCGCGCGGCCATTTCCTGGCCCAGCGCGTCGAGGTCGACGGCCGTCTCGCGCACCTTGGGAAACATGTCGCCCTCCTCTTCCTTGACGTGGTGCTCGATCTGCTCGGACAGCACCTTGACCTTGGCGTCGTACAGGTCGTCGGCCGGGTCCATGGCGGCGATTTGCGCGATGAGCTCCTTGGCGCTCGCGTGCTCGACGAGGGCTTCATCCATCAGGTCGCCGTCGTGGATGGGGCGGCGCACGGCCGGGTAGAAGATTTCTTCTTCCAGCTGCGTGTGCACGGTGAGTTCCTGGCAGATCTGGTCGGCCAGCTTTTTCTTGGTGGCAAATGAGCGGTCGCTCAAGCCTTCATATTGGGCAAACAGGGCCTTCACGGCCTTATGGTCCTGCATCAATAAATTGATCGCGTTCATGGCGCCTCCTTGTTGTAGATGAGGCAAGGATGCGCCATGGCGGCGCCAGCGTATGTGCGACGCCTTACACAATCTTGATTTTTAATACATTCAGCTATTCACCTGCGACTTGATGCCGTGATGGCCCATCAGGTCGTACAAGGTGGGCCGGCTCACGCCCAGCAGTTCGGCCGCCTTGGCGATATTGCCGTCGGCCCGCGCCAGCGCGCGCACCATGACCTTGTATTCGGCCCCGTCGCGAGCTTGGCGCAGGTTCAGCGGTTCATCGTGGGGCGTCGCCTGGGCGCTGGCGGGCAAGCCCAGGTCATCGGCGGCGATCTGCGGCCCGTCGCTCATGATGACGGCCCGCTTGATGCAGTTTTCCACTTCGCGCACATTGCCGGGCCAGCCGTAGCTTTCGATCAGCTGCAACGCGCCGGCGCTGAAATGCAGGTTGCTGCGGCCTTCGCTGGCGCAGAACTTGTTCTTGAAATGGTGGGCCAGCAGGGCGGCATCGCCGGCCCGCTCGCGCAGCGGCGGAATGCGCAGGACGATTTCGCTGAGGCGATAAAACAGGTCTTCGCGAAACCGTCCCTGTTCCGCCAGCACCTTCAAATCCTGGTGCGTGGCGCAGACGATGCGCACGTCGACGGCAATCTCGGCGCGTCCGCCGACGCGCTCGATGACCCGCTCCTGCAGGAAGCGCAGCAGTTTCGCCTGCAGTGCCATCGGCATGTCGCCGATTTCATCGAGAAAGAAAGTGCCGCCGTGGGCCAGTTCGATCTTGCCCAGGGTTTGCCGGGCCGCGCCCGTAAACGCTCCCCGCTCATAGCCGAACAGCTCGCTCTCGAGCAGGTTTTCAGGAATGGCCGCGCAATTGATGGCAACGAAGCGTTGCGCATGGCGGCTCGACAGCGCGTGCAGTCCCCGCGCAATCAGTTCCTTGCCGCTGCCCGAGTCGCCCAGCAGCATCACGCTGGCCGACGAGGGCGCCACCTTTTCCACGCTGCGGCACAGTTTGAGCATGCCCGGGTCGCGGCTGACGATGCCGGCCAGCGGCGAATCCGCCTGCGTCTGCAGCATGCGGCGGTTTTCCTGCTGCATCGCGTGCAGATAAAACGCGCGGGCGATGACCAGGCCCAGCATGTCGGCCTCGAACGGCTTCTGGTGGAAATCATAGGCGCCCAGGGCGATGGCTTTCAAGGCATGCGCGCGCTCCTGGTTGCCGGAGAGGATGATGACTTTCGTGTCCGGCGCCAGCGCGAGGATTTGCTGCAGGGTGGCCAGGCCTTCCGTGGCGCCGTCCGGGTCGGGCGGCAAGCCCAGGTCCATCGTCACCACGGCTGGCTGGTGGCGCCGCACGAGCGCCAGCGCCGCCTCGCGCTCGCCCGCCAGCAAGACGTCATAGCCGTCAAAACTCCAGTGCAACTGCTTTTGCAGGCCGGGGTCGTCTTCGATGACCAGCAGTTTTTGTTTCGCCATACGATCACCTACTGTCAGTGGATGACGCTGCGGAAATTTGGGTCAGTCCTTGCGGATGGGAATGCGCCTCATCCAGGCGCATTTCCCCCGGCGGGTCTGACCCCAAAGGCGCGTGCAGCGGCAGGACCACGCGAAACGTCGTGCCCACCTGCGGTTCGCTGCGCACGTCCAGGCTGCCGCCCACTTCGCGCAGGTATTCGCGGCTTTCGAACACGCCGATGCCCATGCCCGCCGTCTTGGTCGTATCGAACGGTTTGAACAGGCGTTCGCGGATGAACTGCTCGCTCATGCCCTGCCCCGTATCGTCGAGCTCGACGACGGCCGTGTGCCGCTCGCGCCGCAGCCGCACGGCCACCTTGCCATCGCTGGCCGTCGCCTCGATCGCGTTCTGGATCAAGTGGCCCAGTACCCGCTCCAGGCGCGCGCGGTTGGCCAGCACCGTCAGCTCGCCATCGACGATTTCCAGCCGGGGCGCCGGCGCCAGGCTCGCCTTGGCGGCCACGGCCTGGCGCAGCAAGCCGTCGAGCAGCAGCGGCGCGGGCGCTTCCGGCGCCTCGCCGCGCGCCAGTTTCTGCAGCAAGGTCTTCATTTTCTGCACGGAATGGTCCAGGGTGCCCAGCATGTCTTCCTGGAAGGCCGGATTGGCGCGGTGCTTTTCCGCATTGCTCAGTAGCAGCGACAGCTGGAACACGAGGTTTTTGAGGTCGTGCACGATGAAGGTGGACATGCGGTTGAACGAGTCGAACTGGCGCGCCACCGTCAGGGTGTCGAGCGATTCGCGGTGCGCCAGGTAGCTGGCGGCTTGGCTGCCGGCAATTTTCAGCACGTCGAGAATTTCCCAGTTCAAGCTGATGTGCGTGCGGGGCCGCGCCAGTGCGACAAAGGCGAACAGCTGTCCATGCAGCATCAATGGCACCAGCAGCCACACATCGGGCAGCGCCAGCAGCGCGGGCGGCAAGCGCAAGCCGCCGTACTGGCGCGGATTGTGCCGGCAATCGGGCACGTCGATCACCCACTGCCGCGCTTCCAGGAACTGGCACAGGGGGCCAAGCGCCGGCTCGCTCCACGTGCCCGGCGGCCAGTTCCAGCTGGCCGCCGGGGCGAATTGTCCCTGTTCGCGCAATATCCACAGCGCGCCGGCGCGGCTTTCCACCAGCTGCGCCATGGCCTGTATCGTGCGTTCGCCCAGGGCTGGCCCGTCTTCCGACAGCGCGCGCGTAAATCTCAGCCATTCCTCGCGGTAGTCGAAGATAGCATTGTAAAAATGTTTATTGATATACACCTTGAGCTTGGCGCGCAGGCTGCCGGAAAACAGCACGCCCGCCAGCAGTAAGGCCGCGCCGCCCAGGTAAGCCATCTGCATCAGGGAACCCCAGGTGCCGCCGAAATAGCGCAGATAATAGGCACTGGCCGCCATGGCCAGCAAATAGATGGCCGAGCCCAGCAAGGCGGCCGAGCGATACAGCATCTGGCGCGAAACGGACAAGCCCAGCGCCCAGCCCGGATTGCGCGCGGCCGAGACGGCCAGCAGCGGCGCGCACAGGGCGTCGACGATGCCGCGCGCGGCCCAGATGTCGTCATTGACCGCGCGAAACAGCAAGGCGTCGCTGTACAGATAGAAATCGTAGGCGAACAGCCCGCCTACACCCAGGCACGCAAACTTGATGCCCCAGCGTTTCAAAGGCGGCGTGTTGCGGTACCACTGTTCCACCAGCAACATGCCCAGCACGGCCAGCAGCAAACGGCAAACACTGGCGATGAGCCGCGCCGGCAAAGGCAGCGCCAGCCAGGATGAGGCCATGGAGAGCAGCCACGGTGCCAGCGCCGTGAGGACGATGCCGGCCAGCACGAGGCGCAAACGGGGCCGCGACGGTTCAATCAACAGCAGCAGGAACACCAGCCAGGCCAGGGTGCGCAGCAATTCGAGCGCGTCGCCGGCCAGCGCGATGCGCTGCCCCAGCAGCACCAGCACCACCGTGCCCGTCGCCCAGCCTCCCGTCGCCAGGCACGCCACCAGCAAGGCGCGCACGTTCTGCCGCGCGCGCCAGTTGCTGATCAATAGCAGCGCCAGCACGAAGAAAGTCAGCGACGCCAGGCCATGGCTGAGAGCCGCCGTGTCGGGTGCCGCCAGCCAGTCCGACTGGTCCCGCATCATCGGCTGCCCTTGCCAAACAGCACTACCTGCACCGTGTCTAGCAGGATCAGCAGGTCGAGGAACAGGCTATTGTTTTTTACATAATACAAATCGTATTGCAGCTTCTTGACGGCATCGTCGACGGAGGCGCCATATTGATAGCGCACCTGCGCCAGGCCCGTGATGCCCGGCTTGATGCTGTGACGAATGTTGTAGTACGGCACCTGCTCCTTCAGCTGCTCGACAAAATACGCGCGCTCGGGGCGCGGTCCGACAAAACTCATCTCGCCGCGAAACACATTGAGCATTTGCGGCAGCTCGTCGATGCGCAGCTTGCGGATCAGATTGCCCACGCGCGTGATGCGCGCATCGTTGGCCAGCGCCCAGATGGGCGTGCCGTCGCGCTCGGCGTCGCAGCGCATGCTGCGAAATTTCAGCACATTGAAAGCCATGCCGTCGCGCCCCACCCGCTCTTGCTGATAGAACACGGGGCCGCCGTCTTCCAGGCGAATGCACAGGGCTGTTACCAGCATCACGGGCAGCGACGCCAGGCAGATGACCCCGCTGGCCGCCAGGTCGAACAAACGCTTCGACGTGGCGCGGAAAAAGCTCTGGTCGAAGCCGCCGCCATAGATCAGATAGCTCGGTTGCAATGAGTCGATGCGGATCTGGCACGCTTCGCGCTCGAAAAACGTGGCCGCGTCGATCACCTTGACGCCGCCCAGCGCACATTCCAGCAATTGTTTGGCAGGAAACGCGCCATTGCGCCGGTCGCTGACGGACACGACGATCTCATGCGCGGCATGGCGCTGGGCCGTGGCCAGCAGGGACGGTCCGGTCGGCAGCAAGGCCGAGGCCGGTACGCAGCATTGCTCGCCTGCCACATCGATGCAGCCGACGACCGTAAACTGGTGGAAACCGATCTTGCTGGCCGCCAAGTCCATGCACTCGCGCGCCAGCGCCCCGCCACCCACCAGGATCAGCCGGCCTTTCATCAGCGCCGATTGCGAGGATTTGAATACCAGCAGGCGCGCCAGCAGCACGCCGATGGCGCCCAGGCCGAAGATCAGCACGCTGCCGCGTCCGAAATGCAGGGCTGGAATGAAGCGTATCAACACGCTGAGCACGGCAAAACCCAGCGCGAACGACGGCAGGATGCGTAATAAAGTGTTGCGGATGTCTTCGCGCGAGCGGTGCTGGTACATGCCCAGCGCGCTCATGCTCAAGACGATGACCAGCGCAAAGATCGAGGACGACAGGTAGACCTCGCCCGCCCGCACCAAGTGGCTGCCATCCGCCAGCCACAGCAAGGACGTCAGGGTGGCCGACAGCAGCAGGATCAGGATTTCCAGCAACAGCAGGATAAACGCTGTTTTCGAGACATAATGGCTGAAGATGCGGATCATGGTTCCCCCTGCGGCAAAAAGCATCAGGCCGCGCGCAAGGCGGCCCGCTGCTGGTCTTGCCATCATGGCGAACTGTTCCAAGAAGACATTGATGCGCCACAAGCTACAGCCCCAGCTATCTTTCGCTTGCAGAATTTATCTCAATACATTACCGAATGAGGGGAAATGGCATATAGTATGCTTCCCCTAAAAAAAGATAAATGTCATGAAATTTGATGTAGCGATTGTCGGCAGTGGCCTGGCGGGTTTATCGGTTGCACTGCATTTAGCTGAGACGCGCACCGTCGCGATCATTTCCAAACGCGCGCTGCTCGATGGCGCCAGCAACTGGGCGCAAGGCGGGATCGCGGCCGTGCTGGACTCGGGCGACAGTTACGAGCAGCACATCGAAGACACCCTGATCGCGGGCGGCGGCCTGTGCGACGAGAGCGCCACGCGCTACATCGTCGAGCACGGCCGCGAAGCCATCGAATGGCTGATCGAGCAAGGCGTGCCGTTTACGCGCGACGCCACGGCCGAACTGGGTTTCCACCTGACCCGCGAAGGCGGACACAGCCAACGCCGCATCATCCACGCGGCCGACGCCACCGGGCACGCCGTACAAGTGACCCTGGAAGAAAAGGTGCGCGCCCACCCGAACATCAGCCTGTTCGAACACCATTGCGCCATCGACCTGATCACCTCCGACAAGCTGGGCATGAAGCCGACCCAGCGCAACGCGCAACCGCATTGCCATGGCCTGTACGTACAGGATGAGCAAACCGGTAAAGTACTGACGTTTGCCGCCGAGCACACCGTGCTGGCCACGGGCGGCGCCGGCAAAGTATACTTATATACAACGAATCCGGACACGGCCAGCGGCGACGGCATCGCCATGGCCTGGCGCGCCGGCTGCCGCGTGTCGAACATGGAATTCATCCAGTTCCACCCGACTTGCCTGTATCACCCGTATGCCAAATCGTTCCTGATTACCGAAGCCATCCGTGGCGAAGGCGGCTTGCTGAAACTGCCGCCTGAAGCGGGTGCGGCCGCTGGCACGCGCTTCATGCTGGCCCACGACGAGCGGGCCGAACTGGCGCCGCGCGACGTGGTGGCGCGCGCCATCGACTTCGAGATCAAGAAACGCGGCCTCGATTACGTGCACCTGGACATCAGCCACAAGCCGGCCGAATTCCTCATCGAACACTTCCCGACCATCTACGCCCGCTGCCTGGAACTGGGCATCGACATCACCAAGCAGCCTATCCCCATCGTCCCCGCCGCGCACTACACGTGCGGCGGCGTCGTGACGGATTTGTCGGGCCGCGCCGACTTGCCGGGCCTGTATGCGGTCGGCGAGACGGCGTGCACGGGCCTGCATGGCGCAAACCGCCTGGCGTCGAACTCTTTGCTGGAATGCATCGTCATCGGCCGTGCCTGCGCACAAGACATCGAAAGCAAGGAAAAGCTGGGCACGCCGTATCTGCCCGACTGGGATGAAAGCCGGGTCACGGATGCGGATGAAGAAGTGGTGATTTCCCACAACTGGGACGAGCTGCGCCGCTTCATGTGGAATTACGTGGGCATCGTGCGCACGACGAAACGCCTGGAACGGGCCCAGCACCGCATCGCGCTCTTGAAGGAAGAGATCGACGAGTACTACCGCAACTTCCGCATCACGCACGATTTGCTGGAACTGCGCAACCTCGTCGACGTGGCCTCGATGATCGTCAACAGCGCCCTGTCCCGCCGCGAAAGCCGCGGCCTGCACTTCAGCCGCGATTATCCGGAAACGTTGCCGAAGGCGATCGCCAGCGTGCTGACGCCGCCGCATCGGTAAGCCACCAGGCCCTTCCATCATGGAACCCATGCAAGGTCCGGGGTCGTACCCTAAGGGTACGACCCCAGTCTGTGTCTTGGGGGAACGCCATTTGCCAGAGGCGCCCCCCGCTGCAGGCATCGCGCAATCACCGAAACTTAATGCAAATGTTGAGTAAGGGACTTTTTGATGCTATTGCCTCTGCGGTGGACCTGGATGACCCTGCAGAACAATCTTTAGCACAGCGATTCATGATTGATGCTATTGGAAGAGTGACTTCACAATTGCCTGAGGTTGCCAAGTCAGCAGCAGCTGTGGCGAATCGATACATCACCGGTGCGGCGACGGCTGAGGAAGTCATCAGTGAGCGTGTACGTCTCTGGCGAGCAATTGAAGGGCGAGACCAATCGGACGAGCCAGACGTTTTGAAAATAAGAACTGCCATATGCGTCTTGCATCCTATGGATATTGGCGCTTCTGCCGAAACATTAGAGTATTTTTTTGAATTTTGGCAGCAAGGAGGCTTGGCGCAGGCTGAGCTTGAGACCGCTGTTCAGAACAAGTATGGAATTTGAGGTGACTCCAACCGGCCAGGAGCAGACCTACCCCTTCACAAATGTTGAGAATGACAAATGACGTACCGCCCGGCATCTGATCCAAAAATTCATGAGCTTGTATCCGCTCTGTACACGGAAAGATGGGCGAGTTCGGCCAGCAAGATTGAACAACTGGTGGCAATTTCCGACGCCTGGAAAATCTGCGAGCTTCTCACTTCCAGTGAAGGATGGAGGGAGCGGGTCGTCGCAGCAAAAATTATTGCCGCATTCGATTTCGTTGATCTCATCACACCCTTGATCAGTACATTCATCGGCCGTGCCGAGTCGAACACCCTTCACTCCTTTGTCAAGCTGATCATTACTACTGCAATGCCGGACACCAAGCACAAACTCCTTGAGGAACTTCGTGCTTGCTGTCCCGGTACATCGTATGGCAGACACATGATCAAGGTGATTGACGATGCTTCCGATGCAGTTTAGAACTTTGCAGCTACCAAGCTTTGTCGCAAGATCGAACGACCGCTTCGGGGCCATTGTGTTGAAAATGTCGAGCGGCAACCATTTCGGGAGGTCTCGGACCTCCAAGCAGTCGGTGATCGTTAAATAGCGACGGTTCTGGCCAGTCGAGGCTGACAGGTTTTCTATCTAAACATCAACGTACCCGCGTTTTTCAACACAATAGGACGAAAGCAGTCGACCACAAAAGGCCCTGCTCGGCGCAAGCAAGCCATGCGCCGAGGTCCCGTCCAGGCGGGCAACGGTGTTTGACGCCACCGGCACAATGCTGCGACCGGACGAATGCCGGACGCCATCCAGTGTCACTGCAGTAGCTGTACATGTCTCGCAAAGGCAAGCCACGCATCAGTGATCGAACGGCAATGACTTTCCCTGTTCACGGTTCCGGCATGTCAAACTCGATCCCATCCTCCGCGTACGACATCTTGGCGGATGCCCCGGTACATTCCCCCTGCGCCACATCGTCCACATAGCGGCATTCGCTTTCCACACTGCCATCTTCACGCCAATGGCGCGTCCAGCCCTGGCGTTCGCCATCCACGTACTCGATCAGCTGGCGCGGCTTGCCATCGGAATACCAGGAACGCAATGCGCCCTCCTCGCGCCCACCCGCGTTCCACAGCTTGTGCACGATCAATACGCCGGCCCGGCTGAAGCGCTGTTCGCTGCGCAAGACAAAGTGGCCGCTATGCGTGCGCTTGCTGGCAACTTTACCGTCCGGATAATATTCGACGCTTTCACCGACAGGCTTGCCGTCAACGTAGTTGGCAGTGCGCTGCACCTTGCCATCCGGAAAATATCCGGTGCTGGGGCCCGTCATGATGCCGTTGTCATGCTGGCTGCGGCTTTCCACGCTGCCGTCCGGATAGAACAGCAGCAGCTCGCCATCCGTCTGGCCCTTGACCTGGGTCGTGCGCGTTTTCAGCTTGCCGTCCTTGTCGAACGTTTCCACCACACCATCGGCGCGTGCGCCGTTGCGGTAGGTGCGCGACTCGATCTGTTTGCCATTCTGGTGATAAGTCTGTTCCTCCCCCTCCTGCATGCCATTGCGCCACGTGTTACGCATAGAAACTTTGCCGTCCGGGTAATACAGTGTCTGCACACCCTCCTGCAAGCTGCGTCCATCGCGCGCCACCTGCATTTCCAGCGATCCATGCGGGTAATACATGCTGTAGTTGCCCACCAGCTTGCCGCGCAGGTAATCGGGATCGTTGACCTGGCCTATCAGCCGCTTCGGTTCGCCTTCGCGCGCGTGCACCACCTCGACTTGCCAGGTGCCGGGCGTCTTGCCCGGCGGCAGCGGCAGGAGCAGCGCATAGCGCGCCTGCTCCATCACCTCGCCGCGCGACAGGTTGTGGTTCAGATATAAATGGGCCTTGCCGTCGGCACAGTGCTCATCGCAGCCGCGCAGCATGTGGATGACGGGGATGGCATCCGCGCCGGCATGGTCTGGCGCCGGGCAGGCATGCAGGCGCACGAGCAAGGGGTTCCTGTCGCGTATCATGTTGGCCAGCTCGGCCTTCATGACGCCATACTGCTCCTCGCTCAATCCTAGCGATGCAGCATCCATGCGCAGCTGCCTGCCGCCGCAGCCCGTGTCGTCGGCCACCGTCAGCACATCGCCGCTGCCGGGCACAGCCTGGATTGCCGTGATCACCTGGCGCTGCACGATTTCGGCGTGGGCCAGCGCCGGCAACAGCAGCATGGCGCCAAACAAATGTTTCAAAGTGCGCGCCATGCCTGCTCCTTGCGCAACAGCTCCGGCGCTGGCGGCGCTTCGCCGCAGTCGCCCTGGGCCTTGCCGGCCACATACTGGCATTCGCTTTTCAGGCTGCCATCCTCGCGCCAGCTGCGGCTCCATCCCTCGCGCCGGTCATTCACGTACTCGATGGACTGCTCGGGCTTGCCATTCTCGTACCACGAGCGCGACGTGCCCTGCTCGCGCAATTGCGCGTCCCACCGTCGTTCCAGGATCAGCACGCCCTGCGCGCTGTAGCGCTGGACGCTCAGCAGCCCACCCTTGTCGCCGTACTGCTGACGGCTTTCCACCTTGCCATCGGGATAGAATTCCATCGCCTCGCCCGTCGGCAGGTCGTTGACCTGCGTCATCCTGGCACGCACGGCGCCATCCGGGTAGTAATTCGTGCTCACGCCGTTGAACTTGCCGTGCTGCATTTCCGCGCGGCTGGAGATTTTTCCATCCGGGAAATACGTGAGCATCTCGCCTTCCATCTTGCCGTCGCGCAAAGTGTAGCTGCTGCTCAACTTGCCATTTTCATCAAACTTCTGCACGGGCCCGTCGAGCTGCTTGCCATCGCGGTAGCTGCTCGTCTCGCTCAGCTTGCCCGTGGCGTGATAACGCTGCTGCTCGCCCTCGGGCAAGCCATGGCGCCAATTACCGCGCAACTCCAGGGTGCCATCGGGAAAATACTTGCTGCCGATGCCGTGCTGCCGGCCCTGCCCATCCTGCGCCACCTGTTTCTCGATCTTGCCATTCGGGTAATACGTGACATAGCCGCCCACCAGCTCGCCTTGTGCATAGTCGGCGCGGTTGACATGGCCTGACAGGCGCAGCTTGTGGCCTGCCACGCTGTAAACGTCCACCTTCCACGTGCCCGGCAGCTTGCCTTTCGGCAAGGGCAACAGCAGCACATTCGGTGCTTTTTCCTGCTCGACGGGGAAGAAACGTTCGTGCAGGTACAGCCGCGCGCGGCCATCGGCGCAAGTGGTTGGCGTGCAGGCGGCGATCTGGCGCACGATGGGCACGCTCGCATCCTCCGGGCATTTTTTCAGGGTGACGAGCACGGGCGTTCTGGCGCGGATGTGCCGGGCCAGATCGGCTTTCAGCGCATCGTACGGCGCCTCGTCCAGATTCACCGAGCGGGCATCCATGCGTATCTGCTTGCCGCCGCAAGCCGTCGTGCCAGCAATAGTGAACACATCGCCGCCTTCGCTATCGCGTTCGCTGGCCATGCTTGTCAGCACCTGGCGCTGCACGATTTCCGCCTGCGCCATGCCTGGGCACAGCAAGGAAGCGCCCAACAGCGCGCATAGGGTCTTGATTTTCATACGATTCCTTTAATCTTCCGGCGAGACACGAGCCTCAGCCGGCACAAAGCTGACCCGGCCATTACGGTAGCGCACCAGCACTTCCACCTTGGCATCCTGCAATTGGCCATGCTTGACGGCAGGCAAGTAGGTCCAGCGCTTGACGCTATCGAGCAAGACCTTGTTGAGTATCGGTTCCATCGGCCGTTCCGCCGCTGCATAGCTGAGGCTGCCGTCTGCCGCGATGCTCAGGGTCAGGCGGTTTTCACCTGACGACTGTTTCTCGTCGAGCACGCCATAAGTCACTGTCGTCATCGTGTCGCGCTGCACGCCCGCAAGCTGGTCCGGCAGGGGCGGCAAGGCCTTGAGTTTGGCCGCCAGCAGCGCGCCATCGGCCAGCGCCTTGTCCCAGCGCTTCTGGTAGGCCCACCCCTGGGCCAGGCGCAACACCTTGGCGGCCCGGTCCATGCGTTTTTCCGTGGCGGCGACGCCATTGTCGGCCGGCTCGCCCGGTTCTGTCGGCATCGCGTTCTCCACCGCGTAACGATAAGACGTCAGCTGTGCCAGCGCCACCATGTTGACGGCATCTTGCTCGTCGCCGCCGCGCAGCAGCGCCGTGGCCGCGATGCCCAACCAGGCCACGCCATCGGTCGGGCGGGCCCACACGGCTTGCTCGAAATACTGGCGCGCCGCCTGCGGTTCATTCAAACTCAGGTGCATGCGGCCCATGGCCGCCGCTGCCAGGTGGTCGCGCGGGTCGGCTTGCAACTGGTCAAGATAGGTTTTCGCCAATTCGGGGGCGTAGCCGGGCATCGCGCCCAGGCCTTCCATCAAGGTGGTACGCAGGCGGGCGCGCACCTTGTCACCCTCGTAGCGCGACGACTTGTCCTCGCCCGCCCGGTACAGCATTTGCAAGCCGCGCGTGACGGCGTCGTCATCGCCCTTGCTGACCGCTTGCGACAGGCTGTGCAAGGCCTTGCGCGCGTCCGACTGCTGGAAACCGCCCGTCTTGCGCTGGCGCCAGCTGAATACTTCCAAACCAGCCGCCTGGTCGGCTTGCGCCTGCAGGCTGGCCTTGTTCTTGACTTCGTCTGGCGACGAGGTCCAGGCCGTAAAGCCGATCAGGAACAGCACGATCAGCACTACCACCACGGCCCAGCCCTTGCCTGTGATACCACCGCCCGTGTTGCCCGCCATTGGGATGATGACCGGCGCCAGCCCAGGCGCCGTGCGGCGCGCGCTGCGCTGCTGCGGCAGCGATTGCTGTTGCGGTTGCATCTGCTGCGCCTGCACGGAGGCCTGCGCGGCCGCGCTGATGACCTTGTCGCGTGCGCAAGCCGCGCAACCCTGGCCCGCAAAATGCTGGTGTTCGGGATTCACGGTGCAAATGAGCAACTTGCCGCCGCTGCGCTGGGCATAGCCGCGCAGCAACAGCGCCCAGTCGGCCGCCGATGGCCGCTGGGGCTTTGGTGAAGGCGAAAAGGCGCGGTCGAACATGGCGCGCAGCTCGGGCGGCATCAGCGCATGGCCGCTGGTGGCATTCGGCGCCAGCTGCTTGTGGCGTTTGACGCCATACGCATAGCAGCCGTCGCGGATGCGCCCGGGAATATCGGTCGCCACTTGCGCATTGCCGGGCCGCCCGCTGTACGGATGAATGCCAAAATTCAGCAATTGAAAGATGACGACGGCCAGGGCGAAACGGTCTTGCGCCATTTCCGTGCCCGCCGGCATGCCCTTGCGCTGGAATTCCGGCGCCAGGTAGTCGGCCGTGAATTGCTCGGCAGGAAATCGCTCCGCATGGCCCTGGATGCTGAAGCCGTCGCAATCGAGCATGGCGATGTACAGCGAATCGCGGTAAAAGCGCAGGTTTACGGGCTTCAGATCGACCACGTAATGCTGCTGCTGGTGCAGCGCATCGATGACGGCGGCCAGGTTGGCGGCCAGGGTCAGCTTGGGTCCGAGTCCCGTGGGCAAGCCGGCCGCGCGCGCCTGCCGCTCCTGCATGATCTGTTCCAGCTCGGCCGTCTGCGCCATGTCCAGCAGGGGCATGACGAAACCGGCAAAGCCGCCCTGGCCATCGAACACGGCCGCTTGCGGCCAGGCGATCTGCACGTAGCGCTTGCCGTTTTCCAACTGGTCGGGCAGTTCGGGCGTCAGTTCCAGCATCGCTTCGAGCTTGCGCCGGTTGGCGGCCCGATCCAGGTGCGGGTGGTACAGCTTGGCAACCTGTGCGGGCGCACCCGGCAGCAGATACACGCTGCCCGCGCCGCCGCTCTTGATGAGTTTGCCCAAGACCAGGCTACGGACTTTATCGAGCCATATTTTTGCGCCCGGACTCAGACCCGGTGTCACGCCCTGCTTCTGGCTCATGCGCGCAAGGCCAGCAATAGGGTCTTGTCGTCGCCCGTGATCTGGTGCGTGCGCGGGTCGGCCAGGGTGGACGCCAGTGCTTCATTGCCCAGCTCGATGCTGTCGACCGTGCGCAGATAGCCTTGCACGGCATCCATGAACGGCGCGTACAAGGCCGTATTGTTCTTGCTCATGGCAAAGGGCATGCAACCGTCCGACATCAACACGACGCCGCGCACGGACCGGGGAATCGGCAACAGACGCAGCTGTTCGCGCCAGCGCTCGCCGCTGATAAAGTATGTTTCGTTGGCGTATTCGCCGTTGGCGGGCAGCGAGATGAGTTCGCCGCCATCAAGCAGTTGCGCCACGCCCAGGCCATCGCCCAGGTGGAAGAAGAAGCCGGTATCTTGCCCCATGACCACGCCGACGACAGTGGCAGCGTGGTCGTCGAGGGTGGCGTTGGCGGCGCGGGCGATGTCGTCCAGCGCGGTGCGGATCTGCGCCAGGGTGCCTGCCAGCGCGCCGTCATGTAAATCCTGCACGGTGGCGCCCTGCTCCAGCCGCCCGGCCAGCGCCTGCACGGTCTGCGTTGCGACAAACTGCGCTCCCTGCTCGCTGAGCCTGGCCGAACCGGCGCCATCGCAGACGATGGCCACCAGGACGCCGTTCACGACGGCATGCGCGTGCGCATCCTGGCAAGGAATTTCTTTATCCAGATGCGCCTTGCCCGTGACGGAGGCGCCGAACGTGCGCCAGGAATCCTGTGTTGCTTGCACTGCTGCCATCGATCAGGTGCTCACGACAGACCAGCCGTCCGTCGAGGCCAGTTGCGCCTGCGCGCCGGGACGCGATTGCGACACCACTTGCATGCTGGCGCTCAGCCACAGGAACAGTTCGCGGAACTGCAAGCCTTTCAGCTGCTTCACGCCCCGCTCGCCACGGCTGGAAAATTGCCCCAGGGAATCGATGTTCGCGTTGTCGCCCACGGCGATGGGGAAGATCGCCACCTTATTGGCCTGCTCGGCCGCGCGCGCCTGTTCGGCGCCATGCTGCCAGCGGTCCGTCGGTTCGCCGTCCGACATCAGGAACAGCCATGGCCGCGTGTACGCCACGCCCGCCTGGCGGAAGCGCTGCTTTTCCTGCTCGATCTCGGCCAGCGCCAATTCGACGGCCGCGCCGGTCGGCGTGGTGCCGTTCGCTTCCAGATGGGGCGCCGTAAAATCCATGGCGTCGCACCAGTTGCTGGCCACCACCGCTTCATCGTGGGCGCCATATTGAATCACCAGGATGCGCACGCGCTTGGCGGCGATCACATCGGACTTGAGTTCCTGCTCCAGCAAGGCCAGGCCTTCGTTCAGCAGCGAAACGGGCTCGCCATCCATGCTGCCGGAGCAGTCCAGCACGAGCACCAATGGCGTGCGTTGTTCAGTGTTGTCGACGAGGGCGACATCGGGGATTATTATTGAACTCATGGGCAATCGGTAAATGTGAAATCGGTCATAGTGCGAATCTTACATCATGGACGTGTTTTTCCCGTGCAAGTTTCCTACAGAACACTATCCCACCATATTATTGCAAACCATTGCAGCAATGATGTCTTTGTACTATCTTGATAGTTGCCCAGGCCAGATGGCAGCGGCCGCCCCTCCTCACAAAGGCGGGGCGGATCGCTGCGCAACACCGCCCTTACCCAGTTCCGCACCTGCATGCCTGCGGCACACTGATGCAATCAGGCAATGGGGACAAGCATGGGCACAGCTACAGTAAACGCGGAGGTGGGCAAACTGATCGCCGCCTTGCACGAGACGGCTTGCGGCATGGAAGACTGGCCGCAGCTCGACAGCGCCGCCCTGAACAGCCGGCAATGGCAGGAACTTTTACCGCATCTGCAACGCGTCCTGTGCTTGCAGCAGCGCCTGCGCGAGGCGCAACTGGCCAGCCGCTGCGCGCTGGCCGCGCTCGACGCCATGGGGGCCGCCGTGCTGGTGCTCGACGCGGACCTCGGGCTGCGCTTCGCCACGCCCGCCGGCCACGCCCTGCATGCGGCGCAACTGGCGCACGCTGTACCGCCCGCCCTCGTGCGTGCCGTGCGCCTCGTCATCGCCAGCGCCGGTGCAGGCGGCCCACCGCAATGCCAGTCGCTGCGCCTGATGCGCAAGCAGCAAACGCCGCTGGCCCTGTCCGTCACCCTGTTCGCCGCCTGCCAGCCTCCATGTGCGCTGCTGATTGCGCGCGATCCTGCACAGGCGAGCACGTCCGTCCCCGCCTTGCGCCAGCTGTTCGACTTGACGCAAGCCGAAGCGCTGGTGGGCAAGGAGCTGGCGCAGGGGGCCACCATCGAGGAAATCGCCGCGCGCGGCGGCATCAGCGTCAATACCGTCAAGACGCATCTGCACCACACCTATTTAAAGACGGATACGCGGCGCCAGGGCGAGCTGATCGCGCTGATCCATGGCGCGACGGCGCACTTGGCCGTGCTCGACGCATGAGGCTGTCTCATCCGCTCGGATGATGTACAGGACAACTTGCCTGCCTACACTGGCAAGACCGGTCGCCCGCTCCTTGCCAGTGTCACCACGGCGCGTGCGGACTGCCGCTTCGGTTTCCCTGGTATCGACAACAATATCGCCGCGCCGGCAGCGGACGGCACCAAAGTTCAAGGATGGGTAGAAAAATGAAAACATGGATACTGGCCGGCACTCTGGGCGTCTGCGCCCTGCTGGCAAATGCGCAATCGCTTCCCGACAGCCAGACCGTCGTCGTTCCAGGCGGACGCCTGCAAACGATCGAACTGCCGGCACACAAACATTTCATGACTGCGGAAAGGTTTGCCCCGTTCCGCGGCGGCTATGAGCTGTCGAACGGCCAGGTGCTCTACCTGCGCAATGCAAGCAGCATCGGCGCCATCACGTATGCGCGCATCGATGACCAGGAAGAACACCGCATCGTCGCCACCGACAACAACAGCTTCGTGGCGCTGGACCGGCAGTTGGCCATGCGCATCGACTTGCGCGACGATGGCAGCGTGGCCGGCGAAGTGCTGATGCAGATGCCGGCCGAAAAACTGGCCAGCGGCGACATCGTGCCGGCCCACGTGCAAAGCATGGGCCTGGCATCGCGCTGAGGCTGCAAGCGGCCTTTTGCATGGGTGGCAGCCATGAGCAGACAATATTCTGTCCAACAGCAAAACGCGCTGACCCTGGCCGCCATCAAACAGACGGCGGCCTGGTGGCGCGCCCGTCCCCTGCCCGACGCCCTGCGCCAGTACGCGGCCAGCCATGGCGTGGCGCTGGGCGCGGCCCTCATGCTCGACCTGCGACTGGCCTACCCCGGCATGCCCGCCGTGTACGGCAGGCTGCTGAGCGCCGACGGGCACTTCATCCATTTCGAGATGGACCTCGACGACGCCTTGCGCCCCTTGCCCGGCAGCGTGGCGTGGGACGACGTCAGCGCCCGCTACGATCTGGCCGCACACAAACGGGGCACGGGCGTGGGGTACGGCGAGCTATGCAAGAAAGTGCTGCAAGAAATGAATCACGGTGCGCCGTAGCATCGTTGCGCCGAATATTGGCACCGCATGCCTTGCAGTTCTCCACCGAATGAACGATGCGCAGCGCCAAACCTGTGCCTAGACTGGTTCCTGCCCCATGCCCGCCCGCATCCCGCGCCAGAGGCCATCAACCAACGAGGACAACAACATGAAAACCATCATCCTGGGCACACTGCTGTGCCTCGCTGCCGCCAGCACGGCAGCCATCGCGCAAACCCTGCCGCCCGAGCACACCGTCACCGTGCCGGGCAACACGCTGCGCATCGATGTGCCCGAACACCCGCGCTACATGATGCGCCAGGATTTCAAGAAATTCGTCGGCGTCTATGATCTGTCGAATGGCGACACCCTGGAACTGCGCCTCGCCGGCGCTGAAAAGTATGCGCGTATCGGCAAGCAGGAAGAGCACCGCATCGTCGCCACCGACCGCAACGCCTTCGTCGCGCTGGACCGCCAGATGAAGGTGCGCATCAACCACAACGATGACGGCAGCGTGGATGGCGAACTGGTGATGGTGGTGCCGTCGCAGAAGGTGTCGGGCGGCGACATCGTGCCCTCCCACGTGCAAAACATCGGCCTGGCGTCGCGTTGAGGCGGCGCACAGGGGCGGCAGGCCAGGCGCTGCCATCGCGTGCTATCATCGCCGCCAAATTCCTTAAACGAATGGCAACGGCCCATGGAGCGCAATGCAGACACCTCGCACTAATCCGATACTCACCGTGCTGCGCGGCGGCCTGCGCCTGCTGGCCTGGCCCCTGCTGGCCCTGATCAGCGCCGCGTGCACCAGCACCACGCGCCATCCGGCCAGCGAGCCCACGCAAGTCGTCCTGCGCTTTACCTATGACAACGGCAAGCCGATGCGGCATGACGATTACCTGGCCAATGCGCGCCAGCAAACGTATATCAAGCACTGCAGCAAGATAGGCAGCACCACTGTCTGCGACATCGGCTCGGATCCACTCTTCATGGGCGGCGACGCCCCGCTGGACGCCAACGGCGAAGTGCGCGTCACCCTGCACTCGACCGGCCCCATCGGCAACAATCCGACCAGCCTTTGCATCAAGGGCAAAGGCTACGTCTTTGATTCCGGCGACTGGAAACGCGGTCCCTTCAGCCCAGGCCAGGTGATCGAGATCCGCTACAGGATACGCGAAGTGGAAATGACGTGCCCCTGGTCGTCGGGCACGCCGCCGTGGTGGGACAAGAGCTAAGCTAGCCAGCAAGCCAGAGCCGGCTGGCCTGGCAGTTACTGCAGCTCGAACTCCGCAGGAGTCAAGCCCAGCTCGCGCGCGATCTTGCTGGCCACGCGCTGCTCGTTGGCGTCGAAATTGCCGTCCGACGAAGCGACGGCGATGATCATGCGAACCAGCAGGCGCGACGCCTCCACATTCGACTTCATCTTGCCCAGCGCCTGATACGCCTTGGCTTCACCGATATCCTTGTCGAACTCGAGCTGGCCGACATAGTCCTGGAAAGCCTTGATCACGTCCGTGGTGGTAAACACCGACAGCGCATCATTGCTTTCAATGAATTTGACCATCTTCTGCTTCTCTTCCGCACTGACGCTGCCGTCCGCCATGGCGATCAGGGCCGATCCCGCCATCGCGGCATTCAGGAAATCCTTGTTCTTGTACTTCAGCGCTTCGGTTTTCAGTTCGCTGGCTTTGGTCTTCAGTTTGGACAGAAAGGAATCGAAACTCATGGCGGTTCTCCTGGTTGGTTCGGATGAGGCAGCGCTACAGGCTACCACTCCCACCTAGCTGAGGGCGCGGGGCTGGAATGCAAGCACTGGGAGCGCGCTATGCCCCCGATGACGGCATGGCCAAACCCACGCGCAAATGCCGGGGTCAGTCACTTCGTGATCGAAATGTCCCCCATTGGGGGACATTTCCCCTGCAGGGTCTGACCCCAGTTTCTGCCTTGGGGGAAAATTCAGCCAACGCCACACTAACGCACATAAAACACCACAAAAGCTAGATCACGTGATTATCTTATATGCAGTTGAAAAATAAGTAACTTCATGGCAGCATGGAATTACATTTTCTTTACTGCAAGGTTGTGATGGACAAGCAATTGCTGCTGATTTGCGCACTGACGTTCATCATCCACATCATCGGTACCCTCGCCTACTTCGTGCGCATCGCCGGCATCCGCACGCGGCGCATCGCCGTCTCGCTGGCCCTGTTCAGCATTCTGATGCTGCTGTCGCGGACGTCGAATTCCTTCCTGGGACCATTCCTCGCCAAGCGGGCGGAAACGGGCATCGACCAGCACATCGCCGCCAGCACGCTATTGATAGACTTCCGCGGGCTGCTATTCTCCGCCAGCCTGGCGACCATCCTGATCCCCACCTTCCAGCGCGCCTTCTGCCGCGCCGTCGAGCACTTCCAGGTGCACCGGTCGGTACCAAAACTGCTGCTACACGCCGTCTTCAAGGGCGGCTTGTCCTACCTCAAGACTTCCGCCAGCCTGCCCAAGCCCGCCAACGTCACGGGCCTGCGCGAAAAATCCGGCGTCTCCGTCTCCATGACAGCCATGAACGTCATCGCCACGGCCCTGTGGACGGTAGGCGTCTTCGCCGCGTTGTACGCAGGCGTGCTGGACCCCAGCGTGCGCGTCACCTCCAGCACCCTGTCATCGATCATCAACGGCGGCGCCACCATCATGATGGCCGTCTTCATCGACCCGTGGTGTCGGGCATGACGGATGACGTCATCGAAGGCAAGATCGAAGAATCTCAATTTCGGCGAGCGGTGGTGTGGCTGGTGGGGAACAGATTGGCGGGGACGCTGATTGCACAGTTTTTGCTGGTGCCGTCGGCGGTGGTGATTGTAAACTTTGCAAATGCACTTTAATAAATAAAATAACTTGGAGACGGAAATGGCTATTAATAGAGTTTTATCTACACATGCAAAGACGTGGGGCTGTGAAGAAAATGAGACGATGCCTTTACTATTGTTTGTTCAGAGAGCCCGACAACTACTTCTTCACACAAGCAGTCTTCTATGCCGATCAGACAGAGCAGCGCCATTTACAATTTGCAGAGAGATAAATTACTTAGTTAGGCAACAAAAAGAGACTCCTCACAGCTCAACTAGCGCCAATATCCGACTTCTTTTAGATGAATTGAGAGAATCGCTGCGCGGGGACATAATTGCAACAGAATTAATTGGCGATAGGTTAACATACATCAGCGAATCACTAATATCGGAAAATGATATAAACAATCAATTAGAAGCTGCTCAAATTCTTAAAAATAGGCTTGCACAGAAACGATATTTTGACCAATCATCGGAAGAAATAATAAAAATAATAATATCAGGAGGAAGAGAAAAAGAAAAATTAATAAAGCTCACGGAAGGCTTTATAGCAGGAATACGAGATGCCGGGTATCCAGCCCAAACAATATATCATCTACTAAACGTATCATTTCTTGACAAAACAAGAACCCCAATGGATGCAAAAAGTCGACTGGATAAATTTTTTTCAAATTTTGACTTAAAAAAACATTCATACACAGTGTATTTTGGAATATCAGGAATTGCCAGCGGGGTATCAGAAACTTTCGCATCAATAGGTAGTGCGATTTACAAAAGAGCATCGATTGATGCTGAAAATATATTGGAGAAATTTCCTGCAACAACGAAACGATTCTTTAATGAACATGACTGGGAGTCAATTGTATGCTTCGAAAAAGTTCAAGCACTTGATCCTCAATCAGCAAGACAACTGTCGGAACGCAGACTACGTTTATTAGATGATTTGTTAAAATTCTCAATTCACAGCCAACGTTTTTTTATTGAAAATCCAGCTGTGGTGTCAATTGAAGGAAAAGATGGTTCTCCCGTTCACTCTAATCGGCCTAGACCACCAGTATTGCGAGTTCCTCATGATCCAACCGGGATTGAAAAAGACACACTTTTACAGTTTTCTTCTATTTTTCGCATGTCCGAGGCAGGTAGTGTAAATAGGTTTATCCGTGCACTTGAATTACATGGTACAGCCCTTTCCGCACCTGAGGATGAATCTCAATTATTAAATATTTGGATTGCTTTCGAAACCCTATTTGTTAGAAGAGGTGATACCTCAAAGATAAAAGAAATATTGAATGCTGTTGATCCATATATAAGTGGACGATGGATATCATATGAATTTGCTGAACTTTGGTCAGAAATAGTGGCATCACATTTAGCTCAATGGAATGAAACTGTTGAAAAATTTCCTGAGTTAAAAACTGGAGAAAATCATTATGGATTTTCTGCCGCAATATCTATAAAAAAATACGAAATTCCGATGACGGATTTTCTAAAAAAAACTGGACTGCAACCCACTACTTAGGCAGAGAATATTTTCTTGCATAAAATGGTGTCAATCCGCAGAAAAAATATTAACCCATAATGAAAATATTTCAAACAGAATAAAATATGACATAAACAGAATTTACAGAACAAGAAACCAAATTGTTCATAATGGAAAGAGCACCGACGGATTGGGTGAAATAGTACAATGCGCTCACTACTATCTAGATATAATATTAAATATTTTATCCATAATGCTTGGCCGCCCAGGTGGGCCGCGAACAATTGAGCAAGCCAACATAGAAACACTAGTCCAGAGAAATGTCTACCTTAAAGACCTTAGAGGTACATCTAAAGAAAATACTCATTGCGACATCAATAATTACACAACTCTCCTTTTTGGCCGAGCACTTATTGATTAGTTTGCAGAATTAAAAAAATGAATCTGCAAATATAAAAAGCCGCTGTCTTCCGATAGCGGTTTTCTCATTCTTCCCAATAGCAGCGCCTTAAATTCAAGCGCCACCATGCAAGCTAAGTAACCCCCAATAAATTCTTGTGATTTCTGACTTCCATAACCGGCGCTCTGCTGCGTTGCCCGCTGCTAGCAGCGAGCGCCTTGCACAGCATCCGGTTCTGTTCGTCATAACTTTACAATAATTTCCTGAGGATTACTTAGCTAATCACCCCACAAACTTCCGCGCATTCCTGAACATCCTCATCCAAGGAGAATCCTCACCCCAAGCTTCAGGATGATACGACTGCTGCACCGAACGGAACACCCGCTCCGCATGTGGCATCAGCACCGTGAAGCGGCCGTCCGGTGTGGTCACCGAGGTAATGCCTTCCGGCGAGCCGTTCGGGTTGTACGGGTACGCTTCGGTGGCGGCGCCCTTGTTGTCGACGAAGCGCATGGCTTTGGTGACCTGGGTGATGTCGCCCGTTTGCGAGAAGTCGGCGTAGCCTTCGCCGTGGGCGATGGCGATGCCGGCTTGGGTGCCGGCCATACCGTTGAAGAAGATCGATGGGGAATCCATCACTTCGACCATGGCAAAGCGGCCTTCGAATTTCTCCGACTTGTTGCGCGTGAATTTAGGCCAGGCGTGGGCGCCGGGGATGATGGATTTCAGGTTGCTCATCATCTGGCAGCCGTTGCAGATACCGAGGCCGAAGCTGTCCGTGCGGTTGAAGAAGCGCGCGAACTGTTCCGCCAGGCTGGCGTTGAACAGGATGGTTTTCGCCCAGCCTTCGCCCGCGCCCAGCACGTCGCCGTACGAGAAGCCGCCCACGGCGATGACGCCCTGGAAGTCATCCAGTTTGACGCGGCCCGCAATCAGGTCGCTCATGTGCACGTCGACAGCCGTGAAGCCTGCCTGATGCATCACGTAGGCTGTCTCGATGTGCGAGTTGACGCCCTGCTCGCGCAGGATGGCGACACGCGGACGCACGCCGGTGGCGATGAATGGCGCGGCGATGTTGTCGTTCTGGTCGAAGGTGACGATAGGCGACATGCCCGGATCTTGCACGTCCAGCAGGCGGTCGTATTCGGCGTCCGCGCACGCAGGATTGTCGCGCAGGCGGGCGATGCGCCAGCTCGTTTCGCTCCACAGGCGATGCAGTTCGGCGCGCGGCTGGGTGTAAATCAGCTTGGCGTCGCGCGTGAATTCGATCACGTCGCGGTCGTTCAATTTGCCGATGATATGGCTGCAGGCGCCCAGGTTGAAGGTGCGCAGCACGTCCATGACGAGCGACTTTTCTTCCGCGCGCACCTGGATCACGGCGCCCAGCTCTTCGCTGAACAAGGCGCGCAGGGTCAGTTCGTTGCGGCGTTCCGCTACCTGGCCGGCCCAGTTCTTGGCGTCGCCCCAGTCGCTAGAATGCTCGCCTTCCATCGTCAGCATGTCCAGGTTGACGGACATGCCCGTGTGGCCGGCGAAGGCCATTTCCGTCAGGGTGGCGTACAGGCCGCCGTCCGAACGGTCATGGTAGGCCAGCAGCTTGTCGTCGCTGTTCAATTTCTGGATGGCGGCGAAGAAGCCTTTCAGGTCTTCCGCGCTGTCGACGTCCGGCGTGGCGTTGCCCAGCTGGCCCATGACTTGCGCCAGCGCCGAGGCGCCCAGGCGGTTCTTGCCGCGGCCCAGGTCGATCAGGATCAGGGACGTGTCGCCCTTGTCCGTTTTCAGTTGCGGCGTGAGCGACTTGCGCACGTCCGTCACTGGCGCGAACGAGGACACGATCAGCGACACCGGCGACGTGACGGATTTCGCCGCGCCCGTGCTTTCGTCTTTCCACGTCGTGCGCATCGACAGCGAATCCTTGCCGACGGGGATGCTGATGCCCAGCGCCGGGCACAGTTCCATGCCGACGGCTTTTACCGTGTCGTACAAGGCTGCGTCCTGGCCAGGCTGGCCGCAGGCGGCCATCCAGTTGGCGGACAATTTGATGTCGGAGATGTCGGCAATCGCCGCGGCGGCGATGTTGGTAACGGCTTCGCCCACGGCCATGCGGCCCGAGGCGGCGGCGTCGATGACGGCCAGCGGCGTGCGTTCGCCCATGGCCATCGCTTCGCCCAGATAACCTTCGAAGCTCATGGTGGTGACGGCGCAATCGGCCACAGGCACTTGCCATGGTCCCACCATCTGGTCGCGCACGGTCATGCCGCCCACGCTGCGGTCGCCAATGGTGATCAGGAAGGATTTGTCGGCCACGGTCGGCAGCAGCAGCACTTTTTGCGCCACGTTCTTCAATTCCATGCCCGTCAGGTCGATTGCAGGGAAATCGTTGGCCACGTGGACCACGTCGCGCTGCATCTTCGGCGGCTTGCCCAGCAAGACGTCCATCGGCATGTCGACCGGCTCGTTACCGAGTTCCGTGTCGATCAGTTTCAGTTGACGCTCTTCGGTGGCCACACCCACGGCGGCGAACAGACAGCGTTCGCGTTCGCACATGGCTTTAAATAAGGGCAGGCTTTCCGGCGCGATGGCGAGAACGTAGCGTTCCTGCGACTCATTGCTCCAGATTTCCTTCGGCGCCATGCCCGATTCTTCCAGCGGCACTTTGCGCAGGTCGAAAATCGCGCCGCGCTTGGCATCGTTGGTGATTTCCGGGAAAGCGTTCGACAAGCCGCCCGCACCCACGTCGTGAATCGAGATGATCGGATTATCAAGCCCCATTTGCCAGCAGGCGTTGATGACTTCCTGGGCGCGGCGTTCCATTTCAGGGTTACCGCGCTGGACGGAGTCGAAGTCCAGGTCGGCCGTGTTGCTGCCGGTGGTCATCGACGAAGCGGCGCTGCCGCCCATGCCGATGCGCATGCCCGGGCCACCGAGCTGCACCAGCAGGCTGCCGACGGGGATGTCGTTCTTGTGCGTGTGCTGCGCCGAGATATTGCCGATACCGCCCGCGATCATGATCGGCTTGTGGTAGCCGAATACAGCGTCTTTGTCTGTACCGACGTTCTGTTCATACGTGCGGAAGTAGCCGCCCAGGACCGGACGGCCGAATTCGTTCGAGAATGCGGCGCCGCCCAGCGGGCCTTCGATCATGATCTGCAGCGGCGAAGCGATGCGCTCCGGTTTGCCGTATTGGTCCGCATCCGCGCGGCCAGCCAGCGGCGCCGTCACGGAAGCCGCCGTTTCCCAGCTGCGCACGGCGTCCGGCAACGACAGGTTCGACACGGTGAAACCGGTCAGGCCAGCCTTTGGCTTGGCGCCGCGACCCGTTGCGCCTTCGTCGCGGATCTCGCCGCCCGCGCCCGTGGAGGCGCCTGGAAATGGAGAGATTGCCGTCGGGTGGTTATGCGTTTCCACCTTCATCAGGGTGTGCGTCAGTTCGGTCGACGCCGCGTATTCGTGCTTGTCGCCGCGCGGGTAGAAGCGCGACACCGTCGCGCCTTCCATGATCGAGGAATTGTCGCTGTAGGCGACGACGGTGCCCTTCGGCTGCAGTTCGTGCGTGTTCTTGATCATGCCGAACAGCGACTTCGGTTGCGCCACGCCGTCGATGGTCCAGTCGGCGTTGAATATCTTGTGGCGGCAATGCTCGCTGTTCGCCTGCGCGAACATCATCAGTTCCACGTCCGTCGGGTTGCGGCCGGCCTTGGTGAAGGCCGCGTCCAGGTAGTCGATTTCGTCTTCCGACATCGCCAGGCCCAGTTCCGTGTTCGCCGTTTCCAGCGCGGCCTTGCCCTGCCCCAGCAAATCGATCGATTCGAGCGGGCGCGCTTCCAGGGTGCGGAACAGGTCCTTGGCGTCGTCTGCGCTGCGCAGCACGGATTCCGTCATGCGGTCGTGCAGCAGGTCGGCCACGGCTTGTACCTGCTCGTCCGTCAATTTGCCGGCGCCGATGGCGCTGCCCAGGATGCCCGATTTCAGGTTGATGCGGAAAGCGATGCCGCGTTCGACGCGCTTGATGTGCGCCATGCCGCAGTTGTGCGCGATGTCGGTGGCTTTCGAAGCCCACGGCGAAATCGTGCCGAAACGGGGGATGACGAAGAATTCTTCGGCAGCGCCTTCCGTATTGTCAGCCTGGGCCGGCTCTCCGTACGTCAGCAAGGCGCCAAGGCGCGTGCTGTCGTCGTCGGTGAGAGGCGCGCTGGCATCGATAAAATGGACATAGCGTGCTTGTACAGCAACAATCGCAGGCGAGACGGTTTGCAGTTGGCTTAACAGACGGTGGCTACGGAAAACGGACAGGGCATTGGAACCCGGCAGTATCAACATGATTGGAAGGTGGTTGATGCAGCGTGGCTGCGGGTTAAAGGTAGGTATGACAATATCTTTCGTACGGCAAATTTCCTTTGCGCGCATTATACCCGTTTTACCCCTGCCTTATGACCGGAACTTGGCCCTTTGCCACCGTTTTGCCCCGCACAGCGGCAGTTTTTGACACTGCAACAACACCCTCAGCCGGTCATCAGGCGATCACATAGCGGTTCTTGCCTTGCCGTTTGGCAAGGTACAGGGCCTCGTCGGCCAGCCGGTAGCTGTGGCCCAGCTCCTTGCTCCGGTCCAGCTCGGCCACGCCCACGCTGATCGACACGAACTGTGCCGCCAGGAAAGCCTGGCTGACGGCCTCGACCAGGGCGCCGGCAAAGGCGCGCGCGTCTTCCCGGTCGCCCGCGTAGACGATGCCGAATTCCTCGCCTCCCAGACGGCCGCACAAATGACCCTGCGCCTTGTCCGCGATGACGGCGGCCGTACGCACGAGCACCGCGTCGCCCGCATCGTGGCCCTGCTGGTCGTTGATGATCTTGAAATTGTCGATGTCGATCATCAGGAAATGCAGCTTGCCGCCGTGAGTTGCGCCATGCATCTGCTGGGCGCGCTGCGTGAACATGCGGCGGTTGTTCAGGCCCGTCAGGCTGTCCTGGAAGGCCAGCCGCGTCAATTCCACCTTGGAGTGATAGTTGCGCAAGCGCAATAAACTGAAGCTGACATTGAGCGCCAGCCCGAACAGCACGCTGACGGCGATCATCAGCGGCGCCCAGGATTGGTCGGGCAGGCCCGCGTTGACGGGATACAGGCCATGGCCCACGTTCCACCACACGCCGGCCACCACGGCCAGATAGCTCAGGCCGCCATTGAAGATGGAGGCAATCGCCAGGGTCATGAAGACGCCCACCGGCAAGACCCAGAAGCTGGCGTGATGGACCGCGTCAGCCATGGTGCGCAAGCCAAAAGTCAGGGCCAGCACGGCGCAGGCACCCGTAACGGTCAGCACGGGCAAGGTGGTGCAGCGGTAGCGCACGACCAGGCTGATCAACATGCCCAGCAGCGCCAGCACGGCATGCGACAGGTTCGGATGAAAGGGATCGGGCATCAGCAGCCACGTCATGCTGTAGGCGATGATGCCCAGCAACTGCGTGACCATGCCGACCCGGTGCAATTCCGCAAAATAGGTATGCTGCTGTTCGCTGTTGCCGCCAAATGCGAGGGGAACGGCAACGCGCCGCAGGGAAGAAAGATCAGGAACACGCATACGGGTATCGACACCAGAAAGAAGAAAAGCGCCCGGTACAGCCTTGCGCATGCCTGGCCGCAAGATTGTGCGGCATCCAACATTAGTTGTAATTAGGATACTATCATGCTAGTCAACTATGTGCTGGAATTTGCGGCACCGGCACTGGCGCACAGCACAACGGCACCATGAAATACAACGCTGCGCGCCACCGGATGTGCCTTGCACCCTGCCCTACGCCCGATTGCACGCATTTTGCTGGCAGTGCCGGCCAGCTTTGCAGTATGCTGATAAGAAATAATGCTGCAGGGCCGAGACATATATAAGAAGAGTTCCCGCAAATGACCGAACAGATGAACGAGAGCTGAACAATGCCAGAAACTAGCGCCTTATCTGTCCTGATCGTCGACCCGAACCCCAGCATGCGGGGCAATCTGCACAATATGCTGAACCAGGCGGCCATCACCAAGGTGGAATATGCCGTCAATGCCGGCACGGCCATCCGCTTGCTGACGAAAAAACCGTTCGACATCATCCTGTGCGAATACGATCTTGGCAGCGGCACCGACGGCCAGGATGGCCAGCAATTGCTGGAAGACTTGCGCCACCATAAGCTGATCGGCCTGTGGACGATCTTCATCATGCTGACTTCGGAAGCCATCCACAGCAAGGTGATCAGCGCGGCCGAGCTGACCCCGTCCGACTACATATTAAAACCGTTCACCGTCGACGTGCTGAGCGGACGCATCGCGCGCGCCATTGAGCGGCGTGCCATTTTTTTGCCCACGTATCAGCTGATCGACAAAGGCGACTTGCGCGAAGCCGTGAAAAGCTGCCGCACGGCCGAACTGCAGCACCCGCGCCTGGCGGCCGATTTCGCCCGCCTGCGCGCCGAGCTGCACATCGCCCTGGACGAATGGAAGGAAGCGGAACAGCTGTACGCCGACATGCTGGCCACGCGCCCCATGGCCTGGGCCCACCTGGGACTGGCGCGCACCCTGTTCGAACAACAGCGCCACGAGGAAGCGCAGGACGCGCTGCTGGAACTGGTGGAGGTCTATCCCCGCTTCATGGCCGCCTACGACCTGCTGGCGCAAAACCATGAAGCCATGGGCCAGCAGCTGCAGGCGAAGAAAATCCTGGAAGACGCGGTGGCCATCTCGCCGCACATGGTACGCCGCTTGCGCCACCTGGGCGGCATCGCCTTCGACACGGGCGACATCGGCGCGGCCGAACGGGCCTACAAGCAGGTGGTGGCGAAGGCAAAATACTCGGAATTCCGCGATCCGGAAGACCACGTGAACCTGGTGAAAACGCTGGTCAAGAAAGGCGACGCGCCGCAGGCCAGCGGCGTGCTGCGCGACATGGAGCGCTCGCTGCGCGGCGGCGCCAACGTGGAAGCCTGCCGGGCCATCTCGGCCGCCATGCTGCATGAATTGTCGGGCAACGACATCGCCGCCGCCACCGAACTGCAACTGGCCGCCGCCGCGCTGGACACGGCGCGAGGCCTGTCGACGCAGCTGAAGGTGAGCCTCGTGCAAAGCTGCCTGAAAAACAACCTGGAACAGGCGGCGTCCGACGTCATGATGAAACTCGTCAACGAAGCCGACAGCGACGTGACGATGGAAGCGGCCGTCGATGTCTTTGAAAAAGCGGGCCGCCACGACCTGGCGCAAGGCATGGGCCAGCAGATCACGCACCAGGTGCAGGAACTGATGCAGGATGCGGCCAGCAAGTCGGAAAGCGGAGAGTTCAAGGGAGCCGTATTCGTGCTGCGCCAAGCCTTGCGCAAAACCCCAGGCAACCTGCCCGTGCTGTTCGCCTCCGTCGACGCCATCCTGCGCCAGCTCAACATGCTGGGCTGGGAAGCCCCGCTGGCCGAACAGGCGCAGCACCAGATGCAGGTGATCCGCAAGATCGACCCCAAGCATCCAAAGCTGGAGTCGCTCAAGCAGCAGTACGAGGCGACGCAACACAAGTATGGTATTGCGACTTGAGCTGAGGGACGCCCCTGCAAACCTGCTGCGCAGCCCACTCTCGGGTCGGCGTTGCTCGCCGTACTAAATGCTCGCCCTACTAAAGTACGGCTGCGCTACTCAACCCGACATTGGGCTTGCTCGCGACGGTTTTCAGAGGCGTCGTGGCGTGCGTTGACGTCAAAAATGCACAGCCCATTTCCGATCATTCACGTAGGCCGGATTAGCGGAGCCGCCGAGGCGAAGCGTAATCCGACACCATTGTTGGCTCCGTAGTGTCGGATTACGCGGCGTGCCGCCGCTAATCCGACCTACGCCCCCCGCGCCGCCAGAAGCTTGATCAGCTTCGCGATATTAACGCTCGCCCCTGAGCGTATAGACCGGCTTCTCGGACTCCCCCTTCTCCGCCATCGCCAGCACGCGCTGCAGTTCCTTGCGCTCGTTACCCTCCTTGGCCGATGACACCAGGTTGCGCAGGATGGCGACATGCGCCGTCTGCAGCGCCTGTGCCGCCGGCACGGCGATGTCCGGTTTCACGCCGACATGCTCCCAGTTGGTTTTGGTGACGGCATTGGTCGTGCGCGCGGTTGGAATCGCGACAATGATGTCCTGCCCTACGTTGTACCAGCTCACGGGATTGGAACCGCCGCCGGTGGTTTCTCCAACCACCGTCCCCCGTTTCTGCGCCTGAATGCCATAGGAGAAATCCTCCCCGCCGGAAAACGTGCGGGCCGAGGTCAGCACGTACACGGGCTTGTCGTAACGCTGTGCGACCGTCTTCACGGTCCAGAACTGCCGCGTCGTACCGGTCGGGCGATCGTACATGTCGATCAGGTGACGCTCGTCGCCGAACGGGAAGAAATGACTCATCAGGTAAGCCACGCTGGCCGGGCTGCCGCCGCCGTTGCGGCGCAGGTCGAGGATCAGCGCATCCGTCCCCGCCATGAGCGACATCGCCGCCGTGTACGCCGCGGCGACGAATTCCGGACCGCCGAAGCCGCGCAGCTCGATATAGCCGACGTTGCCGGGAAGGCGTTCGATCTTCTCGATGTCATAGCCGCGCCGGGTGGTCTGGTCGCGCCATTCGTCAATCTTGGCGCGGCTGGGCAGTTCGGCGGCACCGCTGCGTTCACGAAGACCTTCATAAAACGCGGCGCCGAAATGCAAGTCACCGCTCAATTCCCGCAAATCCTTCGCCAGCGCCGCACTGAACGCCTTCACGCTGGCGGCGGTCGCATAGCCTCCTTCGGCATTTTTCCTGGCAATCGCAATGCCAACCCGTTCGGCCACCGCTGGCTCGATGTAATTCGCGTTCATTTTCACTGCCAGTGTCTGCACGATCGCCGTGCGATCGGCCGCGCTCAAGGCGGTGTCCTCCGCCGCAAAGGCGTGCAACGACAGCAGCGTGCCCAATACGACTGCCGCGACAAACTTCTTTCTACCTGACATACATTCCTCCAAGTTGGACTACGAAACGTTTGATCGTTGTGTGAAAAAGTGCGCGAGGCTGCATCATTGGGGTTACTCGTCAGGTATTGTCGTGCCTGCGTCAGAGCGGGCATCCAGGCGCAGCCTGCCATCGCGGATGCGCGCGCCGAAGGAACGCGTCTCGAGTACGGCGATCGCCTGTGCGAGGCAGTCGGACAAGGGAAACGCCAGTTCCGCATCGAGGCTGTCGGCCGCGGACTTGGTCGCCTGCCAGCACAACCGCAGGCGCGGCAGCAGCGCTGCGCCTGCGGCGCTGAGGCGCACCACGCGCTGCCTGCCGTCTTCGCCGCCGGCGGCTACCGTCAACAGACCCTTCTTCACCATCAAGGCCACTGTCTGGGTCGCGGCGGGCTGCGTGAGGCCGCCCAGGGCAGCCAGCTCCCCAATGGTCGCGCTCGGCTGCTCGGCCAGCACCCGCATCACCGGCGTGTAGCGCGGCCGGTAATCGAGCCCCGCTTCCACGTAGGCCTGCTCGACCGCGCCGTCGAGCAGTTCGATGAGATGTCGTAATTGCGTGCCCAGTCCAGGTTTCATGCAACCATGGTAGCACCGTTTATATAAGAGCTTATATAAATATTGAAAAATTCTTGAAGCGGGCTGCCATCCAAGCGAGGCAGCCTCAGCAAAGCGCCTGCTTCGGCGCGCTACAAGTTACCGACGATTGGTGCGTGATTGCGCGCAGCGCATTGACGTATCAGAGGACGTGATTTTCTTGGCAATAGGTTCGCTGCCACAGCAGCGCCTGCATCAGCGTGGGAATTTATACCGTACCAGCAGCGTAGCTCCCTTGCCGCCAGGTGGCGTCAGCAGTATCTCGTCACCCGGCTGCATCTCTTCATACATCACCGTGCAACAGGTCGGCATCGAGTGGCCGCGCGCCGGATAAACGCCAACCTCGGTGTGCAGGTTCGCAGCGCGTACGTCCACGCTGGACTTGCCGGCCTTTGCTTCTTCTTGCAGCAGCTTGCGCAATACGGTGACGAAGTCCCCTTTGCTGAGCCTGGCAGGCGCCTGATTTGCTTGCGGGCGAGTGGTTGCGTCGTTTTTCATGGCAGTTTCTTTCAGTGTATACATTTCCGCCACTATATCATTCGCCCTTGGGGCAATGCGACCAGGGGGGACGGGAATCAATCACATCCAAACCACTATCGGCACGACATCAAAGCAGAAGCTTGCGCTGGCTGCTTAACTTTAGCGTGCTCTAAGTAATGTGGCGACTACCCAATTAGGATAGAGTGTTGCATCTAGCGGATTGAGCCGCCGGGCTGAATTGCCAACGGCGGTAGCCGGCCAGGAACGGACTGTCGAGCACCCTGTGAAGTGCATGAGTTAATGTAATTCCGGGAACGCTGTAGCATACTTCACCCGGAGTATTAAAACGGAGAGAGCATGGAAGGTCCTGATCCAAACACCACATACCCGATGCCTGGATTCCCGCAAATCTGTTTTCTAAAGAATATTATCACCCGTCCCAACATTGAAATCGGCGATTACACCTATTACGACGATCCCGACGGCGTCAGCCAGTTCGAAGACAATGTCCTGTACCATTTCCCGTTCATCGGCGATCGCCTAAGAATCGGCAAATTCTGCGCGCTCGCGCGTGGGGTGAAGTTCATCATGAACGGCGCCAACCATCAAATGAACGGAATTTCAAGCTATCCCTTCTTCATTTTTAGCAATGGCTGGGAAACTGCACGCCCTATCGAGGGCGAATTGCCATATAAGGGCGATACGATTATCGGCAACGACGTTTGGATCGGCTACGACACGCTCATCATGTCTGGGGTGCGGATCGGCGATGGCGCTATCATCGCCGCGCGCTCGGTTGTCACCGCCGACATTCCCCCCTACGCCATCGTAGGCGGCAATCCGGGACGTGTCGTCCGGGAGCGCTTCGATTCCGCTTCTGTGCAACGGCTATTGGAAATCGCCTGGTGGGATCGCCCAGCAGAATGGATTGGCCGGCACCTCGACCTGATCCGAGGCGGGGACGTTGACGCGCTCTATGCCGCCGCCCGGTGAGCTTCTGCACATGGCCGATGCTGGGCCGGCCTTGGCCAGCAGCACACTTGCCTCCGACGTCCGGATAGGGGAGGAGCCTGCCGACGACGGCAATCGGCCAGAAGCAGACGGTTATTTTTGTAGCCGGAAAACAGGATAGTATTGATGGTTAGCATCGAGATAGAGAAGAGGAAAGCTGTTCGACTACAGTATCGTGAGCTCTTCGATGCGCTCTCAACGCTACTGTTCACAGCTGACCCAATTGGTATTAATTTTGAAACGAACACTGACGAATACGAACCAGAGGTCGGGACAATTATTCCCCGACTGAGGCATGCCAAATCTGAAGTCGATGTACAACTTATAGTTCACGAAGAATTTTGTAGATGGTTCGACAGCGAGACTGCCGGGCCGATAACCGATTATCGTGACCTCGCTTCTCAAATTTGGGACTAATGGCTACGATGCAAATAATTGCAGTGGGGATTACGGCGGCCTTCGGCCAGAAGCGGTCGTTCGACAAAGCGTTCGGGGACAGAACGGTCGAGCTTTTTTGAATACTGGAGAATTTCAATGGCTGTATGGCAATTCAAGTTCACCTTGATTCCCGCAGGAAGGATTGTCGAAGTACATGGCAAAGTGCCTGATTTCCTGCTTCAGTTTGCTGCTGTTGTGCCAGACGCAAGTTTCGATGATGAAATGGTTTGGCCCAATTATTGGGAAGGCGTAGACAAATCTCCCATACATGCCCTCGCGAAGAGTGTTTTGCCCGTAGCTGATTCTTGGAGCGCTGAGGCGACTATGTATGGCAATACTAAAACAGACGATATACAGGTTTGGGACGATTCCGTTGACGTTCGTCTGGATTGTTCAAATCTGAACATCAGGCTGCTCGAAAGCATCGTTGCTATTGCTGATGACTGTGGGTACTACATAGTACTGTGCGAAGGGGGGCGGGTTATCGCTCCCATAGTGGAACAAGTGACAGAAGCCCTGAAAGCATCGTCTGCATCCAGATTCGTCAAGGATCCAAACGCATTTCTCGCTTCCAGCGATCGCATTTTCCAAGCTAGCATTGGTTAAGAAAGGTCGGCTGTGGGGCGGAAGCTGTCTCACATGAACGTCGGCAACCGGCCAGAAGCAGCCGTAAGTTTTGCATTACCCAAAAAAATTACCAAATCGACGTAATCCGAAGATAAGATGACAACTGCCTGGAAATTTCGTGACGCTCCCAATACTGCATGCTACACGACTACGGATGTATTAAACGGTTCGCCGGTCAAGCATGTGTACCATGATTACGATGGGGACTGGCAATTTCATGGAGCATCCGATGTAACAACGGTGAGTTCATTCCAAATAGCCTGTCTAGCAGAGATAATCAAATATAACGACTTGCTTACAGTCTTGCATGACTTGCCATACGGATGGCGAGCGGAGTGGAACGAACGCACGCGAAATTGGGATCGATTTAAGGACAATCCGTTTCCCTCATTTGCAGAGAATGGCTATTACTTGGAAGATGCCGTTTGGCTTTCTGAGTATTTGACGGACATAAAGCCGCCACCTGCCGAAATGCGGGAAAATCTTGACATTGCATCACACGTGAAAATCGTTTTTCGATTCGCTCATGAAGACTCTGATCGATATGATGGCCAGTGTGAAAGATTGTGGGTAGAAATTACCGCAGTCGATGAGCAAAACGGGGGTTATATCGGCAGGATCGACAACGCCCCGTATCATGAAGCGGCCAGATGCGGCGACCTCGTCTCATTCCACTCTTTGCATGTGGCCGATCGTTATAGTGAAGAATGAGACGCGGTCGGAGCTATAGTCACTGCCGTAATACGATCTGTTAGCTGGTGCGTGAATGTCCGGTTTGGGGCGAAAGCAGACGAACACGACGGCCAGGGATAAGATGGCGAACGTGTTCCTGGCAGGACTGATGCTATGGCTAAAGCAATGTTGCCCGATGGCTTCAGCTGCTCACCTTTCAGCACAGTAGGATTACGGCCCCGCTAGTCCGCCCCACGCTCCACCCGCGCCACCACCAGCTCAATCAACTCCGCAATCAGCGGCCGGAACGTGGCCGCATTACCGCCCTGCCCCAGCATGACGGTGCGCGTGGTCAGGTGCGAGAAGACGGCGTCGAACAGGATTTGCGGTAGGTTGGAAAATGAGGTATCGGGCGCGATGCGGCCCTGGGTGCGCTGCTGTTCCAGCAGGCGCAGGATGAGCGCGTGCCACACTTGCGGGCCGTGCTCGTACCAGGTCTGGCCCACGGCTGGCACGGCGGCGGCGCCCGTGACGACGAGGCGGTAGAAATCCACGTGGCGGGGGCTGGTGACGACGGCCACCAGTTCATCGAGGATCAGCTGCAAGCCCTGTTCCAGGCCCGCTTGCGAGGTATCGAGCTGGCGCAGCGCGATGATGAAGTCGGCGCACAGGTATTCGACCACGGCCACCAGCAGTTCCTGCTTGCTGCCGAAGTAGCGGTAGGCGGTGGCTTTCGAGCCGCCCGCCTCGGCCACGATGGCGTCCATGCTGACGCCGTCGTAGCCGGAGTCGAGAAAGAGTCTCGATGCCGCCGCCAGCAGCTTGCGCCGCCGCTCCTCGCTTCGGGTACTCGGGGAAGCTGGAACGGTGCGCAACTGGGGCATGAAGCAAACTCTTACTGTGTCTTGGGAAGCGCGTATGCTATCACGTAATCCCCACGGTCCGGGCTCTGGCGGGCGCCGCCCGCGACCACCACGACGTACTGGCGGCCCGACTTGGGCGACACATAGGTCATCGGCGTGCCTTGCGAGCCGACGGGCATGCGCGCCTTCCACACTTCATGGCCGGTGGCGATATCCATGGCGCGCAAATAATAATCCTGCGTGCCCGCATAAAACACGAGGCCGGACGCCGTGCTCATGCCGCCGCCCAGGGTCGGCATGCCCAGCGGGATCGGCAGCCTCGCCTTGACGCCATTGACCACCGCATCCTGCACCGTGCCGGCCGGACGCTCCCACACTTTTTTCTTCGTCTTGAGGTCGATGGCGGCAAACACGCCCCACGGCGGGCTTTGGCACGGTATGCCCAGCGGCGAGTTGAAGGCCTTGTGGTCGATGACGAACGGCGTGCCATCCATCGGATAGGTGCTGCCCACGCCGTGGCCCGACGTCAGCTTGGCCACGTCCACCGTTTCGCGCGGCACCAGCCTGACTACCTGCGGCATGCGGATATCGTTGACGAACATATAGCCTTTGCTTTCATCGACGGCCGCGCCGCCCCAGTTGAAGCCGCCATAGTAGCCCGGGTAGATCAGCGTTTCTTTCGTGCTTGGCGCCGTGAACTCGCCCTGGTAATTGAGCTTGCGGAAGCTGATGCGGCAGGCCAGCTGGTCGAAGAAGGTGGCGCCCCACATGTCGCGCTCCGTGAGCGTTTCCGCGCCGAGGGCCGGCATGCCGGTGGAGTATGGCTGCGTCTTTGCCACCCAGTCGCCGACCGCGTGCTCTTGCGGCACGGGTTTTTCCACGACTTCCGCAATCGGTTTGCCCGTGCGGCGGTCCAGCATGAAGATCTGGCCACGCTTGGTCAGCTGCACCAGCGCGGGGATTTTGCCGCCCTTGCCGTCCGGGACGTCGTACAGCGCCGGCTGCGCGGCCACGTCGTAATCCCAGATATCGTGGTGGACGGTTTGATACGTCCAGCGCTCGCGGCCCGTGGCCATGTCGAGGGCAACGATGGCCGACGCGTACTTTTCCGTCAGCGGCGGACGCTTGCCGCCCCAGAAGTCCGGCTGCTCGTTCCCCGTCGGCAGGTAGACCAGGCCCAGTGCATCGTCGAACGCGGGCGCCGACCACATGTTCGGCGTGCTGCGCGTATAGGTCTGCCCTTCCGGCGGCAGCTTGGTAATGGCCGGATTGCCCAGGTCCCAGGCCCACACCAGTTCCCCCGTGTCGGCGCTGTAGGCGCGCACGACGCCCGACGGTTCATCGGTGGAGCGGCCATCGAACACCCAGCCGCCGAGGATGATCAGGTTGCGCGCCACCGTGGGCGCGGATGTGTAGGCGTAGTACGGCACGTTCATCTTGACCTTGCCCAGGCCGACGGTCAGGTCGACGGAACCCTTGTCGCCGAAGCCTTCGCACTGCTTGCCCGTCTGCGCGTCGATCTGGATCAGGCGCGCATCCATGGTCACTTGCACGATGCGCTTGGCGCACGCGCCCGCCACCGGCGCGCTGGCCGCCTGCATGCCGTCAAAACGGAACGGATTCGTCACCTTCGCCGGCTCGTAATAGCCGACGCCGCGGCAGCGGTTCCACGTTTTGATGTTGGCCGGCTTCGGGTCGAAGGTCCAGCGCTCCTTGCCCGTGTCCGCATCGAGCGCGATGACCTTGCTCGTCGGCGTGCACGTATAGATGGTGTCGCCGATCTGCAGCGGCGTGTTTTGCGATTCGGACGCGCCTTCGGCCAGTTCGCCCGAGCGGTAGGTCCACGCCACTTGCAGCTTGTCGATATTCTGTTTGTCGATCTGCGTGTACGGCGCGAAGCGCGTGCCCTTCGGGCCATAGCCGTAATGCGCCCAGTTGGCGCTGCCGCCGTTCACCGCCGCGACCGCATCCTGCTGCGGCTGCACGGTGGCGTCCAGCACGCCGTGCGGCTTGAACATGGCGGCGAAACCGGCCACCAGCACGACGGCAACCAGGGCCGCGAAACTGCGCGACTGGCCAGTGTGCTTGCGCCCCGCCAGCCACGGATGCAGCAAGGCGGCCACCAGGCCGATGACGAGGAACGGCGCCAGGCGCGGCACCATGGGCCAGAAGGCGAAGCCGATTTCCCACACGGCCCAGACCAGGGTGGCGATGACCAGCGCGGCGACGATGCCGCTCGCCAGCGGTTTGCGGCGCAGATACAGCACGCCGGCGAGGAGCAGGCCGAGACCGGCCAGCAGGTAGTACCAGGAACCGCCGAAGGTAATAAGTTCGATGCCGCCGGCGGCCAGGGCCAGGCCGGAAAATCCGAGAAAAATGCCGAAAACCGTCAAGGCAAGCCGCTTGCCCCTGAAGACCGCCGGGATCGCCGGCGCTCCTTTATTTACTGAAGTGTCCATTTTTTATCCATGACGCCTCCCCTGCCCAGGCAAATACGCCGGGGATGGCTGGTTTTTTCAAATCTACGTAGTGAAACTGTACTGTACGGTTTCATTTTATGCCGATTTTTGATCCAAGGAAAGAAAAATTGACGCGGGAGCTTGATTTTTGGCGGGGATGGGGAGTTGGCGGGGGTGTCGGATTACGCGCTGGCGCGCTAATCCGACCTACCGGACTTGGCCGGGTTTAATGCGTAGGTTGGATTAGCGCAAGGCGCGTAATCCAACAAACACAGGTGCGCCGGGTGTTACAGCGATGACATGTCAATCACAAAGCGATAGCGCACATCGCTCTTCACTACCCGCTCGAACGCCTCATTGATATCCTGGATGCGGATGATCTCGATGTCCGACACAATATTGTGCTTGCCGCAAAAATCCAGCATTTCCTGGGTTTCCTTGATCGAGCCGATCATGGAGCCGGACAGGCTGCGGCGCGCACCCACCAGGCCGAAGGCGCTCACGGGCGGCACGGCACCGTCGGGGATGCCGACGATGACCATGTTGCCGTCGACTTTCAGCAGGTTGATGTACTGGTTCCAGTCGATCGCCGCGCCCACGGTGCAGATGATCAAATCAAACGTGCCGGCCAGTTTGCTGAACGTTTCCGCGTCGTTGGTGGCGTAGTAATGGTCGGCGCCCAGGCGCAGGCCGTCTTCGCGCTTCGACAGGGTCTGGCTCAGCACCGTCACTTCGGCGCCCATGGCGTGGGCGATTTTCACGCCCATGTGGCCCAGGCCACCCATGCCTAGGATGGCGACCTGCTTGCCAGGGCCGGCTTTCCAGTGGTTCAGCGGCGAATACAGGGTGATGCCGGCGCACAGCAGCGGCGCCGCGGCGTCCAGCGGCAGGTTGTCGGGAATCGACAGCACATAGCCTTCCTTGACGACGATGCTGTCCGAGTAGCCGCCCTGCGTGGCCGTCTTGCCGTCCGCTTCGACGCCGTTGTAGGTCTGGATCAGGCCTGGCATGTACTGTTCCAGGTCCACGTTGCGCGTCTTGCAAGTGGTGCACGAGTCGACGAAGCAGCCCACGCCCACGTGGTCGCCCACCTTGAACTTGCTGACGTTGGCGCCGACGGCCGTGACGACGCCGGCGATTTCATGGCCGGGCACCATCGGGAAGGCGGCGCCGCCCCATTCGTCGCGCGCCTGGTGGATGTCGGAATGGCACACGCCACAGTATTTGATCGAGATGGCCACGTCGTCTTCGCGCGGGGCGCGGCGCTCGAACGTGAACGGTTGCAGTGCGGAAGTCGGGCCCAGTGCGGCGTAGCCTTTGGCGATGGTGGTCATGAAAACTCCTGTATCTAGATGTGTGTGGCGAGGGGTGACGCGTGCCATGCATGCGATTGCACAAGTGTGCCCGAGATGCCCGGCCGCCGTTACCGCGATCCTGCAAGACCTTTGCACGATCCTCCAAATCTGCGTAAGATCAGCCCTGCCCTTCTTCGCCTCACGCATACTGAACGCCATGTCCACGCCACTTACTCCGCAAGATGAAATCGCCACCCTGATCAGCCGCCACGCGCCGCGCACGGGCGACTACACGACGGCCATCGGCAACCTCACCTTCCACCGCCAGTCCTCGGTCACGGAATCGCTGTTCCATGCGGCGCGCCCCAGCGTGGCCATCATCGCGCAGGGTGCGAAAGACGTCACTCTGGGCACGGAAACCTTCCACTACAGCCGCATGCAGTATCTGCTGACGTCCGTCGACCTCCCGGTGCAGGTGCGCGTGGTAGAAGCGAGCGTGGACAAGCCGCACCTGTGCGTGGTGCTGGGCATCGACATCGCCGACGTGGCCGCGCTGCTCGACAGCGAAAGCGGCAGCGACAGCGACAGCGCGGCGCAGCAGAAAATCCTGCCCGCCACGCGCGGCATTTCCGTCAGCGACGTGTCGGCCGAGCTGCTCGACGCCATGCTGCGCCTCGTGCGCCTGCTCGACAAACCGGGGGAAATCGCCACCTTGGCGCCCTTGATCCGCCGCGAGCTGACCTACCGCCTGCTCAATGGCCCCGTCGGCGCGCGCCTGCGCCACATGGCGCTGGCCAGCAGCCAGTCGCATCAGGTGGGGCAAGCCATCGACTGGATCAAGCACAATTATTGCGAGCCGCTGCGCATCGAACACCTGGCCGGCATGGCGAACATGAGCATGTCGTCGCTGCATCACCACTTCAAGGCGATTACGGCCATGACGCCGATGCAGTACCAGAAACTGCTGCGGCTGCAGGAAGCGCGGCGATTGATGCTGGTCGAGCAGATCGACGCGGGCACGGCCGGCTACCGGGTCGGCTACGCCAGCGAATCGCAGTTCAGCCGCGAATACAGCCGCCAGTTCGGCCGCGCGCCCATGCGCGACGTGGGCCAGGTACGTGCGCAGCTCAGCGGTGCCAATGGCGGCACGGCCTATTCCGTCTTGCCGTAAGCGCCGCCACCCGGCGTCTCGATCACGAACACGTCGCCGGCGCACATGTCCGTCTTGCCGATATGGGGCAAGTGCTCCACCGTGCCGTCAACCCGCTCCACGTAATTGCGCCCCAGCGCGCCAGGCGCACCGCCAGCCATGCCGAAAGGCGGATGGAGACGGTTGTTCGACAAGATCGCCGCCGTCATCGGTTCCAAAAAGCGCACCCGGCGCACGCCGCCATTGCCGCCGTGCCAGCGCCCCGCCCCGCCCGAACCTGCGCGAATGCTGTAGCTGTCCAGCCGCACGGGAAAACGCCACTCGAGGATTTCCGGGTCCGTCAGGCGCGAATTGGTCATGTTCGTCTGCACCACGTCCGTGCCGTCAAAACCGGGACCGGCGCCCGAGCCACCCGATATCGTTTCGTAATACTGGTATTTGGCGCTGCCGAACGTGAAATTGTTCATCGTCCCTTGCGACGCGGCCATCGCCCCCAGCGCGCCATACAGGGCGTTGGTGATGCAGGTCGAGGTTTCCACGTTGCCCGACACAACAGAGGCAGGGTACTGCGGGTTGAGCATGGAGCCGGGCGGAATGATCACCGTGAGCGGCTTCAGGCAACCCGCGTTCAGCGGTATATCGTCGTCGACGAGGGTGCGGAACACGTACAGCACGGCCGCCATGCAGACGGCGGACGGCGCATTGAAATTGTTCGCCAGCTGGCCAGACGTACCCGTAAAGTCGATGACGGCGCTGCGTGCAGCTGCGTCGACCCTGATCGCCACTTTGATCTGTGCGCCATTGTCGAGGTCCAGCGCGTAGCTGCCGTCCTTCAAGGTCGTGATGACCCTGCGCACGGCTTCCTCGGCATTGTCCTGCACGTGGCCCATGTAGGCTTGCACGACCGGCAAACCGAAATGCGCAACCATCTTGTGCAGTTCTTCGGCCCCCTTCTGGTTGGCCGCCACCTGGGCGCGCAGGTCGGCCAGGTTTTGCCGGGGATTGCGGGCCGGCCAGCTGGCGCCCGCCAGCAGGGCCAGCGTTTCCGCCTCGCGCAGCAAACCCGTGGCGCCGTCGACCAGCTTGAAATTGTCGATCAACACGCCCTCTTCCTCGATGCGCGTGGAGTCGGGCGGCATGGAGCCTGGCGTGGTGCCGCCGATATCGGCATGGTGGCCGCGCGAGCCCACATAGAACAGGATGGCACCGCCCGCTTCGTCGAACACGGGCGAGATCACCGTCACGTCGGGCAGATGCGTGCCGCCGTGGTACGGGTCATTCAGCATGTAGACGTCGCCCGGCCGCATGGCGCCCGCGTTGCGCGTCATGACCGTGCGGATGCTCTCGCCCATGGAACCCAGGTGCACGGGCATGTGCGGCGCGTTGGCGATCAAATGGCCTTGCGCGTCGAAGATGGCGCAGCTGAAATCGAGCCGCTCCTTGATGTTGACGGAATGGGCCGTATTTTGCAGGCGCAGCCCCATCTGCTCGGCGATCGACATGAACAGGTTATTGAAAATTTCCAGCATCACGGGGTCGGCATTGGTCCCGATGGCGCGGCGTTCAGGCAAGGCGACGACCCTGCGCAAGACCAGATGGCCGTGCGCCGTCACTTCCGCGCGCCAGCCCGGTTCGATGACCGTGGTGGCATTGGCATCGCTGACGATGGCCGGGCCATCGATAGTATCACCTGGACGCAAGCTGTCCGCCGCATACAGGCCGCTTGGCCGCCAAGCACCGGCGCAGTACATGTCCACCGCCTGCAGGGGCGCCAGCCCACCCGCGCGCGCCGCATGGGCCGGCGTGGCCACTTGCGGCGCATCGGATGCGCCGATGGCTTCCACGGAGATCGCTTCGACGATCAAGGCCCGCGCCGGCATCAGAAAGGAAAAGCGTTTTTTGTACGCCGTTTCGAACTGCGCCTGCATGCTGGCGGCCGTATCGAACAGCACGACGAGGGCCGAATCCGTGCCTTCGTAGCGCAGGTGCACGCGCGACACCAGGGCGATGCGCTTCCCTTCCACGCCCTGGCGCAGCAAGTCGCCACGCGCCTGTTCGCCCAGTTGCGCGAAATCGCCGGCCAGGTCCTTGCCCAGGGCCGCTTCGATGGCGCGCTCGCGCATGGCGCTCTGGTCGGCCAGGCCCATGCCGTAGGCCGACATCACGCCCGCCAGGCTGTGGATGAACACCGTGCGCATGCCCAGCGCATCGGCCACCAGGCAGGCATGCTGGCCGCCCGCGCCGCCAAAGCTGGTCAGGGTGTACTCGGTGACGTCGTGGCCGCGCTGCACGGATATCTGCTTGATGGCGTTGGCCATGTTGCCGACCGCGATGGCGACATAGCCTTCGGCCACCTGCTCCGGCGTCGAGTTCACCGTGCGCGCCAGCGCTTCGAACTGGGCGCGCACCGTGGCCGCATCCAGCGCTTCATTGGCGTCGGGGCCGAAGACGCGGGGAAAGAACGCGGGCTGCAGCTTGCCCAGCATGACGTTGCAGTCGGTGACGGCCAGCGGGCCGCCGCGCCGGTAGCTGGCGGGGCCGGGATTGGCACCCGCGCTGTCCGGCCCCACCTTGTAGCGGGCGCCGTCGAAATGCAGGATGGAGCCACCGCCCGCGGCCACCGTGTGGATGCTCATCATGGGCGCGCGCATGCGCACGCCGGCGATCTGCGTCTCGAACACGCGTTCGAACTCGCCCGCGTAATGCGACACGTCGGTGGACGTGCCACCCATGTCGAAGCCGATGACTTTATCGAAACCGGCCAGCGCGCTGGCGCGCACCATGCCGACGATGCCGCCGGCGGGGCCGGACAGAATGCTGTCCTTGCCCTGGAAGGCGCGCGCATCCGCCAAGCCACCGTTCGACTGCATGAATTGCAGGTGCACGCCGGGCAGTTCGGCCGCCAGCTGGTCAACGTAGCGGCGCAAAATCGGCGACAGATAGGCGTCGACCACCGTCGTGTCGCCGCGCGCCACCAGTTTCATCATGGGGCTCACTTCGTGCGACACGGACACCTGCGTAAAACCGGCCTCGCGCGCCAGCTGCGCCACCCGCGCCTCGTGCGCGTGATGGCGGTAGCCGTGCATCAGCACGACCGCGATGGCGCGCACGCCGCGTCCATAAGCCTGTTCCAGCGCCGTGCGCGCGGCAGTCTCGTCGAGCGGGGTCACGACGTCGCCATGGGCACCCACTCTTTCATCGATCTCGATCACGTCGCCATACAGCAGTTCGGGCAGAATGATCTGGCGCGCGAACAGCTGCGGGCGGTTCTGGTAGGCGATGCGCAAGGCGTCGCGAAAACCGCGCGTGATGGCCAGCACGGTCGGTTCGCCCTTGCGTTCGAGCAGCGCATTGGTCGCCACCGTCGTGCCCATCTTGATGGCGCCCACCAGTTCGACGGGCAGCGGCGCACCAGGTGCGAGGTCCATCATCTGGCGCATGCCTGCCAGCGCCGCGTCGCGGTACTGGCCCGGGTTCTCCGACAGCAGTTTATGCGTGGCCAGGCTGCCGTCAGGGCGGCGCGCCACGATGTCCGTAAAGGTGCCGCCCCGGTCGATCCAGAATTGCCAGTCCATCGCCTTGCCCCCGTACTTATGTGAGATGGCTATTGTAGCCGCACAATTACGGCGCACCGCAGGCGTGCGCGGCTTGCCTTTCGCCCGCTTCGGCCTTATGTTGAAGATATGCTGACTAACGGAACACGCTCCATGAACCTGATCGACTCTGCCGCCCCCTTGTATTCCATCGCCGAACTGCGCGCCATCGAACAGGCGGCCATGCGCGACCTGCCGCAAGGGCTGCTGATGCAGCGCGCGGGCCAGGCTGCCGCCAGTGCCGCCCTGAAGCTGCTGCATGCCCAGGACGATGGCGAAGACGCGGGCCACCGGCGCGTCCTGGTGCTGGCCGGCCCCGGCGACAACGGCGGCGACGCGCTGGAAGCGGCCGCGCACCTGGCCGGCAGCGGCACCGAGGTACTCGTCTGGCTGGCGCCCGAAGCGCAAGCCACGTCGCCCGAGCGCGAACAGGCGCTGAGCCGCGCGCGCAACAGCGCCGCGCGCTTCATGGATGCGGCAACGTCGATGGCGTCGGCCGCCGTGGGCGCGGCGCCATGGCACCTCGTCATCGATGGCCTGTTCGGCATCGGCGCGTCGCGCCCCCTGGACGGCGAATACCGCGACATGGCGCAGCTGGTCAACAATCTCGATTGCCCCGTGCTGGCCCTCGACGTGCCCAGCGGCCTGCACGCGGACACGGGCGCCATCGACGGCGTCGCCATCCGCGCCACGCATACGCTCACCTTCATCGGCGACAAGCCGGGCCTGCACACGGCAAATGGCCGCGACCATGCGGGGGACGTGGAAGTGGCGGCGCTGGCCATCCCCCCTTCCCTGCTGCCGCCCGCCAGGGCCCAGCTGGGCGGCTTGCACCTGTTTGCGCGCCAGCTGCAGCCGCGCCGGCAGAACACGCACAAGGGCAGCTACGGCAGCGTGGCCATCATCGGCGGCGCGCAAGGCATGGCCGGCGCACCCATCCTGGCGGCCCGCACGGCCCTGCATGCGGGCGCGGGACGAGTGTACGTCGCCTTTCCCGACGCACCGCCCGCCTTCGACAGCGGCCAGCCGGAGTTGATGTGCCGGCACGCCAGGGACGTGGATTTCTCGGGCCTGCACTTCGCCGCGCTGGTGGCCGGTCCCGGCCTCGGCGACAAGGCCGGCACGGTGGAACTGCTGCAGCGTGCCATTGACAGCGACAGCCCGCTGCTGCTGGACGCGGACGCGCTGAACCTGATGGCGGCCGAGCCGGAACTGCAATCGGCGCTGGCCGTGCGCACAGGCGCGGGGGCGACGATATTGACGCCGCATCCGCTGGAAGCGGCGCGTTTGCTCGACCTGACGGCGGCCGAGGTGCAGGCCGACCGCCTGGGTGCGGCGCGCCAGCTGGCCACGCAGCTGGGCGTCATCGTCGTATTGAAAGGTTCGGGCACGGTGATCGCCGCGCCCGACGGCCAGGTCGTCGTCAACAACACGGGCGGCCCCGCGCTGGCGACGGCCGGCACGGGCGACGTATTGTCCGGCCTGTGCGGCAGCCTGCTGGCGCAAGGCTGGCCGGAATGGGAGGCGGCGATAGGCGCCGTGTGGCTGCATGGCGCGGCGGCCGATGCGCTGGTGGCCGCAGGCAGCGGCCCCATTGGCCTGACGGCGGGGGAGTTGATACCGGCGATACGCCGGTTGATCAATGCCTTGTCGGCATAAGCATTGGGCACGCTTGTGTTGGATTACGCTGCGCTAATCCAAGCTACGGCCCCGAGGTCGGGTAGGTCGGATTAGCGGGGCCGCCGAGGCGCGCAAGCGCGTAATCCGACAAACACCATCAGCAATCACACCAATCGACCAGCAGCAATCGTAATCGTCCGCCCGCAACGGGCCGCGATCGAACTGTCGTGGGTGACGAGCACCAGGGTCGACCCGCGTTCGCGGTTCAGCTCGAACATCAGCTGGATCACGGCTTCGCCGGTGGCGGCATCGAGGCTGCCCGTCGGTTCATCGGCAAACAGCAGCGGCGGCTCCGTTACAAAGGCGCGGGCCAGGGCCACGCGCTGCTGCTCGCCGCCGGACAGGTATTTCGGATAATGCTTCAGGCGGCTGCCCAGGTTGACCCTGCCCAGCATGGCTTGCGCCTTTTCCTTCGCGTCCGGGTCGCCGCGCAATTCCAGCGGCAGCATGACGTTTTCCAGCGCCGTCAAATGGGCCAGCAGCTGAAAGGACTGGAACACGAAACCGAGCTTTTCCTTGCGAAAGCCGGCGCGGCCGTCTTCGTCGAGGGCGAAGATATCGGTGCCGTCGAGGATGACCTTGCCTTCGCTCGGTGTATCCAGTCCCGCCAGCAAACCCAGCAAGGTGGACTTGCCGGAACCGGAGGCGCCGACGATGGCCAGCGTCTCCGCCGTTTGCACGGTAAAATCGACTTGATGCAGAATGGTCAGCTCACCATCGGCATCGGGTACGCGCTTGGCCAGCTGGACCACTTCGATGGCCGGCTGGGCATTTTGGCTGTTGGGTGCGGCGGGCCGCTGGGCCGCTGCGTCTGATGGGAGAAAACTGGTGGAAGTCGCTTTAGGGAATTCGGGCATGCTGATCTATCTTAAAAAATTTCGTGAACAAATAAGTGTCGAGGGCAGCGGCCGCATGCGGCGGCGTACGCTGTCCTTGCTTCCTGCGGCAGCCCTGCTGCTGGTGTCAGGCATGACGAACGCCTATTCTGCACCAAAAACGCTGCTGGTGCTCGGCGACAGTTTGTCTGCCGAATATGGGCTGGCACGGGGCACGGGCTGGGTGGCGCTGCTGGAACAGCGGCTGGCCGCACAGAAAAACGATACGCGCATCGTCAACGCCAGCATCAGCGGCGAGACCACCAGCGGCGGACGCGCGCGCCTGCCTGCCCTGCTGGCCAAACACCAGCCCGACGTCGTGCTGATCGAACTGGGCGCCAACGACGGCTTGCGCGGCTTGCCCGTGGCGGCCGCCGAGGCGAATCTGCGCGCCATGGGTGAAGCGGCCAGGAAAACGGGCGCGCAGGTGGTGCTGGTGGGCATGCGCATGCCACCCAACTATGGCCGCGCCTACGGCGAGCAGTTTTACGGCGTGTACGGCAAGCTGGCCAAGGAATGGACGGCGCCACTGGTGCCCTTCATGTTCGAAGGCATCGCCGACCAGCCACAGCTGTTCCAGGCCGACCGCCTGCACCCGAATGCGAATGCGCATCCGACGATTTTGAGGAATATCTGGCCGCGGCTGGCGCCGTTGCTGAACGCGAAGTAAAGCAGCACATTCCGCAGACAAAAAAATAGCCGCTCAAGAGCGGCTATTTTTATGGGCTAAAACTGATTACGGAGCTTCCGGCGCTGCTGCTACCGGTGCGGTCACCGGCTTGACGATCTTCACCTTGGCCTTGGCTTTCAGATATTCGACGTAATCGAACATTTCCTGTTGTGCCAGGATACCGCTGATCTGGTCTTTCTCTTGCTGGCGGCGCGCTGCGTCCACTTGTGCCGGCTGCTGCACCTTGGCGATGCGGTAGATGCCGTAGCCCAGGGCTGGCAGGTCCACGCCCACATAGGCTGGCAACTTGCTCGTGTCCGCTTTCATGACTTGCGCGATGGCGGCACGGTTGATGCCGTCGAGCTTGCTACGCGATACCCATTGCGCCGCGCCGAAACCGGTGGCGTCACCGGAAGCCTTCAAGGCGGCCAGCTTGGTCTCGCCCGCTTTCTTGGCCAGCTTTTCCGCTTCTTCCATCGTCACGCGCTGACGGATCATCGCTTCGACTTCGGCCAGCGGACGCTTCGAGGCAGGCTTGAATTCCACCACGCGGCCGGCGATCAGCACGTTCGGTGCGACAGTGACGGCTTCCGTGTTGCGCTTGTCTTTCAGCGAGTCGTTCGAGAAGATGGCGGTCAGGAACTTGGCGTTGTTGAACGGCGCCTTGCCCAGTGCTGGCGATGGCGTGCGCGACAGGTTGGCGACGGTTTCCACTTTCAGCTTCAGCTTGTCGGCCACCGGCTTCAGGCTGTCCGATTGCTCGTAGACCGTGTTGGTGAACGTTTCGGCCATTTCCGAGTATTTCTTGGCAGCAAATTGCTTGCGCAGGTCGGCCGTGATTTCGCCGCGCACTTCGTCCAGCGCACGAACGTGCTGTGGCTTGAGCGAGGTGACGGTCAGGATGTGGAAGCCGAAATCGGAAGCGACGACATCGCTGATTTCGCCTTGCTTGAGTTTAGCGACAGCGCTCAGCAGCGGTGCTGGCAAACCATCCTTGCCAATCACGCCCAGGTCGCCGCCTTGTTCCGCGGACGCCGGGTCTTCCGACTTGGCTTTCGCCACAGCGGCAAAACTGGCTGGCGCCTTGCGGACTTCCGCCAGGATGGCTTCGGCCTTGGCCTTGGCGGCAGCCTTGTCGGCGGCCGATGCATCTTTCTTGACGGCTACCAGGATGTGGCTGGCCTGGCGCGCTTCTTCCGTCGTGTAGGCTTTCTGGTTCTTCGCATAGTAGCCGGTCACGTCGGCGTCGGTGACGTCGACCTGTTCGCTGGCGGCGCTGTCATCCAGCACGACGTACTCGACCTTCGCTTGTTCCGGGATTTCGAAGAACTTGCTGTTCTTGTCATAGAAAGCCTTGATCATGGCGTCCGTCACTTTGACTTCCGACACATACTGGGCGATCGGCAGCAGCAGTTCCTGCACTTCACGCTCTTCCGAGGTAATGTCGGACAGGCGCTTGGAGACGGTGCTCGGCGCGAAGGCGGTACCTTGCACGGCGCCGGCCAGTTGCTGCAGGGCCAGGTCGCTGCGGCGGCGCGCATCGTACATCTGCGGCGTCATGCCTTGGGCGGCCAGCATGGCCTTGTAGCGTTCCAGGTCGAATTTACCATCCGGCAAAGTCAAGCCTGGGATTTCCAGCACTTCCTTTTGCAGCACGGCATCGCTGATGACCAGGTGGCTGCGGCCCACTTCGGCGGCCACGGCGCGCTCGGCGATCAGGTTGTCGAGGATGCTCTGGCGCGCTTCCGGCGTGTCGAACATTTTCTGGTCGAACTGCTCGCCCATCATCTGGCGGTAGCGGTCGATCTGCTGGCGTTGCGCTTCTTCATATTGCTGCTGCGTAACGACCTGGTCGCCGACCTTGGCGATGGTGTTCGCGCCATCGCCGAAGCTTTGGTAGCCGCTGATACCGACCAGTGCAAAAGACGGGACGATGACCAGCATCAGGAGAAACTGCATCAAGCGTCGATGGGTACGAATAAATTCAAACATGGTCAGCCAATTCGGGATGAGTGGATCACTATAAAAAAAGGCGAACATGCGTTCGCCTTGATTTCTTCGGCGGAATGGACGGGACAGATGTCCACTTCCCCTTTAGATTCAACAACTTGGCGCTGGAACTAAAGCAGGATTCTGACGCCCAAGCCATTATCTCCTGATTCTACAATGCCCATAGCGCTATAGCAAGAGTAAATCAGGGCCTGCGCCCTGCCCTGGCACCGCATGGCGGGCAAGGCGCCGAGCTCAAGCATTTAACCCGGCGCAGCTTAAAGCGGATTTAAACGCAGGCGTTTTTATTCAAAATGGCAGGATGGGATTTTAAAAGCAGGCGTACCGAGATAATCTGGCGCTGAAAAAGAAAAACCCGCGCTACTTATTCAGCAGCGCGGGCTTCTATATTCTGGCGGAGCGGACGGGACTCGAACCCGCGACCCCCGACGTGACAGGCCGGTATTCTAACCAACTGAACTACCACTCCTTAAGAGCGTATTTTTTTGGCGGAGCGGACGGGACTCGAACCCGCGACCTCCGACGTGACAGGCCGGCATTCTAACCAACTGAACTACCACTCCGAAAAATACACAGTACTACTTGCATTTGCATTCAGGGTTGCGATTCGAAGAACTTCAACCCTGAAATCGCGGCACCCGGAGGCGCCGCCAAATGTTTCCGGTGATTGTCACCTCACCGAAGTCCGTTAGTTTACAGCATCCTTCAAAGCTTTACCAGCTTTAAATTTTGGAACTTTTGCAGCTTCGATCGTGATCGCTTCTTTGGTACGCGGATTGCGGCCGGTACGCTCAGCGCGTTCGCTGACCGAGAAAGTGCCAAAACCAACCAGCGTCACGCTGTCGTTGTTTTTCAAAGTTTCCGTCACGCCGCCGATAACAGCGTCGAGTGCGCGCGCAGCGGCGGCTTTGGAAATGTCAGCTTTTTCAGCAATGTGGTCGATCAATTCAGTCTTGTTCACTAGCATCCCCAATTACAAAGGTATAAAACGTTTTACCGTATCGTTGCGGCACTTTTGGCACCACAGCTGTCCGGCGAAAAAAATGTGCAGGCGTATTAAACAAGCCACACTGTATATGTGTCAAGCGCTTTGGGGGCGCAATTCACGTTTCAATATAAAACAAGCGCTCTAAAAGCGCTTGTTTGGGGAAAACAGGGGTAAAACGTTAGTGTTTTACCACCTCGCCGGCCGCGTCAGGCTTGGCCGCGGCGGCCGTGACAGCCTCCACCGCAGCGACGTCCGCCAACGCTTCAGGCATGCGTTCGAGGGCGATTTCCAGCACTTTGTCGATCCAGCGCACCGGGACGATCTCGAGCTTGTTCTTGACGTTGTCCGGAATGTCGGCCAGGTCTTTCACGTTCTGCTCTGGAATCAGGACCGTCTTGATGCCGCCGCGATGGGCCGCCAGCAGCTTTTCTTTCAGGCCGCCAATCGGCAACACTTCGCCGCGCAAGGTGATCTCGCCCGTCATCGCCACGTCGGCGCGCACGGGGATGCCCGTGAAGACCGACACCATCGCCACCGTCATGGCCGCGCCAGCGGAAGGACCATCTTTCGGTGTCGCGCCTTCCGGCACGTGGATGTGGATGTCGCTCTTCTCGAACACGTCCGCCTTGATGCCCAGGCGCTGTGCCCGGCTACGCACCACCGTGCGGGCTGCCTCGATCGACTCTTTCATGACGTCGCCCAGGGTGCCCGTGCGGATCACGCCGCCCTTGCCCGGCATCGACACGGCTTCGATGGTCAGCAGATCGCCGCCCACTTCCGTCCATGCCAGACCGACCACCTGGCCCACCTGGTTTTCTTTCTCTGCGACACCGAAATCATAGCGGCGCACACCGAGGAATTTGTCCAGGTTCTTCGAGTTGACGATGACTTTCTTGTCGGATTTCTTCAGCAGCAGCATCTTGACCACCTTGCGGCAAATCTTCGACACTTCACGCTCGAGCGAACGCACACCGGCTTCCCGCGTGTAGTAGCGGATGATGTCGCGCAGGGCCGACTCGGCCACCGAGATTTCCTCTTCCTTCAAGCCATTGTTCTTGATCTGCTTCGGCAGCAAGTAGCGCTGCGCGATGCTGGTCTTTTCGTCTTCCGTGTAACCGGACAGACGGATCACTTCCATGCGGTCAAGCAAGGCTGGCGGAATGTTGTACGAGTTCGACGTGGCCACGAACATCACATCGGACAAGTCGAAATCGACTTCGATGTAATGGTCGGAGAACGTGTGGTTCTGCTCCGGGTCCAGCACTTCCAGCAGGGCCGACGATGGATCGCCACGGAAATCGGCGCCCATCTTGTCGACTTCATCGAGCAGGAACAGGGGATTGCGCACGCCGACCTTCGACAGCGATTGCAATATCTTGCCCGGCATCGAGCCGATGTAGGTGCGGCGGTGGCCGCGGATCTCGGCTTCGTCGCGCACGCCGCCCAGGGCCATGCGCACGAACTTGCGGTTCGTCGCGCGGGCGATGGACTGGCCCAGCGAGGTTTTACCCACGCCCGGAGGACCGACGAAGCACAGGATAGGCGCTTTGAGCTTGTCGACGCGCTGTTGCACCGCGAGGTACTCCAGGATGCGTTCCTTGACCTTGTCGAGGCCGTAGTGGTCGCCTTCGAGCACTTTTTCCGCATTCGACAGGTCGTTGTTGACCTTGGATTTCTTTTTCCAGGGCAAATTGACCAAAGTGTCAATGTAGTTGCGCACAACGGTGGCTTCGGCCGACATCGGCGACATCAGCTTGAGTTTTTTCAGCTCGTTGGTGGCCTTGTCGAGCGCTTCCTTCGGCATTTTTGCCGAAGCGACTTTTTTCTCCAGCTCGTCGAGGTCGGCACCATCTTCGCCCTCGCCCAGTTCTTTCTGGATCGCCTTGACTTGCTCGTTCAGGTAGTACTCGCGCTGCGACTTTTCCATCTGGCGCTTCACACGGCCACGGATGCGCTTTTCCACCTGCAGGATATCGAGCTCGCCTTCGAGCTGGCCCAGCAGGTGCTCGAGACGCTTGGCCACGCTGAAAATTTCCAGGATGACTTGTTTTTGCTCAAGTTTCAGCGGCAGATGCGCGGCCACCGTGTCGGCCAGGCGGCCGGCATCGTCGATACCGGACAACGAAGCGAGAATTTCTGGTGGAATCTTTTTGTTCAGTTTGACGTACTGGTCGAACTGCTGCACGATCGCGCGGCGCATGGCTTCGACTTCCGACTCGTCGCCCGGCTCGGACTCGAGCGGCGTCAGGTCGGCGATGAAGTGCGTCGGCGCATCGCTGATGTGGTTGATACGGGCACGCTGCGCGCCTTCGACCAGCACCTTGACGGTGCCATCGGGCAGCTTCAGCATTTGCAGAATATTGGCGACGCAGCCAATTTCATAGATGTCCGAAGGCGATGGCTCGTCCTTCGCGGCTGCTTTTTGAGCGGCAAGCATGATGCTCTTGCCCTGCTCCATCGCAGCTTCCAGCGCCTTGATCGACTTTGGACGGCCAACGAACAGCGGTATCACCATATGCGGGAAAACGACGACATCCCGCAACGGCAATAACGGCAGTTGAGTTTGCTCAGTTAATTTGGAAGTTGTCATGGCGTACCTTATAGAAAGCGTGTTTACGATGTTGGCGCTCGCTGCCAAAACACAAGACCGGCGAGAATAAATAATTCTGTGAAACAAACATAAAGTCTATTTCGCAAAACACACCCGCATGACTGTAACAAATGCAGTTTTCACAGTAAAAAAGCCACGCGCAGCTAAGCGCCGCGAGTGGCTTTACGATTGAAGCCTGCACTCATTGATTTAAATTGTACTGCCATGCATTAAGGAATCAAAACCCTTTTTATGCATTTGTCTCAGCAGTATTCAATTTTCTCCGGAAGCCTTTGCAGTCTCTTGATAAATCAACAAAGGTTTGGCGCCACTGGTGATGGTATTTTCGTCGATGACGACCTTCACCACGTTTTGTTCGCTCGGCAGTTCGTACATCACGTCCAGCAAAGCATGTTCCAGGATAGAACGCAGACCACGGGCGCCGGTCTTGCGCGCCAGCGCCTTCTTGGCGATCGCATGCAGGGCGGCCGGACGAATCTCCAGTTCCGCGCCTTCCATCTCGAGCAGCTTCGAATACTGCTTGATCAGCGCATTCTTCGGCTCGACGAGGATCTGGATCAGCGCCTCTTCCGTCAATTCCGCCAGAGTGGCGATGACGGGCAGACGGCCAACCAGTTCCGGGATCAGGCCGAACTTGACCAGGTCTTCCGGCTCCGCTTGCAGCATCAGTTCGCTGGCCGTGCTTTGCGACTTGCTGCGCACCGTGGCCGAGAAGCCGATACCGCTCTTTTCGGAACGGTTGGCGATCACTTTCGACAGGCCGTCAAAGGCACCGCCGCAGATGAACATGATGTTGGTCGTGTCGATCTGCACGAAATCCTGGTTCGGGTGCTTGCGCCCGCCTTGTGGCGGCACGGAAGCCATCGTGCCTTCGATCAATTTCAACAAGGCTTGCTGCACGCCCTCGCCCGACACGTCGCGCGTGATGGACGGATTGTCGGACTTGCGCGAAATCTTGTCGATCTCATCGATGTAGACGATGCCGCGCTGGGCTTTCTCGACGTCATAGTTGCAGCTTTGCAGCAGCTTCTGGATAATGTTTTCCACGTCTTCACCCACATAACCGGCTTCGGTCAGGGTGGTGGCGTCGGCGATCACGAACGGCACGTTGAGCATGCGCGCCAGGGTCTGTGCCAGCAGGGTCTTGCCCGAGCCGGTAGGACCGACCAGCAAGATGTTGCTCTTGGCCAGTTCGATGTCGTCTTTCTTGCCCAGGTGCTTGAGGCGCTTGTAATGGTTGTACACCGCCACCGACAGGATGCGCTTGGCAGTCTGCTGGCCGATCACGTACTGATCGAGCAAGGCGGCGATTTCTTGCGGCGTCGGCAGGTCGGATTTGGTACCGGTCACCGTCTCGATGCTCGACGTTTCATCACGGATGATGTCGTTGCACAAGTCGATGCACTCGTCGCAAATGAATACGGACGGGCCGGCGATGAGTTTCTTCACCTCGTGCTGGCTTTTGCCGCAGAACGAGCAATACAGTAATTTTTCGCCGCTAGAGGATTTTTTGTCTGACATAAGGCATTTTGGTTGGAACTGCATTAACAATATTGCAAAATCGCAAGCCGGAGTGCGGTAGTTGCCCGCAAAGGCTATTACCCATGGCGCAAGTCAACAACGTGCACAAGCTCCATGCTACCCGAAATAAAAGCGAAACGCCCGAACGTTTGATCGCCCGGGCGTTTACTTACATGCTTAGCAATACCGGTAGGGACTCATCAAGCGCGGCTGGTCAACACTTTGTCGATCAAACCATACTCAACGGCCTCGTCGGCGGACATGAAACGGTCGCGGTCGGTGTCCTTGGCGATCTGTTCGATCGACTGGCCCGTGCGCTCGGCCATGATGCCGTTCAAACGGGTGCGCAGGTAAAGGATTTCCTTCGCCTGGATCTCGATGTCGGACGCCATGCCTTGCGAACCACCGGACGGCTGGTGAATCATGATGCGCGAGTTCGGCAGCGAGAAACGCTTGCCCTTGGCGCCAGCGGCCAGCAGGAAAGCGCCCATCGAAGCAGCCATGCCCGTGCACAGGGTCGAGACGTCCGGCTTGATGAACTGCATGGTGTCGTAGATGGCCATACCGGCCGAGACCGAACCACCTGGCGAGTTGATGTAGAGCGAGATTTCCTTTTCCGGATTTTCGCTTTCCAGGAACAGCAGCTGGGCGACAACCAGGTTGGCCATCTGGTCATTGACCGGGCCAACCATGAAAATCAAGCGTTCCTTCAGCAGGCGCGAGTAAATATCATACGAGCGCTCGCCGCGACCGCTTTGTTCCACCACCATCGGCACCAGGCCGAGCATCTCTGTGTCCAGCGCCGGATTACGGTTCATACCTGTCATTTCATTTCCTTGTGAAGCAGTTAGGGGATACCGCCCTCGCCTTTCGGCAAGAGCCTGCATCCCAATACCAACTGGTTTACGCTTGTGCGTTGCTTCCCATCAGTTCGTCGAAAGCAACTGCTTTCGTCGTGACTTTCGACAGGCCCAACACGTAAGTGACGACGTTTTCTTCCAATACAAGGGCTTCGATCTCACCCAGACGACGACGGTCGCTGTAGTAGTACTTCAGCACTTCGCGTGGATCTTCGTAGCTTTGGGCGAAATCTTCGATTTGCGCCTTGACTTGCTCAGGCGTTGCCTGCAGGTTGTTGTCGCCCACCAGTTGCGACAGGATCAGGCCCAGGCGTACGCGACGCTCGGCTTTTTCTGCGAACAGTTCTGCTGGGAAAGGCACGTCCTTGACGTTCATGCCGCGCTGCGCCATGTCTTGACGGGTCATTTCGGCCAGGCGCTCGGAATCCTGAGCGATCAGCGTTTTTGGCACTTCCAGCTCAGCAACTTTGATCAGCGCGTCCATGACGGCTTCCTTGTTGCGTGCTTTCACGCGGCCAGCGACTTCGCGCTGCAGGTTGACTTTGATGTCTTCGCGCATTTTGGCCAAGTCGCCATCGGCAACGCCCAGGGACTTGGCGAATTCCGCATCGACTTCCGGCAAGTGCGCCCATTCCAGCTTTTGCAAGGTGATGGTGAACGAAGCGGTTTTGCCGGCAACGTCTTTACCATGGTAGTCCTCTGGGAACGACAATGGGAACGTCTTGGCTTCGCCCACTTTCAGGCCCAGGGTCGCTGCTTCGAATTCTGGCAGCATGCGGCCTTCGCCCAGCACGAAAGCGTAGCCTTCAGCTTTGCCGCCTGGGAATTCAACGCCGTCGATCGAGCCGACGAAATCGACGGTCACGCGGTCGCCGTTGGCAGCGATAGCCTCACCGCCGTCGCCGTGTTCGCCAGCTTCGCCCTTGGTGTGGAAGTGCACGCGCTGCTTGCGCAGGATGTCGATGGTCTTGTCGATTTCGGCTTCCGACACGTCGGCTTGCACGGTTTCGATTTCAACGGCCGTCAGGTCGCCGATGGCGACTTCCGGATACACTTCGAACGTTGCGTCGAAAGCCAGCTGGCCTTCGGCTGCTTCTTCTTTCGGCACGATGTTCGGGAAACCGGCCACGCGCAGATTGTTTTCGTTGGCGGCGTCGTTGAATGCGCGGCCGACTTTGTCATTCAGCACTTCGGATTCAATTTGGTAGCCGTATTGTGCTGCGACCATTTTCAACGGCACTTTGCCCGGACGGAAGCCCGGTGCCTTAGCCGTACGGGCTTGCACTTTCAGGCGCTTCTCAACTTCCGTGCGGACGTCCGTCAGCGGGAAGGAGATCGTGATACGACGTTCGAGTTTGCCCAAGGTTTCGACTGCAGTTGCCATGTAAAAAATCGTCCAAAAAATAAACACTGTTGGTGCGAGAAAAGAAGACCCGACCCCTTGCGCCATCACTGGCGGCAAGACATGGGTCCAGCTTCACTCGCTCGCATATTCATCTGTAAAAGTACTGAAAACAGGACGATGGACCTGGTCTACCCGGCTGAGGAAAAACCCGCACCAGGCACCAAACAATCCGCCGCTTCCAGTACTGCGACAGGGCTCCGAGCGTCCAGCCATGCTTCTAAGTCAATGCAGGGCCGGCCATCATTCGGTAAAGCGTGGCATTATAACAAAGGACTTCGGGAAAGTGGCTGGCTTTGCAGCCCGGCCACAGAGGATACCAGCGGCGGCGAACGAGTCGCCACAGCCTGGGGGTGCCCTGTCTTTACTCTTGCCCCGGCATTCTTTATTTCGCCAGAGACAGGCTTTCCAGCCTGCTTCGTGCATTAGTATATGCGAACTGGCGCCCCGTCCGAAACAAAGAAATGCGCTCACAGCGAAGATTTCGGGCAAAAAACCTTTGATTTACCTCAATTTGGCCATTTTTCAGGCAAACCTAAGTCGCGCAAGCCCTCTCCAAGTGAATTTAATGGAGAAAACATCATGAGTGATAGCACACCCGGCAGTTCCAGCAACGCCAAAGCCAAGCTGCAAATGGTCCTCAGCCGCCTGCTCGACGGCGTATCCGATGACGACCTGCAAAAAATCCAGACGGAAGTCGATGAGATGGAATTGCGCATGCGCGGCGATGGCCACCACGACCACGACCACCCCACCGTCGTCTGACCCGGCAGTGGCTGCGCTTACCCCGTGCGCCGCGCCACCGGATGCGGACGTGCTGGCAGCCGTGGAAACGGCGCTGGTGACCCACCGCGCCTTTGGCGACAGCGGCTATATCCGCGACCAGCTGGCCGTCGCCTACCGGCGGCGCCTGCACAAGCTGGGCAGCACCCTGCCCGAAGCCGCGCGGCTGGCCAGGCTGCTTGATGCGGCGCCACCGGCGCGCCAGCGCCAGCTGCTGGGAGACACGGTGCTGCGCTGCGCCGTCCAGCACGCCATGCGCCAGTTGCACCTCGGTGACGAGTACGGCTTGCCCCTGCCGCAATGCGCGGCATTGTTTCAGGCGGCCAGCGCACACCTGGACGCGGGCCTGCCCGGCGGCCCGTTGACGGCGCACCTGCCCGACATGGCGCGTCTTTACGGCGAGCCCCCACCGCAGGACAACGACACCTACCTATGGCATGCCTGGCAGGAAGGCACGCCGTATGCACGCGCCTTCCTTGCCGTGATGGACGATAACTACGGCGCGCCACTGGCCACGCCCACGCCACAGGAACGGGCCCTGCTGCGCCGCGGGCTAGGCTTGCTGGAAACCTTGCTGCCCCGTCTGACGGCCAGCGCGCTTTCTCACGTGCAATTGGTCGCCCTGTTTCCCAAGCTGGGCACGTGGCGCGGCAAGGCGTCCAGTTCGCAATTTCGCGTCAATGGCAGCGTGTTCCTGAACCAGGAACTGATCGGCAATCCCTGGTGGCTGGCCGAGCACTTGCTGCACGAGTCGCTGCACCAGAAACTGTACGACTTCCGCCACGGCCACAGCCTGCTGGCGCGCGACTATGCGCGCGAGGATGGCGCCAAGGTTTGCTCGCTATGGAATGCGCCCGATGATGAGGGCAATCACTATTGGGATGCCCACCGCACCCTGGCCGCCTTCCACGTCTACGTGCATCTGGCCCTGCTGTGCCTGCTGGCCGAGCAACAGGAGGCGGCACTGTCGCCCCAATACGGCCCCATCGGCCAGCACATGAGCGGCAGCCGGCGCGCCATCGACCGCGCCCGCTACCTGGGCGAGCAGTTGCAAAGCACGACCTGGCCGGAACTGGGACTGGCCGGGCGGCAGATGACGCACTGGCTGCTCGATGTGCTCGACGCCCTCGACACGCAACGGCGGCCAGGCGGCGCCACCGTGCATTTGCTGCTCGATCTGTACGAGCGCCAGAGCCGCAAGCTCGACACTTATTTGGCGCAGCAGCCCCCGCCCCGCAGCGACACGCTGGCCGCGCAGGCGCAGCAAGAGCTGGCGTTGACGCGCGAGGCACTGCACCTGCTGGACAAGCAATTGCCGCCCTCAACGCAGGCGCACGAGCACAACTGGCCACAGGCACGGCAACGCGTCTTGCAGGCGCTGTGGCCGCTGGCTGAAGATGACAAGTTAATGGAAAGAAGCGGCTACCCGCAGGCGCAGGCACTGATTGCGCAGATGGTGCAACAGTCGAGCCGGCAACTGGGCGCACTGGGCGCACTCGCTTAATTGCCTGCTTTGGAGAAAATCTTGATGACGCTGCACGTCCGGGCTGAAACAACCCGGATTGGTGCGGATGGGGAGACTCGAACTCCCAAGCCGAAGCACTGGCTTCTAAGACCAGCGTGTCTACCAATTCCACCACATCCGCATTTGGTACTACTTTGTGCTACTTGTTGCAGCCTGCTCCTGATTTTAACAACTCGGGAGCGATCTGGCTACCGTGGACTTATAGAGCAAGCCCGGAGCAAACGCTCGGTAAAGCAAAGGCGGCATTCTACTGGATTTCCCAGAGGAATGCCGCCTTTTTTATGCCTGTGGCCTGGGGTGACTATTTAACCTTCGACCTTGGCTGCCTCCACCGGCCTCTTGACCCGGAACCAGGCCGCATACAGGGCCGGCAGGAACAGCAAGGTCAACGCCGTCGCCAGGATCAGGCCGCCCATGATGGCCACCGCCATCGGCCCCCAGAACACGGAGCGCGAGAGCGGGATCATGGCCAGCGCCGCAGCGGCGGCCGTCAGCACGATGGGGCGGCAGCGGCGCACGGCCGAGTCGATGATGGCGTCCCACGGGGCGGAGCCATCCTTGATGTCTTGCTCGATCTGGTCGACGAGAATCACCGAATTGCGGATGATCATGCCGAACAGCGCGATGATGCCCAGGTTGGCCACGAAACCAAGTGGCCGGCCCAGCGCCAGCAAGGCAAAGGCGGCGCCCGCCACACCCAGCGGCCCCGTCAGGAAGACCAGCAAGGCACGCGAGAAACTGTGCAGCTGCAGCATCAGCAAGGTGAAGATGATGAAGATGGCCAGCGGCAGGTTGGCCGAGATCGACGCTTCCGCCTCGCCGCTGTCGGCCGCCACGCCTTTCACCACGATGCGGTAGCCGGACGGCAACTTGGCGCGCAAGGCGTCCAGCTGCGGCGCCAGCTGCGTCGACACGGTCGCGCCCTGGATGCCATCGATCACGTCGGACTGGACGGTGATGGCCCATGCGCGCTTGTCGCGCCAGACGACACCCGGTTCCCACACGAAATGCGCGCGGGCCAACTGCGAAATGGGCACGGACTTGCCCGTTGCCGTCGGGATATTCGTGTCATTCAACACGGAAATCGTCGCCCGCTCTTCCAGAGGCTGGCGCACCTGGATGTCGATCAGCTTGTTGTCCTCGCGGAACTGGCCGATAACCGTGCCCGACAGAATCGTATTGGCCGCCTGCATCACCGTTTTCGAGGTGACGCCCAGCGCGCGCATCTTGTCCTGGTCCAGGTCCAGGCGCAGCACTTTCACCGATTCATTCCAGTTGTCGTTCACGCCCAAGGTGTTCGGATTGGCGCGCATGATGTCCTTGACCTGGTCGGCGATGGCCCGCACACCCGCCACTTCCGGCCCCAGGACGCGAAATTGCACGGGATACGGCACCGGCGGCCCATTCGGCAACAGCTTGACCCGGCCCCGCACTTCCGGGAAATCCTTCTTGAAGACGTCGACGATTTGCTGACGCAAGCGTTCGCGGTCCGCCAGGTTCTTCGGCAAGACCACCACTTGCGACACATTGGTCTGCGGGAAAATCTGGTCCAGCGGCAAATAGAAACGGGGACTGCCCGTGCCCACATAGCTGGTCACGCTTTCCACGCCGTCGAGCTTGCCCACAAACGCTTCGAATTTCTTCACCTGCTTTTCATTCGCGACAAACGTCGTGCCTTCGGGCGACCACAGTTCCACCATCAGTTCGGGACGGCTGGAATCGGGGAAGAATTGCTTTTCGATAAAGTTAAAGCCGTAAATCCCCAGCGCAAAGATGGTCAGGGTGGCGGCAATCGTCGTCTTGCGCCATTCCACGCACCAGGTGACGGCGCGGCGGAAGCGGCGGAAGTTCGGCGTATCGAACAATTCATGGTCGTTATGCGCGTGCGGTTTGACTTTCAGCAAGATGTAGCCGATGTACGGCGTAAACACCACGGCCACCACCCACGAAATGATCAGGGCCAGCGCATTGACGGAGAACAGGGAGAACGTGTATTCGCCGGCGGCCGACTTGGCCAGGCCGATGGGCAAGAAGCCCGCCACCGTGATCAGCGTGCCCGTCAGCATGGGCATGGCCGTCGACGTGTAGGCGAACGTGGCCGCGTCGAAACGCGACATGCCCTCTTCCATCTTGCGCACCATCATCTCGACGGCGATGATGGCGTCGTCGACCAGCAAGCCCAGCGCGATGATCAGGGCGCCCAGGGAAATCTTGTGCAAGTCGATGTCGAGCAGGCGCATGAACAGGAAGGTGACGGCCAGTACGAGCGGGATGGTCAGCGCCACCACCAGGCCCGGCCGGACGTCGATGCGCAGCGGCTTCGTATGCAAGCCCAGCGCGACAAAGCTGACGGCCAGCACGATCAGAATGGCTTCGATCAGGGTATGCACGAATTCGCCCACGGAGGCGGACACGGCTTCCGGCTGGTTCGACACGCGCTGCAATTCTATGCCGACCGGCAATTCACTCTTCATGCGCTTAACCGTTGCCTGCAAGGCCTTGCCCATGTCGATGATGTTGCCGCCCTTTTCCATCGACACGCCCAGGCCGATCACTTCCTTGCCGTTAAAACGCATCTTGTCCTTCGGCGGATCGACGAATTCGCGTTTCACCGTGGCAAAGTCGCCGAGGCGGAAGGTGGTGCCGTTGGCGCGCAGTTCCAGGTTTTCCAGATCCTTGACGGTCACCATGGCACCCGTCACGCGCACTTGCAGATTATCGGTCGGCGTCACCAGCACGCCCGTGGCGTTGATGCTGTTTTGCGCGGACAATTGCTGCACGATGGCGTCGAAAGGGATGCCCAGCTGGGCAAATTTCTTGTGCGAAAAGATGATATTGATCTTTTCATCTTGCACGCCGAACAGTTCCACCTTCGATACCTGCCCCACGGCCAGCAGCTCCTGGCGCACCTTGTCCGCGTAATCCTTCATTTCCGCGTAGGTAAAACCGTCGCCGGACAGGGCGAAGATGGAGCCGTACGTGTCGCCGAACTCGTCATTGAAGAACGGGCCCACGACGCCGGACGGCAAGGTGCCCTGGATGTCGCCGATCTTCTTGCGCACCTGGTACCAGGCGGCGGCCGTTTCCTTGGGCGGCGCCGATTCGCGCAATTCCAGCAGGATCAAGGTTTCGCCCGGCTTCGAATAACTGGTGATCTCGTCGATGTACGGCGTTTCCTGCAGTTTCTTTTCCAGCTTGTCCGTCACCTGCTCGGCCATCTGCAAGGCCGTGGCGCCGGGCCAGTACGCTTGCAAGACCATGGCGCGGAAGGTAAACGGCGGATCTTCATCCTGGCCCAGGCTGGCATAGCTGAGCATGCCGCCAATCAGCAGCACGGCCATCAGGTAGCGCGTCAGCGGGATGTGTTCGAGCGCCCAGCGCGACAGATTGAAGCCGCCCTTCATTTGGCCGCACCCACGGTGACGGCGGCAGCGGCGGCAGCCGGCTTGCTGGCCACGTCGGCGCCGAGGATGGTCACTTTCTGGCCCGGCTTGAGCAGGTTGACGCCGGCCGTGACCACCGTCTGGCCCGCTTTCACGCCCGAAGCCAGCAGCAACTCATTGCCCGCCACGCCGCCCACCGTCACCGGCACGAGCTTCACGGCGCCGTTTTCCACCACCCACACGGAACTTTGCGACTTTTCATTGAACAGGGCCGTCAACGGCACCTTGATCTGCGGCGTGGCCGTCTGCGAGGCGAACTGCACCACGGCCGTCATGCCCAGGCGCACTTGCGGCGCGTCCGGGATGCTGACCTTGGCGATATAGGTGCGCGTGGCGGCATCGGCCACGGGCGACACTTCGCGGATCTTGCCCGGCAGCGCCTGCTTCGGATCGGCCCACAGGCGCACGACTACATCCTTGACGCCGCGCAAAGTCTCGACCTTGTCTTCCGGAATACCGATCACGACTTCCTTCTCGCCGCTCCTGGCCACTTGCACGACAGGCGCGCCGGGCGCCACCACCTGCCCCACTTCAGCCTCGATCCGCGTGACGACGCCATCGACGTCGGCCAGCAGGCTGGCATAGCCGGACTGGTTGGCCTGGCCACGGTACAGGGCCTGGGCCGCTTCCACGTTCGCCTGCGCCGCCTTGTAGGTGGCATCCTTGCCATCAAGCACGGCCTGGCTGACGAAATTTTTCTCGCGCAAATCCTGGTAACGTTTCAATTCCGCGCGCGCCAGGTCGCGGCTCGTTTCTGCGCTGACCAGCGAAGCCTTGGCCTGCGCCTGCGACAGCTGCAAGTCGACGGGATCGAGCTGCATCAGTACTTGCCCCTTCTTGACGGTGGCGCCCACGTCGACCTTGCGCGCAACGATCTTGCCGCCCACGCGGAAACCCAGCTGCGACACGACGCGGGGCACGACCTCGCCCGACAGCTCCGCACTGACGTCAACATTACTGCTAGACAACACGATGGCACGCACGGGGCGCACGTCTTCCACTTTGACGGCAGGCTTGGAACAGGCCGCCAGAGTCAGCGCGAGGGCCGCGGCGGCAGTCAGCCGCAGGGCAGGAAGTGCGGATGCGCCGGTCTCGCGGCGCAGGGTTTTCAGGGCAAACAAGGTATTTTCCTTTACTATGCGGGCTGTAATATTTTTATGCGGAGAAACTTTTTGCTCGTCCTTTGGGCCAAGCCAAACTTTTTCGCACGCGATATCCTTAAATTTGTGACAATATCAGCTTGGTCGTGACGGGGAGTACTCTTCGCCTACTGACTTTCTGGTTATTAATTATAATCGTGCATAAAAGTTTTTAGTGACTTTTGCGTCATTAATCTTGAGACGTACAACGTCCGGCCACACTCGAGCGTTTGGGGTGCCGGACAAACGCAAGACTAGAGAAGTGTGTTCATGCCTGTAGACCATTACGAAAATTTTCCTGTTGCATCATTTTTACTGCCGCGCCGCCTGGTGCCCGCCGTCGAAGCCATCTATGCCTTCGCCCGCAGCGCGGACGACCTGGCCGATGAAGGCGACGCCACGCCGGCCGAACGCCTCGCGGCCCTGCACGCCTACGAAGAAGCCCTGGGCCGCATCGACCGCCAGGAAGGCCATGCCGGCGAGAACGCCGCCATGTTCGAACGCCTGGCCGCTGTCATTGCCAAACACCAGCTGCCGCTGAAGCCGTTTTACGACCTGTTGTCGGCTTTCAAGCAGGATGTGGAAACGACGCGCTACGCCAGCTACGACGACGTGCTCGATTACTGCGCCCGCTCCGCCAACCCCGTGGGGCTGCTGATGCTGCACCTGTATGGCGCGGCCGATGAACAGAATGTACGCGATTCCGATGCCATATGTTCAGCTTTGCAACTAATTAATTTCTTGCAAGACGTCGCCATCGACCAGCAAAAAGAGCGCATCTACCTGCCGATGGAAGACTTGAGCCGCTTTGCCGTCTCCGCCGCCGCCTTCGAGCGGCCCGAGGCGCACGGCAAGTGGAGCGCCCTGATGCGCTTCGAAGTGGCCCGCGCGCGCGCACTGATGCTGTCCGGCGCGCCGCTGGCCCTGCGTTTGCGCGGGCGCATCGGCTGGGAACTGCGCCTGGTGGTGCAAGGGGGCTTGCGCATTCTCGAGTGCATCGAAGCCGTCAATTACGACGTGTTCCGGCGCCGTCCCAAGCTGGAGAAACGCGACTGGCTGGTCATTTTCTGGCGCGCCCTGCGCATGTCGCGCAAAAGCTTGCATCAAGAGACACAAGTAAAAACGGCTTTTCCCCCGTCGCCCACTCTGTAAGACGATAGAATAGCGGCTTCGATCTGCAACCCTTGCTCTTTTGACTATGTCTCCCGACGAATACTGCCAACAAAAGGCCGCCCAGAGCGGCTCCAGCTTCTACTACAGCTTCCTGTTCCTGCCGGCCGAGCGCCGCAAGGCCATCACGGCCCTGTACGCGTTCTGCCGCGAAGTCGATGACACGGTCGATGAATGCACGGACGAAGCCGTGGCACGTACCAAGCTGGTCTGGTGGCGCAAGGAAGTCAAGGCCATGTACGAGGGCAACCCCACGCATCCGGTGATGCGCGCGCTGCAGCCGCACCTGGACATCTATAAACTGGAAGAAAAGCATTTGCAGGCCATCATCGACGGCATGGAAATGGACTTGAACCAGACCCGCTACCTCGATTACCAGGCCATGAGCCGCTATTGCTGGCACGTGGCCAGCGTGGTCGGCATCTTGTCCGCCAGCATCTTCGGTGCGACCCGCCCGGAAACTCTGCTGTACGCGGAAAAGCTCGGCCATGCTTTCCAGCTGACCAACATCATCCGCGACGTGGGCGAAGATGCGCGCAAGGGGCGCATCTATTTGCCGATCAGCGAATTGCAGCAATTCAATGTCACGGCGGCCGACCTGCTGAATGCGCGCCATAGCGAAAACTTTGAAAACCTCATGCGTTTCCAGGTGGCGCGCGCGCAAAAGGCCTACGACGAGGCATTCGCCCTGCTGCCGGCGGAAGACCGCCGCGCCCAGCGCCCGGGGCTGATCATGGCCGCCATCTACCGCACCTTGCTCAATGAAGTCGAGCGCGACGGCTACCACGTGCTGAAACAGCGCATCTCGCTCACGCCGATCCGCAAACTGTGGCTGGCCTGGAAGACCTGGGTTCGTGGCTGATCAGGCCGTGAAGCAACGCTACGCCGTCATCGGCGCCGGCTGGGCCGGCTGCGCGGCGGCCATGGAACTGGCGCGCGCCGGTCATTCGGTGACCGTGTTCGAGGCGGCGCGCACCTTGGGCGGGCGCGCACGCCGCGTCGAGCGAGAAAATACGCTATTCGACAACGGCCAGCACATCCTGCTGGGCGCGTACACGGAAACCTTGCGCCTGATCAAGCTCGCGGGGCAAGACCCTGGCGAACTGATCCTCACGCTGCCCCTGCAGATGCGCTATCCGGCGGACTCGGGCGGCATGGATTTCATCGCGCCCCGCCTGCCCGCACCGCTGCACCTGGCGTGGGCCCTGCTGCGCGCCAAAGGTTTATTGCGTGCCGACAAGCTGGCCCTGATGCGTTTTTCCACGGCCATGCGCTGGATGGGCTGGCAGCTGTATAACGATTGCACGGTCAGCGAATTGCTGCAGCGCTTCGACCAGACGGAGCGCTTGAACCGGCTGATGTGGTATCCGCTGTGCCTGGCCGCGTTGAATACGCCGCCCGAGCGCGCCTCGGCCCGCGTCTTCGTCAACGTGCTGCGCGACAGCCTGGGCGCATCGCGCCGACGGGCATCCGACATGCTGATCCCGAAAGCGGATTTGAGTAGCCTGTTGCCCGACGCGGCCGCCCGCTATGTGGAACGGCATGGCGGCGCAGTGCGCACGGGCGCCAAGGTCGACACCTTGCAAGCGCTGGCCGATGGTTGCTGGCAGCTTGATGAGACCGGCACTTACGACGCCGTCATCGTCGCCACCTCGTCCGTGCAGGCCATCAACCTGCTGCAGGGCTTGCACGATGCGCGCCTCGACGAGGCTATTGGCCGCATGCAAGCTTTCACGCCGGAAGCCATCAGCACCTGCTACCTGCAATACGACGCCTCGGTGCGCCTGGACTTGCCGTTCTACGCCCTCGTCGATGCGCCGGAGCAGCAGCATTGGGGCCAGTTCGTCTTCGATCGGGGCCAGCTCGACAGCAACCAGGCGGGCTTGCTGGCCGTCGTCATCAGCGCGTCAAGCGCTGCCGCCGAGCAAGGTCATGGACCGCTGGCGCAAGCGATCGCCGCGCAGCTGGCGCAGGTGCTGCAGCGCCCGGAACTGGCGCAACCGGCCTGTACCCAGCTGATCACGGAAAAGCGCGCCACGTTTGCCTGCACGCCGGACCTGGCCCGCCCCGGCAACGCCAGCGGCGTGCCGGGCTTGCTGCTGGCCGGCGACTACACGGCAAATGATGACCGGACGCAAGATTATCCGGCCACCATCGAGGCGGCCGTGCGCAGCGGCGTGGCGGCAGCGAGGATGGTGACCACGGGCAAGGCGGCAAAACAGCCTTGACGGTGCATCCTGCCCTGGTGTCGCTCGCCCCCGCGAAATTGCATTCTGTCGCACCGCGCTGGTGCGCTCGCGTGCGCTTGGGTACAGTCTGATCATCGACAACGTCCATGCCACGGGAAATACCATGCACACCACCTTGCACTTGAAAAACAGCTTGAAAGCCGTGGCCCTGCTCGCTTGCGTGGCGCTGGCCACCTTGATCGTCGTCAGCGTACAGCAGGCATCCCATGCGCCATTGCTGCTGAGCCAGGCAAGCATGCTGCTGCCGGCAATGGGCTGAAGCGGCAAAGCGGACTGACAGGAAGAATATGATGAACAAGCAAGATTATCTCGACGCACTGCGGCGCGCGCTGGAAGGCTTGCCACCGGATCTGGTGGCCAAGACCCTCGATTATTACGAACAGACCTTCATCGAAGGCGCCGCGGCCGGCCGCAGCGAGCACGAAATCGCCGACGATCTGGGCGACCCGAAAAAAATCGCCCTCACCTTGCGCAGCAGCACCCACCGCCAGGCGTTCGAGCAAAAGAAGACCCCCGTCAACCTGCTGCGCCTGCTCGTCTCGCTCGTGGGCCTGGCCATTTTCAACCTGTTCATGGTCGTGCCTGCCGCCGTGTACGCGGCCCTGCTGGCCGCCCTGTATGCCGCCGGCCTGAGCTTTTACCTGGCCGGCATCGCCATCACGGCCAGCGGCTTGTCCGGCGCCAACGAACTGGTGCTCGACGGCCCGCTGCGCCACGTCTTCATCCATGACGGCGGCGAAGGCGGCGAAGGGCGCGAAACGCGCATCACCATCGGCGACGCAGGCATCGAAGTCGATCACCTGCCCGGCCCCGTCAAAGCCGAGTCCGAGCCCGAGGCGCCGGGCGCTTCCTCGCGCGTGATGGAGCGGGCCGAAGCGCTGGCCGGCGGCGGCATCCGCATCTCCACCGACATGGACCGCGATGCGCGCACCACGCAAACCGTCTTCGGCGTGGGCATGCTGCTCGGCGGCATCGCCATCTTCCTGCTCAGTCTGGTGGTCACGCGCTATACCTTGATCGGTATCAGGCGCTATGTCGCCATGAATGTCTCTCTGCTCAAAGGTCACTAGAAAGGCTGCCATGAAACGCTTGCTCAAAGTTGGCCTGTCCATGCTCTTGCTGGCACTGGTCCTGATCGCCATGTCGTATGCGGCGCTGCGCGCCAAGGGAATCAGCAACCCCAGCAGCGCCGCCGGCCGCGCCGTGCGCAGCGAAACGCGCCCGGTTGCCGCCAGTATCAACAGCATCGACCTGGCCGGCCCCATCGACCTGGTGCTGCGCCGCGGCGCCACGCCATCGCTGAAGGTCAGCGGCGAGCAGCGCTTGCTGTCGAACGTCGACACGACACAGGATGGCACGACCCTGCATATCGGCCCGAAAGGCATGCTGTTCCACCATCGCCAGCCGCTGCAGGTGGAACTGGTGCTGCCAGCCCTCGTGCGCGTGGAAGTGCACGGCAATGGCGACAGCAAGATCACGGGATTTTCCGGCGACAGTTTTATCCTGGAATTGACGGGATCGGGCGACGTCAGCTTCACGGGACGCTACAAGCAGGTGCAAGCCACCGTCAACGGCAGCGGCGACCTCGACATCAACGCCGGCAACAGCGACAGCGTGGTGCTGGAAATGGTGGGCTCCGGGCGCATCGCCGCCAGCGGCAACACGAAATTCCTGCGTGCCGACCTGAGCGGATCAGGCGACATCGATGCCGAGCACCTGGCCGCAGACAAGGCCAGCGTCAGCCTGCAAGGCTCGGGGACGAGCACCGTCTTCGTGCGCGACGCGGCCAACCTGACCCTGCGCGGCAGCGGCGACATTAACGTCCACGGCAACCCGCGCCAGCGCGAGACCCAAAAGAGCGGCTCAGGCGAGATTACCTGGCATTGACCTTCTCTTCCAGCCAGCTCACCGCCTGCTCGCCGGCCGCCTTGCCTTGCGCCAGGCAGGCCGTCAGCAGGTAGCCGCCCGTCGGCGCTTCCCAGTCCAGCATTTCCCCCGCCACGAAGACGCCCGGCATGGCGCGCAGCATGCTGCCGTCGACGCCGTCGAACACCACGCCGCCGGCGCTGCTGATGGCTTCATCGATGGGGCGCGGGCGCTGCAAGGTGACGGGCAGCAGCTTGATGGCTGCAGCCAGTTTGGCTTCGTCGGCAAAGTCGGCGGCGCTCAGGCATTCGCGCAGCAAGCCCGATTTCACGCCCTTGATGCCCAGCCGGCTATTCAGGTGGCTGGACATGGAACGGGCGCCACGGGGGCGCGTCACTTCCTCGAACACGCGTTCATGGCTGTGGTCGGGCGCCAGGTCAAGCCAGATGGTGGCGCTGCCGTCGCGTGCGATCTGCTCGCGCAGCGCGGCCGACAAGGCATAAATCAGGCTGCCTTCCACGCCGCCCGCCGTGATGACGAACTGGCCCTGGCGCTTGATCCGCAAGCCGTCGATGTCATGCGCCGTGATGGCAACGGTCGTCAGCGGTTCGCCCGCATGGCGGCTGCTGAAATGCGCGCTCCAGTCCACGTCGAAGCCGCAATTGGCCGGTGCCAGCGCTTCCACGGCCACACCCTCCCCTTGCAGCAGCGGCAACCAGGCGCCGTCCGATCCCAGGCGCGCCCAGCTGCCGCCACCGAGCGCCAAAATCACGGCGTCGAAGGAGTGCAGGCGTTCGCCGTCCGGCGTGGCAAACGCCAGCTGGCCGTCGCGCCAGCCCGTCCAGCGGTGGCGCATGTGAAATTGCACGCCCGCTTCGCGCAGGCGGTGCAGCCAGGCGCGCAGCAATGGCGCCGCTTTCATGTCCGTCGGGAAGACGCGGTTCGAGGAGCCGACAAAGGTCTCCACGCCCAGGCTGTGCACCCAGTCACGCACCTTTTGCGGGCCAAACTGGTCCAGCGCCGGTTTCACCCGATGCGCCTGCCTGCCGTAGCGCGAGACAAAAGGCTGGTAGCCTTCCGCATGCGTGATGTTCATGCCGCCACGCCCCGCCAGCAGGAATTTGCGGCCGACGGACGGCATGGCGTCGAACAGTTCCACCCTGGCTCCCAGGCCGGACGCAGCCTGGGCGGCCATCAGGCCGGCGGGGCCGCCGCCGATGACGGCGATGTGAAAGGGAGGAAGGCTGGAATGGGTCATGGCATGCTGGAAGACGGTGAAAACCCCGGCATTTTAGTCGAGATAAGGCATGGGGATGGCAAGAATGCCGAAAAATGATGCATACTGCGCGGACATGCTGCAACGATCAGCTTTGACTTCACGAGACAACGAGACGACAAGAGGAGAAACACATGGGCGCAGGATTCTGGATTTCCCGCTATTTGCTGGCCAGTTCGATTTTATTCATCATCCTGACGGTGGTCGAGTACAGCAAGGGCACGACCAGCCAGGCCGACATCCTCAGCGCGCTGATCTGGTCGCTGGTGGCCTCGGCCATTTTCATCGGCTCGAAATACTGGCGCTACCGGAAAGCCGTCACCTGCGCCACGTGCAGCGGCGACAAACCGAAAACCAAGTCTTCATGAAAAAACGGCCACTTCGATGAAGTGGCCGTCTCACTGGCAAGCGGGATCAGCCGCCCGTCACGGGCGGGAAGAACGCCACCTCGTCGCCGTCACCGATCACGGTGTCGGCATCGCACATCACCTGGTTGTGGGCCATGCGCAGCGCGCGGCCCTGCGCCAGCGCGTATTCCCAGTTGCCGCCGCGGGCGATCAGCAGCGCTCTCACCGCGCCCACCGTCAGCGGCTCGGCACCTTCCAGCACTTCATGACCGGTGCCCACCAGCTCGCGCACGCTGGCAAAAAATCGCAGATTGATCTTCATCGATGCTTCCTCAGTACAGCAATTCGTTAAACGGGATAAAACGCAGCATGTCGCCGCGCGCAATCGACAGCCCCGGCGGGCAATCGATCAAGCCGTCGCCCCACACAGTGGACGTCAGCACGCCCGAACTCTGGTTGGCGAACAGTTCCAGCTCGCCCTCGTCATTGACTTTGGCGCGCAAGAACTCGTTGCGCTTGTCCGCCTTCAGGCGTTCGAACGCGGCCGGCAGCTTGTAGCTGCGCGGCGCCAGGTCCCCCGCCACGCCTTGCAGACGCAGGATGAACGGGCGCACGAACAGCAAAAACGTGACGAAGCTGGACACGGGATTGCCGGGCAAGCCGACAAAGAACGCCTCCCGCACTTCGCCAAACGCCAGCGGCTTGCCCGGCTTGACGGCGATCTGCCACATGTTCAAGCGTCCTTCCGCTTCCACGGCCGGCTTGATATGGTCCTCCTCGCCCACGGACACGCCGCCCGAGGTGATGATCAGATCATTGCCCTGGGCCGCTTGACGCAGCACGGCGCGCGTCGCGTCCAGGCTGTCGGGCACGATGCCCAGGTCCGTGATTTCGCAACCGAGGTTTTCCAGCAAGCCGCGCAAGGTAAAGCGATTCGAGTTGTAGACGGCACCCGGCGCCAGGGGTTCGCCGGGCATGGCCAGCTCGTCGCCGGTGAAAAATACGGCCACCCGCAGTTTGCGCAGCACGGGCAGCTGCGCCAGGCCCACCGAGGCGGCCAGGCCCATTTCCTGGCTGCGCAGGCGACGGCCCGCACCGAGGATTTCGCCGCCGGCGCGGATATCCTCGCCCTGGCGGCGTACCCATTCGCCCGCTGCCGGCACGTGGTTGACCGTCGCCACGCCATCCGCCACCGTGCACTGCTCCTGCATGACGACGCAATCGGCGCCTTCCGGAATCAAAGCGCCCGTGAAGATGCGCGCCGCCGTCCCCGGCTGCAAGGGCTGGCCCACGTGGCCGGCCGCGATGCGCTGCGACACGGGCAAGCTGGCCGCGCCGCTGGCGCAGTCACTGGCGCGCACGGCGTAGCCGTCCATCTGCGTATTGTCGCGCTCGGGCACGTTCAGGGTCGACGTTTGCGCGGCCGCCAGCACGCGGCCGTTGGCGCGCATGGTGTCGACCAGCTCCACGTCAGCCACCGGGCGCGCCGCGCGCAGCATGAAGGCTTGCGCCTCGGCCACCGACAGCATCGGTTTGCGTACAGGGCTGGCGTCTGTCATCACAGTCCCGTGTTGGCGGCGATATACGCCTTCATTTTCTCGACATCGGCATCCATCACGACGAACTTTTGCGGCAAGTCTTCGATGTTCTCGAAGCCGCTTGGCCGTTCCGCATCCACGCCCAGCGCTTCGAGGATGGTTTCGTTGAACTTGGCCGCCAATGCGGTTTCCAGCACGATCATCGGCACGTTCGGTTCCAGGTGCTCGCGCGCCACCTTGATGCCGTCGGCCGTGTGCGTGTCGATGGTGATGCCGTAGTCGTCGGCCACGTCGCGGATGGTGTCGAGGCGGTCCTGGTGCGTGGACTTGCCCGACTTGAAGCCGTACTTGGCGACGAGCTTGAATTCGTCGCCATCGCTGCCAGGCTTGCCGGACAAGTCGAAGCCGCCGTGCGTTTCCACTTTCGTAAACAGGGCGCGCACGCGGTCGCTGTCGCGGCCCACGAGGTCGTAGACGAAGCGCTCGAAGTTCGACGCTTTCGAGATATCCATCGACGGGCTGCTTGTGTGGTACGTCTCGGCCGACTTGCGCACGCGGTAGACACCCGTGCGGAAGAATTCGTCGAGCACGTCGTTTTCATTCGTGGCGGCCACCAGTTTCGAGATCGGCAAGCCCATCATGCGGGCGATATGGCCGGCGCAGATATTGCCGAAGTTGCCCGAAGGCACCGTGAACGACACTTTTTGCTCGTTGCTGGTGGTCGCTGCCAGGTAACCGCGGAAGTAGTAGACAACTTGCGCCACGACTCGCGCCCAGTTGATGGAATTGACGGTGCCGATCTTCTGCCTGGCCTTGAACGGCAAGTCGTTCGACACGGCCTTGACCATGTCCTGGCAATCGTCGAACACGCCTTCGACGGCGATGTTGACAATATTCGGGTCTTGCAGGCTGAACATCTGCGCCGTCTGGAAGGCGCTCATTTTCTTGTGCGGCGACAGCATGAAGACGCGGATGCCCTTCTTGCCGCGCATCGCGTATTCGGCAGCGCTGCCCGTGTCGCCCGACGTGGCGCCGAAGATATTGAGTTCGGCGTCGTGCTTGGCCAAGGTGTATTCGAACAGGTTGCCCAGCAGCTGCATGGCCATGTCCTTGAAAGCCAGGGTCGGGCCGTTCGACAGCGCCTGCAGCATCAGGGTGGTCTGGCCGCCCTTGACGGCGTTTTCTTCGAGCACGCGCAGCGGCGTGATGTCGGCCGCGTTTTCGCCGACGCGGGCGTTCTTGTAGACTGCCTTGGTATAGGTTTTCGCCGTCAGTGCCTTCAGGTCCGCGGCCGGGATATCGGTGGCGAACTTCTTCAGGATTTCGTAGGCCAGGTCGGCATACGACAATGTGCGCCAGGCGTTGAGCTCGGCACCAGTGACTTGCGGGTAGTGTTCTGGGAGATACAGTCCGCCATCGGGGGCCAGGCCGCCCAGGAGGATGTCGGAGAATTGCTGCAGATTCGATGGCGCTTTATCAGCGCGGGTAGACACGTAGTGCATAAATTTGAAGAGTCCAGTTGAGCTGAGTGCGGTTGATCATGAATGGCAGCGGATATTATAGTGCCAGCCGCCGTCCAAGGCGAATCGCGTGGCGCCCGCCTGATCAAGATGTGACAATTGGAGAGCCTGGATATTATCAAACAAGCCATAATGCATGAGATCAAGCCAGGCGAACATGGCTGGCGTACGCACTGGCGTGCGCCGGCGATTTACGTCACACTGTGCTGAGTATCCCTTGCCATGATCATTATTGGAGTCGAGAACCGGCCATGTCGCTGAGTAAAAAACCGTATCTGCAAAGCGCCGCGCTGCGCTCCGACGCCGTCGTCGACCTCGATCACTATCCGTTCACCATCCCCGCCATCCGCGACTTCGTGCACATGGACTTCCACCGCGACGTGACGTTTTTCGTGGGCGAAAATGGCAGCGGCAAGTCGACCATGCTCGAAGCGCTGGCCGTGGGGCTGGGCTTCGGCAAAGATGGCGGCACGCGCAATGTGCGCATCGCCCTGCCGTCGGACGAGGAATCGGGCTTGCACGCACACTTGCGCCTGAGCAAGAGCTATAAAAAACCCGAGGACAGCTATTTCCTGCGCGCCGAGAGCTTTTTCAACGTCGCCACCTATATGGACGACATGCCCGAATACCTGGGCAGCTACGGCGGCAAGTCGCTGCACGCGCAATCGCACGGCGAAGCGTTCATGGCGACCCTGATCAACAAGCTGCGGGGCAAGGGTTTGTATCTGCTGGACGAACCGGAGGCGGCCCTGTCGCCGAGCCGCCAGATGGCGGCATTGTCCGTGATCCACCAGCTGGTGCAGGACGACTCGCAGCTGATCATCGCCACCCATTCGCCGATCTTGCTCGCGTACCCGAACGCGAAGATTTTGATGTTTACAGGCGGCGGCATCCACGAAGTGGCATATGAAGACACGGAACACTATGCAGTGACGCGCGATTTCTTGAATAACTACCCGCGCAGGCTGGAGCAGTTGTTTGAGGAGGAGTGAGTTTGTCGGCAACTACCGTGGTGGTGTCGGCTTACGCGCTTTGCGCTAAGCCGACCTACGCCGACCTGCGACTTGCCATTCACCGTAGGTCGGATTAGCGCGTGAGCGCGTAGTCCGACAACACCACCAGCGCATCAGCAAGCTGCGTGATTGACCGTAATCACATGCACGGCCAGCCCGCCCAGCGACGTTTCCTTGTACTTGTCCTGCATGTCCGCGCCCGTCTGGCGCATGGTTTCGATGACTTCGTCGAGGCTGACGAAATGCGTGCCGTCGCCCTTCAGCGCCAGCGAGGCGGCCGTGATGGCTTTCACGGCGCCCATGCCATTGCGCTCGATGCACGGGATCTGCACCAGGCCGCCGATGGGGTCGCACGTCATGCCCAGGTGGTGTTCGATGCCGATTTCGGCCGCGTTTTCGATCTGTCCGTTCGTGCCGCCCAGGGCCGCCACCAGGCCGGCCGCCGCCATGGCGCAAGCGACGCCCACTTCGCCCTGGCAACCCACTTCAGCGCCCGAGATCGACGCATTGCGCTTGCACAGCATGCCGATGGCCGCCGCCGTCAGCATGAAGCGGCGCACGCCGCCCACCGGATCGCTGGGGCGGCAATCCTGCGCGTAGTAGCGCAGCACGGCCGGGATGATGCCGGCGGCGCCGTTGGTCGGCGCCGTCACGACCCTGCCGCCGGCCGCGTTTTCCTCGTTGACGGCCATCGCATACAGGCTGACCAGGTGCACGGCGTCGTGCGGCAAGTCGTTGGCGCGGTTGTCGGACGCTTTCGCCTCCTGCGCCAATCGCCACAATTTCGCGGCGCGGCGCTTCACATTCAAGCCGCCCGGCAGGTTGCCCGTCGTTTCCAGGCCGTGCGCGATGCAGTCGCGCATGACGTGCCAGATGCGGTCCAGGCCCGCGTTCAATTCCTCGTCGCTGCGCTTGACGCACTCGTTCGCGCGCAGCATTTCCGGGATCGACAAGCCGCTTTCCACGCCGTGGGCCAGCAACTGCTCCATCGTGTCGAAGGGGAAGACGACTCGCGCGCTGGCGGCCGATTCCACGGCTGCTTCGGCCTGCGCCGCAGTTTGAACTTCCTCGGCTTCGCGGATAAAACCGCCGCCGATCGAGTAATACACCTTGTCGACACGGCTGCCGTCCGCCAGTTTCAGGGTGAAACGCATGCCGTTCGGGTGTTCGGGCAGGGACTCGCTCTTGTGCCAGACCAGACCCGTGGCGGCCGTGAATGGCACCACGTGCGTGCCCAGCAAGGCGATCTCGCCGGCCGCCTCGATGGCCGCCAGCTTGCTGTCGACTTCATCGGGCGCCACGTCCTGCGGCGTTTCGCCCATCAGGCCAAGAATGACGGCCTTGTCCGTCGCATGGCCCACGCCCGTCAGCGCCAGCGAGCCATACAGGGCCGCCTCGACGCCCACTACCTGGTCCAGCGGACCGTATTCGACCAGAAAACGCCGCGCCGCCACCATCGGTCCCACGGTATGGGAACTCGACGGCCCGATGCCGATTTTAAACAGGTCAAATACGCTCATGTCCATGTGGTGTCTCTTTATTTAGTATGTTTTTTTAGTACTGCTGCTGAACTCAGGCCGCCTTGGCCGCATGGCCCACGTCGACATTGGCCAGCATGTCCGTGACCATCTGCTCGACGCCGATCTGCGCCTTCCAGCCCCAGTCGGCACTGGCCTTGCTGTCGTCCAGGCTTTGCGGCCAGCTGTCGGCGATGGCCTGACGGCTGTCCGGCTTGTAGCTGATCTTGAAGTCCGGCACCATGCGCACGATGGCCTTGGCCAGCTGCTCGGGGTTGAACGACACGCCGGCCACGTTGTACGACGAGCGGATCTTGATCTGTGCCGCTGGCGCGTCCATTAGTTCGATGGTGGCGCGGATCGCGTCGGGCATGTAAATCATCGGCAGAGTGGTGTTCGCGTCGAGGAAGCAGTCATAGCGCTCGCCGCGCAAGGCCGCATGGAAGATGGCGATGGCGTAATCGGTGGTGCCGCCGCCCGGAGGCGATTTGTAGCTGATGATGCCCGGGTAGCGGATGCTGCGCACGTCCACGCCATACTTGTTGAAGTAATACTCGCACAGGCGCTCGCCGGCCAGCTTGCTGATGCCGTACATCGAGGTCGGGTCCATCACCGTCATTTGCGGCGTGTTCACTTGCGGCGTATTCGGGCCGAAGGCGGCGATCGACGATGGCCAGAAGATGCGCAGCGGTTTGCCCGCCTCGCCACGCTCGCGCGCCAGTTCCAGGATATTGAGCAAGCCATCCATGTTCAGGCTCCACGCCTTCAGCGGCGCCGCTTCGCCCGTGGCCGACAGCATGGCGGCCAGCTGGTACACCTGGGTGATGCCTTCATCGGCGATAATGCTCGCCAGGCCGTCCTTGTCCAGCACATTGAGCTGGGCGTAGCGCTTGGCCTGGTACAGATTATTCGTGCCGATGTCGCTGGCGATGACGTTGTCCGCGCCGTGCTGCAGCGCCAGCGCGCCCACCAGTTCACTACCGATTTGGCCGTTTGCGCCAATGACTAAGATGCGTTCCATGCTATTTTCCTGAAATCTTGTTAATTAGTAGTGGTAGTGGTCAGCAAACCGAGTTCCTTGCCAGCCTGTTCGAAAGCGGCCAGCACTTGCACCAGCTGTTCGCGCGTATGCGCGGCCGACAGCTGCACGCGGACCCTAGCCTGGCCCATCGGCACGACCGGGTAGAAGAAGCCCGTCACCAGCACGCCCAGTTCATACAGGCGGGCGGCAAATTTCTGCGCCACGGGCGCGTCGAACAGCATCACCGGCACGACCGGATGCGTGCCCGGCTTGATGGTAAAGCCGATGCGCTCGATCTCGCTGCGGAAGAAGGCCGTGTTTTCATGCAGGCGGTCGCGCAGTTCCGTCGACTTGGCCAGGCGTTCCAGTACCGACAGCGAAGCGCCGGCAATCGATGGCGCCAGCGTGTTCGAGAACAAATAGGGACGCGATTTCTGGCGCAGGGTATCGATGACTTCCTTGCGCGCCGACGTAAAGCCGCCCATGGCGCCGCCCAAGGCCTTGCCCAGGGTGCCCGTGATGATGTCGATGCGGCCCATCACATTGTGGTGTTCGTGCGTGCCGCGGCCCGTCGCGCCCATGAAGCCGGAAGCGTGGCATTCGTCGATCATCACCAGCGCGCCGTACTGGTCGGCCAGGTCGCAGATCTTGTCGAGTTGCGCGATCGTGCCATCCATCGAGAACACGCCGTCCGTGACGATGACTTTATGGCGTTTGCCGGCGGCAATCGCCGCTTTCAGCTGCACTTCCAGGTCGGCCATGTCGTTGTGGGCATAGCGGTAGCGGCCAGCCTTGCACAGGCGGATGCCGTCGATGATGGAAGCGTGATTCAGCGCGTCCGAGATGATGGCGTCGTTTTCATCGAACAGCGGTTCGAACACGCCGCCGTTGGCGTCGAAGGCCGCCGCGTACAAGATCGTGTCTTCCGTGCCGAGGAAGCTGGAGATCGCCTGCTCCAGTTCCTTGTGCACGGTTTGCGTGCCGCAAATGAAGCGCACGGACGACAGGCCGTAGCCGTATTTTTGCGTAGCGGCAATGGACGCTTCCTGCGTCTGAAGGTCGCCGGACAGGCCCAGGTAGTTGTTCGCACACATATTGATCAGGGTACGGCCATCGTCGCACACCACTTCGGCGCCCTGGCGCGAGGCGATCACGCGCTCGGGCTTGTACAAGCCCTGCTGGCGCAGTTGATCGAGGTTCTGTTGCAGACCGCTGAAAAAGGTGTTCTTCGCTTGCTCGCTCATGATGATCCTTGTGTGTCCCTGCGTTTGTGGTATCCGTGTGACCTCAGCCGCCATAGGGAAAGCGGCCGCTTGACCGGTGCGCGCACTATGCTGTACCGTGAAGCGCTGTTTGAAGTCTACACGTTTCCGTGTTTCCCCTCAAAATCCACTATTTCGAACTGAAATTCAATATAGTGGATATTACCCAAGCCTTTTGAACTTTGCAAGCCACCTGCCGATGAAAACCAGCGTTTCGACCAATTCTCCCCCTGAAGTGGGTGCCACCCTGCAACGGCTGCGCCTGGCGCGCGGCCTGACACTCGAGGATTTGTCGCGCATCGCCGGCGTTTCGAAGTCCATGCTGTCGCAAATCGAGCGCGAAAAAGCCAATCCCACCATCGCCATCACGTGGCGCCTGGCCAACGCCCTGGGCGTACAGATCGGCGAATTGCTGTCCAGCGCGGAAAAAGCCGTGGAAACCATCCGCATCACGGACGCCCACGAAACACCCACCCTGCCCGGCGACCACGCGGGCTACGTGCTGCGCATCCTGGGACCGATGGAACTGGCCGGCAAATATGAATGGTATGAAGTGACCCTGGCGCCGGGCGGCGAACTGGCGTCGCAGCCGCACGACCCGGGCACCACCGAACATTTGACGGTCATCCACGGTAACCTGGAGCTGGAAGTGGGCACGGCGAAGAAAAAGGTCAAGAATGGCGGCACGGCACGCTACCCGGCGGATCAGCCGCATACGATACGCAACCTGGGCAAGACGGAAGGCAAGGCCTTATTGGTGGTCATCCATAGATAGTTGCTTTTCAGCGGTGTGCAATAGGCTCTTTCGCCCATGCTAAGATTTTGGATTAGACAAGATTTTCACTGTCTTTCATGGAGCCTTAGCAATGACGATTTCCGAAAGCACCACCCTCTTCCACCAAAAAAAGGTCGTCCAGTACGATCCTGATATTGCGCTGCAATCCGGGCAGGATATCGTCTACCGCCTCTCGCTCGAATATGACGACAAGCGCAAGATGCCGGACCTGATCGCCGGCTTCCTGGAAAAAACCGACAAGAATGCGCTTGAGGCGCTGATCATCGGCATGTGGGGCGACCCGTACGAAGCGGGCGCCGACGAGGTGATCGCTGCGCTGATCAGCCACGCGCCGCAGTTGCCGAACTTGCGCGCCCTGTTTATCGGCGACATGACGTACGAAGAATGCGAAATCTCGTGGATCGTGCAAGGCAGCTACAAGCCGCTGCTGGACGCCTTCCCGCAGCTGGAAGAGCTGCGCATCCGTGGCGGCAATGAATTGACCGTCGAACCGTTCGCGCACCAGAACCTGCGCCGGTTCACCATCGAAGCGGGCGGCCTCGATCAAAAGATCGCCGAGGCACTGGCGCAATCGAGCATGCCGCAGCTGGAACACCTGGAACTGTGGCTGGGTACGGACGACTACGGCTTTTCCGGCGACGTCGACCTGTACCGCAAGGTGCTGGCGCAGCTGACCGTGCCGACCTTGCGCTACCTGGGCTTGCGCGACGCGGAAATCGCCGACGACCTGGCCGTCTGGCTGGCGGAAGAGCCACTGGTGGCGCAACTTGACACCCTGGACCTGTCGCTGGGCACCATCGGCGACCTGGGCGCGGTGGCGATACTCAATCACACACAATTGGGCAAGTTGAAGCGCCTGGACCTGTCGCACCATTACATCTCGGAAGAAAATCAGGCGAACTTGAAGGCGCTGCCGTTCGAGGTGGTGCTGGACGATCCACAGGAAGCCGATGAAGACGACGGCGAAAGCTATCGTTATGTCGCCGTCGGCGAATAAATACCGATGCTTTTGCTGGCGACACAGGGCAGCAAGCGCGTGCGCCTGATGCAGGCGGCGCGCGCGCACCTGCGCCTGCCTCCCGCGCAGGTGCTCGAGTGGCGCGACTGGCTGGCACAGCCGGCGCTGCTGGGGGAAGCCTTGCGCCAGCCCGGCCAGTTGAAGATCGAGCCGCCCGGCGACGATCCTGCCGCCCACCTGCTGTTGCTGCATGCGGGCTGCCGGATGCTGGACCGCCCGCCGGCCGAGGCGCCCGCACATGGCGAGCTGCTGGCCATGGATGCGTGGTTTACCGGTTTTAGCGCTGCCATGGCCTCCCTGGCGGCGCAACTGGCGGACCTGCCGCAGGCGCGCGTCTTCAATGCGCCAGCCGATATCTGTCTCATGACGGACAAGCTGGCGTGCCAGCGCCATTTGGCCGCGCACGGCGTGCCCATACCTGCCCTGCTGGGACCAGTGGAGAGCTACGACCATCTGCAGTCGCTGCTGCACGAACATGACCTGGACCGCGTCTATCTGAAACCGCGCTACGGCTCGTCCGCGTCTGGTGTCGTCGCCTACCGCAGGAACAAGGCCGGGCGCCAGCAAGCCACCACCTCGGCCGCCTTGCACCATGGAGCCGGCGCGGCGCGCCTGTTCAACGTCAAGCGCATGGCCCGCTACGAAACCCGGCACGACATCACGGCCCTCGTCGATGCGCTGGCCGCGCAACAGCTGTACGCAGAAGCGTGGCTGAACAAGCCGCGCTGCGGCGACAGCCATTACGACCTGCGAGTCGTGACCGTGGCCGGCCAGCCCGCGCACCGGGTGGCGCGCATCGGCGACCAGATGATGACGAATCTGCACCTCGACAACCGGCGCGGCGATGCGGCCGGCCTCTTGAACGCAGCCGACATGGCGGCGCTGGAAGCGGCCAGCGCCCAGGCCGCGCGCGCATTCCCCCACAGCCACGTAACAGGCTACGACCTCGTCGTGCGCCACGGCCAGGCCCGCGTACTCGAAGCGAACGCCTTCGGCGACCTGCTGCCAAGACTGCTGTGGCAAGGCGCGGACACTTACGCTGCGCAACTGACACATGTTTAAAGACACAGCCCCCATCCCCGACATGCACGCCATCGTCGGCAGCCACGACATCGTTTTCATCACGCTCGACACCCTGCGCTATGACGTGGCGCAAGCCCTGTATGAGGCGGGTGAATTGCCCGTGCTGGGGCGTTCTCTGCCGCCGGGCGGCTGGGACAAGCGCCATTCGCCCGCCACGTTCACCTACGCGGCGCACCAGGCTTTTTTTGCCGGCTTTCTGCCCACGCCGGCCGCGCCGGGCCGCCATCCGCGCCTGTTCGCCAGCGCCTTTGCTGGCAGCGAAACCACCTCGCCGCACACGTTTACATTCGAGGAAGCGGACCTTCCCGCCGCGCTGGCCGCTCGCGGCTACCGCACCATCTGCATCGGCGGCGTGGGTTTCTTCAATAAACAGACGGCGCTGGGCACGGTGCTGCCATCGCTGTTCCAGGAAAGCCACTGGAGCGCCGGCATGGGCGTGGCCAGCCGCCATTCGACGCAAAAGCAGGTGGCGCTGGCGACCCGGCTGCTGGCGCAAAACGACCAGCGCACCTTCTTGTTCATTAACGTGGCCGCCCTGCACACGCCGAACCGCGCCTACCTGCCCGGCTGCCGCAGCGATAACCTGGACAGCCATGCGGCGGCCCTGCGCTATGTCGACAGCGCGCTGGCGCCGCTGTTTACGGCCTGCGCCGCGCGCTCGCCCACGTTTGCCATCGTCTGCTCGGACCACGGCAGCGCGTATGGCGAAGACGGCTACCGTGGCCACAGGGTGGCCCATGACAGCGTGTGGCAGGTGCCGTATGCGCACTTCTTCCTCACGCCAGATACCATTTCCCAGGAGTCCCCACCGTGAACCCATCCGAACAACCGGGCACCCTGGCGCAGCGCATGCGCCACACGCCCTACCAGGCGTATTCGTACTCGTATCCGCACAAGGCGGCCTACCGCGCCCTGCCGCAGGCCGCGCCGCTCGCGCCGCTGTGGGCGCAGCAGGACCGCTCCGCCCTCTTCGCCTACGTCCACATCCCGTTTTGCGAAATGCGCTGCGGCTTTTGCAACCTGTTCGCCATGGCCCGCCCCAGCGCCGACATGGTCGAGCGCTACGTACAGCAGGTGCTTGTGCAGATGCGCGCGATGAACGGCGCCCTCGGCGAACGGCACTTTGCCCGCTTCGCGCTCGGTGGCGGCACGCCCACCTATCTGTCGCCCGCGCAGCTCGATACCTTGCTGTGCGGCGCGCGCGACATCCTCGGCATCGACCTGCAAGCCACGCCGGCCGGCATCGAAGCGTCGCCCGAAACCATCACGGCCGAGCGGCTTGCCGTCTGCCGCGCGCATGGCATCGACCGGGTCAGCCTCGGCATCCAGAGCTTTGCCGCCGGCGAGATGCGCGCGCTGGCCCGTCCCCAGCAAAACGCCACCGTCCATCACGCCATCGGCCTGATACGCGCGGCAGGCTTTCCCACCCTGAACCTGGACCTGATCTACGGCATCGCCGGGCAAACCGTCGCCAGCCTGCTCGCTTCCATCGACAGCGCATTGGCCTTCCGGCCCGAGGAAATCTATCTGTATCCGCTGTACGTGCGGGAACAAACGGGTCTTGGAAAAGTGGCGCGCCGTCAGGGAGCGGAATCGCTCAACCCCATCATGCTGGCCCGCGACGGCGACAGCCGTCTGGCCCTGTACGCGGCCGCGCGCGACCATTTGCGCGCCCAGGGCTATGAGCAGGTCTCGATGCGCATGTTCCGCGCACCGCATGCGCCGGAGCAGAACGGCCCGTCGTACTGCTGCCAGAATGACGGCATGGTGGGCCTGGGCGCGGGCGCCCGCTCCTACACTTCGCGCCTGCATTATTCGAGCGAGTACGCGGTGGCGAGAACGGAGACCATCGGCATCATCGACAACTACCTGGCGCTGGACGAGGAACGCTTCGCGCAGGCCGAACACGGCTATGTGCTCGATGATGCGGAACAGCGCCGCCGCTACGTGATCCAGTCGCTGCTGACGGAACCGGGCCTGGACCGCAACGCCTACACGGCGCGCTTCGGCAGCCGCTGCGAGCTTGATCTGCCGCAGCTGGCCGAACTGCACGCGCTGGAACTGGTGGAAGAAAACGGCCCGCTGCTGCGCCTCAATGACCGCGGCTACAGCTACGCCGACACCATCGGCCCGTGGCTGGCCTCCGATAAGGTGCGCGCGCTGATGGCCGAAGGCGGCCAGGCGTGCTGATAACGGAGATGACACCTGAGCCCGGCACCTTGTCCCTGCTGTACCGGGGCACTTTGGCGAGCTGCAATTATGCCTGCGGCTACTGCCCGTTTGCCAAGAAGCGCGACAGCCGCGCCACCCTGACCCGCGATGCGCGCGAAGTGGCGCGCTTTACCAGCTGGGTGGCGGCGCAAAAACGGGACATTAGCGTCCTGTTCACGCCGTGGGGCGAAGCACTGGTGCGGCGCCACTACCGCACGGCCATGCAAACCCTGGCAGCTTTGCCCCATGTGCGGCAAGTAGCGCTGCAGACGAATTTGTCCGGCCCCCTGAACTGGCTGCAAGCGATGGACGGGGTGGAAAAGATTGGCCTGTGGTGCACCTACCACCCGGACCAGACAACGCTGGCCCGTTTTCTCGAACGCTGCGCGCGCCTGGACACCATGGGCGTGCGCTATTCCGTCGGCGTCGTCGCCATGAACGAACACCTGGACGCCATCCGCACCCTGCGCGCGGCCCTGCCCGCGCACGTCTACCTGTGGCTCAACGCCTATGACCGCCGTGGCCCCGGCTACTACAGCGGGGAAGACCTGGCTTGGCTCGACGCCGCCGATCCGTGGTTCGCGCAAAGCCGCCGTCCGTCACCCTCGCGCGGCAAACCGTGCCTGGCGGGCGAAGCGTCGCTGTCCGTCGACGGCGATGGCGAACTGACGCGCTGCCATTTCGTGCCGGAGCGCTTGGGGAATCTGTACGTGGATGACTTGGCAGACATGCTGCAGGAACGCCGCTGCCCGCGCTTCAAGTGCGATTGCTATATCGGCTATGCGCAGCGCAAGGATTTGCCGTTTCAAACGGTGTTTGGTGAGGGGGTACTGGCAAGGATCGTGCACGCAGGCCAGCGTAGGTCGGATTAGCGGCGGCACGCCGCGTAATCCGACACATTGTTGGCATGACGGGTGTTGTCGGATTACGCGCGGCGATGCCGCGCTAATCCGACCTACCGTATTTACTTCGCAGCCACCTTGGCCGGCTCCGCAACTACCGGCGTCATCTTCAACGAACGGCTGAGGAAGCCCCAGCGGTCGGCCACTTCTTCGATCTGCTTGGTCGTCGGCTTGCCGGCGCCATGGCCTGCCTTGCTGTCGATGCGGATCAGCACGGGCGCCGCGCCGCCTTGCGCTGCCTGGGCCGCGGCCGCGAACTTGAAGCTGTGCGCTGGCACGACGCGGTCGTCATGGTCGGCTGTCGTGATCATGGTGGCCGGATAGCAACCGCCCGCCTTCAGGTTATGCAGCGGCGAGTATTTCACCAGCGCCTTGAACTGCTCGGCGTCGTCCGACGAACCGTAGTCAGGCACCCAGCCCCAGCCCACGGTGAACTTGTGGAAGCGCAACATGTCGAGCACGCCCACTTGCGGGATCGCCGCGGCGAACAGGTCGGGACGCTGCGTCATGGCCGCGCCCACCAGCAGGCCGCCATTGCTGCCGCCGCCGATCGCCAGCTTCGATGGCGAGGTGACCTTGTTGTCCACCAGCCACTGCGCCGCGCCGATAAAATCGTCGAACACGTTTTGCTTGTTCAGCTTGGTACCAGCCTGGTGCCAGGCTTCGCCGTACTCGCCGCCGCCGCGCAGGTTGGCCATCACGTAGACGCCGCCCATTTCCACCCAGGCCAAATTCGCCACGGAGAAGCTCGGCGTGAGCGAAATGTTGAAGCCGCCATAGCCGTACAGATAGGTCGGATTGGAACCGTCGAGCTTCATGCCTTTTTTCGAGACGATGAACATCGGCACCTTGGTGCCGTCGCGGCTGGTAAAAAATTGCTGGCGCGTTTCAAAGGCGTTCGGGTCGAAATCGACCTTCGGCTGGCGGTACACCGTGCTCTTGCCCGACTTCATGTCGTAGCGGTAGATGGTCGCTGGCGTCGTGAAACTGGTGAACGAGTAGAACGTTTCCGTGTCGCCACGCTTGCCCGCAAAACCACCGGCCGAACCGATGCCCGGCAAGGCCACTTCGCGCACCAGCTTGCCATTCAGGTCGACGATCTTGATTTGCGTTTGCGCATCTTTCAAGTAGTCGAGCACCAGCTGGTTGTTGATGAGGTTGACGGCGACGAGGGTTTCCGCGCTTTGCGGCACGATTTCCTTCCAGTCGGCAGGCGCAGGCTTGCGCGTATCGATGGCGATCACGCGCGATTTCGGCGCCTTGTTGTCCGTCTTGAAGAAGAACACGGGACCGTCATTGTCGATGAACGAGTACGAAGCGTCGAACGCTTCCAGCAAACCGACCACCTTGGCATTCTTCTGGCGCAAGTCCTTGTAAAAGACGCGGTTCTTGCGTTCCGTGCCTTGCGTGGCCGTGATGATCAGATAATTGCCGTCGTCGCTGACGGTGCTGCCACCGAACGCCCATTCCTTCTGGTCGGGACGGTCGAAGACGAGCATGTCGTCGCTTTGCGGCGTGCCAATTTTGTGGAAGTACAATTTCTGGAAGTAATTGATATCGGCCAGCTTGGTGGCTTCGTTCGGCGCGTCATAGCGGCTGTAGAAGAAACCGGTGTTGTCCTTGGTCCACGAAGCGCCCGAGAACTTGGCCCACTTGATGTGGTCCGTCAAATCCTTGCCCGATTCGATGTCGCGCACTTTCCACTCGTTCCAGTCGGAACCGGAAGCGGACGTGGCGTACGCCAGGTACTTGCCGTTCGGGCTGATCGAGGTGCCGGCCAGCGCCACCGTGCCATCCGTCGACAGGGTGTTCGGGTCCAGCAGCAGACGCGGTTCGTCCGTCAGTTTTTTCACCGTGTACAGCACGGCCTGGTTCTGCAAGCCGTCGTTGCGGCTGTAAAAATAGCGGCCGCCCTGCTTCGTTGGCGTAGAGAAACGCTCATAATTCCACAGCTTGGTCAGGCGCTGCTTGATCGCGGCGCGCTCGGGGATGGTGCCCAGATACGACTGCGTCAGCTTGTTTTGCGCCGTGACCCACTCGCCCGTTTCCGCGCTGTTGGCGTCTTCCAGCCAACGGTACGGGTCGGCGATGGTGGTGCCGAAATAGCTGTCTTGCTGGTCGACTTTTTTGCTGACCGGATACGTCACGGCAGCGCCGTCGCCGGCCGGGCACGATGGCGTCGCGGCGCTTTGCGCCAGGGCATTGCCACCGAAAGCGGCCATCAAGCTGAATATGAGGGTTGCACTACGTAATTGCATGGGTTGTTGTCTCATTGTTGGATGTCGAGGAAAGCAGGCCGCTCAAACACACGCCGCGGCTGCCCATGTTGACTTTCGCCAAGAGAAATCATAGCGCGGATTGCCACTTTTAAAGCACAGTTATCTGATGGATTTGCCGTCTTTTGTTTGGGAAATTTACGTGAATTGCCATGATAAATCTCGCCTTCGGCGGAATCGGCAAACTGACGTTCATGCAAGAAACATTATCAAAAGTAAAGTCGTTTCATCAAGTTGTCATAAATCTTCTTTACTATCGGCAACATGTTCATGGCCCGTCCAGAGGCCGTGCCGCCACAGCCTCCTATGCACACTCTCGCCCTCCCTTCCGCCAATGCCGCGCCGGCCCCCGCGACGCTATCGAATGTGGCTTATCTGAAGCCGCCATCGGCCACCATGACCATCGAAGGGACGGACGCCTTGCACGACATCCTGGCGGGCCGCAAGCTCAGCGCGCTGTTCCAGCCCATCATCCACATGCACAGCGGCGACATCATCGGCTACGAAGGCTTGATACGGGGGCCGTCCGACAGCCCCCTGCACGCACCGATGAATCTGTTCAAGGTGGCGCGCGCGCATGACCTGACCCTGGAAGTGGAGCACCTGTGCCGCCAAGTGGTGCTCGAACGCTTTGCCGAACTGCAGCTGCCGGGCAAGCTGTTCCTCAACGTCAGCCCCGAATGCCTGCTGCTGCGCAATGCCCGCCATGGCGAAACCCTCGAATACATCGAGCACATCGGCATCAATCCGGACCGTGTCATCATCGAGCTGACGGAAAACCAGCCCACCTATGATTACGAGCTGATGCGCGAAGCGGTGCTGCATTACCGTAACATGGGTTTCCAGATCGCCATCGACGATCTGGGCGAAGGCTTTTCCAGCCTGCGCCTGTGGTCGGAACTGCGCCCGGAATACGTGAAGATCGACATGCATTTCATCCAGGGCATCAACAACGATCCCGTGAAACTGCAGTTCGTGCGCTCGATCCAGGAAATCGCGGAGAAATCGGGCACCCTGGTGATCGCCGAAGGCATCGAGGCGCAGACGGAATTGCTGGTCTTGCGCGACCTCGGCGTGGCGTTTGGCCAGGGTTATCACCTGGGGCGGCCCAACGCGGTGCCGGCGCGCGCGCTGCCGGCCGAAGTGGTGCAGGCGCTGGGGCGCAACGGCGTGGCAGTGTATCCGCAGCGCAGCAGCCTGGAAAAGAATGGCGCCAGCATCCGCAAGCTGCTGCACCGCGTGGCGGCCGTGTCGCCGCAGCTCAACAATAACGAGGTGTACGATATTTTCCTGAAGGAACCGAAGCTGATGATCATTCCCGTCGTCGACGACGGCGTGCCGCTGGGCCTGATCAGCCGCTTCGAAATGATCGACCACTTCGCCCGCCCCTACCAGCGCGAACTCTATGGCAAGAAATCATGCAGCCTGTTCATGGATGCCACACCCCTGATCGCCGACCACGAGACGAGCTTGCAGGAACTCAGCTACACGATGGTGCAGTCCGATGCCCACCACCTGTTCAACGGCTTCATCATCACCGAGCACGGCCGCTACCTGGGCATGGGCACGGGCCACGACCTGATGCGCGAAATCACGCAAATGCAAATTAACGCGGCCCGCTACGCCAACCCGTTGACGCAGCTGCCCGGCAATGTGCCCATCAACGAGCATATCGACCGTTTATTGCACAGCGGCAGCCGCTTCTGGGTCTGCTATTGCGACCTCGACCACTTCAAGCCCTTCAACGATGTGTACGGCTACCGCAAGGGCGATGACGTGATCCAGCTGACGGGAGAAATCCTCAGCAGCCATTGCGACCCGAACCGCGACTTCATCGGCCACATCGGCGGCGACGATTTCATGATTCTGTTCCAGAGCGAAGACTGGGAAACGCGCTGCCAGGCCATGCTCGACGACTTCGCGGCCGCCATCCTCGCCTACTACAGCACGGGCGACTGCGAACGGGGCGGCTACATCAGCGAAGACCGGCAAGGCAAGAAAGTGTTTTATTCGTTGATCAGCCTGTCGCTGGGCGTCATCAAGGTCGAGGCGCACCAGTACTACACGCATCACCAGATCGCCACGCAAGCGGCCGAGGCAAAAAAGCAGGCAAAGAAAATCCACGGCAATAGCCTGTTCCTGGACCGGCGGCAAGGCGCGGCTGTGGCGCGCATGGATGCCTAGCCTGGGGCAATATAAATACGCAAGATCAAATACGCACGAGATCGACAAACGCATTGCCGCTGCGCGTATCAGGCACGAATGCCAGGCTGATGTGCGCACCATCGCGGCGCGCCTGCACGCGGTAGCTGCCTGCGGGCAAGTCCACGAACAGTCCTCCATACGCCGTGTCCGGTTCCAGGTCGCCTCCCGTGACGTCTTCCCCCGCGCCGATGAAGACGCGGCCCGAGACGACGGCAAGATGCACGATCACCTGCGGTTCGGCAAGTTCGGCGTGCAAGGCAAGTTCATACGCGCCATCGCCGCCCACGTTGAAAAACGCGACTTGCCCCGCATTCACGGCCGCCAGTTCCTCGCTGGGGATGCTCCACCAATCGCAGTCATCTTCCAGCTTGTGGCGCAAGAGCGCAGGGTCGAACACGCACAGGGTAGCCGTCCCGGTCACAATGCTCGTCATGTGGCCAGCGACGCCGGTCCCAGCAGGGGCTGGCTCTCCACATACTGCGCGCTCGCTTGCGCCTGCCATGGGAAGTGGCCATCGCGCGACGGCCAGACGATCTGGTACAAGATAAAATCATCGCCCTGGTAATACCAGCGCGCATAGCCGACATAGTCGCGGTATTGCTCGACGGGCACGCGCACGAAGGCGCACTGATGGCCTTCCAGCAAGACGTCCGTGGTGGTCGTGAAATCCGTGATGGCGCCGCTGCGCGCGGCGTCCAGCGCCACATCGAGTATCCGGTGGGCCATGGAATGGGGCAAGCCCATGATCAGGAATTCAGGCTGGCCGAAGCTGTGGCCAGCGCCTATGGTAAAAGCATAGCCGGGACCTTCTTCATCGGCACCGATATGCACGCCATGCCAGCCATGCGTGGCGATGTCGTCGATGACTTTTTGCTCTGATGCATCCTCGCCTGCCTGCCTTACCATGCTTCACCTTTCACCGTGCCGAAAAACCGTGCCGCCTTGGCGACATGCCTGCCGGCAATTATCGCATGCGGCGCGCGTCCATGCGCGCACAGCGGCGGCGCTTCAGTCAGGCGGCGGCAGCGGCGGAAAGCGCACCTGGTGCCATTGCCGCACACGCTGCTGCGCCTCTTGCAGCTGTGCCGGCTCCAGCCTGGTGGCAGCCGCTTCCCTGGCCCTGGGCGCCCCGCCATCGCCACCCTCGGCCGCCAGCGCCAGCCACATGTAGCCGCAGACGGGGTCCCTCTCCACGCCGCGCCCGCTGTTGTACATGCCGCCCAGGTTGTACTGGGCCAGCGCATGGCCCTGGCCCGCTGCGCGCGCATACCATAGCACGGCCAGGCCATCGTCTTGCGGCACGCCATGGCCGTTCGCATACATGACGCCCAGGTTATTTTGCGCGCTGGCATCGCCCTGCTCGGCCGCCGTGCGGTACCAGCGCACGGCGCACACTTCGTCGCGCTCTACGCCCTGGCCATTGGCATACATCACGCCCAGGTTGAATTGCGCATTCGACGCGCCCTGGGCCGCCGCCCTCGCATACCAGTCCAAGGCCTGGCGCACGTCGCGGGCGACGCCGCGCCCGCCCGCAAACATGCCGCCCAGATTGTATTGCGCCATACAATGGCCTTGCAGGGCGGCACGCCGGTACCAGGCGATGGCGCGCACCTCGTCCTTGTCCACGCCCTGGCCGCGCGCCAGCATCAGGCCCAGGTTGAACTGGGCGTCGGCGTCATCCTGCTCGGCCGCCCGCTGCAGCCAGGCATAGGCGCGCAGCTGGTCGGGCGCCACGCCCAGGCCTTCCGCATACGCCACGCCGAGTTGCCGCTGCGCCACCGCCAAGCCCTGGGCCGCGGCTTGGCGGAACCAGGCCAGCGCCTGCGCATCGCTCTGCACCACGCCCTGCCCCCGTTTGTAGACGAGCCCCAGGTTCAGCTGCGCCTGCGCATCGCCCTGCAAGGCTGCCTTGCGGAACCAGGCCAGGGCCAGCGCATCGTTCTTTTTCGCCCCGAGACCCTGGGCATAGGCTTCGCCCAGCAGAGATTGCGCGCTGGCCACGCCCTGCTCGGAAGCGCGGTAAAACCACGCCAGGGCCAGCTCATCGCTCTGCAGCACACCGCGTCCCTTGCGGTACATCTGCCCCAGGTTCTGCTGTGCCGAGGCATCGCCCTGGGCGGCCGCGCGGCGAAACCACAGCACGGCGTCGGCATCGCTCTGCGCCACGCCGCGGCCGTGGTAATACATGGCGCCCAGGTGGTTCTGCGCAAAAGCCAGCCCTTGCAGCGCTGCCAGGCGTAGCCAGACAAAGGCACGCGCGTCGTCCTGCGCCACGCCTTCGCCCTTCTTGTACATCAATCCCAGGTTGAACTGGGCGTAGGCATTGCCCTGCTCGGCAGCCGTGCGGAACCAGATATACGCCTGGTGGCTATCTCTGGCAGTATGGTGCTTGTCCATGTGCGCCCCCATCCACATTGCGCTTGCCGGCAGCACGCGCAAAACGGCGGCCCAGGGCGGCGAAATCGTGTGTTGCTTAAATTTTAAATTCGCTGCGGGGGAAGGACTTGAGCAGACTCAATAGAAATAACAAAATTATATCGCTTTGATGAGCCCGCTTAGAGGGGAAACGCCGCTCAGCGGCGCGATGGATGCTTTTGCAGGAATTGCGGCACCTTGGCGGCGGCCAGCTTGTTCAGCGACACCAGCAAGTCGGCGTCGACATCGGCGATGCCATAGCTGCTGCGCAAATGGCGGCCGATATGGATCAGCACTTGCGCCGCCACTTCCGCATCGGACTCGGCCCTGTGGGCGGCGCTCTTGAAGGAAATGCCCAGCTGGCTCGACAGCAAGCCCAGCTTGTAGCTGGCCATGCCGGGAAACACGCGGCGCGACAGTTTCAAGGAACACACGAGCGACTGGTGCGCCGGTGTCAGGTTCAGCCTGGCGCTTTCCGCGCGCAGGAATTTTTCATCGAAGCTGGCATTGTGCGCCGACAAGGCATCGCTGCCGATGAAGTCCAGCAATTGCGGCACCACTTCGGCCACGGGCGGTGCCTTGTCCACCATCGCCTGCGTGATGCCCGTCAAGCCCGTGATGAACGAGGGAATGCGCGCATTACAGTTGATCAGGGTCACGTAACGGTCCGTGATCCGCCCGCCCTCGATGCGCAGCGCCGCCACTTCCGTGATGCGGTCGCCCATGTCGGGCGACAGTCCGGTCGTCTCGAAGTCGATCATGACGATCGGTTTGTCAAACACATTCATGGGGCGTTCTTTCGTGGGTACGGCAATGGGTGGCGATTATCAACCAAATTTACGTACGGCGTCCAGCGCAAGACCTGCGCCAATACTGCCGAACAAATCGCCTTCGACCTTGCGCGCGGCCGGCACCAGCGCCGCGATCTTTTCGCGCAGCAGGCGCACGCCGCTCGATCCACCCGTGAAGAACACGGTGTCGACGGCTTCCGGCGCCACGCCCGCGTCGCGCAGCAGACGCAGCACGGTTTCTTCCACGGAACCGCACAGGTGGCCGATAGCTTCGTCGAACTGCGTACGTTTGAGCAACAGGCTCTGCGCGGGCGACAAACGGTCCAGCTCGAGCTGCACTTCGGCCGCGTCGGACAGGGCAATCTTGCCCTCTTCCACTTTCATGGCCAGCCAGTGGCCCGCGCGCTCGTCGATCAGCTTTTGCAGACGCCCCATCTTGTCTTGCTCGCGCGCATCGCGGCACACGTCGGCCAGCTGCACCCAGATCTTCTTCGTATAGGCCAGGTTGATCGTGTGCCACGTCGCCAGGTTGAAATAATAGCTGGACGGCACTTCGCTATTGTTGTTCAGGCGGCTGCCATAGCCGAGCAGAGGCATGACGGAAGACAGGCTCAGGTATTTATCGAAATCCGTGCCGCCGATGTGCACGCCGCCGGTGGCGAGGATATCGTCACGGCGCTCGGCTTTGTTCGCCCGTTCCGGCGACAAACGGACCAGCGAAAAGTCGGACGTACCGCCGCCGATGTCGGCGATCAGCACCAGCTCTTCCTTGGCTATCTGCGACTCGTAGTCGAACGCTGCGGCAATCGGCTCGAACTGGAAGGCGACGTCCTTGAAGCCGACGGAACGGGCCACTTCGGCCAGGGTGTCCTGCGCCAGCTGGTCCGCTTGCGCGTTGTCGTCGATAAAGAAGACGGGACGGCCGAACACGGCGGACGAGAATTCGCGGCCGGCGGACTGCTCGGCGCGGCGTTTCACTTCGCCAATGAATTGCGCCAGCAACATGCGAAATGGCAAGGCGCGGCCACCCACTTCCGTCTGGCCATCGATGAGGCTCGTGCCCAGCAAGCTTTTCAGCGAGCGCATCAAGCGCCCCTCGTAACCGGCCAGATAGCCGGCCAGCGCCGCGCGGCCAAAACTGACTTCCTCGTCTTCCGCATTGAAGAAGACGACGGACGGTAAGGTCGTCTTGCCATCTTCCAGGCCGAGCATGGTGCTCTGCCCTGGACGTGCCCAGCCTACCGTGGAATTTGACGTGCCGAAATCGACGCCGCAAGCATTGGCCATGTCGACCCTTCCCTGAATAAAGGGGCGTTATGTTATCAGAAGGCAGGCTTTTGCACCAGCAAAACCCGTCCGACGGGCTCAACAGCATAAGCTTGCTTTGCATCAAGTACCAACCGCACGCAAAAGATACTCTTGGAAAATTAACGCCGAGCAACTCGGCCAGCTCCCGGAGACCCATCGTGCCCCATGCTCCCCTGCGCCACCTGCCAGCAGCTTTGCTGGCCGCCTTCCTCGTTTCCCTGGCCGGCTGCGGCGGCGGTTCGGCCGACACCCAGGCCGGCGCCGGTTGCGGGCTGCACAGCACGGCAGGCTGCGGCGGCAGCCCGCCGCCGGTCGTCAATCCGCCCGTGACGCCTCCGGTGACGCCGCCCGTGATTCCGCCCGTGATTCCGCCCGTCACGCCGCCCGAACCGGCCACCTTGGCCAGCGCCGTCAACCTCGTGTTTTCCAGCACGGAACTGGCCTCGGCGGGCTTGGCCGGCGGCGAAGTGGCCGTCACGGCCCTCGTCAAGGATGGCGCCAATCTCGCCTTGCCAAACGCAAAGATTTCCTTTGCCGCCGATTCCGGTATCCTCGGCAGCGTCGACGCCGTGACGGACAAGAACGGCCAGGCGCGCGCCCTGCTGGGCACGGGAGGCGCCAACAGCAACCGCAGCATCACCGTAACGGCCAATGTGGGCACGCGCAGCGGCAAGGGCACGGTGGCCGTCACGGGCAGTACTGTAGAGCTGCTGGGGCCGGCCGCCCTGATGCTGGGCCAGAGCGCCGACCTCACCGTCACCGTGCGCGACTCGGCGCGCAAACCCGTGGCAGGCGCCGCCATCGCCTACAGCACGGGCACCGGCAACGGCGTACGTGTCAAGGATGGCGGCGCGGCGCTCAGCAATGCGCAAGGCCAGCTGGTGCTGCGCCTGACTGCCGGCAGTCTGGGCAGGGACGCCGTGTCCGTCAGCGCACTGGGCACCGCCGCCACGCAGCCGTACGCCGTGGCGGGCAGCGACCTGCGCCTGAGCCCGGCCGTGGGCCAGGATGCCAGCGGCGCGGACGTACTGGCGGAAGTGGCCACCCTGGCATGCCAGCCCATCGACGCACGCTACGACAAGGCGGGCGTGGCGCAAACGGGCAGCGCCAGCCTGTCGACCTCGCGCGGCAGCCTGTTTGCGGACAGCGCCTGCAGCCAGGCCTTGCCCACCAGCTTGATGTTCAGCAATGGCAACTTGCCGCGCAGCTATGTGCAGTCGGCCAACACGGGCGTGGCCACCATCACGGCGGCCGTAGCCGGTGGTCCCTCGGCGCAGACGCGGCTGGAATTCGTCGCGCCATTGAGCCCTGCAAGCAAGCTGGCCGCACAAGCGGATCCGGCCGTGCTGCGCGCCAACACGGCGGCATTGGCCGACAACGCCAGCTCCAGTATGAGCACCATCGGCGCCGTGGTGCGCGATGGCGCGGCCAACAACCTGGTCAAGAACGCGCCCGTGCTGTTTACCATCTTGAGCGACCCCAGCGGCGGCTACCTGCGGCAGGCGGGCCGCGTACTGACGGGCAGCGACGGCCTGGCGCGCGCCGAGTACGTGGCGGGACCGGCCGACAGCGGCCGCGACGGCGTGCTGATCCAGGCCCGCATCGAGGGGGCTGCGCAGGCGGCGGCCATGGCCCTCGTGCGCCTGACGGTGGCGCGGCAAGCGCTGTCGGTCAAGCTGGGCACGGGCAGCCTGCTGCGCGAGTATTCGGCCAGCGTGCTGCAAAAGGACTTTGCCGTGTTCGTGTCCGACAGCGCCGGCAACGCCGTGCCCGGCGTCGCCATCACGGCCGCCGCCTGGCCCAGCCGCTATGCCAAGGGATCCTATGTGTGGCAAGCGGACAAGCCCGAGTTCCCCGACACGGGCGTCTGGCGCCTGGCCCTGCCCAATTACAGCTGTGCCAACGAGGACGTCTTGCGCAATGGTATTTTTGACGCCGCCTACGATGGCAACGGCAATGGCGTGCTCGACCCGGGCATTCCCCTGACCGTCAGCGCAAGCGGCCTGAGCGATGCGCTGGGCATGGCCACCGTCACCGTCAGCTATCCGCGCAACTTCGGTTCCTGGGTGCGCATCGGATTGACTGTGCGGGGCACGGTCAGCGGCACGGAAGCGAGCGCCACGGCGGACTTGCCCTTACCCACCCTGGCCAGCGATTTCAGCGCCCGCCGCGTGGACCCGCCGGGACGCCTCAGCCCCTATGGCAGCGGCCCCTGCGACAGTCCAGATTGAGGAGCAAGCATACCACTTGCCATTAAATCAAATTATTTGCAACATGGATAAGAAAACAGTCTTGCCACATGGAAATATTTTCGCTATGCTCATTTTTCCCGCCCAGGCCGCCACAAGCGGCCGGGCCTGCAGGAATACTTTGAGACAGGTTGCTTGCCAGACCACTATGCGAAAAAAGAATACTGTAGCCCGGACACCCAGCACCACCGCCCGCCCCGTATCCGGCGCCGGACGGCGCGTGACCTCGTATGACGTGGCCCTGCTGGCCGGCGTGTCGCAATCGGCCGTATCGCGTTGCTTCAAGCCGGGCGCCAGCGTCTCGCCAGCCACCCACGCCAAGGTCATGCAGGCGGCCATCAGCCTCGACTACATCCCCAACGCGGCCGCCCGCAGCTTGATCACGCGGCGCTCGAACCTGGTGGCCGTCATCATTTCCAACCTGGCCAATCTGTACTATCCGCAAGTATTGTCCGACCTGAGCCAGCAAATCGCCCGCCAGGGCAAGCGCCTCTTGTTGTTTACCCTCGAGCGCGAAGTGGACATCGGCAAGGTCTTGTGCGATGTGTGGCAATATCAGGTCGATGGCGCCATCGTGGCCGCCTGCCTGTCGGACGAACAAATGGCCGAATTCGGCCGGCGCGACGTGCCGCTCGTGCTGTTCAACCGCAGCCCGCGCGAACACGCTGTGCATGCCGTGCTGTGCGACCAGGGCGAAGCGGCGCGCCTGCTCGTGTCGCGCATGGCCGAGGCGGGCCACCGCCAGTTCGCCATCATCGACGGCCCCGGCGACTCGGCCGTCGCGCAGGAACGCAAGGCCGGCATGCTGGACCGTTTGCTGACCCTGGGCTTGCCCGCGCCCATCGTCGTCAGCGGCAACTACGATTACGCCAGCGGCGGACGCGGCTTGCGCAAAGTCATCGACCGCCTGGGCCGCGTGCCGGACGCCGTCATCTGCGGCAACGACATCATGGCCATCGGTTGCCTGGACACGGCGCGCCACCAGATGGGCATCGAGGTGCCGCTGCAGATGTCGGTGGCCGGTTTCGACGCGCTGGAAGCATCGGGCTGGCTCAGCTACGACATCACCACCCTGCGCCAGCCCGTGCAAAAGATGGCCACCGACGCCGTCGCCATGCTGGGCGAACTGATGGAACGGCGCGGCGGCATCGCCGAGCGGCGCCGCTATTGCTCGTATCTGGTCGAAGGCAGTACAGCCAGGCTGACAGCCGAGCAGCCATATTTCGGCATGATGGCCGCCGCTTAAAACAAAAAACCTCGCATCGCTGCGAGGTTTTTTGTTGCTGCATCGTCTGATCAACCAAAGATCTTGCCCTTGAGCATATTCAAACCTTGGCTGACGAGGTCATTGCCTTCCGGTACCTGACCGTCGGGGGTCAGCTTGTCGATCAGCTGGGGCAGCAAGGCGGCCAGGCCGCCCGAGGCCGCGTCCGGTGCGACGCCCGCTTTTTCAGCGATCTGAGTGATCGTGTCGCTACCGAGCGCATCCTTGATCTGTTCGCCGGAGACGGGCGCATTGGCACCAGTGCCGATCCAGCTGGCGACCTGGTCGCCCAGGCCGCTTTCCTGGAATTTCTGCAGCAGGCCGGGCAAGCCGCCGTGCTGGTTGACCAGATCCATCACACTGGCCATCAATCCCGATGGGGCTTCCCCGTCAGCACTTTTATTGCCCAAAGCGCTCATCGCCTGTCCTGCAAGTTGATCTAGCAAACTCATCGTATTCTCCTGAACGCTATCGATTGGTGCCGCGTGACTGCGGCTTCGGTATGGAGCAGACCATTCTGCGCCATGGAAATCATTATACTATGAATAATAACAATGCTATAATTGCAATCTTGAGGTGAACGTACAGATCGCCTCACTGTCGAGGCATCCACCTCCATCATATTTAGTTCGGCACAACTTGCAAGCGTAAATTGACAGTTTGCAAAAACGTGTAGAATTAATTTCCCACTTACTGAGGAGTATCAACACATGAACATCAATAAAGCGGTAGACAAGGCTTACGAAAAGAAGACCTTCAAGGAAATCGCTGATGCACCCGTCGATGCGCTGCAAGGCGTGAGCGAGAAGGATGCGGAGCTCCTCAAGCAAGCGTTCAATATCAAGACCGTGCGCGATCTGGCGAATCTGAAATACTCGAAGTGGGCGCGCGCCATCGTCACCCTGGCCGATACGGAAGAATAAACCGGGCCATGCCGCAGGCATTTCCCTCAGCACAGCCCGCCCCAGTCGGCGGGCTTTTTCATTCCGGCCCACTATCGGCTCGCAAGCCGATAGCCGCGCGGAGGGGCCGTTGACCACGCCGCTGACTCTGCCGGGCATCTGCTGGCCCCTGCAAGCGAGCACGGGCCACCTTGCCGTCACCACGCAGCACATCACGGGCCACTTTCGCGCCGGCGCGGGCGAAGACGCCATCATCATGTGCGATCTGCTGGCAGCCGGAAAGTTCCGCAACGGCGCGGCGCGCCACTGGTGCCGTACGCACCAGTGCTACTGGGGCACGCAGGCCGACGTGGCCGACTGGCAGTCAACGCGGCAGATGCGTTGCCGCCAGCACGCCAGTCCCATGGGCTATGTGCTGTATCCGGCGCTGTTCGATCCCAGCCAGTTTCACGCCACGACCTTGCGCCCGGGGCAGGATGGCTTGCTGCAACTGCGCGCCAAGGCCGATGACGGCGGCGCCCTGCTGGCGCGCGACGCGGCCGCGCTGGCCATCGACTGCCGCGCCCTGCCCGGCCTGTTCCCGCCCGACGTCGTGCAGCTGAACATCACGCCACCGGCCGCACAAGCATTCACCGCCGCCTTGCAGGCCGGCACGCCGCTGGACTGCAGCGACTGCGCCCGTTGCGGCCATCCGCACCTGGACCTGGGCAGCTTCGCGCTGGCGCCGCACCAGCGCCACAGCTGCGGCCATTGCGGCCATGACGCCTCGCACAGCGCAGCTGCCATCGTCTCGACGCCCCTGTGGCGGCTGCGCCTGCGCTACGCGCAATGGTTCTGAAGGTGCGTCCGCCCACAGTCGGCCTGGTCGCTTGTGCGTAGACTGGCCCCATCACCACCACGAGGACGGCCCCATGCCACAAACGCAATACCAGGACGAAAACGGCCAGCCAGGCGACGAAGGCGACTTGTCCGACCTGCTCAGCGAATTGCGCATCCTCTTGCCGGGCGCGCAGATGCTGACGGCCTTCCTCATCATCCTGCCCTTCAATGGCGGCTTCGCGAAGATCGTGCAGGCGGAAAAAGTCGTCTTCCTGCTGACGTTTTTCCTTTCCATGACGAGTCTGGTACTGCTCAGCGCACCAGCCATCCAGCATCGCGTGATGCGCCCGCTGCAAGACCGCGAACGTTTCAAGCGCGTGGCCGATCGCATCATGATGTGCGGCGCCTTTTCCCTGGCGCTGGCGTTTATTTTGGGCACCAACCTGGTGATGTCGGAAGTGTTCGGCCATATCGCCGGCATCATCGCCGGCGTGCTGATGGGGTCACTCATCATTTGCATGTGGTGGTGGCTGCCCCTGCATTTGAAGAACAGCAAGAAAATCTGATCCGGCCGCTTACTTTTGCAGGATGGTGATCTTACCGTCCGCTTCCAGGAACGCGCATTTCATGTCCGCCAACGGACAATCAGCTTCGCGCAGCGCCTGCTCGACATCGCCGCCGGCCACCCGGCATTTCTTGACGACATCATCAAAAATCTTGCCGTCGCGCCCCAGCAGCACGGGCGTGCCGTCGACCAGGTCGGCGAACTTGCGGCTGCGCGAACTCAACCATGCGATCAGCATATTGAGGCAGATCAAAGTCAACGCCAGTACAAGGCCGGCGGGAACGGATTCGTCGCCGCCGGACAGGGAATTCGATACCGCCTCGCTCAGCAGCATGACAACCAGCAAGTCGAACGGCGTGAATTGCCCCACCGTCCGCTTGCCCGTCATGCGCACCATCAGCAGCAAGGCAAGGTAGATGATGACGGCGCGCGCCACCAGTTCCCACACCGGCACATCCATATCGAACATGGCAATCCTCCCTACACGTGATTGCCTTATTTATACGTCTTTTTGCGCCGGCATGGCCACACCGGAGGCCTGCTCCAGCGGGAGCGCGGCGGGCATGGCCAGCAGCATGGGCTCGCTCAGCACTTACGGGCGAAGCGCTGCAGCAAACCTAGTCTGCATTACAGCAAGCAAGAACCAATTCCGCCACAGCCGCGCATTCTTCGCCCGCCTGTGACGGAATCGGACAGATTCCGTGTTATCGTTAACAACAAGCGCAGGCGTGGTTGGGTGCAGTGCAGCATATTTTGGCCGACTCCCGGCAGAACTTGCCCGAATCTTTTACAATGTTGTCTTTGGGCAGCTCATATAGCCCGAAAATACCGGCCAGCCGTCGATTCTGGCGGCGCATTGCCGCTTCCGGCTGAGTCACAGCACGCCTCTCCACCCTGTCGTATCCTTATCCAACTAACAAGAACATGCACGCATCCGTAGACCCATTGATACCGCGCGTCACCGCGCCTTTTGGCGCTGGCTATGCCGACCTGGCCCTGGCCATCGGCGGCCTCGCCATCGGCACGGGCGAATTCGCCTCCATGAGCATCCTGCCCGTGGTGGCCGACGACCTGGGCACGACCCTGCCGCAGATGAGCCACATGATCAGTGCCTATGCGCTGGGCGTGGTCGTCGGCGCGCCACTGATCACGATCTTCCTGGCCCGCATGCCGCGCCGTTTGATGCTGATCTGCTTGATGCTGATGTTCGCTGGCGGCAACTTGCTCAGCGCTATCGCTCCCAATTATGGCTTGCTGGTCGTCGCGCGTTTTGTCGCCGGCATCCCGCACGGCGCCTATTTCGGCGTGGCGGCGCTGGTGGCGGCCGCCCTGGCCGAACCGGACAAGCGGGGCCAGGCCGTCGCCCGTGTCCTGATGGGATTGACCGTGGCCAATATCTTCGGCGTGCCGCTGGCCACGTATATCGGCCAGACCCTGGGCTGGCGCTCGGCTTTTTTGCTCGTCGCCGCGCTGGGCTTGCTGACCATGCTGATGGTGCGCATCTTCGTGCCCATGGTCGCCGCTGGCGACTCGAGTCCGCGCCGCGAACTGGGCGTGTTCCGCCGCCTGCAAGTGTGGCTGACCCTGCTGATGGTGGCGATCGGCTTCGGCGGCATGTTCGCCGTCTACACGTTTATCACACCGACCTTGCTGGAAATCACGAAAGTGTCGCCCCTCGTCATTTCCATCTTGCTGGCCATTATCGGTGTGGGCATGACCGTGGGTAATCTGATCGGCGGCTGGCTTGCCGACCGCTCGCGCCTGTGGACCATCTTCGGCGTGCTGCTGTGGAACGTGGCCGCCCTGGCTGCATTTACCTACACCAGCAGCAATGTCTGGCTGACGGCCATCAACCTGTTCGCCATCGGCGCCGGCATCGCCGTTGCTCCCGCCGTGCAGACGCGCTTGATGGACGTGGCCGGCGACGCGCAAACCGTGGCCGCCGCCCTCAACCATTCCGCCTTCAACATCGCCAACGCCCTGGGCGCCTGGGCCGGCGGCATCGCCATCGCCATGGGCATGGGCTTGCGCTCGACGGGCTGGGTCGGCGCCATGCTGGCCTGCGGCGGCATCGTCGTGCTCGGTATTTCCGTGCTGGTGGAAAACCGCAGCCGCAATGTGGGCGGCGCGCAACCGGCTTGATGGTGTAAGCGAGTGGCGGCCTGCTCAGGCGGCCGCTCACTGCCCTCTCATCTAGTGCTCAATGGCAAACGCCACCGCCGCCTCGCAATGAATGGCCGTGGTATTAAATAACGGCAAGTCGATATCGCCGGGCTTGACCAGCAATGGAATCTCCGTGCAACCCATAATCACGCCATGCGCGCCTTGCAGCCGTAGTTTCTCGATGATGCCCAGGAAGATGTTCCGACTGGCATCGGTAACAATATTCTGTACCAGTTCCGTGTAGATAATGTCGTGGACGACTTCCTGGTCGGCCGCATCGGGCGTCACCGTGGCGATGCCAAGACGCTCCAGCGCATCGTGATAAAAGCGGCCCGCCATGGTCTGTTTGACGCCCAGCAAGCCCACCTTGCGCACGCCCGACTGCCGCACCCGCTTCGCCGTTTCCTCGACGATGCTGATGAAAGGCAAGCCAATCCGCGGCACAACGGCCGGCGCGAAGCGGTGGGCGCCATTCGCGCACAGCAGGAAAAAATCCGCACCCATGCCTTGGAGACGCCGCCCTTCCTTGACGAGGAATTGCTCGATGGCGTGGGAATCGGCTTGCGCCGCGTGCGCCACGAAATCGGCCTGGTCGATGCTGACCAGCATGATGCGCGCGCTATGCGCGGGACCGATGCGTGCCACCAGCATTTCATTGAGCAAGCGGTAGTATTCCAGGGTGGAAGCCCAGCCGATGCCGCCGATCAAGCCTATCGTTTTATGTTGCACGTCTATCCAGGCAAAAAAGAGTTTCGTACATTGTATGTCACGCGTATCCAGACGACGGCAGAGAAGCACGCAGCGCTGCCGCCATCCAGATGGCGCGGCACCTTGCCGTCGCCCCTCCGCATCTACCTGATGTCATGGCCATTGGAGGTCTGTCGGCTGTATTCCCGATCAAACGCGGCCAGGCTCTCCGCCTGCGCCCACAGGCTGGCGACATAGTGGAATTCATCCTCGAACGGCTGCTCGAAGTCAGGCACGTCCGTCGCATACTCGCAATTGCGGCTCAGCATCGTCAGCCAGTGGGGATAATCGAGCGCCGGGTACAAGCGGGTCAAGATGGCATCGAGCGACGACACGCTTTCCCGGCCGGCAAGGTAGGCGGCGCGCAGCTCGACGATGTATTTGCCAGCAAGGAATTGCTGATCGAGCCGCTGCGCGCCCCGGTAGCGCTCGATGATCACGTCGGCCAGCGGCAGCACCTCCTCAACACCCCGGGCGCTGGCCAGCAGCACGACCTCAAGGTCGTCGCCTTCCTGGTCCAGACGCAGGCGTTCCACGGCCCAATCCACGCAGCGGTCCGCCGGGGCGAAACCCATGCGCAGCTGGAAAACGGCAATGTCCAATTCTGTCAGTTGTTCCATGTCTTTCATTTTGCTGATGCCCTCCTCACTCCGCCCGCAGCATCTTCTGCAGCACCGCATCAAGCTCATAAAAATCCACGGGCTTGGTCAGGTGCAGATCGAAGCCCGCGTCGGATGCCATCTGGCGATCCTTGTCCTGGCCCCAGCCCGTGACGGCCACGAGGATGGCGTCCTTGCCGCAGGGTTCACTACGCAACAGCCGTGCCACGTCGTAGCCGTTCATGTCCGGCAAGCCGATGTCGAGCAGGATGACTTGCGGCATGATCACTTGCGCCGCAGCCATGCCGGCCGGGCCGTCGTAGGCCGTGCGTACTTCGTAGCCGAGGATGTCGAGCGCCAGCGCCAGGCTTTCGGCCGCGTCGGCGCTGTCGTCGATGACCAGCACCTTGCCCTCGCGCGTGCCGGCCAGCAAGCGGCGGTTGGGCTCGGGCGGCGCTTGCAGCGGCACGGCGGGCAGCGGCAGGCGCAATATGAAGATGCTGCCCAGCCCCACGCCATCGCTGTGCGCGCTGATGCTGCCGCCATGCAATTCGGCCAGGCCGCGCACCAGCGACAGGCCGATGCCCAGGCCGCCCTGGGCCCGCGACAGGGCCGGCTCCAGCTGCGAAAACATGTCGAACACCGTGTCCAGGTGCTCGGGCGCGATGCCGATGCCCGAATCGCGCACGGTAATGTGCACGTCGTTTTCCGTGCATGCCACTTCCAGCCCGATGATGCCGTTGGCGGGCGTGTACTTGACGGCGTTGGTCAGCAGGTTGGCAATCATCTGCCCCAGACGCGTGGCGTCGGCGTCGAGCCAGATGGCTTGCGGCCATTGCTCCACGTGCACCGCGTGGCCGGACTGCGCGGCCAGCTCCGCCACGCTGTGCAGGGCCGCTTCCACCACGGGCGCCAGTTCCACGCTGGCGCGACGCAATTCCAGGCGCCCCTGCGTGATGCGCGACACTTCCATCAAGTCGTCGACCAGGTGCGTCATGTGCGCCACTTGCCGGCCCAGCACGTCGCGGGCCCAGCGCAGCTGAGGATCGTCCAGCTGCGCCAGGCGCAGCACTTCCAGCACATTGCGCATGGGCGCCAGCGGATTGCGCAACTCGTGCGCCAGGGTGGCCAGGAACTCGTCCTTGCGCCGGTCGGCGGCCGCCAGCCGCTCGTTGAGTTCGCCAGCCTCCTTGCGCGCCAGCTGCAGCTGCTGTTCGTATTTGCGCCGGTCGCTGGCGACAAAGACGGCGATCTCGTCATAACGCACGCCCTCGTGCACGCGGCGCACGGCGTTGAGCAGCATGGGGATCGACTGCCCCTGGCGCTGGCGCATGTCGAGCAGAATTTCCGACACGCTGCCCTGCACCTGCATCAGCGGCAGCCAGTGCGTCTGGTGGAACACGCGCCCGCCGATGGTCAGCAAGTCTTGCAGTTTCTTTTTCCCGAGCACTTCCGCGGCGCCATAGCCAAGCCAGCCGCAAAAGGTGGCGTTCGCCTGCACGATGGTGCCGTCGGCCGTGCACAGCAGCAAGCCGCAGGCCGCGTGCTGGAACAAGGTACTGGTATCAGGCAAGGAAGGCATCGTGTCGCGCATTACAGGTGCAGGCCGTCGAGAAAGCGGCGGATGGCGCGGTAGCTGGCATCGGGCGCGCTCATGTGCGGGCAATGGCCGACATTCTCGACCACGTGCAGGCTGCTGCGCGGCAGCATTTCGCGCAAGTACTCGCCCACGGACGGCGGCGCGATGAAGTCGTCGCTGCATTGCACGATCAGGGCTGGCGTGCTGTTGTATAGCAAGATGGCGCGGTGGTCGGACAAAAAAGTGGTTTGCGCGAAATGCCGGGCGATGGCCGGGTCCGTGCGGCAAAAACTGTTCACAAGATCGTCTCCCAGCCCCGGCTGCCCGGGCGCGCCCATGATGGCAGGCGCCATGCTGGCGGACCAGCCCAGGTAATTGCTGTCCATGGCATCAAGCAGGTCGTCGATATCGGCACGGCTGAAGCCGCCCCGGTAGCCGGCCGCCGCATCGTCGACATAGCACGGCGACGGCGCCAGCATGACTTGCGCGGCGAACAACTCCGGCTCGGCAATCGTGGCCAGCAAGGCGCTCATGGCGCTGACGGAATGGCCGACGCAAATCACGGGACCGCCGCCAACGGCATGGATGACCTGGCGCAAATCGGCGCCATGCGCATCGAGCCGCGCATAGCGATCGAAATCATAGGCGCCCTGGTCGGAAGCGCCACTGCCGACCAGATCGAACAGCACGGTGCGGTAGTGCGGACGAAACAGCGGCTCCAGATAGCGCCACATGGTTTGATCGCAGCCAAAACCATGCATGAACACCATGGTGGCTGCCGCGCCCGCCAGCGGTGCATCGTTGCGTTCGTTCACGCGGATATTGTTCCGATCTTCTATACGCATGCCGCTTCAACCTTGAATATTTCCATGTGGAATGTAAATTAACTTCTTGCTAGCATCTTAGCATGCGCCATTTGACTCAAGGCAACACCATTGGCGCTGGACAAACGCCACGCCACGGCGGATAATGAGAACGATTCCCATTATCAAAATAACAGGCCTGTACTAGGCCCATACTTGGCTTTTCCCTGTGCGCCCCGGTGGCGCCCGCTGGCGGCAACAAGCCGGTTTTATGTTGAAGGTTTGTACCGCATGCGCGCTTTCTGGACTGTCATACACCGCTGGGCCGGTCTCACCATCGCCCTCTTCCTCATCGTTGCTGGCCTCACGGGCGCCGTCACGTCGTGGGACCACGAACTGGACGAATGGCTCAACGCCGACATCATGGAAACGCCGGGCCGCGGCCCCCTGCAGCAGCCGTTCGTGCTGGCGCAGAAAGTGGCTGCCGCCGACCCGCGCGTGGAAGTCAATTACATGACCCTGGGCCTGGAAGAAGGTCATGCGGGCGCCTTCATGGTGCGTCCGCTCACCGACCCGGCCACGAACAAGCCGTTCGTGCTCGACTACAACACCGTCTACATCGATCCCGTCACGGCGCAGATCACGGGCACGCGCGATTCGACGGCCATTTCCCTGTCGCGCCGCAGCCTGATGCCGTTTTTGCGCCACCTGCACTACAGCCTGCACGTGCCCGCCTTCTGGGGCACGGACCGCTGGGGCTACTGGCTGATGGGCACGGTCGCCCTGATCTGGCTGCTCGACAGCATGGTGGCGTTTTATCTGACCACGCCGCGCCGTTTGCGCCCGCGCGCGCAGGATGAATCGCCGCGCCACCGCGACGCCGCCAACTGGTGGCAGCGCTGGAAACCGTCGTGGGTGGTGCGCTGGGCGGCCGGCGGCTACAAGCTCAATTTCGACTTGCACCGCGCGGGCGGACTGTGGGTGTGGGCCATCATCATCGTCGTCGCGTTCACCTCGTTCTCGCTGAACCTGTACCGTGAAGTGTTCTATCCCGTCATGTCGCTCGTCTCGACCACCACGCCGGGCCCGTACGAAACGCAGACGCCGGCACCGTACGGCACGTATATCACGCCCGCGATCGGTTTCGAGCAAGCTGTTGCCATCGCCAAAAAGCAGGCCGTGCAGCGCGGCATCACCTCACCCATCGGCGGTATTTATTACGGCGGCAATTACTCGTTCTACAACGTCTCGTTCTTCGACCCGGCCGACGAATTCGGCGCGGCCGGCATGGGCCTGTCAAACCTGTACGTCGACGGCATGGACGGCAGCATCATCGGCCAGCACAAGCCTTGGGAAGGCACGGCCGCCGACGTCTTCGTGCAACTGCAATTCCCCCTGCACTCGGGCCGCATCCTCGGCATGCCGGGACGTATCATGATGTCCTTCATGGGCGTGATGGTGGCCGTGCTGTCGGTGACGGGCATCGTCATCTGGGAAAGAAAGCGGCGTTCGCGCCGCCTGCAGGCGAAAAAGCCATAGCAATCCACCTGAAGTAACCGCTCTACAAGGGCGCAGGCGGGCTCGTTGCGCCTGCGCCGCACACGCGCAACGCGTAACGCCATCCCACCTCCTCACTTTGCTACACGGTAGCCGGCTCATGCCGGCTGTACGCGCTACTCTTTCCGCGCAGCTAATGCAGTTTACTTGCAATAGCATTGGGCGCAAACTATTATTGCAACTCAATTGCATCTACACCTTCGCGCTGCGCCTGCGTCCGGCGCCAGCATCCCATTCGCCTTTAGAGAGTCCTATGCGCCATCATGTATTCGCAGCCGCCATGCTGTCCACTGCCCCGCTCGCTTACGCGGCGGACGACGTCGCCCTGCAAACCATTAAAGTCCGGGCAGACAGGCCTTCCGGCATCGACAGCGTCGTCATCGTCGAAAATACGCAAGCCCAGAACAGGACCTTGGGCGGCATGCTCGAGCATGTATCGGGCGTGCAAAGCAGCGCCTTCGGCCCGAATGCCGGCGCCCCCGTGATTCGCAGCCTCAGTGGCAGCCGCGTGCAAATTCTCGAGGATGGTCAGTCCATCCTCGGCATGAATGCGCTCAGCGGCGATATCAACATCCCGTTCGACCCGCTGTTTGCGCGCAGCGTGAGCGTGAACAAATCGTCCGACAGCGTACGTTTCGGCGGCAATGCGATCGGCGGCAGCGTGGACGTCGATTCCGGCCTCATTTCCAGGAAGATGGAGAGCAAGGAGAAAGATCTGGAGCTGGTGCTGCGCAAGGGCTTCAACGATGCCGACGCGCAAGGCTTGCGCATGAATTTCAACGATGGCAAACATTTCTCGACGAATTTGCAAATGTCCTTCCAGAAAATCGGGCATTACGATATTCCTGGCAACAGCAAGGCAAGCGTGTGCAACAGCCAGCTGTTCCCTTCGAGGGGCGGCGTGAATAGCTTTCTGGCCGACAGTTGCCAGAAAGAGGCGAGGATTCAGCAGGTTTACAACAAGGCTTCGCAACCGTTTATCGACCAGTTCATGACGGAAAATCCGGACTGGGCGGATGGCGATTTTTCCTTCTATACGAATCAGCCGACGTCCGTCTGGCAGCGCAAGACCTATGTCAATCCGGCCAACCCCGCTTACGTGCCCGGCACACCAAAGACGGTGCAGAACAAGATCAACAAGGACGTGACACCCGATTACCACGGCACCCTGGGCAACAGCTATGCCAGCAATTCCCACTTTGCCGTGGGCAGCACCTACTTTTTCGATCGCGGCTACGTGGCCGTCAGCCTCGACACCAAGAATAGCGACTATGGCGTGCCGGGCTTTGCCATGGAAAACAAGTCTTTCGGCTCGAATTATGACGAGGGGTTGCCCGTCGGCGTCGTGATCAGCCAGGATAAATATGCGCTGGAAGCCACTCTGCGCAATCCCGTCGCGTCTATGGAAAGCGCGCAGCTGCGCGTGTCGCGCCTGAACAATACGTCGGGAGAACGCCTGGGAGCGGCGAAGGCGAATGACTACCGCTTCGACACCAATCAAGCCGAGCTCCTGCTGGCGCACCGGCGCGCGGGCCCCTTGAGCGGCTTGCTTGGCCTGCGCCATCAATCCCGCGACATCACCGGTAGCGGGCCGCAGCTTTACCTTCCCGATGCGAGCACGGCCAGCAGCGCGCTGTTCGTCAAGGAAAGCCTCGACGTCGATTGGGCCACCTTCGATGCGGGTTTTCGCCATGAAAAAGTCGAGCACGACATCCGCAAGAGCGGATTCAAGACGTCGAGGAATGCGAAAAACGCCAAACTCGAGGACAGGTCGTTCAGCCTGAACAGCTATAGCCTGGGGGCCTCGGCCAAGCTTGGCCAGCTTTTCGGTGCGAAGCTGCGCCATGCCTCGTCGGAAAGAGCGCCCGACGTCAATGAATTGTATGCAAGCAACCGCCACTATTCGATCATGACCCAAGAAGAAGGCAACCAGGATTTGAAGGCCGAGCGCGCGCGGAATACCGAGCTTACCGGATTGTTCGGCAATCGCGGCTTCCAGCTGTCCGCCACCGGCTACGTCATGAAGTATGAAAACTTTCTGTATCTTGGCCACTCGGGACTGCAGACGGCGAATCGCCTGCCATTAAAATATTGGAAGCAGACCGATACGACGGTCAGGGGATTCGAGATCGACGTGTCCCAGGTCGTTCAGCTTGGCGGCTACGGCAAGCTGAACCTCTCCGCATTTGCCGACTTGGTCAAGAACAAGGCGGACAATCCGGACAAGCTGCGCGCGCACAACGACGGCGCCTACCTGCCCAACATGCCCACCAACCGCTATGGCGCGAATGTGTTGTGGGAAAACAAGGGGTGGAAGGCCAGGCTTTCCAGCACCTGGTACGACAAGCAGAAGTACCTGGGCAAGAGTGTCAGCGAGGAAGTGCCGCTCGACGGCTACACCATGGTGAACTTTCAGGTGAGCCGCGCACTGCAAGTGCCCAATTCGCCGTTTGCAGGCATCGACGTGTTCCTCAGCGGCACCAACCTCCTCGATGACGATGCCAGGCCGCACAACTCTCCACTGAAATACATCGCGCCCTTGCCGGGCCGTGGCTTCCAGATTGGACTGAGCGCCAGGCTCTAAGGCGCGGCGCCGCCCCGCTCCCGCCTCACCAGCGCCAGCAGGCTGTCGGCCCGGTTGCCGTCGCAGCAGACGGCCACGCCATCCGTGAAGTCTGGCGCCGACAGCCGCGTCAGGACGCTGCCGGGCGGCATTTCCAGCGCCAGCCGGGCGCCCCGTTCCCAAGCCAGGCGCGCGGTAGCGGTCCACTGCACGCGCTGCGCCATGTTGGCGGCCAGGCTGTCGCGGATGCGGGCCGGGTCGAACAGCGCGCGCGCCGCGCTGCTGCTCAGGTAGACGAGCGATGGGCGGCGCACGACCACGTCATCGAAGGCGGCAGCCATCTCGCTCGCGGCAGCGGCCATCAACGGACAGTGCGACGGCACGCTGACGGCCAGGCGCTTGGCCTTGCTGGCGCCATGCGCCAGAGCCAGCGCCATCACGGCGTGCAAGGCGGACTCGCTGCCGGCTATGGCGATCTGGCGCGGCGCGTTCAGGTTGGCGATATACACGGGTTGCGCGGCACCGTGCACCTGCGCCAGCAGGGGTTCCAGCTGCGCCAGGCCCAGGCCGATGATGGCCGCCATGCCGTAGCCGGCCGGATACGCGTGTTCCATCAGCTCGCCGCGCCGCGCCACCAGGCGCACGGCGTCGGTGAAATCGAGCGCGCCGGCGACGACGGCCGCCGCATATTCTCCGATGGAAAAGCCGGCCACCATGTCGGGCAGCGCGCCGCGCGCGGCCAGGGAACGCGCCATCGCCACGCCCGCGATCAGCAAACACAGTTGCACGGCCCGCGTGGACGCCAGCGCGGCAGCCGTATCCAGCGCCAAAGGGTCGTGGCCCAGCACTTCAGCCGCTTCGGCCAGGGCCGCCGCCACGGCAGGATCGCCGGGCAGCGCATGCAGCATGCCCGGAGTCTGGGCGCCCTGACCGGGAAAGGTAAACAAGACGCTCATGCCAGCTCCCATGGCGTGGCCGTCAGCACGGGACCGCGATTCGTTTTCAGCAAGACCCGGCCCCGCCCCGCCGCCCACTCGGCATACGCAAAGCCGCCACGGCCCGTGTCGATCTGCAGGTCCAGCCGGCACGCCGTGACAGTGGCCGCGATGGCGCGCAGGGCGTCGGCCTGGGCGGCGTCCGGCGGCGCGGCGATGCGCAGCACCAGATCGAGGTCGCTGTCGGCGCGCAGCACGGGCAAGCCGCTGGCCAGCGCGAAACCGACGCCGCCCGTCGGCCCCCATATCCAGCCTGTGGCGTCGAGCGGCGGCGCCACCTGCCGCAGCGCGTCGAGCGCGGCGCAGGAAACATCCGGCACTGGCACATGCACCAGCATTTCCGGCGTGACGCGGCGCACGACGGCGGCGGCGTCCACTTCGCATGCATGCCGCTCGCTGCGCAGCCGGCCGCGCACGCCCACGGGGATGCGCCCGGGGGCCGTGCCGGCGCGCCGCACCACGAGCGGTGCAACCCTCAGCCAGGCAGAGTCGGCCCAGACGGGCAAGGATGCGTCGTCCGGCAAGCCGTCCAGCCACAGCAAATCATGCGCACGCCAGGCTTCCATCAGGCCACCACCGCCTTGACGGCAAAGAACAGCAACGATGGACCCAGCAAACAGCCCAGGCCCGTATGAAACGTGGCCACCAGCGCGCCGTAGGGCACCAGCTTGCGGTCGGTGGCGGCAAGGCCCGCCGAGACGCCGCTGACGGTGCCGGCCAGGCCGCCGAAGACCATGGCCGAGCGCGGCGTTTTCAGGCGCAGGAAACGCGCCGCGGCGGGCGTGCCCACCATCACCAGGATGGCCTTGATGAGGCCCGCCGCGATACTCAGGGCCATGACGTCGGAACTGGCGCCGATGGCCGCGCCCGTGACGGGGCCGACGATGTAGGTGACGGCACCGGCGCCGATGGTGGTCATGCTGACGGCATCCGAATAGCCAAACGCATACGCCACTCCCGCGCCGACGAGAAACGGCAGCACCACGCCCAGCATCAGCGCCACGACGCCGATCAGGCCAGCCTTGCGCGCTTCCGTCGCCTGCACCTCGAAGGCCGTGGCGACGATGGCGAAGTCGCGCAGCATGGCGCCGCCCATCAGGCCGATGCCTCCGAACAGCGACAAATCGGCCAGTCCCTTGTGGCCGCCGCTATGCACGCCGCCCCAGTAAGCGAGGCCCAGGCCGATGACGATGGCGATCGCCGAGCCATGCACGCGGCCCAGGGTCAGATACTTCGACAGCGCCACCGACAGCAGCATGACCAGGCCGACAACGGCGAATGCCGTCACCAGGCCATTGTGGATGGCGGCTTTTTCAAAGAGCTCAAGCATGACGGTGCTCCTTGATCAGCATCGAGTCGGCTTCGGCGGCGGCAGGGTTTTCCATGCGCGGGTTTTCCATGCGATTAATGATGGAAATCACGGCGCCGCAGACAAGCACGGAACCGATGGCGGCCAGCACGGCCACGGGCCCGCCGCGCAACGCCGCCACCACGTCCTGCTGCGCGGCCATCGCCACCACCACGGGAATATACATGGCGCCCCAGTATTCGACGCCCCGCTCCGTCATCTGCGGCAGCCAGCCGCGCCGCTGCATGTAAAGCCGGGCGCAAATCAGCAGCAGCATGGCGATGCCCACACCGCCCACGTTGGTCTTGACGCCCATCAACTGCCCGAGCAGGTCGCCCAGGAAGATGCCGAGCAAATGGCACAGGGCCAGCAGTGCGGTTCCGTAAATGATCATGATTGTCTCCGTTATAGGAATAGGAATGACTTTTTGTCTTCTCTGTTGTTTCACCTACCACTGCTGCCCCAGCACCTCCCTTACTTTTGCCGACGCCTGGCGGTGCGGCGCGCCCAGGCGGCTGGACAAGTCCGGCAGCGGGTCGGCGCGGATGTCGGCCAGGGCCGCCCGCAGGCAGGCGCCGACGGCGGCCGTGTCCTGCGCCGACGGCGCGTCCGGCTGCGCCACCTGCAAGGTTTGCCACAGCAGCCCCAGGGTGGCGTAGTTGCGGATGTCGTAGGCCATGGGCGCGATGGTCTCGGCCAGCGCTTCGAGCGCGGAGACGGTGCGCAGGGTGATGCGGGCCGCCGACGCCTTGCCCATCGCATGCACCATCACTTGCGGATCGTCGAGGGCGATCAGGCGGTTGGCCTGGTAGCCGTGGGCGAGAAAAGCGCCCGACATGGCCTTGCCGACGATCAGGCCGATGACGGGATGGCCGGCCAGGCGCGCCTCGGCGTAAGCCCCAGCCGCGCCAGCCAGCGCCTGGTGGATGCCGTAGGCCTCTTCGCGCCGGCCATACGCCTGGCTGGCCACGTCGATGACGGCGACGATGGGCCGTTTCACGGCCAACTCTCGGTCCTCAAAAACTACCTGCTGCACGGCGCGCGCCAGTTGCCACGCTTCGACCAGGCCGATTTCACCCGTGCGTGCACGGGGAAAACGGTTGTCCGGGTCGGGCAGCACGGCGAGGTAGCGCGCCGGTTCGCCGGCCAGCGGCGCGTCCACCACGCGCACGGAAGGCGGGTAATCAGGCAGCGGCGCGGCATGCTGTGTCAGGGCCGCGAGCCAGACGGCGCCCCGGCTCGTATCGGTGATGGCGTTCATGCTGCTGCTCCCTTGCTGTAGATGGCGCGCACGGCTTGCGGCGTGGCTTGCGGGCCGGCGTCCACTTGCGCCAGGCGAGCGAGAAAATCGTCGGCCTGGCTGCTACGGTGCTGCCGCGGCGCGCCGCGTGCGAACAATTCGGCCACGGTGGCGCGCATCTGCGCCGTGTCGTCTTCCACGTAGGCGTCGGCCAGGCCGCTGTGGAAACGCTGCTCGCCGCCCGTCAGGCTCCAGATGAACGGTTTGTTGCGCGAGTCGAATTCATCCACGCCCGCTTCCTGCTCGATCACGGCGGGACCGTTGAGCCCCAGGCGCGCCTCGCGCGTGACGATCAAGTAACTGCACAAGCCTGCCGCGATCGACATGCCGCCGTAGCAGCCCACCGTGCCGGCCGTGATGCCGATGACAGGCTGGTAGCGGCGCAGGTCGACGATGGCCGCATGGATGTCGGCAATGGCAGCGAGGCCCAGGTTGGCTTCCTGCAGGCGCACGCCGCCCGTCTCGAACAGGATCACGGCGCGCGTCGGTATGCCGTCGCGGTTGTCGCGCGCCGCCAGTTCCAGCGCGCCGGCGATCTTCGCGCCGCCCACCTCACCCATACTGCCGCCTTGGTAGGCTCCCTCGATGGCCAGCACCACTGCCGGCTGGCCGCCGAACAGGCCCTTGGCCACCACCACGCCGTCGTCCGCCTGGGCCGTCACGCCCTGCTGCGGCAGCCAGGGCGAAGCGATGCCGCAGAACGGGTCGAGCAGTTCGCGCATGCTGCCCGCATCCAGCAAGGCCTTGGCCCGGCTGCGCGCGCCCCGTTCGATGAAGCTGTCGCGCTCGAGTAATTGCTGCAATGTGCTCATGCCGCCCTCCCCGCTTGCAATGCTTCGTACGCTTGTTCGAGGCGCATGCGCACCACGCCCGGCGTGGCGCCGCAGTCGTTGATGACGATGCGCGCCGCCGGCAGCGGCTCGCCGCCGAATACGCGCTGCAACAGCGCATCCCACACGGCGCCCTTGCCATCGACCGAGGTGTTGACGACGATGCGGGTCACGCCATCGCTGCCCGGCTGCAGCAGCACTTCCAGGTCGCCCGAGCCGACGACGCCGGCCAGCGCGCGCCCCGCCGCCGGCTGCCCGGCCGGGAATGTATAGTCACGCGTTTCCATGCGCTTCTCCTTCTGTCAATCGGTCGAGGAACAGGGTGGCCGCCAGCAGATCGGCCGCGCCGCCCGGCGAGACGCCGCGCGCCAGCGCCACCGCTTCCAGCGCCAGCAGCGCTTCGGTGCCGGCGGCAGTGACCGCGCCGCCGGCCGCCAGCACCCGCGCCGCCCCTGCCCGCACCGCCAGCAAGGCCGCCTCGCCGCCGCGCGACAGCACGCAGGTGTCATCGAGCTGGCTGACTATCGCCAGCAAGGCATTCAGGCGCGCCGTCGTCTCGTTGTCGCCGCGCGCCCGCGAAGCGTGCAAGGCAGGCAATCCGGCACCCGTCACCAGGGGAAAGCCGGCGCGTGCCTGGCCGCGCGCGCCGTCGACCTGGTACTGGCGGCACGCCAGCTCGCCCTTGTTGCCGGTGGCGCCAGGCGCGCCGCGGTCGTGCAAACGGGCCAGCGCGCCGGCCCGCGCCACCACGGCTTGCGGCGCCAGCGACGCGCCGCGCGCACCCTGCTGCGCCGCCGCCGTCACCAAGAGGCCCAGCGCCCAGATGGCACCCCGGTGCGTATTCACGCCGCCGGTAGCGTCCAGCATCAGCGCCTCGCCATCGCGGCCGATGGCGCCGATGCGCTGGCGCAGCAGGTCGTCGTCTTCACTCTGCGCGCCAGCCTCGGCCATGGCGGCAAACACGGGCTCCAGCACGCAGGCCGAATGGCACATCAGGGCCCAGTTCAAGTCCGTGTGAGCGCCACGGCTGCGCAAATCGACCAGGCCCGGTTTCGGCGTCAGGGTCACTTCATCGAGCAGCGCCTGCAGCACTTGCCGTCCCAACGTGGCGCAGCGTTCCCGCACCGGTGTCATTGTCATCATCGTGCTCATTGCAATCATTACCAGCTCCTGAATTTGGCGGGTGGTTGATACAGGCCGTCCGACCATTCGACCAGGTCGGCGATGCTTTTCGCGGCCAGCAGCGAACGGCTCGCCGCGCCGCGCTGCACGCCGATATCCTCTGGCAGCGCGATCAGGCCGTCGGCACGCAACTTGGCCGTCGTCTTCGGGTCGTGGCGCAGGCCGATGGGCGTCACGCCGGCGACGGCCGCCAGCATGGCCTTGCGTTCGTCGAGCGAACGGGCCTTGTACAGGTAGGCGATGCCCTCTTCCGTCAGCACGTGGGTGACGTCGTCGCCATAGATCATCACGGGCGCGAGCGGCATGCCGCTGGCCTGGCCCACGGCCACGGCATCGAGCGATTCGACGATCGTCGGCTGGCCGCCATCCTGGAACGTTTCGACCATCTGCACCACCAGCTTCTTGCCGCGCGCGAGCGGATCATCGGTTTCGATCAGGTCGAGCCAGGCCGGCGTCGGGTGGCGCCGGCCGTGCGGATCGTGGCCCATGTTCGGCGCGCCGCCAAAACCGGCCAGGCGGCCATTGGTGACGGTAGACGAATTGCCCAGGCCATCCATCTGCAAGGTGGCGCCGATGAACAGGTCGACCGCGTACTGGCCCGCCAGCTGGCACAGGGCGCGGTTCGAGCGCATGGAGCCGTCGCGGCCCGTGAAGAACACGTCGGGCCGGGCCGCCGCATAGCCCTCCATGCCCAGCTCCGCGCCGAAGCAGTGCACGCTCTCGACCCAGCCAGTCTCGATGGCCGGTATCAGCGTCGGATGGGGATTGAGCACCCAGTTGCGGCAAATCTTGCCCTTCAGGCCCAGCTGCTCGCCATACGTGGGCAAAATCAGCTCGATGGCGGCCGTATTGAAACCGATGCCGTGATTGAGCGATTGCACCTGGTGTTTTTCATACACGCCGCGGATCGCCATCATGGCCATCAGCACGTGCACGGGCTTGATCACGCGCGGGTCGCGGGTAAACAGCGGTTCGATGAAGAACGGTTTATCCGACTGCACGACGAAATCGATCCACGAGCCGGGCACGTCGACGCGCGGCAAGTCGCTGACGTCGTCGACGATCTGATTGACCTGGGCAATGACGATGCCGTCGCGGAAGGCGGCCGATTCCACCAGGGTCGGCGTGTCCTCCGTGCTGGGGCCCGTGTACAGATTGCCCTGGCGGTCGGCCATGTAGCCGGCCACCATGACGACGTTCGGCGTGAGGTCGACGAACAGGCGCGCATACAGTTCGATATACGTGTGGATGGCGCCAACTTCCAGCAAGCCATCCTGCAGAAACTGGGCGATGCGCAGGCTTTGCGTGCCGGCAAACGAAAAATCGAGCTTGCGGGCGATGCCCCGCTCGAACAGGTCCAGGTGCTCGGGCAAGCTGACGCTGGGCATGATCAGGTGCAGATGATGGATCTTGTCGGGGTTGACCTGGGTCAGCATGCGGGCGAGGAAGTCGGCCTGCTTCTGGTTATTGCCTTCGAGGACGACGCGGTCGCCCGGCGCGAGCAGCGCTTCGAGCACGGCGACCATGTCGCCCTGTTGCAGCACAGGGCCGCTCGCGTACTGGCGCACGGCTTCCAGGCGGCGGCGCTTCTCGATGCGCCGCGTATCCCATTGTTTTTGCCGCTGCGCTAGCGCTGCTGTGGCGGTTGACATCTTGCCTCCGAATTAAGCTATCGAACCCTGACGATAGAGCGAAAACGGGGCAGCGACAATCAACCTGCTACCATGTTCATTACCCTGAAGTTAATGAACTCACGATAATCACGGTGATCATGGCCATCAATGAAGAAATCACGCTGAAAAAGCTCGAGGTTTTTCTCAGCTTTATGGAATTGAACAACCTGGCAAGGGTGGCCGATGCGCTGGGCCAGAGCACGGTCAGCGTGCACCGCGCCCTGCACTCGCTGGAAGACGGCTTGCGCTGCCCCCTGTTCAAGCGCGAGGGCCGCAGCCTGATCCCCCTGCATGCGGCCTACACCTTTGCCGAATCGGCGCGGCGCGCGCTGGCCGAGTGCGAGGAAGGCGTGCGCAAGGTGCGCGAAATGTCGGGCATCAACCCCGTGCGCCTGAAGATCGGTTCGCTGTACTCACTGACCCTGCACTGCATCCCGCAGCTGGTGATCGCCCTGAAACTGCGCCGGCCCGGCCTCGACATCGACCTGACCCTGGGCTCGAACCGCGAACTGCTGCAAAGCCTGGCCGATGGACGCCTGGACGCCATCATCGTCGGCGTGCAGGAGGAAGAACAGCACCCGGGATTGGTCGCCGTGCCCTTGTTCCAGGACGACATCTACCTGGCCGCACCGCTAGCCTCGCCCTATGCGGGAGCCGCCTCGGTGGACTTGCAGCAGCTGCGCAATGACAAATTCGTCACCCTGAACGAAGGTTTCGTCACCTCGCAAAGCTTCAACCACGCGTTCGACCTGGCGGGCTTCGTGCCCGACACGGCCATGCGCGTCGGCGACATCTTCTCGCTGATCAACCTCGTCAGCGGCGGCATCGGCTACAGCCTGCTGCCCGGCCGGGTCCGCGCCTTCAGCTCGCGCATCGAACTGCTGCCGCTGGACGCGCGCTACGGCTCGCACCAGCAAATCACCCTGCTGATGCTCAGCAGCCGCGAACGCGACCCGAATTTGCTGGCGCTGGCGGCGGAGTGCAGGTTGTATGGACGGCGCGAGCCTGCTTTACCCAAAACTTTGACTTAACATCTAAATCAGTGGCAAAGCAAACCAAGGCCCAAGTCTCAACCCCGGGCTCCCGGGCCCAGCGGGCCTGAAAAATGCCCAGCGAATGGGCAAACCCGGGCGCGCGGGCGCAGACAGTACGAATGTACGGCAAGCCCGAGCAACGCCGCCATGGGCATTTTCTCAGGCCCGCGGTCCAGGCCCGCATTTATTTAAACAGCGCTATCCCAAGGCGCCGACAACCTGACCGCGCAGTTGATCAGACCCACCATCGAATACGTCTGCGGAAAATTCCCCCACATCTCTCCCGTCACCGGGTGCGTATCTTCCGACAGCAAGCCCAGGTGGTTGCGCGCCATCAACATTGTTTCGAAGATTTTGCGCGCTTCGTCTTTCCTGCCGATGCGCGCCAGGGCGTCGATGCGCCAGAAGGTGCAGATGTTGAAGGCCGTCTCAGGCTTGCCGAAGTCGTCGGGCGCTTCGTAGCGGCGCATATAGGGGCCGTCGCACAGCGATGCTTCCAGCGCGTCGACGGTGGCGATGAAACGGGGGTCCATGGGATCGATGAAGTTGACTTCCGCCATCAGCAGGACGGAGGCGTCCAGGTCGCGCCCGCCCAGGCTTTCCGCGAATGCCTGGCGCTCTTCGCTCCACGCTTCGCGCAGCAACCTCTCGCGTATCAGCACGGCGCGGCTGTTCCAGTGGTCGGCCCGGTCCGGCAAGCCCAGTGTATGGGCGACCTTGGCCAGGCGGTCGCAGGCGGCCCAGCTCATCAGCATGGACGAGGTGTGGACCCTGGCCCGCGTGCGCAGCTCCCACATGCCCGCGTCCGGTTCCGCGTGCAGTTTGAAGGCCTGGTCGCCCACGGCTTCCAGTGCGGCGAACTCGGCTTTTCCGCCCCGGTGGAACAAGCGGTGGTCGAGGAAAGCCTGCGCCGCGCCCAGCACGATGTTGCCGTAGACGTCGTGCTGGAAATGTTCCTGCGCCTGGTTGCCGACGCGCACGGGACCATTGCCCCGGTAGCCGGGCAAGTGGTCGAGCATGGATTCGGGCAACTGCTCTTCCAGGCCGATGCCGTACAGGGGCTGGATGTGGCCGCCTTTCGAGCGGGCGACGATATTCGTCAGCCAGCGCAAATACTCTTCCATCGTGCCCACTTCGGACAAACTATTGAGTGCGCGCACGACGAAGAAAGCGTCGCGCAGCCAGCAGTAGCGATAATCCCAGTTGCGGCTGCTGCCAGGCGCTTCCGGGATGCTCGTCGTCATGGCGGCGATGATGGCGCCCGTGTCTTCATATAAAGACAGTTTTAATGTGATGGCGGCGCGGATGACCACGTCCTGCCATTCCAGCGGCACGGCCAGGCGACGCGTGTAGGCGCGCCAATAGTTGATGGTTTCCTTTTCAAAGATGCGCGCCGTCTCGTCGATGCCGCCGGCCAGGGTTTCATCGGGGCCCAGCAGGAAGTTGGCCGTGCCGCCCAGCACGAAATACGTTTCGCTCAGCACATAGTTGAGCGAAACATCGGTGTTCAGGCGCAAGGTCTGATCCGGCCCCACGTAGCGGATATGGTGGCTGCCCTGCGTGACCTGCGGCGCCAGTTTGCCCCAGTCGTAGCGGGGACGCAGGCGCACCCGGATGCGCACGGCGTGGTCGAGCGGGCGCACGCGGCGGATCAGCATCAGCGGGCGGAACATGCGGTCGCGGCTGAGGAAACGGGGCGCGAAGTCCGTGATTTCCACGCCGCGCCCATCCGTGTCGTACAGCCGCGTGCGCAGCACGGCCGTGTTCGGCTCGTAGAATTGTTCGCTGCGGGCAAAATTCTCGATGTCGATGGCCCACACGCTGCCGTTTTCCGTGTCGTCCAGCAAGGTATTGAAGACGGGGTCGCCATCGAAACGGGGCAGGCAGGACCAGACGACCTGCCCCGCCTGGTCGATCAGGGCGCTGAAGGCGCAATTGCCCACCACGCCGCAGTTGAGGGACGCTTGCGCCGGCGGCGCAGTGGCGGCGGATGCGTGGGCACCGCTGGGGGTGTCATAGGATGTCGTCATCGGCTACTCCTTGAACGGGGATACGGACGCGGCCAGCAATACGGTGCGCAGCACGTCCGGGCTGGCCAGGCGCAGGCTGGCGGCGCTGGGGCCGCTGCCCACTTTCACGCCCTGCCCCCCGATTTGTTGAACATAGGCAAAGCCTGCCTCGTCGGTGGTATCGTCGCCCGCGAACACGGGCCGGCGTCCCTTGAACGGCGCCTCGGCCATGAAGGCGGCGATGGCGCCGCCCTTGTCCGTGGCGGCCGGCTTGGCTTCCAGAACCATTTTGCCATGCAACAGCAAAAGACCGGGGCACGCTTGCACGGCCAGCGTCATTTCCTGCAAGCACAGCTGCTCCAGTTCCGGCGCCAGCCGGTAATGCAGGGCCACGGCGCCGCGCTTGTGTTCCACCAGCAAGCCGGGGTACATCGCCGCCAGCGCGCGGGCATGCGCCAGCACGAGCGATACGTCGGGCGTGGCCGCCACATGCCGTGTGCCGTCGGCGCCGCGCCGCTCCACGCCATGCACGCCGGCCACGGGCAGGATCAGGGGCGCGAGCATGGCGTCGATCTGCGCCACGGGGCGGCCGGAAACGAGGGCCAGCGCGCCGCCATGCCAGCGCGCCAGCAGCATCAGCGCGTCGACCACGCCCGCTTCCAGGCGCACGCCGTCGGGCGTGGGCGCCAGATCGACCAGGGTGCCGTCGAAGTCGAAAAAGACGGCGCTGCCGGGCGCACTCAGCAGTTGCAGCAAGGCTGCGCTATCGTCAGGAATCTCCGCCATCAGATCCCCTTGCGCCGCTTGATGCGGCTGTGGGCATCGATCTTGGTCATGACCTTGTCGCGCTGGCGCAAACGGGCCGCATCGAGCAGCATGCGTCCGGCCCACCGGTAGACATTGAAATGTTTCACACGGGCCCGCATGCTCTTCATGCGCTCGCGCTGTTCCACGGGCGGCATCACGAGAGCGCGGTACAGGGCGTCGGCGCCCTGCTCGATATGGTAGGGGTTGATGATCAGCGCTTCGTGCAGCTCGCGCGCGGCGCCTGTGAATTGCGACAGCACGAGCACGCCCAGCTCGTCATCGCGCGCGGCGATGAATTCCTTGGCCACCAGATTCATGCCGTCATGCAAGCTCGTCACCATGCACACCTCGGAAGCGCGGAAATAGCGCTGCAAATCGTCCTGGCCATGGTGTTCCGCTTTCAGCAGGATGGGCACGTAGTTGCCGCTGCCGAAGCGGCGGTTGATGCGCTCGACCATCTTGCGCACCCGGGCGTCGAAACTCTGGTATTCATCGAGCGAAGCGCGGCTGGGAGCGGCGATTTGCACGAAAGTAAAATTGCCCACCATGCCGGGTTGCTGTTCCAGCATGCGCTCGACGGCCTGGAAGCGCTCGACGATGCCTTTCGTGTAGTCAAGGCGGTCCACGCCGATGCCCAGCAAGTGGTTGGGTGTCACGCCCAGTTCGCTGCGGATTTGCGCGCGGCACGTGGCCACGTCGGGCTGGTCCGGGTTGTCTTCCGGCCAGGCGATGGAAATCGGATAATCCTCGACTTGCGTCATCTCGCCGCCATAGGAAATGGTCGACGCTTCCGGCTCGATGCGCGTTTCCAGGTAGCGGTCCACCGTTTCGAGGAAATTCTTGCGGTGGAATGGCGTGTGGAAACCGAGGATCGTGCTGCCCAGCAAACCGTCGAGGATTTCCTCGCGCCATGGGCAAATGCCGAACGATTCCGAATTCGGCCACGGGATATGCCAGAAGGTAATAATCGTCGCCTTCGGCAAGGCTTCGCGCACCATGCGCGGCAGCAAGGCAAAGTGGTAATCCTGCACCAGCACGACGGGGTTGTCCGTCTTCGCCTCGGCGATCACGGCGTCGGCGAAGCGGCGGTTGACCTTCACATACTGCTCCCAGTCGGATGAACGGAACACGGGACGCACGTGAGCGATATGGCACAGCGGCCACATGCCTTCATTGGCGAAGCCATAATAATAGCCCTGCTCTTCCTCTTGCGTCAGCCACACGCGGCGCAAGGTATAGCTGGGGTTGTCCGGCGGCACGGGCACGTGGTCGAGCTTGTCCACCGTCTCGCGGTCGGCGGAACCTGCGCCATGCGCGATCCACGTGCCGGAACAGGCGCGCATCACGGCTTCCACGGCCGTCACCAGACCGCTGGCGGGACGCTGCACGGCAATACCAGACTCCGTTTTGGTATGGATGTACGGCTCGCGGTTCGACACCACGAGCACCTGGTCGCCCGACAAGTCCGCTTCCAGCAAGGCGCGCAGCTTGTCCGGCGTCCAGTCGGACGACCAGCCGTTATCGCCCTGGCGTTCCAGATGGTATTCCTGCAGCAATTCACGCAAGTCGCCGATCAGCGGCTGCATTTCCGGCGGCGGCGCGGGCGCGGCGGCCGGTGCGGCGGCGGCAACGGCGGGATTGTTCTTCGACAGCAATTCGCCGCGCAGGATGTCCTTGACGGCCGCCAGCCAGCCGCGCCAGCTCAGGTGGGCCACGAACACGGTCATCAGGGAAATCAGCACGGCCAGCACGGCCAGGAAGGCAAAGATAAAACGTTTGGTATCCGTATTGCGGCGCTCGACAAAGCTCATGTCCTGCACCAGCACCAGGCGGCCCAGCTGGGACGCATCCTGCATCACGGGCGTTTCGCTGATATGCACTTGCCCTTGCGGCAATTGCGCCAGGGATTTGTACAAGCCGCCAGTGGAAGGTGTGCTCCAGCAGCCGATGGAAGCGGGGTATTGCGCGGACTGGTACAGCAAATGGCCCGCGTTGTCGCAAAAGCCGATGGCGATCAGGCGCTCGTCGCGCGTGGCGCCCTGGAACAGTTCGCTGATGCGGGTGGTATCCTGCGCGGGCAGGTATTCGGTGAGCGAAGGCCGGAGGGTTCCGGCGAGTAATTCTGCCCGGCTGTCGAGATCGCGCACATACCAGCGCAGGGTGATGTTGTCGAGCAGGGGTACCACAATATAGGCAAACAGTCCCAGCACCAGGGCCAGTGGCAGGATGAAGCGCAAGGACATTCGGAGTGATCGTACTATCATCGTTTTCCTTTGCAAAAACAAAAAGCATGGCAAGTATGACTATGTTTCCACTGCGGCGACGCCCGTTTGCTTTCCGTATTGAAACGTCAACGTGACATGGCGCAGCGCAGCAATTGGTTCCAGTATCCACGTTGACGCAGGTCTTATCCGTTCGGCAACGCACCTCCCCGTTACGCCATCTGCCCGTAAAATACCCGCTTCCGACATCCCCCACCAATCTCAAGGAGTTTTCGCCTATGGATCTCAGCACGTTCCACTCGCTGATGGGAGGCCCGCTGCGGTCGGCGCTGACCGTGCTCGTTTCCGCCCTGCTCGTCACCCTGGTTGCCATCGGCGTGCACCGGGCCGGCATCGGCCTGCTGAAAAGACTGGCCAATGGCCACCCGCTTGCCAGCAACGTCGCGCGCGTGGCTTTCCGCGCCAGCCAGCTGAGCCTGATCGTCTTCGGCTTGCGCATGGTGCTGGCCAGCGCGCCCGACGACACGCCGGGCCTGGTCGCCATGTCGCACCTGGCCAGCGTGGCGCTGATCATCGCGCTGACCTGGCTGACCATGCAATGCATCGAGTCGCTCAGCATCACGATTTCCCAGATCAATCCCGTCGATGCGGCCGACAACCTGCGCGCGCGGCGCCGGATCACCCAGGCCCGCGTGCTGACGCGCAGCGCGCACGCCATCGTGGTCCTCCTGGGCCTGTCCTTCGTGCTGCTGACCTTGCCCGGTGCGCGGCAGATCGGCGCCAGCCTGCTGGCCTCGGCCGGCGTGGCGGGCCTGGTGGCCGGTATCGCCGCCCGTCCCGTGCTCGGCAATTTCATTGCAGGGCTGCAAATTGCGTTCTCTCAACCGATCCGCATCGACGACGTGCTGATCGTCAATGGCGAATGGGGCACGGTCGAGGAAATCAAGGGCACCTACGTGGTCGTGCGCGTGTGGGACGAGCGCCGTTTGATCGTGCCGCTGCAGTGGTTCATTGAAAATCCGTTCGAGAACTGGACGCATACCTCCTCCGAGATCCTTGGCACGGTGTTCCTGTGGCTCGATTTCAGCATCCCGATCGAGCCGCTGCGTGCGGAACTGACGCGCATCTGCGCAGCGGCATCCCAATGGGATGGCCGGGTCTGCACCGTGCAGGCGACGGATTCGAACGAGCGGGCCGTACGCGTGCGTTTCCTCATCAGCGCTGTCGATTCAGGCAAGGCGTTCGAATTGCGCTGCATCGTGCGCGAACAGATGCTGGCCTTTATCACCACGCACTATCCGCACGGCCTGCCCCGCTTGCGCTCCACGCACGACCCCATCGAGCTGCATGGCATGCAGGCGCAGAACGACAGCGTGTCGCTGCACAAAGCATAAAAAAACCGTGCGGCGCGCTGCCCTTGCCCGCGCGCCGCTACAATGGTTCGCATGAGCACCACTGCCTGGTTCATCCTGATCGGTTGCCTGATGCTGGCGCGTGGCCTGGGCGCCGACGGCATCGCGCGCCTGCCATTGACCTCGGCCATGGCTTACCTGGGCGTGGGCCTGCTGCTGGGGCCCATGTTCCTTGGCCTGTTTTCGTTCGACCTGGTGCAGCAAGCGCCACTGCTGGAAACCCTGACGGAAATCGCCGTCCTCATCTCCCTGTTTTCTGCCGGCGTCAAGATGCCCGTGCCCTTCAGCCTGACGCGCTGGCTGCCGTCGCTGCGCCTGGCGTGGCTGTCGATGGCCATTTCCGTGGCCCTGGTAGCGGCCTTCTCGTGCCTCGTGCTGGGCCTGCCCCTGGGCGCAGGCATACTGCTGGGCGCCATCCTCGCGCCCACCGACCCCGTGCTGGCCACCGACGTGCAGCTGCGCCATGCGGGCGACCGCGAGCAATTGCGCTTCATGCTGACCAGCGAAGCGGGTATGAACGATGGCAGCGGCTTTCCCTTCGTCATGCTGGGCCTGGGCTTGCTGGGCCTGCATGAGCTGGGGCCGCACGGGATCACCTGGCTGTGGCGCGATCTGGTCTGGGCCAGCGCGGGCGCCATCGCCTTGGGCGCGGCCGGCGGCGCGCTGCTGGCCTGGCTGGGCTGGCAGGTGCGCGCCAAGGAGCCGAAACACGCGATGCTGGACGATCTGGCGGCCTTGGGCTTGATCGCCCTCGTGTACGGCGTGTCCACGTGGCTGCACGCGTGGGGCTTTTTGGCCGTGTTCTTCGCCGGCGTGGCCTTGCGCCAGACGGAACTGCGGCTGGCCGGCGCGCCGAAAGACCGGCACGGTTTGCTGCAGGCCGAGGAAATCCATGCCGTGTCCGCCGCCAAGCCGCACGACAGCGACGTGACGCTGACCGTCAGCGGCGAATCCCTCGTCTTCAAGGAACATCTGGAACGCCTGTCCGAACTGACCCTGGTGCTGCTGCTGGGCGGCGCCGTCACGGCCGCCGCCTGGAGCTGGCAGGCGTGGAGCGTAGCGCTGTTCCTGCTGCTGGTGGCGCGCCCGGCCAGCGTGATGCTCGGTCTGCTGGCCTCGGGTACCAGCGTGCGCCTGCGCGGGCTGGCCGCCTGGTTCGGCGTGCGCGGCATCGGCTCGCTGTATTACCTCAGCTATGCCATCGCGCATGGCTTGGCGGACGGCATGGCGCGCGAACTGGCCGACATCACCCTGGTCGTCGTCATCCTGTCCATCGTCGCCCACGGCCTGACGGTCAAACCGCTGCTGGAACGCTACTGGCGCAAATAGGCGCCGGCAGCAGCCATTTGTCTCTGCTTCAAAGCAATGTTTTGTCAATCGCCCCTATGCTGGGCGGAAATATTGTTAAGATAATTAAAAATGGCAAAAGAGAGAAGCAATGAAACGAAGAAGCGTGCTGGGACTGGGCGTCTCGATGGCCCTGCTGCAAACGGGCTGCGCCACCGATCCGGCCAGACTGGCGTGGGAAACGGCCTTTGACGGCTTCATGCGCGATGGCCTGGCCCGCACGGAAACGCCGGGCATGAGCGTGGCCGTGGTGCGCGGCGAGCAAACGATTTTCGCGCGCGGCTATGGCTGGGCCGACATCCAGGCCGGCAAGAAGGCCGACGCCAGCACGGTGTTCCATGTCGCCTCCGTCAGCAAGCTCGTCACGGCCACGGCCGTCATGATGCTGCTGGAACAAGGCGCCTTCCAGCTCGACGACAAGGTGGCGGCCTACCTGGACTTCCCGCTCATGCATCCGAAGTTTCCCGATGTGCCCATCACCTTTCGCCATTTGCTCAGCCACACCTCGGGCATTTCCGACGCCGTGTACGAAAAGACGACGACGTTTACCGTCCAGGGCGACCCGCGATTACCGCTGCGCGACTTCGTCAAGGGTTACCTGTCGCGCGGCGGCGCCTGGTATGACGCAGACGTGTCGTTTGCGGCCCGGCCCGGCACGGAATGGCGCTACAGCAATGTCGGCATCGCCCTGCTCGGCTATCTGGTGGGCCGTTTGAACCCCGATGGCCTCGACGCCTTTACGCACGAGCATCTGTTCGAACCGCTGGGTATGGACAGCACAGCGTGGAATCTGGCCGGCTTGCCGCGGCGCACCGTCGTTGCCCAGCCGTATGCGCACAAGGAACCGGGCCTGCAAGCGCTGCCGCCTGTCGGCTATCCGGACTGGCCGGCCGGCCTGCTGCGCAGCTCGGCGCATGACTTTGCCCGTTTCCTGGCCATCTTCAGCAATGGCGGCCGGGTCGATGGCCACCGCTACCTGCAAGATTCCACCCTGCAATTATTTTTTGCCCCGCAAGCGGCCCCCGTCGTGCCTGCCGATTCATCCGTGCGCCAGGCTTTGGTGTGGCTGCTGCGCGACGTCAACGGCAGGCCGCTGGCCACGCACAGCGGCGGCGACCCGGGCGCCGCGTCCGTCGTCTGTGTCGACCGGGCCAGCAAGACAGCCGTGCTGGCCTTCGCCAACGTCAGCGCCGACAAGGAGTTCCGTTCATTCCAGAAAGAAGTCGTGCTGCGCCTGCTGGCCCATGGCGGCAGCGGCGCGCAAGCGCGGTAGGCATGCCGCTTGTGTGAGCGGGCGCACGGTGGCGCCCGGGCAAGAACGTATGCTGTGCTGGTCAGATTTGACACTCAACAAGGAGACCGGCATGACAAACCGCATCGGCAACAAGGACGTGGCGCAGCAGCGCAGCAAGAGTGAAAAAGCCCGCATCAAGGCACAGAACATCGCCAACGAGGCGGTCAAGAAGGCCGAGGCCAGGGCCAAGTACCGCAACGCCGTTAAAGGCCAACCGGGCCAGCCCGCTCTAGCAAGCTAGGCGCCGAACCAGCCGCGCAATTTCTCGGCGGCCCGTTCCTTGACCTCGGCCGTGATGTAGGTGGCGACCGTGGCAACGGCCGCCGCCAGCACGGCCAGGTCATCCGCATAGCCGACCACGGGCGTGATGTCGGGAATCGCATCGATGGGCGAAATGAAATAGCCGAGCGCGCCATAGATGGCCGTCTTGGCCCACAACGGGGTGTTCGGCTGCTGGGCCGCGTAGTACAGCCACAGGGCTTTCTCGATGACTTCGCGTCCCGCCGTCTTGGCGAACTTGACGACCTTGTCCCAGAAGCTGTCATCCGTGTATTTCTTTTCATACTGCTTGTCGGCCTGGGGGGCGTGGTCTTCTTCCAGATTCTTTTTTCTGCCAAACATCTGCTGCTCCTGTCTGCCGCGCACGGCGTTACGAATGCGCACCTTAGCATAACGGCGCGGCAGGTGCGCGGCGTACAAGGTACGCTATATCCATGGAAATATCCGCCACCACCACGGCCCGCGCCGCCGGACTGCGCTACACGGGCGACCATCAAAGCGGCATCGCCCGCCTTGGCAAGTCAGGCAAGTTCCGCTACCGCGACGCAGATGGCCAGATCGTGCGCGATGCCGCCACCCTGGCGCGCATCAAGGCGCTGGCCATTCCGCCGGCCTGGACGAACGTGTGGATCTGCCCGCACGCGAATGGCCATTTGCAGGCGACGGGGCGCGATGCGCGGGGCCGCAAGCAGTACCGCTACCATGCGCGCTGGCGCCAGGTACGTGATGATGTGAAATATGAACGCATGCTCAGCTTTGGCCGCGCCCTGCCCGCCATCCGCGCCGCCGTCGCGCGCGGCATGCAGTTGCCCGGCTTGCCCCGTGAAAAAGTGCTGGCCACCATCGTGCACTTGCTGGAATTGACGATGATGCGCATCGGCAACGAAGAATATGCGCGCACGAACAAATCATTCGGCCTGACCACTCTGCGCACGCGCCACGTGCAGGTCGACGGCAGCGCCGTGGCCTTTCACTTCAAGGGCAAGAGCGGCGTGCGCCACGATATCCGCCTGAGCGACCGGCGCCTGGCCAGGGTGCTGCAGCGCATGCGCGAACTGCCGGGACAGGAACTGTTTCAATATGTCGATGAGGATGGCGTGCGCCACGGCGTCGATTCAGGCGACGTCAACGATTATCTGCGCGAGGTAACGGGCGAAGACTACACGGCCAAGGATTTCCGCACCTGGTCCGGCACCCTGCTGGCCGCGCTGGCCCTGCAGGCGTTCGAACAGGTCGCTTCCGATGCGCAAGCGAAGAAAAACATCGTGCAGGCAATCGAGTCCGTGGCTAAGAAGCTGGGCAACACGCCGACGATATGCCGCAAGTGCTATGTGCACCCGGCCGTGCTGGAATCGTATCTCGATGGAAGTCTGCTGGAAGGCATGCGGGCGCGGGCGCGGCAGCGGATGCAGGACGATTTGCAGGCGCTGGCGCCGGAAGAAGCGGCCGTGCTTGCCTTGCTGCGGCAGCGGCTGCAGGCGCAGGCCGGCAACAAACCGGCGGTCAAGCCTGGCGCGCCGGCTGGGGCTGGCACTGGGCCGACAACGTAAGGGCGTCGCTGCTGCAGACGGGCAAGGCGCCGTGGCCAGCATCGCGCGCCACGGGTGCCGGCACGGCATCGTCCGGCTGCGCCTCGCCCGTATTCATCAAGGTGGCGGCCAGAGTCGAGAACGTAAACAGGCAGATCAGCAGGAATGGCTTGTTGACGTGGATGGACTGGTCTGGCTTTTGCATCGCATACTCCGTCGGACTGGTTGGCTGTTGCAGCATGAACACGATCATCGCGTGTTTCCGCAAGGCATACAATCAGACAGTTTCGACAAGATGGGTAGGACAGCGCTGACAGCGCTCAGCCATAACGTGCCGTGTCGGAAAATTTGACACCTGCTCCGTCCCATTTCCTCCAAGTCCTTGTTTTTACAGCACAATTGATACAGGAACGCTTCCTGCTTGACCTCCTGCCTGGGCACGCTTGGCGCCAGTCTATGGGGGAACGATCATGAGCTTTATCAAACAGGCGCTGCTGGCGCTGCTGCTGTGCGCAATGTCCGCCGCGCACGCCGCCAGCATCGGCTACACGGCAACATCGCTGGGCGGCACGCAGTGGCGCTACGACTATACGGTCAGCAACACCACCTTGGCCGTGCCCATCGAGGAATTCACCTTGTTCTTCAGCGTGGGCCAGTACGCCAACCTGCAGAGCGGCTTCACGCTACCAGGCTGGGACGTGCTGGTGGTGCAGCCCGATCCCGCCATTCCCGCCAGCGGCTACCTCGACGCGCTGGCACTGGTCGGCGGCATCGTCCCCGGCGCCACGCTCACGGGCTTTTCCGTCACCTTCGATTACCTGGGCGCGGGCAGCCCCGGCGCCCAGCCGTTTTCCATCCTCGACCCCGCCTCCTTCATCGAGCTCGAGGCGGGCATCACGCAGCCGGCCGCCGTCGCCCTGCCGTCCACGCCATGGCTGCTGCTGGCGGGCATGCTGGCCATGGCCTGCCTGCGGCGCCGGCAGCTGGCGGGCGCCGCGCTGGCCACGGGGCTGGCTCTGAGCCTGTGCGCCTGCGGCGGGCCGAACGATCCCACGCAGCCGGCCGCGCCAAAGGTCATGCTGGCCGCCGCCGCGACCACCAGCGGCACCACCCAGGCCGCCGGCGACCTGGAAGTGACCTTGCTGGAAAAAGTGGCCGAGCAGCGCGTCAACCGCACGGCCTGGGACTACACCTACCGCGCGCACATCCGCAACAATGGCAGCGAAGCGGCCGTCAACGTGCAAGCCGTGCTGGCCAGCGCGCCTGCAGGCAGCACCATCATCGATGGCGACGTGCTGGCCGGCAGCATCGGCGCGGGCGCCACCGTCACGCCCGCCGACACCATCACCGTGCGCATCGAGCGCAGCATCGCCTTCCAGAGCACGGGCCTGACGTGGACCTTCAGCACCAGCGACGGCATCGTCCTCGACCCCGTGCGGCCCGCGCAAGTGGTCGTGCTGCCGCTGGCCGAACTGGGCTTTCCCGACGGCGCCGACAGCGTCAAGGCCAGCGGCGCCGTCACGGACGTGCTGCTGCAGGACGGCAGCCTGCGCTTTTCCACGCCCGGCGACACGGGTGTCGACCAGCACGCGCAATTTTCCCTCAGCAAGAGCGGCAAGGTCACGACCCTGGACCTGCTGATCCAGACGGCTCTGCCCACAGCCGTGGAAACCTATGTGGAACCACGCGACGACGGCAGCGTACCGACCACCGCGCCCGTGCTGGCCATCGCGGGACTGGGGCCGAACAACCGCCTGCAGCCGGGCGGCCTTGCGTTCCGCCTCGTCGATGCGGTCCCCATGGCCTTGCAGGATGACAGCGACGGTCTGCTGTCCGGCCCGAATGACGTGGCCATCAGCCTCAAGACCTACTGGACGTTCGATGCGGCCAGCGGCACCTTCAGCATCGGCGCCACGGCCATGCAGCAACTGCTGGCATCCTTGCCCAACGGCAGCTACGACCTGAACCTCAATTTCGTCTCGCAGGATGGCGAGTTCACGGCCAGCTATGCCTTGATCGTCATCAAATCCGGCATCGTGCTGCAAGGACAACTGCGCACGCCAGCGGGCGGCAATGCCACGGGACTGGCCGGCAAGAAAATGCTATTGGCCGGCTACAACAACCACCAGCGCCAGGTGGCCGTGGTCGACGCCACGGGCGCCTTCCACTTCGACGGCGTACTGCCCGATACCTACCAGCTGACCTTGAACGACCTGGTCCACCCGAACGTGGTCAGCGTCAGTGCCGTCGTTTTTGAGAACAGCAGCAACGTCAATGTCGACATCGTCTATCCGTATGCAGCAAGCCTGGCCTTGCGCGTCGGGGCGCAGACCTATGCGGCCGGCAGCGTCACGCAAGATGGCGCCGGGCCGCCTGCGCGCGACCTGCCCATCAGCTCCCGCGCCGAGGGCGACGCCACGCCGCAGGATGACGAGGGCAGCAAGACGTTCACGGCCATTGCCGCCGCGCAAAACCAGACCATCACCTCGTCCATCGCCTTCACGGTGCCCAAGGACACGAAAAACGTGGGCGTGAAAATCACCGTCAGCACGGCCGAGTATCCCACCTACACGACGGCGCAAAGCCAGTACAACGATACCTGGTCGTATGCCGTGACGGGGCTGCCCGGCGTCAGCCAGGCCGCCACGGGCGCCGTCAACCAGACGCACTTCACGCAAGGCACCATCGTCAGGACGGAGTGCGTCGACGTCAGCAAGCAGACCCGGACTGGAGCGTTGAGCCTGGGCGGCAACGTCAGCGCCACGAATATCGGCGACAGCGCCCTGGCCACCGTGACGACGGTGGAGCTGAGTCTCGCGTGCAAGGGTTTGAAGGTGACGCAGGCGAAGTTCAGCTCGCCGAACCAGGCCGCCCGCCCCGTGCTGCAGCCGATCAAGCTGACGGGCAATTTGGCGGGGCCGTATGTATCCGTGTCGCAAGGAACGGCCACGGCCACGCATACGCTGCCGCTGGAATTGCACTACACGCCGGCGACGGCAAAGATTACGGAAATCAACATCGGCATATCGTCGGGCGGCGGCACTCCCGCCTTCAGCACGGAGAATTTATTGTCCCAGACTAATACCAAGACTGCCGGCACCGTAAAATTTCCCGGCCTGGTGCTGCCTGCCTTTGCCGGCGCCAAACTCGACAAGAAGGCGGTCGTCACGGTGCGCCTGAAGGGCAGCGTCGACAACGTCGATGCCAGCTCCGACCCCGCCGAAGGGGGGCAAGTGGAGTTCAAGGGCGACACGGCCTACATTCCTCTGTACCTGGCCAACAACGAGGCGACGCTGGCGGCGCGGCGCTACGGCACGCGCGATGCTGGCGGCGATTCGTGGGCCACGCGCCTGGCCATCGCCTGGCTGGCGGGCAAGGCTTACCGTTTCGACGACATCAGCGGCCAGCACGTGACGCAGACGGCGACTGGCCGCTCCATCCTCGGCCACAGCGGCCACAGCGACGGCCAGCAGATCGACTTGCGCTACGCGGACGGCGCGGGTGGCTACACGGACGCGCTGGGCGGCCAGAACTATGGCGCAGCCATTCAAAATCTGATCAATGCCGCCAAGGCGGAAGTGGTGGCCAACCCCGCGCAAAAGCCGAAACTGGCAGCCCTGCTGGCGTGGATCGCGGCAAACCGGGCTGTGCTGGCCCTGGAAGCGGCGCAGGCCAGTACGCGCGTGATCTACATCGGCCCCAGTTTCATCAAGCGGGCCCTCGTCGATGGGCGTTTTTCCGCCGCCACTACCGACCATATCCCCGGCGCTGGCGCCTGGACCAAGCCGACAAAAGTGCACATCGAGGCGGGACACCTGAGCCACTGGCACATCAGCATCACGGCCCATCCGTAAGCATGGTCAGGCGGGCAGATCGGACAGTTCCAGCTCCGAAAACCCCGCCCGGCGCCGCGCTTCCAGGTTGAACGGGCCGCGCAGGGTCGGGGCTTCGTAGCGCAGCGCCAGCTCGGCATAGGTGGCGCGCAATTCCAGGCCCCTTTGATCGCATAGGTAGCCATACCAGCGGTTGCCGATTTCCACGTGCCCCACTTCATCGCGCAGGATGATGTCGAGGATGGCGGCAGCTGCCATGTCGCCCGCCTGCGCCAGTTTGGCGCGCAGCGGCGGAATCGCATCGAGCCCCCGCGCTTCCAGGGTGCGCGGCACGAGCGCCATGCGCGCCAGCACGTCGCCGCGCGTCTTGTCGACCATTTCCCACAGGCTGTCGTGGCCGGGAAAATCGCCATACGTGTGGCCCAGCACCTGCAGGTGCGCCTGCAGCATGGCAAAGTGCGTGGCCTCCTCTTTCGCCACGCGCAGCCAGTCCGTGTAGTAGTCAAAGGGCAAATCCGGGAAGCGCCACAGCGCGTCGAGCGCCAGATTCATGGCATTGAACTCGATGTGCGCGAGCGCGTGCACGAGCATGGCGCGCCCTTCCGGCGTGATCATCGACCGCCGCCCCACCAGCCGCGGCGGCACCAGCTCCGGCCGTTCGGGACGGCCCGGCACGGTGCCGGTCGGCGCCAAAGTCGCTTGCGCATCGAGCGCAAGCTGTGCCTCGGCCATGGCCGCCACCATCGCCACCTTCGTTGCCGGGTCCGGCTCGAGCAGGCAGGCGAGCGCAGTCGTGCGCAATTCCTGTGGCGGCGTGGGGGTCAGTGGGGATGATGCGTGCATGGTGCTTCCTTCGTGCGCTTTCTTGAACAAGGCGCGCAGTGTATCAAATCGCCTGCCCCAGCAGCCAATCAAACAAGGCCTGCACTCTTGCCGGCAGCGCGGCGCGTCCGCTGTGCACGAGGTAATACGCCTGCGGGCTGGGCAAGGCAAAGCCGCCAAACGGCAGGATCAGCTGGCCGCTATCTAGCCACAGCTGCACCAGCTGGCGCCTGCCCATGGCCACGCCCGCGTGGTGGATGGCCGCCTGCGCGCACAGGTCGGCGCGGTCGAAACGCAGGTTGCGCGCGGGCAAGGTCACCTCGGGCGCCTGCAAGTTCAGCCACAGCCGCCACTCGGCATCGGGCGCGCAGGCGGGCCAGGCCAGGGTGTCGTGCAGCACCGTCGCGTCGCGCAAGTGTTGCGGCATATCAAGCAAGCCATGGTCGCGCGCATAGTCCGGACTGCAGACGGGCGCCAGCCATTCGCCCATCAGCTTGCGCGATGCCAGGCCGGGAAAGTTGCCGTCGCCGTAATGCAAGGCCAGGTCGACCTGTCCCGCGCGAAAGTCGACGGCGTCGTTCCCCACACGCAAATCAATCGACACGTCCGGATACTGCGCGGCGAATCCCGCCAGGCGCGGCACGAGCCAGCATTGGGCGATGGACGGGCGCGCATGCACGGTGATGCTGCCCGTGAGCGCATCGCCGCCGGACAGCGCCGCACGCAAGCCATCCCAGCCGATTTGCAGAGCGGCGAAGATGCGCTCGCCGTCCTGTGTCAGTTTTACCTGTCGCGTCAGACGCTCGAACAAGCGCATGCCCAGGCTCGCTTCCAGCCGCGCAATGCGGTGGCTGACGGCGCTGGGCGTGAGCGCCAGTTCCTGCGCGGCCAATGCGAAGCTGGCATGGCGCGCCGCCACGAGAAACGTGTGCAGGTTGGCGAACTGGCTGGCCGTCAGCGTCGCCATGCGCGCCGCGCCGGGCGGCATCAAGCGGCGCCAGCCGCCAGCAAGGCGCGGCCGCGCGCCACGTAAGCGGCCATTTCCTGCTCCGGCACCATGCTGCCGCCCGTGCCCCACACCAGGTGCGTGGCCGTTTCCAGGTGCCGCCGGTATTGCGGCGCGGCCAGCACGGCAGGAATGCCCGCGAAACCGGCCACGGCCGAGGGTTCCAGGCGCAGCTGCTCCGTCTGCTCCAGCGTCGCCAGCAAGCGGTACAGTTCTTCATCCGTGACGGTGGCGTAACCGTCGATCAGCCTTTGCATGGCGCGTCCGACGAAGCCCGACGGGCGACCCACGGCCAGACCATCGGCGGCCGTGAGGTTGTCGATGCCGATCTCCTGCACGCTGATCCCATCATGCAAGCCCGTGTACACACCCAGCAGCATGCATGGCGAATGGGTCGGCTCGACGAAGATGCAGTGGACATCGTCGCCAAAGGCCAGCTTCAAGCCAAAGGCCACGCCGCCGGGGCCGCCGCCCACGCCGCACGGCAAGTACACGAACAAGGGGTGCTGCGCATCGACCGTGACGTTCTTTGCGGCGAACTGGGCCTTCAGGCGTTCGCCCGCCACCGCGTAGCCGAGAAACAGGTCATACGAGTTTTCATCGTCGACGAAGTGGCAGGTGGGATCGTTTTCCGCCTGCTTGCGCCCCGCTTCCACGGCCACACTGTAGTCGGTCGCGTACTCGACGACGGTGACGCCGTGGCTGCGCAATTTGTCCTTCTTCCATTGCCGCGCATCGGCCGACATGTGCACGGTGGCGCGAAAGCCAAGGCGCGCGCTCATGATGCCGATCGACAAACCCAGGTTGCCCGTGGAGCCGACGGCGATCGCATACTGGCCGAAAAACGCCCGTACGGCGTCGCTGGCCAGCAGGCTGTAATCATCGCCCTCCTTCAGCAAGCCGGCGTCCAGCGCCAGCATTTCCGCGTGTTTCAGCACTTCATAGATGCCGCCGCGCGCCTTGATCGAGCCGGAAATCGGCAGATGGCTATCCTGCTTGAGCCACAGCTGACCGCTTGTCATGTCTAACGCCAAACCTGGTGCCGCCTGCATGGCCGGCAACGGCACGACGGGCGACTCGATGACGCCGCCGCTGGCCTGCGTTTCCGGGAAAGCCCTGGCCAGGTAGGGCGCAAAACGTTCCAGGCGCGCGCTGGCCTGCGCCACATCATCAGCCGTCAAGCCTGCGTCTTTCAGGCCCTCGGCCGCCGGCGCAATGCCGGGATTGAACCAGCTCAAGGGCTGCAAGGCCATCAGTTCTGTAATCAGGGGAAATTTTTCGCGCAGCGCGACGATGGCGGAAGTGGGCAGCATGTCAACCTCGAGAAGGAACAAACCATGATTAGACCGCATGCGGGCGCCGCTGGCAAACGATGGTTGATCAGGCAATGGGTGACGGGGGATCATGTGTCATGATGGCCCGGCTGCTTCCCTATTTCAATTTAATGTACAGATGCATGGCAGGATTCTTTTCGCTTTGAACTTCTTTGACTTCAACGAAAGGAAGGCGGCGCACCAGCTCACTCAATTTCTGGCAGCCATAGTGGCGCGGATCGAAGGCCGGGTTATTTTTCAGGATCAGACTGCCGACGCCACTCAAGGAGGCAAAACCGTCATCGCGCGCTGCGGCGATAATCGCCTTGCGCAGCACTTCCCGCGTATCCGCGTCGAGGGAGACAGGGGCCAGCCCATGTAACGGTTTTTGCTGCTTTTCTGCCAAAGGAGGCGGTGTTACCGGCCGCAAGATCTCCGTATAAACAAACTTGTCACAGGCGGCGACAAAGGCTGGCGGCGTCTTTCTTTCACCAAAACCATACACAGCCAGTCCTGATTCGCGAATCCGCGTTGCAAGGCGCGTGAAATCACTGTCGGACGATACAAGGCAAAAGCCGTCCAGCTTTTCCGAGTGCAGCAAATCCATGGCGTCGATGATCAGCGATGAATCCGTCGAATTTTTCCCTGTCGTATAACTGAACTGCTGGATCGGCTGAATGGCCATCAAATGCAGGATTTCCTTCCAGCCCTTCAAATTGGGTGTCGTCCAGTCTCCATAAGCACGCTTCACCGATGCGGTACCAAAAGTCGATACCTCCGTCAGCAACTCCTTGATGATCGACGCCTGGGCATTGTCCGCATCGATCAGGACGGCCAGTTTGGCATTACTTGTCATATTTTTTTGGCCTCATCAGGTAACCGCCGTTTGATTGCAGTTCCCACTATGCAGCCAAATGTTCCGTCAAGCAATACCGGAACCGATGCCCTATCTCTGACGATAGATAAATTTAATTCCTCAATGCACTATCGATTAAAGAAAAATTTCCACAAAGTCACAAAAATAAGTTATCTTAAAGGCAAATAAAAGGAGACATTTTTTCTCTTTTCTACCGAGGCAAAAATGCGCTCCAAGAACGACAAAGTCACTGCGACGAATATGGATATCCTCGACTGCGCGAGGCAGGACGACTTGACGGCCCAAAAGGTCGAAGTCGGCATTATTTTCCAGGAAATGCTCGACACGGCCACGGCCGCCGCCTACCTCGCCAAGAACAAGGTGCCGATCGCCACCGCGCTGCGCGTGCTGACGGGGTCGCGGCGAAAAAAGAGCGGTGCTGGAAATTGATGGCGCTGTGCCGGATAGCCTGCGAATAACGCTGAAAAAAGCATACCCACATTGTCACGAACACCTCGCGCTCGCCGATGCGGCAATGCCAGCAGGCACCGTCCCTCCGCATCGGCGCAGGAAGGCGCCCGCTGATTGCCCGCCTTAGAACTTCAGCTGCAGCCCCAGATCAATCGACCTGCCCTCGGCCGGCAACGCTTGCAGCGCGCCGCCGTACGCCTTCAAGCCCGATAAATACACGCCGCCCAGCGGATCCGCATACGCGCGGTTGAACAGGTTGCTCACGCCGGCACTCAGGCTGGCCATCTTGCCCAGCGCCACGCTGCTGCGCAGGTTGACGAGCGCGTAGCCGCCTGTTTCCGGTTCGAAGCGGCGCGCGTCGACCTTGTCCTTGCGGGCCACGATCTTCGTTTCGATGCGGTTGCTCCAGGCGCCCAGCTTGTGCTCGACGGCCAGCAAGGCGTTGAACGGCATCATGCGGTACAGGTCGCCGCCATCGCTGCGCTTGCCCCGCGTGTATGCGGCGTTGCCTGTCGTCATGAAACTGCCCCAGCGGGCGCTACTGGCCAGCGGCAACTGCCACGCCAGATTGGCGCCGTACAGCTTGGCGTCGTGGTTGGCAAAGCGCAGCAAATTGCCGTTTGCACCCATTTTCATGTACGGGTGGAAAGATGACAGCACGTCGACGTCGATGTAATTGACGACCTTGCTGTAATATGGGTTGAGGCGCACGAACCAGCCCTCCTCGCCGCCACCATGCCAGTCGGCCGTGAGCGCCGCCGTGTAAGCCGTCTCGGGCTTGAGGTCGATACTGCCCACATAGCCGTTGCCATCGCCAAACCAGTTGGTCATGGTCATGGCCATCGAGCCGCGCCCCCACGAGTAGCGCTCGTACAGGTTGGGCGAACGCACCTTGCGCGCCAGCGCGAATTCATAGCTGCTGGCCGCGTCTAGCGTGAAGGTCGCTTGCGCCGAGGCATCGATATTCGTGTCGCGCTGGCTGCGGCTGCGCGCATTGAAAGCCCTGGCGGCCATCACGTCCGGCATGTTCATCATGTTGGTGCCGTACGATTGCACGTCGCCCGTATCCATGCGCACGGATTCGCCGCGCAAGCCCAGCACGCTCGTCCAGCGCGCATCGTGGCGCGTTTCCAGTTCGCCAAACAGCACGGTGCGGTCGCGCTTGCCGTCGTTGATGTTCAGATAGGTGCGCGGCCCCATCATCATGGAACCGGGCACGGCCGGCCAGTAATCGTCAAGGCGGAAGCCATGCCACTCCTGGCCCAGGCGCAACTCGCCCGCGCTCATGGGCAAGCTGGCCATCAGCGCATAGCCCGTGTTGCGCCCGTGCGTGATCATCGGCATCGAACCTTTGCGCTCGGGGGTAAAGAAACCCATTTCATGGTCCGTCTGCTGCCAGTAGGCACGCGCATCGAGCACGCCCCAGGCAAATGTGCCCTGGTAGGCCAGGTTGGCGAACTGGCCGTGGTTGTCCGTCATGTCCATATACTGGTTGGGAAAACCCTGGTACGGGATGTGCTGCACGCCGGCACGCAGGGTCAGCTGCTGGCCATCGCGCTTCGCCGCCAGCACGATGGACTGGTTGATGCTTTCAAACATGCTGGCCAGCACTTTGTTGCCGTGGCCATCTTCATAGCTGTGACCGCGCGTATAGGCCCCGCTGTAGCCGACGCTCAGGCTGTCGCTGGCGGCCGACGCGTTCGCGCTGGTCGCCACGCTGTTGTTGACGCTGCGTCCCGACATGGCAAAGCTGCCTTGCGTGAGCAGGCCCGCGCCGGGCTGGGCGAACACGGGCGCGTTCGACTGCACTTCGATGGTGCCGCCTATGCTGTCGCCGCCCGCGCTGACGGGTGTCACGCCCGCGATCAGGCGGATGCGCTGCACTTGCTGCGGATCGATGTACGACAGCGGCGCATTCATGTGATTGGCGCAGGCCGACGTCAATTCCATGCCGTCGATGCGTATTTTCAGCCGGTCATCGGCAAAGCCATTGACCACCGGCAAGCCGGACACGCCGCCACCGGCAGCCACGCTGTAGCCGGGCGTGCTGGTGAGCATCAAGGCCGCGTCGGCGGTGGGCCGGTAAGCGTCCCTGACGCCCGTGACGATAACTTTCACTTCAGGCAGGACGGGCATGCCGGCGTCGCTGCGGCTTTGCGCCACGGCGGGCATGGCGATGGCGAGGGAAATCAATAAGGAAAAATGTTTCATGGTGCTGCTTTCTGTCGGATAGGCAAGACGAACGGCCGCCAGCGCGGCGTGGCGCAACGTGGACGTTCACAAGGTGCGAGGAATCAGAAAGCGGCAGGCGGTCCGCGGGGCTGGACGGGCGTCCAGGCAAACAGCGGGGTGGCGGACTGGTAGAACAGCACGGGCAGCAAGCCCGTGATCAGCTCGCCGGAAGCGCGCACCAGGGTCGCGGGGGGAAAGTCGAGGGTGGCCGCATGCATGCTGCAACAAGGGCAATCGCCCACGCGCATGCCACCCGTCGGGGTGTCGGACCCATCCTTGGACAAGGTAGCGGGCAGCATGTTCATGCCGCCCGCTACCGAACAGATCTCGAAGCTGGGCACGGCCCTGCCGCTGGCCACGGTGAACGCGCGCGACAAGGTCGGGGCGAGCGCCGCCATGAAGATGGCGAGACACGCGATCCACAGCACGACGACGGCACGACGTTGACTAATTGGCATGAAGGCATTATAGCCGCCGCCCTGCCGCCAGCCAAGCCCGCAGGTCAAGCCTTCACAGCTCAGGTTTTACAGGTCGACCTTCATCGACAGCTTGATGGCGCGCGGCGCACCGGACGCCAAACGCGTGCCGGCGCCGGCCCAGTAGCGCTTGTCGGCTGCATTTTCCACGTTCAGCTGCCACACGACGGCCTTGTCCATCACGCGGCTCGCATAGCGGGCGCCCGCGCTGAACAGGCTCACGCCGCCGAGGAAGGCCTGGTTCAGGTCGTTGACGGGACGGGCGCTGTAGTAATACGCGCCGCCGTTGACGGACAGGCCCGGCACGGTGTCAAACGCGTAGGCGAGGAAGACGCTGGCCGTGCGTTTCGACGCGTTCTCCGGCGCCTTGCCGTTGTAATCCGCGTTGATGTTGGCAAACTTGGGGTCGAGCAGCTGGGCCGACGTCTGCCACGACAACTGCCGCGTCAGCTTGCCCTGGGTCGACAGTTCCAGGCCACGGTAGCGCTGTTCGCCGTCCGACGTGAACACATTGCTGGTATTCGTGTAATAGCCGGGGCGCGTGATGTCGAACAGGGCCGCAGACAGCAAGGTGCCGCCAGAGGTCAGCCAGCGCGCGCCCAGTTCCTTTTGTTTACTCACGCCAGGCGCCATCTTGACGCCCTGGTTGACCGTGCCCGTCGGGCCCGTTTCACCCTCTTCCAGCCCCCGCGCCGTGGATGCGTAGAACGACAGCTCGGGCGTGGCCTTGTAGATCAATGAGGCCATCGGCGTCGTCTTGCTGACGTCGTAGTGGCTGGCGCCCTGGTCGCTTTGATAGCTGCTGCGGCGCACGCCGATGACGCTTTGCCATTGCGGGCTGAAAACCATGCGGTCGAGCGCATACAAACCCGTGTCGCGCGTGTCGAGCCCGGCCGTCGTCGGCGCCGTTGGCTTGGGGCCGAACACGACAGTCGTCACGGGCACTGGGTTGTACAGGTTTTGCGAGGCGATCGTGTAATTGCTCTGATAAATCGGATCTTGCGATTTGTCCGTGCGCGAGGCGCCCAGGGTCAGTTCGTGAGCGATGGAACCCGTGTTGAAATTGCCGGCCAGTTCCGCGCGCAGCAAGTCCGACGTCATCACGCTGTGCTGGATATTGCCCGTGATGCGGCCCGCGCCCGTGGCCAGCGCGGCCGCGTTGTTCAGGCGGAAGATCGCCAGGCGGCGGTCGCGTGCCGTTTCCGCGTGGCCCGCCTCCACCGTCAAGGCCCAGCCATCGGCGATGGCGTAATCGGCGCGCAATTGCGCATTTTTTGTTTGCGCTTCGAAATTCGACCAGTCCGGGCCGATCAGCTTGCGCGGATCGACGGCGCGCGGCAAGCTGATCACGCCTTTGACAGCCGTGGGCAAGGCGATGCCCGCCTGCTCCGTCACCCTGCGGCGCTCGTACTCGAGGTCGGCCTTGAGCAGCAATTTGTTCGTGACTCTCCAGTCGAGCGCAGTGGAAAGGAAGCGGCGGTTGCCATTGCCGACATGATCGAGGTAGGAACCCAAAGTGCCGCCGGCCGCATTGACGCGCACGCCGAATTCCTGCTGCGCGCCAAAGCGGCGGGCCACGTCGACATTCGCCACGGCACTGCCGCGGTCGTCGACGCTCAGGCCCATGCCGGTGACGGGCTGGCTGCCGGCACGCTTGGTAACGAAGTTGACGACGCCGGCCGGCGACGTAAAGCCGTAGTACAGGGCCGAGGCGCCCTTCAGCACTTCCACCCTTTCCTTGTTTTCCATGGGCACTTGCGAGAAGTTCATGATGGGCAGCGAGCCGTTGAGGCGGTAATTCGTGCGGTTTTCCACGGCGATGCCGCGTATCACCAGCTGATCCCACGTCTCGCCCCCGTTTTGCTGGCGCGTCACGCCGGCCGTATTGCGCACGGCGTCGTACAGGCCGGATACGGCTTGCTGCTCCAGCAATTCGCGCGTGATCACGTTGACGGTCGACGGCACGTCCATGATGCTGGCGCCCCGAAAGCTGCCCGCCTCCGTGGTGAGCGGCACCAGGCCTTGCGCGCGGGCGCCCGTCACCTGCACGGCTTGCATGACTTTCTCATCGCCAGCCGTCGGCTCGTCCTGGCCGCTGGCCGCATTTGCCGCCAGCGCGGCGTGGGAAGCGAAGGCCAGTGACAGGGCTGCCGCCACTGGAAGTAAACGGGTGCGGGGAGTGGCAACAGGCATGGCGTCGGGCTTTCAATTGGAAAATGGGGATAAGCGGAAACTTACGGTTAGCGAACATGATACCGATAATGAGAATCATTATCAAGAAAAGGTGAGTTTGTGTGAGTTTTACAGGAGAAACTAGCTCCCTCTGGCGCCTGTTATCACTTGAACACGTTTGGATTTTGCAGACGAGGCCGCAAAGAGGCATACTGACAGTCACGGCGCGCAAGACGTGCCGCCTAACAAGATACTAAAAGGTAAGTTCGTGAACACAATCGACAACAAAAGCGTGCAGACGAAAACATTTCGCTGGAAACGCTGGCAGCGCTGGGCCCTGGGCACGAGCTGCGCCCTGGCCGCCTACAGCGCGGCCGGCTTCTGGCTGGTGCCCTACGTCATCAAAAACCAGTTACCCAAATTTGCAGAAAAAGAACTCGCGCGCCAGGCCAGCATCGCCGACGTGCGCTTCAACCCGTTTACCCTGCGCCTGGAAGCGGACAAGATTGCTTTCAAGGAAGCGGCCAGCGCAAACAATGCACCGCTGCTATCCATCGGCGCCCTGGCCGTGCAGCTGGAATGGAAATCCATCGTGCGCCGCGCCTGGAGCCTCGCGGAAATCCGCATCACGGCGCCGCAAGCGCAGCTGACGATCACGCCGGACGGCAAGTTCAACCTGGCCGAAGTGCTGGCCACCTGGCAACGCAACCATCCGGAAAAGAGCGAAGGCGGCATGCCGCGCCTCGTCATCGCCCACTTTGCGCTGGAACAAGGCAAAATGGACTGGCAAGACCAGAAGGCCGGTTATGCGGACAACTTCACGCCGATCAACTTTACGCTCGATAATATTTCCACCCTGCCCGACGCCAACGGCAGCTACAGCCTGAGCGCCGATGCGGCGCGCGGCGGCAAGCTGCACTGGCGCGGCACGGCCTCGCTGAGCCCGATCCGCGGCGAAGGCGAACTGATACTGAACGACGCTTCCCTGCCCGGCCTGGCCGCGTATTTGAAAGCCTATACGCGCGCGACTGTCGCCAGCGGCAAGCTGTCGGCGCGCCTGCCCTACGCCTTTTCCTATGCGGACGGCAAGCTGGAAGCGACCGTCAAAGGCGCGGGCCTCGCCTTGCGCAACCTGGCGCTGGTACAAAGTGGCAAGAGCGACGCCTTTACGTCGCTTAATACTTTGGGTATCGCCGGCGTGAACGTGGATCTGGCGCGCCAGAGCGTCACGGTCGACAAGGTCAACCTGGTCGGCGGCAAGGTCGCCGTGCGCCGCGACAGCAAGGGCGAGATCGACGTGGCGAACCTGATGCTGCCCGGCAATCCCGCACCAGCAGCATCTGCCGCCGCCACGCCCGCCGCACCAGCCAAGCCCGGCAAGTGGAAAGTGGACTTGAAACAGCTGGCGCTGGCCAATGTGGACGTATCCGCCATCGATGAAACCGTCTCGCCAGCCTTGCAGCTGAGCGCCAAACAGCTGCAGCTGAATTTGCAACTGGGCTTGCAGCAAGGTCCATCGGGCATGGCCGCCATCATCGACGGCGCACATTTCGGCCTGGCCGACCTCACCATGCAGCGGGGCGCGCAAACGCCGTTCAAGCTGGCCCAACTGGGCTTTACCGACGGCAAGATCGACCTGGCGGCGCATACCGTGCACCTGGGCGCCGTGACGGCCAGCGGCGCGCAGATCGACCTGGCGCGCAACCGCCAGGGGGAATTTGCGATTGCGCAAAAGCTGCCCGTGTTTGCCTCCAGCAAAGCCGACACTGCCAAGGACGCGCCATCCGCGCCCTGGTCCACCAAGGTAGACAAGGTAGAACTGAGCAAGTTCGGCGCCCGTTTCGATGACGCGGGCACGGGCATCAAGGTCAATGTGCAGGATGCGCGTTTGTCGCTGCAAGAGGTCAGCAACGAGATGAAACAGGCGCTGCCGTTCGAGCTGGGCGTGGGCCTGCGCGAAGGCGGCCTATTGACGGCCAATGGCAAGTTCGTGCCGGGCACGGGCGCCGTCGATGCGCAGCTGAATTTGAAACAGCTGGCCCTGGCCCCCGTGCAACCGTTGCTGGCGCAGCACGTAAAACTGAAGCTGGCGGGTGGCGCAGTGTCCGGCAGCGGCCGCCTGACGACGGGCGGCGGCGCGCCGAAAGCGCCCAAGGTCCGCTATGTGGGCGGCGTCGATATCGCCGGTCTCGTGCTCAATGAAACGGATGGCAAGCGCTTTGCGTCGTGGAAAAGCGTGCGCGCCGACAAGCTGACGGCCAGCGTGGGGCCCGATTTTGTCGACATCCCCGAACTGCGCGTGGTGGAACCGAACGCCCAGCTGATCATCGAAAACGACCGCAGCCTCAATGCCCAGCGCCTGCTGGTCAAGGCTCCCGAGCCTGCCACGGCAACGGCCACCGCTCCTGCGGCCTCCGCCACGCCGGCAGCCGACGCCGCCTTCCCCGTGCGCGTGCGCCGCGTGCGCCTGCAAAACGCCAAGCTGGACTTTGCCGACCTCAGCTTGCGGCCCCAGTTCGCCGCCAAGATCTATGAACTCAATGGCGTGGTCACGGGCCTGTCGACGAAACGCGATGCGCGCAGCCAGATCGAACTCGATGGCCGCATCGACGAATTCGGCCTGGCCCGCGTGCGTGGCCAATTAAATCCGTTCGCCCCGACCGACAACACGGACTTGAACGTCGTCTTCAAGAATGTCGACATGGTGTCCGCTTCGCCGTACACGATGAAGTTCGCCGGCTACAAGGTGGCAGAAGGCAAGATTTCGCTGGACTTGCAATACAAGGTGCGCAACCGCCAGCTCGACGGCACCAACCAGATCGTGCTCGACAAACTGACCCTGGGCGAGCGCATCGACAGCCCGGACGCCTTGAAGCTGCCGCTGGAACTGGCGCTGGCCATCCTCAAGGACTCGGACGGGCGCATCGACCTGGGTTTGCCCGTGTCGGGCGACATGAACGACCCGCAATTCAGCTACGGCGCCCTGATCTGGAAAGCCGTGGGTAATGTGCTGACGAAAATCGTCACGGCCCCATTCCGCGCGCTGGGCAACTTGCTCGGCATCAGCGCCGACAAGCTCGAATCGATCGACTTCGACGCGGGCAGCGCCGTGCTGCTGCCGCCCGAGCGGGAAAAGCTCAAGCAGGTGGCGCAAATCCTCGCCAAGCGCGAACAGCTGAAGCTGGCCGTGCCTGGCCAGTACAGCGATACGGACGCGGCCGCCCTGCGCGCCCAGGCCGTGCGCCGCGCCGTCGCCGCCAAGGCCGGCATCAAGCTGGAAGCGGGCGAAGAACCGGGACCGTTGAACCTGGGCGAACGCAAGATACGGGGCGCCCTGCGCGACCTGTACGCGGAACGCTTCGGCAAGGCCGAGCTGGACAAGCAGAAGAAAGCGGCGGAGTCGGCCGCTCCTGCCACAGCGGCCGCATCTGCCAGCGCCACCGCTCCGGCGACGGCAAAAATCCCCGTATTCCAACGCCTGGGCAAGCTGATCGAAGGCGAGCCGCAAGTAGCCGACACGGGCGCCTTCTACAACGGCTTGCGCGAGCAGCTGGAAGCCAAGCAGCCGCTGGCGGCCGACGCCTTGAGCAAGCTGGGCACCCAGCGCAGCGCGGCGATTCTGGCCGCCCTGCAACAGGACGGCACGCCGGCGGCCAGGGTCAGCGCCGGTGCGCCGGAAAAAACGGAGGCCGCGCCGGGCAAGCTGGTGGGTTTGAAGCTGGGATTGGCGGCCCAATAAGGAGATTAGCTGACGCATGAAAAACCTCGACAAGGTAACGCCCTTTGCATCGTCCATTACCCAGGGCGGCTTGGCTACCATGACAATATTGCTTGCTGAGATAAAAATATCAGCAAAAGACAGTATTTCATGTGGCCAAAAGACGCTGCTATCGAACTATGTGTACGAAAAGAACGGTACGTACAAGCTGGTTTATACGACTGTCGAGATCGATGGCAGTGTCGACAACTATGTCGAGGATGGCGGCATCTTGCCGACACTGTTCCTCAGCCCCGATCAGGAAAACTATGTCTCCGTCGTTCCTTATCATCCCGATAAGGAACTGGAAATCAGCATTCCCATCTTTCACCGTGAAGATGTGGAAATGCCAAAGGGCAACCGTCCATGTACGGGAGACTTCATTGGCACGACGGACGCATATTCGATATTTCACGATGTGCCTTTTGAGGATAACAAACCGGATAAAATACTGGCCATCGAGTTTATCAATGGGAAACTGAAGAAGAAACACAATGTCAAGATTCCATTACCCGCAAATAACAGAATCGCCATTTGCAACAAGGCGATTCATTTGCTGGCCCATGACGGCAGCCTTCTCCTGCACCGGGAGATCGATGAAAAAGGCAGCGTCACGCGCTCGAGGGAAATCGATGCGCATGATATCGATGTCTTGCAGATATTAAGCGCATCCTTCGCCCACGATTCTTATCTTCTGGCACAAGCAAAAGATAAAATCATTATCGAAAAAATAGATCCGGATGGGACAAGCGGAATCATTGAATTGGTGGACTTTGCCGATCCGCTGTTCAATACATGGCTGCCAGTCAAAATCGCTGACGACACTTTCGTCACGCGTTTCAATAGCGAGTTTGGAAACGGCTGGCTGACCACGAAAAATGCTGAGTTATTGGAAATATTCTATAGCAAAGGTGAGCAAGGCTACAGGAACTTGCTGACAAACGAGGTGCTGTCCATACAGCATGACAAATTGATCATTTCCAGCATCAACAAGACCACCGAGCATGGTTATGCGGTCGTGCTCTACCCGATGGCAGGCGATATCGCGGACAATGCGGAACTCATCGTCTTGAATCGCCGCTTGCAGTAAGGTCGAACGCCGCGATGGCAGCGCATCCGCGGCATGGCGTGACCATGCCGCGGATGCGCATCGCTTACTTCGCTTTCTCCGCCCCCTTCACCGCCTCATCCGGCAACGCAAACGCCACCAGGCTATCGCCCATCTTCGTGCCCAGCGAACCATGGCCGCCGGCCATGACGACGACATATTGCTTGCCCGTCTTGTCGGAGACATAGCTCATCGGCGTGGCTTGGCCGCCGGCCGGCAGGCGGGCTTTCCATACGGTCTTGCCGTTGCGCACGTCGTAGCCGCGGATGTAGTAGTCGAGCGTGCTGCTGAGGAAGGCCACGCCGCCGCCCGTGGTGCTGATGCCGCCCAGGCTGGGCACACCCAGCGGCAAGGCGATGGGCACGGGGGCGCTGTCGCGCGTGGTGCCGTTCTTGTGCATCCACACTTTTTTCATCGTGCGCAAGTCGACGGCGGCGATATAGCCCCACGGCGGCGCCTGGCATGGGAAGCCCAGCGGCGACAGGAAGGGCTTGATTTCCACGGCGAACGGCACGCCCGTCTGCGGCTGCAAGCCCATTTCCGACCCCGTGCCGCCCTTCGCATTGGCTTGCGCGCGCGGCACCAGGCGTTCCAGAAAGCCCATGTAGTCGGGATTGACCAGCAGCAATTGCCGGCCCGGATCGACCGCCGCCCCGCCCCACTCGAAGATACCGAGCGGGCCCGGCGAGATGATGGCGCCTTTGATCTTGCCTTCGGCCACCGTTTGCGGCGTGAACGGCCCTTCGTAGCGGTGCTGGCGGAAGATGATGCGGCAGGCCAGCTGGTCGAACGGCGTCGTGCCCCACATATCCGTTTCGCTGATGTTTTTCTCGGGCAAGAAAGTGAGGGCCGAAAACGGCTGCGTGGGCGACAAGCGGTCGCCGGGAGCCGGGTTGTTCGTCGGCACCGGTTTTTCCGGCGCCGGCACGACCAGGCTGCCATCGCGCCGGTCGATCACGTAGATGTCGCCGCGTTTCGTCGTGGCCACGACCGACGGCACTTTGCCTTTCGGCGTGTCGATGTCGACCAGGGTGGGCTGGCCGCCGATATCCATGTCCCAGATATCGTGGTGCACGGTCTGGTAGACCCAGCGCACCTTGCCCGTCGCCAAGTCCAATGCGACGATGGCGCTATTGTATTTCTCGCCATGGGGATTGCGATTGCCGCCCCACGTGTCCGGTGTTTCATTGCCCATCGGGATGTACACCATGCCCAGCTTTTCATCGACGCTGGACACGCCCCAGGAATTGGGCGAGTTGTTGGTGTAGGTCTTGCCATCGGCAATCGGCGCCGTGTCGTCGGGGTTCGACGCATCCCAGTTCCACATCAGCTTGCCCGTGACGGGATCGTAGCCGCGGATCACGCCCGACGGCTCTTCCGTGGAAAAGTTGTCGGTGACGCTGGCGGCCATCACCACCACGTTTTGCGCCACGGCCGGCGGCGACGTCGGCATCAAGAAGCCCCGCTTCTTCATGCCCATGCCGTGGTACAGGCCTATCACGCCGTTTTCGCCGAAGCTTTTGCAGGCTTCGCCCGTGTCCGCGTTCACGGCGATCAGGGTCGCATCCATGGTGGGCGCGAGGATGCGGCGCGGGCATTCCATGCCGGCCGCCTCGGGTGCCGGGTCGCCCTTGGCGCGGCCCGCGTTGACGTCCCAGTAGGCGACGCCGCGGCAGATCATGTGCTGGTAGGTCGATGCGTCGCGGTTGATCTTCGGATCGTGGCGCCAGATCTCCTTGCCCGTGTCCGGGTCCAGCGCGATGACGATGTTATGCGGCGTGCACAGGTACAGCATGCCGTTTACTTTCAGCGGCGTGACTTCGTTGGCGATCTCGCCCGGATCGTTCGGGCCCTTGAAGTCGCCCGTGTTGTACACCCATGCCTGTTTCAGCTGCGACGCGTTGGCCGGCGTGATCTGCGCGGCCGGCGCATAGCGGTCGCCATAGCCGGAACGGCCATACGCGGCCCAGTCGTTGGGCGCCACGCCGGGCGCGAAATCGCCTTGCGGCGCGGCTGCCATGTTCTCGGCCGGCACTTCGCCATGCAAGGTGTAGTAGTCCTGAAACAACGAGAACACGCCCACGGCGGCCGTCAGTACCACGGCGGCGACCAGCGCGCTCTTGCCCGCGTCGCGCGGTTTCGCTCCAGCCGTCAGTGGCGGATCGAGGCGGCGGTCGACGAAGGGCAGCAGCAGCCAGACGGCGGCGGCGAACCAGATATCGAGGCGCGGCAGCAATTGCCACCAGTCGAACTTCACTTCGATCACGGACCAGATCAGGGTGGCGAACAGCAGCAGCGCGAGGAACGGCTGGGCGCTGCGCCGCCCCTTCCACACGAGCGCGCCCGCGACGAGCATGCCAATACCGGCCACGACGTAATACCAGGAACCGCCCAGGTTGACGAGCCAGGCGCCGCCGCCGGCAAGCGCCAGGCCCAGCAAGATGAAGATGACTGCGGTGATGACAAGCAAGGGTCCAGGCCGGGCAGAGGCAGTCATGATGCTCCTTTACAAGAGTCAATCGGCGGCACGCGCCTGCGCACCGTATTTGATGGCGATCAAGGAATTCCATTTTTTCACTAATCGGCAAAGCGTGCCACACGCCACAACGCCGGTTATACGCCGTGTGGCTTTTTATACACGGCCTGACCGTCCAGCCCGCTATAAGCATATGTTTTCAATGAAAATCATTGAATAAAATAATTCAACAACAAATTTCTCGAATAAAACGAATTTTTATCGTAAAATGAAAAAAACCACCCAAGCCAAACATTTTTCTTGAATTTCACTTCATTGGAGCGGCACCCATCATGACCATCGCTAAACGGCTGTACGCCTTGATCCTCTCCGTCGTCCTCGGGCTGGCCGCCCTGGCAGGCTTTGGCATCTACCAGATGGACCGCGTGTACACGGCGGCCAGCTATGCCACTGTCAACACGGTACCCAGTCTGCTCACCTTGAACGAGGCTTTCGTGCCGTTCGCGCAGATGCGCACGGCCGTCTGGCAGCACATGGCCAGCAAGGATGCGGCCGGACGCGCCAAGCTGGAAGCGGGCATCAGGGAAGCGCGCGCGGCGGTCGGCAAGGCGCTCGACCAATATGAAAAAGAAGATATCACCGATGAACAGGACCGCGCGCTGCTGGCCGCCGACCGCGCCGTGCTGCTGCGCTACGATGAAGTGCGCGACAAGGTGCTGGCGCTGTCGAAGGCCGGTGAACTGGACGCGGCGCGCGACTTGCTGGTGCAAAACCAGCCCATCATCAAGGAACTGGTCGACGCCCTCGCCTCCCACCACCGCTACAACGCAAACCTGGCTGCCAAAGGTGCGGCCGATGGCGCCGCCGCCGCTGCCAGCGCACGCTGGATTGCCATCACCCTGTCCCTGGCCGTGACGGCGCTCGTAGCCAGCATGGGCCTGCTGCTGGCGCGGCGCATCGCCGCCTCGCTGGCCGACGCCATCGGCGTGGCCCGCACCATCGCGAACGGCGACCTCAGCGTGCAGGTCCGCGCCACCTCGAACGACGAGGTGGGCCAGCTGATGCAGGCCATGGCGGACATGAGCGCGAGCCTGGTGCGCATCGTGGCCGAAGTGCGCTCCGGCACGGACAGCATCAGCACGGCCTCGGGCGAAATCGCATCCGGCAACCTGGACCTGTCGGCGCGCACGGAACAGCAAGCGGGCTCGCTGGAAGAAACCGCCTCGGCCATGGAAGAGCTGACGGCCACCGTGCGGCAAAACGCGGACAATGCCCGCCAGGCCCAGCAAATGGCCATCAGCGCCTCGGACAAGGCGCAGCGGGGCGGCCAGGTGATGGGCGACGTGATACGCACGATGGAAGCGATCGACAGCTCGTCGAACAAGATCGCCGACATCATCGGCGTCATCGACGGCATCGCTTTCCAGACCAATATCCTGGCCCTGAATGCGGCCGTGGAAGCGGCGCGCGCCGGGGAACAGGGGCGCGGCTTCGCCGTCGTGGCCACCGAAGTGCGCAACCTGGCGCACCGTTCGGCCGCGGCAGCCAAGGAAATCAAGGTACTCATCAGCGACTCCGTGGAACAGGTGGGACAAGGCGGCAAGCTGGTCCAGCAGGCCGGCGCGGCCATGACGGAAGTGGTCGACACGGTACGCAGCGTTACCGACATCGTCAGCGAAATCTCGGCCGCCAGCGTGGAGCAAAGCACGGGCATCGAGGAAATCAACCGCGCCATCACGCAGATGGATGAAGTCACGCAGCAGAACGCGGCCCTGGTCGAAGAAGCGGCGGCGGCATCGCAATCGCTGCAGGAGCAGGCAGCCAGGCTGGCCGGCGTGGTGGGCGCCTTCAAGCTGGCGCAGGGACAGGCCGGCGCGGCGCCGCGCGCGCCTGCCGCCCCGCGGCCCGCACAGCACAAGGCGGCGCTCAAGCTGGTCGCCACGCGCCCCGCAGGCCAGGCCAGGAAAGCGGCGCCGGCCGCCGCCGATTCGGGCGACTGGGTCGTATTTTAGGTCCGCCATCACGCAGGATCACTCGCATAGAACGCACCGGAGCACTGCCATGAACTCCTTTCTCGCCATTCACCCCTTCCTTCGCTGCGAAGACCTCTCGCTGATGCGCCCGGCGCTGGCGCTGGCAGGCCTGCTGTTGCTGCTGGCCGCCCTGCTCTGGCGCCGCACCCGCTGGCACCAGGCCGACCGCACGCAGGCCGCCGGCGCGGCGCCGTCCGATCTGCACGCACTGCTGCAAATGCGCAGGAGCAGCCAGCCGGCCAAGGCGGCGGAGACGGCGCCGCCGCAGCCAGCGCCCAAAGCACCGGACACGCCGCCGTTCGACGCGGCCCGCCTGGACGCCATGTTCGGCCACGACCGGCGCCTGCAGGGCGAGATTCTGGCCCTGTTCGTGGCCGAGACGCGCGACCGCCTCGCCGGCATCGCCCATGCGCTGCGCTGCGAGCGGGCCGCCCCGGCAAGAGTGCTGGCACAGGAAATTCTCGACGGCAGCCAGTCCATGGGCCTGCTCCCATTGCAGGCGCTGTCGCGCCAGGCCGTGCATGCGGGCTTTTCCAACGATATCGGCGCCCTGCACCGCCTGCATGCGGAACTGCTGATGGCGCTCGATGCGCTGTCGCAAGCCGTCACGGCCCTGCAAACGGCGGGCACGGCGCAGGCCGATGACTGCAACGGCGTAGGGAGCCGGCCATGAGCGCGCACATCGACCTGGCGCGCCTGCCCGGCGGCACCGTCCTGCCTTCGCCCGCCTGGCGGCGCCACTGGCTGGCCACCTTGTGCCAGCAGCAGGTGGCGCTCGATGAACTGGCGGAACAGATGGGCTGCGATCCGGCCATGACAGGCAAGGTCATCGGCCTGGCGAATGCGGGCGTGCCGCCGGGCGAACGCAGGCATGCGGCCGTCAGCGCCGCGATGCTGGCGGCCATCGGCCTGTCCACCCTGCGCCAGGCGTGCGCCACCCCGGCCCCGCCAGCGCCCACGTGCGCGCACTTCGACGCGCAGCGCTACTGGTCACACTCGCTGGCCATGGCGTGCGCCGCCCGCGTGGCAGGCGACGCGCTGCAGCTGGCGCCGGCCGATGAGCTGTACAGTTGCGGCTTGCTGGCCAACTGCGGCCAGCTGGCCCTGGCCACCGTGCATCCGCAGGAATATGGAGAACTGCTGGGCCAGTATGGCAATGGCGTCACGGCCCGGCTGCTATGCGAAGAATCGCAGCGCTTCGGCCACCACCAGCTGGCCCTGTCGGCCATCCTCATGCGGGGCTGGGGTATGACGGACATCCTGTGCGACGCCGTGCTCTGCCATGCCGCGCCGCCCGGCTTCGGGCGGGCCGGGCGCATGACGGACCTGGCCTGGCTGCTGAAGCTGGCCAGCAGCTTCGCCGACCTGATACTGCGCAACGGCGCGGGGCCGCGCGAGCCCGCCCTGGCCGCCGCGCGGGTACTGGGCCTGGACGCAGGCTACATGGAAACCCTGCTACGCCACAGCAATGCGGAGTGGAGCGAATGGCGCGATATCCTGGAACCGCACAGCCATCTCGCCCCCTGCCGTACGCGCACGCGAGTCCGGCCAGCCGCACGCCAGGTTTTTAGTGAATTCATCTAATTCGTTGAAATTGATTTTTTGAGCCCGATTGCGTATCATTCCCTTCAACTTCATCGCGACCATAAAGCCCATCATGCACACTGCAGACGTCTGCACCACCCAAAAGGCCGCCGAAATCCTCGGCATCTCGGTCACCTCAGTGCAGCAACTGGTCGAGGCCGGCGTGATCGAAGCCTGGAAGACCAAGGGCGGCCACCGGCGCATTCCCCTCGCGGCCGTCGAAGCCTACAAGGGCAATCCCGGCCAGCCGGGCCAGGACCAGCGCGCGGCGCGGGCCGGCCGCCCCGCCCCATCGGGCCGCCCGCCGTCCATCCTGGTGATCGAAGACAATCCGATCGAGCGCGCGCTGTATGAAAAACAGATCGGCTCATGGGGCTTGCAGGCGGACTTGCGCTTTTGCGAGAACGGCTATCAGGCGCTGATGGAAATCGCCCGCGACCAGCCCGACATCCTGCTGGCCGACATCGTCATGGAAGGCATCGACGGTTACGAAGTGATCCGCACCATCCTGGCCGACCCGCTACTGGCGGACATGCACATCGCCATGCTGTCGAGCCTGACGCAGGAAGAGCTGCAAGAACGGGGCGGCGTGCCGCCCGGCGTGGTGTTCTTTGCCAAGCCCGTCAATTACGACGAACTGCGCGGCTATCTGCGCGCCTGCTGCGCCGGCCACGCGCGGCGCAACAGCCTGGCCGCCTGACCCGCCGCCGCTTTCCCCTCGCCACGGAGCCGCCATGCCAGCCTATCGCCACATCGATCCTGCCGTGCTGTTCCACGCCACCGGCCACGACCTGGAGATGTTCCGCGCCCTGTCGCAGACCTACCTCGACACGTCGCCGGCCATGTTTGCGCGCGTCGAGCAGGCCGTGCGCGGCGGCGCGGCGCAAGCCATCGTGCATAGCTGCCATACCTTGCGCGGCACCGTGGCCCTGCTGGGCGCCGGCGCCCTCGTGGCGCGCCTGGCGGCACTCGAGCAGCTGGTACGCCATCAGGGCGTGGCGGCACCGGAATGGCTGGCCGAAACGGCGGCGCTGATCGACGAAGTGGAGCAGGAAGTACGCCGCAGCATGCTCGAATACACGGGCGCGCAGGCATGAACGCGCGCCAGGCCGTCCTGCGCCTGGTGCACCACTATCGGCCGCGCACCACGGCGGCCATCGTCGGCCTGGTGCTGGTGGGCCTGCTGGCGCTGCGCATCGTCGTCTCCGGCGTGGTGCTGCACCGCGAAGCCGTCGATGACTGGAAACAGGACCTGTCCAATCTGTCGCTGCTGCTGGCGGAAAACACGGCGCAGAGCATGACGGCGGCCAGCCTGGTGCTCGACAGCGTCAGCAACGAGATCGAAGCCGCCGCCCCTGCGGACGCGCAGGCGCTGGCCGCCGCCGTCGGCACCCCGGCCATGCACCAGATGCTGCGGCACAAGATCGGCGGCGTGCCGCAAGTGGACGTGGTATCCATCGTCGGCAGCGATGCCGGCGTGCTGGCCTTCAGCCGCGCCTTTCCCGCGCCGTCCATCCACCTCGACGAGCGCGACTACTTCGAATATCACCGGCGCCACCCGCACGGCGGCATGCATGTGAGCGCGCCCGTGCAAAACAAGGGCAATGGCGCCTGGACCTTCTATATCAGCCGGCGCATCAGCGGCCCGGACGGCCGCTTCCTGGGCGTGGTGCTGCTCGGCCTGTCGTGCGATTTCTTCAGCAAATTCTTCCAGAGCACCAGCATCGGCGAACACACGGCCTTTTCCCTGTACCGCAGCGACTACACGCTGCTGGCCCGCTGGCCGGCCGTGCCCGCCATGATGGGCAAGCGCAACCTGACGGGCAGCACCTACCGCCTGCTGGAACAGGGCAAGACCGACGGCGTGCTGCAGGTGGACACGCCGCGCGCGGCCGAGCAGGGCCGCCCGGTCAAGCGCCTGGCCGGCGTACGGCTGGTGCGCGACTATCCGCTGGCCGTCAACGTCACCGTGACGGACGAGGTCTACCTGGCGGGCTGGCGGCGCATGCTGCGCACCATGGGCGGCGCGGCCGTGGTCAGCCTGCTCGTGCTGGCAGGGGCCATCGCGCTGATCATGTCCCTGCTGCGGCGCCAGGAGCACGACGCGGCCCTGGCGCCGCGGACGCAGGCCGCCACATCGCCGGAGCCGGAGGCAGCAGCGCCATCCGCACCCGCGCCGGAACCCGCCCCGGAACCGGGCGCGCGCATCCTGCTGGTCGAGGACACGGCGCTGAACCGCCAGCTCGTGTGCCTGCAGCTGGGATCCCGCGGTTACCGCATCGACACGGCGGAGAACGGCGCGCTGGGCCTGCAGGCGCTGGCCGAACAGCAGTACGACCTGGTGCTGATGGATTGCATGATGCCCGTCATGGACGGCTACCAGGCGTGCGAGGCACTGCGCGCCCGCGAAGCGGCCAGCGGCGCACCGCGCCTGCCCGTCATCGCCCTCACGGCCGGCGTCACCGAGGACGACCGGCAGCGCTGCGTGGCCGCCGGCATGGACGATTACCTGTCCAAGCCGTTTACGGCCGCCCAGTTGCGCGACATGGTCGAGCGCTGGCTGGCGCGCCAGGCGGCGACACGCTAGCCGCACGGCCGGCGCTCAATACAACACTCCCCGCATAAAAATCATTTTATTCGATAAATTCAATTATATTCGATATAATTGATAAATCGCGCGCAGAATGACAACCCTTGCGGAGGCAGCATGCAACAGCACAGATACGGGAAGGCCATGGCCTGGCAGCGTTGGGAACGCTGGGATACGCGCACCCTGCTGTCGCTCTTCATGGCCATCCTGCTGGCGGGGCTGTGGAGCATCACCGTGCTGCAACTGCGGCACGCCTGCGACGCTGCCATCGCCGACGCCGGGCGCGATGCGCGCAGCATGGCGCGCGTCTTCGACGAACACGCGATCCGCACGATCGAGGCGGCGGACCAGGCGGCCACGTATTTGCGCAGCCGCTACCAGGCGCTGGGCAGCGGCCTCGACATCGTAGCGGACCTGCGGCAAGGCCTCAAGCCCGGCCCCCTGTACAACCTGTTTACCATCGTCGACGAACAGGGCGACATGGTGCTGTCGAGCCGCCCCTTCCAGCCGACCAGGCTGGCCGACCGCGAGCACATCCGCGTGCACATGCAGCGCGACAGCGGCGAACTGTATATCAGCAAGCCCGTGCTGGGCCGCGTGTCGAAAAAATGGTCGATCCAGATGACGCGCCGCATCAACCATGCCGATGGCCGCTTCAAGGGCGTGGTGGTGGTCTCGATGGACCCGTATTACTTCACGCGCCTGTACGACGAAGTCGACCTCGGCGACAACAGCTCCACCGAGCTTGTCGGCAGCGACGGCGTGGTGCGCGCGCGCCGGGTCGGCGCCGCCGACACCATCGGCCAGGATATCGGCGGCAGCAAGGTATTTTCCTTGATGCAAGGTAAAATGCGGGGCTGCTTCACCGAACGCAGCCCCGTCGACGGCATCGTGCGCTTTTACGCGTTTGAGAAACTGGCCGGCTACCCGCTGTACATGCTGGTCGGGCTGGACCGCGACACGGTATTGGCCGACTACGTCTCGCGCCGCAACCAGGCCTTGCTGATGGCGGCCGTCACGAGCTTGCTGATCGTGCTGTCGTGGGCCGCGCTGGTGCTGCTGATCGGCCGCCTGGTCGACAGCCGCGCCAGGGCCATCGCCGCCAGCGAAGCCAAGTCGCGCTTCCTGTCGAACATGTCGCATGAATTGCGCACGCCCCTCAACGGCATCCTCGGCTTCTCCGAGCTGCTGCAAGAGCAGCTGCGCGAGCCGGAACAGGCCGCCTACGCGCAAACGATACAGGACAGCGGCCGCCAGTTGCTGTCCATGGTCGAGGCGGCGATGGAATTGAGCGCGCTCGAGCACGCCCAGGTCCGGCTGGAGTCCGCCGCCGCGCCATTGCACCAGTTGCTGGAACTGGCGCTGGCGCCGCACCGGCCGCGCGCGGCGCACAAGGGCTTGCAGCTGGCCGCGCAAGTGGCGCCCGCCACGCCGCCCAGCATCGATTGCGACCGCGTCCGCTTCGTGCGCGTGCTCGATATCCTGCTGGATAACGCCATCCGCTACACGGCTGCGGGGCGGGTCGACGTGCACGTCACGCACAGCGGCGCGGACCTGCAGATCGAGGTGCGCGATACGGGCATCGGCATCGCGCAGGCGCAGCAGGGCGTCATCTTCGACAAGTTCTCGCAGGCCGACGACTCGCCGAGCCGCGCCCATGACGGCGCCGGCATGGGCCTGGCCATCGCGCGCCAGCTCGTCGCGCTGATGGGCGGCAGCATCGGCGTCGCGTCCGCGCCGGGCCAGGGCGCCGTCTTCCGCCTGCGGCTGCCGCTGGGCGGCAAATTGACCACACTATCACATGCATAGTTGCGCCGGTTGTGCGCAAAAGTTGTTCTCCATCCCTATCGGGTATAGCATCGCCACATGAGCTATCACACAGAGGCGGCGGCGTTGCGCAGACGATGGATCGAGTGGCTGTTCCTGCTTCTCGGGCTGCTGATCGTCGCTGCCGCCCTCGCCTACGCGCATCTGGCCGAAGCGACGCGGCATGACGATGCCGAACGCGAGCGCCTGAGCGTGCTGACGGCGCTGCTGGCAAAAAACATCGAAGTCGACCTGGCGGCGACCAACCTGGTGCTCGGCGGCGTGATCCGCGACTATCTGGCCGCCGGCGCCGCACCCGACGCCGGGCAAGCGCTGCCCCGGCGCCTGGCCGCGCTGGTCGACGCCATGCCGGGCGTGCGCACCATGCTCGTCATCGATGCGCAAGGCAAGGCGGTCGCCACCAACATCGCGGAACTGGCGAACCAGGATTTTTCGCGCCGCGGCTACTTCCAGACGGCGCGCGACGCCCCCGATGCGCGCATGCTGTACATCTCGGCGCCCTTCCATTCCTTCAAGGGCGACCTGGTCATCACGGCATCGCGCATGGTGCAGGACAAACAGGGCCGCTTTGCCGGCGTGGTGGTGGCCACCTTCGCCCCCGAATACTTCACGGCCAAGTTCCGCACCGCCATGTACGCCCCCGACGTCTGGGCCGTGGTGCTGCATGGCGACGGCCAGCAGTTCCTCAACTACCCGGCCAGAACTGCCAATGGCGGCAATATGGACGTCCCCGGCAGCTTCCTGCGGCGCTTTCGCGACAGCGGCTACCAGGCCGGCGTCCTGAGCGGCGTCGAAATTGCCGGCGCCGGCGCCCACACCTCCCCCCGCATCATGTCCATGGCGACCATCGCCCCCACCGCCCTGCACATGGACCGCGCCCTGATCATTGGCCTGAGCCGCGAAGAAGCGGCCATCGCCGCTCCGCTGCGGCGCCAGGCGCTCGGCTACGTCCTGTCCTTTGCGGTGCTGGCGCTGGCCGCGGCCAGCCTGCTGTTCTGGAGCCAGCGGCGGCGGCGGCAGCAGGCAGCCTGGCATGCGGAACAGGAAAGCGAGCGCCAGGCCATGCAAGCCGTGTCCGACAGCGAAACGCGCTTTCGCACCCTGATCGAAGATGCGCCCGTGGCCATCGCCATCCTGCGCCACGGCCGCTTCATCTATTCGAATCCCCGCTACCGCAAGCTGCACGGCTACACGGCGGAAGACAATCTGAACGGCCTGCCCTGGTCCGCCATGATTTCCCCGCCATCGCTGGCGGCGCTGGCCGCCAACGAAGCGCTGATCGAGGCCGATTCGCCCAGCGAACAGGTGTTCGAGGCCCTCGGCCTGGGCAAGCAGGGCCTTTTCGTCCCCATGTTCAAGACCACCACGCGCGTGCTGCTCAAGGATGGACCGGCCACCCTGATCTTTGCCCAGGATATCTGCGCGCAAAAACAGGCCGAAGAGGCCATGCTGCTGGCGCGCGACGCGGCCGAAGCGGCCAACCGCAGCAAGGCGGAATTCCTCGCCAACATGAGCCATGAAATCCGCTCGCCGCTCAACGCCATCCTCGGCATGGCCTGGCTGCTGGAACGCGGCGGCCTCGATGGCGAAGCGCTGCAGATGGCGCGCAAGATCCGCGCCGCGGGCCAGTCCCTGCTGGGCATCATCAACGACGTCCTCGACGTATCGAAAATCGAGGCGGGCCACATGACCATCGAACAGGCGCCGTTCCGCCTGGCCGACGTGATCGAGAAGATCGCCGCCAGCATGGGCGTTGCCGCGCACGACAAGCCGATCGAGGTGCGCATCGGGCCGCTGCCCGAGGGCGTCGACCAGGTGATGGGCGACGCGCTGCGGCTGGAACAGGTGCTGGTCAACCTGACCAGCAATGCCATCAAGTTCACCGCGCAGGGCACGGTCGAGCTGGCGAGCGCACTGGAAAGCCGCGACGGCGACGCCGCGGTGCTATGTTTCAGCGTGCGCGACACGGGCATCGGCATCGCTCCCGAAGTGCAGGAGACGATATTTTCCGCCTTCGCCCAGGCCGACACGTCCACCACGCGCCGCTTCGGCGGCACGGGCCTTGGCCTGACCATCTGCCGCCAGCTGGTGCGCCTGATGGGCGGCTCCATGCGCCTGACCAGCGTCATGGGCCAGGGCAGCACCTTCAGTTTCACGGTGCCGCTGCAGCTGATGGCCGCCAGCGCCCCGTCCTCGCCCGACATGCAGGGTTTGCGCGTCTTGCTGGCCGATGGCAAGGCCGACACGCGCGGCGCCGTGGCCGCAGTGGCGCAGGGCTTGGGCTGGAGCGTGCATGCCGTCTCCGGCGGTGAGGCGGCGCTCGAGCATGCGCTGGCCTGCGCCGAAGATGCGCGGCCCGGCGTCATCGTGCTGGCCGCGCGCATGCCCGACATGGACGGCGAAACCACGGCGCGCGCCCTGCGCGAGCACCTGCCGCCGCAGGACTGCCCCATCGTAATTCTAGCGGCCAGCGGCGCACCGGCGACAGCGCCCGCGCGCCGCCGTACGGACCCGGCCAACCCGGCCGATGCCATCCTCAATGAACCGGTGACGGCTTCCAGCCTGTACAACGCGACGATGGAAGCGCGCCAGCGGCGCGCCGAAGCGGCCGGCCTGGACGTCGGCCCGGACGTTGGTCATGCGGCGCTGGGCGAGCGCGTGCTGGCCGGCGTGCGCGTGCTGGTGGTCGACGACAGCGACATCAACCGCGACGTGGTCAAGCATATCCTGTGCGACCAGGGCGCCCTGCCCTCGTTCGCCTGCGACGGCCAGCAGGCGCTGGACTGGCTGCTGGTCCACCCGTCCGACGTCGACATCGTGCTGATGGATGTGCAGATGCCCGTCATGGATGGTTTGCAGGCGACGCGCGCGCTGCGCCAGCTGCCGCAGTTCCAGGACCTGCCCGTGGTGGCGCTGACGGCCGGGGCCTTCCAGACGCAGCGCGCGGCGGCGCTGGAAGCGGGCGTGAACCATTTCATCAGCAAACCGTTCGACGTGCCGCAGACCATCGCCCTGATCGCGCGCGCGCACCGGCGCCATGCGCAAGGGCTGCCGGCCCTGCCGCCCGTCGTGGCCGAAGCGGCGATGCCCGTGCGGGCAGGTGGCGCGGCGCCTGTGATCGACCTGGCGCAAGGCATGGAGCAGTGGCTCGATGAAGCCCCCTACCGCCAGCACCTGTCGCACTTCGGCAGCACCTACCGCAACACGGTGGGCGCCATGCGCGCGCTGCTGGCGGCCGATGCACGCGGCGACGCCGCCGCGCTGGCGCACAAGCTGGCCGGCGTGGCCGGCAGTCTGGCACTGCCCGCCACCGTGCACGCGGCCCAGCAAGCCGAACAGCTGCTGCACGCGGGCGACGATGCGTCAGCCGCCCTCGATGCACTGGAACAGGCGCTGGCGCAGGCCATCGAGGCCGCAGCCGCATTCACGGCGCAGACGCCGCCCGGCCAAGCGACCGTACCAATGACAAACTTGCCAGCCTAGCCTTCGCGGCCATCCACCCTGGCGCGCCACAGATACGGCGCATACACGCAGGCATACAGGCCAAAGGCCAGCGACCAGCAGGCGCCCGCCGCCAGCAGCAGCGGCATGGACAGCGCGGCGGGACCGACGGCGGCCAGCAGGCGCGCCAGCGCGCCCAGCTGGATCAGCCAGTACATCGCCGCTTCCGCCCTGCCGCCTTTGAGCGGGCGCCCCGTGTGGCCCAGCGTGGTGCGCGTCATCATGCCGATGATCAGGCCCGCCATCGATCCCACCGTCAGCGCGTGCAAGGCGGCGCTGGCCGGCAGCAGGCCCAGGCTGGCGGCCGCCAGCAGTGCAAAGCCGATGCCTATCCACGCATACGACAGGTGCAATATCCACAGCAGCGGCACGCGCAAGGTGCGCTGCGGCTGCCAGGCCAGCAGGTTGGCCAGCGACACGCCGGCGGCGCAGAAGGCCAGCGGCGCCGTCAGCCAGGCCGGCGCGCCGGCCAGCCACGCGATCGCGGCGGCCGCCATGCAGGCCACGGCCGCCAGCGCCCGTTTCGGACTGGCCACGGGCGTGCTGCCCGGCGCCCCGTTGCGCGTAAACATGGGGATCACGCGCGCGCCGATCACCGATTCGATCAGCACGATGATAAAGATGGCCGCCTGCACGGGCACAAACAGCGACAGCGGCAGCCAGCCCAGCACGGCCGCGTGGAACAGGCCATTGGCCAGCGCCAGCAAGGCCAGCAAGCCGACGAGGAACAAGTTGCGCGTATTGCCCGAGCGGCGCAGCACCAGGTACAAAGGCCAGGCGGCCAGCGGCAGGAACAGCCAGTCGACCAGCGCCGGCAACAGGCCCGGGCCGCACAGCATGGCCGCGCGCCCCGCCAGCCACAGCCCGACCAGCGCCATCAGCTGGGCGCCGTGCGGCGTGGGCAAGCCCGTCCAGTTGCGCCCCGCCGTATAAAGGAAACCGACGACGACAGCCAGCGCGAAACCGAACACCATTTCATGCATGTGCCAGCCCAGCCCCACCTGCAGGCCGCCCGTCAGCCAGCCCGCATAACTGGCCAGCCACAGGGGAATGCCGACGGCCGCAAACACGGCCGCCAGCAGGTAGAACGGGCGGAAACCCAGTTGCCAGACGGCGTGGCCGGCATGCCAGGGCGACGCGCTGGCGGCGGGAGGAGAAGATGGTTCGCTGATCGGGGTGATGGCCATGATGGGCTCTCTTTTAAAGATATATTTAATATACTACTTTAAAAGCCCGATGGCGGCCATCGGCAAAAAGGACTAGAGGAATAGTTGGAAGCGGCCATGGGGCCGGCCCGGCGGGCCTGACCCCAACTATGCGGCTACTTGCCCTGCCGGTGCTCGACTGCGTACACGGCCGCCTGCACGCGACTCGTGAGGTTGAGTTTTTTCAGCACGTTCTGCACGTGGATCTTGACCGTGCTTTCAGCCAGGTCGAGGGTGCGGGCGATGCCCTTGTTGCTCTCGCCGCGCGACAGGCAATCGATGATTTCCTTTTCACGCGGCGTGAGCTTGTCGAGTTCCGACACGGGTTCCTCGCGCCGCGTGCCCGCCTGCAGCTGCGCCACCAGCTTGCCCGTCATCGCTTCGGCGATGACGACTTCGCCGGCGGCAGCGCGGCGGATGGCGCGCACCAGGTAATCGGCGTCGATATTCTTGATCAGATAGCCGCAGGCGCCCGCGCGCAGCGCTGTGGCCAGGTCTTCCGCGTCTTCCGACACGGTGAGCATGACGATGGCCGTATCGGGGCAATCGTGCTGCATCAGCTGCAGCGCTTCCACGCCGGACATGCCGGCCATGTTCAGGTCCAGCAGCACCACGTCGGGCTGCAGCTGGATGGCGCGCTTGATGCCCTCCACGCCATCGGCCGCCTCGCCCACGACGGCAAAATCCGTATGCCGCTGCAGCAGCGAGCGTATGCCGCTGCGGAACAGCGCGTGGTCGTCCACCAGCATGACGGTGATCGGTTTATCGGGTGTCTCCATTTTTTATACTTTCAGGTAGTTACTCAGGCGGCGCGGCGCTGCTCGCGCGACAGATGCAGTTCGACCGTGGTGCCGCCGCCCTGGCAGGCATGCACGTCGAACGTGGCGTCGATGCGCTGCGCGCGCTCGCGCATGATATGGATGCCGACATGGCTGTCGCCCTTTTCCAGCACGGCGGCAGCGTCGAAGCCGACGCCATTATCGCTGATCGTCAGGGTAAAGTCCTGGTGATCGGCGAGGCGCACTTCGACGTGGCTGGCCTGGGCGTGCTTGCGGATGTTCGACAGCGCTTCCTGCACGATGAATAATAACTGCAATTGCTGCTCGCGGGGAAACGGCGCGCCGTCCACATCGGCCAGCAGTTCGGCGTCGATACCCGTCTGGCGGCGGAATTTGTCCACGGCCGCGCGCAGGGAGCCGATCAAATCATCCTCCATCAGGCGGCTGCGGAAGTTGGCCAGCAATTCGCGCACGTCTTCATAGCTTTCCTTCACGCCCGCATGCAGGGCCGGCACGATGCCCGCCACCTCGTCGAAACGCGCGTTGCGCACGGAGTCGTCGAGCATCTGCACCTGCAGGTTGAGGAAATTGAGGCTTTGCGCGATGCTGTCGTGCAGGCCCTGCGCTACCAGGTTGCGCTCTTCGGAAATGGCCATTTCGCGTTCGCGCGCGGCCAGGCGCAGGTTTTCCAGCGCGATGCCCAGCAGCTGGCCCAGGGTTTCCAGCAAGGCCAGCTCGCGCGCGGAAAACACGCGCGCATGGCGGAAATGCAGGTTGAAGAAGCCCAGGTGCTGTTCGTGCGCATGGATATGGAAGACGGAGACGGTGGCAAAGCCCTCGCGGTGGCAGCGCAGTTCGTGCGCCTTGTCGATGCGGCGCATGTCGTGCACCTTCGCCACCTTCATCTCGACGGCCGTGCCGCACAGGCAGTCGCCCACCTTCAGGCAATGCTCGGACGCCACCAATTCCTCGGACAGGCCAGTATGCACGACCATGTGCAGGTTGCCCCGCTCGGCGTCGAGCACGCGCACGGTGGAGCCGTCCGCCTCGAAATAATCGACGATGCGCTGCATGAAGCCGCCGCAGATGTCGGCCAAAGGCTGCGGGCGCTGCAAAAAGGCGGCGCTTTCGTACAGCAGCGCCAGTTCGCGATTGCGGTATTCCAGGGTGGCCGTCTTGCTGCGCACGCCCTCTTCCAGGTTGCCGTACAGCGCCTGCAGGCGGTCGGCCATCTGGTTGAAGCCGCTGGCCAGCTGGCCGAATTCGTCATTGCTTTCCACGGCCAGGCGCACGCTGAAATCGCGCTCCTTCATGCGCTGCATGCCCAGACGCAGCCGCGTGACCGGTTCGATGATCAGCATGAACATCAGGTAAATCATGCTGACCGTGCCGATGACGGCCATGCCGACGAGGATCAGCTGCGAGGCGCGCAGCCAGAAGGTGCGCTGTTCGCTATCATGCTCGATCAGGCGCACCAGTTGATCGACCTGGCCGACGAAGGTGTCGGCGTCATGCTCGAACCGGCGCGCACGCGCGGTGGAATCGGCGGCCAGGGCGGCCGGGCGCAAGGCGCCGCGCCAGGCCGTGCCGATGCGTTCGAATTCGGACTTGATGGCCGTGCTGGGGGGCAGGAACAGGGGGCGCTGCGGGTCGCCGTGGCCGATCTTGGCCAGGGTCTCGTCGATCAGCAGCACTTGCTGGCGCGCCTGTTCGCGCGCGTCGCTGGCAAGCAGCAGGGTCAGGCGGTAGGTCTGCATGCGCAGCCGGCCCGTCTCGTTGATGGCGGCCGAACTGCCTTCGAGCTGCCACGACAAAAACAGGGTGCAGCCGATGGCACTCAAGGCCAGCACCAGCATGAGCAGCAGCGCGCCGACGATCTTGGTCGACAGCTTCTGCCAGGAGGAAAACATCGCCTTGAATTTCATACCGCCCTTGAGTGTAAATACAAAACTGCCTCAGCCGCCCGTCTGTGCCATGAACCGGATAATTTTATCTGGCTGCGTATTGAAATCATGCTGCTGCGGCTTCAGTTCGATGGCGGCGCGGATCGCCGCCTCGATCTCCGCATCCGTGGCCCCGCCGCGCAGCATGGGGCCGAGGGCGAATTTCTCTTCCTGGCCCAGGCACAAATACAGGGTACCATCGACGGACAGGCGCACGCGGTTGCAAGTGGCGCAAAAATGCTGCGACATGGGCGTAATGAAGCCGATGCTCGAGCGGCCATCGGCTGTCGCCATGTAGCGCGCCGGCCCGCCGCCGAGCTCCGTTGCCTGCGGCACCAGGCCAAAACGGGCCGCCAGGCGCTCGCGCACGGGACCGAGCGGCATATAGCTGGCATTGCGGCCCGTGCTGCCCATCGGCATGGCTTCAATCAGGCGCAGGATGAACTGCTGCTCGATGCAAAACGCCGCCATGGCCTCGATCTGGCCATCATTGATGCCGCGCATGGCCACCATATTGATCTTGATCGGGTCGAAACCGGCCGCCTTGCCCGCCATCAGGCCATCGAGAATCGGCTGCAGGCTGTCGCGCCCCGTGATCTGCTGCATGCAGGCGCGGTCGAGCGAATCGAGGCTGACGTTGATACGGTCCACGCCCGCCACGCGCAAAGCCACGGCGTGCTTGCCCAACTGGGTGGCGTTGGTCGACAGCGACAAGTCCTGCAAACCAGGCAATGCCGTCAGCCGCTGCGCCAGTTCCGGCAGATTGCGCCGCAACAACGGTTCGCCGCCCGTCAGGCGCACGCGGCGCGTGCCGAGGCGAACGAAAATGCCCAGCAGGCGTTCGATCTCGTCGAACGTCAGCCAGTCCTTCGGCTCCTCGAAGCCGCGAAAGCCCTTGGGCATGCAGTAACTGCAGCGCAAGTCGCAGCGGTCGGTGACGGACAACCGCACATAATCGATCGAACGGCCAAAACGGTCCTGCAACTTGACGCTACCCATGACGCTACTCCTGTTTCTTACTTGATTGTAAAGGCTGGGGCACGATCTGGCTGTGCCCCAGAAGGCCTAGCGGCCTACGCCTTTCGGCCTACGCATTTCTACCTACTGAACCAGCGGGCTGGCCGTGCCTTCGAGCTCAATGCCGGCGATCTCGGCGCGCCCCACCAGCAAGTGCAGATACTGGTGCACGGCCCGCTGCCACGCGGCCCGCGACAGGCGGTCGGCGATCTGCGCCTGCACGGCCTCGTAGGCGATGGGCTGGCCTTCGACCCGGCGCAGCACTTGCACGATGTGGTAGCCGAAGCGCGTTTCCAGCAAATGGCCGGCCAGCGCGCCCGCTTCCAGGCGGAACAGCAGCGCGTCGAATTCCGGCACGCTCTGGCCCGGCGACAGCTGGCCCAGGTTGCCGCCCAGGGCGCCCGACGGGCAGTTCGAATACTGCGCCGCCAGTTCGCCGAAGCGTTCGGGCGCCAGTTTCAAGGCCTCGAGCACAGCTTGCGCCGTCGTGCGCAGCAGCTCCAGGGGCGCCTCGGGCGTCACCTGGAACAGGATGTGGCGCGCCTCGACCAGCGCCCCGCTGCAAAACAGCTGCGGGCGCTGCGCATAAAAGGTGCGGCAAGCCGCATCGTCGGCGGGCGGCACGCGCACTTCCTGCGCGAACAGCGCTTCGATGCGGTCATCAATACTGTCGCCCTGCACGCCGAGGCGCTCGGCTTCCTCCAGCAGCAGCCGGCGCAGCACCAGTTCATGCACGGCCTGCTTCAAAGGGTTGCCGGCGCCGTCGTGATGCGGCAGTTCCTGCGCGATGTCGGCATCGTCGATATCGATGCCATTGACGGAGATTCCCATGATGCGACTCCTTTCTTAGCGGCGGCGAACCAGTTGATAGGCGCGGCCAAGATAGCCGATGGCGCCGAAGCCGCTCCACACGTGCACCAGACGGGTGAACGGGAAGATGACGAACAGCGACATGCCCATGAACAGGTGCAGCTTGAACACCAGCGGCGCATCGACGATGAAGCTGGCGGCGTCACCGCGGAAGGTCACGATGTGCTGCGCCCAGTTCATCAGCAAGACCATCATGTGGCCATCCATGTGCGAAGCCGAGACGAAGATCGAGGACAGGCCCAGCAGCAAGGTCAGCAGGATCCACAGCATCACCAGCTTGTCGCCGGCCGTGGTGACGGCGCGCAGCCGGTCGTTACTGAAGCGGCGCACCAGCAGGATCAGGATGCCGACCAGGCACAGGCCGCCCATCACGCCGCCGGCCGCCATGGCCACGCCCTGCTTCAGGCTGTGCGACACGCCCAGGGTATCCCACACCCAGACGGGGGTGAGCAAGCCGGCCGCATGGCCGAACAGCAGGCCGATGATGCCGATGTGGAACAGGATGTTGCCCAAGCGCAGGCTGCCGCGGTGCAGCAGCTGGCTGGAATCGGACTTCCACGTGTATTGCTCGCGGTCGAAACGGATCAGGCTACCGAGGAAAAAGATGGCCAGCGCGATGTATGGATAAATGCCATACACAAATTGATGCAAGTAATTACTCATGATGTACTCTCCTCATGCGGGCGCGCTTCAAGCGGCGCGCCGCGGCTGCGGGTGAAAATGCACGGGATGGACGCCGCCCGGGGCTTGGCGCAGCAGCGGTTCGACGCCGTCCGCACCGGGACCGAAGGTTTCCAGCGCTTCATCCATGTCGCGCACCGGCGGTTCGGCCAGCATTTCCGCCGCCACGGGGCTCAAACGTTCGAGCAAGGTGAAGACGGGCGCGTACGGGCTGCCGTTGACCGTCAGCTTGCGGCCGATGTGCGCCAGCACGTGGACGGCGTCGCCCAGCAGCGGCGCCGAAGCTTCCTCGTCGAGCTGCGCCAGGAATTCCAGGAACAGCGGCACGAAGTCGGGCAAGTCGTCGCCCACCATTTGCAGGCCGTGGCGCTTGTATTCCTCCATCAGGTCGACCATGGCCTGGCCCCGGTCGCGCGATTCGCCGTGGATATGCTCGAACAGATGCAGCGAGTGCGACGGATTGCGGTCGAACGTGGCCACATACTGCTGCTGCAGGTCGATCAGGCTGCTGCTTTCCAGGTGCGCCAGCAAGGGCCGCAACAGCGCTTGCTGTTCCGGCACGGCCGCCAGCGCGGCGTCCAGCTGCGGCAGGTGGGCGATCAGCTCGGGCTCCGGATACAGCAGCAGGCGCGAAAGGACTTGGTAGTGATGCATAGCGTGTTCCATATCAGCTCCTTAAGCGCCTGGCGCCGTTTTGCGCGACTTCGGCATCTGCATGAAGATGGCCGAACCGTGTTTTTTCTTGCCGAACAAGGTCGGTTCGCTGGTGCCGTCCGAGCAGCCGTTGCCGAAGCTGAAGCCGCACGAACCCTTCTCGTTGAAGCTGTCCTCGGCCATTTCCTTGTGGCTGCTGGGGATGACGAAGCGGTCTTCGTAATTGGCGATGGCCATGATGTGGTACATGTCCTCCACCTGCGCCTTGCTCAAGCCCACCTGTTTCAGGACCGTGAGATTTTCCACTTTCTCCACCGTCTTGCTGCGCATGTAGGCACGCATGGCCAGCATGCGGTCCAGCGCCGTGACGATGGGCGGCTGGTCGCCGGCCGTCAGCAGATTGGCCAGGTACTGCACGGGAATGCGCAGGCTTTGGGTGTCCGGCAGCATGCCGTTCACGCCCAGCTTGCCCGATTCGGCGGCCGCCTGGATCGGCGACAGCGGCGGCACGTACCACACCATCGGCAGGGTGCGGTATTCGGGATGCAGCGGGAACGCCACTTTCCACTCGACGGCCATCTTGTAGACGGGCGACTTGACGGCCGCTTCCAGCCAAAGGTCGGGGATGCCCTGGCGGCGCGCCTCGGCGATGATGGCCGGGTCGTGCGGGTCGAGGAACAGGTCGAGCTGCGCCTGGTACAGGTCCTGCTCCTGCGGCACGGAGGCGGCAGCCTCGATCTTGTCAGCGTCGTACAGCAGCACGCCCAGGTAGCGGATGCGGCCCACGCACGTTTCCGAGCACACGGTAGGCTGGCCAGCTTCGATGCGGGGGAAGCAGAACGTGCACTTCTCCGCCTTGCCGGACGACCAATTGTAGTAAATCTTCTTGTACGGGCAACCGGAGATGCACATGCGCCAGCCGCGGCACTTGTCCTGGTCGATCAGCACGATGCCGTCGTCTTCGCGCTTGTACACGGAGCCGGATGGGCAAGACGCCACGCACGTCGGATTGAGGCAATGCTCGCACAGGCGCGGCAAATACATCATGAAGGTGTTTTCGAACGTACCGTACATCTCCTTCTGCATGTTGTCGAACAGTTTATCCTTGCTGCGCTGGGCAAACTCGCCACCCAAGTCATCTTCCCAGTTCGGACCCCACTCGATTTTTTCCATCTTTTTCCCCGTCAGCACGGAGATCGGACGGGCCGTCGGCGGCGTCTGCGACAGCGGCGCACTTTGCAGGTGCTCGTAGTCGTAGGTGAACGGCTCGTAGTACTCGTCGATGGCGGGCAGGTTCGGGTTGGCGAAAATATTCGCCAGAATCTTCAAACGGCTGCCCTGGCGCGGCTCGATCTTGCCCGCATCCGTGCGGCGCCAGCCGCCATTCCACTTGTCCTGGTTTTCCCACTGCTTCGGATAGCCGATGCCGGGCTTGGTTTCCACGTTGTTGAACCATGCGTACTCGACGCCGTCGCGGCTGGTCCATACGTTCTTGCAGGTGACGGAACAGGTGTGACAGCCGATGCACTTGTCCAGGTTCAGCACCATGCCGATTTGCGCTCTGATTTTCATACTATGCTCCTTGTTCCTGCAACGGGCCTTCGAGCCAGTCGACCTTGTTCATCTTGCGCACCAATACGAATTCATCGCGGTTGGAGCCCACCGTGCCGTAGTAATTGAAACCGTACGCCAGCTGGGCGTAGCCGCCGATCATGTGCGTCGGCTTGGGCACGGCCCGCGTCACCGAGTTATGGATGCCGCCCCGCTTGCCCGTCATCTCCGCGCCAGGCACGTTGATGATCTTTTCCTGGGCGTGGTACATCATCGTCATGCCGGCCGGGATGCGCTGGCTGACGATGGCGCGCGCCGTCAGGCTGCCATTGACGTTGAAGACTTCGATCCAGTCGTTGTCGACGATGCCGGCAGCTTGCGCGTCCGTCTCCGACAGCCACACGTGCGGTCCGCCGCGCGACAATGTCAGCATGCGCAGGTTGTCCGAATACGTGGAGTGGATGCCCCACTTCTGGTGCGGCGTCAAAAAGTTCAGCGCCAGTTCCTTGTTGCCGTTCGGCTTGGTGCCCAGCAGCGCTTCCGTCGTCTTCGTGTTGATGGCCGGCTTGTACACGCACAGTCCCTCGCCGAAATCGCGCATCCACAGGTGATCCTGGTAGAACTGCTGGCGGCCAGTCAGGGTGCGCCATGGGATCAGTTCATGCACGTTGGTATAGCCGGCCGTGTAGCTGACTTCTTCGCTTTCCAGGCCCGACCAAGTGGGCGAGGAAATGATCTTGCGCGGCTGCGCCTGCACATCGCGGAAGCGGATGCTGTCATGCTCGCGCGGCAGCGCCAGGTGCGTATGGTCGCGTCCCGTGATGGAGGACAGCGCGGCCCAGGCTTTCACGGCCACGTGGCCATTCGTTTCCGGCGCCAGCGACAGGATCATCTCGGCCGCATCGATGGCCGTATCGAGGCGCGGCTGGCCCTGCGACACGCCTTCGTCCAGCACCGTGCGGTTGATACCGCGCAGGACGTCCACTTCATGCCCCGTTTTCCAGGAAATGCCCTTGCCGCCGTTACCGATGGTTTCCAGCAGCGGGCCGATCGAGGTGAACTTCTTGTAGACGTCGCGGTAATTGCGTTCGACCACCGTCATGTTCGGCATGGTCTTGCCGGGAATGGCTTCGCATTCGCCCGCGCGCCAGTCCTTGGGATCGAAAGGCTGGCCCAGTTCTCCCGGCGTGTCGTGCATCAGCGGCGTGAGGATGATATCTTGCTGGGTGCCCAGCAGCTCGCCGCCGATTTCCGAGAATTTCTCGGCCAGGCCCTTGTAGATTTCCCAGTCCGACTTCGATTGCCACAGCGGCTGCACGGCTTCCGACAGCGGGTGGATGAACGGATGCATGTCCGACGTGTTCAGATCGTCTTTTTCATACCAGGTGGCCGTCGGCAGCACCACGTCGCCATACAGGCAGGTGGTCGACATGCGGAAATCCAGCACCACGAGCAGATCGAGCTTGCCTTCGACGGCCGGGCGCACTTTCACCTGTTTCGGCGTGAGGCAGTCTTCTTCATCGCTGAGCAAGCCGTTTTGCGTGCCGAGCAGGTATTTCAGGAAGTACTCGTGGCCCTTGCCCGAGCTGCCGAGGATATTCGAGCGCCACACAAACATATTGCGCGGGAAGTTGGCCGGGTTGTCCGGATCGTCGCACGAGAACTGCAGCTGGCCCGCCTTGATCTGGTCGAGCGCATACGCGGCCGGCTTCTGGCCTGCGGCGGCAGCGGCCTTGGCCACTTCCAGCGGATTGGTTTGCAGCTGCGGCGCCGATGGCAGCCAGCCCATGCGCTCGGCCTTGGCGTTGTAGTCGAGCAGGGTCAGGTCGCCCGTGCCGCCGGCCGCCGACGGCGAGGCGATGTCGCCCGTTTCCAGCTTTTCGTGGCGCCACTGGCTTGTGTGGGCATAGAAGAACGAGGTGCCGTTCATCTGGCGCATCGGACGTACCCAGTCCTGGGCGAAGGCCAATGGCGTCCAGCCCGTTTGCGGACGCAGTTTTTCCTGGCCCACGTAATGGGCCCAGCCGCCGCCAGACTGTCCGATACAGCCGCACATCATCAGCATGTTGATGATGCCGCGGTAGGTCATGTCCATGTGGTACCAGTGATTCAAGCCGGCGCCCACGATGACCATGCTCTTGCCGCGCGTCTGGTCCGCGTTTTCCGCGAACTGGCGCGCCACGGTGATGACGTCGGCGCGCTTGACGCCCGTGTGCTTTTCCTGCCACGCGGGGGTGTACGGCACGTCGTCGTCATAGCTTTCCGCCACGTTTTCGCCACCGAGGCCGCGGTCGATGCCGTAGTTGGCCAGGGTCAGGTCGAACACGGTGGTGACCAGGCCCGTCGTGCCGTCGGCCAGGCGGATGGTTTTCACCGGCACCTTGCGCAGCAACATGTCGGACGCATCCTTGCCGCCGAAGTAGGCAAAGCCCACTTCCGTGACGGCGTCGCTGTCGTTGATCATGGAGAGCATCGGCACGATCGACGCGCCGCTGCCGCCCGCTTTCTGTTCCAGGTTCCACTTGCCCGACTCGCCCCAGCGGAAGCCGATGGAGCCGGCCGGCGCGGTGATGGCACCCGTGGTCTCGTCGATGACGAGGGTTTTCCATTCGGGGTTGTTGGTTTCGTCGAGGTTGTTGTCCAGGTGCGAAGCGCGCAGGAAGTAGTCGGGCACGAGGGTGCCGTTATGTTCCTTGAGCAGGACCAGCATGGGGAAGTCCGTGTACTGGCGCGCATAGTCGCGGAAGTAGGCGCTCTGCCCTTCCGAGTGGAATTCCTTGAGGATGACGTGGCCCATGGCCAGCGCCAGCGCGGCGTCCGTGCCCTGCTTCGGCGCCAGCCAGATGTCGCCGAACTTCACCATTTCGCCGTAGTCGGGCGAGATGGCGACGGTTTTCGTGCCCTTGTAGCGCACTTCCGTGTAGAAGTGGGCGTCCGGCGTGCGCGTCATCGGCACGTTCGAGCCCCACACCATCAAGTAGGTCGAGTTGTACCAGTCGGCCGATTCCGGCACGTCCGTCTGCTCGCCCCACACTTGCGGGCTGGCCGGCGGCAAGTCGCAGTACCAGTCGTAGAAGCTCAGGGCCACGCCGCCGATCAGGGACAGGTAGCGCGTGCCGGAAGCATAGCTGACCATGGACATGGCGGGAATCGGCGAGAAGCCGACGATGCGGTCCGGGCCGTATTTCTTGATCGTCAGCGCATTCGCGGCGGCGATGATTTCATTCGATTCTTCCCACGTGGCGCGCACGAAGCCGCCCAGGCCGCGGATGGATTTGTATTGCTGCGAGCGCACGGGATCCTGGCTGATCCAGTCCCAGGCCGTGACGGGGTCCATGGTCTTGCGCGCTTCGCGCCACATTTCCATCAGGCGGCCGCGCACCATCGGGTATTTCACGCGCTGCGCCGAATACACGTACCAGGAATAGCTGGCGCCGCGCGGGCAGCCGCGCGGTTCGTGGTTGGGCAGGTCGGGCCGCGTGCGCGGGTAATCGGTTTGCTGGGTTTCCCAGGTGATCAGGCCGTTCTTGACGTACACCTTCCAGCTGCACGAGCCGGTACAGTTCACGCCATGCGTGGAGCGCACGATCTTGTCGTGCTGCCAGCGCTGGCGGTAGGCGTTTTCCCAGGTACGGTCTTCATCGACCACGGTGCCGTGGCCGTTTGAAAACGGCTCGGCGGGCTTGCTAAAAAATTTCAGGCGGTCCAGAAAGTGACTCATGCTACCTCCACATTGCGCCGCCGACAGCGGCGCCAGGTCTTAAAAAACGCTGCAAGCAGGATGGCTCAAGCGTCGATACAAACAGTCTATCGATGCGCCGTGCCCGGCGGTATTGGCAAGAAGTCGGTTTCCGGCACCAGGAATGCATAGGCGGGTAGTCACTATTGCCTATGGGCGGCAAGGCGGAGCTGCGGTATACCTGTCATCATCGTTCAACACAGAGAAAGAGCATCATGCCGATTACCGATTACGCCAGCCTGCTGAGCAGCGCCCGCAACCAGGAGCAGCCGCAACGCCTGCTGTTCACCTTTACCCAGGCTCAGGCCCAGCCTGGCGGCCAGGGCAAGTCCCTCACGCCCGTGATGTGCGCCGACAAGCTGCCCGAGGAACTGGGCAGCTTCGAGACGTTGAAGGAGGAGTCGAAACAAATGCAGACGCACTGGGATGTGGTCTTCGTGGCGGGGCTGGCGGGCCGCGAAGGCCAGCCGCCCGCCGCGCAGGAATGCGAGGCGCCCCTGCGCGCCATGGTGACGGCCATCGAGCAAGGCCGCATCGACAGCCTGCTGGCGTTTGACCGCAGCGGGGATTTGTTACGGTTCAGCTGAGGGAAGTTGTCGGATTACGGCCTGCGGCCTAATCCGACCTACATGATTGATGTAGAGTGACGTAGGTCGGATTAGCGGGGCAACGCCACGCGTAATCCGACACCTTGTTAGCGGCACGTTTCGGATGACCTGCCTGCATCCGGCCAAGGGCGCTCATGCAAATGACGCGCCCTTTCTATTGGACAGACCAGGGGCAAAAACTGCTGCTGGCGCGCCGAATACGCCATCAGCGCCCCGCTGTCGATATCGAAATACCATCCATGCAGTTTCAACGCCCCCTGCTCCACCCGGCGCTTCAGCCACGGGTAGGTGAGCAGATTGTCCAGCGACTGCAATATGCTGGCCAGCTCGCACGCGTGGTGCTGTTCCGCCGACGAACGGTGCGCCAGTTCGCGCCGCACTCTTTGCGCCACCGGTTCGGCGATGCGCATCCACTGTCCCACGAAGTCCGTTTCCTGCCCTTCCGCGCGCGGCTGCGGTTCCAGCAGCGCGCGGATGCCGCCGCAGCGCGCATGTCCGAGCACGATGACCCTGGCCACTTCGAGCTTGCAGACGGCGAACTCGATGGCCGAGCTGACGCCGGGCGGCGCGTCGGGGGTACACGGCGGCACCAGGTTGGCGATATTGCGCACGACGAACATGTCGCCCGGGTCGCTGCCCGTCAGCAGCATGGGGTCGACGCGCGAATCGCAGCAGCCGATCAGCAAGGTCGAGGGCCGCTGCCCGTCGCGCAGGCTGTCGTACAGGGTTTGCGGCTCGCTGAAATACTGCTGCTGAAACAGGCTGAAGCCGTTGACGAATTTTTCCAGTTCTTCCATGACTACCTCTTACTGTGTTCAACGCCAGGCAAGCAGGACTCGCCCGGCGTTCTGACGCTGACTAGCAAGGCATCGGCGCGTTCTTGCGCGCATAGCACCACCAGGTGATCGCGATGCAGCTGACATAAAAGCCGATGAAGCACCACAGGGCCGCGTCGGGGCTGCCCGTCAGCGCGATCGAGGTGCCGTAGCTTTTCGGGATGAAGAAGGCGCCATACGCGGCCACGGCCGAGGTGAAGCCCAGGACGGCCGCGCCTTCCTTGTTGGCGTCGACGATGGCTTGCTCCTGTACCGCCTTGCCCTTGCCGGCCGCCGCGCGCTGGTGTTCCGTCAAAAAGATCACGGGAATCATGCGGAAGGTCGACGCATTGCCGATGCCCGTGCCGGCGAACAGCAGCATGAACATCCAGAAGAAGCCGTTGAAACTTCCACCCACGCCCGCTTGCGGCATGAAGTACAGCACGCCCAGTACGGCACCGATCATCAAGAGGAAGGACCACAGGGTGACGCGGGCGCCGCCCAATTTGTCGGAAATCACGCCGCCGGCCACGCGCGCCAGTGCACCGACGAGAGGGCCGAGGAAGGCGTAATCGAGCGGGTTCACGTCGGGGAACTGGATCTTGATCAGCAGCGGAAACGCGGCCGAATAACCGATGAAGGAGCCGAAGGTACCCGTGTACAGCCAGCACATGAGCCAGTTGTGCTTGCGCTTGAAGATCACGGCCTGTTCGGAAAACGACGCTTTCGCCGACGCCAGGTCATTCATGCCGAACCAGGCCAGCAAGGTCGACAGCGCGATGAACGGCACCCAGATGAAACCGGCGTTTTGCAGCCACATGTCCTTGCTCACGCCATTCTTGACCCAGGTGAGCGAATCGCCGCCCCAGGCGCCGAAGACGGCAAACGTGATCACCAGCGGCACGACGAACTGCACCACCGACACGCCCAGGTTGCCCAGGCCCGCATTCATGCCCAGCGCGAAGCCCTTGCTGGCCTTCGGATAGAAAAAGCTGATGTTGGCCATCGACGAAGCGAAATTGCCGCCGCCGAAGCCGCACAGCAAGGCCAGGATCAGCATGGTCGGATAACCGGTGTTCACGTCCTGCACGGCCAGGCCGATGCCGATGGCGGGAATCAGCAAGGAACCCGTGGAAATGGCCGTCCAGCGGCGCCCGCCGAAGATCGGCACCATGAACGAATAAAAGATGCGCAAGGTGGCGCCGGACAGGCCAGGCAAGGCCGTCAGCCAGAACAGCTGGTTGTTACTGTAGGTGAAGCCGATGTTGGGCAGGTTCACCACCACCACGCTCCACACCATCCACACGGCGAATGCCAGCAGCAGCGCGGGAATCGAGATCCACAGATTGCGCGCGGCCGTGGCCTTGCCCGTGTTTTGCCAGAAGCTCGGGGTTTCCGGCTCCCACGTATTGATCATATATCTGCTCATGCTTTAGCTCCTGCAGGTTGATTGATAGTCGCCGCGCGCAGCGGCTTGAACGAGAAATGCATCCAGATGAGGGAGACGCAAACGGTGCCGTAGAGGAGCATGAAGGAGCTCGAACGCACGCCCGTGAAGTCCACCAGAGCGCCGAACATCACGGGCAGGATGAAACCGCCCAAGCCGCCGGCCAGGCCGACCACGCCCGAGACGGCGCCGATGTTGTCGGAAAAATCATCGCCGATGAACTTGAAGACGGACGCCTTGCCCACGGCCATGGCGATACCGACGATGAACAGCAGCACAGTGAACCACAGCGGCGACAGGCCGATATGGAAGGCCAGCGGACCGGTGACGGTTTCCACGACCATCTGCGTTTGCGGATACGACAGCAGGAAGAAGCACACCCAGCACACCCACATCACGGCCCAGGTGACTTTCGCGGCGCCGTATTTGTCGGAGATCCAGCCACCCACGGCGCGCAGCACGCCGCCCGGCAGCGAGAAGCAGGCGGCCAGCAGCGCCGCGTGTTTCAAATCGAAGCCATATTCGGCCACGTAGTACTTCGTCATCCACAGCGCCAGCGCCACGTAGCCGCCGAACACCACCGAGTAGTACTGGCAGTAGCGCCACACGCGCGGATCCTTCAGCACCTTCATTTGCGCGCTGAAACTTTCGCCCGATGGCGCCAGATGCGATTTGTCCGTGTACGAAAACAGCCAGAAGATGATGGCCGTGGCCAGCATGGCTACCGCATACACCTTGGGCAGCATCTGCCAGCCGAAGGCGGCGACGATGCCGGGCGCGACGAACTTGGTCAGCGCGGAACCGGAGTTGCCGGCGCCGAAGATACCCATCGCCAGGCCGCGGCGCTCCTTTTCATACCAGCGCGCCACGTACGGCGTGCCGACGGAAAACGAGCCGCCCGCCAGGCCCACGAACATGCCCAGCACGAGGAAGTGCCAGTAGGCGGTGGCGTAGGAGATCAGGTAGATCGGCACCACGCTGGCCAGCATCAGCCAGAAGAAGACGCGGCGTCCGCCGTATTTGTCCGTCCAGATGCCCAAGGGCACGCGCACGAGGGAGCCCGTCAGCACGGGCATGGCGGCCAGCAGGCCGAATTGTGTTTCAGTCAAGCCCAGGCTGGTCTTGATGGGGATGCCCAGTACGGCAAACATCATCCATACCGCAAAGCAGATGGTAAATGCGAAGGTGCTGCTGATCAGCACGGACGCCTGCTTGCGCCGCATGCCGGGTTCGACTGCCTTGTTACTACTGTTGTTCTTAGTGCCATCTAGGGTAGCCACGATGTTTCTCCATGAATGCACTGGCCGTCTGGCCAGCCGTCCCGACCAGCTTACGTGGCAGAGGGGAAAGGCACTATCGGCCACAGGGTGATTCTGGAAAGGCAATCTGGATAGCCGTATCGGCAAAAGTGACTAGATGGCGGGGTATGGACCTAGCCTGGATGGCGGGTGTTTTACAAACGGACGCATTTTTGGCACACTCGGCGCCTGGAGAAAAAGAACACCATGCAGAACAGAGACGAAACAGACGGGATCATCACGCGCGCGGCGCTGCCGGGCGATGTGGACGCCATGCTGGCCTGCGATGCCTATGCGCAGGCGCACGCCAGCCGGGGCGAGGCCGTGCGCGCCGCCGTCGGCCAGGGGCGCTGCCAGGTAGCCATCCGGGCTGGCCAGGTGGCAGGCTATGTCCTCACGCGCGACGATTTCTTCGATTACGGCTTTGTCTCGCTGGTGGTGGTTTCGCCCGCCCACCAGCGGCGCAGCGTGGGATTGCGCCTGCTGGCGGCAGCCGAAGCCGCGTGCACGACGGCGAAGCTTTTCACGTCGACGAACCAGTCCAACGGCGCCGCGCAACAGCTGTTCGCCAGCGCGGGCTTCGTGCGCAGCGGCCAGATCGACCATCTCGACGAGGGAGACCCGGAGCTCGTGTACATGAAATGGTGCCGCTGATTGCGCGTCCTTCCGACGGCGTATGGCGCGGCGCTCCAAAGGCGGCTATGCTGGCGCCACTTTGAATAACGACCGCAGGGACATATGGACTACCTGAGCCTCAAGCATTTCCACATGGGTTGCGCCGCCGCCAGCGGTGCCCTCTTTTTGCTTCGCGGCGCATGGATGCTGCGCGCCTCGCCCGCCTTGCAGCAGCGCTGGGTAAAAATCCTGCCGCACCTGGTCGACACGGCCCTGCTGGCCAGCGCCATCACCCTGGCCGTGTGGAGCGGCCAGTCGCCGGGCAGCCAGCCCTGGCTGGCCGCCAAGCTGTGCGCGCTGGTGGCCTACATCGTGCTGGGCACCATCGCCCTGAAACGGGGCAAGACGCCAGCCGTGCGCGGCACCGCCTTCGCGGGTGCCGTGCTGGTATTTGCCTACATCGTCGGCGTGGCCGTGACCAAGCAGGCCTGGCCGCTGTGAGCGATTGCGGCGCGCGCCAGTTCTGCCGGGCGCGCCCAAGTGGAAGGCAATGATAGTATTTGCAACTTCATCGACAAGCGGGCCACCGTGGCCCCGCATCCACTCCTGAAAGGCAAACATGCTGCTATCCGAACTGCTGACCAAGCTGACCTGCGGTGACCTGGAAGGCGAGGAACTCGACGACGCCGTCGCCGCCATCACCGAAGCGCCCTCCGCGCCGCGAGACGAATGGATCGACAGCGATGCGCAAGCCTACGCGGTGGAAATGCTCTCGCAGCTGGGCGGCTACATGGCGTCGAGCGACAAGATCGATGAACTGCACGAACAGATACAGGACATGTTCGACGAATTCCCCGACTTCCCGTACGCACTGCTCAAGGAAAGCGGCGGCAGTGTGCTGCCCTATTTCGAGTGGCTCGATACGGAACTGGCGCAGCGCGCCGTGGAAGAAGGCGGCTATGACCTGATCCAGATCGACGGCAACGGCTCCGACGAAATGGATGCGCTGATCGTCTACCGGCGCGACACGGACGACATCATCCAGGCGGCGGCATTGATGGGCGTGACGATAGGCCGGCCGCTGACCTACTATCGCGGCATCGACGCGATGGTGGGCAAGCGGCCGGGCTAAGGGCCAACGCCTATTGCATCGGCAAGGCGCTCACATCGACGGCCGGCGCCTGGCCCGTGGCCGGGCGCGTGAAGTTCTGGCTAGTCTGCACGTAATTTGCGAAGAAGCCGCCGTTATGCAGGTAGAACTTGCCGTTTTCCAGCCCGCCCGCATAATCCATGCGCTGCGCATTCGTGGCCGTGGCGTCGCCCGTGAACCTTCCCGCCGTCACTTCGGACCAGGTACCGGAAACGTTCCTGGCCCACTGGTTGCCGAACTGGACGCGGCGCTCCGTGTAGCCCTTGGTGTCGATGAAGTTCTCGAGGAAGGAATGCACGCCCGTCAGATACGTGGAAATCGCCGGCCGCTTCCAGGTGGCGATGTAGCGCCATTTGCCCGTCTCGGGCGCGAAGAACCAGGCCGAGTAATCGCTGCCGCCATTGCCGTCGGGCCGCGCGCGCGTGATGAAGCGGTACGTCGTGCCGGCCGCCCAGTTATACGACAGATAGGTCTGGCCGCCCGTGCCCTCCCCGCCAAACGCATTATCGACCACGCCGGCGCCCTTGCTGACCAGGGTGGTCCTGGCGCCATTGTCGGCGTCCCACACGGAGAACAATATCCAGCGCTCGCTCGGCGACTTCACCTGAATGCCCATGTAGCCCTGGCCAAAGCCGTTGGCCATGAAGTAGGAGCCGATGGCGTCCTGGCCCTGCGGAATCGTCATCTCGTTATAGAAATACTCGGTATTGGCCGGCACCGTATAACCCATGTGCACGGACGGGCCGCGCCGCGACCAGTAGTAATTGGCGGGGTCATTCGCGTAATTGAGCGTGGCGTTCGACGTCACCTTCAGCGCCGCCACGTCGCCAAACGTGCCCTTCACGCGCTTCAGGCCCTGCATGTCGACCTTCACATAGCCGGCCGCCGGCACATTGACCGTGCCGACGGCATAGGTCTTGCGCTCCTTGCCGGCCAGCTTGACATCGAACGGCGTGCCATTGATCTTCACGCGGATGGTGCTGTTGCCGCCATCGGCCAGGCTGGCGTCGAGCGCCACCTGCACGGAGCCCGCCTCGGCCACGCGGAAATACGTGCTGGCGACGGCATCCGGATTGCTCCAGCCAGCCAGGCCGCGCTCGTTGATGACGGCGCCCGCGTTCCCGCTGGTGATGAAGGCGTTGCCGGCCAGCTCCACGGTTGCCGTCGTGGCGGGCGCCGCCACACTGGCGGCCAGCAAGGCCGTGTTGCCGTTGGCGGTGGCGCCGCCGCAGGCTGCCAGCAGCAAGGGCATGGCGGGAAGGATGGCATAGAGTAATGAACTTCTGTGTTTCATCGACGTCTCCTGGTGGTGAGGCTTGGCGGCGGGCGAACGCGGGCCTGCGCGCCTGCGCCGCGGTTGAAAAACGGATCGGGACAGAAAAAACCCGCTACGGCAACTGGTTCGGTAGCGGGCGAATGTGGCTTAGTACTTGTCGTCGAGGGCGAAGATCGGCTTGCGCGATTTCCACTGCCCGCCCGTGAAGTCCGGGAAGTCCAGGGTCTGGAAGTTGGCCGCGATCGATTGCTCGGACAGCGGCGTAATGGCGCTCCACGTCACGGCATCGTAGATATCGATCGGCATCGGCGCGTTGGCTTTCAGCGCTTCGACAAAAGCGTGGATGACGAAGAAGTCCATGCCGCCATGGCCCGCGCCTTCCGCTTGCGCCGCGTACTTGCGCCACACCGGGTGCTCATACTTGTCCTGGTAAGCCTTGAAGTCGTCCCACTGATGCGGCTTGCTGACGCCTTCGATATGAATCGAATTGTTCAAATCCATCCACAGGCCGTCCGTGCCTTGCACGCGGAAGCCCAGCGAATACGGGCGCGGCAGACTCGTATCGTGCTGCAGGATGATGGTTTCGCCGTTCTCGCACGCCAGGGTCGTGGTGACCACGTCGCCCAACTTGAATTTCACCTTGGCGTTCGCATGCTGCGCGCCGCCCGGCTGCTTGACGATGTAGTCGTGCAAGCCGCGCGCCTTGGTGGCGAAGGCGTTGATGCGCGTAAAACGGTTGCCGCGGTTGATGTTCGTGTACATGGCGCACGGACCGATGCCGTGGCTCGGATACAGCTCGCCATTGCGCTCGACCGAGTGCTGCGTGCGCCAATGGGCTTCCGACCAGCCCTTCTCGCCGAATTCCACGCCGCCGCCATATGGCTTGGCCGGATTGCCGCTGTTGAATTTCACGGCGCGCAAATCGTGCTGGTAGCCGCCCTGCAGGTGCAGCAGTTCGCCAAACAGGCCCGCGCGCACCATTTGCAGCGCGGCCATCACGTCGCGGCGGTAGCACACGTTTTCCAGCAACATGTACGGCGTGCCCGTTTTCAGCTGGGTATTCAGGACATCCCAGTGGTCTTGCAGGGTGATGCCGGCCACCACTTCGCAACCGACGGCGATCTTTGCCTGCATGGCGGCGATCGCCATCGGCGCGTGGAATTCCCACGGCGTGGCGATGATCACGCCATCGAGGCCGCCCGCGTCCAGCATGCGCTTGTAGGCTTTCTGGTCGCGGTCTTCGCCATACGTGCGCGGACGCGGCTTGCCGGCCTTGGCCACCTGGCCCAACGCGTGTTTCAGCATGATCGGTTCGATATCGCACAGCGCAACCACTTCCACGTCGTCGCGGCGCACCAGTTCGGCCAGCAGCACCTGGCCGCGCATGCCCGTGCCGATCAGGCCCAGGCGGACCTTGTCGCGGCCGGCGGCGGGTGCGGCGTTGGCCTCGCCAGGCAGCAGTGCGCTGCCGGCCATGGCGCCACCGGCCAGCGCGGCGCTGGCGGACAGGAAATTGCGTCGATTGATTTGTGTCGTCATTGGTCTCTTCTCGCTTCCATTGGTAATGATCGTCGCCGGCCCGCCGCGCGGCAGGCCGGCTGCAGTTTAATAGGTGTATTCCGCCGTGAAGCGCACGGAACGCGGCGTCGTGCGGCCGGCCACCTGCAGATAGCTGCGGGCGATGGCGCCGTGGTCTTCGCGCGTTTCGTTATAGCGGGTCACGGTCTGGCTGTTGAAGACATTGAACACGTCCACTTTCAGGCTCAGGCCCTTGACGGCGCTGGGAGTATAGGCCAGATTCATGTCCAGCTGGGCTTGCCATGGCAGGCGGCCCTGGCTGCCGCGCGGCGCCGGTTTGCCATCGCAATAGAAGTAGGAATCGCCGTAGTCGTTCTCGAACTTCAGGTTGTCGGGCAGCGCGCCGATGCAGTTGCGCGGCGCACCCGAGGTCAACGACAGGTTGGCGCCGACCGTCACGTCCGGGATGACCTGCATGAAGCCGTAGGCCTTGAAGGCGTGGCGGTGGTCGCCCGGCAGGTAGCCATACGCGTTGTACATCAGTTCCTTGTGGTCGTCGCTGACCGTCAGGCCCACGTCGCCGCCGCCGATGCTGTCCGTCTGGCCTTCCATATTGCCCTTCAGGCCAGACAAGGTGTAGGTCAGCTTGCCGTACCAGCCATTCGTGTACGGGTGTTCGATGAACAGATTCAGGGCGCGGTAGGTGCGTGCCGGTTTCGGATTGCCCCACTCCGCCGCCGAAATATCCACGCGGCGCAAGCCCTTGCCATCGTCGAAGTCCACCATCAGGCTGTTGTCGCGGCCCGGGTTGATGATGGCGCACTGGAAGCCGCCCCAGTTGCTCGTGTCGACGCTGTTGCGCGTGGCCCAGGCTTGCAGCGGACGCGCGTCGCAGGTGTCGTCGTTGGTGTCGTTCAGCTTGCGGTACAGGACGCTGGCGCCCACCACCAGCTTCTTGCTCAGGGCACGTTCGAAGCCCAGCGAGAATTCATCCTGCGACAGCGGCTTCAGGCCGACGGCCGTCACCTCGCGCGCATCGCGGCTCTGGCCATAGGCGTTGTTGGCCGAATACGGCTTGCTGATCGCGTGCAGGCCCGTCGGCGCGCCCGTGACCGGATCGACGCCCGTGTACGTGTACATCTCGCTGGTGGCCAGGAAGGGGCTGGCCATGTTGCTCGACAAATTCGATGGCACGGGCAGGTGGTAGCGGCCGCCGTTGGCGAAGAATTTCAGGGTGCCGTCACCCAGGTAATCCCAGGTGGCGCCAACGCGCGGGGCGATCATGTTGCGCTGCGAAATGAAGGCCACGCCATCGGTGCTGTAGTTGGTGAACTGCTCGCGGCGCAGGCCCAGGTCCAGCAGCACCCGCTCCGTGACCTGGTAGTGATCCTGGATGTATTGCGCCGATTGCACGCTGGTGGGACGCGCCAGGTTGGCGTTCAAGTCCTTGCTGACGTAATAGCCCTGCGCGCCGTAGCCGCCACCCTGGGCCGGCGTTTCGAAGGCGCCGTTGATGGGCCGGTTCGGATCGGTCGCGCGCTGGTAGCTCCAGCGGTAGCCGCCGGCCAGGCTCAGGCCCACTTTCGATTCCACGTCGATGCGGTCGATGCCGCCGCGCAGCGAGTGCTTGCCCAGCTTGTATTCGAGATCGAGGCGCTTGGCTTTCTGGCGGTCTTCCGACGATGGGTCGACCAGGGTGCCCGTCACCGTTTGCGGATTGGCGTACGTCAGGCCGGGCACCTGCGTCGAGGTATTCGACGACGTTTGCGCCAGCAGCGGATTGTAGCCGTTCGGCGTGCGGGTATGCGAGGTGCGCGATTCGCCCATCATGGCCGTCACGGTCAGGTTGTCCGTCAGGTAGCCCGTGTACTTGAAGATGTCGATGTTGGCACCCGGCGCGGCCGATGAGCCGCAGCAGTTGACCGTCGTCTCGCCCTTGCCTGCCTGGACGCCATTGCTCGCATGCGTGGCGTAGCTGTAGCCATATGCCTGGCTGTCCGTCTTCGTGCGGTCATACAGCTTGGTGTATTCGAAGTGATGGTCGTCCGTCAGGTTGTAGTCGAGCTTGGCCATCATGCGGTCCACCTTGCTCTGGCTCGTGCTCCAGCCGCGCGCCAGGGCCGTGCCCGAGTCGGCGGCGGCGGCAACGGACTGGCTGTCCGTGCGCGTCTGTTCCAGCGCCACGAAGGCGAACAGCTTGTTCTTGATCAGGGGACCGCTGCCATACAGGCCCACCACCTTGCTGGTGCTGCCGTTATCGCGGTTCCAGTACAGCAGATTGCCGTCCGTCTTGGGATTGGCGCCCGTGTTCGGATAATAGGTGTTTTCCGGCTCGCCCTTCAGCGAACGGGGGATGATCGAGACCTTGCCGCCGAATTCGACCTTGTTGCCGCCGCTCTTGGTGGTGATGTTGATCACTCCCCCCGTGGAGCGGCCAAATTCCGAGCCGTAACCGCCCGACAGCACCTGCAGGTTGGAGATCGCGCCAAACGGCAGCTCCGACGCGCCCACCTGGGTCAGGATATTCGTGATGGGGAAGCCGTTGACGTAGAACGCGTTTTCCGACTGGCCCGAGCCGCCGATCGATGGCGCATTGCCGTACACGCTGTTGGTGCCGCGCGAGACGCCCGGCGTCAGCTGCACGATGGAGGCGACGTCATTGCCGACCGGCAGCGCCTTCAATTCCTTGGCCGTGAAGATCACGCCATTGTTCGTGTTCGACACGTCGATCGGATTGCGCGACGCCTTCACGACGACGGTCTGCTCCTGGCCCGCGACGCCGGCCGCGCTGGCCGGGCCGAAGTTCGCTTCGGCACCCGCGCCGATCAGCGCTTCGACTTCCTGCGACGCTTCCACCGAACCGGCACGCAGCACGCGCACCGCATAGCGGCCCGGCGGCATGGAGTTGGCCACGTAGCGGCCCGACGTATCGGGCGTCAGGCTACGCTGCACGCCCGTCGCCAGGTTTTCCAGCACCACGGTGGCGCCGGCCGGCGCGCTCACTTCGCCAAAAATGGTGCTGGTGGCGTTCGACTGTGCCCAGGCTTGGCCTGGCACGCCGGCCGCCAGGGCGATCACGATCGCGGCGGCGCGGCTGATGTCGCGCAATTTGAGTCGGGTGGTATGCATGGTCTCTCTCCGTCTATATCGAGGGTTATGCGCGCCCTCCCCGTTCCAGGGCGAAGCCGGGGGGACGCAGTTTTTATGGTGGTCGTCGGAAGGTAGCTCCAGGCAGTTGCACCTTCCGGGAAATCAGTCCGTATCGGCTGATTTTCGTTTTCTTGGGATTACTTTAAAAAGAAAAATAAGTATCGTCAACAAAAAGAAAGTTATAACGGCAATTTATCGCTAAATTCGGCAAATAAAGGTATTTTATCTTTCGATTTAATCTGTGATGCGTCTTATAACTTTCGTTATCGTGGTATGGCAGATACACGCGACTGCAGTGAGGTAAGCAGAAATGGTGAATCGGCGCAAAAAAACGGGAAAAAAACGCGAAAGCAGCCATGACTCTCTGCTTTCGCTTACGCTTATCTTTCGTATTCGGCATTTCGGAATATGGTCTTTTCTTTTTCATGGCAATACCCCAGCCCGCATCGGCGGGCCGGGGCAGCGTCACGCTTTAAAAGAACTTGTAGCTGGCCGACAGGGCGAACTGGCGGCCGAACAGGTCCTGGCTATGGTTGTAGCCTTCCCAGCCGTTCGGGTCGTAGTAGGGCTTCTTGTTGAACGCGTTTTTCACGTTCAGGCCCACGTCCAGGTTCTTCATCGGCTTCCAGCTGAAGGCCAGGTTGACCGTCGTGTACGACGGCGCGCCCTTGCACTGGCCGGTCGGCAGCGCCACCGAGGCGGCGGTGCAGTTTTCCGGCGTGTTGTCCTTGTCCCACGGGCCGTAGGCCCAGCGCGTCTTGCCCGAGTAGTTGATGAAGACGCTGCTGACGAAGTTGCGATAGCTCCAGTCGGCGTTGACGGTGGCGCGGTAGCGCGGCGAATCGTAGTAGCCGACGGTGTTGCCCTTGATGTCGCTGCCGTCTTCGCTGTCGTGGGTATCGCGCTTGCGGATGGTGGCCGCGATGCCGGTACTCAGCTTGCCCCAGTCGCCGAGCCCAAAGCGCGTGCGCGCATCGATGTCCACGCCATCCATCAGGGTGCGGCCCCGGTTCGAATACGAATTGATCAAGCCACCCAGGTTGCCCACCGAGTAGCCGGGCACGCCGCCCGCGCACACGCCCGCGTTGACGGGATTGGCGCACATGGCCGCCACCGCCGCCACATTGCCCCGGTCCGTATCCGTCAGGTCGTTGCGGATGGCGCTGGGCGTGCCGGCCAGGGTCGGGCCGTACTTGTCCACCAGTTCCGTAAACAGCTCGTTGAAGTCCTGGCGCACGATTTCGTCGCGGCGGTTGATGAACCAGTAATCGATGGAAATGCTCACGTCCTTGGCCGGCTGCAGCACCAGGCCCACGGTGGAAATCTTCGCCTTTTCCGGGCGCAGGTTCTGGTTCGGCGGCGTCAGGCCGCCCACCGTCGTGGAGCAGTTCGAATTGAGCAAGCTCTTGCCCAGGTCCGCATCCGTCGCCACCGTGGACTTCATCAGTGCGCGCGCCATGGCGTTCGTTTCATCGCAGCGCACCGTGTCGCGGATGCCGCCCACCTGCGCAAAGACGCCACCCGTGCCCGATTCGGCCAGGTTGGGCGCGCGGAAGCCCTCCGAATACGTCCCGCGCAGCATCAGGTCGGGCCGCGCGCGCCAGATCACGCCCAGCTTGGGTGCCAGGTTGGCCGAGAAATGCGGATATTTGTCCAGCCGCGCGGCCGCGTTGACTTCCAGGGTGTCGCCGAGCGGAACTACCACTTCGCCAAACACGGCAGCGATGGTGCGCCGGCCGTCGAACCAGGAACCGCCCTGCTGCGTGATCAGGCCATTGGCCGCATCCGCGTTGCCGGGCGTGAGAAAACTCTCGCGCATGATGTTGGTGCCCACGGCGGCGCGCACTTCACGCTCGCCCAGCTTGAACAGGGTGCCTTCCACCTTCGCATCCCACGTCATCAGCTTGGTCCACGATTCGATGGCGAAGGTCGGATAGGCGGCGCGCACCAGCGCCGCATTCGCCTCGCTGATTTCGCCGAACTGGTAGGCGGGATTGTCGGAGATATACGTGCGGCCGCTGACAGGGTCTTTCGTGAACGGGCCGAATGCCTGTTCGAAGCCCTTGATGTTGATGTTCGCCGTCTGGAACAGGGTCGAATGGCTGCCCGCCACGCTGAGCGCCGTTTCAAAATCCCAGCCACCGCCGATGCTGCCGCGCAGGCCGACGAGCGCGCGGTAGTTTTCATCGACGTTCTTCTGGCCGAAGTGGCCTTGCGCATCCTGCAGCAGGTAATTCAGACCGGCCGCGCCGCCCATCTTGGCCACCATGTCGGCATCGAGCTTGCCTTTCAGGTAGACGTTGTTCGGACTCAGGAAAGGCGTGGCGAAGGTGTTCAGGGTATTGCCCGTGTTGCGTGCGAACCAGTTGTTCGTGCTGCCGCTATTGAAGCTGGACGGGCCATTCTCGCCGCGCATCTTGATATGGGTGAAAGCGCCTTCCGCGAACGCTTCCATGTCGCCACCGAGCTTCAGCCGGCCGCTCACGTAGGCCGTGGCGCGCTCCGAGGTGGGACCCGTGTCGAGCTGGTTGGGCAGCGCATTCCACACGCAGCGCGTGCCCGAGGCCTCCGTGATGCCGGTGTTGCAGCCATTGACGGCGCGCTGGGTGCGCGCATTGTTCTTCGCCTTGTCGAAGACAAAGAAGGTCCCTGGATTCATCACGCCCGGTTCGCTGCCGACACCCACGCGCATGTTCGGGATGAAATTGGGATTGTTCACATAAAAATACGAGGGGCGCTTGCGCCAGGTATCGGCCAGCGCGATGCGGTCGCGCTGGTAGACGTTCACGGAACCGTAGATGTTGTAGCCGTCGCTGGCCAGGTCGCCCAGGCCATACAGCACGCTGGCCTGGCGCTCGCCATACGATTTCACGCTCGGTGAAAACTCGCCATTGGCACGCGCTTCCAGGCCCTGGTACGACTTCTTGGTGATCACGTTGATGACGCCGGCCACGGCGTCGGAGCCATACACGGCCGACGCACCGTCAGTGAGGATTTCCATGCGCTCGATGGCGGCGGCGGGAATGGCGTCGATATTGACGAACATGGTCTGGAAGCCCGCCGGCGCGCCATAGAACGACAGGCGACGGCCATTCAAAAGCACCAGGGTGCCCTGCGCACCCATGCCGCGCAAGTTCGCTTGCGAACCGCCATCGGAGCCCGTAAACATCGAGCGGAAATCCTGCTGCGCCGGACGGGCCGCGGGCAGGTTGTCGAGCACTTGCAGCAAGGTGAGCGCGCCCATGTTCTCGATCTGCTTGGCGTTGATCACCTGCACGGGCGACGCCGTTTCCGCGTTGATGCGCTTCAGGCTCGAACCCGTCACTTCGACACGCTGCAGTTTCTCCTCCTCCGCCGCCAGCGCTGTCGACGCCAACCCTACCGCCACCATCGCGGCCATCAGTTTTTTCAAGTGCATTCTCAACTCCCTTTTTATAAGTGATTTGTTTTCGTCAGGTTGCAAGAGCCCCTCCCCGGTCCGAAGAGGGGCTCTTTTTTAGTGAAATGATTGAAGTAGTTAGCGCGGCTTGACTGTCGCGCCTTCCGTGCCGGTGAGTACGGCATTGGCCCAGTTGCCGCAGACCTGGGCCGGGTGGGCGCCGCGCGCGCCCAGGGTGCGCAAACTGAGCTGGCTCAGGCCGCGCACGTCGATTTCGGGTTTGACCACCCCGGGAGCCGTGACCAGGCCGCTGTCGTACAGCAGCCGCTCACCGCTCCAGACCTGGAATTGCAAGCCGCCCGCGCCGCGGCAGCTATCGTCCACGCCCAGGTCGGCGCGCAGCAGATTCCAGTTGCCCGCCAGCTGCAAGTCGATACGGCTGGCAGGTCCCACGCCGAGGCCCTTGCGGAACCACAGCCCGTTCATGCGCATCTCGGTCGCCTTGCCGGCCGGCCGGTCTTTCGCAATAGTCTTCGGCAGCGCCAGGTCCGACAGATAACGCTGCACCTCCTCGCCTTCGGCCACGCGGTGTTCGAGCACGCGGAATGCGGACAAGGTGACGGGTGCCACGTCGGTGGCCAGCGCCGCATCGAACGCGCGCGCCACCGGCCCGGCCTGCGCCGCCGTCACCATCGGGTCCAGGGACGCCGCGCCATCGCCTTCCGGATTTTGCGTATTCATGACGCGGAAGCGCAGCAAACGCCCGGCCGTGGCGGGGAAATTGATCGTCTGCGTGCCTTCCTGCAGCTTCAAGGTGCCGCGCACCAGCGGCGCGCCCCACTCGCCATTGTTGTCGCCGATGTAGATTTCATAGTCGCGCACCTGGCCATGTTTCCAGTGCTGGTCGTTGCGCGGCGCCAGTTCGATGCCATCGACCAAACGCCGTTCCGTAAAGCCGATCACCCATTCGTGCGGCCCGCTTTTCACGGACGGGCTGCGCACGGTGCGGAACCACGTCTCCGGCTTGCCATCGAAAGCGTTTTCCAGCGAATAGCCGCTTTCTTCCGCAGGACGCGCCACCACCTGCATGGCGTCGGCAGGCAAGGCGCGGCCCGGCACGGGGGCGGCCGGGAAGTCGGCATCGACTCTGGCCACGGCCAGCGCGCCGGCGACCTGCAGCATCAAAGGCTGGCGGATGTCCTGCGCCGCCACTTTCACGTGCAGGGTGCCTTGCCTGTCCGCCGCGTCGAAGAACCAGCCCTCTGCCGCCTTGTCGTAGGCGGCACGGTCGGCGGATGCCCCGATCAGACGTTCGCCAGCCCGCACGGCGGCCGGTGCCCGGACCGCCAGCATGCGCAGCGCATAGCCGCGGCGCGCTTCCTGGCCCTGGTACCGGCCATCGACGGCGCCGATGTCGACCTGCACGTCGGCGCCCGTCTGGCGCATGCGGATGACTTGCTGGCTGAAGGCGCCGCCCTGGTACTGGCGCGTGCTGCCGTCGTCTTCATACAGGGTGTAGTCGGAATCGCCGTGCGGGTAAATGTCGAGGGTCAGCTGATCCTTCGGCTTCTGGCCGTCGTACAGCATTTCCGGATACATGGGCAGGATGGCGCCGGCGCGCACGAACACGGGCAGTTTATCGAGCGTCACCTGCATGTCCAGGTCGCGCCCTTTCGCGCCGGCCGTGGCCTGCCGGCCATCCCAGTAGTCATACCACGTGCCCTGCGGCAGGTGGATGCCCTTGCGCCAGCCGCCACTGACGGCCTGGCTGCGGTACACGGGCGCCACCAGCACGTCGCGGCCCAGCAGAAACTGGTATTTATACGCTTCCGTGTAGGCGGCCGGGTCTTGCGGGTAATCCCACATCAGACCGCGCACCAGCGGCGCGCCCGATTGTTCCGCTTCGCGCACGAGCGTATACATATACGGCGTGAGGCGCATCTTGAGTTTCAGGTAGCGGCGGTTGATGTCGCGGTACGGTTGCTCGAACCACCACGGGTGCTTGCGCTCGGCCGCGGCCCAGCCGGACATGCCCATCAGGACGGGCGTAAAGCTTTTCCACTGCAAGTCGCGCAGATAAGTTTCCGGGCTGCCGCCGAAGATGGCGTCCACGTCGCCCGATGCATACGCCTGGCCGGACAGGCCCGAGCCGATCAGGGTCGGGATGTGCCAGCGGATGTAATCCCAGCTGGCGCTCTGGTCGCCCGTCCACGCCACGGCGTAGCGCTGGATGCCGGCCCAGCCCATCACCGTCCACAAAAACGGGCGGCTGTCGGAGTTGTTCAGGATGCCGTCGTAGGCGGACTTGTTCGCGTCCATGGCGAACTGGTAGCCCTTGCCCGTCCATGCCACGTCGAGCTTTTGCACGCGGCTGCCGGCCTGGCCCACTTCCCAGGCGATCTTGTCGACGCCGTTTTCCGTCCACAGGCCCGTGCGGAAGCCGTAGCCGGCCAGGCCCTTCACCGTTTCCGGCAAGTTCGTGTAGCCGCAACCATAGCCGTCGTTGGGCAGTATCCAGCCGCCCGGCATGTCGTGTTCGCGGTACTGGCGCGCCACGGTTTCCACCACGTCCGGTGTCTTGCCCGTGGGGCCGTCCGTCCAGTTCTTCGGCACGGAACCGGGCTTTTTCACGTTGTCGCCATCGTTGTAGCAATCGGCGTCGCCGTATTCCAGCGCCCAGCGTGGCAGCATGCGCGCGCGGCCCGTCAAGTCCGTGTAGCGGGCGACGACGTCGCGCAAGTCCTTGCCGACGAAGAAATACGCATCGAAGCGGCCTTCCGCGTGCTGCAGCGAGATCTGCTCCTTGTCGCGCAAGTCGTAATTGCCGTCGGACCAGGTATTGCGCAGCATGCCCCAGCCGCGTGAACTCATGAGAAATGGCGCGGGATTCGGCCGGTCGCCCTCTTCCCAGCCGCCCGAATACGACACGGGCACCTGCTTGCCCTTGAATTCGAAGCGGCCATTTTGCTGGCCGCCGCCAAAGTAACGCTCGCCCGGCAGGCTCGAAAGCACCTGCACGCCCTGCTTGTCGTCGAGCGACAGCGGCTGCGCCTCGCGCCACAGCGGCACCGCATCACCGTTGCGAAAAAGGGTAAAGCGCAGCGGTTTGCGGTCGATGCGCAGGCTCAGGGCTTCTGTACTGATCAGGATATGGTCGGGCTGTTCCTTGATCTGGTACGCCACCTGCGCGGCAGGCTGGCCCACGACGATGGGCGCGGCCTTGTCGCCGGGCCCCGTCAGACCGGCCTTGCCGCCCGCCTGGATGCGCAGCACGTCCACCTGCGGCAGGCTGATGCGCAGTTGCATGCCCGTGTCGCTGCGCACATCCCAGCCCAGCGCCTCGCCCTTGGCCACGTCGGCCGCATGCACGGCACTCAAGCTGGCCAGGTTACCGATAGGCGCGGCCTGCAGGCCAGGTCCGGCCAGAGTGGCAAGGGCAGCGAGGACACAGGCGGCAAGGGCGCGGCGGGGAAGCGGGAGAGGTTTCATCAGGCGGCTTTCAGAAAATCGAGGTGATGGAAATACTTTAAGAAGAAAAATAAATATCGTCAATAAAAAGAAAGTTAAAGCGGCAATTTATTAACAAAATGCCCAGAATCGACGCATTTTTCTTACGTTTCACCAAAATGTCACAAAAAATACTTTCGCTATCGTGGTATTTCAGCGACAGACCGCGCCGCCACTGGCTTTTGCGCTGCACCGCAGCATGCTTCAGCGCCATCAAAACGACATTATTTCGCAAGCTACTCAAATATTTACTTTCGTTTTACTTTCGTATTTGACTTTTCGAAATTTAGTATTTATGCTTTCTCCAACAAACACTTTACTGACCTCTCATGACTACCCTTCTTCAGCGTGACATTCCAACCTGGCGCGACATTGGCGGCCTGCACACGGCCGAGGAAATCGCCCACCAGCCAGCCATCTGGCGCGCGCTGGCCGGCATCTTGTGCAATGAGCAGGCAGCACTGGCCGGCTTCCTCGGCGACGCGCTGTCGAACCCACAACAACGCGTCATCCTGACGGGCGCCGGCAGCTCAGCCTATGTAGGCGAAATCGTCGCCGATACCCTGAACGCGGCCTGGCCCGCGCAGATCCGCGCCATCGCCACCACGACTTTGCTGACGCACCATGAGCTGTACCTGGAAGCGGAGGCGCCCACCCTGCTCGTCTCGTTTGCCCGCAGCGGCGACAGCCCGGAAAGCCTGGCGGCCGTGGAACTGCTGCGCCAGGTCGTGCCCGGCGCGCGCTTCCTGAACATCACCTGCAACGCGGACGGCAAGCTGGCGCGCCAGGGGGCGAACGACAGCAATACCTATAATCTGCTGATGCCGGAAGGCAGCTGCGACCGCGGTTTCGCCATGACCAGCAGTTTCAGCAGCATGCTGCTGGCGGCCCTGTCGGTACTGGGCAAGGATACGGATCTGTCTCGCCTGGACACCCTGGCGCAGCTGGGCGAACACGCCTTGCGCGACTGGTCGGCCCCTGTGGCGGACCTCGGTTCGACACCCGTGCAGCGCGTCGTCTACCTGGGCAGCGGCCCGCTGGAAGCGCTGGCCAAGGAAGCGGCCCTGAAAATCCTGGAATTGACGGGCGGCAGAGTGATGGCGATGGCGAATACGCCGCTGGGTTTCCGCCACGGCCCGAAATCGGCCGTCACCACGGAGTCCCTGGTGATCCTGCTGCGCAGCAGCAAGCCGCTGGCGCGCCAGTATGAAGACGACCTATTGAAAGAGCTGCAGCGCGACAGCGTGGCGCAGCACTGCCTGACGGTGGGCATCGGCGGCGACTTATCTGTCAACTTGGCGGCCGATGCGCCGGCCTGGCCCGACGCCTGGCTGGCCCCACTGTGGCTGCTGATGGCGCAGCAATATGCGCTGCACCAGTCCGCGCTGCTGCAACTGCGCCCCGACAATCCATTCGCCGGCGGCATCGTCAACCGTGTCGTGCAGGGCGTCACCATCTATGGCCATGACCAATTCTAATCACACAGCCGGCTACCACGGCATCGACATCGGCGGCAGCAAGATAGAGCTGGTCGCCTTTGCCGACCGCGATGGCGCGCTGACGGAAGTGTTCCGCGAACGGGTCGCCACGCCGGGCGACGATTTCAACGCCTTCGTGCAAGCCATCACCGGCCTGGTGGAACGCGGCGACGCGGCACTGGGCACGACGGCGCCTGTCGGCATCGGCTTGCCCGGCGTGATCGACAGCGCCAGCGGCCGCCAGCTCAGTTCCAACGTGCCGGCCCTGAACGGCCGCCTCGTGGCGCAAACCCTGCAGCAAGCCTTGCAGCGCCCTGTCGCCATCGGCAACGATTGCCAGTGCTTCGCCCTGTCGGAAGCGCAAGGCGGCGCGGCCGACAACGCCGCCAGCATGTTCGGCGCCATCCTCGGCACGGGCGCGGGCGGCGGCTATTGCGTGGGCGGCCAACTGCTGCGCGGCTTTAACGGCGTGGCCGGCGAATGGGGCCACTGGAGCCTGCCCGCCACCCTGCTGGCGCAACATGGCCTGGCCGGTTACGACTGCCCGTGCGGCAAGGCGGGCTGCCTGGAGCGCTATGTCTCCGGCCCCGCCATGCGCAAACTCCACGCGCACTTCGGCGGCGACGGCGCGGAGCCTCTGGCCATCGTCGCGCGCGCCAACATGGGCGACGCCGCGGCCCAGCGCACGGTGGCCGTGCACCTCGACGTGCTGGGCCACGCGCTGGCCGGCCTCGTGCTGGCCTACGACCCGCACGTCATCGTGCTCGGCGGCGGCCTGTCCAAGCTGCCGCACCTGTACGACAAGCTGCCGGCCGCCGTCAAGCGCCATCTGTTCCCCGGCGTGCACGTGCCGCCGATTCTGCCGCCCCGCTTTGGCGACGCCGGCGGCGCGCGCGGCGCGGCCCTTTTGATACGACAACATACAAAGGCGTCAACATGATGAAGCAAGCGGAAAACCCGACTTTTACCCTGTCCCCGATCCAGCAAGTGATCAAGGCGCACCGCCGCGGCGAGCGCGTGGGACTGTACGCCGTCTGCTGCAGCCATCCGAGCGTGCTGCGCGCCGCCATGCGCGTGGCCAGCGAGTACGACACCGTGCTGCTGGTCGAGGCGACGTCGAACCAGGTCGACCAGTTCGGCGGCTACACGGGCATGACGCCGGCCGTTTTCCGCGACACCATGCTGGCACTGGCCCGCGAACAGGGTTTCCCCGCCAGCCGCCTCGTGCTGGGCGGCGACCATCTGGGCCCGAACGCCTGGCAGCACCTCGATGCGGCCACCGCGATGAACCACGCCGAAACCCTGATCGCCGCATATGCGTCGGCCGGCTTCCATAAGATCCACCTCGATTGCAGCATGCGCTGTGCGGACGATCCCTTGCAGCTCGACGATGAAACCGTGGCCGCCCGTTCGGCGCGCCTGTGCATCGTCGCCGAGGAAGCGGCGGCGGCCGCCGGCTTCGCGCCGCCCGTCTACGTGATCGGCACGGAAGTGCCGGTTCCCGGCGGCGAAGCGTCGCTGGCGCAGGCCGGCGCCGTCACCAGCCCGCAAGCGGCGCGCCGCACCCTGGACGTGCACCGCCGCGCCTTCCTCGACAAGGAATTGCATGGCGCCTGGCGCCGCGTCATCGCCATGGTGGTGCAGCCGGGTGTCGATTTCGACCAGAGCAGCATCCAGCACTACGATGCGGATGCCGCCACCGAGCTGTCGGCCTTTGTCGCCGAGCAGCCGGGCCTCGTGTTCGAAGCCCATTCCACCGACTACCAGCGCGAAACGGCGCTGCACGCCATGGTGCGCGACCATTTCGCCATCCTGAAAGTGGGCCCGGCCGCCACCTTCGCCCTGCGCGAAGCGCTGTTCGCCCTGTGCCAGATCGAGGAAGAACTGCTGCCGGCGCACGCCACCTCGCAGCTGATGCAGGTGCTCGACGGCGTGATGGTGGCCAAGCCGAAGAACTGGATCAAGCATTACCTGGGCACGCCGGACGAGCAGCGCCTGATGCGCCGCTACGGCTTGAGCGACCGTTGCCGCTATTACTGGGGCGAGCCGGAAGTGGCGGCCGCCGTCGCCAAGCTGCTGGCCAACCTGGACACGGTGGCCATTCCGCTGCCGCTCCTGAGCCAGCATTTGCCGGAGCAGTATCTGGCCGTGGTGCAGGGCAGTTTGCCGGCACAGGCGCCGGCCCTGATCGAGCACAAGATCGGCAGCTTGCTGGCGCAATATGCGCGCGCCTGCAACCGCAATGCGGCAGTCCCCGTCATTGCCGAAGCGGCAATCTGTTAAGCTCGGTATTTTCACTTTTTACCGAGCCCGCCACCATGCGAAATACCAGCCAACGCCGTGAATCCATCCTCCAAATGCTTGCCCAGCAGGGCTCGGTGCAAGTGACCGACTTGGTGGAAAAGCTCGGCGTGTCCGCGGTCACCATCCGCAGCGACTTGAATGCGCTGGAAGCGCAAGGCATGGCCACGCGCAGCCACGGGGGCGCGACCCTGACGCGCACGCCGCCGCTTGAACACACGATACGCCAGAAGGACGCCATCAACCACGAGCAGAAGGAGCGCATCGGCGCTTATGCGGCACGGCTGGTGGAACCGGGCGACAACATCATCATCGACTCGGGCACCACGACCATCTCGCTGGCGCGCCATCTGCGCGACGCGACGGGCGTGACGGTGGCGACGAATGGCCTGAACATCGCGTGGGAACTGGCCGACGCGCCCGGCGTGGACCTGATCCTGACGGGCGGCCTGCTGCGCAAGCAGTCGCTGTCGATCCAGGGCAGCCAGGCGGAAACCTGCTTGCAGGCCTACAGCTTCGACAAGCTGTTCCTGGGCGTCGACGGCTTCGACCTGCAGTTTGGCGTGACCACCCACCACGAAGCGGAAGCAAGCCTGAACCACAAGATGGTGGAACGGGCGAAGAAAATCATCGTCCTCACGGACGCCTCGAAGTTCGGCCGCGTCAGCCTGCACCGCATCGTGCAGCTGGACCGGGTCGATACCGTCATCACCGATGCCAGCATCAGCCAGGAGTACCGCGAAGGGCTGCAAAAGCTGGGCATCGAACTTTTTATAGCGGAATAACACATGCTGAGCGGCAGAATCCTTACCCCGTCTGGCTGGATCACGGGCACCATCACCTTTGACCAGCGCATCGTCCAGATACAAGAAGACCCTGCCGCCGACAGCGCGCTGACCATCCTGCCCGGCTTCATCGACCTGCACGTGCACGGCGCGGCCGGCGTCGACATCATGGAAGGCGGGAACGCTGGCGCCACCGTGGCGCAGGTGCACGCGCGCCACGGCACCACGGCCCTCTTGGGGACCACCCTGACGGCGAAAGAACCATCGATTCTGCGCGCCCTGCAAGGCCTGGCCGGCGTCATCGCCGAGCGCCCCGCCAACGGCGCGCGCATGCTGGGCGTGCACCTGGAAGGCCCTTTTTTGAATTTGCACCGCCTGGGCGCGCAGCCGCCCGACGTGGTGCAGGCCAGCCTGGCGCTGGTGCAGCGCTTCCACGCCATCGCCCCCATCAAGGTCTTGACCATGGCGCCGGAAATTCCCGGCCACCTGGAACTGATCCCGCAACTGGCGGCCATGGGCATCCGCGTGCAGATCGGCCACAGCGCCGGCACGTATGACGAAGGCGTGGCGGCGTTGAACGCCGGCGTCTCCGGCTTCACCCACCTGTACAACGGCATGACGGGCATGACCCATTACGACCCGGGCATGGTGGGCGCGGCGCTCGCGCATGCCGACTACGCGGAAATCATCCCCGACCTGCAGCACGTGGCCAAGGGCGCCCTGCGCGCGGCCCTGCGCGCCATCCCGCGCCTGTACGGCGTGACGGACGCCACCTCGGCCACCGGCATGCCCGATGGCGAGTACGGCCTGGGCACGCAGCGCGTCTACAAATGCCTGGGCTGCGTGCGCCTGGCCACGGGTTCGCTGGCCGGCAGCGTGCTGACCATGGACCAGGCCCTGCGCAATTTCGTCGACCTGGGCCTGGACCTGGCCGACGCCTCGAACCGCTTGTCGCTGTACCCGGCCGACTACCTGGGCGTATCCGACCGGGGCCGGTTGGCGCCGGGCGCTTGGGCCGATATCGTCGTCCTCGATTCCACGCTACAGCCAGTGTCCGTCTTCGTCGAAGGCGCGGCCATCGATCTTTCCACCCGCTAGATTCAGTCTCCAGACTCATCCCCTCAACCTCAACCCCGTCCCGGAGTTACCATGCACGACACGTCACACAAGGCCCCCGTGTGGGCCATGCGCTACCTGCTATTTATTGCCGGCATGGGGGGATTGCTGTACGGCATAGACATCGGCATCATCGCCGGCGCCCTGCCCTACCTGGAATCGACGGCCTCCGTGGCCTGGAAACTGACGGCACAGCAACTGAGCTTTATCGTCGCCGCCGTGCTATTGGGATCGGTCCTGTCGTCGCTGTTCGCCGGCGCCCTGGCCGATATCTTGGGCCGGCGCTGGGTGATGTTCCTGGCCGGCGCCCTGTTCAGCGCCAGCATCCCGCTGATCGCGCTGGCCGACGGCTACACGCCGCTGCTGCTGGGCCGCCTGCTGCAAGGCATCAGCGGCGGCTTGATCGGCGTCGTCGTGCCTTTGTACCTGGCTGAATGCCTGCCCGCGCAGCAGCGCGGACGGGGCGCAGCCCTGTTCCAGCTGCTGCTGACCATCGGCCTGGTGGCCGCCGCCCTGATCGGCCTGATGCAGGCGCAGACGGTGGAAACGGCCACGCAGGCCGCGCAAGCGTTGCCGGAAGCGGGCCGCGTCGCCGCCATTTTCACGGCCAAGGACCAGGCCTGGCGCAGCATCTTCTGGGTCTGCTTGACGCCGGGCCTCGTATTTACCATCGGCGCCCTGCTGCTGGCCGAGTCGCCGCGCTGGCTGGCGCAACGGGGCCGCATCGAGCAGGCGCGCCAGTCGCTGCTGCGCACGCGTTTGCCCGCCGCCGCCGACATCGAACTGCGCGAGATGGAAGATACGCCCGAGAATACGGCCAAGGCCAGCGGCAAGGCGAAAGACCCGCTGCTGAGCCGCCGCTACGTGCTGCCCTTCCTGCTCGCATGCCTGATCCTCGCCTGCACGCAGGCGACGGGCATCAATTCCATCCTCGCCTACGTCGTCAATATCCTGAACCAGGCAGGCCTGTCGGGCGCCTCGGCCAACATGGCGGACGTCTTGCTGAAAGTACTCAATGCCGTGATGACGGTGGTGGCGGTGCTGCTGGTGGACCGCAAGGGCCGCAAATTCCTGCTGATGCTGGGCACGGGCGGCATCGTCGTCTCGCTGCTGGCGGCCGGCCTGCTGTTCCGCAGCGCCGAAGCGCATCTGGCCGACGTGCGCCCCGCCATCGCCGCGCAAGTGCAGGCCGATAGCCTGGGCCTGAACCTCGATGCGGCCGCCTTGACGGCCCTGGGCGCGGCGGCCGACGGCACGCCGCAGCAGCTGACCATCGCCTACGCCTACGGCCCGTTCACGAACGTAAAAAGCTTGCGCAGCGACGACCCCGTGCTGCGCCAGGTGACGATCGCCCGCGACGACGCCGTGCAGCCCGACAGCGTGATCGGCGTGTTCTTCCGCAAGCTGCACCTCAATCCCTTCGCCGATCCGGCCGCCGGACGCGAAGCGCCGCTGCGCATCGAGAAGGCCAGCCTGGGCCCAGTACCCTCGTCCACGCACGGCTGGCTGGTGGCGATCGCCATCTGCGTGTTCGTGTCCAGCTTTGCCGTGGGACCGGGCGTGTGCGTGTGGCTGGCCCTGTCCGAACTGATGCCGACGCGCATCCGCTCGAACGGCATGAGCATCGCGCTGCTCGTCAACCAGTTCGTCTCGACCGTGATCGCCGCCATCTTCCTGCCGACCGTGGGCTTGCACGGTTATTCGACCCTGTTCTTCTTTGGCGCCGGCTGCACGGTGCTGTACTTCCTGGCGGCCGCCTTCCTGCTGCCGGAAACCAAGGGCAAGACCTTGGAAGAGATCGAAGCGCACTTTGCCAAGTAAGCCAGAGTAACCAACTGTAGCAGTCTCCTTTCCAGCCCCGGGCCACCATCCGGGGCTGTTTTTTTGCCTGCCGGACAAGTTTGCGGGGCTGGCGCGCACGGCACCGTACGGTTTTCCTTCTGGAATCAAGGGCGCGTGGGCTAGAATCTGGCTGCGTCGTGCTACTCACGAGGCGGCAATGGCGCCATGACAAAAACCACCAGGAGACACAGTGAGCTTATTTAGAACCAAGAATTTGGATGACATGATCGCCCACAGCAAGAAACCGGGAGGTCTGGCGAAAGTGCTGGGGCCCTTCGACCTTGTCCTCATGGGCATAGGCGCCATCGTCGGCACGGGCATTTTCGTGCTGACCGGCACGGGCGCCCTGACGGCCGGGCCCGCCCTGTCGCTGTCGTTTGTCGTGGCGGCCGTCGCCTGCTGCTTCGCCGCCCTGTGCTACGCGGAGTTCGCTTCCACCGTGCCCGTGGCCGGCTCCATCTACACCTACAGCTATGCCACCCTGGGCGAGCTGGCCGCCTGGATGATAGGCTGGGACTTGCTGCTCGAGTACGGCCTGGCCGCGGCCGCCGTCTCCGTCGGCTGGTCCGGCTACTTCCAGTCGCTGCTGTCGGGCTTTGGCATCGCCTTGCCTGTCGCCCTGACGGCCGCACCCGGCGCCCTGCCTGGCGTGACCACCTTCATCAACCTGCCCGCCCTCGTCATCATGCTGCTGCTGACGGCCATGCTGGGCTGGGGCGTGCGCGAATCGGCGCGCCTGAACAACATCATGGTCGCCATCAAGGTGGGCGTGGTGCTGCTGTTCATCATCTTCGGCGCGCGCCACGTGCAGCCCGCCAACTGGCAGCCTTACATGCCGTTCGGCTACCACGGCATGCTGAGCGCCGCCGCCCTCGTCTTCTTCGCCTTCATCGGCTTTGACGCCGTCACCTCGGCCGCCGAGGAAGTCAAGAAGCCGTCGCGCGACCTGCCGATCGGGATCATCGGCTCCTTGGCAGTGTGCGCCGTGCTGTACGTGGTGGTGTCGGCCATCATGACGGGCATCGTGCCGTATCAAAAATTCCTCGGCGTCGACCATCCCGTCTCGCTGGCCCTGCAGTATGCGGGCGAAAACTGGATCGCCGGCTTCGTCGACCTGGGCGCCATCCTCGGCATGACCACCGTGATTCTCGTGATGGCCTTCGGCCAGACGCGCATCATCTTCGCCATGTCGCGCGACGGCTTGCTGCCCAAGCGCCTGTCGACCGTGCACCCGCGCTTCCACACACCGTTCTTCGCCACCTGGCTCGTCGGCATCGTCTTCGGCCTGATCGCCGCCGTGATACCGCTCAACATCCTCGCTGAACTGATCAACATCGGCACCTTGGCCGCCTTCACGATGGTCTCCGTTGCCGTTGTGGTGCTGCGCAAGAAGCGCCCGGACCTGCCGCGCGCCTTCCGCTGCCCTGGCGTGCCGTACGTGCCGGCGCTGGCCGTGATCCTGTGCGTGGGTCTGATGAGCTTCCTGAGCTGGGTCACCTGGATGGCGTTTTCCATCTGGCTCGTGATCGGCCTGGCCATCTACTTCGGCTACGCGCGCCGCCGTTCGCTGCTGCATCCGCAACAGTAATCCCTCCACTGCGCCATCGCAGTAAGATGGCGGTCTCGCAACCCTGCAGACCGCCATCCATGCAACGCTCCCCCGACCTCATCAAACAGCTGGACCACAGCACGGACCAGCTCAAGCGCGCGCGCCTGCGCAGCATGCAGTGGCTGGCCGCCGGCTTGCTGCTGCTGGCCGCGCTGGTCTTCGCCGTGGCCCGCTCGCAACGGGGCGGCCACCCGGCCTGGGGCTATGTGGAGGCGTTCGCCGAAGCGTCCATGGTGGGGGCGATCGCCGACTGGTTCGCCGTCGTGGCCCTGTTCCGCCACCCGCTCGGCATCCCCCTGTGGCATACGGCCATCATCCCGAACAGCAAGGCCGACATCGGGCGCAGCCTGGGCGCCTTCGTGGAAAACCATTTCATTACCGAGCAAGGCATCGCCGAGCGCATCGCGCAAGCCGATCCCGCCGCGCGCCTGGGCGCCTGGCTGGCCGACGAGGACCACGCGCGGCAGCTGGGCATGGCCAGCGCCGGCGTGGCGAAACAGCTGCTGGCCATGGCCGACCACGACAAGCTGGGCCACCTGCTGCGCCAGCAGGCCAGCGGCTACCTCGGTCAATTGAACCTGTCGGACGTGGCGGCCGACTGCATCGATGCGCTGATCGCCGACGGCAAGCCGCAGCAGCTGCTGGACTTCCTGCTCGACCGCGGCGCCGCCTACCTCGACGACGAGGCGCACCACGCGGCCATCGGCGACTTCGTGCTGGGCGCCTTCCAGATCGAGAACGCGCTCGTGAAAAAGGCCGTGAAGGCATACGAGCCGCGCATGATCGCCTCGCTGCAAAAGTTCGCCATCGCCGTACGCCTCGATCCCGATCATCCGCTGCGCCAGCGCATCGCCGGCTGGATCGCCGACAGTGCGCTGCACCTGAAGGCAGATCCGCAGTGGCAGGAGACCGTGCGCCGCTACCAGCTGCAGCTGGTCGCCAGCGACACGGTGCAAGCCATGCTCGGCGACGTGTGGAAGCACATCAGCACGCGCGTGCTGGCCGACCTGCACGCGGACCAGCCCGTGCTGGCGCAAGCGATCGCCAGCCTGGCGCGCAACACGGGCCGGGTGCTGGGCACGGACGAGCATGCGCGGGCATGGCTGAACGGCGCCATCGTCGCCGGCAGCGGGTCGCTGGTGCGCCGCTACCGTGGCGAAGTGGGCGCCTTTATCGCCGCCCGCCTCGACTTATGGAGCAAGGAAGAAATGAGCGAGCGCATCGAACTGGCCATCGGGCGCGACCTGCAATTCATCCGCATCAACGGCACCGTCGTGGGCGGCCTGGCCGGCTTGCTCATTTACGCCGCCAGCCAGGCGTTCTAGCCATACTTACCAGCGCGGCACGGCGCTGGCCGGCGCCGCATGCGACGGAAAATGCGGCAGCACTTCCTGCGCCAGTTCCTGCAGCACCTCGGCGGCCGGACGCCGGCCATGCTGGATGCCCAGTGCCGCATGGTTGACACCCGCTTCCTGCCATTCCCCCAGCAGATCGATCAAGCCCTTGCGCCCCGTGCGCAGCACATAGCCGCTGCGCACGGGCGTGCGCGGATAGTCGGGGTCGTCCACCAGGTCCAGCCACTCATTGCACATGTGCGGGCGAAAGCCGCCGTCCGGGATGCACTGGCGCCAGGCGCGGATCTTTTCCGCTAGCCGGCGCGGCCCGTCCGGCGTACCGGTCGCTTCCGGATACGTCAGCCAGCCATCGGCATGCCGCCCTATCCATGCCAAAGGCTGGCCCGAGGAACTGGTGACGATCAGGGGAATCGCGCCCGCCACGGGCTTGGGCAGCAGTTCGAGGCCATCGAGCTTACCCAGCGGGCTGCTGACATGCGCGGGGCCAGGGCGCAGCAACTGGCGAAACAGGTGCACGGCCTGCGCATAGCGTTCGCCGCGCGTATCGTACGGCACGCCATACGCGGGAAATTCGCTGGCGCGGTCGCCCGAGGCCGTGCCCAGCACCAGGCGCCCGCCCGACAGCTGGTCGATGCTGGCGGCCGCCTTGGCCAGGTCGATGGGATGGCGCAGGGTGAAAATGGCGCTGCCCGTGGCCAGGGCCAGCGAGTCCGTGCGCGCCGCCAGGTAGGCGAGATAGGTCCACGGGTCGAACAGCTGGCCCGCATCGCCGAAGCGCGGGTCGAACAGGGGAATATCGCGCACCCAGGCGGCGGCGAAGCCTTGCCTGTCCATGGCGGCGACCAGGTCGGCCTGGCCGGCCAGCGCCTGCATGTCGCCCTGGTAAAAACGCAGCGGCAGGTAAATGCCGAGGGTAAGCGCGCCGGGCGCGAACATGCGGCGGTAGCCGCGGTGCTGCGTGAAGGCCTGCGACGAGGCGCCTTCCGTGATGTCATTGCTCATGCTGTTCCTCGATAAAAATCAGGCGCCCGTGGCGGGCGCGGGGATAGTGACGCCCAGCTGCACGGCCGGACGGGCCGCCACGCGGGCGTACCAGCTGCTGACGTGGGGCCAGGGGGATAAATCGAAGCCGACGATGCGGGCGATGTGCAGCCAGCCGAAGCTGGCGATGTCGGCGATGGAATAGTCGTCGCCCGCAAGGTAGGCGTTGGCCGCCAGGCGGCCATCCATGGCGATTAGCGCGGCGTCGCACAAGCGGCGAAAGTGCGCCGTGGCGGGCACGTTCACGCCCGCGTCGGCGATCTCGAAATGCACGCGCTGGCCCAGCACCGGCCCCACGCTGGCCGCATGAAATTGCAACCAGGTGATGGCGGCCCAGCGCTGCGCGGGCACTGCGGGCAACAGCCGTCCCGTCTTCTCGGCCAGGTACAGCAAGATGGCAGCCGACTCGAACACGGTAATGCCTGTGGCGTGGTCGACCAGCACGGGAATGCGCCCGTGCGGATTAAGGGCCAGGAAAGCGGGTAGCCGGTGTTCGCCCTGGTCGATGCGCACATGGCGCAGCCGGTAAGGCAAGCCCAGTTCGGCCAGCGCGATGGTGGCCTTGAAGCCGTTGGGCGAGCTGTCGGTGTAGAGTTCAAGCGAACCCGCCGGGGATGTGATGCTGTGCATGGAGTATCCTGTCGATATAGTTTTACTGAAGTAAAATAAGCGTTGTAAACACCGCCATCCTCGCTCTGATTTTCGGAAAATGGAAACGATGATTTTTGCTGTCTTACTATAGAAAAACTATATCGATGAAGCATCCTTTACCGCTCCAGGCACTGCGCGCCTTTGTCGAAGTGGGCCAGCGCGGCAGCATCAAGGCCGCCGCCGAAGCGCTGCACGTGACGTCAGGCGCCGTCAGCCAGCAAATCCGCCTGCTGGAAGAACGGGTCGGCATGCCCCTGTTTACGCGCGAACGCCAGGGCTTGCGCCTGACCGAAGCGGGCGCCATGGTCCACCCCACCCTGCTGGGTGCCTTCGCGCAGATCGCCGGCGCCAGCCAGGCGCTGGAAGACATGGCTGGGCGCCAGACGCTCACCGTCAGCACGGTCGCCACCTTTGCCGCCGCGTGGCTGGTGCCGCGCCTGGGCCGCTTCAACCAGCGCCACCCGCAGATCGAGGTGCGCGTGGAAGCCACATCGGCGCTGGTCGACCTGCGCCGCGACAGGGTCGACGTGGCCTTGCGCCACGGCCTGGGAGAGTATCCGGGCTTGCAGGTGACGCGGTTAATGGCACCCGTGCTGGTGCCCGTCGCCAGTCCCGCCTTGATGGCAGCCCAGCCGCCCATTACCGCGCCCGGCGATTGCCTGCGCTACCCGCTGCTGCACGATACGGACCGCGCCGACTGGCCCTTGTGGCTGGCCGCGCATGGCGCCCCGGACGGCAGCGCGGATGCGGCGCGGGCGCTGCGCGGCGCGGCCTTCGAAGATGATTTTCTGTTGATACGCGCGGCCGAGGCGGGACAGGGACTGGCCCTGGTGCCGCAGCTGTACGCGCAGGAGGAAATCGCCGCGGGACGCCTGGTGCAAGTGCTGGACTTGCCCTGGCCCGCGCGCTTTGCCTACTACCTGGTGACGCGGCCCGACGCGGCCACGCGCCCTGCCGTCCAGGCATTCATGGCATGGATCCGCGAGGAAGCGCAGGCCGGCTAGAGTGCATGGTCTCCTGCCGCGCACGACACCACGCCGCACATGGCGCTGAACGGCGCCGGCATGCCCGCGCGCCCCGTGGCGATGCAGGCCGCGGCCGGCACCACGGCCAGCAACAGGGCCAGGTAAGCGATCGCCTTCAGGCGCTGCATGAATGCATGGCGCACCTGTGCCCCGTGTGGATAGCCCTTGCCAGACTCTACGCTGCCTCTTGCCGACATCTTCGTATGCATGTCCGTCTCCTCTCTCCACAGTGAATGGGTGTTGCTTCACTGCATTTTGCTACATAAATTTACCGAATACAATAAATAAATTCACGAAAAAATCGTTTTTTCTTTCCAATGGCAAGAAGAACGAAGGCGAAAATTCTACTCGCCATAGAGAGAAATGACGCACCACCTGCTGTTTACACCATCTGCTCCTGATTTGCCTGTGTCGAAAATCCAAATAAAATCATTAAAATCACAATATTTGTTGAAATCATTTTTATTTGATGTATGATGAATGTAAAGGAGCGCCCACGGCGATTCGGCAGACCTCTTTGCCTCGACCGCCCGGTATCTCCACCTTCTTTGTAGGGGACAAGCAGATGAACAGAATCCTGGCCTTGCGCCTGCTCGACGCCGCCGATGACGCCGCCGTCATCATCGATGCGGGCTCGCGCATCCGCTATGCGAACGACGCCATGTATGCGCTGAGCGGCTATGCCGCGGGCAGCTTGCCGGGCCAGCAGATCGAGGCGCTACTGCCCGACGCCGTGCGCGAGCAGCATGGCGCGCAGATCGGCGCGTATCTGGCCGGCTACGAGAAGTCCCGGGTGCTGGGCCACAAGCGCCATTTCGCCATTCGCCACCGCGATGGCACGATGCTGCCCATCGTGCTCAAGGCCATGGACCTGGGCACCCTCGACGACGAAAACTTCATGGGCGCCTTTTTCATCGACCAGCGCCGCGAACTGGCCATCGAACAGCAGAACGCGGCCCGCTGGCAGCAGTTGCAGCGCATCGCCCTCAGCGATCCCCTGACCCAGCTGCCCAACCGCCGCGCCTTCGAGATCGACGCCGTGCGCACGGCGGCGCGCTCCAGGCGCTCGGGCCGCCCGATGACCATCGGCATCGCCGACATCGACTTCTTCAAGCGTGTCAATGACCAGCATGGCCATGCGGCCGGCGACGCCGTGCTGCAAGCCATCGCGGCCGTCGTCCTGGCCCAGGCCCGGGCCGCCGATGTCGTCGCCCGGGTGGGCGGCGAGGAATTCGGCTTGCTGTTCCCCCATACGGACCTGGCCAGGGCGCGCCAGGTGGCCGAGCGCATCCGCCTTGCTGTGGTCGCGGCACAAGTCGAGTTCGAGCACGCGCCCATCGCGGTGACGATCAGCATCGGACTGGCGCCACTGCCTGCGGACGGCGACTGGAAAGCCGGCTTCACGCAGGCCGACGCCGCCCTGTATCAGGCCAAGAAAAATGGCCGCAACCGCGTCGAGCAGGCTTGAACCCCGCCCGGCGATCCTCGCAGTCTCATGCAGTACGCAGCACCTGACAGGAGCAAGCACATGGAAACGACCACGACACATGCCACGGCAGCGGGTCAACGGGCGCAAGCGCGCGCACGGGAATTGCTGGTCTTCGGGCTGGGCAAGGAGGAATACGCGATCGACATCGGCCTGGTGCAGGAAATCCGCGGCTACGGCGCCGTCACCCGCATCGCCAATACGCCCGCCTTCCTCAAGGGCTTCATCCACCTGCGCGGCAGCATCGTGCCGCTGGCCGACCTGCGCATCGCGCTCGGCCAGGCCGAGCCCGCGTACGATGCCTCGACGGTGGTGATCATCCTCGTCTTCGCGCATGGCGCCACCGGCATCGTGGTCGACCGCGTGGCCGACGTGGTGCCGCTGGCGCCGGCACAGATCAAGCCGCCGCCGCAGCTGCACGGCTCGGCCATGGCCGGCCACGTGACGGCCATCGGCGCCCTGGACGAGCGCATGCTGATCGTGCTCGACATGGACAGCCTGCTGGCGGGCCTGGGCATGCACGCCACGGGCGAGCTGGCGGCCTGAGCCAGCCACCGCCGTCCCGTCCGCCACCTGACCGCCATCCGCCGGAGACACCATGAGCATCCTGATCGTCGATGACAACGACACCAATCTGAGCCTGCTATCGACCCTGGCGTGCAAGGCCAGCAGCATCGAGACGGTCTGCATGAACGATCCCGTCGATGCGCTGTACTGGTGCGAATCGCACGTGCCGAACCTGGTCCTGCTCGACTACCGGATGCCCAGCCTGTCGGGCAACGAGTTCCTCAGCATTTTCCGCAAGATGGGCGGCATGGCCGACATCCCCATCATCATGGTGACCACCGAAAACGACCGCGCCGTGCGCAAGCAGGCCTTTTCCCTGGGCGTCACCGAGTTTCTCACCAAGCCCGTCGACACCATCGAATTCAGCCTGCGCGTGCGCAACCTGCTGGCCCTACGCACGGCGCAAACCATGCTGGCCGACCGCGCCAAGCTGCTCGAACACGAAGTGGCCCAGGCCATCGCCAACGTCACGGCCAGGGAGATGGAGCTGGTCACGCGCATGGCGCGGGCGGCCGAATTCCGCGACCCGGAAACGGGCGCCCACATCATGCGCATGGCGCGCTACTCGGCGCTGATCGCCGGAAACCTGGGCATGGATGCGCAATGGCAGGACCTGCTGCTCAAGGCGGCCCCCATGCACGACGTGGGCAAGCTGGCCACGCCCGACCATATCCTGCTCAAGCCGGGGCGGCTCGATCCCGATGAAATGGCCATCATGCGCCTGCATGCGAAAATCGGCGGCCATATCCTCGCCGGCAGCGATTCGCCGCTGATCCGCCTGGCCGAGGAAATCGCCTGCGGCCACCACGAAAAATATGACGGCAGCGGCTATCCGGACGGCCTGGCGGGCGAGCAGATACCGCTGTCGGCGCGCATCGTCGCCGTGGCCGACGTCTTCGACGCGCTCAGCTCGGAGCGCCCGTACAAGCCGGCCTGGCCTCTGGCGCAGGCGCGCCAGTACCTCGAGGAAAACCGGGGCAGCCATTTCTGCCCGCTGTGCATCGACGCCTTCCTGGGCGCCTGGGACGAGGTGCTCGCCATCCGCGACAGCCTGCCCGACCCCGTCCAGCAACACGCCCACCCACTGTAAGCGAGGAGCCTGCCATGCGCGTGCAACAACTGATCCTGAAAAACCGTGCCGACATCGATGCGGCCCTGGCGCCGCTGGCCGCCATGAACCCCGACCTGGTGCTGGTCTTCGGCGCCTGCCCCTACTTTGCCACGCCCGACCTCACGGCGGCGCTGCGCCGCCGGCTGCCCGGCGCCATCATCACCGGCTGCTCCACGGCGGGCGAGATCGCCGGCAAGCGCGTCTACGACGACAGCTGCGTCATCACGGCCATCCGCTTTGCCCACACCACGGTGGCGATTGCCGACGCCATCATCTGCGACATGGCCGATTCGCACGACACGGGCGAGCGCCTGGCGCAGGCCCTGCCGCACGATGGCCTGACGGCCGTCTTCATGCTGGGCACGGGCGTGGCCATCAACGGCAGCGCCCTGATCGCCGGCCTGCAGGCGAACCTGCCGCCTGGCGTGACGGTGTCGGGCGGGCTGGCGGCGGACGGCGGCGCCTTCCGCCAGACGTGGACCCTGGGCCCGCGCGGCGCGGCCGACAATACCATCGTCGCCGTCGGCCTGTACGGCGAACGCATCCGCCTCGGCTACGGCAGCCATGCGGGCTGGGAAGCATTCGGCCCCGCGCGCAAGGTGACGCGCTGCGTCGACAACGTGCTGTATGGCCTCGATGGCGCGCGGGCGCTCGACATCTACAAGCTGTACCTGGGCGACCATGCGCGCGATCTGCCCGCTTCAGGCCTGCTGTTCCCGTTTGAAATGCTCACGGCGGCGCATGAAAAAAGCAATGTCTTTCGCACCATCCTCGCCATCGATGAAGAGCAAGGTTCGCTGACCCTGGCCGGCGACATCCTCGCCGACGGCTACCTGAGACTGATGCATTCCAGTACCAACCGGCTGATCGACGGAGCCGAGACGGCCGCGCGCGGCGTCGCCCCCCACGCCGATGCGCAGGGCGACCAGCTGGCCCTGCTGGTCAGCTGCGTGGGGCGCAAGCTGGTGATGGGCGACCGGGCCGAGGAAGAGGTCGAAGCCGTGGCCGACCTGCTGGGCGGCGCACCCTGCATCGCCGGCTTTTACTCGAACGGCGAAATCGGCATCGCCCAGCCGCATGGCGCATGCCAGCTGCACAACCAGACGATGACCGTGACTGTATTGAGCGAAGCATGAACCGCACCCTGGCACGCCAATTGAACCGCGTCTGCGATATCGACTCGGACGCCGCCTGCGCCGCCCTGCTGGAACAGGCGCAAACGCTGTGCGGGCAGGCGGACACGCCGCCCGAACTGGCCGGTTTCCTGGCCGGCTTGCCAGCCCTGCTGCAGCGCATCGACGGCGCCTACGAACAGTCCGAACGCGACCTGGACCTGCGCTCGCGCAGCCTGGAACTGAGTTCGAATGAACTGAGCATGACGAATGACCTGCTGCGCACGGAACTGGCCAGCCGCAACCGCGTGATCCAGTCGCTGCGCGTGGCGGCCGTGCGCCTGCTCGACAACAACGATTCCGGCCTGCGCCTGCCGCAGGAAGACGATATCGAAGGCCTGTCGGTACTGCTGGCCGAGCTGGTGTCGCAGCAGGAACTGCGCCGCATCGAATTGCAGAACCAGCGCTTCGCGATGGACCAGCATGCCATCGTCAGCATCACGGACACGGCCGGCGTCATTATCTACGTCAACGACAAATTCTGCGCCATCAGCGGCTTCGCGCGCGAAGAGCTGGTCGGCAAGACGCACCGCCTGATCAATTCGCGCGCGCATCCGGACGCCTTCTTTGCGCAGATGTGGCAAACCATTACGGCCGGCCACGTGTGGCACGGCGAAATCTGCAACCATGCCAAGGATGGCGGGCAATACTGGGTCGACGCCACCATCGTGCCCTTCCTCGACGCGGCCGGCAAGCCGTATCAGTACATCGCCATCCGCACGGAAATCAGCGACAGCAAGCGCATGGCCGAGACCATCGCGAAAAGCGAGCGCGAATACCGCAACGTCGTCAACAGCCTCAATGAAGTGGTCTTCCGCACGGACCTGCACGGCGCCTGGACCTTCCTCAACCCCGCCTGGCACACCATCACGGGCTTCGGCGCCGCCGACAGCCTGGGCAAGAGCGTGCTGCAATTCGTCGACCCGCGCGACCGCGAGCGCGCCGCGGCCGGCCTGTCCCAGCTGCTGGGCGGCCAGGTCGACAGCATGCGCCATGAAGCCCGCTACGTGACCCGCGACGGCAATGTGCGCTGGATCGATGTGTGCGCGCGCGCCGAACGCGATGGCCAGGGGCAGCTGGCCGGCATCACGGGCAGCCTGACGGACATCACGGAGCGGCGCCAGGCGGCGCGCGAGCTGCGCCACAACCTCAACTTCGTCGATGCGCTGATCGAAACCATCCCTATCCCCTTGTACCTGAAGGATGTGCAGGGCCGCTACCTGCGCGCCAACCGCGCCTTTTGCGCCTTCTTCCAGCTCGACCAGGCGCGCATCCCGGGCCTGACGGTGGCCGACATCCTGCCGCAGCAGCAGGCGCAGCAAGCGCTGCAGCACGACCTGGCGCTGCTGCAGGACCGGGGCAACCAGTCCTATGAAGACCGGCTGACCGTCGGCACGCGGCAGGTCGATGTCCTGTGCAGCAAGGCGGCCCTGCTGAAGTCCGACGGCAGCCTGCACGGTCTGGTGGGCACCATCGTCGATATTTCCAGTCAAAAGGTGGCCGAGCGCGCGCTGCTGCTGGCCAAGGAAGTGGCCGAATCGGCCAGCCGCTCGAAGAGCGAATTCCTGGCCAACATGAGCCACGAGATCCGCACGCCGATGAACGGCATCCTCGGCATGACGGACCTGGTGCTCGATTCCGAGCTCGATGCCCACCAGCGCAAATACCTGGAAATCGTCAAGGCTTCGGCCGACGCCCTGCTGTGCATCATTAACGACATCCTCGATTTCTCGAAGATCGAGGCGGGCATGCTGAGCCTGGAAAGCATCCCCTTCGACCTGCGCCAGCTGCTGCAGGAAACCATGCGCGCGCACGCCATGCGGGCGCAGGCCAGCGGCCTGGAACTGGTGCTCGACGTCGATCCCGCGCTGCCGCACACCCTGCTCGGCGACCCGGGCCGGCTGCGCCAGGTGCTGACCAACCTGGCGGGCAACGCCATCAAGTTCACGCCGCATGGCGAGGTGGTCGTCAGCGCCCGGCTGCGCGCCAGCGGCGATGGCGTGGCCAGCCTGCGCCTGAGCGTGCGCGACACGGGCATCGGCATCGCCGCCGACATGCAGGAGGCCGTCTTCGACGCCTTCCAGCAGGAAGACGGGTCGACCACGCGGCGCTTCGGCGGCACGGGACTGGGCCTGTCGATCACGCGCCGCCTGGTGACGATGATGGATGGCGGCATCGACCTGACGAGCGAACTGGGCAAGGGCAGCTGTTTCACCGTGGACCTGGCCCTGCCCATCGGCGAGCAGCAGCCCTTGGCGCCGCCGCCCGACGCCTCGCTGGCCGCACGCAACATCCTGCTGGTGGACGACAATCCCAGCAGCCTGACCATCCTGCGCCGGATCTTCGAGCACAGCGGCGCCACGGTCACCGCCTGCGAGTCGGGCGAGGCGGCGCTGGCGCACTGCCGCGGCGCCTTGCCGGCGGACTGCATCATCATGGACTTCGCCATGCACGGCATGAACGGCTTCGACACGGCATCGGCGCTGGCCGCCCTGCCCCACTGGAGCCGGGTGCCCATCGTCATGCTGTCGTCCTGCGGCAGCCTGGGCGACGCGGCGCGCTGCCGCGAGCTGGGCATCGGCGGCTACCTGCTCAAGCCTGCCAGCCCCGAGGAATTGCTGACCGTCGCCATGAGCGTGCTGGGCACCTGCCGCGGCATGCCCAGCGCCGCGCCCGTGGCGACGCGCCAGGCCGTACGCGAAAGCATGCCCGGCCTGGACATCCTGCTCGTCGAGGACAACGCCATGAACCGAGAACTGGCCACCGTGCTGCTGTCGAATGCGGGCCACCGCGTCACGCATGCGGCAAACGGCCGCATCGCCCTCGATTGCCAGGCCGCCGGCCATTTCGACATGATACTGATGGACTTGCAAATGCCGGAGATGGGCGGTTTCGAAGCCACCGCGCAGATCCGCGCACGCGAAGCGCAAGGCATGCCGAGGAGCGTCATCATCGCCATGACGGCCAGCGCCCTCGAAGGCGACCGCGAACGCTGCATCGCCGGCGGCATGGACGACTACCTGTCCAAGCCGTTCCGTACGGCCGCCTTCCACAGCCTGATCGAGCAGCATGTGTTGCAGATAAACAAGCAGACGCCGCGCTTCGGCTACGGCGCCGCGCTGGCCCAGGCCGACGCCGACGTGATCGGCATCATCGGCGCATCGTTCCTGACCGGCTTGCCGGTGCAGCTGGAGGCACTGCGCACGGCCCTGCGCGCGGACGACCGGGTCACCGTCAGCCGGCAGGCGCACACCCTGGCCGGCTTGCTGGCCAACTTCCGCGCCGCACCGGCCGTCGCCATTGCCGCCGCCATCGAGCGCGAAGCGGCAAAGGCGCCGCAGGGCACGTTGCTGGCGCGGCTCGATGCGCTGGAAGAGCAGCTGCGGCATTTTGTGCAGGAAACGGACACGGCCATCCAGGCGGCAAGCCACATGCTGCACGCATCCGGCTAAACTTGATGTAGATCATAATTTTTTGAACAAGCTCTTGCTATCCTGTAAAAAAATGACAGGAGTCCTGGATGAGCAAGACGCAGCCGAGCCATGCGGAACACGACGTTGAACATGAGCGCCTGGGCAGCGCCTGGCAAGGCGGGCCGGCGCCCGACTATCCGGAAAGCGCGCCGGAAGGCGCCACCCTGGACCTGTTGCTGAACGCCTGGCTGGGCAAGTTTACGGGCGGCATTTCGCCGGCCGCGCTGGGCAACGCCCATGCCGACTGGCTCGGCCACCTGGCGCTGGCGCCGTCGAAGCAGCAAACCCTGCTGGAAGAAGCGCGGAAAAAGATCGGCCGCTGGCAGCAATATGCCTTGCAGTCGGCCTTGGCCGGCGGCGCCTCGGAGCCGCCATGCATCGCGCCGCTGCCGCAGGACCGGCGCTTCGACGATCCGGCCTGGCGGCGCTGGCCATACAACCTTGTCTACCAGGGCTTCTTGCTGCAGCAGCAATGGTGGCACCGCGCCACCACGGGCGTGCGCGGCGTCGCGCCGCACCACGAGGATGTCGTCACGTTTACCGTACGCCAGTGGCTCGACATGCTGGCGCCGTCGAACTTCATGCCGACCAATCCCGTGGTGCAGCAAGCGGCCCTCGAGAGCGGCGGCGCCAGCCTGGCGCGCGGCGCGCGGCACCTGGCCGAAGACTGGCGGCGCGCCGCCATGGGACCGTATGCGCCCGACACGCGCCGCTACAAGGTGGGCGGGAACGTGGCCGTCACGCCGGGCAAGGTGGTCTACCGCAACGACTTGATCGAATTGATACAGTACGCGCCCACGACCGCCAAGGTGCATGCGACGCCCCTGCTGTTCGTGCCCGCGTGGATCATGAAGTTCCATATCCTCGACCTGTCGCCGCACAATTCGCTGGTGCGCTATCTGGTGGGCCAGGGCCACACGGTGTTCATGATTTCCTGGAAAAACCCCACGGAAGAAGACCGCGAGCTGTCGCTGGAAGACTACCGCCAGCTGGGCGTGATGGACGCGCTCGACGCCGTCGTCCGCATCACGGACGCGCCGCGGGTGCACGCGGCCGGCTACTGCCTGGGCGGCACCCTGCTGGCGATCGCCGCCGCGACGATGGCGCGCGACGGCGATGCGCGCCTGGCCAGCCTCACCATGCTGGCCTCGCAGGTGGACTTCAAGGAGCCGGGCGAACTGTCGCTGTTCATCGACGAGAGCCAGGTCAGCTTCCTGGAAGCGACCATGTGGAAGCAGGGCTACCTCGATACGAAGCAGATGGCGGGCGCTTTCCAGCTGTTGCGCTCGAACGACCTGATCTGGTCGCGCCAGCTGCGCCATTATCTGCTGGGGCAAGACGAGCAGGAGAGCGACCTGATGGCCTGGAATGCGGACGCCACGCGCATGCCCTGCCGCATGCACTCGGAATACCTGCGCCGTCTGTTCCTGCACAACGACCTGGCCGAAGGCCGCTACCGCACGGCGGGCCGCCACATCGCCCTGCCCGACATCGATGCGCCCATTTTTGCCGTCGGCACCCTGACGGACCACGTGGCGCCGTGGCGCTCCGTGTACAAGCTGCAGCTGCTGACCGACACGGACGTCACCTTTTTGCTCACCTCGGGCGGCCACAATGCGGGCGTCGTCTCGCCGCCGGGCCAGCCGCGCCGCAGCTACCAGCTGGCCACGCACCGCCACGACGCGCCCTACATCGACGCGGACAGCTGGCAGCGCGACGTGCCGCACCACGACGGTTCGTGGTGGCCCGCCTGGCAGGCGTGGCTGGCGCAGCACTCCGACACGCAAGTGGCGCCGCCGCCCATGGGGGCTGCCTTGGGCGATGCGCCGGGCCGCTACGTGCTGCAAACCTGACCACCGACAACCAAGCGACAACCGAGCGACAACCGAGGAAAACGCCATGCCCTACACCACCCTGCTGGTCCACGTAGACAATTCCCGCCACTGCGCCCAGCGCATCCGCCTGGCCGTGCGCCTGGCCGTTGCCGAAGGCGCTCACCTGATCGGCTCGGCCATGAGCGGCATCTCGCGCTACGCGTATGGCGGCGGCGTCAACGCGCTGCAGTTTGCGCCGGCGCAGATGCAGGCGCTGCGCTCCCAGGCCAGCGAGGCCTTGCACGACTTCGAGCGCATCGCCCGCGAGGAAGGCCTGGGAACCTACGAAACGCGCTTCGTCGACGACGACGCGCAAGGCGCGCTGCTGCTGCAGGCCCGTTATTGCGACTTGCTGATCCTGGGCCAGACGGATGCGCAGGATACGCCGTCGCGCGTCATCGCCGGCACGCCCGAATACCTGATGCTCCATTGCGGCCGGCCCGTGCTGATGGTGCCGCACGCGCCGTCCGCCGCACCAGCGGGCATCGCGCAGCATCCGCTGCTGGCCTGGAACGGCAGCGCCGAAGCGCTGCGCGCCATCACCGATGCGCTGCCGCTGCTGCAAGGGGCGCGGCAGGTGACCCTGGCCGTCGTCAATTCGCACGCCCAGCCGGCCGCGCATGGCGAGCAGCCGGGCGCCGATCTGGCCCTGTACCTGGCGCGCCACGGCGTCAACGTCGAGGTGGTGCAGCACGACACGCCGCCGGGCCAGGACGTGGGCACGGCCCTGCTGGCCATGGCGGCCCAGTGCAGTTGCGACCTGCTCGTGATGGGCTGCTACGGCCACATGCGCCTGCGCGAAGCGCTGCTGGGCGGCGTCACGCGCACGGTACTGCAAGAGATGACGTTACCGGTGCTGGTGTCGCACTAGCGCGGTTATGTCGGCATGCCGTGCGGCGTCATCGTTTTTGTAAAATCATGCCGTTCATGTATTGATTCAGATCGCGAAAATCCTTCACGCTCCAGGCGTGCGGCGCTATCTTGACGCCATTTTCTTTCAACGTCTTTGGAATCAGGTCGCCATTCGGACGCAGTATCACCGACGAGACGATCACGCCGGGATAATCAATGAGCCGTTTCTTGAAAGCGGCGGTGGTCAGATCGGGGGTACGGGGATTGCTTTTATTTGCCAGCGGCCCTGTTCCCTTGATCTCCGCTCCGTGGCACACGGCGCATCGCTGCATGTAGAGATTTTTTCCATTCACGTTCTCCGCGAAGGAGGACGATGTGTGAAGCAGCGATAAAAGGCCCAGCGTAGCGGTGAATACTAATTTCATTGTCATGTAGTTTGTTATGGATATCAACCCGAGCGGAATCAGGACTGACCCCGTCAATGCCGCTGCAACGCTCCAGACATTATTTTAACCGGGATTGTTCATTCACCAAGTGACGCCTGTGGCCGGTCCGGCGCCGGCTTCGCGGGAACGGCCTACAATGGCCAGGCTGGACACTGCACGGCTGCCTGCTGACGGGCCGCGCGGCCTGTGTCGCCCCCGTCGGCGCTACCGCCACAAGGAGTATTCGCATGAGCAAACAAGCCACCATCGTCCTCGTCCACGGTTTCTGGGGCGGCGCCGCCCACTGGAGCCGCGTCATTGTCGAATTGCGGCGCCACGGCCACACGGCCATCCGTGCCGTCGAACTGCCGTTGACGTCGCTGGCCGACGACGCCGAGCGCACACGCAAGATGGTGGCGCAAGTCGATGGCCCGGTATTGCTGGTAGGACACTCCTACGGCGGCGCCGTCATCAGCGTGGCCGGCAATGCGCCGAATGTGGCGGGCCTCGTCTACATCGCCGCCTTCGCGCCCGACGCGGGCGAAAGCCCGGGCAGCATCACGCAGGAACACCCGCCCATCGGCGCGACGAGCCTCGAGGGCGACAGCGACGGCTATCTGTGGGTCAAGCCCGAGCAGTACCATGACAGCTTTTGCCAGGACCTCGACGCGGAAGAAGGCGCCGTGCTGGGCGTGATGCAGAAAGCGCCGCTGGCCAGCACCTTCGGCGACACCGTCAGCGACCCGGCCTGGAAGCATAAGCCCAGCTGGTACCAGATTTCCAGCGCCGACCGCATGATTTCCCCCGTCAACCAGGAACGCATGGCGGCGCGCCTGGGCGCAAGGAAAGTCATCACGCTCAACGCCAGCCACGCCTCGCTGGCTTCGCGACCCGTCGAAGTGGCGGCGCTGATTCTCGAAGCGGCAGGCGCGGTGGCGCAAGCATAAGCGGCAGGCAAAAGAGGCTCCTGAAAACAGGAGCCGATGATGCACTTTAGCATTAGTCGTGGAACAGGTGAGCCGGGCAACAAGCTCAAAAGACCCCGTTTGTTTCCACGCTCGATGCCATCACGTGCCTGTTAAAGCTACATGCTCACTTCCTCACCGATGCGACCTGTTGCTGTGCAGGCTTGCTCTCGCGTACGTAATGAACTCGAATCTCCACGCGACGGTTAGGAGCATGGCAACGCTCACGTTCGTACTGCGTCATACCGGGCATTTCAACGCATTTAACCTTCGGTTCACGGCGCCCCACGCCTTCTGAAACAATGGTAGCGGAAGGCGCTTTCAGCAACGATTTCAGGACTTTAGCGACCTCATCGGCGCGCAATTCAGAAAGATGCTGATTATCAACGACCTTACCAGCAACGGATCGGCTGAGAGGCCGAGCATCGCTATGGCCACGAACGATGATACGACCAGGTGTACCCGATGCCAGAATCGCATCAGCGACCGAATGCAGACTGGCTTGAGCGACAGAGGTTAATGTTTCATTACCCGTCTCGAATAACATGTCAGCAGATACGTCGAAGCAAGGATCCATTCTTGGCTGCGTTTTAATAATGCGCATAGATGTAGCATCAAGCCGCAAGATTGCCTCCTTGAGTATTTTTTGGTCAGCACTGAAATAAGATGGATCCTTAGCGGCTCGAACACTGAACGACACCATGGCGACATTACCAATACTGCTCCACAATACATCCGCATTATGTACCAGCAACCGACCGCCAGGAGCTCTGCGGCAATCCAATACTGGCCGGCCTATCACCTCAGCAATCCGCTCGATTTCACCCAACTCAGTTTCTGAAACTTCAATACTGACGTTAGGATTACGCACACCCAAACCTTCAAAAACCATATGCACCATCTTCATGGTTGGGCCGATGGTAAGGACAATAACCAGGGGCACGGTGGCGGCCGCAATGATTCGTCGCCACAGGGGGATGGTCGACACTACGCCGGCTGCTGGCACATGGCGGCCAACGGTCGCCAACAAGATGGATATAAAACCCGCAGTAAAAAACGTCAGCAATAACATGGCCACAGCGGCATCATTCTGTATATATGAAATATATATTGCAACAACGCAAATGAAGACTGATACCACGAGATACTCGATGCCATTGATCAGGGCAGGCAAGGTATACGGCACAACGGAGGATCCCGGCCACAACTTGCGGATTAAATGCGCAATCCAGGAAAGAACCTTGATAAACCAAATGGATGACACCGCACCATAAAATAACAGCAAGCAGTAAAGTATGCCGAATGTCAATGCAACGAAACCAAAAAAAACAACCTCACCTGGGGTCATTCCGGCGGGAAAGAATTGGATACTGAATAAATATACCAATGTAATACACGCACCTGCGGCAATTGCGAATTTATACAACAAATTGGTCATTCCATCACATACGCCAATTTTCTTGGTAAGTGATTCAGTGCTAATTCCTGATGTTGGTGTTGGTGTTGGTGTTGGTGTTGGTGTTGGTGTTGGTGTTGGTGTTGGTGTTGGTGTTGGTGTTGGTGTTGGTGTTGGTGTTGGTGTTGGTGTTGGTGTTGGTGTTGGTGTTGGTGT
>NZ_JBNYXU010000002.1:431572-767488 GCF_051380835.1 Janthinobacterium aestuarii
TGTTGGTGTTGGTGTTGGTGTTGGTGTTGGTGTTGGTGTTGGTGTTGGTGTTGGTGTTGGTGTTGGTGTTGGTGTTGGTGTTGGTGTTGGTGTTGGTGTTGGTGTTGGTGTTGGTGTCGTCATTGAGCTGCTTTAAGTAAAGTTATTCCGTGCGCCTTGAACGGTTGTATGAGCTGGAATTCACACAAACAGTGGGCGATGTATTTCACAAGGAAAATCATTCCATTGTAAAGAATATAAACCTGAAAATAATTCCATAAAGCAACATGTTGATGTAGATCAACTTCCATGCACGGAGCAATGACTTCTGCCGTCCTCCAAACTGGGAAGCGACGTGCGTATGGGCGCAGACATAAGCGGCCGGGGAAAAAAAAGCTCCTGGAAAACCAGGAGCCTTGTGGCGTCGGGCAAGCAATGTAGGTCCGCTCCGGCGGCTCCGGGTGCAGCGCCAGTCGGACTGCTATCCACGCCAATGAGGTTCAGCTACATACCATCAACCGCCTTGGCAAGAGACTTCATCGTAGCAGCTAATTGAGCGGGGAAACTTTCCAATACTTGCAGGCCGGCCATCTGCCGCTGCTACAGCCACCCTTCGCGCTTCAGGCGCCGGTGCAGCCAGAAGCAGCCGGCGATGATGACGGCGATCACGGCCGGGTAGCTGCCGCGCCACTTCAGTTCCGGCATGAATTCGAAGTTCATGCCGTACAGGCTGAAGACCATGGTGGGCACGGCCAGGATGGCGGCCCAGGCGGCCAGGCGCTTGACGACCTCGTTCTGCCGGATCGAGATTTGACCCAGCGCCACCTGCATGGCCGAATTGACCAGCTCGCGCATCTGCCCCGCCGTGTGCGTGACCCGTTTGACGTGGTCGAGAATGTCGCGGTAATAGATGCGGTTTTCCTTGGGCACGATGTCGCCATGGAAACGGATCAGCTGGGTGCAGATGTCGTGCAGGGGATTGACGGCCGCGTCGAGCTTGAGCAGCTCCGTCTTGAGCTGGTAGAAATCCTGCAGCTTGTCTTCGGAGAGGCTGGGTTTGAACAGCTGCAGTTCATAGTGCTGGAAGCGGGCCTGCAAATGGTCGATGCAGGGCTGGTACTGGTCGACGATGAAATCGATGATCGAATACAGCACGTAGCCGGGGCCGCTGGCCAGTTTCTCGGGCACGCTTTCCTTGCGCTCGCGCAGCTTCGCATAGCCGGCCGAGGGGCCATGGCGCACCGTGATGATGAAACGGGGGCCGAGAAAGACGTGGGTTTCGCCGTAGACGATGGCCTCGCCGTCGAGGGTGGCCGTGTGCATGACCATGAACAGGGTGTCGCCGTACTCTTCCAGCTTGGGCCGCTCGTGCGCGCCCTGCGCATCCTCGACGGCCAGTTCGTGCAAGCCGAAGGCCGATTGCAGCGCCTGCATGGCCGTGGCGTCGGGGCCGGCCATGCCGATCCACACGAAACAATCGGGGTCGCCGAGAAAGTCGCCCACCTTGTCGATGTCGAAATGGGCGATCTTCCTGCCGTCGCGATACGCTTCGCAATTGACGACGGCGGCGTGGGTACTCAAGTCCATGGTGTTTTCGGAAAATGACGGCAATATCGGGGGGCCAGTATAGCGGAAAGACCATGTTCGCCGTACCACCATGCGGACCGGGTCAAGGCGGCCCGGCCCGCACGACCTCAATAGCGGTAGTTCAAGCTCAGCATCGCATTGCGCGGGTCGCCGTAACTGACCCTGCGGCCCGTGCTGATGCCGTAGTAGCTGCGGTCGCCCAGGTTGTTGAGGTTGAGCGAGAGGGCCAGGCGATCGGAGACCTGGTAGCGCGCCATGGCGTCGAACACGGCGTACGAACCCTGGTGCACGGTGGTGGTGCCGCCGCGCACGGCCCGGGTTTGCTGCCAGGTGTGCGATTGCCAGCGGGCGCCGCCGCCCAGCGTCAGACGGGGCATCGGCTGCCAGGTGCTGTACAGGCTGAGCTGGTCTTCGGGCGCCAACGTGTTGACCTTGCCGGCCGCGTCGCGCGCAATCTTGTGCGTGTAGCCGGCCTGCAGCTGCCAGCCCGGCATCAGCTGGCCCGACACTTCCAGTTCCACGCCGCGCGAGCGCACGCCATCGATGGCGCGGTAGGCGTCCATGCCCGTCACCTTGTTGACGGCATCGACAGACTCCGCAAAATTATCCTGGCGCACCTCGAACGCGGCCGCGCTGGCGTTCAGGCGGCCGTTGAGGAATACGCCCTTCACGCCCGCCTCGATATTCTTGCCCAGCACGGGGTCCAGTGTCTTGTTGTCGACGTCGCGGCTGTTTTGCGGACTGAAGATGTCGCTGTAGCTGGCAAACGCCGTCAGGTTTGGCGCGAAGTCCCAGGTCAGGCCCGCATACGGCGTGAAGATCGACGCCTCATCGATGTCGGCCGTGGGATTGACGTAGGACGACAGGCGCCCGCCCACGATCACGTGCACGCCCTGCGGCAGCGAAAAGCGGCCCGTCGCATACACGGCCTTCTGGCGGATGACTTCGCGGGCCGTGTCCAGTTCCCACTTCGGCTCAGCGACTATGCCCAGGTAGGTGTAAATGTTATCAACCTTGATGAAGGAATACGGACTGAAAACGTCGTCCGACCGCTTGCGGTAGGCGTTCGCGCCCACCACCAGTTCATGCGTGCGGCCCAGCCAGGTGAACGGGCCCTTGGCGTACACGTCGAGGCCATTGCTGGTGGCGTCGCTGTTGTACTGGCGCGCCGTGACGGACGTGCCGCTGCCGTCCGCCTTCGGGAAACCGTCAAGGTAGGCGACGGGCGCGTACAGGGCGTTGGCCTGGTGGTTCAGGCGCAGATTGGCCAGCCAGCCATTGTCGAAGGTGTGCTCGAGCGAGGCGAAGACGGATTTGGCTTGCGTCTGCTGCGTGCTCCAGGTAGGCGCGCCATTGAACGAGCGGGGCATGGTGAAGCGCTTGCCGTCCGCGTCGAACAGCGGCGCGCCACCCCAGTCGCTATTGCGCGGCACCGTGTGCTGATAGTCGGCGCCCACGGTCAGCAAGGTGCGCGGCGACAGGTCCGCCGCCACCGTGCCGTAGGCCAGTTCGGAGCGGCGCTGGTAGCGGTCGACGAACGAGTGTTTGTCCTGGTACGACGCCACGGCGCGCGCGCGCACGCTGCCGCTGTCGTTCAGCGGACCGCCCACGTCCGCCATGCCGCGGTAATTGCTCCACGATCCAGCCGACAGGTCGGCCAGCGCGCGCAATTCGCGCGTGGGCTTTTTGCGGACCAGGTTGACCGTGGCGCCCGGCGTGCCGGCTCCGCTCATCAGCGCATTCGCGCCTTTCAGCACCTCGACCCGGTCGTACAGGTCCATATTGGCCAGCGACTCGCCCAGGTTCAGCGAGGCGTCGCGCGTCCACGGCAAGCCGTCGTAGCTGAAATTGTCGAGCGAAAAACCGCGCGCATAGTAAATCGTGCGCTCGCTGTCGATGTGCTGCACGTACACGCCCGGCGTGTGGTTCAGTACTTCGCTCAGCTGCACCAGGCCGAAATCGTCCATCTGCTGGCGCGTGACGACGCTGACCGCGTGCGGCGTCTCGCGCGGCGACAGCACCAGGCGGTTCGCCGTGCTGACGGCGCCCGTCGTATAGGAACCCGTGTCTTCCGTCACTTGCCCCAAGTAATTGGTGGTGATGACCACTTCCGGCATCGTTGCCTCGGGATGGGCGGCGGCCTGTGGCGCCGCCGCTTGCACGGTATAGACGCCGCTATCGGTCTTGAGCAGGGCCAGCTGCGTGCCCTGCAAGGCGCGGCGCAAGGCCTGCTCCGCCGTGAAATCGCCGTGCACTGCCACCCCGCTGGCGCCGCGCGCCAGGTCCGCATCGATGGAAATGCGCACGCCGCCACGGCTGGCAATGGCGATCAGGCTGGCGTTCAAAGGCTGGGCCGGCACGTCATAGCGCACGGTGGCTGGCGCCATTTGCGCCGCTGGCGTTTGCGCCAGGACGGTGGGCGCGGCGCAGGAAAGTAACATTACAGCCAGGGGAATCTGGCGCATCAACAATGGTGGCATGCTGGGACTCTATCTTGGTGGTGAAGGAAAAGTGGGGCTACACCAGGTATGAGTCGCGGCGCGCCAAAAGTGATAGTGCCGGCGCAAAAAAATGTCAGCCTGCCTTCAGGTCGAGGCCCGTCCACCAGCCGCCGGGTCCCTGGCGCAAGGTGACGGGCAGGGTTTCGGCCAGCGCCAGCAAGGTCGCCCCGCTGTCGTCGAGCGAGTAATTGCCCGATACGCGCAGCACCGCCGCCTGCGCCGTGATGTCGATGTAGCCGTGGCGGTACGGACGCAAGGCGGCGACGATGTCGCCCAGCGGCTGGTCGACGGCCACCAGCATGCCCCACTCCCACGCCGTCGCCTGCCCTGGCGCCATGCCGGGCAGCATGGTCAGCCGGTCCGCGTCGAAGCGCGCCGCCTGGCCCTGGCGCAGCACGCGCGCCAGTCCTTTGCCGGCCGGACGCACGTCGAGATCGCCCCGCACGGCCAGCGCCACGGTGGCCTGCGCTTCGCGCCGCAGCATCAGTTCGCCGCCCGGCGCCGTCACCGTGCCGTGCGCGCTGCGCAGCAGGAATGGCGCGTTTGCCGCATGCGCCACCCTGGCCAGCAGCTGGCCCTGGCGCAAGGTGACGTGGCGATGTCCATGCGTAACGTCCGTATCGGCCGAGGAACGGGCATCCAAAGTCAGCACGCTGCCGTCGGCCAGCGTGTAGCGGCCCCGCTTCGCCGTGGCCGTATGCAGGTCGGCGCTCCAGTCCGGCAAGAACGGGCTGCCGCGCAGCAGCCAGGCGCCGCCGAAGGCCGCGCCCGCCAGGCACAGGGCACCCTGCAGCCACTGGCGCCGCTGCTCATCGTGCCGGGCGGCGCGCGCCAGGGTTTGCCCGACAGTCCCCGCCCCGCCCGCCGCCTGCAGCGGGCCGACGCTGTACTCGACGGCCTGCCCCAGGGCGCGCCACGCGGCCGCATGGCGCGCATCGGCGGCCAGCCAGCGGGCGAAGGCCTGATGTTGAGCCGCGTCCGCCTCTCCCGAACTCAGTTCGACCAGCCAGCCGATGGCGGCGTCCTGTACCGCAGGGGACATGCTCATGCCGGCTCTGCGGCGGCCAGGCAGCAGCGCAAGCCTTGCGCCATGTACTGGCGCACCATGCTGGCCGATACGCCCAATTGCGCCGCGATCTGCGCATACGTGAGGCCATCGAGCTGGCTCATGAGAAAGGCGCTGCGCGCCTTGACGGACAAGGTATCGAGCGCGCGCGACAGCCGCTCCAGCGCTTCGAGCAGCACGGCGCGTTCCTCGGGCGACGGCTGCACGGCGTCCGGCAGCAGCGCCAGGGTGTCGAGATAGGCCTGCTCGATATCGCGCCGCCGCCACTGCCGCAGCAAGACGCTTTTCGCTACCGTCGTGAGATACGCGCGCGGCTCGCGGATGGCGGCCAGCCGCCCCGCATGCAACACGCGCACAAAGGTTTCCGATGTGACATCTTCCGCCTCCGCCCGGTTACGCAGGCGTAACAGCAAGCGCTGCATCAGCCAGCCATGGTGGCCCGTAAACAGGCTGGCGGCCAGCGTGGCGTCATTCGAAGGGAAAGGCAAGGCAGACAAGAGCGGATCCGGCGTCTTTAATGATAATGATTCTCATTATATTGCAGGGACTGGAGGATGTCCCGCAATTTTGCTATTGTTGTCAGGCGCCGACAACGCAGCAGCGGTCTTGAAGGACGAGGGATGCCGCAGCAGGCTAAGCCGTCGATATGATCGCATTCAAGGCGCGCCGCAATTCCTTCAGCCGGGGCGGCTTGCCCAGCACGCAGTTGACGTGTTCGGGATAGTCGCTGTCGGCCGCCAGGCGCTGGCCCCAGCCCGTGAGCATGATGATGGGCGTGGCCGGCGAACACTGGCGCACGGCGCTGGCCACCTTGCGCCCGTCCACGTGGGGCATGCCCAGGTCCGTGATGACCACCTCGAAATCCTCGTGCCGGTCGCGCGCGGCCAGGAAGCTGTCGATGCCGGCCTGGCCCCCATCGGCGGACACCACGTCGTGGCCATCGATTTCCAGGATGTCGCGCAGGGACTTGAGCACCATCGGGTCGTCGTCGACCACGAGGATGCGCAGGCGCGGCGGCACGGCGTGGGCCGCGTCGGGCGCTTGTTCCCCCTCGTCCGCCGCGCAAGCGGGAAAAACCAGGCGCACCGCCGTGCCCTGCCCCGGCGCCGTGACGATGTCGATGCTGGCGCCATGGCGCTCCATCATGCCGTACACCATGGCCAGGCCCAGGCCCGTGCCCCGCTCGCCCTTGGTGGTGAAAAACGGTTCCAGGCAGCGGCGGCGCGTGTTCTCGTCCATGCCGACGCCCGTGTCGGCCACTTCGATCTGCACCTGGCGCGTCAACTGGCCGGGCTCGCCCATGCTGGCCGTGCGCACGGTCAGGGTGCCGCCATCGGGCATGGCGTCGACGGCATTGAAGACGAGGTTCGTCAGCGCTTCGCGCAATTCGCCCACGCTGCCGGGCAGCATGGGCAGCCCGTCGGCCAGCTCCGTGCGCAGGGCGATGACGATGCCGCGCTGCTGCGGCATGTCGCTCCAGCGCGCGCGCGTCAGGTCCAGCACCTGCTGCACCACCAGGTTGGCATCGATGGGCGAGAGCGCCAGTTGCGGTTCGCGCTGGCGGTAGAATTCGCGCATGCGCGCCACGGTGGCGGCCACGTCGTCGATGGCGCGTTCGATCACTTCCAGGCAATGCCGGCCCTGCGGACTGAGATTGGTTTCCGTCTCCAGCAGCGATTCCGTGTACAGGGCCACGGGGGAAATGGCGTTATTGATGTCGTGCGCGATGCCGCTGGCCATCTGCCCCAGCGCGCGCAGGCGTTCCTGCTGCATCACCGACTGCTGCGTCTGGCGTAAATCGTCATACGCGCGCTGTAGCGCGCCGTAGAGCTGCGCCTGGTTGGCGGCCAGCGCCACGTGCTCGCTCAGTTGGCTGAGGAATTCGCACTCGCCGCTGGTAAAGCTGTTTGCGGCGCGGCGCGCCACGATCAGGATGCCGAAGACCGTGTTTTCGGCCAGCAGCGGCGCCATGACGAGGGCGCGCAGTCCCCCTTGCGCCAGGCGCTGCGGAAACGGAAACGCCACCTCGGCGATGTCGGCTTCATACACGAGCTTGCCGCGCACGCAGCTCGACAGTCCATTTTCGTCGATGGGAATGTGCGCGTGTTCGCTCATCATGAACGACTGCGCCAGCGCCTCGCTGCGCACGCCCACGCACGTCACCTGCAGCGCGTGCTGCGACGGTTCGTACAGGCAGATGCAGCTGAAATCGATGGGCAGCTGCTCTTCCAGGCTGCGCACCACCACCTGGAAGATGCTGCGCAAGTCCTGCCGTTCGCCGATAGAACGTGTGATCTGCTGCAGCAGGTTCAGGCGCTCGAGCTGTTCATGCACCTTGCGCTCGGCCAGCTGGCGTTCGGCGATCTGCGTTTCCAGCGCGGCATTCGTGTGCGCCAGCTCGTCGCGCGAGACGGTGGTGCGGCGCAGCTTTTCCGTCATGCCGTCGAAGGCGCGCGCCAGGTCGCCGATTTCATTCTTGGTGTGCACGCCGAGCGAGAAGTCCAGCTTGCCGGCGCCGACGATCAGGGTGCCCTGGCGCAGCTTTTCCAGCGGTCCCGTGACGCTGGTCATGGTGAAGTAAATCAGGCCGGCCACCAGCGCGATAATCATGCCGCCAAACAGCACCACCGCCGCGTTGGCCCGCTGCTGCGCCTCCAGCACGCCTTGCCGGCTCAATTCGGACAGCCGCATCGCCTCCGAAATCATGCCCTGCACCTTGCCCATGATCTGGCCGGACAGGCGCGACTCCAGCTCGTCCAGCACCTCGCGCCGTTGCGGGTCCTGCCCCAGCTCGCGGTGGTTCGCGACAAACAGGTGGAACAGGCCGCCCACGCCGGCCAGGTCGCCCTGCAATTGCAGCAGCAGCGCGCGTTCCTCGTCCGTGCTGAAGGCGGGCGTGGCCAGCAGGCCCGAAGACAGCGATTCGCTGCGCAGCTGCCACTGGGCCCGCGTGCGCTCGCCATGGTGCAGCGCATATTCGATCGACAGGTAGCGCAGCGACGTGACGGCTTGCAGGATATCGGCCGCCGCCTTGTTCTTCGCCAGTTCGCGCTGCATCGCCATGGTGGTGGAAAACAGCATGGCGACGATGATGGCCACGAGCACCACGCAAAACAGTTCGGCCAGCTTGAAACGCGTTACGATTTTCACGGTGGCCTTCTCAATGAATGACCGTCACGGCCGATGGCGCCACGGCTTCGAGGCCGTCCAGGTAGACGGCGTCGAGGAAGTTCGGCATGTCGCCGCGCTCGGCCAGTCGGTTCCTGATGGCCCAGCGCGCCTCGTCTTCCAGCGCCAGCAGCAAGCCCTGGTCGAGCACGACGCCGAAACGGTAACCGTGCCAGGCCGCCTGCAGCCGCGCCGTCTCGCTGGCCGATGTCTTGGCAAACAGGGCGCGCGCGGCGTCGGGCTCGTCCTGGCAAAAACGGGCGCCGGCGATCAGCGCGCGCAGCACCTTGCGCACCGTGGCCGGGTGGCTGCGCACATAGTCGCCCGTGCCGGCCACGTTGAACAGGCCCGCATAGACGCCCTCGCCATAGAAGATGGCCGCCTTGCCCGCGATGCCATGCGCCATGCCCGTCAGGAACGGTTCCCAGCCGGCCGCCGCGTCGACCTCGCCCCGCGCCAGCGCCCCGGCCAGCTGCTCGGGCGCGTAGTTGCGCAAGGTGACTTCGGCGGGCAGCAGCTTCTGGCGGTTCAAAAAAGCATCCAGCGTAAACTGGCCGGAGGTGCCCAGGGTCACGCCGATGCGCTTGCCCTTCAGGCTGGCGGGCGTGGACACGCCGTGGTCCAGGCGCCCCACGATGCCGTGGTCGCGCTCGGCCTCGAAAATGCTGGCGATGATGACCACGGACTGCTTCTTCAGGCTGGCCAGCACGACGGGAATATCGGACACCGTGCCCAGGTCTGCCTTGCCCTGCAACACGGCTTGCATCGAGGCCTTGCCCGACGAATACGGCTGCAGCCGCGCGTCGATGCCTTCGCGCGCGAAATGCCCCTGCCCATGCGCGGCCAGGACGGGGCAGCTGCCCACATATTCCGCATTCACGGCCAGGCGCAGCACTTCCACGGGGCCGGGCGGCGCAGCGGGACGGGCATGGAACCGCCAGATGGCCACGGCAACCAGCGCCAGCAACAGCGCGATGACCGCCAGCCTGGCCATCCACCGCCCCGGTACAAGGCCGCTCATGCGCTGCACTGCGCCGTGGCCGACTCCAGCGCGCTGTTGATGGCCTCGGAAAACGCCGTTACATCGATCGGCTTGGTGAGATAGCGGTAAAAACCCGCCGCCAGCCCCTGGCGGATATCGCCGGGCCCGGCCACGGCCGTCAGGGCGATGACGGGGATATGCGCGGTGCGGGCATCGGCACGCAGCAGATGCATGACTTGCGTGCCGCTGATGTCGGGCAGGTCGCTATCCATCAGTATCAGCTGCGGCACGTGGCGGCGCGCCATGTCCAGGCCCGTCTGCCCGTCGCCGGCCGACAGCAGGTCGAGATCGGGACGAAAATGGATCAAACCCGCCACCAGGGTCACATTCAGGGGATTGTCTTCCACATACAGCAGCGTCTTGCGGTCCGGCAGCCGTAGCGCTTCGGCGGGACGGGCAATGACGGGCAGGCGCGCACTTTCCTGCGGCGGCTGGCGCGCCGGGCAACTGGCGATATCGAGCCAGAAGGTGCTGCCGCGCCCGGGCGTGCTGGCCACGCCCAGCCTGGCCTGCATGGCTTCGGCCAGGCGCTTGCTGACCACCAGGCCCAGGCCCGTGCCCTCCTCGTCGCGCGCATCGCGTCCCAGGCGGTTGAAGGGCTGGAACAGCGCCTCCAGCTGCGTGGCGCTCATGCCGCCGCCCGTGTCGCGCACGGACAGGCGCAGCTGGCGCGCGTCGACGGGCTGGCAATCGACGTGGATCTCGCCCTGTTCACGGTTGTACTTGACGGCGTTCGACAAGAGGTTGATCAGCACCTGCTTGAGGCGCGTGCGGTCGGCCAGCACATGCACGCCGCCCGCTTCGACGAACGTCAGGGTGATGCCGCGCTTGTGCGCCAGCGGTTCCATCATTTGCCAGCATTCGTGGTAGATGTCGGCCAGGCTCACGGGTTCCATCGACAGCGACATATTGCCCGACTCGATCTTGGCGATGTCGAGGATGTCGTTGATCAGGGTCAGCAAATGCCGGCCGGCGCCGAAGATGTGCGAGGCAAAGGTTTTCTTTTCCTGCCCCGTCGAGGGGATGGAATCGGACATCAGCATCTGCGAAAAGCCCATGATGGCGTTGAGCGGCGTGCGCAGCTCGTGGCTCATGCTGGACAAAAAACTGGTCTTTTCCTGGTTCGCCCGCTCGGCCACTTCGCGGGCCAGCTGCAAATCCTTGTTCATGACATCGAGTTCGGCCGTGTGCTGGCGCAGCAGCAGTTCCAGGCGCGCATTGGCGATGCGCAGCTGGCGCGTTTCCAGCGCCCGCGCCAGTATCAGCAGGATGCCCGACACCTTGAACGGCTTGACGACGTAATCGAGCGCGCCCGCCTTCATGGCCTGCACGGCCGAGGCGATCGTGCCTTCGCCCGTCATGATGATGCAGGCCAGGTCGGGATCGATCTTGCGCGCCGCTTCCACCACGGCGATGCCGTTCATGCCCGGCATCATCAGGTCAACCAGCAGCAGGTCGAACGATTCGACGGCCAGCAGCGACAGCGCCGCCTCGCCCGAAGCGAGCCCCGTCGTGTCGTATGCCTGGCCGCACAAGGTGTCGCACAGCGCGCGCACATGCGCCAGCTCGTCATCGACGATCAGTAACCGCGGCGGCATTGATGAGCTGTTCATGCATTCTCCTGGCGGCATGGCCTTGCGGGCCGGAAATTTTCCCGCAACATGCGTTCCGAGCATAGCACTTGGAAATTACCAAAAATACACGCATTGTCACGCGCACCAGGACGCCAGGCAGATGTCAGCCCGTCACGGGCAGCCCCCGCAGCAGCTTGTCCAGGGTCAGCGGATAGTCGCGCACGCGCACCCCCGTCGCGTTGTAGACGGCGTTGGCGATGGCCGCCGCCACGCCGCAGATGCCCAGCTCGCCCACGCCCTTGGCTTTCATGGGCGAAGACGTGGGGTCCGTTTCTTCGAGGAAGATGACGTTCTGGTGCGGAATGTCGGCGTGCACGGGTACTTCGTAGCTGGCCAGGTCGTGGTTGACGAAGAAGCCGCGGCGCCGGTCGACCACCAGTTCTTCCATCAGGGCCGCGCCCACGCCCATGGTCATGGCGCCGATGACCTGGCTGCGCGCCGCTTTCGGATTCAAAATGCGCCCGGCCGCGCACACGGCCAGCATGCGGCGCACGCGCACTTCGCCCGTGTCGCCGTCCACGCCCACTTCGACGAAATGGGCGCCGAACGTCGATTGCTGGAATTTTTTATCGAGGTCGCCGTATTCCATATGGTCTTCCGCGACGACGTCGCCATGATAGGCGGCGGCAGCGAGCGGCACGCTGCGCTCGCCCTGGCTCACTTGCCCATCGGAAAAGCGCGCCTCTTTCTCATCGAAGCCCAGCTTGACGACGATGGCCTGGCGCAGGCGCACGCAGGCCGCGTAGACGCCGGCCGTGGAACTGTTGCCGCCCCACTGCCCGCCCGAACCGGCCGAGACGGGAAAATCCGAGTCGCCCAGGCGCACGACAACCTTGTTCAAGGTCACGCCCAGCATTTCCGCCGCCGTCTGCGCGATGATGGTGTAGCTGCCCGTGCCGATGTCCGTCATGTCCGTTTCCACGGTCACGATGCCGTTGCCGTCAAGACGCACGCGGGCGGCGGACTTCATGACGAGGTTGTTGCGGAAGGCGGCCGCCACGCCCATGCCCACCAGCCAGCGGCCGTCGCGCCGCGTGCCCGGCTGCGCCGGTCTGTCCTTCCAGCCGAATTCCACGGCGCCCGTGCGCAGGCAGTCGATCAAACGGCGCTGGGAGAATGGGCGGCTCGGTTTTTCCGGATCCACTTTCGTGTCGTTCAGGATGCGGAAGACGATGGGGTCCATTTTCAGCTTGTCGGCCATCTCGTCCATGGCGATTTCCAGCGCCATCATCCCCGGCGCCTCGCCCGGCGCGCGCATGGCATTGCCTTCCGGCAAGTCGAGCACGGCCAGGCGCATGGCCGTCATGCGGTTCGGTCCTGCGTACAGCAGCCGCGTCTGCATCACGGCCGTTTCCGGCTGGCCACCTTTGAGGTCGCCGGACCACGATTCATGGCCGATGGCCGTGATCTTGCCGTCGCGCGTGGCGCCGATGCGCAGGCGCTGGATGGTGGCGGGCCGGTGCGTCGTGTTGTTGATCATCAGGGGCCGCGCCAGGGCGACCTTGACGGGACGCTGGGCCGCGCGCGCCCCCAGGGCCGCCAGCAACGCTTCCGCGCGCACGAACAGCTTGCCGCCGAAGCCGCCACCGATATACGGCGAAACGATGCGCACCTTGTCTTTCGGTATGCCAAGCGTGCGGGCCAGGTCGCCGCGGCCCCAGTCCACCATCTGGTTCGCCGTCCAGACCGTCACCTTGTCACCTTCCCAGGCGGCAATCGAGGCGTGCGGCTCCATCATCGCGTGCGACTGGTCGGGTGTCGTGTACGTGGCGTCCAGGCGCACGGGAGCATGGGCATAGGCACCGGCGAAATCGCCCGTCTTGCTGTCGGGCTTGCCCTCCTTCGGCTTGGTGGCGCCGCCCTTGGCCCTGGCCAGGTCGAACACGCCCTGTTGCTCGACATACTTGACGTCAAGCAACTGTGCGGCCGAGCGGGCTTGCTCGAAGGTTTCCGCCACCACCAAAGCGATGGCTTGGTGGTAATGTTCAATGTCCGGCCCGCCCAGCAGCTTTGCCGTGTTCATCTTGCCTTTGCCCAATTTCCCCGCCGATTCGGCCGTGACCACGGCCAGCACGCCCGGCGCGCGCCGCGCGGCGCTCGTGTCGATCGAGGCGATACGCCCCTTGGCAATCGCCGCGCCGACGACATGACCGTAGGCCGCATGCGGCGCTGCCTTGTTCTGCTCGTACGCGTACGGCGCCGTGCCCGTGGTTTTCAGAGGGCCGTCGATGCGGTCCGTGGGGCGGCCCACGACTTTCAGCTGGTCGATGGGATTGGTGGTCGCCGGTGTCGAAAATTTCATGGCCCTAGCCTTTCTTCGCTTGTGCTTGCGCCAGCACCGAGGCAATCGTGCGCTGCGCCAGGGTCGCCTTGAAGTCATTGTCGTCAGTGGGATGGGCGCCGGCCAGCAGGCGTTCGCTCACGGCGGCGGCGCCATCGGGCATGGCCTGCTCGGCGGCGGACACGCGCCACGGCTGCGGCGCGACGCCGCCCAGGGCCAGCCTGCCCGTGCCGTTCGGCAAGATGATGGCTGCGACGGACACGAGCGCGAACGCGTACGAGGCACGGTCGCGCACCTTGCGGTAGAAATGCGTGCCGCCAACGGGCGGGGGCAAGGTGACGCTGGTGATCAGTTCGCCCGGCTGCAGCACGGTTTCCACGTGCGGCGTGTTGCCCGGCAAGCGGTAGAAATCGGCAATGGGGATGCTGCGCACGGTGCCGTCGGCACGCACCGTGTCGATGCCGGCGTCGAGCACGCGCATGGCCACGGCCATGTCGCTCGGGTGCGTGGCGATGCAGGCATCGCTGCCGCCCAGAATCGCCAGCGGCCGGCTGAAGCCGACTATGGCCGAGCAGCCGCTGCCCGGCACGCGCTTGTTGCAGGCCTGGTTCGTGTCATAGAAATACGGGCAGCGCGTGCGCTGCAAGAGGTTGCCCGCCGTCGTCGCCTTGTTGCGCAATTGCGCCGAGGCGCCGGCCAGCAAGGCGCGCGACAGCACGCCATAATCGCGCCGCACGGTGGCGTGCGCGGCCAGTGCCGTGTTGCGCACGAGGGCGCCGATGCGCAAGCCGCCATCCTTTGTGGCTTCCACCGTATCCAGCGCGAGGCCATTGACGTCGATCAAATGCGCGGGCGTCTCGATTTCCAGCTTCATCAGGTCGAGCAGATTCGTCCCGCCCGCAATGAATCTGGCGCCCGGCGTGTTCACGGCGGCCGCCGCCGCTTCAGCCGGCGTGGCGGCCTTTTGGTAGCTGAACACTCTCATGCCGGCCTCCCCGCCACCTCGGTGATGGCCTCGATGATGTTGGAGTAGGCGCCGCAGCGGCAGATGTTGCCGCTCATGCGCTCGCGCAATTCTTCGGGTGTCGCCTGCGGGACCGCGTTCAAGTCCGCGCTGACGTGGCTGGGGATGCCCTGGCGGATTTCGCCCAGCGCGGCGACGGCCGAGCATATCTGCCCCGGCGTGCAATAGCCGCACTGGTAGCCGTCGTGCGCGATGAAGGCGGCCTGCATCGGATGCAGCTTCTCCGGCGTGCCCAACCCCTCGATGGTGGTGACCTTGGCGCCGTCATGCATCACGGCAAGAGTTAAACAGGCATTGATGCGCTGGCCGTCGAGCATGACGGTGCAGGCGCCGCACTGGCCGTGGTCGCAGCCCTTCTTGGTGCCCGTCAGCTGCAGGTGTTCGCGTAAGGCATCGAGCAAGGTGGTGCGCGTGTCGAGTTCCAGGCTGTGGCGCCGGCCGTTGACGTCGAGGCTGACTTTCATCAGCACGGGTGACGGAGAAACACGGGCCTGGGCAGCCGTATTCACCGCCCCCGCCGCGCCTGCCACACCGGGCACGGCCGCAGCCGTGGCCGACAGCGCGCCGGCGATCAGCAAGCCGCGCCTGCCGGCATTAATTTCATTACAGTCTGTCATCGCGCTTCCTCCTGGCTGTGGACTGGCTGGGTGGGCGCATGCAGGCCCGAAGCACCAGTCTGACGGCCGGATGCCTACGCGTCTGTACGCAAACGAACGTTCAGCCTGAGGCTGCGCCGGGACGTGCCGACGCCGCCCTGCGCCGCGTAGCCCGTGTGGCGGGCGCAATGGTCGAGCGCCTGGCGCAAGGCCGTATCGACGTTACGCAAGGACATGTCGTGCCGCTCGGCCACTTCCTGGCGGGTCAGCTCGTCCACGCGCAGCGCTTCGAGCACTTGCCGGTGGCGCCGCGGCAGCAAGTCGACGGCCTGCGCCAGCCGGCGCACGTCCGCCTGCAGCTCGGCCAGGCGTTCCGGCCCCGCCGCCGTATCGGCGAGGAAATCGACGAGGCCGGCACCGCCCCCATCACCGTCGTCCGCATACAGCCAGGCGCGGTTGCGGCGCAGGCTGTCCATGGCCGCGTTGCACGCCACGCGGAACACATAAGCGATGGGGCTATGCGCCAGCGCAGCTCCGTCCGCGTCTCCGACCGCCAGCGCGCCCAGGCGCAGCCAGGCGTCGTGCAGGCTGTCGCTGGCCAGCTCGGCGCAGCCCAGGTGGCGCGCCAGACGCCGGTGCAGGGTTGCGTAATTGCCCTCCAGCACAGCCTGCAGGCGGGCGCCCTGCCCTGGCGCGACATCGTTGGCCGCCTGCTGCCGGAGGCGGATGGCCGGGCGGCACCAAGCCATGCCCGTCATGCGCAAGGGCAAGGCAGCCGTCATATTCACCATGCCGGCCATCATGGCGACAACCTGCTGCGCTCTTGCGCCGTCAGCTGGCGCGTGGCCGATTCCGGCAGCGGCCCCAGGCCCAGCACGCGCACGGCGCTGTGCGGGTTGTAGTCGGCCGCCTCGATGCGCGCGCCGTCCTGTGGCGTGGCTTGCGCGCTGTCGGGCGGCGCATCACTGCCAAAGCCCAGCACGCGCACCGTGAACACGGATGGCTGCGCCGAACGGGTGGCGGCGCGCTCGCGCTGCACCACGTCCTGCGCCGCCGCCGTCGCCTGCGTGGCGGCTGCGCTGGCGTTCGTCATGGCGGCCACGTTGACGGATGCCACCGTCGGCATGCCCTTGGACTCGCCCTTGACCTGGATATTCGCCGCGTTCATCACCGTCAGCGCGGCCAGGTTGACGTTGCCCGAGACCCGGATGCCCGCCTCGCCCGCGTCGATGGTGCCCAGCGGGGCCAGCAAGTCCACGTCGCCGGCCGGCACTTCCGCGATCGGCGCCAGGGTGGCGATACCGGCGCCCGTGCTCGGCACGTCGGAAGACAGGGTCACATTGCCCCAGTTGTCATACACACGCTTGGGCGGCGTGTAGACGATGGTCGATTTCGAACCGCGCCCCGCGTTGATGTCGCCCGTCGACGACCAGCCCAGGATATCGCCGCCAAACGTCGTCATGATGCGACTCTGGCCCAGCAGGATGCTGCCGTGCGAGAACAGGTCGATATTGCCGCCGCCCTTGGTGATGACGCCCGAGGTCGACGGCGGCGCCTCGCCTTCGATGCCGAACACCTGCTTGCCGCCCGGCGTCAGCAGCTCGATGTCGCCGCCGAAGTTGGTGTGCACATAGCCGCTGCGGGGAACGATGCGGTCGTTTCTTCCCGAGTCCGGGTTGTAGAGACCAAACGTGCCGCGGTACATGACGATGTCGCCAGCATAGGAAATCGCCTTGCCGCCGGCGTCGGTGGCCGGCGCCAGGCCCGCGATGGCGTTGCGGCTGCGCAAAAAGCTGCCATAGCGCGCGCTGTCCCAGTCGTTGTACTCGCGCCCGCCCGCCTTCAGTTCCGCAAAATACACATCGCGGGCAAACACGCGCTGCTGCGGCTCGGGCAAGGCAAGGAAGTAGGCCAGCGCTTCGGCGGGCGTGCCCTTGAAGCCGTAGCGCTCGACGAGCCAGGTCGCCAATTCGCTGTCATACGATTTCACCACCTTGCCGGCCTGGTCGGCCAGCGGCACGCCCGTCTGCGCCACGTTCGCCGGGTTCAGGTAGGGCTTGACGAAGCGCAGGTAGTCGAGACCGGCCGCGCCCACGCCCGCCTGCATGGCGATGCCGGCGCCCGGGCGCTTGTCGCCTTGCACAATGGGACCGAGGCTGACGACGCTGCCCTTGTCCTGCATCAATATGTTGCGTCCGGCACTGATGTCGAGCGTGCCGGGGCCGGCCACGTTGAAGGAACTGGTCAGGATATCGCGCCCGGCCGAGACCACCGACACGTCATACGCGTTGTTGTGCACAAACAGGTTGCTGTAATTGCGGAACATCATGTCGCCACCGCTCGTGCCGTCGATGGCCTCCAGCAGCACCGTGCCGCTGCCGACGATATCGCGGCCCGCCTTCATCCAGACCGGTTGCGCCCCTTCGTACCAGGTGATGCCCGCATGCTTGGCATCGTAGAACTCGACCATGCGGCCACTATTCACGCCGACCAAATCGCCCTTCACGGCATAGATACGCGCCACTTGCGTGCCGCTGTTGGCCGGACCGGCGGCGGAATCGGGGCCAAAGGCGAACAGCGGAAAGTTCCATTGCGACGACGGCACGCCCGTGCTCGAGACATTGCCACCCGCCGACGTCGGGCTGCCAGGCCTGAGGTTCCAGCCCTCAAAGGCCGGCTTGAACGGCGTCGCCATGCTGTCGGCGGCCGCGCCCGACTGGCTGACGGCGTAGCCGCCCGCATAGATGGAATCGCCGGCCAGCCATTGCAGCTGGGCGTTAGGCGACGGCGCCAGCAGCAATGGTTCCGCATAGGAGGTCGCGCCACCCCAGTCCGTGATGGTCTTGCCATAGTACAAGCTGCCATTCGCGGCCGCGGCCCGCACGATGGAGGGATAGACGACGGCCAGGTCGGTGGCCGTGCCGATCGCCATGGTCAGCGGCGTCATGTTGCCGCCGGCGGAGAACAGGTCGAGCGCCGTGCGCGGCGTCCACAGGCTGAACCAGCTGTAGCCGGCGCCCGGTTCGCCCGTCGTGCTGGTATACGACGCGGCGTTGAACATGGGTACGCGGCCGGGGTCGGCCACGTCCTGCAGCACCTGGTCGCCCAGGGTGGCCACGCTGAAGGTGGCGTCGCCCGGCACCAGGGTCATGCCGCCCTGCGGCGTCGCGCGCGTGGCGCGGAAGGCGTCGAAGGCCCGCGTTTCCAGCGGCACGTGGTCGGTCGAGCGCGTGCCGTACTGCAGCGCGACGCTGCCCAGCTGCGCGGCCGCCACCTCCACGTGGCCACGCAAGTCGGCCAGCGCGCCGTTCAGATGTCCTCCGTAGGGTTGGCTGGCGGGATTGAGATCGCCGCCCACGCGCAGGTCCAGGTCGCCGCCGCCCGTCAGTTGCAGGCTGCCATCGGCCAGCACGCGGCCCGTGCTGCCCACGGCCAGCAGCAAGCCCTGCGAGCGCGTATTGATGTTGGTGTTGAAAACGGTGGCAACCTTCGGCGCCAGCACGCCCGCATCGCCCGCCACGTCGGCGCGCACATTGCCGCCGCCCAGGGTGCCGAAGCCCGTAAAGCCCAGCACCGTATCAGCCAGGGTATCGCGGCCCACGTAGCTGCCGAAATTGATCCACCACGCCGTCGGCTGGGCTGGACCACCCGTGGCCACGCCGCCGCTGCCCTGGCGCCACAGCCAGTTGCCCACCGCCACCGTATCACCGAGGCCATCCTTTCTGACGGGGCGCCCGTTGGTGGCGGCAGACGGGCCGACCAGCGAGCCGCTCAGGTCGCCGGCCACCTGCAGCAGCAGATTGCCGCCCTGGTCCGGATACCAGGCGCGGTAGAGGCTGTCGGCGCCGCCATCGACCAGGCGTTCATGCGCGCCATCGGGGTTGGACAGCACCGTGCCGTCCAGGTTGCGCGCGCGCGGCAGGTTGTACGGGTCGCCGGCCGCCGTCGCCACCGACGACATGCCGGCCGTGTACACGCCATACAGACTGTCCATGCGCAGGTCGCCGCCGCTGACGAGGTCCAGGTCGCCCGTGCCCGTGCGCAGCACGCTGTAGCGCAGGCTGGACGCCTTGTAGTCATACGTGGGGTTGGAGGTGCCGCACCAGGTGGGATTTTCCTCGCAGATGGAAGGCCAACCCAGCGCCACGGGGTCGAGCAGGTCGCCCGCCTTCACGCTCGGGTCGGCAAACTCCTCCGCGCCGGCCTTGGTCCAGACATAGGCCACCTTCAGCACGCACATGCTCGCGTCGCCAGCGCAGAATTCCGCCACGGTCTGGCCGAACTGGCTGATGAATTCCTCGGTGATGGGCGTGCCTGCCACGATGCCGACGATGCCCTCGCGCTCGCCCAGCTCCTGCGCTGCCTGCGTCCAGTACTGCACGCCCTTCGGCGGCACCGGCACGCCATACATGCCGTAATGGCTGTCGGCCAGGCGCAGGGTGCCGTGATCCGGATGCGCCTGCACGCTGCGCGTGTCGGCCGCCTCCAGGTCGGCGCCGGCCGCCAGGCGCATGCCCCACGATTGCGAGCCTTCGGCCAGCATGGGCGCGATGGCCCATAGCTTACCCTGGCGGCCCGCCACTTCCGGGCGCAGTTCGATGGCCGTCACACCGGGCAGCAGCTTGACGTCGGTGCCGTTCGGGATCAGCGCGCCGACCGGCAGCGCCAGCTTGCCATTCAGCGTGACCACATTGCGCTCGCCCAGCAAGCCCGGCAAGGCGATGCCTTTCGGCCAGGTCATGGCGCGCACCTTGACCATTTGTGCGATCACGCTGCCCGCATCGAGGCGCATGCCGGCAGTAAAGGTCTGTTCCGTGGCCAGCAAGGTGCCCGCCGCGTGGACGATATTGCCGGCGCTGTCGCGCACGGCGGCCGCCAGTACCGTGCCGGCCGGCAAGGTGAGCGCCTGATTCAGGACCACGGCCACGGGCAGGCGCGTGTTGGCGCGGAAACTCAGGGCCTTGACGGGCACGTCGTAGTTGAGCGTGGCGCCGCCCGGGAAGATGGTGCCGTCGGCCAGGGTCACGCCCTTGCCCGGCACGATGACGTCGCTGCCGTTGAAGTCGCGCCCCGGCAGCAGGCGCCAGCCGTTGTCGTCCTGGGTGGAAGGCGGCGGCGCGAAGCCGTCATTGATACTGCCGTAGATGCTCAGATCGCCCCCGGCGCGCAGCAGCAGGCTGCCCACCTCGCCCGAGCCGCGCACATTGCTTACTTGAAAGCGCGGGTTCAGGCTGGCGTAACGCATGCCCGACAGGTCCAGGTCGCCCTGCACCACCAGGTCGCCGTCCGCCGTCTTGCTGACGATATCGACGCCGGGACGCAAATGCAGCGCATCGGCATACGCGGCCGTGGCCAGGCCCGCCAGTTTGCCGTTGCGCAAGTTCGTGTTGGCCAGCGCCGCATCGATGAAGGCCGTGCTGTCCGCATGCTTGCTGTCGAGATAGGCCTGGTTGATCACCTGGTAGGGGCGGCCGCTGGCCGACAGGTCTTGCACCGGCTGCCCATTGGCGCCCGGCGCCATGGCGTAGGCCGCGTCGTCGTAGCGCTGCATGGCGTTGATGGCGATGGATTTCGCGCCGCGGATGGTGAAACCGCCGCCGACGGCGATGGCGACGTCGCCAAAGGTGGCTGCGTCAACGTCCGTGCGCGCACCACCGCTGCCCAGGCGTGGCGCGCTCAGTTCCACCGTGCCGCGCGCGGCGCCGTCGTGCTCGCCCTTGCCCTTGCCGGCCACGGCGCCCGTGCCGTGGCGCACGTCGATCTGCGCGCCGCCGGCCAGGTCCAATGTGCCCTCGCCCCCGTTCAGTTCCACCATGGCCCGGTTCGGGCTGTCGATGATCTTGCCATAGCTGTCGACGCGCAAGACGGTGCCATGCGCGTCGAGCACGGCATTGCCGGCCAAGGTCAGGCCATGCTTGCCGGCCAGGCGGATGCTGCCCACGCGCTCGCCGCTGGCATCGATCACGCCAGCGACGGCCAGGCGGCCGTTGTCGACGGATACCTGCACTTCGCCCGCCTTGAGCTCATTGCCTATCGTCAGGTCGCCCTGTTTCAGCTGGAAGCTGCGCCCGCCCGTCACGCCGCCGTCCGTCAGGCGCTTGTTCAGCGCAGCGAACTGGCTGTCCAGCGTGCCGCCCGTGCCCAGCGTTTGCGCGCGCACGTCCACGCTGCCCTTCTTGTACGGCACCATGGTGCCGCCCGCGTCGTAGCTGCCGCTGGCGCCGCCGAGAATCTTGCCCTGCAGCTCCACCATGCCGGCCGCGCCATCAAGCGCCACGGCTTTCAGGCTGCCGGCGCGGTTGTTCTCGGCCGACAGGTCGATCACGCTGCCCGCGCCCTGGCGAATATCGCCGGCGCGGCTGTCCAGGCTCACGTCGCCGCCCCAGCTGTATTTGTCCACGTCGAAGAAGGTGCTCTTGCGGCCGGCCATGTCGATGCGCGCGCCGTCGGCCACGGTGATGTCGTGCTGCGCGCTGATGGTGAGCTTGCCGCTCGGCAGCACCACGGCCGTGGCCACGTTCACGCTGTCGCCGTGCAAGGCCAGCTGGGCGCCCAGCCCATCGTTGTTTTTGACGGCAGCCGCTGGCGCCGTGCCGGCCGGCGCCGCCACGGTCAGCGCGCCGCCGGCCGCATAGCTGTGTGCGGAACCGGCATCGCCCGTCAACAGCGGCGTGACGATGTTCAGATTGCCGCCGCTGTACTGGAAACCCTTGCCCGTTTCATACGCGCCCTGCCCCTGGTAGACGGACAGGCCGCCCTTGTGGTTGGCCGTGACCTGGCCCGACGCTTTCAGGTTGACATTGGCAAAACCCAATGCCAGGCGGTGGAACGAGTCGACACCGGCCGGCTGCGTGAAAGGGCCGAAGCCGAAATCGATGCGTTCCGTCTCCAGGTTCAGGGTGCCGCTGCCCGTGCCCGCGCCGCGCGCGATCACATTGCCGGCCGCAGACAGGGCGCCGCCCCAGATCAGGTTGGCCGTGCGGATGGTGGCCACCGTGCCGGCCTGGCCCTGGCCATACATGGCCGGCGTGGTCAGCACCAGGCGATCCAGGTTCGATTTTCCGCTCGTCTTGTCATAGGTGTCGAGTACCACGTCGCCATAGAAATTGACGCTGTCGGCCGCGTTCAGCATCAGCGCTTGCAAGGCTGGCGCGCCCGTGCTGGTGTCGCCGAGCAGCAAACGGTCCAGCACACCCTGGTTCAGGGTCAGGCCGGCGGGACGCGTGCCGCTGGCCTGGGCCGCCGCCAGCGCCTCGTTCGAGCCGATATTGATGGCGCCCACGGCCAGGCTCAGGTTGCGCGTGCCATAGCGGGCCGTGTCGTCCAGCTGAAAGCTGCCGCTGGTCGCCAGCAGCAAGGTGCCTTCCGAATACAGGCTCGCTGTACTGGTGCCGACGCAAGCGTCGTCGCACATGCCGATGCGGATGCCGCCGCGCGTTGCGCCGCTGACGGGCGCCACATTGAGCAAGCCGTTCGAGGCGGCCAGCACATGCACGTCCGGGCGGCTCTTGTAGATGAAACCGTCGTTGGCGTCGTACGCGGCCTTGCCACGGCCCAGGGTGTTGATGCCGGCGCCGGCCGCGATATCGATCACGCCATCGCCCAATTCCTCATTGCCAGGATCCTGGGCGACCAGGAACACTTCCGGCGCCGACAGGACGGCGCCGGCGCGCAGGTAGATGGCGCGCGCCGACTGGACGCCGAAGTTCACGTAATTGCCGCCCTGGCCATATTCCACGGTGGGCGAATTGCCCACCACGATGCGGGCCGCGCCGATATTGTTCAGGCTTGAAGCACGTATGCTGACCTGCCCGGCGCCGCTGGTAGCCGGCGCGCCGTCGGCAAGGATTTCGATGTCGCCAGCGGCGTTATCGTTCGACATCAGCACCACGGTGCCGCCATAGCCGCCCTCGGCGGCGGCGAACTTGCCGCTGCCCTGGAACTGGAACGTGTCCAGTCCGCCGCCGGGCGCCAGTGTCAGCTTGAGCGTTTTCGCATCGGACGGCAGCATCGCGCGGGGAATGCCGCGCGTTTGCGCATCAGCCAGGGCAAACGCGGCATAGCCCGTTTCGTTATACTGCGAATACGTGCGCAAGACCTTGGCCGGCGTGAGTATCAGCTGGCTGGCCAGCGGCGCGCGAATATCCGTGCCGGCGATCGACAGCGTGCCGGGCGCGGCCCAGGAACCGTTGCGCAGTTGCTGCGCCAGAGTGCCGGCGCTGCCCTGGCCCGCCAGGCCGTTCAGTTCCACGCGGAAGGCACCCGGCAGCAAGGCGTAGGTCGACGGCATCAGGGTGTAAGTACCGGCCGCCAGGCCCGGCACACCGCCGCCTATCGTCACCTGCCGGCCAATGACCGCATCGGCGGCGCCCGAAGGCGCTTGCGGCGCCTGCACGCCCGGCACGATGGCGTACACGGGATTCGTCGCCAGGCCCGGCAAGACAAAACCGCCGTTCGCCCCCACCTGCACCAGCGGGTGGGTGCGCGCGTCGGTGGAGCCGCCGCGGCCGGCGATGAAGCCGGCGCCCGTCAGTTCGCCGCCGCCGGACAGGTCGAGCAGCGCGCCCGGCTGCACGTTCACGGCCACTCCGGCCATTTCCACGCCGACGCGCAAGCCGCCTTGCGCATTGAAGCCGCCCACGCCCATGAAGGCGGCCAGCTTGCCGTCCACGCTCCAGTTCTGGCCATCGACGGTGCCGCCATACGGCATGACCAGACCTGCGCCGCTGACGGAGCTGATGCTGTTGGCCAGCAAGTTGACGCTCAGGCTCTTGTCATTGTCATAGCGGGCCGCGCCGATCGCCAGGCGCCCCAGCGGTGCGCGCACCACGCCGCCCTGCTCGATATGCGCGGCTTCCAGTTCCAGCGAGCCGAAGGCGGAATACGGCATGGCCGGCACGCCCTCCGTCGTGCGGGCGATGCGCAGGCTGCGCGCAGGGTCGTAGCCGAACATTCCATCGACCTGGCCATAGCCAACGCGCACGGCGGCACCGGCGCCCGTCTCCGGATACAACTGGGCCGCGCTGAGGGTCATGTCGCCTGGCGAAGACAGCACCGTCGTCGCCTCCGCGCCGCCCCAGCCCAGCGGGGACAACAGGAAGCGCAAGTCGCCGCGGCTGGTCAGGCGCACGTCGTCGGCAACGATATTGACCGGGCCGCGCACGTCGATCAGGTCGCCCGTCATGCTGACCTGGCCGGCGACCGGCGATTCGCCCGCCGTGCCTGGCGTGACATAGAAATCGCGTCCGACCGGCTTGATGCTGGCCAGGCGCACATAGGGCGCCGCGATGCCGACCTTCGCGCCGGGCTTGCCGCCTGGTGTCAGCACGGGCGCACCGTACAGCTGGAAACTTTGCTGCAGCTGCAGCGACACGTCGCCATCGAAGGACGCGGCACCCAGCAGGGCCAGGCTGCCGAAGCCGCCCGCTTCAACCTGCTCCACGGAAAAACGGCCGTGGCCGTACTGCAGCGTTGCCGCCGCATCCCGTGCGCTCACATTTTCGGCCAGGTCGCTGGCGCCCTGGCGCTGCGTCAGCGCCAGCTGGCGCCCCTGCAGCACCTTGTCCGTCGCCAGCACTTTCAGGTATTCGGGCGAGCCCGTGGCCACGGACAGGGTGCCGCCCGCCGCGCCCGCGCCACCGGCCCTGGCCAGCAGCTGGCCGTCGAGATACAAGCCGTTGTTCGACGCCAGCGCGATGCCGCCGCCCGCGCTGGCCACGTCGACGGCCGCGCCGTTTACGTCCAGCACGGCATGCGCGCCGGAAGCGTCGAGCACGGCGCCATCGCGCACGACGACGAACAGGCTGGCCGCCGACGTGCTGCCCTGCGCATGGTTGATCTCGCCGCCGACGACGATGCTGCCGCCGTCAAGCACCTTGCCGTAGCGCCGGCCCTGCGCATCCGTGGCCGTGACGGCGCGCGACGCGACATCGAGCACGGCATTCTCGCCGATCCACAGGGAACGGCCATGGCCGGCCGCTTCCACGGCTTCGGACACACTCACGCCGACGCCCACGCCGCCGAGGCTGATCTTGCCGCCCCAGGCATTCAAGCGCCCGTCCACCGTCAGCTGGCCCACGCTGGACAGTTTGATGGACTGGCCAGCATCGACGCTTACCACGGCGCCCTTGCCAATGAGCAATTCGGCGCTGGCCATGTCGGCCGCATCGGACTGTACGTCGCCCACCTGCAAGGCCAGGCTGGCGCCCTTGCGCTGGGTCAAGGTACCCTTGAGCGCGTTTTCCGTGTACTGCTCCGGCGTCCATAGGGCCAGTTTCTCGTTCTCCGCCACGCGCAGCACGGGCATGCGCACATCGACTTGCGTGCCGTCCAGAACCATCACGCCTTGCTTGCCGACCAGGCTGTAGCTGGAAAACCCCTTGTCGAAGAAGTCGCCGTCCAGTTGCAGGGCGCCTTTCTGTTCCGTCTCGGCCTGGCCGATCACGATCTTGTTCGCTTGCAATTCCAGCTTGCCGCCGCCCGCCACGCCATGGCCGCGCACTTGCGCGCCCTCGCCCAGCACCAGGTCGGCCTTCGGCCCATAGCTGGCCAGGCTCACGTTGCCGCCCTTGCCGCCCTGTTGTTTCGCCTGCGACAGAATGGCCGCGCCCGAGCTCACGTCGATCAGGCTGCCATTGCCGATGCGCACGCCGCCGCTCGCCCGCAACGAGACATCGCCGCCGTTCATGTAGGGCAAGCCGGCGGCGGCCAGCGGGTCGTGCAGCACATTGCTGAGCAAGCCGCTGGTGTCGAGGCTCACGCCATCGGCCAGCACCAGCTTGCCCACGGACCCGCCCGGGATGACGACGGTGTCGTTCATGCCCAGCGCGCCGATCTGGTTCAGCACATTGCCGGCCGCGATGCTGCCGCCATGGCTGCGCAGGCTGGCGTTGATGGCCACGTCATTGCCGAACAGGGTGATGTTGCCGCCATCGGCCACCTGCAGCGCGCTGTCGACGGTGACCGCGCCCTTGACCGCGATGCGAATGGCGCCCAGCTGCTGGCTGTTCAGCAAGCCGGTGTCGAGCAGCAGCTTGCCCTGGCGTTCAGCGTCCAGCATGCCTGTCACGTCGAGGCCGGCCGCGATGCCGTCCTGCACGCGCGTCAGGCGCACCTCGTCCATGACGGCCGACAAAGCATGCTGCAGCACGCCCGTGCGCTTGTCGAACATGGGCTGATACTGGCCGACGATCAATTGTCCCCGCTGCGCGGCCGCGAACTGCGACTGCTGGTAGCCGTCAAGCAGCGCTTGCGGCGCCTGCACCTGGCGCTCGCCCTGGAAGACGTCGCCGGCGATGCCGCCTTCCAGCACGGCCGACCCCGTGGCGACCACCAGCTTGCCCGCGTCGCGCCCTGCCGTGTAGCCGTTTTCCAGACGCAGTTGCGCGGCGATCAGGGGATTGGCGTAGAAGGCGCTGGCATCCTTGCCCCAGCGCGCATGCTCTTCCTCGTAGCCCTTGTAGACGCCCGCGTACGCGAGGTCGGCGGGCGCGCTGCCCGCTTCGTACAGCTTGCCGTCCGCGCCTTTCAGCCAGGTCTGGCGCACGGCGCCCGTCTGCACGTCCAAAGTGCCGCCGGACAGGTTGATGCTGGAGCCAAGCTGCGTGACGACGTCCTTGCCGCCGAAGCTCACCGTGCCGCCCTGCGCCATCCATTCGCTCACGGAATGGCCTTGCGTGCCCAAATAACCGGCCACTTCCAGCAAGCCGCCGGCCGTGTACCAGCGGTCGCTGTCGTAGCCGTTCGTGCCTTTCGGTACGAACACGAGCTTGCGGCGGTCCACCCAGATGCTGCTGTTGATCAGGGCCTTGCCGTCGCGGTTGACGGGCGCGTCGCGCTGCTCGTTGCCCTGCACGTTAATCTCGACATTGTTCGCCGCCATCGCCACCTTGACGCCCACGGCGCCGGAAACGTCGAGCTGAGCGCCATCGCGCACGAGGCTGCGGCTGCCGGCGTTGACGGCGAGCTGGCCGCCCGTGGCCAGGGTCAGCGAATCGCCGAGGAATTCCACCGTGCCGGTGCTGCCGATCTCGATGCGCGACTGGTCGCGGCGGTCGTTGACGGCGAGGATATTTTCCGTGGACGTCACGGCCGGCCCGCGCATGGCGTCGCGCTGGCTGTCGAGCGCCATCGTCTTGCCGTCGTCCTCGACGACGATGGCCGTGGTGGCGCCGCGTCCCAGAGTCACGGCAGCGTCGCCGCCCAGGGCGTTGAGGTGTATCGTGCCGCGCGTGGCCGCCGTGGTGGACGACAGCAGCACGCCGTCCTGCCGCACCGTGCGCCCGGCAAGAGTGATGTCGCCTTCGCGCGCCTGTACCAGCCCCGTGTTGACGACCTTGCCCGCCGTGCTGGCGGCCGCGAATTGCGGCGTCACTTCGCTGCCGCGCGTGGTCGACAGCGGGTTGCCGTCCGTGGCCACGCCTTTTTTGATGGTAAAACCGTCGCCAGCGGCCAGCAGGGCCTGGCCTTTCGGCGTGCTGATCTCGCCCCCGTTGTGCACCTCTTTGCCCAGCAGCATCACATAACCGCCGCCTTCCGTGCTGCCCTTGGGCGCATTGCTGGCCAGGCGCGCGCCGGCCTGCACCAGCACCTTGCCGTCCGCCTCCGTGAACGTCATGGCGCCGGCCGTACCGGGGCTGTAGATGCCATTCTTCTGGAATTGCGTATCGCTGATGCGGGCGGCGGCCGCCACCAGGCTGCGCGTGTCGACCTGGCTCGTGCCGGTAAACACGATGCCGTTGCGGTTAGCAATCAGCACTGTGCCGTCGGCCTTGATCTGGCCCTGGATCTGGCTGGGCCGCGCCTGCGGATCGTTGACCCGGTTCAGCACGGCCCAATCCTTCTGCTGCTGAAAGGTCAAGGTCGTGTCCTTGCCCACATTAAACGTTTCCCAGTTCAGGACAGCCTTGTCCGCCGTCTGCTGCACCACCACGGCCGTCCTGCCCGCCGCTACCGTCTGCACGGGCGCCTGGGCATTGAGCCAGCCGGCCGTCAGGCTGTTGGTGTCGACCTGCAAGCCGCCCTGCGCCAGGCCGTTCGGCAAGCTGGCGCCGCCGGCAGCGCTACCAGCTGCCTGGCGCGCCTGCGCCTGGGCCGCTTGCTGCGCGGCGATGGCGCGCGCGGCCAGGTTCAGGTTGTTGAGCGAGCGCTGCAACTGCTGGTTCGCCTGCTGTTGCTGGCCTTCGGGCCGGCTGCCCAGCGGCAGCGGCTGGCCATTCGGCAAGCGGCCCGAGCTGGCCGCCGTATTTTGCGCCGCGCCCTTGGCCGCGAACCAGCCGCCGCTGAACGCCTGCTGCGCGCGGGCCGGCGTGGTAAAGGCGCCCGCCATCAGCATGGTGGTCAATGCGTATGCGAGCGGCGTGAGCCGCAAGCGGCTGCCCAGCGTGGAGCTACGCTGCGCGCCCGTGTCGACGGTGGGGACTGGACGCTGGGCAGTGTGAAGCTTGGTCATGGCAATGGTTTCCTGGCTAGAGAGAAGGGAACGGAGCCTGGCGTTAGCGCAAGCGTCCATGCCTCCATGACGTAGCTGGGCGGCTGAAGGGATAATACTTTTGTAAAATATTTTTTGCGGCGCCCCCTGGCACGTGCCGCACTTCAGCTGAGCAGCACGATGCCGCCTGGCAAGCTGGTCATTTGCGCCCCTGTCAGGTCGCGTATCATCGCCAGCGCGCCATCCAACTGAATGATGGAAAAACGCATGCGCACGAGGCGCCGGCCCAGCTCAGCATTGCGCAGCACGACTCTGCCGGGCCGGTAGCGGTTGATTTCATCGACCACGCGGGACAGCGGCTGACCGGCAAACGACAGCGCGCCCGTGCGCCATGCGCTGGCTTCCTCTGCCGGCGCGGCCGTGGCCGCCTGCACGCCCCGGTCGTCGTAGACCAGTTGCTGCCCCGCATCGAGAGTCTGGCGGCGCTGCTGCCACACCACGTCCACGGCGCCCGCCAGGCAGGTGACGCACACGGCGTCGTCCGTGTGACGCACATTGAAACGGGCCGACTGCGCCAATAAACGCCCCGCTCCGGCCACCACCGACACGGGCTGGCGCGCGCCGCTGGCAACGATTTCCGCTTCGCCACCCAGCAGTTCGATCGCTTCCGGCGCCCGCACATTGATGCGCGTCTGTGTATTCATCTGCACCGTCATCTGCTGCGACAGGGCCACTTGCCGCTGCTCGCCCGTGCCCGTACGGTAGTCGGCGCTCAGTTCCTGCAGCGACGGCCAGGCGCCCAAGGGCGGACGCAAGGCCAGCACGGCCACGCCGGCCGCCAGCGCGCCACCGAGAAAAGCACGGCGCCCGGGACGCGCCGGGAACGCCAGCACGGCCGCCTGCTGCGGCGCGGCGGCGCGGGCCAAGGCGGGGTCGAGCGCTTGCCACACTTGCTTGAGCTCGCGCCAGGCGCGCGCATGGTCGGGACTAAGCGCGCACCAGGCGCGCAAGGCGTCGGCGTCGGCTTGCGTAAAATCGTCGGCACGCAGCCGCGCCCACCAGGCGGCGGCTTCCCGGCCAATGGCCGTGTCGGCATGATCTGAAGGGGCGCGTGGATCGCGGTCAGGAGCAGTCATGGGATTCATCAATATTTACGCCGGCCCGACACATCGCTGCGCTGGGCCGCATCGGCGTCGGCCATGCACGTTTTACAGTGTTGCAGGGCGGCCTGCAATTCTTTCTTCACCATCGCCACGGAAATGCCGAAGCGCTCGGCGATTTCCGCATTGAGCATGCCGTCGATGCGCGCCGCCGTCAGGATGGCGCGGCGGCGCGGCGACAGGCCCGCCAGCGCCGCGTCGAGCGCCTGCACGTCGAGCCGCGCCGAGACGATGCGGGCCGGGTCGCTGATGTCGTCGCCGGTCTCGTCGGCCATGCCCATCAGCTCTTCGCGTTCGCGCTCGGTGACGATGATGCGGTCGCGGCGGTAGGCATCGGTGGCGATATTGGCCGCCATGCGCAACAGATAGGCGTCGGGATTGTGGACAGGCGCGGCGGCCGGCCCTGGCGCCACCATCGCTTCGAGGCGCAGCCAGGTTTCCTGCAGCGCATCGGCCGCATGGTGCTTGCAGCCGACGACGCGCTCAAGGCGCCAGCGCAGCACGGCGTAGCGCGAACTGAGGTGGCGTTTGAGCTTGGTGCGCAGGTCGGGCATGCTCATGGCGCGGACATGGTCTTGGGGGCGCAATCGACTTCGCTGCCCGGCCCTTGCGGCAGCAGCAGGATGGAAACGGGCTGCGGCATTGACGGCAGCGGCGCGGCGCCCACGCGCATGCCCAGCACCACGCGCGCAATGGCCGTGTCGCGCGCGCGCAAACCCGTGCTGTCGAGCAGGTGCACGCGGTCCACCACGCCGGCACGGTTCAAATACAGTTGCAGCGCCAGCCGGTAGCCGCCGGGACGCGTCTGCGCCGCGCGGCACAGCAGTCCCAGCAGCCCATGCTGCAAGCGGCTGACATAGGCCGCATGGTCGCCGCCGCCCTGCATGGCGCCCGGGATGTCGGCGGCGGCCACGACGGCGGCCTGCGGCAAGTCCGCTGCCGTTGCCGCGGCGCCGGCCGGGGCATACACGATGACGGCTTGCGCGTCGGACAGGCGCGATAGCAGGCCCGTGCCTTCCAGCAAGGCTTGCAGGGCCGCACCCGCCGCATACCGGCCGCGCACGGCGGCCGACTGGCGCTGCGCGTAGCGCTGGTCCATCAGCACGGCGACGCCCGTGCGGCGGCTGTACAGGTCCAGCGCGTCGCCGAGATTTTGCGCGGCGATATCGAACTGCAAGACGGCACCATCGGCCGGCTGCGCCCGCACGGGCCCCACCGTGGCGAGGAAACCCAGCAGTGCCAGGTATCCCGCCAGCGCAAGCACATGGACGGATGCCGGGCTGCCTGTCATATCGCTATCGAGTCGCTATCGTGTGAGGGGAAAACTGCATGGCAACAAGGCATTGCCAAGTAATAATTCTTGCATCAACTGCAATAGCCTACACACAAAAAATGACGGCTTCGTGACATGCTTGCCATCAATAAATTTCGCCATGCGGGACGTCGGGCGTGGCGCTTATTTCGGCTACACTGGTTGCTACTTTCCCTTTCAGACGCCTGATGATCGAAAAGAATCTGCCCGAGCTGGTCATGCTGAAGCGCCTCATCGACGAGGGCGGCAGCCACCTGGAAGTGGCCGCGCCCTGCAGCATCGCCATGGATGGGCGCGAGTTTCCCGTGTACTCGATCGCCATGGGCAATCCCAGCCCGGACGTGCCCGTGCTGGGCTTTTTCGGCGGCATCCACGGCCTCGAACGCATCGGCACGCAAGTGCTGCTATCCTTCCTCGAAAGCCTGGTCGCGCGCCTGCGCTGGGACGCTACCCTGCACCGGCAGCTGGAAACCATGCGCCTCGTGTTCATGCCGCTGGTCAATCCCGGCGGCATGTGGCAAGCCACGCGCAGCAATCCGCGCGGCGTCGACCTGATGCGCAACGCGCCATTGAGCGCGCGCGAAAAAGTGCCGTTCATGCTCGGTGGACAGCGCTACAGCGCGCGCCTGCCCTGGTACCGGGGCGCTGCCGGAGGGCCGATGGAGCTGGAAAGCCAGGCGGTGTGCGACCTTGTCGAGCGCGAACTGCTGTCGCGCCAGTTCAGCATCGCCCTCGATTGCCATTCCGGTTTCGGCTTGCGCGACCGCATCTGGTTTCCCCATGCGCATACCAAGGTGCCAATCGAGCACCTGGCCGAGATCGGCGCGCTGGAAGAACTGTTCAGCCAGAGCTATCCCAACCACAACTATGTGTTCGAGCCGCAAAGCCGGCAATACCGCACGCATGGCGACCTGTGGGACTATCTGTATCTGAACGGCACCAGCGACAGCGGGCGCGTGTTCCTGCCGCTGACCCTGGAAATGGGCTCGTGGCGCTGGGTCAAGAAAAACCCGCGCCAGCTGTTCAACCGGGTCAGCATCTTCAACCCCACGGCCGCACACCGCTTGCAGCGCGTGCTGCGGCGCCACCTCGTGTGGTTCGATTTCCTCATGCGCGCCGCCAGCAGCCACGGCCGCTGGATGCCGGAAGGCTTGCTGCGCAAGGCCCAGCGCCGACGCGCCCTGGCGCAATGGTACGAGTCATGAGCGGATCGCCCACCTGGATCCTGCTGCGCGGCCTGATGCGCGAACAGCGCCACTGGGGCAATTTCCCCGCCACGCTGGCGCGCGCCCTGCCCGGCGCCCACATCGTCACGCCCGACCTGCCCGGCAACGGCACGCGCCACGCGCAGGACAGCGCCACCCGCGTGGCCGCCATGGTGGAAGACTGCCGCCAGGAACTGCTGGCGCGCGGCATCCCCGCACCGTACCACTTGCTGGCCCTGTCCTTGGGCGGCATGGTGGCCGTGGAATGGGCGAACCGCTACCCGCAGGAAATCGCCCGCTGCGTGCTGATCAACACCAGCATGCGGCCGTTCAGTCCCTTCCATCAACGCCTGCGCTGGCAGAACTATGGCGCCCTGCTGCGACAATTGGCATTGGGCGACCAGCGCAGCCAAGAAAGTCTGATCCTGCGTCTGACCAGCCGCAGGCATGCCCATGGCAACCCGGCCCTGCTGGCCGACTGGTGTACATATCAGCAGCAATACCCCGTCAGCCGGCGCAACGCGCTGCGCCAGTTGCTGTCGGCCGCCCGCTACCGCGCCCCGGCAATCCGGCCCCCCATGCCCGTGCTGGTGATGGCCGGCGCGCTAGACCGACTGGTCGATCACCGCTGCTCGCAGCGCCTGGCCCGCGCGTGGCAGGCCGATTGCCTGATCCACGGCGACGCGGGCCACGACTTGCCGCTCGACGAGGGGCAATGGGTGGCGCAATCGGTGGCGAGGTGGCTGGGCGTGGCAGCGACAGACGATAACAAGATAAACACAGCACAATCATCATGCCAATAGCAACCCCCACAGACCAACTGACAGCGCTGGCAGAGGCCGGCGTATGCGAACACGTTTTTCCAGGCGCGGCCTGGGCCGTGGGCGCCGTCGACCACCACGCAATGGGCGCGGCCGGGCGGCTCACGCCCGATCCCGCCAGCGCCGCGATGCAGGTCGACACCCTGTTCGACATCGCCTCGCTGACCAAGATCATCAGCGTCTGGTCGCTGGCCGGCCAGCTGGTGAAGCAGAATCGCCTGCGCCTGGACAGCCGGCTGGCCGACGTCTTGCCCGGCACGGCAGGCTACGCGCTGGCACCGATCACGATTTTCCAGCTGCTCACCCACACGGCCGGCCTGCCGCTGCGCGCCCGCCTGCGCGCCAGCTATGGCGACGTGTACGACGATATCGTGCGCGGCGTGCTGCGCGAGCCGCTGGAAGGCATACCAGGCCAGGCCGTCGAATACACGGACCGCGCGGCCCTGATCCTTGGCCTGGTCATCGAGCGGCTGCTGGGCATGCCGCTGGACGTGGTCCTTGCCGAGCATGTGCTGCAGCCGCTGGGCATGGCCGCCACGGGCTATGGTCCTGTGGCGCCACGGCACGGCCAGCGGGTCGCACCGACCGAGTATTGCGAGCAGGCGGGCGCCCACCTTGCCGGCACGGTGCATGACTTTTCGACCCGGCTGCTGGGCGGCGTGTGCGGTATTTCCGGCCTGTTTTCGAACGTGCCCGACCTGCAGCGCTTCCTGCGGGCGATGCTGACTCCGCATGGCGCGGTGTTCGATGCCGATTGGGTGAGGGAATCGCTGACGGTACAGACGGGCGAGCTGCAGCCCTCGCGCGGCCTGTTCTGGCATCCGGCGGCAGGCACCGGGCCGCAAGACGACGTCTGGTGCCACCTGGGCTTCACGGGCACGGCCATGTGGCTCAGTCCCCGGCGCGGCCGCTATGCGGTGCTGCTGACGAACAAGCTGTATTACACGCGCGAGTTCGACAGGATCAACGACATCCGGCGCGACTTCATGCGCTGCGCATTCGCTCTCTGAGTTTCACAGCCGCAGGCTGACGAGAATCGCCAGCAGCAGCGCGCCGGCCGCCGCCAGCAAGGCGCCGTTGAAGCTGTGCGACTGCGCATACAGGCTGCCGGCCAGCACGGGGCCGATGATCTGGCCGATGCCATACACCACCGTCATGATGGCCATCATGTTGGTGCCCGCCTTGACGGCGGCGCGCTGCGCGGCCGGCATGGCGATGGTCACCGTGCCGACAAACGTGCCGCCGACGAGGATGGCGCTGAGCAGGTAGCCGGCGGCCGTGGGCGCCAGCACGGGCAAGGCCACGCCCAGCGCCTGCAGCAGCAAATTGAACCTCAGCGCCTGGCGCGTGCCAAGTCTCTCGTGCAGCCGATGCCACAGGAAACACGACGGCGCCGCACCGAGGCCGAACACGGCCCACACATGGGCGGAGTTCAGCCCCGGCAAGGCGGCGCCGACCAGCACGGGCAAATACGTGGCCGTGACGATGTAACCAAATCCTGCCAGTCCGTAGATCAGCACCAGCGGCCACGGCGCTACGGGCGCCAAGGCCGATGCGGCGGCTTGCGCCGGTGCAGCCAGGGTTGCCTGGCCACTGGCGGCAATGGCGGGCGCGGCCGCCAGCCCCGCCAGCGCGGTGACGCCGGCCAGCAGCAGCCACATGCCGGCGCTGTGCCAGCCCAGCTGCGACGCCAGCACCAGCAATTCGGCCGACACGGCGATGCCCGCGCCCACGCCCGCATACAGCAGCGGCGCGCCGCGCCCATGCCCGCGCTGGACCAGCAGCCACAGCGAGGCGGCCACCATGGCCAGGGCGCTGAAAACGCCCGCCACGCCGCGCACCGTCACGATGAGCCAGACGGGCAGCGGCAGGGCCAGCACGCCCAGGCACAGCGCCGTGCCGGCCACCGACCACAGGCACAGCCGGTGCGCGCTGTGGGCCCGCGCACGCATGGCCAGAATGGCGCCCAGCAAATAGCCGGCATAGTTGGCCGAGGCCGCCAGGCTGCCGTCGCGCAAGCTCAAGACGCCTTCCCTGACCATGTGCGGATAGATGGCGGTGAAGGCGAAACGGCCAAAGCCCATGCCGATGGCGAGAATGACAGCCGCGGCAATGGCCGCGCGCAGCCTGGCCGGCGCGCTCACAGCGCCGCCTCGCCCACTTGCGCCAGCAAATGCTGGAAGGCGGGCACGTCGAATCCCGCGCGCCACACCAGCACGGTGTCGATCTCCCCTGCGGGCAGCGTTTTCAAGGTAGCCGGCGCGTCAGAAAGCCAAAGCACACTGGCCGGCAACAAGGTCACGCAGGCGCCGGCCGCCACGCAGGCGATCATGGTGTGATAAGAACTCATTTCCTGCACCTGCCACTGCGTGCTGCCGGCCACGCCCAGCACCTCTTCGGCGATGCCGCGGTAGGTGCAACCCTGCGGGAAAGCCGCAAGCGAGCGCGTGTGCACGTCCGCAGCGCTACGCGCCTGCGCTTCGCTGGCCGGGAGCAGCAGATACAGTTCCTCGCGCCACACGGCCATCGATGCCAGGCTCAGCTCCGCCAATGCGGCGACGCCGCCGAACGCTGGCGGCAAGGCGACAAAAGCGCAGTCGAGCAAGCCCGTGCGCACTTGCTCGATCAGGGGGCGCGACGGCCCCGTGCTCAGCGCCAGCCGCGTCGCCGGATAGCGGGTGTGATACGCGGCCAGCAGCGCCGGCAAGCGGCTGGCCGCCGTGCTTTCCATGCTGCCGACGCGCAAGGTGCCGCCTTCGCGCCCGCCCGTCACGACGTGCCGCGCTTCTTCCGCCAGCGCCAGCAAACGCTGCGCATACTCGAGAAAACGCTCGCCGGCCGCCGTCAGGGCCATGCGTTTATTGGTGCGTACGAACAGTTCCGCGCCGATATCGACTTCCAGTTGCTGGATGCGCGTGGTGACGCTGGACGGCGCGCGCCCCAGCCTGGCTGCTGCCTGGGTGACGCTCAGTTCACTGGCCACGGCGCAAAAAATCGTCAGGGATTCCATGTCCATGGTATTCTCTATTTGAAAATGATTATTCTATTATATTCTTAAAATACGAACATTGCACAATGTCCTCAACTTTGTGAAGGAAACATCATGAGCTCGTTCCAGCCCTTCCTCGACCGTCTTGGCTTGCAGTTGCCCATCATCCAGGCGCCGATGGCCGGTATCTCCACGCCGCGCATGGCCGCCGCCGTCTCGAACGCGGGCGGCCTCGGTTCGCTGGCCATCGGCTCTGGCACCGTGGCGCAGGCGCGCCAGGTGATCGCCGACACGCGCGCGCTGACGGACCGCCCCTTCAATGTGAATGTGTTTTGCCATGCGCCGGCGATCAGGGATGCGCAGCGAGAAGCGGCCTGGCTGGCCCACCTGGCGCCCCTGTTTGCGGAGCTGGGCGCGGCCGCGCCCGTGGCGCTCGACGAAATCTACGAAACGTTCATCGGCAATGACGCGGCATTCGAGCTGTTGCTGGAACTGCGTCCCGCCGTCGTCAGCTTCCATTTCGGCTTGCCAACGACGCAGCAGATCGCCGCCCTGCGCCAGGCCGGCATCTACACGCTGGCCACGGCCACCAATCTGCATGAGGCGGCGCTGATCGAACAGGCCGGCGTCGACGGCATCGTGGCGCAAGGCGTGGAAGCGGGCGGGCATCGCGGGGTTTTCGACCCGCAAGCGCCGGACGAGCGCCACAGCACCAGCGTGCTGCTGCGCCTGCTGGCAGGCCGCACCGCCCTACCCCTGATCGCCGCCGGCGGCATCATGGATGGACAAGGCATCCGCGCCGCGCTGGACCTCGGTGCCGCGGCCGCCCAGCTGGGCACGGCGTTCGTGCTGTGTCCGGAATCATCGGCCAACGCGGGCTACCGCGCCAACCTGAAAAGCGAACGGGCATCGACCACGCGCCTGACCAGCGTGCTCTCGGGCCGCCTGGCGCGCGGCATGGTGAACCGTCTGATCGCACACGGCGAAGCGCCGGGCAGCCCTATACCCGCCGACTACCCGGTCGCCTACGACGCCGCCAAACAATTGAACGCGCTGGCCAGCCAGCACGGCAACAGCGAATTCGCAGCGCAGTGGGCCGGCCAGGGGGCGCCGCTGGCGCGGGAGATGGGGGCGGAGGAACTGGTGGCCACGCTCGCACAGGAAATGGCGCGCTGATTTCAGGCTGCCGCTGACACGCGTGCGGCCAGGACAATGAAAGCCTTGGCCGCATACCACCTTGGTTCGACCTGCGACTGTATTGCAGTGTCCGCTTTCGCCCCAAAGCGGAAGTTCGAAATTATTCCTCATCACGCAATCGCGCCCGAGCTTCTGACAGCGCTTGACCATATTCCATATTAAATGGAGCTACTGATTTCTTCTCAAAAATGCAGCACAGATTCCAGAGCGCCCTTTGTTCTGCTTGGTCTATTATGTTCAACTGGTCTGAATCAGAGTAGCGGCTCAACAGCTCAAATAACACAAGGGCTTCGTCAGCAGTAAGTGTTATGTGAACTTCAGAATTTGTATGCTTGTTCATATGATGTAAATTCGCGCTTTATCTTTGTCTGTACTGGCCGGTTGCCGTCCTTGGCGGCTTCCGCCCCAAAGCGGACATTCACGCACCAGCTAACAGATCGTATTGCGGCAGTGACTATAGTTCCGACCGCGTCTCATTCTTCACTATAACGATCGGCCACATGCAAAGAGTGGAATGAGACGAGGTCGCCGCATCTAGCCGCTTCATGATACGGGGCGTTGTCGATCCTGCCGATATAACCCCCGTTTTGCTCATCGACCGCGGTAATTTCTACCCACAATCTTTCACACTGGCCATCAACTCGATCAGAGTCTTCATGGGCGAATCGAAAAACGATTTTCACGTGTGATGCAATGTCAAGATTTTCCCGTATTTCGGCAGGTGGCGGCTTTATGTCCGTCAAATACTCAGAAAGCCAAACGGCATCTTCCAAGTAATAGCCATTCTCTGCAAATGAGGGAAACGGATTGTCCTTAAATCGATCCCAATTTCGCGCGCGTTCGTTCCACTCTGCTCGCCATCCGTATGGCAAGTCATGCAGGACTGTAAGCAAGTCGTTATATTTGATCATCTCTTCTAGACAGGCTATTTGGAATGAACTCACCGTTGTTACATCGGATGCTCCATGAAATTGCCAGTCCCCATCGTAATCATGGTACACATGCTTGACCGGCAAACCGTTTAATACATCCGTAGTCGTGTAGCATGCAGTATTGGGAGCGTCACGAAATTTCCAGGCAGTTGTCATCTTATCTTCGGATTAAGTCGATTTGGTAATTTTTTGGGAAATGCAAAACTTACGGCGGCTTCTGGCCGCCAGCGGCCCATGAGCATAGCGAATTACCCAGCGAGAAAAGTCACGCATTGTCACGCTGATGCGAATGTCCGCTTCTGGCCGACTGCTGTAGTCACAAGGCTATTTTAAATGGTCATCAAAACCTAGTGCACGTGTCAATTTTGGAAGTTTAGCCCACAGAATAGCGAGAACCACTAGCCCAGTTGGAAGGCCAACATACAGTAGAGCACCTTCCTCAGAAATCTTGAAAAAATACCTGGTCAATCCGGCAGCTAGTAAACCCCAGAAAAGAAACGCTACAACCAAACAAGAAACAATTGTCACCCACTTCCTAAACCACTCAAAGCGGCGCTGGCGAGGCGAATGGAGTTCATATCTTTCCATCTAATAGGTCCCGTAAAATTTCCTACTTTCGACTTCTCGTAGTACAAGGTGCATCAACTTTTTTAGCAAGTCGAACGGCTGGTTTTGGCCGGTTGCCGTCGTTGGCAGGTTCCGCCCCTAGGCGGTCTTTCGACTTGACTGTCGCGACCAGCAGAAGGCAGTCCGGGCGAACAAGTTGGCAACCGGAACGCCAAACAGGGAGTTGCGATTTATGAGCAAGCACAATCAAATCTTTGAGCCGATGGCTTCGGCGAGGCAGGCCCGCTCTGAGCAACCAATGTTCCGACCATCTTTTTTTCTTTACAGTGGGACACGCAGTCTAAGGACAATTCTTGGTACGAAGGTTGTTTAAAAATAAATGAAGCAAGCAACATCCATATCCCCAGCGCTGCAATGAGCAGTTGAAAAATCAAAGTTCGCCAATTTAGTTTCAAGTTTTCGTCCTTTCAACTGCGACCTATTCTGTACTACTGAAAAAAACTGGCAAGACAACGACCGCTTCTGGCCGATTGCCGTCGTTGCCAGGTTCCGCACCAAAGCGGAAGTTGGCATTCATCTGCAACCTATGGGTGAGGTCGACGAATTCCGTACTAAGTAACCGTTATGCATGTGCGGCGCACCTTTCACATAAGCCAATAGTATTCAAATCCTGTATTGGAAACATTTTCTCGAAGCGGTACTTAGGAATTGAACTCGGCGTATCCGATTTCCTGCCCAGTTGCTGACAAGCGATGCATTGAGTAATCCACTTTCGCGTCCGAGGATCAACCAGAAACCATTCTTGTGTGTGAGTTTCGTTTTTCAAAATCATACCTTGAATTCACTACATTTGTAGACCCGCAGAAAGCTTCTGGCCGGTAGCGTTAGTTAGCCAAAAACTGCCGTATGCCAGTACATAATGGGCGCAGCAAACCACTTTTCGTTCTTGGCGCTCCTAAACTGAGCCAACTGCCTCATAGGTATTCGATACCGAAAAAAGAGCGCCAGCAAGTCTCTTAAAGACGCCTGGCCGAGGTTCAATGACTTCACCACAAGAGTCTCTGGCTCCCACCGAAGCACGCCAGGAATTTGCATGGCTCACTCGAAAAAATGCCTTTCGTCCAGCTGAGAACCGAATCTGACGCCCGAACAGTCTAGACGAACCACCCACTCTCTCCACTCATTCTTCTGGCTGCCTAACTCAATGACCGCTTGTGGCCGGTTGGAATCACTCTGCTGATGTCATTGGGGCTTCGCGGAGTATGAACCTGCTCGCCATCTGGTTCCAGCTAGCAGCCCGCCCTTGAAGAAATAACAGCTGTCCATACTCATCCATATTTGAATCTCGGTGAGTTAAGCGTAGCCATTTCTCATAAAACACGTCAAAGTCTTCCTGATTCATTTGAGGTAAAAATTTATCGGAATAATCAAAGAGCGCAAGGAACTCAGTGTTAGGCCGCAACGATATTGAGCGCAATGGTTCAATGCCGAGCAAACCCATCAGCAACTCCAATTCTTCGTCACTGGCGAGCGTGACCGAGAAAAGCTCGGCACAGGCCGCCGCCATTAAGGCTTCAATCGACAAAGACGCTGTTGCACTTGGTTCGTTTGACGATGCGAATAGATAGCTTTGAATTCTCGCCTCCACTACAGTTGAGATGATATCGACGTCCAGTAGTCCGTCTGCTTCTGGCCGGTTGCCGTCCTTGCCAGGTTCCGCCCCAAAGCGGAATTTCGAAATTATTCCTCATCACGCAATCGCGCCCGAGCTTCTGAGAGCGCTTGACCATTCCATATTAAATGGAGCTACTAATTTCTTCTCAAGAATGCAGTATAGATTCCAGAGCGCCCTTTGTTCTGCTTGGTCTATTATATTCAACTGGTCTGAATCAGAGTAGCGGCTCAAAAGCTCAAATAACACAAGGGCTTCGTCAGCGGTAAGTGTTATGTGAACTTCAGAATTCATATGCTTGTTCATATGATATAAATTCGCGCTTTATCTTCGTCTGTAAATGGCCCAATCCGGCCGACGACGTCCAGGATAGCGGCTTGCCCATCTGTAAAACGCACTGATCCTCACTCTAGGCTGGCGCCGCCATGAAGCGAAAGGGCGGCATTTCCGTGAACGCTTGGCCGTTTCGCAGCGGGGAATCAGTACAATTACAAAATTACAATTATCGAAATGCCGCCCCCCCTTCTACGGTGTCACGAGCTGCGCAGAAGCGCTGCCTTCGGGGATAATCAAGGCAAAATCGTAGCCGTTGATCAGGTTGAACATTTCAATGTCGCCCCCCGCCAGTTTGCGCGAGCCTGGCCGCAGCGAACGCAGATCAAATAGAGACCAACTGCCGTCGGTGGCGCCTGCACTGGCCAGCAGTTTGAAGGCCGAGCTGTCAAGTTTGATTTGTGCCGGCTGATATGGCTTGCCCGCTCCCGCGAATCTCAGTTGCGTACCCTTCGCCGCCATCACGATCAGGTGCAGCGTGGTATGGCCCTGGCCTTCGGCGCGTTCAGCCAGAAAGTTGCCAATGTCACGATTATTGAGTGGATTAATGCCCTTGTATGCGTGATTTGCGCCGACCTTGACCACCAGCTTTTGCTCTTGCATGCCGAGCCGGGTTTCCAGGGTCCGCTTTAACAGCGTCAAACGTAAGCGGTTGGATAGGTCACGATCGCCGGGCACTTGAGAAGCGCTTTTCTGATAGATGGCGCGTGTGGCCAGCAATGCATCGAGCAGGCCTAGCGCGGTTTGCTCTTTGGGGCCGGCAAGTAGCGGGCGCAACGAGGTCAGTTCCTCGGTTGAGGCCGACAGCATGAAGTACTCGAAGGGATTGCCGGTGGCTGCCGCCTTTCGAGACGCGACAGCTTCCATTTGACGCAAGGCTTCCAGCTTCGTGCGGGCGGCCGGATTAACCGGCTGGGCCAGCATCAGGGTGATCAGGTATTTGGCCGCACCCACGAATTCCTGATCGATGCCCCAGTGCTGGAAGCGCGGTCCTGCGGCCAGGGCAAAGCCGGCGAGCATCTCTGCTTCCTGACGCATGGTGTAGAAAGCAACGGAGTCCGGATAGATGGCGTCGAATCTGGCGATAGCAGCAACCGCGTCGGCACCCTTGAGTATCCCTTCGAGCGCACTCGTCACGGCTGGACCATTTTCAGTTACCAAGGTCGTGAAGCCGGCAGGGGGCAAGGCATTGAAGTAGGCGGATGAGAATTGGGCGATCTCGGCGACACCATGATCCTCGCCGAGGAGGACGTACTGCGCCTGGCGCGAAGCCTGCAGCAGCAGTGCCGCGCCGGGTCCCGATAACGTGCCTTTGTCAAGAGTGATAGCGAGCCGGCTAGCTGTGAGTTTTTCAAGGACGGCGGTATCGGCGACAGCCGAATCGGCGAAGCCGAGCGTCAGGGTGGCGGCTAGGAAGGCGAGACGGAAGAACATAGTGGTGTGGGCCGATCAGGGCGGTCAGTGAATGAGTCAACAGTTTAAACTGTCGCTAGGAAGGTCGGCTTCTGGCCAATCTCAGCCATACAGTGTACGGCAACTGTCGTCCCCAGAGTAGGAGAAAGCGCTACATGTTTAATCGTGCAAAACAATCTGGACTTCGATGCTTCGCATTGTCGCAAGCGCGCGGAGAAAGGTGCGGAGCATTCGGATCTCATCTCCAATCGTGCCGCTGGCACTTGGCAGGCCACAGACTAACACCCGCGCAGGTAATGCAAACTCGCTGGAATGACAGAGCAGATCTTGAAGGAAGACCCAAGTTATTTCCCTATCGATTGGCACGCCAAAAGCGACCGCAACGGATTGACGAACGAACAATGCATTCTTCGCGTAGGTAAGATCTATCGTCCTTGCTTGTTGCACATATCTGTCGAGTCAATCATGGCCGGGGGTAGCTCTATCGCGGCATCCGCTTCTGGCCGCTTGCCGTCGTTACCAGGTTCCGCCCGAAAACAGACGTCTACAACGTATAAATTCATCATACCTGCGCGGCTTTCGCGCAGGCCTGCTTCGCTAACAGGTTGGACGCCAATACGGTAGTTTTCAACGTCCTGTGGAATTACCTCAGGACGTCTTCTGCACAAGCTGTTCGGCAAGCCCGATGAGGATTCCTTCGGGACCACGAATATAGCAGAGCCGATACATGTTTTCGTACTGGACTACTTCGCCGACCAGCTTCGCGCCACGTTTGACGAGCCGGACGAGCGTATCGTCGATATCCTCGACGGTAAACATGACACGCAGGTAACCGAGAGCGTTCACTGGGGCGTTGCGGTGATCGGCGACCACGGGCGGCGCGAGGAAACGGGATAATTCGAGACGGCTATGACCGTCCGGCGTACGCATCATGGCAATCTCCACGCGCATGCCGTGCAGACCGGTGACGCCATCTGCCCAGTCTCCTTCAATTGGGGCGCGCCCTTCGAGAATGAGACCAAGTTCGGTGAAGAACGCAATGGCGGCATCGATGTCTTCTACCACGATGCCGACGTTGTCCATGCGCTTGACTGTCATGTTGCCTCCTGGGTGTCTAACGTAAACTGGACGTCAAATTGACGCCTTGACGAATTTAATCTGCGCGGGAGGCGTCTTCAAGAAAGAAACGTTAACCGTCATCCACGCTCAGCTGACTAACTCGTCTAATCGCTTCAATTCTTTCGCATGGTGAATGACTGCTTCTGGCCGGAACCCGTATCACAGTTTCTGATACAGAAATGTTGGACACGTTCCCGTCCCATCTTTGCTAAATTTAACCACCTGAGTCAACACAGTGGTGACGTCATGATACCCGGTCAGCGGCAAAACCTTGTCTTGATCGGTATCACGCTCACAAGATAAGACCGCGTTGGATTCGGAGCGCAGAACGTGCAACAACGCTTGCAAAAACATATCCGCGCTTGGCCAGGGATATGCACGCTTACGGTCAAGTGTAGGCAGTAGAGCAATCACTTTTCCCTCACCGTCGCCACATTCCATAATTTTGCCAAGCAAAGTCTCGCCCACATAGCAAAGCAATTCGTCAGTCTCTCCGAAGGGCGTGACAAACGGCTTTATCGAAATAGTTTCGGTAGCGGTTGCGTGCTTCCGAAGTTCCACGTGCATAAACAAGTTCTCCATGCAGATGAATCACTTTTCGTGACCCTGCGCGCTCATGCAACTCGTCCACATTCTGGGTAATTACGACCACATCGTAGGCCGCCTCAAGAGAAGCAATTGCTTGATGGCCCACATTCGGAGATGCTTGCGATGCTTTAAGTCTACGTTCGTTATAAAACTCCAGGACAGCTTCAGGGCGACAATTCCAGCCATCAGGACTGGCTACCTATTCCCACGAATACGTTTTCCAAAGGCCATTTGAATCGCGGAAGGTTGGCAAACCGCTTTCCGCGCTGATGCCCGAACCTGAGAGAACAACGATCTTGTTGGGCTGAACTTCTGGCTTCATATCGACTATACGGAGTGTATTAAAGAATAAAGGGCTGTATTGTTTGTGGAGCGTATCTGTCGTCCGCTACTGGCCGACAGCTGCAAGCGCCCCGCTACGGCAGCCTGTGCCGGAACGTCGGCTCGATATCACGCGCATGCAGCCAGCGCACGATGTCTTCCAGGCTGGCGTCCTGCAGCAGCAGGCCTGGCTGCGTCGGTGACTGGGTCACCACCGTTGGCAATGGAGCGGCGACGGGAGCCGGCACGGCATCAGCCAGCCCCGCATGTCCCTGCAACTTGGCCAGCGCCTGCGCGAATTGTCCCGGGTTGATGCTGCGCAAGCTTTCCAGGAAGCCCAGCTGGGCGGCCGGGGGCGGCGGCATGTCCAGGCCAGGTTCGTCGACGAAGGCGGCGCCCATGCTGGGGTGGATGAAGGCGGCCCACTTGCCCGATGGCTGCAGACATGGCGGCAGCGCTACCTGCTCCACGTCGGCGGGCGGCGCGGTGACGAGGATGTCGGTCGAGGCAGGTAAAAAGGTGGAACGCAGCAGCTGCACGAACTGGCGCGCCTGCGCGACGGGCACGGGCGTGGCCAGGGACAGCCATAACTGGAACGCCGTGCCCGAGATGCTGACGGCGGGCGCTGGCAAGTCCAGCTCATGCTGCACGGCGTTGGCGATCGTGCACAGCGCGCTCCAGTGCGCTTCGCCGCCGCCCTTGCCGCCAAACTCCAGCACCAGCGCGCGCGTCAGGCCGCCCTCGGTCACGAGTTGCACGGCCACCGTCTGCTCGCCCGACAAATGGCGCGCCAGCACGGCCGGCGTCAGCGGCTGCTTGCCGCCGTCCGCATCGACGTATTGCTGCTGTTCCTCGAACAGATACAGGCGGGTGAATTCGGAAATCAGTTTATGCATGGGCGGCCTCGTAATGACGTTGAGCAAGACTTGCCAACATGCCCAGATTATAGCCTTCTGGCTATTCCCTTACCGGCAGCCCGGCTGCCTGCCGCGTCCGTCCGGCGCCAAACACCAGCCAGCTGGCCACGGCGAACAGGCAGGCGGCCACACCGCCGTACAGCATCACGGCGCCAAATCCTTGTGCCAATGCAAGCTTCGCCACGCCGGCCGGCAGCGCACCGGCACCCTTGCCCGCCGACAAATCCTCGGCTATGGCGCGCAAGGTGACCGCGTCCAGTCCGCCGGGCAGATGCGGCCGCAAGGCGGACTGGATGGTTTCAACTAGGATAAAACCCATCAGCGCGATATTGATGGACAGGCTGACCATGCGGGCGCTGATGTCGATGCTGGAAGCCATGCCCGCCCGTTCGCCGGGCACGGCGCCCGTGGTCGTGTTGGTAACGGGCGTGTTGGTCAAGCCCAGACCCGTGCCCGCCAGCAGGCAGCCGGGCAGGATCGTCAGCCAGCTGGCGGCGTCCGCCTGGCTGCCCCACAGCATCAGCAGAAAGCCCGCGCCGATGGCCAGCAAGCCGGCAGGGATCACCGCATCGGCCCGGTAGCGCAGCGCCAGCCGCTCGGCCAGCGGCGGCACAAGCAAGGTAGGCAAGGTATAAGCCAGCAAGGTCAGGCCCGTGCCCAGGCTGCCGTAGCCGAGGCCATGTTGCACGTACAGGGGCAGATAAATCATGAGCGGCCAGAAACTGCAGTTCATGCCCGCCGAACCAAGCAAGGCGCCCGAGAAGCGACGGATGCGAAAGACGGCAAAATCGACCATCGGTTCGGCCTGGCGCCGTTCGATCATGACAAACAGCATCAGGCTGGCCAGCGCCACGGCCAGGCTGGCCACCGTGCGCGGGTCCGTGAAACCCAGCGCCGGTCCCTGCGTGATGCACCAGGCAAGGCTGAACACGGCCAGCGACAGAGTAACGATGCCAGCCACGTCCAGCTTGCGCCGCTGCGGATCGCGGGACTCACTCACGCCCAGCGCCACCAGCAGCAGGGCCGCCAGCGCCAGCGGCCCGTGCACAAGAAATACCCACTGCCAGCTTGACAGCGCGACGATGGCGGCGCCGATGATGGGTCCGAAACCCAGGCCCAAGCCAAACACGATGCCCCAGGCGCCGAACGCCCGGCCCCGCGCGGCGCCTGCCGGGAACTGCTGCGACAGTACGGCCACCTGGCAAATCAGCATGGCGCCGCCGGCCGCGCCCTGCAGCGCCCGCGCCGCGATCAGCACGCCCGTGCTGCCGGCCCAGCCGCACACCAGGGAACTGGCGCCGAACAGGGCCAAGCTGGCGAGCAGCAGGCGCTTGCGGCCATAGCGGTCGGCCAGTGTGCCCGTGGCCATCAGCACGGTGGTGCAGGCCAGTGTGTAGGCGTTCATGATCCACTGCAAGTCCTTGAAGTCGCCATGCAGCACGGTTTCCAGGGTGGGCAGGATGGCGGGCACGCTGGAAATTTCCAGGCCGAACATCAGCGAGGCCAGGCAGACGGCGGCCAGGGTGAGTGCGTTTTGTTGCGAAGTAGTCAGTAGCATCGAAGCCTTGCTTTCGGTAGTCATGGAGGGATACGTGGTGCCGGGGCACTGCAAGCGGTCATTCTAGAAAAGCTCGACTCATGAGGGAAATGATAAAATTTTGTACAATTCATTCATTTTCATCATGAATCGCAGGAGCGTCACCCCATGGACTTCGATACCGCCCTGCTGCGCGCCTTTGTCGCCGTAGCGGACACGGGCGGCTTTACGCGCGCCGCCGAACGGCTGCACCTGAGCCAGTCCGCCATCAGCCACCAGATCCGCCGCCTGGAAGAGCAAGCGGGCAGCGCGCTGCTGCTGCGCACGACGCGCAGCCTGCGCCTGACGGAAGATGGGGAAGATTTCCTGCGCCACGCGCGGCAGATCCTGGCCGCGCAGGATGCGCTGTCGCGGCGCTTCCTGCGCTCCTCGATTGCCGGCGCCGTGCGCTTTGGCGTGCCGGAAAATTTCATGGGGGCGCGCCTGCCTTCCCTGCTGGCGCAGTTCGCGCACCTGTTTCCCGCCGTGCGCCTGGATGTCACGGTAGGCACCTATCTTGACTTGCAGAAACTGGTCGCTGCCGATGCGCTGGACCTGGCCGTCGTCATGGCCCTCGCGGACGGACAAGATGAGGCGGCCGTGCTGCGCCGCACGCGCTTCGTCTGGGCTGCGGCGCAGGATTTCCGGCAAGACAGCGCGCTGCCGCTGCCGCTGGCGTTTTCGCCCGCGCCGTGCATGCACCGGCAAGTCGGCGTCGACGCCCTCGATGCCGCCGGTCTGGACTGGCGCGTGGCGTTCACCTCGCCCAGCCAGCAGGGCTTGCGCGCCGCCGTGCTGGCGGGATTGGCCATCACGGCCCTGCCGCAAGGCGACCTGGAGCCGGGCATGGTGATCATCGATGGCCAGCATGGCTTGCCTGCCCTGCCCGCCGCCCAGTTTCAGCTCGTCTGGCGCGCCACCAGCAACACGGCGGCGGCTGAAGCGTTCGGACAATTGCTGCGCGAATGGTCAGCCGCCGCGGCGGCATGACGGCAACGCCAGGCCACGATACATGCGATCGTGCGCGCCGCCATCCAGGTGACCCAGCAGTTCATGGAGGCGATGAAGCGGCACCGGTAGGGCCGGATCGTGAATATTTGCAGCCGCGCCATCCACGGCACCATGAACCGCACCGCCTATTCCGCCGCCAAAAGCGCCCTGGTCGGCTGTACGAGAACCTGGGCACTGGAATTGGCCGAGCACGGCGTGACAGTCAATGCGGTAGCGCCAGGCCCCGTGGAAACGGAACTGTTCCGCCAGACCCGCCCCGTCGGCAGCAAGATGGAACGCCAGATGCTTGGAACGATACCGATGCGGCGGCTGGGACAGCCCGATGAAATCGCCGCCGCCGTCGGCTTCCTGCTATCGGAACAAGCCAGTTACGTGACAGGTCAGGTGCTGGCGGTCGATGGCGGAGGTAGTCTGGGCGGACGCGCCTGACAGCTCAGCACCAGCACCAGCAGCAAGGCTGGCATCAACAAGCCGCCGAATGTCAGGGTGTAGGCGCTTTGCACCCAGGCCATACCTTTATCGTAAAGCACAGTTCCTGGTGGATTTTAGGCAAGCTGCACCATGGACGTGTCGAGCACGATCATCCCCTGACTGACGAGGATGATGACAAGAAATGCCAAAGTCCGCAGGAACTTATTAGCCAAACTAATGATTGCGTGGAGCCAGTATCAACGGGCCAGCCGAACCGCCAGCACTGCCGCCCCGGTAGCAAAGCATAGCCAGCAGGCCAGGAAAATATCGGCCGCATACGGCGTGCGGTCCCAATAGCTGTCGCCGGGCGGCAGCTGCAAGACCAGACCGCCCCACAGCAACATGGCACCCCATGCGATGACGCTGGCAATGACAAAACCCAGTAGCGAATAAAGAAAAGTTTTCATCAGGCGATAGTCCGACAAGATTGCTTGCAGAATAACAGCAAAACGCAGCGCGATGACCTGCGCCTGCAAGTGCACAGCACGCGCAGCGTCTCGCCGACGCAAGCGGGCGAACAGCTGCTGCGCACGGCGGCCCCTCCTACCGCGTTTACCTTGCTGCCCGACACCTTGCGCAATCGTGGGGTTTGAGCCAGCGCAAGGCGACACCGGGCGTCAATGATCACCACACGAACACGCGTTTACCGCGCGGCGGCACAGGTCTATAGTGGCATCTCCCCACCTTTTCAAGGACAGGACCGCCATGAAACTCTTTTACTCGCCGGGCGCCTGCTCGCTGGCACCGCACATCATCCTGCGCGAAACGGGCACACCGTTCACGCTCGTCAAGGTCGACCTGGGCCAGCACAAGACGCCGGAAGGCGGCAGTTACTATGAGCTCAACCCGAAAGGCCAGGTACCGCTGCTGGCGCTCGACGATGGCAGGACCTTGAGCGAAGGCCCCGTCATCGCCCAGTACATCGCCGAACAAGCCGGCAAGCACGAGCTGCTGCCGGCCGTGGGCGACTTTGCCCGCTACAAGGTGATGGAATGGCAGAATTACATCACGTCCGAGCTGCACAAATCGTTCAGCCCCCTGTTCGATTCGCGCATCGACGCGGCCACCAAGGCCCTGTTCATCAAGGAACTGGGCAAGAAATATGCGTGGATCAACAGCCGCCTGGAAGGCCAGGCCTACCTGACCGGCGATACCATGACCGTGGCCGATCCCTACCTGTTCGCCGTGACGGGCTGGGCGCCGCAGCTGGGCGTGGACCTGTCGCAGCTGGCCAATGTACAGGCATTCCTGGGCCGCATGACCGAGCGCGACAGCGTCAAGGCTGCTTGGGAAGCGGAAGGACTGGCCAAGGCCGCTTGAGGGCCGTTGCCCGGAGTGTCCTTGGGCTGGCGGCGCGCGACAGTCCCGTGCTAAGATCGTGGCGTCGAAAAAGGTGGACCGGCGTGGTGAGCCCCGGTCAGCCGTCCGCCTGCGGACGATCATATTCCAGCCCTGGGGGCCGCGGACCACGACGAAAAGCGGACGTGTGCCGTTTTTTCGTCGGCGTGCGTTCCGTCACCCTGCTGCCTGAACGGCGTTCCGCCTGCCGCGAAAATTCACCACGTCCTTGACCAAGTGCTCTGCACAACCTCCAGGACGACATCATGAACCCAGCTTCAATCCACACCCCTGTACTCATCATCGGCGGCAGCCTCGTCGGGCTTTCAGCCTCGCTCTTCCTCGCATGGCGCGGCGTGCCGCATATCCTCGTTGAAAAACACCACGGCAGCGCCGCGCATCCCCGCGCCACGGGCGTTACGGAACACACGCTGGAATTTTTCCGCGCCGTCGGCATCGCCGAACGCATCCCCCAGGTGCCGCCCGGCACCACCGTGCGCCGCGCCCGCGTGGAAAGCCTGGCGGGTCAGCATTACGAGGAATTGCCGTGGACGCCAGGCCAGCCGGAAGAGCGCGACGGCAAAGCCTCGCCCATGGCCGGCGCCGCCATCGCCCAGGACCTGCTGGAACCTATCCTGCGCGAGGCCGCCCGCGCGCGCGGCGCCGACCTGCGCACGGGCGTGGAACCGCTGTCCGTGCAGCAGGATGCGCAGCGCGTCACGGCGCAGCTGCGCCAGCGCGACACGGGCGCATGCTATGCCGTCACAGCCGACTACCTGATCGCCGCCGATGGCGCGGCCAGCCCCATCCGCGAACAGCTGGGCATCGCGCGCCAGGGCGCCGGTCCCCTGCGCGTGCTGCGTAGCGTGCTGTTCCGCTGCGCGGAGGCGGACGCCTTTCTGGAACGGGGCATCCGCCAGTTCGACATCGACCAGCCAGGCTTCAAGGGTTTCCTGGGCACGTATTCGGACGGGCGCTGGTTCCTCATGTTTGAAGAACAAAGCGAGAGCACCGACGCGCAATTGCGGGCGCTGGTCCGCCAGGCCCTGGGCAAGGATATGGCGCTCGAGCTGATCACCACGGGGCGCTGGGAGCTGGCCGGCCTGATCGCGGACAGGTTCAGCGAGGGGCGCATTTTCCTGGCCGGCGATGCGGCCCATCAATTGCCGCCCACGCGCGGCGGCTACGGCGCCAACACGGGCATCGACGACGCCTACAACCTGGCATGGAAGCTGCAAAGGGTTCTGCGGCGGCAGTCGCGCCCCGCCCTGCTCGACACTTACACGGATGAGCGCCGCCCCATCGCCTGGCTGCGGCACCAGCAAACGTTCGCCCGGCCGGACTACGCGAAATGGGTCGGCGACGGCTACCAGGACGCGCCACTGTATGGCAACCTGGCGATGGAACTGGGCCAGCTGACGCGCTCCAGCGCCATCCTCGGCGCGCACGCGGCACTGCCGCCGGCCGCCCACCCGCGCGACTGGGCCGGCCAGCCAGGCACGCGCGCCCCCCACGTATGGGTACGGCATCGCGGCAACAGCATCTCCAGCATCGACCTGTTGACCGAGGATTTCGTGCTGCTGACAGCCGATCCCCGCTGGTCCGCCGCCGCCGCGCACCTATCGTTGAAGACCTTGCTGGCCGGCGCCGACGTGGTTTTCCCCGCCGACCAGGCCTTCAACGATACTTTCGGCACAGGCGATGACGGCGCCGTGATCGTCCGGCCCGACGGCATCATCGCCTGGCGCTCGGCCCCGGCGGCAATACCGGATGCCATGCTGCTGCGCGCCGTCATGGAAAAAATTGCCTTGCCGCACGGCTGACGGCAACGGCGCCGCCGTGCTGTGCGAAAATGCCCGCCTTCACCATTGCCGGACATTGCCGATGCCGCACGCTGCCATTGCTACCCTTTCCGAACGCGACGCGCGCCGTATCGCGCGCCACGCCCAGGCGGCCGATGCGGCCCGCTTTTTGCATCCGGTGCAGCAAGCCTTGCTGCACCGGCGCGGCTGGCTGACGATGCTGGCGCCGCGCAGCGCGGGCGGCGCAGAGCTGCCCTTGCCGCAGGTGGTGCGTCTGGAAGAAGCCGTGGCCGCCGTCGATGGCAGCATGGGCTGGGTGCTGACCCTGTGCGCGGGCGCGGGTTGGTTCGCGGGTTTTCTGGCACCCGGCATGGCGCGCACCATCATCGGCACGCCGCGCGTCTGCCTGGGCGGCAGCGGCGCGGCGACCGGTTATGCGGAGGAAGAAGGCGACGGCTACCGCATCACGGGCAGCTGGGACTACGCCAGCGGCGCGCCCATGGCCACCCACTTCACCCTGAACGCCCAACTGCGGCGCGATGGCCGGCCCCTGCTCGATGACGAAGGCAAGCCGCGCATCCGCGCCTTCCTCGTGCCCTCCGCGCTGGTGCGGCTGGTGCCCTCGTGGAGCAGCGTCGGCATGCGCGCCAGCGCCTCGCACAGTTACCGGATCGACGGACAGTGGCTCGGCAAAGATCATGGCTTCACGATCAGTCCAGACACCGCGACGGCCGGCGGCCCCCTGTACCGCTACCCGTTTTACTCGCTGGCCTACGTGACCCTGGCCGCCAACGTGGCCGGCATGGCCGCGCATTTCATGGAATTGGCCGAAGAATGCATGCGCCACCGCCGCCATGCGCGCGCCGGCTTGCCGCTGCTGGACGTGCCGGAAGTGGCCGCCATGCTGCAAGGAAAAAAGGATGCCTGCACGGCCGCCCGCGCCCGTTTTTATGCCGTGCTGGACGACAGCTGGGCGCAAGTGGCCGCCGGCGCGGCGCTGGAGGCAAAAGAAATGCAGACCGTGCAAACGGCCTCGCTGGAGCTGGTCGCCGTGTGCCGCGCCGCCGTCGATGGCCTGTATCCGTATTGCGGCCTGTACGCGGCCCGCGAAGACAGCGCCATCAACCGCGTCTGGCGCGACTTCCATACGGCCAGCCAGCATTCATTGTTGCTGCCCTGACATTGCCAAGCGCGGCTTCGCCGCGCGACAACTTGCCTCCCCTGGCAGCCGCATGACTGAAAAGGCTGGCGGACGCCATGCAGATCGGATTGCCTGATACTATGGGACATTGCTACTTCTCGCTCCCTTATCCATGCACGTCAACACGCTCAGCAGCCTTGCGCAACTTTTGGCCAGCGCCGAAACGGAAACCCTGGCCTTTCCCACCAGCATTAATACGGCCCTGCTCCTGCAAAAGGAACTGGCCAACCCCGATTGCCACTCGGCCGACATCAGCCGGCTGCTGCTGTGCGAACCGACCTTGTCGGCGCGCGCCGTGGCGCTGGCCAATTCGGCCATGTTCGCGTCCGGCCACACGCCCGCCATCACCAGCGTGCGCGCCGCCGTCGAGCGGCTGGGCCACCGCAACCTGTATGCGCTGGCGACGGCGGCCGTCATCCGCCAGCTGAACGCGGGCATCCGCGACGAGGCCTTGCGCGCCCGCGCCACCCAGCTGTGGGCGCACACCGTGCATGTGGCGGCACTGGCGCATGCGCTGGCAGGCGCCGTCACGCAGACGGATGCCGATACGGCGCTGTTCGCCGGCATCGTGCATGAAGTGGCGGGCTTTTATCTGCTGGCCCAGGCCGACAAGACCCCGGGCCTGTACGCCCACCTGGAAACGCAGATGGCGTCCGCCCTGGAAGTGATCGGCCGTGCGCTGATGCGCCAGCTGGGCGTGCCGCAGGCGGTGGCCGATGCCGTCAATACCTTGCCCGGCTCGACCATCATGCTGCCGCCCGAAGGCTTGCGCGACACCCTGCTGCTGGCCAAGGCGCTGGCGCCCGTGCCTTCGCCGCTGCCGCAGGCCGGCATCACCGTCAGCGCGCCGCTGCAAGCCTACCTGGAAAATGATCCCGTGCTGCAGGCGCTGCGCACGCAGCCGTCGGCCGAAGCGAAGGCCCTGATTGAGGTGCTGCTCAGTTGATGGCCGATCTGCTATGATGGCGCAGGCCGGGATGGACCCGGTCCGCTTTCATTGATGTCCACTGGAAAACTGCCTTGACTACCTCCTTACGCATGCTCGGCCTGGCCGCAGCTCTGACCATGGCGTGCAACGCCAACGCCGACAGCTTCGTTTCCTCGGCCTCCAGCGCCGGCTCCCAGTCGAGCGGCAGCATTTCCGATTCGCTCAACGGTTCGAGCAACAGCTCGTCGCGCGACAACAAGGTCGCCAATGGCCCCTACCGCATCATCGACGTGGCCGCCTTGCCGGGCCGCAACGGCATGACGCGCCTGACCATGCAGGCCGACGCCACGGCGACGCCGCTGGTGCTGGACTTGCCGCAAGCGGCGCTCGACAAGCAGCAGTTGGCGCAGGGCGACGTGGTGCATGCGCAAAACCGCGCCTACGGCATCGAATTCTCGCGCAACGACACGCGCGCCGCCTTCTTCCTCGTGCTGGCCGACGACTGGTACGGCGAAATGGCCACGCGTCCCGTCAGCCTTTGATTCGTTTTCTCCCGCGCCGCCCGGCACTGCTGCTGGGCGTTTGCGCCATCTTCAGCGCCGGCGCCGCGCAGGCGGGCACTTCGCTCGCCACATCACGCTTTTGCGACCGCGCGCAGGAACTCACGGCCACGGAACAGGATCGCCTGTTGCGCTTTGCCGCCGTCGTGCGCGAAGAACTGGCCGCCAGCGAAGGCAGCGTGGCCCTGATCAGCCGCTCGGGCCTGGACCTGGCCCGCTTCGGCATCCGCTATTCGCACGCCGCGCTGGCCTGGCGCCACGACAACGACAGCGGCTGGTCCGCGCGCCAGCTGTACTACGCCTGCGACGAAGGCCGCCCGCGCATCTTCGACCAGGGCACGGCCGGTTTCGCCATGGGCACGGAAAACCCTGCGCTCGGCTACATCTCGCTCGTGAAACTGCCGGCCGAAACCGTGCCGCCCCTGCGCCGCGCCCTGCTCGACCCCGTGCGCGTGCAGCAACTGCTGGCGGGCCGCTACAGCGCCAACGCCTATGCCTACAGCCTGAAATACCAGAATTGCAATCAGTGGGTGGTGGAATTGCTGGCCGCCGCCTGGGGCGAACTGGACGCGGGCAGCGACTTGCGCGCCCGCGCCCAGGACTGGCTGCGCGCGGCGCCGTATGCGCCCGCCCCTGTCGACGTGGGTGCGCGCTGGCTGATGCTCGGTTCCATCTTCGTGCCCCTCGTGCACATGGACGACCACCCGCCGGAAGCCATCGGCACGATGCAGCTGGCAGTGAGCCTGCCGGCCAGCCTGGAAGCGTTCGCACGCCAGCGCCTGCCGGCCAGCGAGCGCGTGGAAATCTGCCACGACGGCAAGCAGGTGGTGGTGCACCGGGGCTGGGATGCGATCGCCGACGGCTGCGTGCCCGGCGCGAACGACCGGGTCATCGCCCTCGACGATACGCCGCATGACAGTCCCTGACGACAGTCCCTAAGCAGCGGCCAGCGCCGCTTCGACCTGGTCAAGCAGGCGCGATGGTTCGAGCCCCTGCCCCATCCTGCGAGCCACGTCACCGCACGCCAGCTGGACCCCGGGCGCGGCAAGCAGGCGCGCCAGCTGCCGCTGCATGCGTCCCGCCGACAGACGCCTGGCCAGCAAGACATCCCCCACGCCGAGCCGTTTGACCCTCCAGCCATTATCGAACTGGTCGTACGCGAACGGCACGATCAGTTGCGGAATGCCCGCGCGGAAAGCATCCGCGCTGGTGCCGATGCCGCCATGGTGCACCACGGCAGCCACGCGCGGCAACAGGGCCGGAAACGGCACGTGCGCCTGCCACATGACGCTGGCCGGCAAATCCTGCGGCACTTGCGCCGCATGCGGCGTGAGGAACAGGCCGCGCCGCCCCAGCCGCCGCAACACTTTCAGGGCGATACTGAAATAGCGCTGCGCGTGCTGGTGCCCGGTACCGGGCGTAAACACGATGGGCGGCTCGCCCTCGCCCAGAAAGCGTTCCAGCTCCGGCGTCAGGGCCGCAGCGCCATGCGTGGCGGCGCCGGCGAAACCAGTTTGCACGAAATGCGGCGGCCAGTCCGCCTGCGGTGCAGCGAACCACGTTGGAAAGAGTCCCAGCGAGGCATCCGGCGCAGTCAGCATGTGCGCAAAAAAATGCGCTTCGGGCGGCAAGCCGTGCTGCGCGCGCGCCCCGTTCAGGCCAGGCAGCAGCACCGGGTCGACCATGCTGCGGTTGATCAGCCGCCACAGGGCCTGGCGCCAGGCCAGCGGCACCCAGGCGGGAACGCGCAGCGAACCGGCCGCCAGGAAATCATGACTGCTGCACAAATTCGATGGCGCCAGATAGGCCGCGACGATGCGCAGGCCCGGGCGTGCCGAGCGTGCCAGCGCGGCCATCGGCACGAGGAAGGGGTGGCACAGCACCACGCAATCTTCACCGTCCGGCAAGCCTTGCACGATGCCGCGCACGGCGCCCAGGTGCGGCACGAGGCCGCGCCACACCAAGCCCCAGCCCTTGCGCTCATCCCACAGGCCCGGGTCGCCCAGCATGGCCTGGCCCTCCGCCGCACTGCCGAAGGTGTGATATGGCAGCCTTGACGCCTGCGCTGCCGCTTCCTGCCAGCCCGGCACCAGCAGCAGCACGCGCCGGCCCCGCTGCTGCAAGCCCTGCGCCAGCGCGATAAACGGTTGCATGTCGCCGCCCGTGCCGCTGCTGGCGACGATGACGAGCGGCGTGACGGCGGCCTGGCTCGCCAGCGGATCAGCTTGGGACAGCATCGAGCGCCTCGCCGATCGCATAAAAGCGCCCGCCGGCGATGTAGTGCAGGCTGCGCCAGGATGGATCGGCGTCTTCGAAATGCCAGTGCCCGTCGCGGAACACGCGCGTGTCGGCCCAGGCGCCCACCACTTCGCCGATGAACAGGTCATATGCGGTCTGGTTGTGCGGCTCGGGGACCAAACGGCAGGCCAGCCAAGCGGAACATCCGGCCACGAACGGCGAATCAAAGCCGTCCATGTGAAACAGCCGCACGCCGGCGCGCGCCAGTTTGTCGGGCTGCGCATCGAGGCTGTGCGTGCCGACGGCGTGGGTCAGTTGCAGCTGCGCCGCCGTCGGCACCTGGATGACAAACGTGCCGCTGCCTTCGACCAGGGCGCGCGTGCGCGTTGCCTTGTCCAGCACCACGGTCAGTTTCGGCGGCGCGAAATCGAGGGCGCAGGCCCAGGCGGCGGCCATCACGTTATCGATGCCGCCATGGCGGGCCGAGACGAGGATGGACGGGCCGTGATTGAGCAGGCGATAGGCTTTTTCCAGCGGCACGGCGGCGATGTGGACATGGGCATCGTCCCCGTTTTTCAGCGACAGAACCATATCCCACTGATCGATGCCGGGCCCGAAGCCGTCCGGCGTCACCTTGACTGTCTCAAAGCCGAAACGCGCATAAAAGGCCTGCGTGTGCTGGCTGGTGTTCATGCTCACCTTGGCCACGCCCGGCACGGCGCGGATGGCGTCCAGGCGCGCCTGCGTCAGCGCGCGGCCCAGGCCCTGGCCGTGCAGATCCTGCGCCACCATGCCCCAGCACAGGCTGGCCACCGTGCCGCCCGCGTCCAGCGCATGGCCGCCGCAGGCGACGATGCGTCCGTGGCGCTCGATGACCAGATACGGATGTGTCGAATTTTCCAGCCAGGCGGCAAAGTCCGCGCGCTCGGACGGGTCGAAAAAGCGCGGCGTATTGCCGTCGAAAAGGGCCAGGCAGGCGTCGCGGTCGCCGGCCTGGTAAGGGCGCACTGTTTGCATTTTTTGTACCCAAAAACATGAATGACAATTATAAGGGGCGCGCGCTCAAGCCAGCTGTTCCGGGCCCACGACGTGCACGCCCGGCGTGCCGGCCAGCGCCGCTTCCAGCAAGGCGCTGGCGATACGCGGCGCGGGATTGATGCGCCAGCGGCGCGGCAGCGCGGGACCGAGCACGCGCAGGACGCGCAAGGCAGCGCCCTCGCCCGCCCGCGCCTCCTCGCGTTCGCCGCCGATCAGTCCCGGCCGCACGTGGGTGAGCGATGCAAAGCCCAGCGCTTCGAGGTCGCGTTCCAAGTCTCCCTTGACGCGGTTGTAGAAAAAGCGCGAGGCCGCGTTGGCGCCGGCGGCGGAATTGAGCGCATACGCGCGCGTGCCGGCCGCCCGCGCCAGCCGCGCCGCGGCCAGCGGATAGTCATGGTCGACTCTTCGGAACGCTTGCCGCGTGCCCGCCACCTTCATGGTCGTGCCCAGGGTGCAGATGACGGCGTCCGCCTGCCACCATGGCGCGTCCGCCGGCAAGCGGTCGAAGTCGACGAGCGGCGCGTCCAATTTGGGATGCGCCGGCAAGGGCTTGCGCACGGGCGCGACGATGGCCGTGACGCGCGCATCCATCAGCGCCAGGCGCAGCACTTCGCGGCCCACCAGGCCCGTGGCGCCTATCAGTATCAGTTTCATTCATTCTCCCCGCATGCTGGACGCCACACGATACAGCATCGGGCGCCCAGGCAGCGCATCAGGCGCCCGCGTGCGTGTGATAGATCTTGCTCACGATGCTCCACTCGCCTTGCACCTTGAGCAGATTGAAAAAGTCGGTGAAGCGGAAGCCCGAGATATCGTCCGTATCGACGCGCGCGCTGGCCGCCGTGCCCACGATATCGATGCGCGCGATGGCCGCCTTTGCCTGCGGCGATGGCCGGAAGGCGCTGTCGATGATTTCGAACAGGCCTTCGATGGGCCCGCCCGTCAGTTTATCGTCGCCGTCGATACCGAAAATGGTGGCCTCGCTGCTGAAGGCCGGGCGCATGATGCTGCTGTCGGCCTGCGCCCCGCCCGCATTGTATTGATTCAGCACGGCGACGATGGCCTGGTAATCCTGCACATAAGTGGTGTTGTTCATGTTGCGCTCCTTGGGTGGGTAAAAAGAAAAATCAAGACTGGCTGGCGGGCCAGTCGGTGTAGCCGACGGCGCCGCCGCCGTAATACGCCGCGCGCGGCGCCACGGCCAGCGCCACGCCATGGCGCAGGCGCGCCACGAGGTCCGGGTTGGCGATGAAGGGACGGCCGAAGGCCACCGCATCGACCTTGCCTTCGGCGCGGCGCGCCAGCGCCAGCGGCAGGTCGTAATGGTTGTTGCCGATGTAGGGGCCATCGAACAGCGCCCGCAACGCATCAAGGTCGACGCCATCGGGCACGTCGCGCGAGGTGGCCGTGGCGCCCTCGACGAAGTGCAGGTAGGCCAGCCCGTGGCGGTTCAACTGTCCGATCAGGTAGCCATAAGTGGCCATCACGTCGCTGTCGACGGGCGTGTTGCCCGCGTCGGGCGTGACGGGCGACAAACGGATGCCCACCCTTGCTGCGCCCCAGATGTCTACCACGGCTTGCGTCACTTCCAGGGTCAGCCGCGCGCGGTTGTCGATGCTGCCGCCATAAGCGTCCGTGCGCCGGTTGGTCGAATCGCGCAGGAACTGGTCGAGCAGGTAGCTATTGGCCGAATGCACCTCGACGCCGTCGAAACCGGCGCGCAGCGCGCATGCGGCCGCATGCGCATACTGGGCAACGATGCCGGCGATTTCCCCAGTTTCCAGCGCGCGCGGCATCGACACGGGCTGCATGCCGCTGGCCGTATAGGTGCTGCCCTCGGCCCGGATGGCGGACGGCGCGACGGGCGCGGTGCCATCGGGCTGCAGGCTCGTGTGCGAAAACCGCCCCACATGCCACAGCTGGCAAACGATCTTGCCGCCGGCCGCATGCACGGCATCCGTGACCAGCTTCCAGCCAGCCACCTGCTCGTCCGACCAGATGCCCGGTGTCAGGGCGTAGCCGCGCGCCTGCGGCGAAATATTCGTCGCCTCGCTGATGATCAGGCCGGCGCTGGCCCGCTGGGCGTAGTACTCGGCGTGCAAGGCGTTCGGCACGCCATCGTCGGCCATGCGGCTGCGCGTGAGCGGCGCCATGACGATGCGGTTGGCCAGCGCCAGCGCGCCCAGCTCGACTGGAGAAAATAAATCGTTTTCATGCTGCTCGGTCATCGTATTGCTTTCATATTGTGCGAGAGGTCGAAAATAACTGACCGGTCGTCTATTAAATAGTTAAAAAAACGGCTACGCCAGCAGCCGTTGCGTGGTTGACATGGCAGCGTCGAACGGCCCGCCGCTCCTGGCGACCTTGACCATCAGGGAAGCGCCCAGCCACAGCTGGTACAGCGATTCGGCCAGCACGCGGGCCGGCGTTGCCGCCGCCACGGAACCGTCGAGGTGGCCCGCTTCCACGCACTGCGTCAGGCGGTCCAGGATGGCGCCCGTGCCCTGCTGCAGCACGGCGCCCATGTCCACGGACAGGTCGCACACTTCGGCGCCCAGCTTGACCACCAGGCATTTGCCTTCCGGCGCGCTGCTGGCCTGCGTCGTGCTCCAGTAGTCAAAATAGGCCAGCAGGCGCTCGCGGGCGGTGCCCGGGCCGTCCAGCAAGGCGTCGACCGTTTGCAGATAGGTGGTGAAATAGTCATCGAGCAAGGCTTGGCCAAACTCTTCCTTCGACTTGAAGTAATAGTAGAACGAGCCTTTCGGCACGCCGGCCGCCGCCACCAGTTCCGCCAGGCCCACGGCCGTATAGCCCTTCTCGGCCATCAGGGCCTTGGCGATGTCGATCAGGTGCTGGCGCATGTCAGCGGAAGATTTTTTGCTCATGCGGCCAGTATAGCAAAAAATCTGACCGGTCGTCTAGTAAACTATCCCCTACTCCGCCATCACCCCAGGCGCAGCGCCAGCGCCGCCAGGGTTACGAGCAGCACGGGCACGGTCAGCACGATGCCGACGCGGAAATAGTAGCCCCAGGAAATGTGGATATTCTTGCTGTCGAGCACGTGCAGCCACAGCAAGGTGGCCAGGCTGCCGATGGGCGTGATCTTCGGCCCCAGGTCGCTGCCGATGACGTTCGCGTAGATCATCGCTTCGCGCACGGCCCCCTGCGCCGTCGTCGGGTCGATGGCCAGCGCGCCCACGAGCACCGTCGGCAAGTTGTTCATCACGGACGACAACAAGGCCGTCAGCACGCCCGTACCCATGGCCGCGCCCCACACGCCGTACTGGGCAAAGTGGTTCAGCATGCCCGTCAGGTAAGCCGTCAAGCCCGCATTGCGCAAGCCGTACACGACAAGATACATGCCCAGCGAAAAGACGACGATCTGCCACGGCGCATGGCGCAGCACGTGGCGCGTGGAAATCACGTGGCCCCTGCCGGCCACCAGCAGCAGCAGCGCGGCGCCCACGGCCGCGATCAGGCTGATGGGCACGCCCAAGTGCTCCTGCGAGAAAAATCCCACCAGCAGCAGCGCCAGCACCAGCCAGCCGGCGCGGAAAGTACCCAGGTCGTGGATGGCGGCGTCAGGGCGTTTCAGCTGCGCGACTTCGTAGTCGCGGGGGATATCCTTGCGGAAAAAGATCAGCAAGGCGGCCAGGGTCGCCAGTACGGCGACGACGTTGACGGGCGCCATCACGGCAGCGTACTCGGCAAAGCCGATCTTGAAGAAATCGGCCGAAACAATATTGACCAGGTTCGACACCACGAGCGGCAGGCTGGCCGTGTCGGCGATGAAACCGGCCGCCATCACGTAGGCCAAGGTAGCCCTGGCGGAAAACTTCAGCGCCCGCAGCATGGCGATGACGATGGGCGTCAGGATCAGCGCGGCGCCGTCATTCGCGAACACGGCGGAGACGAGCGCGCCCAGCAAGACCAGCAGCACGAACAGTTTTCTGCCGCTGCCCCCGCCCCAGCGCGCCACGTGCAGCGCGGCCCACTCGAAGAAGCCGGCCGCGTCCAGCAGCAGGCTGATGATGATCACGGCCACGAAGGTGCCCGTGGCGTTCCACACGATATGCCAGACGACGGGAATGTCGCCCCAATGGATCACGCCGGCCAGCAAGGCGACACAGGCGCCGATGACGGCGCTCCAGCCGATGCCCAGGCCGCGCGGCTGCCAGATGACGAGGATTAAGGTGGCGAGAAAGATGAGGAAAGCGGTGAGCATGGGGCGAGATTCCGTTCGATGCGGCATCGCGGGCACCATGCGCCGCAGCCATTGAATACCATCAATAATTCTATAATACTGGAATTATTGAATCAAAGCAAAGCTGCGGTGTACTTCCTTACTTCAGCGCGATGGCGATATCGACCAGCCCCACCGCCCCGTTGCCGATGGCGGAAGCGGCCGGCGTGGCCGCACCGCCGCTCAGCACGGCCGTACCCGTCGCCAGGTCGATGCGGTACAGCGAGCTCGGCCCCGTGGCCGACGTACGCAAGGCCGCCAGGGCCAGACCATTGGCGCCACCGGCGATATCGAAGCCCATGTCGCCCGCCACAGCCACGCCAAGCGCGCCGACATTCACCAAAGTGCCGTCGTTGGGGGGATTTTGCAGGGCGAGCGAGGCGCTGGCCGTGTCGATATCGAACAGCATGGTCGCCGTCGTGCCGGCAAAGCTGTTGGTATAGGCGGCGGCCGTCACGCTAGGCGCCGCGCCCGCGCGGTTGACGGTACCGTCGGTGGTGGTGGCGCCCGTGTCGACATTGATGCGCAGGCTTTGCCCAGCGTTGCCGATCACGCGCAGGCGGTCGGCAACGGGATTGAAATCGACGCCAAAGGCCGTGCCCGCGATGGCCGTGTACGGCGCGCTGACGTCCAAGGCATCGGCGGCCAGCGTCGCCTTGACGGTGGCCGCCCCCGTCGCCGGGTCGATGGTGACGATGCGCCCCGTCGACGATATCCCGTACAGCAAGCCATCCTTGGGACGGATGTCAAAGCCCAGCAGGCGCTCGCCCGCCGCCAGGCCCGTCACGGCCACGTTGGCATCGAGGGTGTTCGGCGTGGCCGTCTTGAAAGTAACGATGCGGGCGTCGTCCGTCAAGCCGTAGGCGACGGGCGCGACCGGCGCTTTCAGGGCGATGCCGCGCAATTCTTCCGTCACGCCGACGGCCGCCACCAGAGTCGCCGGCGCCGTGGCTGCGGCCAGGTTCAAGGTGTACAGGTTGCGCGCGCCGGCCACCGTCATGACGGCGTAGCCCGTATTCGTGCGCGCATCGATGTCGAAGCCGGCCACGCCGGTGGCCGCCACGCCCAGCGGCACGGCGCTGGCCAGGGTGCCGTTGTTGGGCGGATTTTGCGTGTACAGGGTGGCGTTGGCCGCGTCGATGACAAATAAAGTGGTGCTGGCCGTGCCGCCAAAGCTGTTCGTATAGGCGACCGCCGTGATGGTCGTATTCGCTGCGCCGCCGTTGATATTGCCATCTGTCGTGGTTGCGCCCGTATCGACGTTGATGCGCAAACTCTGTCCCGTGTTGCTGACGATGCGCAGGCGGTCGGCGACCGGATTGAAGTCGACGCCGAACTCCGTGCCGGCCAGCGCCATGTACGGGGCCGTCGCATCGGCCGCATCGGCCGCCAGGGTGGCTTTGACGGTGGCGGCGCCCGTCACGCCATTCAGGGTGTAGATGCGGCCCGTGCTGCCGACGCCATACAACTGGCCATCGGCGGGACGGAAATCGATGCCCAGCAGGTTTTCGCCGGCCTGCAAGCCCGTGACGATGGCCGTGGTGCGGATGGTGGCCGGCGTGGCGCGGTCGAATGACAGCAGCTTGTTGCTGGCGGTGAGCACGAAAACGTCGCCGGCCACCACCACGGGCGGCGGTGGCGTGACGACAACATCGTCGTGGTCGCTGCCGCCGCAAGCGGACAGGGTCATGACGACGGCGGAAACAAGCAGCAGCTTGGCGTATGGCAAGGTTGGCAGTGGTGACATGGTCGTGCTCCCGATAGAGTGAGTGGAGGTGCCGCTCATGCCGCCGTTGCGGCGAGCGCGCCCCTGTACTACGCGCCGTGCCCGCGTTTGGATGCAGTGATGCAAAAAAAATGGGCTATGTCACCATTAGATGTGGGAAGGCGCCCAGCGTTGCCTTCAATAACGTTTCAGGGGAGCGAATGCGCCTGGCGTCGAGTATCCAGCGCCATCCCAGGTAGTTTGGCAGGTAGCGCATCGCTACGCCGTGAAACGGCCCCAGCCATTGCCGCAAACGGCTGTGATAGGCGTTGACGTTCTGCATGTGGGCGGCGCCCTGCGCACGGATGCCGGCGCGCAAGTTGACGGCCTGGTGGCTGATCCCTGCTTCCCTGGCAAAAGCCCGGTAGGTGGCATGACCATCGGTGACCAGCAGCACATCCTTGTCGATGACGGGCAACAAACAGTGGTGCAACTGCGCCTTCGTCAACGCCCCTTTGCCCGTGACGAAATCGAGGGTCTGTCCCGTACGGTCGCGCGCCACCAGGATGCAGACCTGTTCGTTCGATATGCCGCGTTTATGGGCATGGCCGCCCCTGCGGCGGGGCGGACGCGTCATGTTTCTGGATCCCTTTTCCGATGCCAGCAGATATAACTCGTCTGCCTCGGCGATGCCGTGCAGGCCATGCGGCCGGTCCGTCTTTGCCAAGGACAAAAACCGGTGACGCCAGCGAAACGAGGTGTTACGGTGCACGCCCAGTTGGCGCGCGGCCTTGCGCACGGAATCCGATGCCAGCAGACAATCAGCGTAATCGAGCCACAAGGTCTTGTGGCGCAGGTGCGCCAGCGGCGTGCCCGTCAAGGCGTTGAAGGTGCGGCCGCAGGGCACGCAACGGTAGCGCTGCAGTCCGTGCGCATGACCATGCCGGTGCAGGTGCGCCGAGCCGCAAGCGGGACAGGCCAATCGCGGCTGCGCCACATTTTCCAGCAACGCGACGGTCGCGTCGTGTGGTGCGCTGCCACGCAGCAGGGCAATGCCTGCTTGCCGCTGGCGTCTGCTCAAGTGAGCAAACTGCGCAATCAAGGTGATCCATTCGGCTGACCGCATGATCTGCTCCCTGCGTGATTGATATGCAGAGTCAGACAGCACTGCCAAGGGAAAATTCCGGCATTCCCCTACTTGCCGATGACAGAGCCAAAAAATTTATTTCGGCGCAATTTATGCTTGTGTTTAGGCAACTTAATCGGTGTATAGTCGCAGGCACGATTGAAACTGGAGTCAGGAAAGTGGCACGCATCTATCAGACCAACAACATGGGCGAAGCCGACGTGCGGGTGGCCATCGTGCAGCGTGGCAATGCCGACTTGCTGGTGCACCGCGTGGCCAGCTGGGGCCTGGCGCATGGCGACGCACAGTGGTTCATCACCCGTGAGCGCAAGGATGCAACGGCCAGCGTGTATTTCACCTCGCAAGGCTTCGCGCAGCTGACCATCAGTTTTGTCGACCACGCCAGCGAAGCGGGTTGGACCCGGCCACATCGGCTCAAGGGCTGCCTGTCGCACGGCGGCAGCTGACATCAAGCGGAGGAGCTCGTCATGGATTTGATCTTGTTGGAACCCGGCAACGGGGAACTCGTGTTCGGCAAGACGCCGGACGGTGGCAACGGTGGCATCGACGCCATCTGGCGCGACGCCGCTGCGCTGCAGGGCACGGGCCAGTGCATCGAGCTGGTGTCATTACATCAAGGCATGAAGCAGCAGGTGACGACGGACGTCAGCAATTCGGCGCGCACGTCGGGACGGCCCGTGATCACGGAATTTACCTGCGTTAAATATGTCGACCGGACCTCGGTCAACTTGTACGACCTGTGCCTGCAAGCCAAGCCGCTGGGCACGGGCGCGGACCAGCCAACCAAGCTCTACATCGCCCGCAACTCGGGCGACAAGACGGCCAACATCATCACCATTTGGCTGCGCGACGCCATCATCAGCGAAATCCAGCTGCAAACCCATCCCGATGACATGCCGACCGAGCAGTTCAAGCTGAATTTCACGGAAATCCTCTGGAGCCACAGCGTGCAGCAGGCCGACGGCAAGCCCGGCCCCCAACACACGACAGGCTGGAGCCTGGCGCGCAACCGGCCCATCGGAGCTTTTACGGTCTAAGCATACAAGGCCCTACTCCTCCAGCCCTCCCCCCAGCGCCTTGTACAAGGCCACGGCCGACTTGAACTGGTCGCGCCGTGCGTCGAGCAAGGCTTGCTGGGCCGCATACGACTGGCGCTGCGCGTCGAGCAACTCCAGGCGGCTGTCCTGGCCCGCGTCGTAGCGCAGCTGCGACAGGCGCTGGCGCTGCTGCGCCGCCGCCGCCACGCGCTGCTGCGCATCGATTTGCTGCGCATACGTGGCGCTGCCGGCGAGGCCGTCGCGCACTTCACGAAACGCTACCTGGATCGCCTGTTCGTACTGCAGCACAGCCACGTCCTTGCGCAGGCGAGACAGCTGCAGTTCGGCGCGCAGCTGGCCGCCCTGGAACAGCGGTTGCGTCACTTGCGGCGCGAACGACCAGCTGCGCGCGCTGCCGCGGAACAGGTCACCGAGCTCCGGGCTGGCAAAACCCAGCGACGCCGTCAGGGACAGGCGCGGGAAGAAGGCGGCGCGGGCGGCGCCGATTTCCGCATTCGCCGCCACCAGCGCATATTCCGCCTGCAGGATGTCGGGACGGCGCGCCAGCAAGTCCGACGGCAGGCCGGGCGGCAGCTGCGTCAGCACGGGCTGGCCATCAAGGGCGCGGCCAGCCGGTAGATCGGCGGGCAGCGGCGCGCCGAGCAGCAATTCCAGGTTGTTGCGCGCCAGGGCACTGGCCCGTTCGCGCGCCAGCACGTCCGCTTCCGCCGTCGCGGCCTGCCCTTCCGCCTGCGCCACATCCAGGCCGCTACCCTGCTGCGCGCCGTGCAGGCGCTGCGTCAGGAGCAAGGCCCAGCGCCAGTCGAGCAGGGTTTGCCGCGCCAGCGCCAGCTGCTCTTCCGCCAGCCGCTGTTCCAGATAGGCATCGGCCACGGCGCCGATCAGGGCCATGTGCGCGGCGCGCTGGCCCTGCTGCGTGGCCAGATAGCGGGCAAACGCGGCGTCCGACAGGGAACGCAGGCGGCCGAACAGGTCGATCTCGAACGCGCTCATGGCAATGCCGGCCGTGAACTGGTTTTGCGTTACCGCATCGGCGCCGCGCTGGCGCACGCCGCCCGCATCGGCGCCGACGGCCGGATAGCGGCCCGCATCCTGGATCTGGTACTGGGCCCGCACGGCTTCCACGTTGAGGGCCGCCACGCGCAAATCGCGGTTGTTTTCCAGCGCAATGTCGACCAGGCGCTGCAGGCGCGCATCGAGCAGCATCTGGCGCCAGCCCAGGTCCGCTGAGGTGTCGCCCATGCCCGGTGCGGAGACCTCGGCATACGCTGCAGGGATCGGCGCCGCCGGCTTGACCAGCGGCGGCGTCAAGGAACACGCCGACAAGGCCAGCGCGGCCAGGGGCGTAATAAAGAATAAACGCATTACAACTCTCCTTCCACCGCCTTGACGGCGATGCGATGACTGCGTTTGTTGAAATAGCTGCTCATCTTGTCGACGGCGCCCAGCACCACGACAAAGAACACGGGCACGAAAAACACGGCCAGCACGGTAGCGGTGATCATGCCGCCGAATACGCCCGTGCCGATCGCATGCTGCGTCTCGGCGCTGGCGCCCGTGGCCAGCATCAGCGGCACCACGCCCAGCGCGAACGCCAGCGACGTCATCAAAATCGGGCGCAAGCGCAAGCGGGCCGCCTCCACCGTCGCTTCGACCAGCCCCTTGCCTTGCGCCTGCAGTTGGCGCGCATATTCGACGATCAAAATCGCATTCTTCGCCGACAGGCCGATGATCGTGATCATGCCCACCTTGAAGAACACATCGTTCGGCATGCCGCGCAACATCACGGCCAGCACGGCGCCCAGCAATCCCAAAGGCACGACCAGCATCACGGAGACGGGAATCGACCAGCTTTCATACAGCGCCGCCAGCACGAGGAAGACCACCAGCATCGACAGCGCCATCAGCATCGGTGCCTGCGAGGCCGATTCCTTCTCCTGCAGCGACTGGCCCGTCCACGCGAGCGCAAAGCCCGGTGGCAGCTGTTTCACGAGCCGTTCCATTTCCAGCATGGCGTCGCCGCTGGAGACGCCCGGCGCCGCGCTGCCCGAAATGCGCGCCGCAGGATAACCCTGGTAGCGCACCAGCTGCAGCGGCGACTCGCTCCATACGGGACGCACCAGTTCACCCAGGGCCACCATGCCGCCCGCGTTATTGCGGATGCGCAGGGCCAGCACGTCGTTCAACTGCATGCGCGACGGCGCATCGGCCTGGATGATCACCTGCTGCATGCGGCCGGCATTCGGGAAATCGTTGACATAGGTCGAACCCATGGCCGCCGTCAGCATGTCTGCAATCGCCGTAAACGACACACCCAGCGCTTCGGCCTTGGTGCGGTCGATATCGAGGCGCACGCTGGCGCCGGGCGGCAAGCCGTCCGGATACACGCCGGCCACCTTGCTGCTTTGCGCGGCCAGTCCCAGCAACCGGTTCTGCGCCGCCTGCATGGCCGCGATACCCTGGTTGGCGCGGTCTTGCAGGCGCAGGGAAAAGCCGGACGAATTACCCAGTTCATCGATGGCGGGCGGCATCAGGCTCATGATCACGCCCTCTTTCGCCTGCGACATGGCGGCCTGCGCCAGCGCCACTTCTTCCTGCGCCGTGGCGCCGTTGCGCTCTTTCCAGTCCTTCAGCATGGTGAACGCCAGGCCCGCATTCGGTCCCGCGCCGGAAAAGCTGAAGCCGAGAATAGACTGGTTCACTTCGATGCCTGGCCGCGTGGCCACGTGCCGCTCGTACAGTTTGACGACATCGAGCGTGCGCTCCATCGTCGCGTCGGACGGCAGCTGGATCGAGGTGATAAAGTATCCCTGGTCTTCTTCCGGCAAAAAGGCCGACGGCAGCTGCATGAAAGCGACGCCCAGCGCCGCGACGATGGCGCCATACAGCACCATCGAGCGGCCCGCGCGTTTCACCATCGCCACCACGCCTTTTTCATAGCGCGCCGTCATGCGCTCAAAACCGCGGTCGAACCACAGGAAGAAGCCCTTCTTGTCATGGTCGTGCGGGCCTATCGGTTTAAGCATGGTGGCGCACAGGGCCGGCGTCAGGGTCAAGGCCAGGAACGCCGAGAACAGGATGGACACGGCCATGGCCACGGTGAACTGGCGGTAGATCGCGCCCACGGAGCCGCTGGCCAGGGCCATCGGGATGAACACGGCCGTCAGCACCAGGGTGATGCCCACCACCGCCCCGGTGATTTCACGCATGGCCTTCGACGTCGCTTCCTTCGGCGACAAGCCTTCGGTGGCCATCAGGCGCTCGACGGCTTCCACCACGACGATGGCATCGTCGACGATGATGCCGATGGCCAGCACCATGCCGAACATGGTCAGCACGTTGACGGAGTAGCCGGCCATCAGCATGACCGTAAAGGTGCCCATCAGCGCGATCGGCGCGACAATGGCGGGAATCAGGGTGTAGCGTATCTTTTGCAGGAACAGATACATGACGAGGAAGACCAGCACCATCGCTTCCAGCAAGGTAACGACCACCTTTTCAATCGAGATCTTCACGAACGGCGCCGTATCGAACGGCACCGAATACTTGATCCCGGCAGGCATGGTGTGCGCCAGTTCGGCCATGCGCGCACGCACGGCGCTGGCCGTTTGCACGGCGTTGGCACCGGGCGACAGCATGATGGCGGCACCCGACGCGGCTTGCCCGTTTTCGCGGATGCTGAAGTTGAAGCTTTGCGCGCCCAGCGACACTTTCGCCACGTCGCCGATCGTCACTTTCGAGCCGTCCGCATTCGCGCGCAGGACGATGGCGGCAAATTCGGCAGGCGTTTGCAGCTGGCCCTGCACCGTCAGCGGAATGGTCACGCGCTGGCCGTGCACGGCGGGCGAATCGCCCAGGCGGCCCGGGGCGATCTGCGCATTTTGCTGCGCAATGGCGGCCGTCAGCTCGCCCATGGCGATGTTGTACGACACCAGCTTGGCAGGATCGACCCAGATGCGCATGGCCCGCTCGGAGCCGAACAGCTGCACCTTGCCCACGCCGGGAATGCGGCGCAGTTCTTCCGTCACGTTGCGCGCCAGATAGTCGCCCAGCGCCACTTCATCGTGCTGGCCATTATCGGAAATCAGGCTGACGATCATCAGGAAGCCGGACGACGCCGACTCCACCGTCAAGCCATTTTGCCGCACGGCTTGCGGCAGGCGCGGTTCGATGGCTTTCAGGCGGTTCTGCACGTCCACCTGCGCCATTTCCGGATTCGTACCGGGCTGGAAGGTGACGGTGATCGAGGCCGAACCCGACGTATCGGTGGACGACTCGAAATACAGCAGGTGCTTGACGCCCGACAGTTCGCGTTCGATCAGGCCCACCACGGAATCGTTCATGGTTTGCGGCGTGGCGCCGGGGTAGTTGGCGCTGATGCTGACGCTGGGCGGCGCCACCGAAGGGAAGCGCGCAATCGGCAATTGCGGTATGGCGATCAGTCCGAACAGGACGATGAAGACCGCCACCACCCACGCAAAAACGGGGCGGTTGATGAAAAATTGAGGCATGTCGTTAAACTTTCAATATGTACGAGTCAGCGCACGGCACTGACGACAGGTGCGGTGGCCACGGCGGCGGCGCGCTTCCATGGCTGCGGCGCGGCAGTGGCGCCCGGCTGCAAGCGTTCCTGGCCTTCGATGACGACGGTTTCGCCCGCTTTCAGGCCGCCGTTGACCACGTACTGGTGGTCGATCACGTCGCCCACGGCGATCGTTTTCAGGCTCGCTTTGTTCGTGCCGTCGAGGACCCAGGCCTGCGCCTGGCCGCCGCTGCTGCGCAAGACGGCTTGTTGCGGCAGCAGCACGCCGTTTGCCTGCACGGCGCGGGCGATGCGCGCGCGCACAAACATCCCCGGCAGCAGTTGGCGCTGCGGATTATCGACCAGCACGCGGACGACGGCGTCGCCCGTGCCCGCATCGACGCTGATGCCGGAGAACAGGATGCGCCCCGTGACGGGATGCGGCTGGCCATCGGCGCCTAAAATGGTCACGGGCACCTTGTCCGCGCCGCCGTTGCCCGAGGCTTGCAAGGCGGCCAGCGCGGCGGCCGGCTGGCGCACGTCGACGTACACTTTGTCGATCTGCTGGATGCGCGCCATCGGCGTCGCATCGGCCAGGCCCACGAGCGCGCCTTCCGTCACCAGTTCGGAGCCGATGCGCCCGGCAATCGGCGCCTCGATGCTGGCAAAGGCCAGGTCCAGGCGGCGGCGCGCCAGGGCGGCACGCGCCTGCGCCACGGTGGCCACGGCCTGCTCGCGTTGGGCCACGGCGTCGTCATACGCCTGGCGGCTGATGGCGTCCGCCTCGACCAGCGGTTTTAACCTGTCGGCCTGGCTGCTGGCGCGCTTCGCCGTGGCCACCGCATGCTGCAGGGCGGCGGCGGCCGAATCGACGTCCGCCTGGAATGGCGCTGGGTTCAGCTGAAACAGCTTCTGCCCCGCTTTCACTTCGGCGCCCTGCTCGAACTGGCGGCGCAGCACGATGCCGCCCACCTGCGGGCGGATATCGGCCGTGCGGAAGGCGGCCACCCTGCCCGGCAATTCATCGCTGAGGACGACGGGCGCCGCTTGCAGCTTGAGCACAGTGACGGCGGCGGGCGGCGCGGTATCTTCTTCCGGCGCGGGTTTGGAACAGGCGGCAAGGCTGAGCAGTGCCGCGGCGATCAACATGTTTTTCTTGGTGAGGTGGCTCGGATGCATGGTCTTTCTCTATGGCAGATCCCAACCGGCGGTCCGGTCGACAGATAACAAGAGCATAGAAGGCCAACATGGATGTTCCGTCAAAGAAATGTGGAGATTCGATGGAGACAGCGAAGAATGCTAGACTATTTGCATGAACTATCATCACAGCGCCAGCCAGCCCTCCTTCCTTGCCACCACGCCGCCTTCCGCCCTCGTCCTGATCGCTGAAGATGAACCGCAAATCGCCCGCATCCTCGCCGGTTACCTCGAGCGCGACGGCTACCGCACGGCCTTTGCGCACGATGGCCAGGAAGCGCTGAACCAGCACCTGGCGCTGGCGCCGGACCTCTTGCTGCTCGACGTGCAAATGCCCAGAGTAGACGGCTGGGGCGTGCTGGCGGAAGTGCGGCGGCGCGGCGAAACGCCCGTCATCATGCTGACGGCGCGCGACCAGGACGCGGATAAACTGGCCGCCCTGCGCGTGGGCGCCGACGACTACATCATCAAGCCATTCAATCCGGCCGAAGTGGTGGCGCGCGTGGCGGCCGTGCTGCGCCGCTCGCGCGTGCGCCACCACCCGGTGGGCGGCCAGCGCCTGCGCTGCGGCCCCATCGAAATCGACCAGGAAACGTATGTGGCCAGCGTGCTGCACGATGGCATGGCCGTGGCGCTCAGCCTGACGTTGACGGAATTTCGCCTGCTGGCGCACCTGGCGCGCACGCCGCGCCGCGTTTGCAGCCGCCTGGAATTGCTCGAGTCGTGCATGCCCGAAAGCAATTCGATGGAACGCACGGTGGACAGCCACGTCAGCAAGCTGCGCAAGAAACTCGAAGAAGCGGGCGTGATGAACATGCCGGCCAGCCTGCGCGGCGTGGGCTACCGTCTCGAAAGCGAGCTCTGATGCGCTTCACAGGCTTGAACCGGCAGATCATCCTGTCGATGTCCGTGCTGATGGTGTGCAGTATCCTGATCATCTGGATCGGCTCCTGGACCTTCTTCGCCATCGCCTTCAAGATCGATCCCGGCATGCTGTCCGAGCCGGACGACTGGTCGCCCAGCACCGTCGAGTGGCTGTGGATCTTCGCCATCACCATCTTCGGCCTGGGCCTGGCCGCGTTTTTCGCCATCAAGCTGGCTTCGCGCATACTGAAACCGATCAATTCCGTGATGGACAGCGTGCGCCGCGTGGCGCATGGCGACCTGTCCGCGCGCGCGTTTGCCGGCGACCGCAGCCTGGGCGAGACGGCCATGCTGGTCGACGATTTCAACAGCATGGCCGAGCGCCTGCAGCGGGGAGCGCAGGAAAGCGAAACGTGGAATGCGGCCATCGCGCACGAACTGCGCACGCCCGTGACCATCCTGCGCGGCACCTTGCAGGGCGTCGTCGATGGCGTCTTCAAGCCCGAGGAAGTGCCGTTTTCCAGCCTGCTGGCGCAAGTGGAAGACCTGGGGCGCCTGATCGAGGACTTGCGCACCCTGAGCCTGGCCGACAGCGGCCACATGCAGCTGCGCATGGCGTGGACGGACCTGACCCTGGAAATCGAGGAAGTGGGCCGGTTGCTGGCGCAGGAAATGGAAGCGGCCGGGTTTACCTTGCAGCTGCACCTGTCCGACCATCCCGTCTGCTGCGACGCGGCGCGCATCCGGCAAATCGTGCTGGCCCTGCTCGACAATGCGCGCCGCTATGCGCATCCGGGCCTGCTGCGCGTGCGCACCCGCGTGCTGGCCGGCCAGTACTACCTGAGCGTCGAGGACGCGGGCCCCGGCATTGCCGACGAACTGGCGCCGCACGTGTTCGAAGCGTTCCGCCGCGGCGACAGCACCAGGGTCGACCTGAACGCGGGCAGCGGCCTGGGCCTGGCCGTGGTCGAAGCCATCGCACGCGCCCACGGCGGCAGCGCCGTCTGCACGCGTGGCAAGGCGGGCGGCAGCCTGTTTACGATCAAGTGGCCGGTCGAGCATGCCGCGCCGCCGCCCGCCGGCTGACTACGCCGGCGCGCGCAGCATGTCGACAAAGGCGCGCAGGACGGCCGGCATCTGGCGCCGGCTCGGGTAGTACAGGAAGTAACGGGGCGGCGGCGGCAGGCAACTCTCCAGCACGCACGCCAGGCGGCCCGCCGCGATATCGGCGCGCGCATCGGCTTCGTACACATACGCCAGTCCCGCGCCATCGCGGGCCGCGCGCAGCATCAATTCATCGTCGTCGAACACGAGCGGGCCGCCGACGGCGATGCTGAAGCCCTCGCCTGCCTGCTCGAACTCCCACGCATACTGGCGCCCGCTGGGAAAACGCCGGCCTATGCAGGCGTGGGTCAGCAGCGCGCGCGGCGTGCTTGGCGCGCCATGCGCGGCAAGGTAGGCGGGCGACGCCACCACCACGAACGGCTGCGGCGCGCCGACAGGCACGGCGATCATGTCGGCCGCCACCTGCTCGCCGAAGCGGATGCCCGCGTCAAAACCATCGCGCACGATATCGATCATGCCGTCATCGGTGATCACTTCTACCTGTACGCGCGGATAACGGGCGACAAAACTGGCCAGCATGGGCGCAAGCAGCAGCCGGGCGGCGGGACGGGGCACGTTCAGGCGCAGCTTGCCTGCGGGCACATCCTGCAAGGTGCTCAGGTCCAGCAAGGCATCATCGATTTCACGCATGGCCGGCGCCAGCCGCGCCAGCAGCAGCTGCCCCGCCTCCGTCGGCGTGACGCTGCGCGTGGTGCGGTTCAGCAGGCGCACGCCCAGGCGCTCTTCCAGCGCGCGCAACGCGTGGCTGAGGGCGGAGGCGGATACGCCCCGTTCCAGGGCCGCCTTGCGGAAGCTGCGCAGGCGGGCGACGGCGGCAAAAGCCGTCAATTCGTTGAGGTCAGCCATTATTCATGAGTTTCATTCAGCAATACATGCAGGATAAGCCATCTTATCGCATGCAGTTCCTTCGCCCATACTCCCAGCATCTTTTTTTGAAAAGGAATGACAATGGAACACAGAACACTGGGCAACTCCGGCTTGCGCGTCGCCCCCATCGGCCTGGGCTGCATGGGCATGAGCTTTGCCTACGGCGGCGCGGACGAGGCCACCTCGCTGCGCGTGCTGCACCGCGCCGTGGAACTGGGCGTGACCCTGATCGATACGGCGGAAGTCTACGGCCCCTACGCCAACGAGGACTTAGTAGGCCGCGCCCTGAAGGAACTGCGCGGCAAGGTCCACATCGCCACCAAGTTCGGCTTCAAGATATTGCCCCACGGCCAAGGCGTGGAACGCATGGCGGGCGTCGACAGCCGCCCCGAGCACATCGTCCGGGCTGTGGAAGCGTCGCTGTCCAGGCTCGGCATCGAGTGCATCGACTTGCTGTACCAGCACCGCGTGGACCCCGCCGTGCCCATCGAAGACGTGGTCGGCGCCATGGCCGGTCTGGTGCGGGCGGGCAAGGTACGCCACCTGGGCCTGTCGGAAGTGTCGGCCGCCACCTTGCGCCGCGCCCACGCCGTGCATGCGATTGCCGCCGTGCAGTCCGAATACTCGCTGTGGAGCCGCGACGTGGAAGCCGAGGTGCTACCCGCCTGCCGGGAACTGGGCATCGGCTTCGTGCCCTACAGCCCGCTGGGCCGGGGCTTCCTGACGGGCCAGCTGAACTCCAGCGCCACGCTGGCGCCAGACGACTACCGCCACAGCCTGCCCCGCTTCCAGCCGCCCGCGATGGCGGCCAACGGGCATCTCGTTGCCGAACTGCAGCGTCTGGCGGCCGCGCGCGGCGCCACGGCGGCGCAACTGGCGCTGGCCTGGCTGCTGGCGCAAGGTACCGACATCGTGCCGATACCGGGCGCCCGCAGCCTGGCGCATCTGGAAGAGAATGTGGCCGCCGCGCAAATCAAACTGAGCGACACCGAGCTGGCCGCCATCGGCGCGGCCATCGCACCCGCCGCCGTCCAGGGCGCGCGCTACCCGGCGGTGGAGCTTGCCATGGTTGGCCTGTAGACAACCATGCTGGTGTGCGCTAACTTGAGTGCGACAAGCAATTCTTTGCCCCTTTGCACTTGAAATGCCTGAATCCGCTATCATTTCCAATCTGAACTATTCATTATGAAAGGGATTTACATGTCCGATTTGCTCGAAACACTGCAATGGCGTTACGCCACCAAGAAAATGGACCCGACGAAAACGGTGCCGCAAGACAAGGTCGAGCGCATTCTGGAAGCCGTGCGCCTGACGGCCAGCTCCAGCGGACTGCATCCTTACGAAGTCTTCGTCGTGACGAATCCGGCCCTGCGCGAGCAGATCAAGCCGCATGCGTGGAACCAGTCGCAAGTGACGGACGCCTCGCATCTGCTGGTGTTTGCCGCCTGGGACAATTACACGGTCGAGCGCATCAACAAGATGTTTGACCTGGTCAACACCGTGCGCGGCTTCAAGAATGAAGGCTGGGAAGCGTACCGCCAGCAAATCCTCGCCACGTATCCGCAGCGCGATGCCGAGACCAACTACCAGCACGCGGCGCGCCAGGCCTACATCGGCGTGGGCACGGCCCTGATCGCCGCGGCGCAGGAAAAAGTCGATTCGACGCCGATGGAAGGTTTTGATCCGGCCAAGGTCGACGAGATCCTGGGCTTGCGCGAAAAAGGCCTGCGTTCCGTCGTCATGCTGCCGCTGGGCTACCGCGCCGGCGAAGGCGACTGGCTGGTGGACCTGAAAAAAGTGCGCCCTGCACGCGAGCAATTCATCACCGAGCTGGCGTAAGCGCCTCGAGCGTGAATGAAAAGCGGATGCCGGCGACGGCATCCGCTTTTTTTTGTCAGGCTGGCTGCGGAAAACGCACCGTCACCTGCAGTCCCCGTCCCGCCTCGCCTTCGGCCAGCGCGATGTCGGCCTGGTGGTGCTCGGCGATGTGGCGCACGATGGACAGGCCCAGGCCGCAGCCCCAGGCGTCGTTGCCGTCGGGCCGGAAGAAGCGGTCGAACAGGCGCGCATGGTGCTGCCGCGGCACGCCGGGGCCGTTGTCGGACACGCGCAGCAGGGGCCTGCCCTCTTCCAGCGCAGCCTGCAAATCGACCCTGCCGCCCTGCTGCGTGTAACGCAAGGCGTTGTCGATCAGGTTATTCAGCAACACCTGCAAGCCATCGGGATCGGCTTGCACCAGCACTCTGGCCGGCGGGGCTTCCACCACGCCCAGGTCGATGTCGCGGCTATCGGCCAGCGCGCTGTGGTCGGCCACGGCCGCTTCCAGCAATTGTCCCAGATCCACTGTGTGCAGCTGGCTGGCCGTGAGCGCCGTTTCATGGCGCGCCAGGCTGAGCAGTTGCCGCACGAGGTGCGTGCTGCGGTCCAGCCGTTCGTGCAGGCGCGCCAGCGCCACGCGGCGTTCTTCCTCGCTGCCGGCCCGCTCGGCCACCTGCAGCTGCAGTTTCAGCGCCGTCAGCGGCGAGCGCAATTCATGCGCGGCATCGGCAACAAACGTACGCTGCGCCGTCAGCGCCGTCTCGAACTGTCCCATCAAACTATTCAACGCCAGCGCCACGGGCCGCAGTTCGGGCGGCATGTCGTCGGCCGCCAGCGGCGTCAAGGCGTCCGGCGAGCGGCCCGCCACGGATTCGGCCAGCCGGTGCAGCGGCGCCAGCGCGCGCCCCACGACGACGACGATCAGCAGCGCCAGGATCAGCGCGAACACCAGCAGCGGTGCGCCGGCCCGCATGGTCATCTGCCAGGCCAGCTGGTCGCGCACGGCCTGCGCCTGCGCCACCTGCACGTAGCGGCCGCGCCGCGTCTCGCCGTACAGGCGCCAGTCCTCGCCGTGCAGCACGACATCGGCAAAACCGGCCAGCGCATAGCGCGGCAATGCCGGCTGGCCCTGCAGGACGGGCAATGGCTGGCCGTCCTCGTCCCACGCCTGCAGCACGAACGCTTCTTCCGGATCCTGCGCGGCGACCAGGCCCGCCTGCGGCTCGAACTCGTCGGGCAAGGCCACGGCCAGCTGGCGCAATTGCAAGTCGGCCAGTTCATTGGTTTCTTCCAGCAGCGAGCGGAACAAGGAAATGCCGGCGCCGAGCACGCACAGCAAGGTGGCGGCCAGCAAACCGAGCAGCAACTGGCGGCGGATGGTCAGCATGCCGCCACCCGCATCTTGTAGCCCACGCCGCGCACGGTCTGGATGCAGTCCGCGCCGAATTTCTTGCGCAGCTGGTACACGTACACGTCGACGGTATTGCTTTCCACTTCACAATCCCAGCCGTACAGCTTTTCGCTCAGCTGGCGCTTCGACACCACCTTGCCCGGATGGTCGAGCAAGGCGCGCAGCACGGAAAACTCGCGCGGCGGCAATTTGATCAGTTCCCCCTCGAACGTGACGTCGTGGCTGGCCAGGTCGAGGATCAGCGCGCCATGCTCGATGACGGAGCGCGAACGGCTGACCCGGCGCCGCAGCAGCGCGCGGATGCGCGCCAGCAGCTCGTCGAGATCGAAGGGCTTGACCAGGTAATCGTCGGCGCCGCTGTCGAGCCCGTCGACGCGTGCCGGCGTGCCGTCGCGCGCCGTGATGATCAGCACGGGCAACTCGGCGCCCCGCGCACGCATGGCGCGCAGCACGTCCATGCCCTGCTTGCCGGGCAAGCCCAGGTCCAGCAGCATCAAATCGTAGGCGAAACCGGCCAGCGCCAGCTCCGCATCGTGGCCGTCGCGCACCCAGTCCACGGCATAGCACTCGCCGCGCAAGCCCTCGACCAGGCTTTCCCCGATCATCGGATCGTCTTCCACCAGCAACACGCGCACCTGGACCTCTCGCAGTCTTGAAAATACCGCTATCTTAACGCGGCTGGAAAAAGCGGGCCTGGCCGCCGCGGCAGCATGTGTCCGGCGCCCCTCGCACGAATTCACTATGCGGTGACTATGTGCGCATTTGGCGCGTTTTTTATGCGGTATATTTTCCTTCCCTCCACGCATCTGGAAAGGCACGCCATGTCCAGTTCCACCCAAGATACCGTCATCGTCAAGGCGGCGATTTATCCGCCCATCGGCATTGCCCGCGTGGGCAACAGCCCCAGCGAATACTTTCTGGGACCGGAAGTGCCGGAACCGGCGGCGCGCCCGGCCGGATACTACCGCGATGCGTCCGGGGCCATCAAGCGCCAGGCGGCGCTCTTTCGCATCTACGGCCTGAATGCCGCCGGCGTGGCGGTGGCCGAATTGAACGCAAGCAATGCCGACATCGAATGGGCCGTCACCCTGGCCAACACCAAGGCGGCGTGGTACCAGTTCCAGATCGCGCTCGATATTCCCGAGGCGCACATCACCCAGCCCTCGTTCCTGCGCAACATGGCCGTCACCGACCGCGCGCAATTGTCCATCACGCCGGGCGAGCGCAAGATCAGCGGCAGCGAACAGCCGGCCGTCGCCTTCGACAGCGGCAGCTTCCTGGGCACGCCCGTCTACCTGGGCGAATTGCGCACGGACGCCATGGGGCGGCTGATCGTGCTGGGCGGCCATGGCAAGTCGGCCTCGTGGAATGGCGCGCGCGCCATCACCTTTGCCAACAACGAAGGCTGGCATGACGACACGGCCGACGGCCCCGTCTGCGCCACCGTCCACTACCAGGGCCAGGCTTTGCCCGTCGACATGGCCTGGGTGGTCGTCGCGCCGCCCGATTACGCGCCGCAGCAAAAGTCCGTGCGCACGATGTGGGACTTGATGCGCGACTTGTTTGTTTCCGAAGGCAAAATTGCCGCACCTGCCGTTCCCTCGTTCCAGGACGATATCCGTCCCATTTTCGAGCGCCTGTCCAACCTGCAATGGGTCAACGCGGGCTTCGCAGCCGCCTTCGGCTGGGACGGCAGCACGCCGTTCAGCCGCGACGAGTGGATGGCGCGCCTGGCCAGCCCGTCCGAAAACCGCAGGGAGTGGCGCAACGTCATCTATAACCAGTTCCGCCAGTTCGAGCGCGACGCCTGGGCGCCATCGCCGTGGCCGTGGCTGTATGGCGATGCGATGGCCATCCCGCCGGCAGACACGCCGCGCCAGAACTGCGCGCTGAGCAATCTGCAATTGCGCTTCCTGAAGCAATGGGCGGCCGGCGAATTCACGCCCGACTACGCGCCCGGCAAGACGCCGCCGCAAAGCCTGGCCGACGTGGACGTGGCGCAGCAACCGGACACCCTGCTGCGCGCGGCCATGGAATTCTGCCTGGCCGACGCCTTCCACCCCGGCTGCGAAATGACCTGGCCCATGCGCCAGGCCAGCATGTACAGCGCGCCGTTCCGCCTGGCGCACCGGCCGCCGGGCTGGGTCGAGCCCGACTACGGCGCTGTCCTGACGCCGGACAATATCGGCAGCCCCTGCTCGGCGCAGATCGCGGGCGGCGTGACGCGCTGGATGGCCGTGCCATGGCAGACGGACACGGCCAGCTGCCGCTCCGGCTACCAGTCCGACTACGATCCCTATGTGCCCACGTTCTGGCCCGCGCGCGTGCCGAACCAGGTAATGAGCAAGCTGGCCTACGACACGGTGATGAACCGCGAAGTACCCGTCGACGACCGCCTGGCCGCCTTCGCCCGGCGCGCCGCGTGGATACGTCCGCTGGGCAACATCAGCTATGAAGAGCAGATCAACAACATGATCGCCGACCTGGCGCAAGTGGGCGTGGTCGAGGTGCGCCCCGGCCCTGCGGACGCGACCGGCTTCCCCGCTTTCCTGCAGGTGGAAAACCTGCCGCAGCCGGTAGCCGGCAAGCACCAGCTGCGCGCGGCGGCGGCCATACCGGACGAGTTCGTCGACGTCGACCTGGAAGACACGGAAAAAGCGCGCCATCTGCAGCGGCACCGCTTGTGACCTTGCTGCAGGCCGACGTGCTCATCGTCGGCGCCGGTCCGGCCGGCGCCACGGCCGCCCTGAACCTGGCGGGGCGGCACCGGGTGTTGCTGGTCGACCGGTTGGCCGCACCGCTGGCGCGCATCGGCGAATCGTTGTCGCCGGCCGCCGCGCGCCTGCTGCAGGACATGGGCTTGCTTGACGCCTTCCTGCGGCAGGACCATGCGCCCTACCACGGCAACCGCGCCTGGTGGAACGGCTCGTGGACGGAACACCATTTCCTCAGCGATCCCGATGGCCACGGCTGGCACCTGGCACGCGGCACCTTCGACCTGTGGCTGCGCGACGAAGCGCGCCGGCGCGGCGCCGCCGTGCTGGCCTCGGCCACAGTCGCGGGCATCACGCCGGAAAATGGCGTCTGGCGAGTACGGCTGCAAACGCAGCATGGCCCCTGCGACGCGGCCGCGCGCATCGTCATCGACGCCACGGGACGCAGCGCGCGGCTCGCCCGCAAAGTCGGGGCGCGGCGCCAGCGCGGCGACCGGCTGGTTTCAGTATGGCAATACGGACACGACCGCACGCCTTCCGCGCGGGGCTTTGCCCACATCGAAGCTTGCGAATACGGCTGGTGGTACAGCGCGCCCCTGCCCGGCCAGCGCCGCGTGCTGGCCCTGCATACGGATGCGGACTTGCTCGCCAGCGCCGCCTTGCGCGACGCCGGCTGGCTGGAAACGGCGGCGCGCCAGCTGCCCGCCACACGAGAGCTGCTGGAGCAGCAAGGCTATGCGGCCGATACGCTCGCCATGGCGACGCCCGCGCATACGGCCAGCCTGGACGCCGGCGCCGGCCCAGGCTGGTTCGCCGTCGGCGACGCGGCCCTGAGCTTCGACCCGCTGTCGTCGCAAGGCATCTTCAACGCCCTGTACACGGGCCTCGCCGCGGCCGAGGCAGGCGACCGCACGCTGCAGGGCGAACTGCAAGCCTGCCGGCACTACAATGGGGAACTGGCGGCCATCGGCGCGGCGTACGAACGCCACCTGGCATATTGCTACGGCCAGGAAACGCGCTGGCCGTCGGCGCCGTTCTGGAGCCGGCGCCGGCCGGTGCAGGTCGGCGCGCGCTAGCTGGCGCTGAAGTCGAAACTCCACAGGCCCTGCTGGCGGCTCACGGTGACGTCCACCTTGGTGGCCGTGATCGGCCGCGCATACTGCGTCATGTCTGGAAAGCTCTCCAGGCTGTAGGTCTGTCCCGCCATCGGCGGCGTGGCCACCATGAAGTAGAAGCTGGGCTGGTATTCGAAACTCACCGTCATGTTGGCATCGATATTGGGCATGCTCACGACGGGCCGCTCGTTGACATACCAGTTGCAGCTGAATTCGATGAACGGGTTGGTCTGGTTGATGACGCCACATTGCGCCGGCGTCAGCTTGGCTTGCGCCAACGACATGGGCGCCGGCTGCAGCAGCGGCGACAAGCCATGCGGGCTGATGGCCGACAGCAGCTGGCCTGGCGCGATGCCCTGGCGGCCAGACAGTATCCTGTTCCTGTTGATGCCGAAACTGCTCACATCGGTCGAGATCCGGTCTTCGTAATCGAACGATTCGGTGGCGCCGGCCGAGCCGGTCAACACCTGCCATGCGTGGATCTGGCAATGGCCCTGCGGCTGGTGTGGCTTCAGAAAGACCAGCACGGATCTGCCTTGCAGCTCGTCCGTTTCCACCTTGTAGCGGACGTTGAATTGGGTTGCCATCACTTGCTCCTTGCAGGGAATTTGCACGCACTCAGGAAAGACAGCGCCGAAAGCCGAGTCCATGATTGCTTCGGGCGTTGAAGGCCATGCGGCAGGCCCGGCAAAGCGCCGGGCCTGGTAATACAATTACTGCGCCAGGTAGCGTTCCGAACGAGGACCGTACAGCAGGCCGTTCGGCACGCCGGCCGACAGCAGCCGCGCATTCGCCGTACCGGCGATAGGATGACTGGCATCGGTGCTGGTGTTGATGATCTGCTTGACCGCCGCCGTCACCAGGGCGCCGATCAGGCCGCCACCGCTGTTATTGTTGCCTTCATTGCTAGATGCGCTGGCCGCGCCCTGCCACAGCAAGGTGCCCGTCTTCAGGTCGACCAGCTTGGCATCGACCGACACCACCGTCACGCTGTCGATCACGGCGTACGTCGTGCCGTACTTGGAGATCGTCACGTACAGGCCCGCATCGGCGCCAAAGATCTCGTTGAGCTTTTTCGCATCGACGCCGTGGATATCGGCGGCGTTCGTCAAGCCGTTCTGCTTGAAGGTTTCACCGACCACGGCCACCGGCAGCACGTAGTAGCCCGCTTCGGCCAGCGGATACGTCACTTGTGCGTAGACGCTGTTGCCGGCATTGACTTCCGGCGAGTTGTTCAACGGTGGCAAGACCACGATCGAACGGGGCTTGGCCGCCTTGAATGCGGTGTAATCGTATGCCGCCTGCTTGGTGGCGCAACCCACCATGAAGATGGCGGGGCCCAGGCACAGGGCCATTTTCAACATGCGCGACATCATAATTTCTCGCCTTTTTTCAATTTACCCAACAGGAAGTCCATGTACGGCGTCGATTCCGGGAAAAGTTTTTTCTCGTCTTCGAATTGCGCGGCGACCTGCTCCGGCTTGCCGGCGATCGAGTACAACATGCCCAGGTGGGCATGGAAGCCCGGCGGCGCATGATTGCCTTTCGCAGCGATCACTTGCAGGTCTTTTTCCATGGCGGCCATCTGCTGCTCCGGACTTTCGCCTTTCAGGTATTCGTACACTTGCGGCTGGTAGCCTTCCCATTGGTACAGGGTCTTCGACTGCGTGGCGCAACCGGTCAGGGCGGCACAGGCGAGCATGGCCAGCAGGGCGGCGCCCTTGTTCATCATTGTTTTCATGGGATACCTTATTGTTTGCGCAATGCGCCCGCTTCGACGCCGGCCACCAGGCGCTCGACCGCTTCGCGCATGGCCAGGTCCAGGACTTTGCCGTTGAGGGTGGCGTCATAGCTGGCGGTGCCGCCAAAACCCAGCACTTCACGGTTCGACAGGCTGTATTCGCCGGCGCCGCCGGCCGAAAACACGACTTCAGACGTAGCGATGTTGACAACGTTCAAGGTGACCTTGGCATACGCCACTTGCGTCTTGCCGCGGCCCATGATGCCAAACAATTGCTTGTCGCCCACTTCCTTGCGGCCGAATTCGGTCACGTCGCCCGTGACGACGAAGTCCGCGCCCTTGATGTTCTGGCCTTGTTTCTTGAAGTCGGCTTCCTGCTTGAGCTCGGCCATGTTGTCGCGGTCGAGGACGTTGAAACGGTTGGACGTCTGCAGGTGCGCAATCAGGATCGTTTTCGACTGGCTGCCCAGGCGATCGACGCCATCAGAAAAGATGCCGCGCATGAAGCTGGAACGGTTGTCGAACTTGCCGACAGCGATCAGGGTACGTGGACCAACGTAAGGTCGGGCCGCGCTGGCCACTGTGGGAACAGCCACGGCTTGCGACGATTCGGAAGCGCAGCCAGCCAACGCCGCACCAATCAGCGCTGCAATCAACAACGCGCCAGGTTTATTCTTGTTCATAGTGCCCTTAAGATATGGAGGATCAGGAGCAACCCGCAAAATTGAATTTTGGCAAGTTAATTTCCTAATTGCAATTATATGAGATTGCATGTCTCACAATTCTCTCCAAAAGTAACGATGACAAAGATTGCATTGTTGCCTGCCACATACAAGTGCGGCCCGTCTTGACTTCCCACGCCCAATTCATTAACTTGGTAGCAAAAAAGCGTGCCGCCAGCGCCACCGTACGCTTTCCCCTACCAGGATGGGTCTCAGGCCATGCCGACACACGATCGTTCTCCGTCCCATCCGCTGTTCACCGCGCTGGCGCTGTCGCTGGGCGCCGCCGTCGCTCTGGGCCTGTCGCGCTTTTCCTATGGCTTGCTGCTGCCGCCCATGCGCGACGACCTGGGCTGGTCCTACCTGCTGGCCGGGGCCATGAACACCTTCAATGCGCTCGGCTATTTTCTCGGCGCCCTGGCCACGCCGGCGCTGATGCGCCGCCTTGGCGTGTGGCGCCTGCTGATCGCCGGTTCCGTGCTGGCCAGCATCTTCATGCTGATGTCGGGCCTGGTCAGCAGCACGACCACCCTGTTCCTGCAACGCGTGTGCGCAGGCGTTGCCAGCGCCTTCATTTTCATCGCCGGCGGCGTGCTGGCGGCGCGGCTCGGCTCCATGCATAGCCAGCGCGCCGGCTTCTACATCGGCCTGTATTACGGTGGCACGGGTTTTGGTATTGCGCTGTCGGCCCTGCTGGTGCCGGCAGCATTGGCCGCCGCGCAAGACCACGGCGCCGCGCATGCCTGGCAATGGCCGTGGCTGGCCTTGGGCATCGCCTGCCTGGCCGCCACCGCCGTCATGGCCGTGCCGGCGAAGGCGATCGGCGAAGCGCCGCGCGCCCTCGATACGCCGCGGCGCTTCGCCTGGCGCGACTTTGCCCCCAGTCTGGCCGGCTACTTCATGTTTGGCGTCGGCTACATCGGCTACATGACCTTCGTCATCGCCCTGCTCAAGCAGCAAGGCATGAGCGCCACCCTGATCACCGTGTTCTACACCTTGTTGGGGCTGGCGGTGGTGGCGTCGTCGCGCATCTGGGCGCGCATGCTGGACCGCTACAAGGGCGGCGAATCGCTGGCGATATTGAATGGCGTGCTGGGCGCAGTCACCATCCTGCCCGCACTGACGAGCTTTGCGCCCGTCGTGTTCATTTCGGGCCTCGTCTTCGGCGCCGTGTTCCTGTCGGTGGTGGCGTCGACCACGGCCCTCGTGCGGCATAACCTGCCACCGCAATCCTGGACGGCCGGCATCAGTGCCTACACGACGGTATTCGCGCTGGGCCAGATCGTTGGCCCCATCGTCGTCGGCTGGATCGCCGACGGCCCCGCCGGACTGGAACGGGGCTTGATCGCCTCGGCCCTCGCCCTCTTCATCGGCGCCGCATTGGCATCGCGGCAAAAGGCGCTGGCGGCGGGCGCGTGAGCGGCTGTCTTCAGTTGCCGCCCTTATTGCGGTTTGGCATACCTTGCGACACCGGTGACATCGAACAGGACACAACGCTGGTTTCCAACCACCCAGGCATCATGTCCCGGTGGCATATAGAAGACGTCACCCGGTCCATATTCCATCTCTGCGCCATCATTCATCCGTACCACCATCCGCCCCTCGAGGACCATGCCGGTATGCGCGGCCTGGCACGAATCCGTTCCCGCAATCGGTTTGACATGCAGGCTCCAGCGCCAGCCGGGCTCAAATTCGCCGCGCCCCATGGTCTGTTCGCCTAGCGTAAAGACAGCCATCCGGCCTGCCCCGTCCTTGAATGGGCGCACTTCGTCCGGCGTATCCATGGATTTCTTTTCTAACATTGCACTCATGACTCGTCCCCCCTTTGGATTTTCTGGAAGTATTAAATTTCCGAATCGGAATAACTGAAATGATATATAAAACACATCATTTTCCAATATAGTTTAATAATGGAAATTTACAAGCAGAGCACCTTGTTGTATTTACCTCAAGTGGGAAGCCGGACTCGTACAATTGACACTTCCCTGCCACTACTTCAATATCCATTTAACCTTCGCAGAAAGAACACGATGAACACCGAAGCACGAAACCTCCCGCCAACGATGGATGCCGAAACCCTGGAATTCATCCAGGGCCTGTTTGCCCTCGTGCGCGAAGGCGACACGCAGCAACTGGGCGCCATGGTCACGCAAGGCGTGCCGGTCAACTTCCGCAACGAGAAAGGCGACAGCCTGATCATGCTGGCCAGCTACCATGGCCACCTGGAGACATCGCGCCTGCTGCTCGAAGCAGGCGCCGACGCCAACGTCCCCAACGACCAGGGCCAGACACCGCTGGCCGGCGTGGCATACAAAGGCTACCAGGACATCGCCGAGCTACTGCTCAAGCACGGCGCGAATGTGGAAGGCGCCAGCCCGGACGGCAAGACACCATTGATGATGGCCGCCATGTTCAACCGCCTGGCCATCCTCGACCTGCTGCTGCAACACGGCGCCCGCATTGATGCCGTGGATAGCCGCGGCATGAACGCCGTCAAGCTGGCCAAGAGCATGAATGCGCAGGAGACGCTGGTTCGGTTGATCAGCTTGGGGCAGATGGCATAGCCGATGCAGGTATCGCCAGTAGTTTGCGACGGCTACTAGGCAAAAAAACCTAATAGCCAGAGCTTAGCTGTTTCATTGACCCGGCATTAGCCTACGGTTCTGGACGGGAGATTATTCCCACTCGATGGTCAACGAGGTGGCTAAGCGATTGATTTTTCAGTGATTTCCAAACCATTCAGTAACCGATACCCTCACCGGATTTATCTATGGTTGCCGCTTGGTTGCGGCCGGGATGAGCGAAACTAGTCCGCTCGCGCATACCTGTCACCAGATGCTTCTGGGCGATGACGCCTTCGTTTCGGCACATCAGCAATCGCAGCGTTCCGATGCATACAAAGATACGCCAAGGCAGCAGCGCCGCGCTGTCGCGCTATCACTAGCGCAATACAAAGCCCTCTATAGCAACAGAGACGAGGCAATGGCACGCGCCTATCTCTCAACCGCTTTTACCATGTCCCACATCGCCGCCGCTTTTCACGTCTCAAGCAGGACAGTCAGTCGGGCCATATCGACATTTAGTAAAACGCAAGCTGCTGCAGATCGAGACGACTAAGGCTGAGATCGTGTACGAATGCCGGACCTGACCCCGGCCTCGCTTGACCCCGGCCTCGCTCCGCATCTGATCTATGGTGTGATCCATACTGGCAAGCCCTTTGATGCGCATTATTTCAGGAGGCGGGGTCAGGTCCGCCATTCCGACACGGCCCCAACGGAGGCGGGGTCAGGTCCGCCATTCCGACACGGCCCCAACCATACCCAACCTAAAACCTCTGCGCAATCTCAGTGCCAATGCCTACGGCTCAGATATCCTGTACCGTATGACGCGACCACTACGACTTGAGTTTGCCGGTGCTCTCTACCACGTTACTTCGCGCGGCGACCGGCGTAGCGCAATTTATCGGGACGATACTGATCGCCTTGCTTGGCAAGAAGTATTAGAACATGTATGTGGACGGCACCATTTTATCGTGCACAGTTTCTGCCAGATGAGCAATCATTATCATCTTCTCGTTGAAACGGTTGAGGCAAATCTGTCGCAAGGCATGCGCCAACTCAATGGCGTTTATACCCAGCATTTCAATCGACGCCACAAGCTTGTCGGGCACGTATTGCAAGGCCGCTACAAAGCCATCTTGGTGCAGAAAGAAAATTATCTGTTGGAATTAGCCCGCTACATCGTCTTGAATCCAGTCCGGGCGCACATGGTGGCATCACCCGACGACTGGTACTGGAGCAGCCATCACTACGTTTTGGACGACACAGCGTCTCCATGCTGGTTGACGCGTGACTGGCTCTTAAGCCAGTTTGGCACCACGCGCGAAGAGGCGGTCGCCAACTATTCTCGGTTTGTCGCGGCTGGGATGGGCGAAACTAGTCCGCTCGCGCATACCTGCCACCAGATGCTTCTGGGCGATGACGCCTTCGTTTCGGCACATCAGCAATCGCAGCTTTCCGATGCATTCAAAGATACGCCAAGGCAGCAGCGCCGCGCTGTCGCGCTATCACTAGCGCAATACAAAGCCCTCTATAGCAACAGAGACGAGGCAATGGCACGCGCCTATCTCTCAACCGCTTTTACCATGTCCCACATCGCCGCCGCTTTTCACGTCTCAAGCAGGACAGTCAGTCGGGCCGTATCGACATTTAGTAAAACGCAAGCTGCTGCAGATCGAGACGAATAAGGCTGAGATCGTGTACGAATGCCGGACCTGACCCCGGCCTCGTTTAGTAAAACGCAACCTGCTGCAGATCGAGACGACTAAGGCTGAGATCGTGTACGAATGCCGGACCTGACCCCGGCCTCGCGGCCTCCTGACGGCCAAGGCTGAGATCGTGTACGAATGCTGGACCTGACCCCGGCCTCGCGGCCTCGCGGCCTCGCGCAGATCGAGACAACTAAGGCTGAGATCGTGTACGGATGCCGGACCTGACCCCGGCCTCGCTCCGCATCTGATCTATGGTGTGATCCATACTGGCAAGCCCTTTGATGCGCATTATTTGGCAAAAGGGCTTGCCATTCAAGACGGTATCTGACCCTGGCCCTCTGCCATGCACTTCTCTCGGAACAGTAAATTTCCACTTGCACCATTTGCGTATTTATTCTTAGCTAACCATCAACGTTAATCCACGGCTAATAGCATGCTCAGTTTCTTCAACAATCTTTCTAATATTAACTAAAAAACCTTCAGGAAGGTCAATATTGGAATTTTCACTAATCCAATATTGCTCAAAAATATTCATCTCATCTTTAAATAGGACTAGATCATTACCAGACAACGCAAGTCCCTCTTCAGAATCTGCCTTTTCCGTCAACGTGGAAATAATTGGCAACTCCAGCTTACGGCCAATTGACTCCCAATACATTTCAATTGTGACTGCGGACCCCAAATACAAATCAAGCAATAAATCATCCGAGGATGAATCATTACAAATATAGATTTGATAAGCCATTATCATAAATCCTTTTTAGGCAATATAAATACATTATTTTTCCCCAATATTTTTTTGGACTCCAAGATAAGATTATTAAATCTCTCACTATTTCCGGCCTCATAATAAACTTGCGCCGTCGTCCCTCGTGCTTTTGCTTCGCTCTTCAGCGCTTCCAACGCTTTCTTAGTTCGTTCAAATACTACATCGTTTGCATTCTTCCCTGGCCCACCCACTTGAATCAACTCACCATTTTTACCAAAAACATCTACCCCAGATACAACTTGGCCATCTCGATAAATTGGAGTGTCCTCAATTACTAAGTTGCCATTTGGACCAATTCGAGATGTTTGAGCAGAACGCCCTCCAGTTATCTCTGCAACCTGCAGCTCCCGTTCAAGTGCTGTTAATTTTCTTGGCCCTAAACCTAAAGTAGATCCGATATCACCATTAGATGTTGCAATATAATCAGGAATTAACTTGGCATCGCTTGTGACTATCTTATTTGTCCCTTGCGAAAAACCTCCGACCTTTACTGAAGAAGCACCTGTATTCTCTGCCGCATAAGAAATTAATCCCGTACGCTCAGCATACTTAAAAACAGCCTCACCAATCGCTGGCGCCATTGACTTTGCGCCAATGACCAAACCATCATATATATACCTTCCACCTGCAGCAATACCACCCAGCGCTTTGCCGATCACAAAATCAGTCGCAACCATCTCCACGCCATCGCGTAAATTGGCGGCCTGAGTATAGTGATAAGTTCCAGCACGATAATCCGGAATTGCCTGCAGCATCGACTCATTTTTCGATATCGCATGTGGCAGCTTATTATGATCGTAGATGACTCTATTGCCATATGCAATAGCTTCATTTGTCAATACGTTACAATCTAACGACGCCCCCCCCAGCACAGGCCGAAATCAACAACGCATCCTGCTCCGCCGACTTTTTCGCCAAAGCTTCGGCGGTTTTACAAGACGGATCACTAGGGCTCTTGCAAGCAGCCCGTGCCGCATCATATTGCTCCCGCTCCGAATTTTTAATGCCTACCTTGTTGTGATTAAGGTAATTATTCGCCACCTCATTTAACGCGCTATTCGCCCCAGCGCCACCGCCGACAGCAGCCCCTACGGATGCACTAGCTGCCAGCAACAATGCACTATGCAGTTCTTTAGGCAGGCCCAGCTTGGCAATTTGCGCCGATAGGGCTTGCGTCGTCATTTCTGCTGCACCTGCACCTAATGCCCCACCGGCTCCGCCCACAATACCACCGATAGCCGTATGCAAAGCTGTCTTGGCAAAACCACCCTCCTTCCATGTTTCTGCCAGCTCCTTACTCTGTTGCAATAACTCGGCTTTTTTGGCAGGATCTTTTTCATCATTCGCTTGCTTTGCGAGTTCTTTGGATTCCGCCAAGCGTTTGTCGGCAAAATCTCCCACTTCTTTCGCCGCCGCTGCCGCAAACGCCGCCGTCACATCCATCGTCGCCTGCAACTTGGTCTTGTCGAAATTATTGCCGATCTTGCCGCTGGAATCCACTCCAGTCGTCACATTGCGATTCACACCGGCGATAGCTTCATCCGCTCCCTTGCCCGTTGCCGCGCGCTGAGCCGCCTCATCGGTGATGACCAGAGTGCCACCGCTGATGCCGCTACGCGTCGTACTGCTGGCGTTCTCGCTAAGTGCGACAATGGCAGGCAGGCCTGCGGTGGTGCCGCCTTTACCGCCAACATTGGTCAAATTCTTATTCTCTTCGGTCTCCTTGCCCGCTACCGAAAAACCGCCCGAAACACCCACACTGCTACCCTTCGATATCGCATGGTTGGCAATGTCGCTATGCGTCAGGGTCGCGGTGGTCAAACTGCTGTTCAGCTCGCCCGCCTCCGTGGCGCTGATGACGGCTCCCTTCAAGTCCGTATTGCCGCCCACCTTGATCTGGAAGCCGCCGTTGCCCGCCTTGATGCCGCTTTGCGCCTGCACGCTGGCATAGTCGTTGTGCATGTTGCTCTGGCTATAGCTGCCGCTGAAGCTGGCGCCAATGCCCACCGTACCGCTGGCGGAAATACTCTGGCTCTTGCTGTCGAACTTGGCCAGGTCTTGCAAGCTTTCCAGGTTCAGATTGCCCTTGATGTCGGCAATCACCTGGTTGGCGCTGGCCACGGCGCCCTTGATGTTGGTGTCGCCGCCGCTGCTGATCACCAGCTTGTCGCCAGCATTCACATGCGTGTTGAGTTGCGTCGTGCCGTCGCCGTCCTCATGCCCCTTGCTGCCGCTGACGCTGGCCGTGAAGCCGAACGAGGTACCCTTGGTGCTGACGATGGCTTGCACCCCCATTGAGGCGCTCAGGCTTGAGCTCTTGCTGTGCTGGCTTTCCGTATCCTGTGCCGCCAGCAAGTTGACATTGTTATCGGCATGCAGGCGGATATCGTTCTTCGCGTTCAGGTCGCTGCCCAGGATATTAATATTGCTATCCTTGCCGCCGCCCAAGGCCGTGATGTTGATATTGTTACCCGTCAAAACGCTGCCGCTATGCGTGGTGCTGGCCGTCGTTTGCGTCTGTATGCTTTCAGAATGGCCTGCCGTCAGGCTGATGCTGATACTTGGCCCGCCTTCCTTCATCATGTCCTTGGCCGCACCGTTCGCCGCCATCGCCGTGGTCGCCGCCGCCATCGCCGTGACACGGCCATCCTTGGCGGTGCTGGCTGCCTTGCTCATGGTTTGCAGGGTCTGGATGGCGCTGATCACGCTGCCGCCCAGGGCCAGGGTCAAGCCATCCTGCGTCGTCTTGACTTCGAACTTGCCCTTCTCATTGTCCTGGCCCGGCTTGATGGTAACGCTCTTGCCGATGATGTCGAGATCGGTGGCGGCAAGAATATCGCTGCCGCCTATCGTCACGTTATTGCCGGCAACCATCGTCAGCGCACCGCCCGTGGCGCCGATCGAACTGCGCGCCTCGCCGCTTTGCAAGGTGGCATCGCGCTCCTGGTCCACCGTCGTAGTCTTGGTGCCGTAGCTGAAACCGATGCCGCCGCTACTCATGAAGCCGCTTTTCTTTGTGCTGGAATGATGCAGCTCGTACACGGTATTGGTGGCCGCGTCGATCGTGATGTTATTACCCGCGAGTAATCGCGTCGCATCGTCGCTCAAGATGCTCGAACCCGTCACCTGCAGATCGTGTCCCGCCTGCACCGTCACGCTGCTGCCGCCAAGCGAGGTGCCGATCGCCGTGGTGGTATCGACCACGTCATGCTTGATGGTGGTGGTCTTGTTCCAGAATCCACTTTTCGTCGACTTGCTGGCGACATCGCTCACTTCGTTCTGCAAACCATTGACCAAGCTGATGTCATTGCCCGCCGCTAGTCCCAAGATGCCGCCTGCCTGCACGTCCGCCGCGCGCGCCGTCAGGTCATTGCCCGCCTGCAAATTGACATTGCCGGCACCCATGATCTGGCTGCCCACTTCGCTGGTCTTGCTCTGCTTGCTGTAATTGTCCTTATTGCGCACTTCGTTGTGCGTTGAGGCGACGGTGACCGTATTGAGGTTCAGGTTATTGCCTGCGATTAAAGCAGTCTGACCATTCACGCCGGCATTCGCGATGACGCCTGCCGTCACGGTAATATCGCGTCCCGCCTGGGCTATCAAGGTGTTGCCCTCGCCACTGCCGGTGACATACATGCCAGCCACCTTGTCGACTACCGTGCTGCTGTCGCTGATGGTGTTTCTGCCATCCATGCGTACATGAGAGTCGCTGACGGTCGTCGTCACCAGATTAATATCGCGGCCCGCGCTGGCCTGCAAGTGATTGGCGGCAGTGAAGGTGCTACCGTTATTGTTGATATCCCGGCCTGCAATCACCGCCAGGGCCGTACCCGCCTGCACGTTCGAGTAACGGGAATTGATGTCGCCCCCGACATTCATGCTCACGCTGCCGGCACCGGTAATCGTGCTGCCCGTTTCCTGGGAAGTGCCAGCCTTGCCCGCACTGTAGTCCCCACCCCAAACCAGATTGGCATTATCGCCAGTCGTCAGGGTTCCCAGGGCCAGGTTGCCGCCCGCCTTGATCACTGTAGCGCCGTTTTTGCCGCTGTTGTTAATCTCGCCGGCCAGCAGGGAGATGTCGCGGCCGGCCGAAGCAGCCAGCGTGCCACCTTCATCGCTCACGTACAGGCCCGCCACCCGACCAATGCCCGTGCCCGTCAGCGCGGCATCGCCTTGACGCCCGGTATTGGTATTGATCGTCGATGTGATGTTGATGTCACGGCCCGCAGTGACAATCAGTTCACTGTTGGCAGAAATAGCGCCACCGATATTGTTGAGATCGTTCCGGGCTGCGATGCCGACGGCATCGCCGTCAATGCGCCCGCCCATGTTTTGTACATTTTCAGCCGTCAGACGGACGATGTCCCGGCCCGCGATGGTGCCGCTATTGGTCAGGTCTCCCTTCAGATTGATGTCGACGTCCTTGCCGGCCAACAACGCGCCACTGCCGTTTATATCGCCTTCGCGCAAGCGCACATAGACCTGCGGCACCAGCGCTTTTTGCGTCGATCCATCGGCCAAAGTGACATCCTGCTCCACCAGCCAGACGATGTCGCTGGTCAAGGCTGCCATTTGCTCGGCAGTCAAGGCGACGCCGGGGCGCAGATCCCATTGCTTGGCATAGTTTGCGCCGGCATCCATCAGTCCCTTGTATTGCTCTTCATCGCCGGTGTAGTCGCCGACGAATCGCTGGCCCGTTAGCTGTGCGATTTGCTCGCGCACCAGACGCTGCTCGTAAAAGCCGTCGCCCAGGCGTTTCTGCGTCACGGATGGGTCCAGCTGTACTTGTGCCAGCAAGTAATCCGAGCCGGTCCATTCACGGTGATTTGTAAAACGTGGATCCGTTTCAACCAGGAAGCGCGCATCGGGCGCAGGGCTCAGCTTGAACAGGCTGGCAGTAGGTAGTTGCATCGATGGCAGAGTGGTACGCACCACTTGCGCGCGGCCGGATGGGCTCGCCAATGCGACTTGGCCAATTGCTTGCACCTTGGTGCCGGCGGGGGCGTCCGCCCCGGATGCGGCGTTGACGGCTTCGCCAGCTGCCGCGCCGACAACGGCGCCGGCCAACGGCCCGGCCGAATTTTCCGCCGCAGCACCACTGGCCACTCCCACCTTGGTACCGCTGGCCACTGTAATGGAGCCGCGCTGGCCCGCACTTCCCGTGCGATCGCTTGCATTCGGCCCATTGACCGCAGCCACCGTTCCAGCTGCACCACTATTGACGGCACCGGCAAGTGCCGATGGGTCGGCCATGCCCGTCGCGCCGCCATTCGCCGCGCCGGCGCTGATGCCGGCTATCGCAGCAACGGCACCACCGCGTCCCGCATCTCCTGCACGGTCGCTATGATTAACGCCTGCGGCGCCCGTGATTGCACCTGGTGCCTTGCCATTTGCAGCGCGCTCCAACGCTTTTGCATCGACGCTGCCGTCTGCCGCCACAAGCGGGTTCGCATTGCCTGCCGTCGCGGCGCCGACAGCACTGACCGTGCCACCCTTGGCGCTATCAGCAAGCTTGGCGGTGTTGTTGGCATCACGGCCTTGTGCAGCCGTGCTCACGTCCGATGCCCGCGACAGGCCGACGCTGCCATGCGCCGCGCCGCCCTGCACCGCAGCAACTGTCGTACCCGCCGCCTTCGCTACGTCGCCTGCCTGGCCGGCCGATCCTGCGCGATCAGTCGAATTGACCGCCCCCGCCCCCGTTGCGGCCGTCGCACCTTGTCCATTGACATTTTGCACCGTCGCCACGCCCGTGCTGCCTTGCGCTACGCCAGCCAGGCTGATGCCAGCATTGGCCTTGCCTGCGCCGCTGGTACCTGACAGACCGCCGATGCCGGAAACCGCATCCGGTCTTTTTCCGGTAGCGCTCACCGCCGTATTACCCTCAACGCGTCCGGCGGTAACTGGTGCGCTCTGGCCCGGAATATCCCTCTCATACACTTCTCGACCGTTAAACTGAGGCGTCCACTCCGCCACATCCATCCCCCCACCCACCTCTTCAGGAATGAGATATTTCTCTGCGACACCACGTTCGGTCACCACGGAAACACTCTGTGTCGATGTATTGACCAATGTGCCTGGTGTAATGCTGAGCAAGCCGCCAGCGATAATGTGGCTATTTTCATTAACAACTTTACCTGAGGAAATAATAAGACTTCCCCCCGCTACAATCTTCCCAGGATCGGAGGTCAGAATGGCGCTATTGGTGGTGGTCCGCGTATACGTATATTGCGTATATTCTATGTTTCTGCTATTTCGCGGGTCACAGGCTGAGCCCGTACAGTAAGGAATAGGTTCAGTTTGACGCCGGTACTCTTCACCCGGCATCTGGTACTCAACGATCTCCTCAACCGTATTCGCCCCCAACTGCAGGGTAAAATGCTTGTTAAGGTTGTCGATACGCGCCACGTCGAGCCGCATATTACCCAGCGCCTCGATCTCTGCACTGGCGTTGGTCAACTGAGCGGCTTGTCCTGCCGCAAAGCGGCTGGCATCCAGCACCCCGCCGATCGCCATATCGCCACCGCTAAAAATTAACGCATGTTCATTGTTGTTGATCGTCTGCGCGCCGATGTCCAGGCGCGTACGGGCCGCGATGACGGCGGCCTGGCCCGCTTCCACATTGTTGTCGATGTTGCCTGCGGCAATGCTCAGGTGATCGCCATAAATGCGGCCGGAACCAACGTTATTCAGGGCTCCCGTGTTGACTTCCGTATTGATGCCATCGATCAGGCCGCGATTGTTCAAGGTCCCGGACGTGCTCAACCGCGTCGTTGTGGCATGGATATCGCCAGTCATTGAGTTGTCGAGACTGCCTGCACGCAAGTCAAGCAGGCCACCGGCCTGCAACATGCCCGCATTGCTCAGGTTTCCGCCAACCACAATGCTGGCGTTGTTGTTGGCCGTAATCTTGCCGCCATTCCCATGGCTGTAGTTCCCCGACAAATCCAGGGTCAAATCCTGTTGCGACAAAAGACTGCCATCGCCACTCAGGCTGGCGGCACGCACCTCAAGATTCTTGCCGGCAATTGCGGTACCGCCACTATTGCTGAAGGACAGGCTGCGTGCCGGGCCAAGGTCACGGATGTTCAGCGCATTTCCCGCACTTATCAGTCCTTGATTATTGTTAATGACACCAGAGCTGAGTAGCATCAAGTTATTGTCGGCGCGCAAAGCACCCTGACTGTTGACGACATTGGATGCGGTCAACGCGAGGTTGATACCCTCGATGCCCTGGTTGCTCGTTTGCGTATTGCTATTGTCGATTGCGGCACCGCTCAGGGTGACGGTGCCGCCGCCGCGTATCAATCCTTGCTGATTTGCAATTGTTCCAGCCGTATTCAAGCCAAGATCGCCAAGCACCTGAATTTGTCCGCCTTGATTGTTCAAGCCGCCGATAGTCAGATTCAGGGTGGACTGGCCAACGATCGCACCATTGGCCGTGTTATCGATCTGCCCGGCATGGCCTGTGATGGCGCCGGCCGCGCCGATATAGCCACCGGCATTGTTTACATTGCCCACCGCAAGATTGACTGTTCCGCCGCTGGTGATATTGCCGGTATTCGCATTGTTCAGCACCTGGCCATGGGTATCCACGGACAGCGAAGTGCCAGCCTGCATGCGGCCACCGGCATTCTGAATGGCGCCGGTCTGCAGATTGACGCTCTGCGTGCCGGCAATCGTTCCCAGACGATTATTCAACTCCTGGCCATTGCTATCGATAGCTACATTGCGCCCGGTAATGCTCGCACCATCGCTGTTCGTCAAGCCGTGGTTATTCAGGATCACATCGCCACCAGCCTGAACTTTGCCGCCGGCGTTATACATGAGCCCCGACAGCGTGGCCTGAACATTCCCACCGACAGACGCGAGCGTGCCGCCAGCATTGTTCAGCGAGGCGCCCGTTACGATGGCGTTGCCTGTGGCGGCCAACAGGCCGCCGGCATTCTCGATACCGTTCCCGACACTCACCTCCAGAGTAGTACCAGCCGTTACTTTACCTTGTTGATTTAAGAGCTCGCCGGCGGTAATGGAGACTTTTCCGCCAGCTGCGATCAAGCCCTTGTCCGCACTGTTCAGTTTGCGGTTGTCCAAGGTGCCCGTAATCGCAAGATCGAGCTGCGCAGTTCCAGCGGCCTGCAAGGTGCCGAGCCGGTTATCCAGGTCGCCAGCCTTGATCGCGATATCGCCATTGCTGGCGATGACGCCCTCGTTATTGTCGAGCCGTCCGCTGACCTTGATATCGCTGTGTGCCGTGCCCAGTTGGGTAATGCTGCCTTTGGCATTATTGAGCGCCTGCGCCTCAATGCTGACTTGGCGGGCGACCAGACTTGCGCCGCCATGATTGAAAGTGCCCGCATCGATTTTCACCGAGCCGTTCGACGTGATCCAGCCGCGGTCGCCGGTAAAGTTGCCGGCACCAATGGCAAAAATGCCGGAGGACGCATGTTCCATTTTTCCATCAACGTTCAGCAGCGTCTTGGCAGCCAAACTAAAGTTATTGGCGTTGACGGCAATACGGCCACCCGTATTATTCAAAACACCGGTCGCAGAACTCACACTGATGGCGCTATCGCCAACGCCGGACTGGATGATGGTCCCCTTGCTGTTATCCAAGTTGGCAGCATGCACCAACAATTGCCCGGCACTCGCCTCACCCATGCTGTTAATCCAGCTTTGACTATCCTGTGCGCCGGCATTGACTGTCAACGCATCCGATGCGCTGACGGCCGCACTGCTGGTCGTCACATTACCGCTAGTGGCGGTGAGCGTGATATTGGTGGCGCTTGTCTTGCTGCCGCTGACATCCACGGAAGCGCCGGTGAATACGGCGTTGCCGGTAGCGAGATTCTGGCCCCTGGCAAGCAGATCCTGAGTGGCAACGACGTTCAAGGTGGCCGAATTGACCAGCGTACCGTCTGCCTTGATACCAGCCCCCAACAGGCTTGCCGCTCCTTGGCTACGGAAGCTGCCAGCATGAATGTCGGTATTGCCCAGGGATGCGATCACACCCGCGTTTTCCAAGCTTCCACTGGCATTCAATATCTGGTTGCCGAGAGCATACAAGCTGCCACTATTGTTCATGTTAACAACAGTCGACTTCAAGTCATGGCCGGCATACACGCTGCCGCCCTTGTTGCCAAAGTCCTCAGCCTGCAAAGTAACATTGCCGCCGACGGCCCGCAGGTTGCCGCCTTGATTGTCGATGGAAGCTGCGCTCAGCGACAAATCCTGTACTGCCGCGATGACACCATCTGTATTGATGAAACCTGAAGTAACGTCGATGTTCGCGCCTTGATTCGTGCTAATTTGGCCGCCAGCGTTGCCAAGCATGTCTGCGCGAATGGCCAGCATGCCGCTACTTGCGATCTCACCCAAGGCATTGTTCAATGTCTGGTTCACCTTGATGTCTGTCTGCCCCAAGCCGGTCTGGATAACATGACCGCCGCGGTTGTCCAGGCTACCCGCCTGGATCGTCACCTGCTGCGCCACCAGGGTGGCGTCGCGGTGGTCGAAGCGCCCTGCCTCGACGCGCAGCGCGCCATTGCCGATGAGTTTGCCGCCCTGCCCGTTCAGGGTGCTTGCCGTGATGGCCAGCACGCCAGTGCCCGCATGCTCGATGCGCCCGTTCAGATTCGTCAAGGTCGCTGCGCTCAGGTCAAGATCGCTGCTGTTGACGGCGATGCGCCCGCCCGTGTTGTTCAGCAGACCCGTGGCGATCACGGTCTTGCCCTGCCCCGTCTGCACGATGTCGCCGCCGCTGTTGTCCAGGTTCGCCACCTGCAGGGCCAGCTGGCCCGCACTCAATTGTCCCTTGCCCGTGTTCACCAGCGCCTGCGCGCTGCCCGCGTTGGCTGTGATCGACAGCAGGCCCGGCGTGCTGACCACCGCGCCCACCGTGGTGATGTTGCCAGCACGCGCCGTCAAGTCGATATTGGCGGCGCCCGTCTGGCTGCCGCTCAGGTCCAGCGACGTGCCCGTCAAGCTGGCCTGGCCCGCTGCCAGGTTCTGGCCGCTGGCCACGATGCCCTGCGTGGCGGTCAAGCTCAGGTTGCCGCTGGTGCCCAGGCTGCCGTCCGCTTGCAGGCCCGCGCCCAGCAAGCCGCTACTGGCAATGCTGTTGGCCTGCAAGGCCGTGTTGCCCAGCGCCGCGATGGAACCGCTATTGGCCAGCGCACCGCCCACCGTCCACTGCTGGTCGCGGCCCGCGTACAGCAAGCCCGTGTTGTTCAAGTCGCCCGTCAGCGTGGCCAGCACATCCTTGCCCGCGCTCAGCACGCCCTGTGCATTGCGCACGCTGCCCGCATCGAGGACGATGCTGCCGCCGCTCGCCTGCAGCGTGCCGCCGCTGTTGTCGACACTGCCGGCCGTCACACTGATATCCTGCGTGGCGGCGAGCACGCCATCCACATTGTTCACTGCATTGACACTTTTCAGGTCCAGCGACGCCGTCGAGGTGATGCGGCCTTTGCCGCTATTGTCGATGCCGCCCGCCTGCACCAGCAGTTGGCCATTGCTGGCCAGCTCCCCCGCCTGGCTGTTATCGAGCTGCCCGCGCACCGTCACGCTGGCCTTGTCCATGCCCGTCTGCAGCAGCTTGCCGCCCTGGTTGTCCAGCTGACCCACCTGCACGGCCAGCTGGCCCGCGCTCAGGGTACCTTTCGCGTTCTGCAGGGTTTGCTGTTCCTGGTTGTTGGCCGTGATGCTCAGCAGCCCCGGCGTACTCACCACAGCACCCGCCGTGCTGATATTGCCATGGCTCGCCGTCAAGTCAATGCTGCCGGCGCTGGTCTGGCTCAACCCCAGGTCCAGCGAGGCGCCCGTCAGGCTGGCGTGGCCCGCCGCCAGAGTCTGCCCGCTGGCCGTGATCGCTTGCGTGGCCGTCAAGGTCAGGTCGCCGCCTTGCGCCAGGCTGCCATCGGCCTTGATGCCGGCGCCCAGCAGGCTTTGCGCACCGCTGTCGATCTGCGCCGCCGTGATGCGGTTGTCGCCCTGCGCCGCGATCACGCCCGTGTTGGTCAAGGCCCCCGTTACCTGCAAGCGCTGCTCGCCGGCCGCGTACAGGCTGCCGCTGTTGCGCACCACCTCGGCCTGTGTATCCAGCTTACCGCCGGCAAACACGCTGCCCGTGTTCTGCAATTGCTGCAGTTGCAAGGTGGCATTGCCGTTTTGCGCCTGTACCTTGCCGCCAAGGTTATCCAGTTGTTGCGCGGTCACGGTCAGGTTCTGGCCGGCCGCCAACGTACCGGCGGTATTGTCGATCTTGCCTGTCACCGTCAACGCCGCCTGCTGCACGGCGCTTAATAAACCCTGCTGGTTCAGCACGCTGCCAGCCGTCACGGCCAGGTCGCCATTGCTCTCGATGCGACCGCCTGTATTGTCCAGCGTCTGAGCGATACCCAGCGTCATGCTGCCGCTGCCCGTCTGGCCGATGCCTCCGCCACGGTTGTCCAGGCTGCCCGCCTGGATCGTCACCTGCTGCGCCATCAGGGTGGCGTCGCGGTGATCGATGCTGCCGGCGTCGATGCGCAGCGCGCCGTTGCCGATGAGTTTGCCGCCTTGTCCGTTCAGGGTGCTTGCCGTGATGGCCAGCACGCCAGTGCCCGCATGCTCGATGCGCCCGTTCAGATTCGTCAAGGTCGCTGCGCTCAGGTCAAGATCGCTGCTGTTGACGGCGATGCGCCCGCCCGTGTTGTTCAGCAGACCCGTGGCGATGACGGTCTTGCCCTGCCCCGTCTGCACGATGTCGCCGCCGCTATTGTCCAGATTCGCCACCTGCAGGGCCAGCTGGCCCGCACTCAGTTGTCCCTTGCCCGTATTCACCAGCGCCTGCGCGTTGCCGGCATTCGCCGTGATCGCCAACAGGCCCGGCGTGCTCACCACCGCGCCATGCGTCAGCACATTGCCTTGCGTCGCCGTCAGATTGATACTGGCGGCGCCCGTCTGGCTGCCGCTCAGGTCCAGCGACGCGCCTGTCAAGCTGGCCTGGCCCGCCGCCAGGTTCTGGCCGGTGGCCACGATGCCCTGCGTGGCGGTCAAGCTCAGGTTGCCGCTGGTCCCCAAACTGCCGTCCGCTTGCAGGCCCGCGCCCAGCAAGCCGCTACTGGCAATGCTGTTGGCCTGCAAGGTCGTGTTGCCCAGCGCCGCGATGGAACCGCTATTGGCCAGCGCACCGCCCACCGTCCACTGCTGGTCGCGGCCCGCGTACATCAATCCCGAGTTACTGAAGTCCCCTGCGATCTTGAATGCCAGATCGCTGCCGGTACTGATCACGCCATCACGATTCTCCAGTTGCCCCTTGCTGGAGATTGAAGCAGCTGCTGCCGACGTAATCCGTCCTTTGGTATTGTCAATACTTCCGGCCTGCAAGGACAGCGTACCGTTACTGGCGATCTCGCCAGCAGCGTTGTCCAACCCTTGCCGGACAGTGAACACGGCGTTCCCGGTACCAGTTTGTACCAGCTGGCCCGCCTGATTACTGAGAACATTGACATCCACATTCAAACGATTGGCCGATGTCATTGCCTCATCATGTTGCATGGCATCGGCGACGATATGCACAGTACCATTGCTGATCAATGTTCCTTGTTCGTCATTCAGAACAGCCGCTTGAAGGGATAAGTTCCCGCTGCCGGCATGTTCAATACGCCCTTGCGCATTGGTCACCGAAGATGCTGCGATATCCAGGCCACGGCTATTGACGGCAATGCGGCCGCGCGTATTGTCCAGCAAGCCGCTCGGGGACTTCAGCGCAATATTCGTGTCGCCAGCACCCGTCTGGATGATGACGCCATCACGGTTATTCAGACCCGAGAGCGCGACATCAAGCTGGCCGGCACTTAGGGTTCCCTTGTTGTTGTCCAGCACCTGGTTCGTGTTGGCATTTGCCGTAATGGACAGCGTACCAGGCGTGCTGATGACCGCGCCCGCGCTACTGACATTGCCCGCGCTTGCCACCATCGCAATCTGCGAGGCACTGGTTTGACTTGCATCCAGATTCACTGAGGCCGCATTCAGTCTGGCGGTTCCAGCGGCCAGGTTTTGGCCATGCGCGGCCAGGTCATTACTTACATTGACGGTGAGATCGCCGGCAGCGGCCAAGCCGCCGTCGGATTTGACGCCGGCACCAATCAGACTACCAACTCCACTGCTTAAACTGTCGGCTCGAATACTATTATTGCCATGCGCGGCAATGACGCCGGTATTTGTGAGTTTGCCGCCAAGATTCAAGGCCAGGTTACCAACCGCATACACACTGCCGCTGCTATAGGCATTGCCACCTTGGAGATTTGCATTGCTTCCAGCGAAAATGCTACCCGCTGTGTTATTCATATCCGCAAACTGGAAATTTACCTGACCGGCAAACGCCTGCAAGGTGCCTTCGGTATTTTCAATACTCCCAGCCTCAAGCGTCAGGTTCTGTCCAGATGCTACGATGCCGGCATGGTTATTCAGCTCCGAACCTGCCTTGACATCGATGCTTTGGGTGGAGGTAATGCGTCCCTTGGCATTCGACAGTAGCGAAGTCGCTATCGCCGCATTGCCGCCAAGCTCAATACTGCCGGCGCGGTTATCCAGACTTTGGGTTGCCAGCAGCGATGCCTGGCCGGAACCGGTCTGGCTGATGCTGCCGCCGCGATTGTCAAGCACTGCGCTCTTGATGCCAATCTGCTGCGCCGACATGACCGCATCGCGATGATCAAGCTTGCTGGCATCGAGCGACAAGCCGCCATTCGTGATAATGCGTCCACGCTGCCCCAGGAGCGTATCGGCCACCGCCATGGTGAATGCTCCCGTGCCAGCGTGTTCCATCTTGCCATCGACGTTATAGAGCAGCTGCGTGCGGATAGCCAGGTTTTGGCTATTGCTCGCAATGCGTCCGGAACTATTGTTCAGTGTACCTGGCAACTGAAGCAGCAGATCGCTGCTACCAAATTGAGATATCTGCCCACCGATATTGGACAAATCATGCGCGCGCAGATCAATCTGATTGGCGGTCACGACGGCCGCGTCCGTGCGCACTGTAGCTGTAGCGTTGAGGGACAACCCGCCCTGTATTGCAATACTCGCGCGGCTGGCATCGAGATCACCCGCGCTTGCCGACAGATTCAACTGTGCACCGGACACCCTGGCATCCTTCAGGTCCAGCTGGCCAGCCGCGATCTGGCTATTGCCGCCCGAGACGCTATTGCCATGGATGCGAATCGTATCGCCAGCCTCAATGCGCAAGTCACCGGCTTGGCGTACGCTGTTGTCCGCATTGAGGCCACTTGCAATGACGGCACTGGCAGCCAGATCGATATGCGACCCAGCCCCAGACGCTTGCATCGTGACATTGTTTTGTGCAGCGATCAGGCCGCTACTGGCAATATTGCCCTGTGCCTGCACCTGGCTGTCGCCGCCCGCATACACGGTGCCGCTGTTCGCCACATCGCCCGTGACGGCGATGCCGGTCTGGCTGCCCGTGCCGGCAGACTGAATGTTGCCGCTGTTGCTCAGCCAGCCGTTCGATTGCAGCACCAGGTTGCCCGCCGTGGCCGCCAGGACGCCCGCGTTGCGCACGCCCAGGCCCGCTTCCGTGCCGATCAGGGTGATCTTGCCCGCATACATGCCGCCCAGTTGCGCCACGTCCAGCGCATAGACTGGCGCCGGTCCCGTGCCGGCGATGCCGCCCGCCACGCCATGCGCCGCATCGAGCTGGTTGGCGCCCGTCACCACTTTCAGTTCCTGCGCCCAGATCCCGCCATTGATTTGTGCGGCGCGCGCCAGGATGGCCGTATAGTCGCTCAGCGACGTGTCGAGGCCGCGCCCGTTGATGCTGACCACGCCGCGCTGCACCATGTAGCCGTCCAGGTTGCCGCCATTGAGGATAGGCGTGCCTGTCGTCAGCGTGACCCGACTGGCATTGATGAAGCCGCCGCCGTCGATGGCCACGCCGGCCGGGTTGGCGATGACGACCTCTGCCCGCTGGCCCGCCACCTCGACATAGCCGCGCAGCTGGCTCGGGTCGGCCGAATTGACTTCGTTGAGGATGACGCGCGCGCTGCCGCCCGCCAGCCATGGGTTGCCTTGTACCCAGCCGCCCGTCTGCGTCTGCACATTGCCGCGGCTGTTGTTGAGGATGGCGCCATTCGCCGTCACGTCGAACTGGCTGTAGGTATTGCGCGAGACGCCGGCCGCGCTCGGCGTCTGGATATTCACCTGCGTCACGCCGTTGGCGCTTTGCACCACCGTCGGACGCTGCCGGCCCGGCGCATTCGGGTCGGCCACGATCTGTCCCATGGCCGGGCCGGCCACAAAGCTCACCATGCCCAGCGCGCCAAATATCGCCAAGGCCAGCGGCCGCAAGCGCCCATTGATCCCGCCACCGCCATCGCCATCAAATACGCCACTGTCCAGGCTACCTTCGCCCTTGGCCGCCTTGCCTTGCGACGAAGCGTTTTCGGCGACGACCATCAGTTGGCCACGGCGTTTGTTGAAGATGATGCGGTACAGGTTCTTGTTCATGAAATGTCCTAATGACAATTAAATGATGCGAAAAAGGGAGAGAACACCTGGTCGATGGCGGCGTCTCACATCGTTATTTTTTAATAGCTGGCGTTCAGGCTGAAGCCTGCCGTACGGCTGGCCGTGCGGAACAGCTCGGGTTTGCGCACGGGCCAGCCGACAAAGGCGTCGTACTGCACCCCCAGCCACTGGCCGCGCACACCGACGAAGCCGCCCGTCAGGCGCCGCGCGATCAGCCATTCGGCGGATGGTCCCGACACTTCGCCGTGGTCCAGGCCGGCATACGCTTCCTGGCCGCTGCTGCCCAGAGGAATGCCTAGCTCGTTGCGCAGCAGCCAGCCGCGCTCGGCAGACAAGCTGCTTTCGCCGTCGTAGCCGCGCACCGTGTAGCGCCCGCCGATGGCAAAGCGGTCTTGCGGCACCAGCGGCGTGCGGTTGTGCTGCATGCGCCAGCTGCCCGAGTAGCGCAGCGGCTGGCCGGCCAGCTTGAACGGCGCCGACAGGGCCGCGTCGGCCAGGATCAGTTTGAAACGCGACGTACCCTCGCCAAACGCTTCCTCGGGCGCCGCCATCGAGTCCATCGCGCCCGTACCGCGCCGGTATTGCAGGTTCAGGTCCAGCGTCGCCTGGCCCAGGAATTCCCGATGACCGATACCCAGTTCCCAGCCGGCCATGCGGCGGCGCTGCACTTCCACTTCCGTGTCGTCGATGAAGTTTTGCGCGGCGCGCTGCCAGCCGCGCAGGGACAACGTCGTCTTGCGCGACGCGTCGCGGTACACCAGGCGCGACAGTTTCACTTCGCGATTCTGGCTGGCGCCGCTGTAGTTGTAGTCTTGATTGATGCCGGCCACGGACTGGTGGTAATGGCTGTCGCTCACCGTAAAAGCCAGCAGCCAGTAGGCGTAGGGAATCGAATAGTGGGCCACCATGCCGCCCGTGCCGCGCGGGCCGTTGCGGTCGCCGTCGACGTTCTGGTTCAGGCTCAGGTAAAACAGGTCGTTCAGGGTCAGCCAGTGGTCATACGACAGGGTCACGCTGCCCTGCAGCTTGCCTGTCGAACGCGAGCCGCCATCGTCAAGGCCCAGCGCCAGCCGAAACGGCAAGCCCTGCTTCCACTGGATCTGCAGGTCGCTCTCGCCCGGCTTGGCGTTGCCGCCCTCGGCCGGCATGATCTGGATATCGGCCTCGGCCGTCGGCACGCGCTTGAAGTTCTCCAGCGCCTGCTCCGTATCGCGCACATTGAGCAGCTCGCCCGGGCGCGCCGGCACGGCATTCCACCAGGTACCCCGGGGATTGGTGCCGGGTGCAAAACCGATCTGGCGGATGCGCCCCGGTATCAAGGTCAATGCCAGGGTGCCAAGGCTCAAGTCCTGCGGTTCGGCCAGCACGCGCGTGGTGACGTAGCCGCGCGCGATCACGGCGTTCTGCATGCGGCCCATCAGCACATTGATGGCCTGCGTGCCCAGGCAGCGCCCCAGCGCAGAATCCGGCGCGCCCAGGTCGTCGCGGCTGGCGGCATCCAATGTCCACTGGAACTGCGCGGCATCCTCGCCGCGCAACACAAGGTGGTCGATCGTAAAACACGGCGATTCGCCTGTCGGCAAGCGGTTGGCTGACACGGCCGCCGGCGTCTCGAGCAGGCGCACGTCTGGACTGCGCTCCTGCTGCTGGCGCAGGAGGCGCTCGCGCTCTTGCTGGCGTATCAATTCTTGGCTGGCATCGTCGCGCTGGCTGGTGCCAGGCGTGGTGGGAAGGGGCGGCGCGATTTCAGGACGGGTCTGCGCGGACACGGCGGCACACAAGGTACCGCTAAACAAAAATACACCGCACCATGGCGTCAAGCGCAGGTGCATATGTTGCCTTACGTAATTATTTTCTTAAGTAGATTATAAAATAATTATTTCCTTATGGAAATTTTATTTATTTCTTGAGAACTTTACCTCTTTGGTAACTGCCATTCAACTATCCAATTACCACTAGTAAAACAGGTGGGCAGGCGATGGTGATGCGTACCGTATTAACTAAGATCGCGTCAGAATGTCCCCAGCCTTCCCACCGTCTTGATCGGCAAGCTACGCACCCTGCGCATGCAGCGGGACAAGGCCAAGGTCGTGTAAGATTTACGAAGCTGACCACGCCCCACTTTCGCCAGTCAGGCCATCCACCTTGCCACCCTCCTGGTGGGCCCTCCGGCATGACCTATCAACCGGCGACGGATGGCTGGCAGAAGGATTGCTTAGGCCACGCACAGGAGTCGGGTGGCACGGTCAGCATCATGTTCAAACTCGCCGGGATTCTCCCTGGCTTCAATCAAGGTAACAATGCAAGATGATCAGCACCCGACATCAGCCATCCCTGAACGTCAGATCAGGGCCACCTACGACGAATCGACCATCCGTGTCTATCAGGCCTATCCGGATGCGATCACGGATGCAGCATTGACGAACGGCACATTTACATCGCCCCCATTCAAGATGGAACGCATGACCTGGATTAAACCGTCTTTCTTATGGATGATGTATCGTGCGGGCTGGGGATTCAAAGACGCTGGTCAGCAACGCATACTGGCGATCGATATCAGCAGAGCGGGATTTGAATGGGCACTGGAGCACGGTTGCCTGAGCCACGCGGATGCATCCATGAGCAAGGACGAATGGTCGGCGAAGAAAGAGGCATCGCCCGTGCGCATCCAATGGGACCCAGAGCGGGATCTGCTGTTGCGGCCGCAGGCTCACAGAGCCATTCAGATCGGCCTCAGCAAAAGGGCGGTAGAACTTTACGTACATCAATGGATAACCAGGGTGGTGGATGTGACGCCGCTGGCCCACGCAATCCATGCGCTGCTCGCCCAAGGGAAAATTGAGGAAGCAAAGCACTTCCGCAAGAAAAACCGTATTCGTCAGTATTTCATCCATCCTGAGCGCTGACATCCAGGACCTGAGAGCGAGTTCAAGCAAGACAGCTCATGCAACGCAGGCCTCCTCTTGACAAGCTCAACTGCGCCCAATGCCCTCCCCTGCGCGGGGCAGCGTCAGCTCCGGCACTCGTACACGATCTCGACATTGGCCGGGCCGACCGGAAGGAATATGAAACAAGGGATGCCGCCATGCCGCTCCCGGACAGTAAAATCACTGCTGTTGACCAGGCTGTGGCTGGAAAAACGCTCTCGCTCCTTTCATCATTATGGAGACAGCTGCGTCACAGCCGGTCATTCACGAACGTTGTATATTGAAAGGCAATATGTATGTCTGGCAACACCCATGTTTCTGAGCGCCTCAAAAGCTGCCGCGAGAATCTTCATATCTCACAAGTGCTGCTTGCCGAACTGGCGGGCATCAATCCCACGCAACTGTATCGCTATGAATCAGGCAAAGCCAAACTACTTATGGACGCGGCAGAGAAGATTGCCGCGGCCCTCGGCGTCAGCACCGCCTGGCTTGTCCATGGGACATTACCCATCGCCAGAGGGACGCAAACCGACCCGCCAGTGCCGGCCGGAGGGGCGCTAATCCTGAACTTTCTGGAACTTCCTCCCATGCTTGCCTCCGCCGTGAAGCGCCTGTCCATACAAAATGGTAGCACCGTAGAAATAGAGCTGCTGGACCTCGCGCATCAAGGCCTCGAAGCCATGCACAAAAAAGCCTTGGATTGCGCCGCGTCCGCAAGCAAGAGCGAGAAATAACCGGATCACTACCTTGCTGAGAAGTCGCCGTAGATGGAGTGGTGCAGCTCACGGGGAAATACGCGGAGCGTGATTCATGCGCTGACCTGTGTAGTCAAAAAACTGCCTGATGGCTGGATGAAGTCATTGACCTGGGATCGCGGCGTAGACGTCAATGCAAGTATTTCCTTGGCGCGAAGGGTCAACCGCACGCACATCAAAAAAATGGCCATTGATAATTTTTTTAAATCATCAACGGCCATCTATTTTTCACTTTAAATTCAAACAGTTAAAGCGAACTCATCACTCCCACTCAATCGTCGCCGGCGGCTTGCCCGAAATATCGTAGACGACGCGATTGATGCCGCGCACTTCATTGATGATGCGGTTCGAGACCTTGCCCAGCAGGCTGTGCGGCAGGTGCGCCCAGTGGGCCGTCATGAAGTCCTGAGTTTGCACGGCGCGCAGGGCCACCACGTATTCGTAGGTGCGGCCATCGCCCATCACGCCCACCGATTTGACTGGCAGGAAGACGGCAAACGCCTGGCTCGTCGCTTCGTACCAGTTGGTCGGAACGCTATCCTGGTCGAAGCCAGGAACCACGACCGGCTCATACGGCGTGTTGCGCAGTTCTTCGATGAAGATGGCGTCGGCGCGGCGCAGCAGGTCGGCGTAGTCTTTCTTGACTTCGCCGAGGATGCGCACGCCCAGACCAGGGCCCGGGAATGGGTGGCGGTAGACCATGTCATGCGGCAAGCCCAAGGCCACGCCGAGTTTACGCACTTCGTCCTTGAACAGTTCGCGCAGCGGCTCCAGCAACTTGAGCTTCATGGTGTCCGGCAAACCGCCCACGTTGTGGTGGCTCTTGATGGTCTGGCCTTTCTTGCCCTTGCCTGCGGATTCGATCACGTCCGGGTAGATCGTGCCTTGCGCCAGCCATTTGGCGTTGACCAGCTTGCCCGATTCTACCTGGAACACTTCGACGAATTCGCGGCCGATGATCTTGCGCTTTTGCTCAGGATCGGTGACGCCGGCCAGGTGGCCCATGAACTGGTCTTCCGCATCGACGCGGATGACTTTCACGCCCAGGTTCTTGGCGAACATGTCCATCACCATCTTGCCTTCGTCCAGGCGCAGCAGGCCGTGGTCGACGAAGACGCAGGTCAGCTGGTCGCCGATGGCGCGGTGGATCAGGGCTGCCGCGACGGAGGAGTCGACGCCGCCGGACAGGCCCAGGATGACGTCATCGGTGCCCACTTGCGCGCGAATTTTTTCCACGGCTTCGCTGATGTAGTCGGGCATATTCCAGTCCGATTTGCAGCCGCAGATTTCATGTACGAAACGGCCGAGCATGGCCTTGCCCTGCACCGTGTGCGTCACTTCCGGGTGGAATTGCACGCCGTAGAACTGGCGCTCTTCGTCGGCCATGGCGGCGATCGGGCAGCTCGGGGTGTTGCCCATCAGTTTGAAGCCTGGCGGCATTTCCAGCACCTTGTCGCCATGGCTCATCCACACTTTCAGCATGCCGTGGCCTTCGTCGGTGACAAAGTCGGCGATACCGTTGAGCAACTTGGTGTGGCTGCGAGCGCGCACTTCGGCGTAGCCGAATTCGCGCACCAGGCCGTTTTCCACCTTGCCGCCCAGCTGGGCCGCCATGGTTTGCATGCCGTAGCAGATGCCCAGCACGGGCACACCCAGCTCGAACACGGCTTGCGGCGCACGCGGCGAGTCGCCGTCCAGGGTGGAATTGTGGCTGCCCGACAGGATCACGCCGGCGGCGCCATAGTTGCGCACGAACTCGTCGCTGACGTCATACGGGAAGACTTCGGAAAACACGCCGGAATCGCGCACGCGGCGGGCGATCAACTGGGTGACTTGGGAACCGAAATCGAGAATGAGGATTTTAGAATGCATGATGGGGACTTTATCTGAGGTCATTACAAAACCGGCGCACTAGGCGCCGGTCTGGTCTGTCGCTATTTACTCGGAACGGTAATTCGGCGCTTCCTTGGTGATCTGCACATCATGGACATGCGACTCGCGCATGCCGGCCGAGGTGATTTCCACGAATTCCGCTTTTTCGCGCAGTTCGTCGATGGTGGCGCAACCGCAGTAACCCATCGATTGACGCACGCCGCCCACCAGCTGGAAGATGATCGCCAGCACGCTGCCCTTGTAGGCGACGCGGCCTTCGATACCTTCAGGCACGAACTTGTCGGCCTTCATGGTGGCGTCCTGGAAATAACGGTCAGCCGAACCATCGGACATCGCGCCCAGCGAACCCATGCCGCGGTACGACTTGTAGCTGCGGCCCTGGTACAGGATCACTTCGCCTGGCGCTTCTTCCGTACCGGCAAACATGGAACCCATCATGACGGTCGAGGCGCCAGCGGCCAGCGCTTTGGAAATGTCGCCCGAGAAGCGGATACCGCCGTCGGCGATACATGGCACGCCCGTGCCTTCCAGTGCTTCGGCCACATTCGAGATGGCCGTGATTTGCGGCACGCCCACACCGGCGACGATACGCGTGGTGCAGATCGAGCCAGGACCGATGCCGACCTTGACCGCATCGGCGCCGTATTCCACCAGCGCCTTGGCGGCAGCGGCGGTAGCGATGTTGCCGCCAATTACTTCGACTTGCGGATACTTGGTCTTGATCCAGCGTACGCGGTCGAGGATGCCTTGCGAGTGGCCGTGGGCCGTATCGACCACCAGCACGTCGACGCCGGCGGCGACCAGCAGGTCGATGCGCTCTTCATCCTTGGCACCCACGCCGACGGCAGCGCCGACCAGCAGTTTGCCCTGGCTGTCTTTCGACGCGAATGGGTGGGAAGTCGACTTCTGGATATCCTTGACGGTGATCAGGCCGCGCAGTTCAAACGCGTCGTTGACGACCAGCACGCGCTCGAGGCGGTGCTTGTTCATCAGGCGCTTGGCTTCAGCCGTATCGGCGTCTTCCTTGACGACCACCAGCTTTTCGCGCGGGGTCATCTTGGCGGAAGCTTCCGCGTCGAGTTCCTGCTCAAAACGCAAATCGCGGTTGGTGATGATGCCGACGACTTCCTTGCCTTTGACGACAGGGAAACCGCTGATGCCGTATTGTTCCGTCAGCGCGATCACGTCGCGGATTTTCATTTCCGGCGGAATCGTGATCGGATCACGCAGCACACCTGCTTCGAAACGCTTTACGCGGGCCACTTCACGTGCCTGGTCCTTCGGGTTCAAATTCTTGTGGATGATGCCGATGCCGCCTTCCTGGGCCATCGCGATCGCCAGACGGGCTTCCGTCACCGTATCCATGGCTGCGGACAGCAAGGGAATATTCAAGGTGATATTGCGGGTCAGGCGAGTTTTGAGGGACGTATCGGCGGGCAGAACGTTGGAGTAGGCTGGGACGAGCAGCACGTCATCGAATGTGAGTGCTTTTTGAAGTAGACGCATAGCATTTCCTATTGGCGCAAAAGCAGATTATACGGAAATTCTCATCTTTTGTCTTGAACTTCGGTAAACCTTTGTAGACATAGTGGGAATGCGACCACCGCATTTATTGAGTGGTCTGGAAAAGTCTGGAAAAGTCTGCGTTTTCGCCCAAATTCCGCCCGCGTTTTTTGACCGCGTCCACCGACAGAATTGCCGCTTGCTGCGCATCCGCAAGAGCAGTCCGGCCGGCGTGCCCAACAATAGACTTATTTTCCGCTAACTATAGGTCTGCAATGAAGCGCCAACTTGTAGCGCTCATCTTACCAGCTCTGTCTGCCTGCGCTACCAGCGGCGACAATGGCCATGCCGACATTGATCTGGCGGGAATGAACAGCTTCGCCCTCGCCGCCCGCTACGGCACACCCGCCAGCTATCAGCACCTCGGCGAATATCTGCAGCTGAACTATGGCAGCACAGCGGCTGGCTGCCAGGTCATCGTACTGGTCGACCAGGCGCAGCGCGTAGCTGGCTGGTCGTCATCAGGCAATCATTGCGCGAAAGCTGGGATAGGCCTAAAAGATGTGCTGGAATGACTTTATCGCAGCATGCGCGCATCGCTCTTCGACAGCTCGCGTTCCTTGAAGTCGATGTCGATCATCCACCCGCCTCGCTCCAATTGCTCGGGCCGGCTCTCAAATGCTTCCCGCAACTGCAAGCCTCCCAGTTCGAACGACTCTTCCGACATCCACTCGATGTGACAGTCTATCAAACGCCCCTCCGGAAACGTGGAAATCTGGTGCCTGCGCAGCTCGGCGCAAGTGGTGTGCCGCTGTAGCACATTTGAGTAGTCGTCGGCCACAGCCAGCAACCCACGCGAGCCACTGCTCTCGCGCGCAAGTTTTTTCGGTAGCGCTACTCCCGATCGATATAGTTCCTTGATCCGGAATCCGACGGCGTGCTCCGGCACGAAAAGCTTACACACCCAGGTCTGGGCGACCTCGCGGGCGTGGCCAGACTCATCCCTCGTTGCCTCAATGCCGCTCAGCACCAGATTCCATCCCTGTGCCCGCACCAGCTTGGGCCTGGCAAGCTGCGCCAGAATGCGTGGCGCACCTATCGTCTGCAAACGCGCTACTTTTGATGGGCGTCGATTCCCCTCCAGCGTGACTTCGACCACCAGCAGCTCCAATAGCATGGCGCCCTCGACCACCGGCGCGGGCACTCCAAGCACCGCCCCGCCCTGTCGCCGTCGCTTCGCCCATACCTTCATCACGAACTCCAAAAATACTGTACATATATACAGTATATTGGCAAAAAGGAACAACGAGAAGTCGAAATTTGTAACTAGAAGAGGCCGCCCTGCTCCACAGGCGTAACTGGCGCAGGCGCTTTCGCACGGGTTCGCGGCTGCATCGGATCGGGCTGCGCAACGAGCAGCTCTGCAGGATACTGCCGATAAACGTCCTCCTCCGACACCAGCGAGCCGTCCAGCCAGCCGTGATACTGGTCCGGGTTTAGGATCATCACCATCCGCTTTTCATCGTCTGGTTTATGGAAGCGCTGCATCAGCGGGTGCCCGTCGGCGTTGATCGTCAGCATTGAGAACGAGAGCAGCTGATCGGCCGGACGGTACTCCCAGATGCCGGCAATGGCCACCGGGCTGCCGTCGGCTCGTTCGATGCGCCAGCGCACAGGCTTGCCGGTTTCGTAATTGGGCTCAAAGAAATTGGCGGCCGGGATGATGCAGAACTGCTTGCGCTTCCAGGCGCTGCGGAAGGATGGCTTACTGGCCACCGTCTCGGTGCGGGCATTGTAGGTCTGGCGGGCCAGCTTGTGGTCAGCCCAATGCGGCACCATGCCGAACATGGCGGGAGCGATCTCCAACTCGCCGGGCGCCTCATGCGAGCCGCGCAGAATAGGCGCCATGTAGCCGGGCCATGCCTCTGGCGGAAGGTCGAGCAGCGGGTATCCGGCTTGAAAGCTTTCTTCGATCTGTTCTTTACGGCTAGGGGTGTAGTCAGCACACATAAATTACCTATTGGATTTTTGCGAAGAAATGTCAAAAATATAACAATCCAACTTCACTTACTTACCAGCAGAATTAATTGTTAGCGGCTCTTTCACATTCAAAACTCTAAAAATTCTATCTTTTGGATGTTGAGCAAGAGCGACCAGAACATACGTACTATCCAACGTTGTAAGCAAACGCCACTTAATGTCTTTTGGCAATAATTCACTTTTAACAACTGGCAATGCACTTTCTACAATATCCATATCAGAACGAGCTTTAAGTGAAGCCTGATAACTAGGTCCAACAAGAAACACCAACATTAGAACACCATTCACCAAATTTTCTCTTAACTTCTCCCAGGAATAATCCTTACTACCTACATCAACCATCAGGCCAAGAATCGCTGATGAAGAAACCACATATATGAAAAATGAAATTCCATATTGAAAAATAAAACCAAGATCCCTATCAAAAACAAAAACCAAAATAGAAAAAATAAAAATCCATAAAAGAAGACAGATGACAGAATATTTATCTATTTTAAATAAAACTTTTCTCTTATCATTAGAATGCGCCATAAAAGTATAAAGCACCAGCAGAATCATCAATATTGGAACAATAACTTGCGCCGACATTTTAATCATCGTTATCACACCAATAGAGCTAACAACCCACGACGCGTCCATAGTGGAGAAATAGGAATTACAATACGTCCAGCCAATATAAATCGACACCCCTCCCAGCACGCTGACAATTGAAGTGTAAGATTGAGCCGCCAAAGTCAATTTTGAAAACCAATTTCCCGGCTCAACTTTCTTTTTGATTATTTTTTTAAATTTCAATTTACCACCATCAAGGTTTTTTCAAATGTTTAATTTATTTTTGGATTTCACAAAAAAACTAAATTGCTTTACATTAACCATTATCCATTTTACTTTTTCGCATATCCGCCGAATTCCCCGCAGCTTTGAGCGCATCTCTATTTAATAAACTTTGAAGCGTAATATTATTTAGAAAATCCAACTGCGATTTTAGAAGTACGTGTGCCTCTAATGGAGTTACGACACCGGCACCAAGCATTTTTGAGCGTACACTAGCGACTGATTTTGAAAATCGCTGCAACAACAACCATTGATCATATATAGATTCTGGAGTTGCCCACTTAAATTCACCGGTAGACATACTGACTTTCCAGAAGTCCAATGAAACAATTATGTGACTCAGAACACTTAAAAAATTAGAGTAATCATTTATTATTTCTTTTGGAAACTTAGATAAATCATCAAAAGAAAGTTTATTGCCTTTCAAATCCTCAACTTGAAATTCAACAAAATTCACAGCCATTTTAATATTTGGATTTTTAGCGATTTCCTTCGAGTCGATCTCATTCAATTTCGCCGAAATAAGAACAGAAATATCGTGCGATATTGAATATCCACTCCTCTCCTCACTTCCTATCTTCACATCCTTAGCGTATAGTTTAAAAATATTTTTCAACGCCATTTCCGTCGCTAACATTCCTGAAATCCGAACAAAGTGCACGTATGCCAGCTTTCTTTCAGCTAGATGAATAGCTTTTTTGTCTAAAAATCTCCTAACAAAAAAATTAATCATTCCGGCAACAATTGCACCAAATAAACCAGCTACTAAAGTATTAATGAGCATGAAAACCTCGACACAAAGTGGAGTCTTATTTTCATTATTATACCAATTCCTTCAAATATTTAGTAAAAAGCCAATTAGCAGATGAAGAACCATATCCTCCTTCGTGCATAGCTTCAGCAGTACAACCTTGGAATAGGCATGCGTCAAGAGCAGAAGGATCAAACAGTCGGCGGCTAATGGTGCGTGCCTATCGGAATTCTTAGAACAGCCCGGCCGGCTCAGCCTGCTTGTCCCAACTGTAAATGATCAACTCATTGCGCTCCACCGCCTTGCCTCCGCCGCCCACGTTGTACTGGATGCCAGTTGTATCCATCTGGAAGCGCGCAAACACGCGCCGGATGTCCGGGTGGTCATTCAGGCTCAAGATGGCCTTGCCCTTCAGCCTGGCCATCAACTCGGCCATCTTCTCGTACTGCGCGAATTCAAACTCCACGCCATAGCCGGCTGTCTCCCAGTACGGCGGGTCCAAGTAAAACAGCGTGTGGGGCCGGTCGTAGCGCTCCATGCACTTGTACCAGTCAAGGTTTTCGATATAAGCGCCAGACAAACGCAGGTGCGCGGCCGACAAGTTCTCCTCGATGCGCAGCAGGTTAATCGGCGGCGCCGTCGTGGCTGTGCCCCATGTTTGCCCGTCGACCTTGCCACCGAAGGCATGCTGCTGCAGGTAGAAGAAACGGGCCGCGCGCTGGATATCCGTCAGGGTATGTGGTGGCGTATCCTGTAGCCACTTGAATACCTCGCGGCTCGACAGCGCCCACTTGAACTGTCGCACGAATTCCTCCAGGTGACACTTCACGACTCGATAAAGGTTGATCAGCTCGCCGTTGACATCGTTCAGCACCTCGACCTCGGCCGGCGGCCGCATGAAGTACAGCGCGGCGCCACCGGCAAAAACCTCGACGTAGCAGGTGTGCGGTGGAAATTGGGGGATGATGCGGTCTGCCAGGCGTCGTTTGCCTCCGATCCAGGGGATGATGGGTAAAGCCAAAATGTGAACCTCCTAATGTTAGAGTCGAATTACCTTCCCGAGGTAGCACGAGCCTTCTTGGTTCACTGGCCTGGCCAGCGTGCCGAGGCTGATTGCCGCTGTTGATGCAGCGACAATCAGCGCTCTGTTTTTCCATATTCTTTTACCAGCGCGCTTGACTCATTTAAGCAAAAACATATAATTACTGCTCACTTCTCATGGATACATGCCGCTTTCACAATTTCAATGGAGGGGGGATGGAAACGACTCAGCAACACCAGTTAGATGGATATGAGTATCACTTGGGCGCGTACATAACGGACGAAGGCAAATTCCGGGGCATGATTCTGGTTACTGCACATGATGGCAATGCGATCCTGCCTAACGTTAAGATACCGACCCCAACCACCTTTAAATCAGATCGCGCTGCACGAATTGAAGCATCAGCCTTGGCATATCAGCTGATACACACGGGGGCTATCAGCGTTCTTGTCCCGCGTGATGACGATCAGATCTGCCCTCCTGTGCCGGAGCCAAGCCATTAGCTCTTACAAACGCCTGGCATGCCCGTCCAGTTGCGGCAACCTCTTCCGTCTGTAGGATCAAGGCTTGAATATCTCGCGCCACCGCGTCAGGAAGTAGCCCGCCGGCGGGATCGGCTGCAGCGCCTCCTTCGGCGCCACTGCCACCGGCCGGGGCGGCAGGTCCAGCATTTGCACAGAAGGCGGGCTTGCGCATGCGCTCAGTAGCAGCAAGGCGAGCGCGGATATTGTTGATTTCGTCATCGTAGACTTTCTTGATGGCCAGCGCACTGGCGGCCTGTTGTCGGGCTTGCGCCAGGTTCTCGGCAGCGCGCCGCGCTACCGCCTTCGTTTCTGCTGCAACCCCTCTCCGCTTGTCAGCATCCCACTGCACCTGCACGGCCGCGCGGCCCTGGGCGACACCCTGCGCGCGCTGATACACCATGCCGACGCCGGCCAGCACGCACACGAGAAAAACACCGTACAGCCAGCCCGGCACCTTGCCCGCTACCTTGGCCAGCGCGATCACGCCAGCACCTTGCGCGCTTCACGATATAAGGCCAGGCGCTCGGCCAGGCCGTTCACGCCACCGTTAATGCGGCGCGTCACCCGCTCCTGGTCGCCAGCATCGGCCAGGGCATTTAACCCTTTCGTCTGCCAGAACCAGCCGGCCGAGCGGCAGGCGTTGACGGTCTGCTCAAGCAGCTCAGGCTTCGCCAGCAGGTCCAGGCCCAGCGCCTTGCCGCAGGCGGCGTAGTTCGCGCGGCCGGTCACCTGCAGCAGGCCACGCCCACGGAAGCGCACGCCGTCGCCACGCTGCGTGTTGCCCAGGTCGGCACGACCTTCGTACGCCTGGCCGCTGGCCAGCTCACGCACATAGCGCAGCTGGCCGGACTCGTGCCCGACTTGGGACAGGAACGACGCCTGACGCGCCAGTGTCGTGATCCCGAACTCCACCATGGCCGCGTTCAACGGCGCCAAGAAGGCTGCCGCGCGGCTGCGGGCCAGCGGCATGATGGCCAGCAGCTGGGCCAGCGTGACGGCGCTCACAGGCCACCCCGCACGTCCTTGACGGTGGCGGCCATGTCGCGCGCCAGCTCGCCGATGTCCTTGTCGCGGCGCTTGTCGAACCAGCGTACCGTGGCGCCCAGCACCCACCATGCGGGCAAGCCGGCGGCCACCATCAGCGGCGCGGCAATGAACAGGAAGCCCAGTGCCGGATCGCTGCCGTACAGCACGGCGACGGCGCGCGCGCTGTCGAACAGACCCGGCATCCAGTTGCGCACGACCACGACCAGGGCCGGGCCCATCAAGGCGGAAAAGAGAATGGTGACGAAGAAGCGCACGCCCGCTTCCTTGGCAGTTTTTGGCCACATGAACATAAATCCCAGTGAGGTTGCGGCGGCGCCGGCCAGGACCGGGATGCCAAAAATTTTAATCAGTGCGCCGCCGGCGGCGGTCGTTTCGATGGCCATGTAATGCCTTTCAGGTGGTGGAAATGAAAAAACCCGCGGAAGCGGGTTTGTAACGGACTGGGCGTGCTCTTAGATCGCGTTAGGATCAAAGGCCTCGCGAATAGCCGGCGGCGCCGCTGTAATGATCGCCGCGTAGGCGCCTCTCATTGCAGTGACCATTCCTTCGAGATCCGTAGCAGCCAGCACGGCCGGCGCGATGGTGATATCGAGCAGCGCCTGCCGGGCGCCCGCAGCCGCCTGGGCCGTCTTGGTATCGGCGGCAAGTAGTGCCGCCATACCGATCCCGGCCAGGCGATTGAGAACCTGTTCGCGTATGACGCGCACGGTGTCCAGGTACGCGGCAGCGACTGGGGCGAACGGAGCCGCAGGCGCCGGAGTAAAAATGAATTTTGCGCCGGAGAGTTTGATCGTGTCGCCGCGGCAAATTGCCGCCCTCAACTCCCCTTCTGTGGTGGCGGTAACCTCAACTGCATCAGCAGGCCAAGTACCTGCACCGTCATAGTCTCCACGCAACGCGGCCCCATAAAATCCACCAGTTGCAACTGAGAAAAATTTATTCATTTAGATTCCTTTATTTGCCGATGGCAATGTATGAAGGGGTGATACCACCGGAGATGGTTGTGCCGCTCCAAGTAAAAAGTTTGGCTCCCACTAAGGTCGTCAGCCCAGCATTTACAACCGACGGATTGGGTGAAGGGGAGCCTCCACTGGCTTCGTAGAAAGGGAATACGTGTAAAACCGAGGCAGGGAAAGCGATGGTGAATGCTACGGTTGATAATCCAGAGCTATCGGATGTTGACCCGTAACCCCATTGCATGATGAAACTGCCGAGCCAGGATGGGAGTTTTATATATCCGTGTCCAGTAAGACTTGCTGAGAAGCCCATTGCGGAAGCGACAGTTGCTATGGCGTTATAAAGCCAACCAGTGGTCGCTACCTTCGCGCTGTTGTCGGCTGCAGGCGGCGTTGGCACCGTTGGGGAGACTGTGAACGCATTCATCACATTCAGCATCGCTGCAGTGCCAGAGAATGGAGCTCCTGCAGCCTGCGCGATATTCCCAGCCGTAATTGTCGTCTGCCCATTTGCTACTGTGACGACCCACAAGCCGACATAGCCAGCATCTGCCGCAGGCGTTACTTGCGATCCGGTCGCAGCCGCGATGCCCGCCTTCGCCGATAGCGCCACCGTCCCATCGCGTACAGTGTTGTTCGTGGTGCCAGCGCCGCCCGGGCCGCTGTATGCTGTCGAAGGGTTACTAGCGTTGTAGTACGGCAGCACCACCGCCCCACTATCCACCTCTGAAAATGCTGCTTGAATCAGGTAGTTGATACTCTGGCCGGCCGTTCCCGGCGCCGCGCACGCCAGTGTCACGGAATCAAGCAGGATGCCCTGTTTCATGATCGAGTGCGCGGTGTCGGCGGCGATTGAACTGTAGGCCGTGCCATCGATGTTTTGCAGGCTGTATATCTCACCCGGAGCGATCACGACGTTCAGCGCAGCTGGCGAGTTCGGCGCGCAGGCCAAACCGCTGGCCATGGTCGCGGTGCCGACGATTGTCGCCGTCAGCTTTGCCAGGGCAATCATCATGTTTTTATTGGTGCCGAGCAGGTCCGTCTCCAGAGGAATTTGGCCTGGATAGATAATTTGTCGTTTCAAAATTTACTCCAAAAAGAAGAGCCGCGTGAGCGGCCCTTGTGGGTGAATTGCGGATTTATCAGGAGTGGATGCTCATCCAGACGATGGTTCCGACCGGCTTTACGCTATCCACAGCCGCGTATAGGTCGGCGTCCGTCACTGCGCCCGTGCTTTGCGACAGCGTTGCGTAGGCCGCGCGAGACGGCGCGCTGTAACCACCTGGCGGTGAGCTGTAACCGGCGATGTACGGGATGCCGGACGAGGCTGGGCGGTAAGCTTGCACAAACGCCTGGAACGGCAGCAACATCGATCCATAGGCGCCAGCCGCGCCGTAGCCGCTGTTTGGTGCCCCGTAAGCGCCAGTATCCGCCGGCCGCTGCGGCTCGATGATGATCGGCGCGCGCCCGGTCAGGTCGGTCAGCACGCGAGTGATCGCATTGCGCGTGGCGCGCTCACGGAACAGGTTGATGATTATCCGCGCGCGGAAACTAGCGTCGGACTGGTTCGCCGAGCGCATCAGCGCGGTACCAAAAAAGTCTGCAGCGATCATGTCGAGCCAGCCCTCGGTCGCCGTCTTGATACGGGTTTGCAGCACCGCGTACTGGTAGAGCGCATATGCGAAGGCGGATGCATTGGCGAGGCCTTGGATCAGCGCGTCGACCAGGTCGCGCACCGGGCCGAACCAGGGCGGCAGCACGCTTTTTATGCGCGCGGCAATATCAGATTGGTCACCCGTCATCACGCCACCCCGATCGTACCGGTCTTGATGACCTGCAGCGCGGTGGCGACCAGGTCGGCCGTGCTGCCGTTGAGCTTGACGGCGGTCACGTTTGTGACGCCGGGCGAGGCATCGTATGCGATCTGTGTCAGGCGGGAGAAAGTCAGGGCATTCCCCAACGTCAGGGTATTGACGTAGGAATTGATCGCCTTCGCCACGAGAGCGGCAGTCGCTGCGTGGTCATAGCCAACGGCCGTGGTGATCGTCATCGCGATGTTGGCCGTGACGACAACCGGGGCGAACACGCCAAACGTTGACGTGAAAGGCCGCACGGCGTCGATCGCATTGGCCGCCGACAGCAGAAGTTGCGAGGGCGGATAGCCCGTGCCATCATCGACCACAGCGAAAAAATAGCCGTTCTGCGCCACGCCTCCGTAGGTGAAATTCTCGGTCAGCGAGAACGTCACGCCCTGCGCCAGCGACGTGATGGCGTTCCCAATCGCCAGCTTGGTCGCCTTCGACAGCGAGGCGATGTAGGTGATGAAACGGGCTCGCAGGGCGGCGTTTTTCTCTGCGTCGACGCCATTTGTGAAGCCCGCCGCGTTCGTGACGGTGTCGACGCCGGGAATCGGTTGATTGATCAACGCGATCTGCCCGACCACTGCGTTCGCTGCCGCGCCAGGCATCGATGCGGTCACAGTGATATTGATGCTCGCCACGCCCGGCGCAAGCACGTAGCCACCCAGCAGAGCGCTGTACGCGGAGTTCTTCACATCGAGCAGCGCGACATACGCCTGCGTGCCGTCGAGCGTCAAAACGGTGGCGCCGACCGGGACGACAGCCTGCGCGGTCGGAGTGAAGCGCGAGAACGAGACCAGGCCCGAGGCCGGAACGGCACCCAGGCGCACCACACCAAAGTCGGCCATCCAGCTATCCAGATCGGCATCGTTGGACGTCGCCGCGCGCGTGGCGGCCAGCAACTGCAAGATCAGACCCTGAAGCCACAGAATGACTGTGGCGTTGGCTTCGACTACGGCGCGCAGGATCGAGCCGACGGTCAGATTGACCAGGCCGCTCGCGGAGCCCTGGATCGCCGTGACAGCGTCGCGGACCAGCGTTACAAAATCTTTTGTTGAAATACTCATGGTCGCCTTATTTGGTTACATCGAACGCGAGCGCCGCCGGCGTCCCGGTCTGCGCATCGTTGTAGCGGATATCGACCGACACGCCGCCCAGGATCTCGGTCACCATGATGATCGGTGCCGGGCTGCGCGCAACGCACGCCTCGAGAAACATCTGCCCCTGGATGCGCCCCTTGATTTTTGGGATGTCGACTGTGTCGCCGATCATGCGCGGCAGGCCGGCGCCGTAGTCCGGATGAAAAATATAGTCGCCCGGGATCAGCGTGTTGCCGTCGGCATCGATCAGGGCCGGGTTTGTGAGTAGCCGGCGCAGCACCCTCTGCAGCCCCTCCTCCATACCGTCGACCTTGAGTAGATCGCCCGTGGACGACTGCGTAAGGTCTCCGCCGAAATAGTGGTTCAGGTCGCTCATGTGGGTGGGTCGCTCATTTCGGTGCCACGGCGAATACCGCCGTGCTTATGGTCAATACCGGATTTGCCGCCGAAGGTCACATTTAAAGTGCCGTCGACAATCGGAGCCGTGATCGTTCCCTGCGCGTCTAGCGTGTCATCCATGGTCACTGGCCCGTGAAAATCGTGGCCGGCCGCCGTATAGCTAATTCGGCCTGGCGCACTGATCTCGATAGTCCCGTTGTTATGGAATTTCAGAGCCTGCCCTGCTTTGTGCACCAGCCAGAACTCGCCGGACACCACCGGAAGCGGCAGGTCCTGGTCGTTGAAGGCGCGCAGGCCGGCCACGCCGGAATTGATGTCGCCATTCAAAAACGTGACCTCGACCAGATCGCCGATGGTCGGCGGGCAGAACATACCCCAGCCGTTGCCCACCCAGGGCGTCAGCAGCGGGATCCAGCCGGTCATGTTGCCCTGCGGCTGCAACTCCAGGCGCACTGCGTATTTCGTCGGGTCGTAGCTGCGCACGATGCCAGTACTCGGCAGCGCCACGTCGCCGAGCGCAGCCTGTGCCTGCTGGCGCATCGCGTTGAGCATGCCCCTCATATCGCCACGACCGTTTCCGGCGAATGGTTTTTCGCGTGCACAGTCATCGAATAGCCGGTGCTGACATCCATTTCGCGCACGATGCTCTCCGGATAATAGGTTTGATCAAACGCAGTACCGGTGCCGGTCACTGTGATGATGTTCGTCGTCGTCAGGATGTCGTCGGCCGGCAGGCTTGCCACCATCTTGACCTCGTGCTTCGTGATTGCGGCGTGCTCCCGCTGCGCCCGATTCAGCGCGCCCTGTGGGCTGGTGCCGAGCATGGTGATGCGGTAGAGTTGCGCCGAAGCGGCGCTCTGCCCCACTTTGATATCGGCGGCCTTGCTCGGATAGCGCACACGGAACGTGCCTTTTTTGTTCGGCACGGTGTAGGTCACCTCTACAACCACGCCGCGGGCGATGCTCAGCGCGCGGCGAAAGCTGATGGCCTTGCCGTTGAAGCTGTAGGCGCCCGTTTGGTCGTTTGGCGCCTCCCATTTCAGCGCGTAGCCGTCGACCGGCGCTGGCGCGATCGGCTCGAAGTGAAGTTCCTTGCCGCGCACAAAGCAGGTAAAACCCTCGGCCGCCGCCAGCGTCGTCAAAATATCCCACTCGCTGCGCTGGGTGTTGACCTTGATCGTGTCTGTCTCGTAGTAGCTGCCGACCATGTCCTTTGTCGCCGTGACCACTGGCGTAAAGCCATGGCGCAGGGCCAGCTTTGTGGCCACCTGGGACGCGGTCAGGTTCTGGAACGACTCCATGGTCCGCGCGTCGATCAGGATGGCCGTCAGGTCGCGCCCTGAGACAACCACTGTGCGCGCCACGGGGTCGAACTCGACGTCATCGACGCGCCCGTAGACCCAACTCCGCAACTCCTCGGCACTATAGTGCTCGGCGTCGGCAGGGAAGCCGGCAAACACCTCGACAAACACTTCGGACTGCGATGCCCAAAATGAATCGCCGTAGGCGGTCGGCAGCGCCGACAGCGCGAACACCACGCGGAACGTGTCGGCCTCGCTGAAGGTATTGTTGTCGGCCTCGAACCGCACCCAGCCGTCGACGCGTACACCGCCCACATTGACAATGCCGCGCGGCTGGCGCGCAGCGGATACCGCATCTGGATTAACCGGCATTGATGCCCCCCGTATCTCCCGGCACGCGCGGGACGATGATTGTTTGCACGCCGGTCAGCGCCGGGTCGCTGATTTTATTGGCCCGGGCGATGCCTACCCATTTCGAGGCATCGCCGTAGGCCTTGGATGCCATGGCGAAAAGGTTGCCGCCGGCGGTAGTGATGCTGGTCCCAGCGCCGGACACCGCGCCCAGGTTCGCGCCCATGCGCCCCACCGTCGACTGCAGGTTGAGCAGCAGCGGCAGTTGCGTAAAGCCCGCCACTTGGCGGGACAGCTTGGCGGCCTGCGTCGAGATCGGGTTATTCGGCAGCACGCCGCCGACCGTCGAAATATTCGAGATCGTGTTGCCCGTCGCGGCGATCAGCGCCGATACGCGCGACTGGACGGCCAGGACAGGGCCCAGTACGCTGGTGATCGTGCTCTGCGCCGCACCGGCAAAGGACGACACGGATTTGATGGTGGAATTGAGCGTGCCCAGCATCGTCGACAGCGGGCCATCGCCGATCTGGTCGCCCAGCGCATTTGCTGCGTCCATGTCGTCGCTGATAGCGGTGTCGATGGACAATGCCGTCAGCTCCGACACCGGGATTGTCAGGTCTTCGATGACGGTGCACGAAATCGTGTACGGGATCTCGTAGGCACGCCGGTAGTCGAGCAACGCAGACCGAATGACCACCTTGTAAGCGAACTCGGCCCAAGATACGTTGACCTGCTTGCCAGCGATCCGCAGCGCGTTCAGGTAGCGAGCGCGCTCGCTGGCGTTCTCGCCGATGAACAGGCCAGACCATTCCAGAGGGCGGTCCTGGCGCCCCATCGCGTCAACAACTCGCCGGCCACCGGTCAGCTCATGGACAGCGAGTGCCTGCTCGCCACCAAAGCCGATCGATTCCGGCACCTCGTAGCGCGACAACTGCATGTCGCCGAGCTGCATGTAAGTGTCAGGCTTCATCGTGATATCCCTGGTTGTGGTGCTGCCATTGAGGAATCAAAGCGCCCAATTCCGGACTGCGGCCCGGCCGAAACCTTGGTCTGGTAGGCGGTGACCGCTTTGCCGATTCTCACGCCATCAATATGAATATTCGTTTCGACCATGCCGGTACGCTGAGTCGTGCTTGCAATCGCGTTTTCAACAAGAGCTGAAGTGGCAAGTGGAGCGCGCGGTCCGGAAATCATCGGCGTGGCGTAACGCATAGCTGGAATTTGCGGCGCCAGAGCCACCCCTGCCATCACCGGATCCGGGGTTCTTGGCCCTACCAAAAAGGCGGGAAGATACGCCTTACCCGCCGCAGCAAGGTTAATCACGGTAGCGCCTTTGGCGTGACCAGCATTGCTGGTCGTCGCGGCTGCTGCATTGCCAGTTGGGATGAGATCGCCAATCGCGCCCGAATTGTGCAGGTCGTAGCCCTGGACTACAGTGACCGCGCCACGGCGCAGCAGATCATCGGTACCGGCTTCGTTCACGCGGAACAGCCCGGACTGCTTGCCTTCAATGTTCGCCATCGCAGCGGAACCCAAGACCATATGCAGATCAGACAATGGCGCACCGTTGTCTTTCAGGATCTTCTTCGGCTGGGCGAAATCGGACAGGTCGCCAGCAGTACCGAAGGGAATGGTGCCGACGGCGCCGTAGGCGCGGCTCAACTTGATGCTGGTGGCGGCCAAGTCCGATTCCACTTCATTGGTCAGCGTCCGCAGAGCCTGCGCAATACGCTGCTGATTGATGTTGGCGTACGTGCCAGCGCTTTGCAGGCGCTGGGTGTCATCACCGTTGATGCCGAACGGGACTGAACGTTGCTTCGAGATCGTCATATCAACGTAGTTGATGGTTTGATTGCCAGCGTCTTCGGCGTAGGCGCCTTGCGTCAGGTCTTCAGCGGCCATTGCGCCGACGACTGGCGAGCGGACAGTCTGGTTCAGTGCGGCGCGTTCGGCGGTCGAGTCGCGCGACACGGCCGGGATGAAGCCCACTTGCTCGCGCGCAATGACGTTCATTGCTGCGTAGATATCGGGGATGAGGCCGGTAAGAGTGAGGATGGTCATTTGGTGATGCCTTTCGGAAATAAAAAAGGTCCGCGTAATGCGAGCCTGTCGGGATGATTTGAGTTGTAGAACGGATAGGCTATCCAGCCCAAAGCACCCCGCCGACATCCATCAGCAAGGCATAAAAATAGTTCATTGAAAAGATGGGATAAATGTTTGCGAGCCGCTTAGTCGGTAACCACAGCACCGCCCTTGATCGCGTCGGCCTGTGCCTGCGGAGGCATGGTGAAAAACTGCGAGCGAGGGATTTCCTTGCCGCCACCGGAGCCGGTTTTTCCGCCGCCTGCGCCACCACCGGAGGCTCCACTGCCTTTCAGGATCATGTCTTTGTTGGCGTATTGGCCGACCATGACCTGGATGGCTTCATCGAAGTCGGCATGGTTACCGTGGTTCGTGGACGAGAAAATCGGATTGCCCTGTTGGTCCATCGGAACGAGCTTGCCGCCATCGACCTTGAAACGACTGCCGAAGAAGGTCCGCGCCATGTCAGCCGGGATAGCCAGTTTCTCGGAAATGAATTTGGAGCTCGAAAACGAGCCGCCAATGATGTGATCGTTTAGGTCATTGGTAAGCTTCGTGTTCTGCTCGGTCAGCGTGCGCTGCTTTTCTTCGGCCGCGCGGGTCGCCGCAGCGACCGCCTCGTTCGCCGAGCGCGTCGCAGCATCCTTGATCTCTTGCACCTTGGCAGCCGTGGTCAGGTCGCCGGAATTGATATTTGCCATGGTTTGCAGTGCAACAGCAGCGGCGGCGGCATCTTCGATACCGGCATCTTTGAATGGCTTCAGCGCGGCTTCGGCAGCCTCTTTTGCCTGGCGATGGCTCATAGCCTCGCCGTTCAAGCTGGAAATCTTCGCCACGGTCGCGGCGGCGTCGTGCGCAACTTCGCGGCCGTCTTCAAGAATGTAGACAGGTTTGCCGTCTTGCAGCACTGCGTTGCCATTTGCGTCGAGTTTCAGTTTCATTTGAGAGCTTTCCGGGCATCCGCCCTATTTGTGGCCTTCCGGCCGTGCACCGCGTCGCGTCCGCTTGCGGCAATAAAAAACCGCCTCGAGGGCGGTCGGTGAAATCGTTTTTGTTACATGCACTCCAGGCGCTCGGCCCCTGATACATCGTCAGGATGGTTCGACAGCTTGCGCAGCGCACTGGCCAGGTGGGCGCCGTGCCCGCCCGCGACGGCATAGTCGTCGGCTTCGATTTCCTGTCGGCGCCGGCGCTGCGGCCCGGGAGTCAACAGCAGGCATCGCAGCAGCAGGTTGGTCCAGATATGCAGGTGGTGGCCGTGGCCATGCTCGTGAGCTACGACGGCGGCAATCTCAGCTTGCGCCAACTGCGTGGGCAATGGGGCCGGCAGACGCGCGCGGAATCCGTCGAAGTGCACCTGGTGAACCGGCAGGACGGTCGCCGCGAGAGCGACCATCAGCAGGTTGAAGCCGATCCAAGCGGCCCACGCACAGCCAGCAACTTGCAATGAAGTTTCCATGCGTCGTCACTTGTGACATAAAAAAAGCCGCCATATTTAAAGGCGGCTTCAATTCAGAAATACATATTAGGGAAGATTTAGATAGCGGCAAAGGAATGAGAACAAAAGAAAAAGGAATCCCACTCCAAAGATAGCGCCCTTTTTACAATAACTCACAAAAAAAGACATTATCCAGAAAATTAACGAAAACATCGCCGTAAATATATGATTCGATACATTTCTAGAGAATATAGCAACCGATAACATGAAAAAAATTATACCCGCTGCCGGTACTGCTGCGCCCCACAGCCCAAATTTTTCCACAACATACTCTTTCGAAAACATCATTCCCAAGGACGCAATAAACAGGAATAAAGTTATTGCGAGCTTGATCCGATTATTAACAAAAATCTCTTGATACGACAACTTCCAGTTCGACTCTGCTCGCAATTGAAAATTCTTGGCCTTTCGATTTATCCAAATATTGATATTATCTCTTTGATCAGGATCAAAAAAATAATCCGCCCCCATCATTCCCGAGGCAATGATTTGCAAAGACAAGATAAAGCCATCTGGCACTGCTCCAACAGTCATATCATAAAATTAGAAATTTCGACGCTGTTATTATGCCACTATTCCCGCGCGGCAACAATTTTAGCGTTCCCCCGTTAGAACGAAGCGCAACATGTGTCTGAAATCGAAATACCAACTCTGACTCTTGGTGCTTTTTCTCCCTAACTGCCTCGTCCAACTTTGGGTGGCTTGATCTTCGCTCGTTCCGATTCCCAATCTAGATCCGGCGACAGGATGCCGCGACGCTTGAGTTCATTGAAGTAGCTCTCGGCCGACAGCAGGCCGCTCGATGCACCTTTGAAAAGTAGCTCTGCACTGGCGGCAGCCAACGAAGTGGCGCCGAAGTCTTTGAAAATGGTGATATGGCCGCCTTCTGCCTCCCCCACCCATTCAGCCATGAATTGCAGCGCCTGGTCACCGGCGTCTTCGACGTTGCCCGCGATCTTCTGCAGCGCACAGGCGCTTGAGCTTGCAGCGCTTTGCGATGCCAGCCGGTACCGGCGCAAATTCGCCGTTCTCGTCACGGTAGGCCTGCATGGCGGCCGCGACCGTGCGCAGCGGGTAAGGCTCCAGGTTGGCCAGCCAGGCGCGGGACATTGCAGGCTCGGGCAACGGCTTGCCGTAGGCGGCCAACGTCTCGGCCAGCAGCTGCATGAAGCGTGGCGCGTCGGCGGCGTTCATGCTGGCACCGCATCGATGATGTCGCGGACCGGAGCGACAGTGCCCATCAGCTCGCGCATCACGCGGGCATTCGTCTGCTCGATCGACTCGTTGCCGGCGCTGGCGCGGGCCTGGCCAGCATCGTTGCGGATGAAGCGGTCGATGTGGTCCGCGTCACGCAGGATCAGGCCCAGGCCGTTGTACTTCGTTTGGGCGTCGTTCTGCCCCATGTTGTGCGGCGTCTTCGAGCAGCCACGGATGGCCTTGCAGATATCAGCCGGCGAGTAGCCCTTGAGCGCCTTGGCTATCAACCGCTTGCGCTTGTCGTCGAGAATGGACTTGGGCGAGTCCATGATTTTCTGCCAGTAGGCGAAAATCGTTTTCACGGGGTCGAGCTGGGTTTGCTCGACAAGAGTCTCCTTCCCTTGCCGGCCTTCTCGCTGTCGCGCTGGAAGAAGCGTGTCAGGGCCTGCCCAGTGTCCATCACACCCAGGAAGCCGGCATAGTGGATCAGTTCCTTGAAGCGGTTCGGCGACGGCGTGGCGGTGTAGACGAATTTGAACTCGACCTGCTCGAATAGTGGCAGGAACTCCTGATAGGTCTTGCTGCCATATCCGCCGCCATATCGCCGCCGGCAAGCAATGCACTCGCCTGGCCATGACCTGGAGTGACAAGATCAGCTTCGTGCTGGACGAGAGCCTGGCCATCAAGTCCATCAAGCCGCTGGAGATCATCAAGGAAAGCGCCACGCGCAACGACGACGAGCGCTTCGACGGCGACTTCGCGCTGATGGCGAGCGAGCTGGCCAAGCTACTGGCCGATCTGGTCGACGCGTTGGGCGGCGAGGCCGACGTGGAGACGCAAGCAGCGGGCCCGGCTGCTGCCGGCCAGCAGAAGATCGAGCGAGCCGTGAACTTGACTGCCGATCTGTACAAGCTTCGCGCCCGTTATCGCGATGTGCTCAACGAGCTGTATGACAGCACCGTGCAGCCAGCCGTTGCCCGCGTGCGCGAGCACATGGAGCAAACCGCCGAGGGCGCGATTAAATCGGCGCAGACGCTGGCCAAGGAGCTTCCTGGCGGCTCACAATCCGCCGACCTGCTGCTGGTAGCCGCCGTTGAGATCATGGAACCGAGCCCACGGCCGGCTGCGGGCGATGCCCCTGTCCGCCAGCAGCGGCCGGCGCTGCAGCTGAATGGCGAAGCGGCAGGCGCCGTGCTGCCCGGCGACGGCAGCGCGAGCGATCCGCTGTACGACCAGGCCGTCGAGGTAGTGCGCACCCAGCAGCGAGCATCGATATCACTGGTGCAGCGCCACCTGCGCATCGGCTACAACCGTGCGGCCCGGCTGATCGAGGCGATGGAGGCGCAGGGCGTGGTGAGCGGAATGGCATCGAACGGCAATCGCACGGTGCTGACAACTCAGGGCACGAATTAGCTGTCGCGAGTACTAGCGATCGTCACTTTAAGACGAGCCAACTGTACAGAAAGCGATTCCAACTGCCGCTGAAGTTTTGGCCCTAGATGAGCCAGCGCGACTGCCACATCACCCGAGGGAGCTTCATTCATTGGAACTCTCTCAGCAAAGGTACTGTTTTTATTAAGGGCAGCAAGAAATGCACGTATCTCGGCATACGTTTCAACAATTTCATTTCGGAACACATCATTTTCAATTTTCCCAATTTCAAGAGCGCAAGCCTCATAAATTGGGAAGCTAGCAAGGATTTCAGGGTAAACCATTTGATAGCGTCCACTAAAAACCATGCTTGGATTGTTGGTCATGTCTGACTGTATAACTGACAACATTTTCTCGAATGCGGAAATTTCGGAGCCGACTGCCTTTAGCAAATTACCCAGCTCAGTGGAACGTGCTTCTTTAGCTCGATACGTGGCATCACGGAACTGGCTGTTCATTATATAAACCGCACCCACAATCGCGCCGAACGAACCGATCGCTTGCGCCCATCCTGCAGCCTCGGATGAGCCAAAACCTTTGCAACGAACCGCAATGCCAAATCCAGCGATCAGGAATACAAGAAATATTGTCACCATAACACTGACAGCTAATTTTTTTCTGGTTATTTTTTTCATAAGGAAATTGTAGCATGAGCAAAGAGCACCCTATTCTATTCAACGCGCCCATGGTGCGCGCCTTGCTCGACGGCAGCAAGACGCAGACGCGGCGCATCGTCAAGAAAGTCGGATTGGCGGCGCCTGCGCCGCAATCGGTTATTGATGGCGCGGCCACCTATGCGGGCGGCATGGTCGCGCATTGCCCCTATGGCCAGCCAGGCGATCGCATCTGGGTGCGCGAGACGTGGGGCGTCATCAGTCACGCATGGGATGAGGCCTGCAATCTGATTGATTGGGCGCCTGATCGCCCTGCGACGGCAATCAGCGAAATGCCATTCGGCCAAGGCTACTACTCTGGCCATGTGATCTATGCGGCTGACGGTGCCTTTGAATGGTCCGGCGATGACGATGGTGATGGCGACCCGCGTTCGGCGTGGCATCCCTCCATCCACATGCCCCGGCGCGCCAGCCGCATCCTGCTGGAGATCGTGTCGGTGCGCGTCGAGCGGCTGAACGACTGCAGCGAGGCGGATGCAATCGCGGAAGGCGTACACAAATTCACCGATTCCTTCATGCGTGGCTTGCCCGGCTGGGAAGGCTACCCCGGCGCATTCGCACGGCCGGACGCTTACACCGCCTATTACGACCTGTGGGAGAAGATCAACGGCGCCGGCAGCTGGGATGCCAACCCGTGGGTGTGGGCGATTGAATTCAAGCGGGTGACGCCATGAAGCGCCTTCTTGCCTATGAAGTGCGGGAGCCTGACGAGGGTCATTGCGTCATCACCTTCGCAAGCGACAGCGCCACCGCGCGGCGTGAGGGTGGAAATGAACTGGACTGCTCCTTCAGCGAAGTCGAATCCTGCAACCGCCGCCCGCAATTCGACCAGTACGCACCCGGCCCGGTGCCGAAGACCGTGCTGATCAAGCATGGATGGTGGTTCGAGTGTCATCACTGCAGCCGGCGCGTCAGCGACGACATGCAGCAGGAAGCTGAGGACGAAGGTGAAGAGCACGAGCACCTGGAAGTCATCACGGACGGCGATGCCGTCTACTGCAGCCAGAGCTGCGTAATGCGGGAGTTTGTCGAGCGGCGCGCGCAAAAGGCGGCCCAGGCGGCCCTGATAGAGTTCTTTGCGGTCAAGTATCCAGACTGCAAGATCGGCAGCATCTGGGTAAGCCGCGCGCCACTGCAGGGGCCCGACAGGCTGGGCCACGCCCAGGCGCTCCTCTACTTCAAGTTTCCAGGGGCGCAGTACGACGCGACCTTTACGTTCGGCGAAGACTACATGCGCATCTCGCCTACTGACAGGCCAGCATTCTATGCTTGGCGCGGCATCAAGATGCCCACCACGGAGGCGGCATGACCGACAACGACGAAGTGCCGAGCAGCGAACGCAGCCCAGGCGCCGCGCGCGTCGCGGCGGCCCTGTTCCTGATTTACGTGGCGGCGACCCTGGCGGGCGTCCTGGCCGCGACAACCTGAAAGGCGAATATGAAAAAGATAATTGAAGCGGCACCAGTCATACGCGATGCTCAAGGCTGGTATGAGCATCCTGATCTGCCACCCTTTGACGAAGGCGATGCGGCCAAATTCAAGGAATGGATAGACGCCCAGGGGCTGGAGGTCCAGCGCGTGTGGATGGATGGCGACGCGCCCGACTTGGCAGAACGCTATCTGGAAGGTGATGGCGACCCCAGCGCATTGGTGGACTGGAATCCCACGGCGCCAGGCCTAGGCTGGTTCCTCCTTGCGCTGTACGACGAAGAGAACGATGGTCCCGTGGCATGGTTCGCGCACCGTGCTCCAGCAGCGCAATGAGCAGCCGCGGCCCAACGCCCGCGCCGGAAACCCCGGCCGAGGCAGCCTACAAGCTGGACCGGGCCGTGCTGCGCGCGATCCACACCTGCCAGCCCGTGCTATTCGACGGCAAGCAGCACCACCTGCGCGCCATGGGCGCCCAGGTCCTGGGCGGCGGCGTGTCTTCCGTGATTTACCTGATGGGCGATGCGACACCGCGCCAGCCCTGCGAGATAACCTTTTTGGAGCATGCAGAATGAACAACAACGCTAGTATTGACGCGCTGGAGCAAGGTGCTCCCCCTTCGGGGGCCGCAGTGCCTCAGCACCTGGCCGTGCCGGATGGCTGGAAGCTGGTGCTCGCCGAGCCAAATGACGCCATGCAGGCCGCTGGCGCGCAGGCTGTGCGGATCGACACCACGGCCATCAATAAAATTTGGACAGGCAATGCTGTGTTCCGCGCCATGATCGCTGCAGCGCCGGCCGCCCCAGCGATTCAGGGCGAAGCAAACCCGCATGCAGTCCTTTACGCCGCGTTAGATCTGAATGGCCGCGTCGTCTACAGCCACGAGAGCCTGGAAAACGTGGAAATGAACAGCGGGTACATCAAGACGCCAACGCGAGTTGTTGGTTTGGCCGCTATCGCTGTCAGTAAGGCGGATGGGAGCGTGCCATGAACATGAGCGAACACGACGTGGTGGCCAGAATGGTTGCCGCAATCGAGCGTGCGCACCAGCCCCTTACTTGGGTAAAGCTGGAGCGCTACGTCGAAATATCAGGAGATTCTGTCGATTCCGTGCAGGCCCGCCGCAAGGCTGGCAAGTGGCTCGACGGCAATCAATGCAAAATTGTGGATGGCCGGCTTTGGATCAACCTGCCGGCAGTAGAAGAATGGGTAGCAAAATGGGAACAAACAAGTCCAGCCCGCCAGGCATCGAACTCCGGTCGGGCGTCCAAAGCGAATCGATCCGCATAAAATTTATGTACCGGGGCACCGAGTGCAGGGAAACGCTTAAACTCGCGCACAGCAAGGCAAATATCAAATATGCGGAGCGGCTGCGCGGCGAAATCCTGAACGCAATTGCGCTGGGTAATTTCAGCTATGCCAAGTACTTTCCCGAATCGATGCAGTTGAAAAAGTTCGGATTGCAACCCCGGGGCAAGAACGTAACCGTTGGTGACCTGCTTATTCAGCAATTCGAAATTTATGAGCGCATCCTCGCGCCCAGCACTTTGAAAAGCTACAAGCGCGTATATGAAAAAGTTCTGTTGGGGCAATGGGGGGATACCTTACTTTCTGCACTTACTCCTGCGGCACTACGCACCTGGATCGTTGATCTCTCGCTCAAGGCTACTTCCGTTCGCCAGGTTCTAATCCCCTTACGAGGCGCTCTGGAGCTTGCAATAAACGATGATCTAATTGATAGCAACCCGCTTGACCGAGTCAAACTGCACAAAACACTGGACCGCGACGCTTACAGGAATGAATACGAGGTAGACCCATTTTCTGCGCAAGAGATCGGGGCGATCCTCGGAGCCGCCCAAGGCCAAGCCAGAAATGTCTTTCAATTTGCCTTTTACACTGGTATGCGCCCAAGCGAATACATTGCCCTACGCTGGGATTCAATCGATTGGACTGCCTTCAAGGCGAAGGTCGAACGGTCACGCGTGATGGGCATTTCCCGCGAGGAACTGAAGACCCGCGCCGGCCGGCGCCTGGTGGAGCTTCGCCGCGGTGCCGTTGAGGCGTTGGTTGCACAGAAACAACATAGTTTCCTTGCTGGTGGTTTGGTGTTTCAGGATCCAGCCACAGGTGAAGGCTGGGACAATACGCAGCGCTTGAGCCTGTTCTGGGCGCAGATGATCAAAAAGGGGAAAGTGCGGTACCGGAATCCGTATCAAACGCGCCATACCTTCGCGTCAACATTACTTTCGACAGGTGTAAATCCGATGTACGTGGCAAAGCAGATGGGGCATACAGATACGACGATGATCACCCGAACCTATGGGCGCTGGCTGGAGCAGGAAGGCGGAGTGTTGCCTGATCCATACCTCAAAATGACCGATGACCGGAAAACAGGCGCGGCTTGATTTTCGCCCACGTTTCGCCCACAAAAACAAGCGCGGGCCTGCAACCCGCATAAATCCTAGCTCCCCGCTGCACGAAGCAAGTTATACGGAAATTCTTGGTTCTTGTCCTAAACCTTTACAAAAGTCACGATAACTTTGCTTGAATTTGATTTATTTGCTTGCCTTTATGTATCCCAAATAATACACTCGATATAGAAAAGCGTCCTGACCACTGCGACCTTTGACAACTGGTTCAGCAATCTGACGGACAGACGCGCCTTTTTTCGCATCCAGGCGCGTATCGACCGTGCCGAAGATGGCAACTTTGGCGATTGCAAGCTTGTCGGACATGGCGTGCTGGAAATGCGTATCGATTACGGCCCAGGATACCGCGTCTATTTCACGCAGCGCGGCATGGAAATCGTCATCCTCCTGGCGGGCGGAAATAAATCCACACAGGCGAAAGATATCAAGATCGCGCTGCGACTGGCGCAACAACTCTAAGAGATTGCCATGACACAGAAACTCAGCAAATGGGATAGCGCACAGCATTTGAAGACCGAAGAAGATATACTCGCCTACTTTGAAGCCTGCCTTGAAGAAGCTGGCGACGACGCATCGTTTATCGCCAAGGCGCTTGGCAATATCGCCAAGGCACGCGGCATGACGCAATTGGCCAAGGATACTGGCCTGGGTAGGGAAAGCCTGTACAAGGCGCTGTCCGGCGAAGGTAATCCCAGCTTTGCCACGATCCTGAAGGTGACGCGCGCGCTGGGCTTGCAGCTGCGCGCAGATGCGCTCGGCAGCTAAGCCTTGGCAGGCTTGCCGCCAGCCCTGCGCCGGCGCGCCTCTTTCGGGTCCGCCTGCAAGGGACGGTACACTTCCACCCGGTCATGTTCGCGCAATACCGTATCGAGCGGCTTCTTCTTGCCATAGATGCCCACCATATTCACGGCAAGGTCGATGCCGGGGATGGCCTGCAGCAAGCCGCTCTGCGCCACCGCCTGTTCGATGGTGGTGCCGGCAGGCACCGTCAAGGCGCGCAGGAAGCTGCTATCCGGCAAGGCATGGCAGACTTGCACGTGGATGCTGGCCTCAGCCATACACTGTCTCCGCGCGCTTGCAGAACGAGTCGACCATGCTGTTGGCGATCATGCCGAAGACGGGGCCGATGATCTGCTCCAGTACACGGCTGGAAAACTCGTAGTGCAGGTCCAGTTCGATCTTGCAGGCGTCTTCGCGCAGGGCCTTGAAGGTCCACACGCCATCGAGGGTCTTGAAAGGACCGTCCACCAGCTTCATCTTGATAGAAGTGGGCGGCACGTTCTCGTTGGACGTGGTGAAGCTTTGGCGCACGCCGTGGTAATGTATGCCCACGCTGGCGACCACCGTGTTCTCGCCCCGCTCGCGAATCTCGACCGCACCGCACCAGGGCAGGAATTTGGGATAATCCTCCACCGCCGCCACCAGCGCGAACATTTGTTCGGCGCTATAGCCGAGAAAAACTGATTTATGTACTACTGCCATTGAAGAACCATTTGCTATGATGTTGGATACATTTGATTTTATCGCGCTTGCGCGAGACAGTAGTTTAACCGACCCGCGCACATTTACCATCTCATGACCATAGCAGACAACAGAAAAGCCTTCCACGACTACTTTATCGAGGATCGCTACGAAGCGGGCATCGTGCTGGAAGGCTGGGAAGTCAAAGCCATCCGCGACGCCCGCGTACAAATCAAGGAAGCCTACGTCGTCGTCCGCGGCGATGAACTCTTCCTGTTCGGCGCGCATATCAGCGCCCTGCCGACCGCCTCTACCCATATCCATCCGGAAGCCGTACGCACGCGCAAGCTGCTGCTGCACCGCACGGAAATGGATAAACTGATCGGCAAGGTGGAACGCTCCGGCTACACCCTGGTACCGCTCAACCTGCACTACAAGGGCGGCCGCGTGAAATGCGAAATCGGCCTGGCCAAAGGCAAGAAGCAGCACGACAAGCGGGCGGCGGAACGCGACCGTGATGGCGCACGCGAAGTGCAGGCGGCAATGAAGTCGCACCGCCGCTGATCCGGCACTGCGCGCAGCGTGCTGCGCCAATACCAACAAGCCCGGCTATATGCCGGGTTTTATTTTGTCGATTGCCTGCGGCAAGCGGAAAGAAAACTCGGCGCGATGGAATAAAACAGGGAAGAAAAGAGATAAGGCGGGAATAGACTGGTATTGGAGAAAATACCATGGAAATAAGCAATGTACGTCAGCTTGACCTGTCTGGCCAACGACAATAAACGAGGAAAGTTCCGGATGCTTGCATACTGCCTTGTATCACACCTGCCCTACCGCACAGGACAAGCATCCGAATGAATGGCGTATTACTACATTACACCTTCAGCAGATCACGCGACTTGCCCGAATCGGTCCATTCTTTGACCCATTTCGGTTGACGGCCACGGCCAGTCCATTGTTGCGTCGCATCATCCGGATTGCGATAGCGCACCGCAACCGTGCCGGTTTTAGCGCGGATACCCGTGCCCACCAGATCTTTTACGGAAACGCCGACGCTCTGGGCGATCGCCAAAATTTGTTCGCGCGCTTTGGACAGATCGTCCTGTTCGCGTTTTTTCATTTGCTTCTTGATGTCGTCCTGCAAGGTGCGCAGTTCGGACAGGGATAAGCTGGACAGATCCATGATATTTCCTTGTGTGGGTTGAAAAATATAACTGAACAGTTAAATTCTATCCAATTGTAACGCGACTGAGGTGATTTTTCTGAAGATTTGATTGTTTTTTACAATTCTTTTACTCAAAGCCTCATTTCCCCGGCTTTCAAGCGATGCGATTCTTCAATCAAGGGGGCGGACATCGCACATGGGCCGTCTGCGCAAGTAGCCCTGCTTTGTGCGGCAACGATTCAATACAACGTCATCGGCCGCATTTATTTTGCAATACTTTTTGTTTCATTGCAATTTATAGTAATTAAAAATAGCAATTCAAAATAGACATAGGGCCAATACTATCGCCTATCACGCATCAGCTCCAAGCGCCGCGCGACAACACATAATCCCGAAAGTGCGCACAGCATAGCATGAAGAAAATATTTTCAGCGTTACACACTCAGCCACAGATACTCCCCACTCCGCTGCTGCCAGATAATCAGGGCGACGCAAATGCAAACTGCCCGCTATACAGCGGGCAGTATTGACAACCAACTTGCTATTGATCCAGTCAGCAGGCAATCAGGGAATAGCCACGCCGCCTTTCGGCTTCTGCGTTTTCACCACCTGCATCGCCGTGGCGATCAAACCGCTCATATCACCAAGATTGGCCGGGACGATAATCGAGTTATTCGTTTTCGCCAATTGCGCGAAGGCGCCCACATACTGCTCGGCTACTTTCAGATTGACGGCATCTTCGCCGCCCGGCTCGCGGATGGCGGCCCCCACCTGGCGCAGCGCCTCGGCGCTGGCCTGCGCCAGCGCGACGATGGCCGTGGCCTGGCCTTCGGCGCGGTTGATCGATGCCTGCTTTTCGCCTTCGGAGCGGGCGATGGCCGCTTCGCGCTCGCCGCTGGCGATATTGATCTGCTCCTGCTTGCGCCCTTCCGAGGCGGCAATCAGCGCGCGCTTTTCGCGCTCGGCCGTAATCTGCGCCTGCATCGCATGCAGGATTTCCTTGGGCGGCGTCAAATCCTTGATTTCATAGCGCAATACCTTGACGCCCCAATTCGCCGCCGATTCATCGATGGCATTCACGATGGCCGTATTGATATGGTCGCGTTCTTCAAATGTCTTGTCGAGTTCCATCTTACCGATCACCGAGCGCAAGGTCGTTTGCGCCAGTTGCGTAATGGCGGCAATATAATTCGACGAACCATACGAAGCCCGCATGGCATCGGTAATCTGGAAATACAAAATGCCATCGACCTGCAATTGCGTATTGTCGCGCGTAATGCACACCTGCGGCGGCACGTCGAGTGGAATTTCCTTGAGCACATGCTTGTAAGCGATACGGTCAACAAAAGGCACGACAATATTCAGGCCAGGACCCAATACCGCATGGAACTTGCCCAGGCGTTCCACCACCCAGGCATGCTGCTGCGGCACGACATTGACCGTCTTGAAGACAAATACCAACGCCAGCAATAACAAGATCAGCGACACGCTTCCGATGCTTACTTCCATAATCTATTCTCCAGGTTATCCAACTATCAAACGGCTGCCACGCACGGCACGTATGGTGTAATGACCGGCCTGCGTATCGCTGCCGGGAATCAGTTCCACATCCCACAAGGCGCCGCGATACATGACGCGCGCCGCGCCATCGACCCAATGCGCGACCACCACGCTTTGGCCGATATCGAGATTCACATTCGGATCCTGCGCCGCATCGCGCCGCGCCGCCTTGCCAAAACGGCTGCGCCGCAATAACAGGGTGGCCGCCACGCCGACAATCGCGGCCGTCAGGGCCTGCCAGCTGCCATTTCCGCCCGCCAGCGCCACCAATCCTCCGGCACTGACGCCGATGGCGATCATCAGCAAATAAAACGTGCCCGTAAACAGCTCCAGGATCAATACCGCGCCAGCCGCTACAAACCAGCCTACCCATTCAGCCATGATGCCTCCATCTTTGTGAATCCGAAAATAAAAAACCCCGCAGCCTATATAAGCGACGGGGTTTAATGCGCTGTACTGCCTGATATTATTCTTGCCAAACACCTATATGCAAGCAGTCTAACGCAATTCCGGATGGCGTCAATAGCCACGGGGGAATTAGCACCGCCATAGGGGATTTATTCCTCGAGCAGGCTGCGCAGCATCCACGCCGTCTTCTCATGCAAATCGAGGCGCTGCGTAATCAGGTCGGCCGTCGGCTGGTCATTGGCTTTTTCCAGCAGCGGGAACAGGCGGCGCGCCGTGCGCGCGGTCGCTTCCTGTGCCGACACCAGATGGCTGACCATGTCCAGCGCCGGCGGCACGCCGTCAATTTCCTTGATCGAAGCGAGCTTGACGAATTCCTTGTAGGTGCCCGGCGCCGGATAGCCGAGGGCGCGGATGCGCTCGGCGATCAGGTCCAGCGCGGCCCACTGTTCCGTGTATTGCGTCATGAACATCAGGTGCAGGGTGTTGAACATCGGCCCCTTGACGTTCCAGTGAAAATTATGGGTCATCAGGTACAAGGTGTAGCTGTCGGCCAGCAGGCCGGACAGGCCTTCCGCAATCTTCGCGCGGTCCGCCTCGGAAATGCCGATGTCGATCTTTGCAACTTTGCTCGGTTTCTTGCTTGCCATGTGAACTCCCGTTTCAATGTATTGGTGGAATCATTTTAGCTGATCTGGCGCAAGCCCATCGGATACTGCCGTGCGCCGCATGGCAGGCATAAAAAAACCCGCTGCCGGGTGAGCGGCAGCGGGTTTTCAGACGGCGATAAAGATGCTTACGCTTTCAGCGCAGCGAGCTTTTGCCAGGTGTCGATCACCGAGTCGGGATTGAGCGACATCGATTCGATGCCCTGCTCCATCAGCCAGACGGCGAAGTCAGGGTGGTCGGAAGGACCCTGGCCGCAAATACCGATGTACTTGCCGCGTGCCAGGCAAGCCTTGATGGCCAGGGCCAGCAGGGCTTTCACGGCAGGATCGCGCTCGTCGAAGTCGGCGGCCAGCAATTCCATGCCGGAATCGCGGTCCAGGCCCAGGGTCAGCTGGGTCAGGTCGTTCGAACCGATCGAGAAGCCGTCGAAATGGTCGAGGAACTGGTCGGCCAGGATGGCGTTCGACGGCACTTCGCACATCATGATGACGCGCAGGTCGTTCTCGCCGCGCTTCAGGCCATTCTTTGCCAGCAGGTCGATGACTTTCTCGGCCTGGCCCAGGGTGCGCACGAATGGCACCATGATTTCCACGTTCGTCAGGCCCATGTCGTTGCGCACACGCTTCATCGCTTCGCATTCCATGTTGAACGCTTCGGAGAAGTCGGCCGACAGGTAGCGCGCCGCGCCGCGGAAGCCCAGCATCGGGTTTTCCTCGTCCGGTTCGTAGCGCGAGCCGCCGATCAGCTTCTTGTACTCGTTCGACTTGAAGTCGGACAGGCGCACGATGACTTTTTTCGGCCAGAACGCGGCGGCGATGGTGGCGATGCCTTCGGCCAGCTTGTCGATGTAGAACGCCTTCGGCGAAGCGTGACCGCGCGCCACCGACTCCACGGCCTTTTTCAGGTCGGCATCGATGTTCGGGTACTCGAGGATCGCGCGCGGATGCACGCCAATATTGTTATTGATGATGAATTCCAGACGCGCCAGGCCCACGCCCGCATTCGGCACGGACTGGAAGTCGAACGCCAGCTGCGGATTGCCCACGTTGAGCATGATCTTGGTGTCGAGCTTCGGCAATTCGCCGCGCGACACTTCCGACACTTCCGTTTCCAGCAAGCCATCGTAGATCTTGCCTTCGTCGCCTTCGGAGCACACGACGGTGACAAACGTGCCGTCTTTCAGCACGTCGGTCGCGTCGCCGCAGCCGACGACGGCCGGCACGCCGAGTTCGCGGGCGATAATTGCAGCATGGCAAGTACGGCCGCCGCGGTTGGTGACGATGGCCGATGCGCGCTTCATGACCGGCTCCCAGTTCGGGTCCGTCATGTCGGCAACGAGCACGTCGCCTGGCTGCACACGCTCCATGTCGGCCGGGTCGTGAATCACGCGCACGGGGCCGGCGCCGATCTTCTGGCCAATGGCGCGGCCCGATGTCAGCACGGTACCCGTGCTTTTCAGCTTGAAGCGCTCTTGCACGTCGGTCGCCTTTTGCTGCGACTTGACGGTCTCGGGACGCGCTTGCAGGATGTACAGCTTGCCGTCGCGGCCATCCTTGCCCCACTCGATGTCCATCGGACGGCCGTAGTGGTTCTCGATGATGACGGCATACTTTGCCAGTTCCACCACTTCGCTGTCGTTCAGCGAGTAGCGGTTGCGCATTTCGACGGGCACGTCGACGGTTTTCACGGAACGGCCAGCTTTCGCTTCGTTCGTAAATTCCATCTTCAGCAGCTTCGAGCCGATATTGCGGCGGATCACAGGCGACTTGCCTTTTTCCAGCATCGGCTTGTGCACATAGAATTCGTCGGGGTTGACGGCGCCCTGCACCACGGTTTCGCCCAGACCATAGCTGGAGGTGACGAAGACCACGTCCTTGAAGCCCGATTCCGTATCGATGGTGAACATCACGCCGGCCGCGCCCAGGTCGGAACGCACCATGCGCTGCACGCCGGCCGACAAGGCCACTTCCGCGTGCGTAAAGCCTTTATGTACGCGGTACGAGATGGCGCGGTCGTTGTACAGCGAGGCGAACACCTGTTTCATGGCCTCGAGCACGTTGTCGATGCCGACCACGTTCAGGAAGGTTTCTTGCTGACCAGCAAAAGACGCGTCCGGCAAGTCTTCCGCAGTGGCGGAGGAACGCACGGCAAACGACATTTCCGTGTCGGAATCGGCCACCAGCTTGGCGTAGAACTGGTCGATTTCGGCGGCCAGGCGTGGCTGGAATGGCGTTTCCACGATCCATTGACGGATCTCGGCACCGGCTTGCGCCAGCGAGCGCACGTCATCGATGTTCAGCCCTTCGAGGCGCTGGGCGATGCGTTCGGCCAGCGGCAAGCCGCCATTGGCGCTATACGACAGGAAATCGCGGAATGCCTGCGCCGTGGTGGCAAAGCCACCGGGCACGCGCACGCCGGCTTCCGCCAGCTGGCTGATCATTTCGCCCAGGGAGGCGTTCTTGCCGCCGACGGATTCGACATCCGTCATGCGCAAATGCTCGAACGAGGCAACATACACCGCGTCCTTGTCTTCCTGCTGTTGCGATACTGCGTTGGTCATAATGACACCCTTACTGATGATAGAAATCTTTACGCGCGGCGCACAGACAGTCTTCTTGTTATTCTTGGCGTCGTGCAGCACAATCATACCGTTACAGCCATTTTACCTTGTGCGGCGCAAATTGACGACGCACAATCTTGATCCGAAAACCCATGACACAAGATCCACGCCCTCCTCTGCCCTCCGCGGCCCGCACCGTTTTCTTCGTTTCCGACGGCACCGGCATCACCGCCGAGACGTTCGGCCACTCGGTGCTGACGCAGTTCGATCTGCGCTTCCGCCAGATCCGCCTGCCCTTCATCGATACCATGGACAAGGCCTACGAGGCGGCGCGCAAGATCAACGAAGCCTTCGCCAGCGACGGCCAGCGCCCGATCATTTTCTCCACCCTGGTGAAGAACGACCTGTCGGCAGTGATCCGCAAGTCCAGCGGCATGCACATGGACCTGATCCAGACCTTTGTCGCTCCGCTGGAGCAGGAACTGGGCGTGATGTCGACCCATACCATCGGCCGCTCGCACAACATCGTCGACAGCGAGGAATACAAGAACCGCATCGAGGCGATCAACTATTCGCTGGCGCACGACGACGGCCAGTCGCACAAGAACCTGTCCTCGGCCGACGTCATTCTGGTGGGTGTTTCGCGCTCTGGCAAGACCCCGACCAGCCTGTATCTGGCCATGCAATATGGCATCAAGGCGGCCAATTATCCGCTGATTCCCGACGATTTCGAGCGCGACAAGCTGCCTTCCGCCCTGCTGGAATTTAAGAATAAAATTTTCGGATTGAGCATTACGCCCGAACGTTTGTCGGAAATACGCAACGAAAGACGCGCAGGCAGCAAGTATGCGGCCATCGAAAATTGCCGTTACGAGGTCAACGAGGCGGAAAAAATGATGAAACGCGAAGGTATCCGCTGGCTGTCGTCGACCACCAAGTCGATCGAGGAAATCTCCACGACGATCCTCCAGGAGATCAAGCCGAACCGCCGCGAATACTGAGAACACCTGACCAAACCTGCTGCGCGTCGGTATAGGTGGCCTGCGATGCTCACCGTACTTTAGTACGGTTGCGCTTCTCGATCACCTCTTCCTTCCGCTCGTTACGGTTTTGTCAGGTGTACGCCACGCTGGAGTTCTCCTCGCTGGACAGCACCGTCAACGCGGCCACGAGCTGATCGAGTTCACCGGTGGTGGTCGTGATGGCGACCGTGGCGCGCACCACATCGGTATCGCCGATATTGCGCTGCACGGTAAAGACGCCGAAGCGCTGCAGCAAGCCTTGCTGCAGATCGCGCGCGCTCATGCCGTCCACGGCAAAGGCGACCAGCGCCGTGCCGCGCCTCGCATCGAGCGGAGACAACATGCGCACGCCGGGCAGTTGCGCGGCGCGGCTGACCCAGTAATCGCGCAGCCAGGCCAGGCGTTCGTTCTTGGCCGGCGTGCCGCCCAGGCGCGCATGGAAATCCAACGCGGCGGGCGCGGCCAGAATGGCGCCGATCGGGGGCATGCCCATGTGCAGGCGGCTGCGGATATCGTCCGGCGGATAATCATCGTCGCCACAATGCGGCTCGATCTTGTGCAGCCGCGATGCGCGGATATACACGACACCGAGTCCCGCCGGCGCCCCCAGCCATTTGTGCAGATTGAAACCGGCGAAATCGACGCCCATGGCCTGTACGTCCACGTCGACCTGTCCCAGCGCATGGGCGCTGTCGAGCAGCACGTCGATGCCGTGTTCGCGCGCCAGCGCCACGATGTCCTTGACCGGCAGTTGCTGGCCATTGGCCGGCGCCACCTGCGACAGCAGCAGCAACTTGGGCTTGACGGCCCGGCACATGGCTTGCGCGTAACGGGCGACGATCTCGTCATCGCTGACCGGCAAACTCAGTGTGACTTGCGTGCTGGTGACGCCACGACGCTGCGCCAGCCAGCGCATGGCCGTGCGCATCGCCGGATAATCGAGATTACTCCATAGAACCGTATCGCCGGGCGCCAGGCCGTGGTATTGCGTAATCAGCACCTGCATGGACTCGGTGCCGCTGCGGGTCAGCAGGATCTCGTGCGGCTGCGCGCCGATCAGCGCGGCGACGCGCTGGCGCAGAATATCCACATGCGTGCGCGTAAACTCGCCGCGCACGAAGGGACTCAGTTGCTCGTTGGTGTAGCGCACGGCCTGCTCGAACGCCGCTTGCACGGGCGCGGCCATGGCGCCGAAATAGCCATGTTCGAGATTGACGATGGCGTCCAGCGGCGCGGGATAAAACGCGGCGACCTGACGCCACCAGGCCTCATCACGTACGGCACCATCGGCAAGCAGAGGAAAAGACATGGCTACCCTGTTCAGGATCGGCCCTGGCGCAGCTGCTCGAAGAAGCAGACGGCGGCGCAGGCGGCCACGTTCAGCGATTCGATCTGGCCCAGGTGCGGAATGACCACCTGGTGCGTCGCCATCGACAGCAGGTCGTCGGCCACGCCCTGCCCTTCATGGCCGAACAGCCAGGCGACGGGCTGGCGCAGGTCGACGTCGTACAGCTGCTTCGTGGCGTAGCCGCTGGTGGCCAGGGTCGCCACCTTGGCGCCCGCAACCAGCGCGGCCAGATCGACGTTTTCAAAGATGTCGAGCACAAAGTGCGCGCCCATGGCCGCGCGCAGCACCTTCGGCGACCAGCAGAAGGCCGTGCCGGCGCTGCAGTACACCTGCGTGATGCCGGCGGCGGCCGCGCTGCGCAAAATCGACCCCACGTTGCCCGGGTCTTGCAGGTTATCGAGCAGCACGGCCGACACGCTCAGCGGCTGCGTAACGGCCCGTTCCGGCGTCTCGATGAGGAACATCACGCCCACGCCGTGTTCGACCTGGCTCACTGCGTTGTACAGCGCGTCGGGCAAACCCAGTACATGCGCGCGCTGGCTTTCCAGCTGGCCGACGATGTCCGCCACTTCCGGATTCTGCAAGGCGCTTTCGCTGACGATGCACTGCTCCGGCATGCCGCGCAGCTGCAGATACGACTGGCACAGGTGCACGCCGTCGAGCAGGGTCCGGCCCGACTTGCGGCGCGCCTGCGAACTGCCCGCCAGTTTCAGCAAATCCTTGTATTGCGCATTGTCGCGCGAAGTGACCGTCTTCATGCCGCCACCTCTTGTCCGCCGAACAGGGCGATCACGTTGCGCACGGGCGCGAACGAGCGGCGGTGCACGGGCGAGGCGCCGTGCAGGTGCAGGCGCTCCAGGTGCAATTTGGTGCCATAACCCTTGTGCTGGTCGAAGCAGTATTCGGGATAGGCCGCATGCAGGTGCACGAGGGCCGCGTCGCGCGCCGTCTTGGCCAGGATGGAGGCGGCGGAAATGGAATCGACCTTGTCGTCGCCGCCGATGATGGCCATGCCGCGTATCGGCATCACGGGACAGCGGTTGCCGTCGATCAGGGCCAGGGTCGGCACGGTCGCCAGGGCCTCGACGGCGCGACGCATGGCCAGCATCGACGCCTGCAAAATGTTCAGGCGGTCGATCTCTTCTTCCGACGCTTCGGCGATGGCCCAGGCCAGGGCCTTGGCCTTGATCTGCGGCGCCAGCAAGTCGCGTTTTGCTTCGCTGAGTTTTTTCGAATCGCGCAAGCCGTCGATGGGCTGGTGCGGATCGAGGATCACGGCGGCGGCGAACACGGGGCCGGCCAGCGGACCGCGGCCTGCCTCGTCGACGCCGCAGATGATTTCATCGAGCGAGAATGGCAAGTCGTCAAACAGGCCGGGATAGATATTTTTCACGTTGAATCTTTGGTAGGAACTGCGATTGAAACGGTGCTTACTTGCGGTTGGCGGCGATGACTTGCATGACCGCGTTGGCGCTTTCCTGCGCGCTGTCGCGCAGCAGGCTGTGGTGCATGTCCGTGAAGCGCTGCACCAGGCGCAAACGGCCCGGCACGTCGCTCAGCTGCTGCCACATGGCCTCGGCCAGCGCTTCCGGGCTGGCCGCGTTTTGCAGCAGCTCGGGCACAAGATAGTCGCGCGCCAGGATGTTCGGCAAACCGATCCACGGCTGGTAGCCCATGTGGCGCATGATTTCCCACGAGGCGCGCATCATCTTGTAGGCGATGACCATGGGCTTCTTGTACAGCGCCACTTCCAGCGACGCCGTGCCGGACGCCACCAGCACCGCATCGGCGGCGCAGATGGCCGTGTGCGAGCCGCCGTCCGTGAGCAATATTTCGACGTCTTGCAAGCCCGCTTCCGCTATCAATTGCAGGAAATACTGGCGCTGCTTTTCGCCGGCCATGGGGGCGACGAAACGCAAGGAGCGGTCGCGCGCCAGCAGCAATTTGCAGGCGGTCACGAAAGCCACCGTATTGTATTTGAGTTCGCCCATGCGGCTGCCCGGCATCAGGGTCACGACATTCGCGTCTTCCGGCAAACCCAGGACACGCCGCGCGGCCGCTTCATCGGGCTGCAACGGAATCATCTCGGCCAGCGGATGGCCGACATAGGTGACGGGCACGCCCGCCTTGCGGTAGATCTCTTCCTCGAACGGGAAGATCACCAGCATGTGCGAGACGGCCTTGATGATTTTCTTGATGCGTCCACCGCGCCAGGCCCATATCTGCGGCCCGATGTAGTGCACGGTGGGGATGCCGCCTTCCTTGAGCTGCTGTTCCAGTCCCAGGTTAAAACCCGGATAGTCGGCGCCGATGAAGACGGCGGGACGCTCGGCCAGCAGCTGGTCGCGCAGCGCGTTCTGGATGCCCTTGATCTCGCGGTAGCGGGGGATGATCTCGAACAGGCCGCGCACGGTCAGCTTGTCGAGCGGCCAGTCGGAAACAAAACCCTGCCTGGCCATGTGCTCGCCGCCGATGCCGTGGAAGCGCGCGCCGGGCAGCTGCGGCACAAGGCCTGACAGCAGCCGGCTGGCCAGCAGGTCGCCCGACACCTCGCCGGCGACGATGGCGACCGTCAGGCCGCTGGAATGGTCAGCGGACGATGCCACGCGACGCCACGCCAAGGAATTCGCGCATGGCGCGAATGTGTTCCGCCACCTCGGGCGACGCTGCCACCTCTTCTTCGAACAGGGCTGCCTTGGATTCTTCCAGGGTCAGTCCCGAACGGTAGATGAGTTTATACGCGGTGCGGATACCGTTGATCTGCTCGCGCGTAAAGCCGCGGCGTTTCAAGCCTTCGATATTGACGCCATGGGCCTGCGCCGGGTTGCCGTTCAACAGGACGAACGGTGGCACGTCCTGCGTCAGGCTGGTGCTCATGCCGACAAAGGCGTGCGCGCCGATCTTGCAGAACTGGTGCACATTGGCGAAGCCGCTCATGATGACCCAGTCGCCGATTTCCACGTGCCCCGCCAGCTGCGCGTTGTTCGAAAAAATCGTGTTGTTGCCCACCAGACAGTCGTGCGCCAGGTGCACATACGCCGAGATCCAGTTGTCGTTGCCCAGGCGCGTGACGCCGCCGCCTTGCACGGTGCCCGTGTTGAAGGTGCAGAATTCGCGGATGGTGTTGCGGTCGCCGATTTCCAGGCGCGTCGCCTCGCCCGCCCATTTTTTATCCTGCGGCTGCGCGCCGATGGAGGAAAACTGGAACAGGTGGTTGTCGCTGCCGATCGTCGTGTGGCCATCGACGACCACGTGCGGGCCAACCTTGGTGCCGGCGCCGATGCGCACGTGCGGACCGATGATGGTGTACGGACCCACCTCGACCGAGCTGTCGAGCTCGGCCTTCGGATCGATGACTGCCGTGGAGTGGATGGCCGCCATGTTACTGCCCCGCTGGCTGGCTCGCAGACTGGCTGGCATCTTGCGCGCTGCGGATGGTGCACATCAGTTCCGCTTCCACCGCCAGCTTGCCGTCGACCGTACCGACGGCCTTGTATTTCCAGATGCCGCGCGAGACGCGCAGGATTTCCACATCCATCTTCAGCTGGTCGCCCGGTTCGACAGGACGCTTGAAGCGCGCATTGTCGATGCCGACGAAGTACACGACCGAATTTTCGTCCGGTTTCACGCCCATCGACAGGAACGACAGCAGGGCCGCCGTCTGCGCCAGCGCTTCGATCATCAGCACGCCAGGCATGACCGGCTTGTGCGGGAAATGGCCCTGGAAGAACTCTTCGTTGACCGTCACGTTCTTGATGGCGGTGATGGTTTTATCCGCTTCCCAGTCCAGCACGCGGTCGACCAGCAGCAGCGGGTAGCGGTGCGGCAGCAGCGATTTGATGGCGAGGATGTCGAGTGTCTTTTTTTCAGTAGTCATTTTTCGTCTTGCGTGGTCAGTGTTTTAATTGTTTTTTCAAGCGCGCGGATTTTCTCGCGCATGCTTGACAGGTTGCGCACGATGGCGGCGCTCTTTTCCCAGTCGGCGTTCTTGGCCAGCGGATAGAAGCCCGTGTACTGGCCCGGCTCCGCGATCGAACGCGAGACCATGCTGCCCGAGCCCACGTGGACGCGGTCGGCGATGGTCAGGTGGCCCAGCACCATGGCGGCGCCGCCAAAGGTGCAGTACTTGCCGATGATGGCGCTGCCGGCCACGCCGACGCAGCCGGCCATGGCCGTGTGCGCGCCGATATGGCAGTTGTGGCCGATCTGGATCTGGTTATCGAGCTTGACGCCATCTTCGATGATGGTGTCGGCCAGTGCGCCGCGGTCGATGGTGGTGTTGGCGCCGATATCGACATCGTCACCGATCACCACCCTGCCCGTCTGCGGAATCTTGATATACACGCCGCCTTCGTTGGCGAAGCCGAATCCGTCGGTGCCGATCACGGCGCCCGAATGGATGATGCCGCGCTGGCCGATCACGCAGCGCGCGTGGAAAGTCACGTTGGCGAACAGCTGGGTACCGGCGCCGATGACGGCGTCGCGCCCCACCACGCAGCCGGGACCGATCACGCAGCCGGCGCCGATCACGGCGCCGGCTTCGATCACGGCGCGCGGCCCGACCGAGGCAGTGGCGTCGACCTGCGCGCTGGCATCGGCGATGGCGCTGGCGTGGATACCCACGGGCGCCTTGATCTCGGCCAGGGCGGCGAAGTACTGCGCCGCGCGCGCGAAATACACATAGGGATTCGGTGTGACGATGCGCGCGCCGGCGTAGTCGCCGCCGATCAGCGCGTCGTCGGCCGGCGTGAGTATCAGCGCGGCGGCGCCGCTCTGGGCCGCCTGTGCGCGGAATTTGCTATTGCTGAGAAAGCTGATGTGCGAAGCGCCGGCGTCGGCCAGCGGTGCGATCCCTGAAACTTCCAGGTTCGGATCGCCCGCCAACTGTCCGCCGAAGCGTTCGACCAATTCACCTAGTCGAGTGCCCATCGATATACCCTTATAAAAACGCCTGACTATGCCTACTGCGCGGCGCGATTTGCGGTCTCCGATGCTCACTGTGCTCCAGCACAGCTCCGCTTCTCAACCACAACTCACATCCGCTCGCTACGGCACTGCCAGGCTTGAAACCGTTTCGATTACTTGTCCAGCGCCTTCAAAACCTTGTCGGTAATGTCGATGCGCGGGCTGGCCCACAGGGCTTCCTGCAGCACGATGTCATATCCTTCGATATGCGCCATCTGCTGGATGATGGTGTTGGCTTTTTCCGCGATGGCGCTGCGCTCTTCGTTCGTGCGCTGGCTCAGGTCTTCGCGGAACTCGCGCTGGCGGCGCTGCAATTCCTTGTCCAGTTCGAAAAACTCGCGCTGGCGCTTGGCGCGCTCCGCCTCGCTCAGGGTCGGCATGTCCTTTTCCAGGGCTTCATTGGCCACCTTGAAGCGGGCCGCCAGTTCCTGCACGGCTTTTTCGCGCGAGCGAAACTCTTCGGCCAGCTTGGCGCTGGCCAACTTGGCCAGCCTCGATTCGTTATAAATACGTTCGCTGCTGATCCAGGCGATCTTCGACTCCTGAGCCTGCGCCTGCACCGGCAACAGCGAACTCCAGCACAATGCGATCACGGCAAGGGTCTTGGGCAGGGTAGCGGATGCGGTGTTCATGATACTCCATGGTCAAAAAGTAAAAGCTGTCGCCCCGGTTCAGATGGCCCGGTCAGAAACCGGTGCCCATCTGGAACTGGAAGCGCTCCAGGCGGTCCGTCGGCTTGGCGTTCAGCGGCTTGGCGTAGCTCAGCTTGAGCGGGCCCACCGGTGAAATCCAGCTGATGCCCAGGCCAGCAGAATAGCGCAATTGCGACAGACGCATTTTTTCGCCTTCCTGGTAGACCTGGCCGCCGTCAAGGAAACCGAACCAGCGCAAGCTGCGGTCATTGCCCGAACCGGGGAATGGCATCTGCAGTTCCGCGTTACCGATCAGGCGCGAAGCACCGCCCAAGGCATCGTTGGTGCTCGGTTCGACCGCGCCCAGCGAGGAACTCAGGTAGCCGCGCACCGAACCGATGCCGCCGCCGTAGAAGTTCTTGAAGACCGGATACACGTGCTTGCCGATACCGTGGCCATAATCGATCTCGCCCTTCAGCGCCAGGGTGACCTTGCTGAACAGCGGACGGAAATACTGGTGCTCATAAATGGCACGGAAGTATTTCTGGTCGCCGATCAGGTCAGCCTCCAGGTTGACGCGCTGGTAGCGGCCGATCGATGGCGTCAGGGCACTGTCGCGGCTGTCGCGCTGCCATGCCGCCGTCAGCGGAATGGAATTCGTCGTGGCCGAACCGATACCGTCGGACGGGCCGCCATTGTCGACCACGTACTGCTTGAAGCGGATCGGGCTGGTGACGTCGGTTTCGATGCGCGAACGCTCGGCGCCGATGCCGAAGAAGACGGTGTCGACTTCCGAAAACGGCACGCCGAAACTGACGCGGCCACCGGTCTGCTTGATCTTGTAGCTGCCGATGTTCAGCGCCGGCGGTTCCGTCGTACGCAGGTAGACTTCAAAGCTACGCGAAATGCCATCGTCCGTGTAGTACGGATTGGTCTGCGAAAACGCGATCGTGCGGCTGTAATGGCTGGTATTGAGTTCGATGCCGACCGTGTTGCCGCTACCGGCGAAGTTGGCTTGCGAAATCGATGCCGACAGGGTGAACTTCTCCGATTGCGAGAAGGCGCCGCCGATCAGGAAGTTACCGGTTGGTTTTTCCACCACCGTCACGTTGACGTCGACCTGGTCGGTCGTGCCCTGCGCTTCCGGCGTGTCGATGGTCACGTCCTTGAAGTAGCCGAGGCGGTCGACACGGTCGCGCGACAGCTTGATCTTGTTGCTGTCGTACCAGGACGATTCGAACTGGCGGAATTCGCGGCGGATGACTTCATCGCGCGTGGTCGTATTGCCGGCGATATTCATGTGGCGCACGTACACGCGCTTGCCCGGATCGATGAAGAAGGTAAAGCCGACTTCATGCTTTTCGCGGTTGATCTCGGGATTGGCGTTGACGTTGGCAAACGCGTAGCCGAACGTGGCCAGGCGGTCCTGGATACGCTTGTTCGTGGCAGTCAGGCGGGCGCCCGAGTAGATTTCGCCTTCGCGCATCAGGTTCAGCGCTTTGAGCTCTTCTTCGCGGCCGAACATCTCGCCTTCGAACTTGGTGCCGGCGATCTTGTACTTTTCACCTTCGGTGATGTTGATCGTCAGGTAGATATCTTTTTTATCGGGCGTGATCGACACTTGCGTCGAATCGACCTGCATCTCGATATAGCCGCGGTCCAGGTAATAGGACTTGAGCGACTCGATGTCGCCCGTCAGCTTGGTCTTCGAATATTGATCGGCCTTGGTGTACCAGCTGAACCAGCCGCCCGTGTTCAGGGCCAGCTGCTCGCGCAGCTCCTTGTCGGTGAAGGCCTTGTTGCCGACGATGTTGATCTGCTTGATGCGGGCCACGTCGCCCTCGTCGACGGCGAACACCACGTTGACGCGGTTACGCTCGATCGGCGTGACGGTGGTGGTGATCTTCACGCCGTACAGGCCATGCGACAGGTACTGGCGCTTGAGTTCCTGTTCCGCGCGGTCGACGGACGCCTTGTCGAAAATCTTGGCTTCACCGACGCCGATTTCCTTCAGCGCCTTGACCAGCACGTCCTTTTCAAATTCTTTGGTACCGGTAAACTCCACGGTCGCGATGGCCGGACGTTCCTCGACCAGCACCACCAGCACGTCGCCATCGGCTTCCAGGCGCACATCCTTGAACATGCCCGTCGCATACAGGGCCTTGATGGCGGCAACGCTCTTCTCGTCGGAGAACGTTTCGCCGACCCGCACCGGCAGGTAGGCAAACACGGTGCCCGCTTCAGTACGCTGGATCCCTTCGACCCGGATGTCCTTGACAGTAAATGGCTGGACGGCCAGCGCGTGGCCGGAACAGAAGGCCATGACGGCGGCACCGATCAGGCTGCGGCGAAAGGAAGGCAAGGCAAAACGAGCAGAATGTAATTTCATTGGGGTTATTCAATGGGTAAATCAATGGACAACATACACAAAAGATTGCTTGTGCGACTCACGCAATGGCATCAACCACCGCCCTAATTCAGCAATCGCAACACGTCATTAAAGACGGCAAGCACCATCAAGGTCAGCAACAAACCGATCCCCAGGCGCTGGGCAATCTCGCCTACGCGCTCCGGCAAGGGGCGTCCGGTCAAAACTTCCAGCGAATAATACAGCAAATGCCCGCCATCCAGAACAGGAATGGGTAGCAAATTCATCACGCCCAGACTGATACTGATGAAGGCGATGAAGCTCAGGTAGCTTACCAGGCCGATGCGCGCCGTCTGGCCCGCGTAATCGGCGATGGTAATGGGCCCAGTCACATTCTTCAGCGACACCTGGCCGGTGACCATTTTGCCCAGCATTTTCAGGCTCATGACACTGGTATCCCAGACCTTGGCGGACGCCTTGCCCACGGCAGAGAACGGTCCCGATGCCACGGTGATCATATCCGGCACCTGTCCCAGCTTTGCTTGTATCTTACCAACTGTTACAGCTCCCTCCGCCCCCGCGCCCGGCACGGCGTCCGGCGTAATGGGCAGGGTCAGGTCCTGGCCCTGGCGCAAGAGTTGCAATTGCAAGGTCCGGCCCGGCGCCTGGCTCAGGGTGGCGATGACGGCCGCCACGTCGTGCACCGGCTCGTCGTTGATGGCGAGAATCTGGTCGTTTTTCTGCAGGCCGGCGCGCGCGGCGGCGCCATCGGGCATGATTTCCATCAGCGTGGGCGCGGAACGGGCCAGGGTCAGGCCCAGCTTGCCCAGCACGTCGCCTTCCAGGTCCGTCTCCGTCAGGCTGGCCGTCGGCAACGTCGCTTCCTGCTGGCCACGGTCGGGACGGCGCACTTCGACGCGCGCCGGCTGTTTGTCGAGGGTGGCTTGAATCAGTTCCCAGCGCAGCTCGGACCAGCTGGCCACGGCCTTGCCGTTGACTGTTTCAACGGTATCGCCGCTGCGCAGGCCGGCCGCATAGGCGGCAGTCTGTTCGGCCACGGGGCCGAGTTTACTCGACGGTTCTTCGATGCCATACATGAACAGGCCCGCGTACAGCACGATGGCGACGAGGAAATTGGCCAGCGGGCCGGCGGCCACGATGGCGATGCGGCGCCACACGCTCTGGCGCGTGAATTCGCGGCGCAATTCGCTTTCCGGCAAGTCGCTGAGGTCTTGCGCGCGGCTGTCGAGCATGCTGACATAACCGCCCAGCGGCAGCGCGGAAATCGCCCATTCCGTCTGGTCTTTGCCAAACTTGCGCGAATACACCACTTTTCCCATGCCGATCGAGAAACGCAGCACCTTCACGCCGCACCAGCGCGCCACCAGGTAGTGGCCCAGCTCGTGCAAGGTAATCAGTGAACCGAGCGCGACGATAAAGGCCAGCAATGTGGTGATGAGCGTCATGCAGCCAGCCTTTGGGCGATGTACGCTTGCGCGGCCGCTCTGGCCAGACGATCCTGCTCCATCACGGCTTCGATGCTGGAAGCGGCGCCATGCGGCACCGTCTCGATCACGTGCGCGATGACCCGGTCGATCTGGCGGAAGCCGATCTGTTCGTCAAGAAACGCTTGCACGGCCACTTCATTGGCCGCGTTGAGCAGGGCTGGCGCCGTGCCGCCCGCGCGCAAGGCGTCGAAGGCCAGCGCCAGGCAAGGGAAACGGCGGAAATCGGGACGTTCGAACTGCAGGGTGGCCACTTGGGCCAGGTCCAGCTGCGCCACGCCCGAAGCGATGCGCTGCGGATACGCGAGCGCATGGGCGATCGGCGTGCGCATGTCCGGATTGCCCAGCTGGGCCAGCACGGAACCGTCGATGTACGAGACCATCGAATGGATCACGCTTTGCGGGTGGATCAGCACTTCGATCTGGTCGGCTGGCGCGCCGAACAGCCAGTGCGCCTCGATCACTTCCAGGCCCTTGTTCATCATGGTGGCCGAATCGACGGAAATCTTGCGTCCCATGGCCCAGGTCGGATGCTTGCACGCCTGGTCCGGCGTGACCGTGTCGAGCGTCTCGACGTCGCGCGTGAGGAAGGGACCGCCCGACGCCGTCAGCACGATTTTCGCCACGCCAGCGGCGCCTGGCGCGCGGCCATGGGCGTGCGGCATGCATTGGAAGATGGCGTTGTGTTCGCTGTCGATCGGCAGCAGCACGGCGCCGTTGTCATGCACGGCATCGATGAACAGCTGGCCCGACATGACCAGCGCCTCTTTATTGGCCAGCAATACCTTCTTGCCAGCACGCGCCGCCGCCAGGGTCGGCGCCAGGCCGGCCGCGCCGACGATGGCCGCCATCACGCCCGTCACTTGCGGCGCGCTGGCGATGGCGCACAATGCCTCCACGCCATACGCGACTTCGGTAGACACGCCCTGCCCGCGCAGCAAGCGCGTCAGCTCAAGGGCGGCGTCCGCCGTGCCGACGACGGCGCGCTGGGGACGAAATTGCAAACACTGGGCGGCAAGTTCGGCCACGCGGCTGTGCGCGCTCAGCGCATACACGCTGTATTGCTCGGGATGACGCGCGAGCACGTCCAGGGTGGACACGCCGATCGAGCCGGTCGCGCCAAGGATGGTGATGTATTGCATGTGTTTCCTTAAAGCCAGCTGGCCACGAGGGCGGCAAATGGCAGGACCGGGATCAACGCGTCGATACGGTCAAGTACGCCGCCATGGCCAGGCAGCAGATTGCTGCTGTCCTTGATGCCGGCGCGGCGCTTCAATTGGGATTCGAACAGGTCGCCGACGATGCTGGCGGCAACGACCAGCAGCAGCACCAGCAAGGCCACGAGCCAGCCGCGGCGCAATTGCAGCTGCACGGCGAAGGTGTCTTGCAGGACCGGCAGCGATGGCGCGGCGATAATCGTGATGGCGGCGATGAGCAGCACGGCGATGCCGCCGCCGATGGCGCCTTCCCAGGATTTACCTGGGGAAATACTTGGCGCCAGCTTGCGCTTGCCGAACGCCTTGCCCGAGAAATAGGCGCCGATATCGGCGATCCACACGAGGGCCATGACGGACAGCAGATACAAAGGGCTATGCAGGAACAAGGCGATGATGGCAACGAAGCAGCCGACGATGGTCACCGGGTACACGAGGCTGAGCAAGGTATTGCCCAGGCCTTCGGTCGGCGGCAAGCCCGTCGCCAGCGAAGGCACGAAGCGGATCAGCCAGATGGCCACGCACAGGGCGAACCAGAAATTGAGCTGCGCCATGCCGTTACCGACAAAAAATGTATACGCGAAAGCGGCAGTCCAGACGGCGGCAATCACGAGCGCATGGCGATTTTTGAAGATGCGGAAGCTTTCCCAGACGGCGGCGCCGAAGAACGCCGTGGCGATCACGGCGAAGGCGGGGAAATAATTCAGATACAGAACGGGCAGCAAGACCGCCAGGAGGACCAGGGCGGTGATTATCCGTGTTTTCAGCATCAGTTTGTCTTTTCAGTTAATTGCGCGCTGGTACGGCCAAAGCGCCGTTCGCGCTGCTGGTAAGACGCGATTGCCGCGTCGAGGCACTCGTCATTGAAGTCGGGCCAGAAAGTCTCGGTGAAAAACAACTCAGTGTACGCCAGTTGCCACAGGAGGAAATTGGAAATGCGCTGCTCGCCGCCCGTGCGGATGAACAGGTCGGGCTCGGGCGCGTATGCCATGGCCAGGTGCGGCGCCAGTTGCTCTTCCGTGTAAGCGCGCCCGGCAGACTGACCATTGGCTGCGGCCTCGACCGTCATTTTGTTGACTGCCTGCATGATGTCCCAACGGCCGCCGTAATTGGCGCAGATGGACACCGTCAGGCGCGTATTGCGCGCCGTCTTGCGTTCGGCATCGGCAATCAGCGTTTGCAGCTGTTCATTAAAGCGCGACAAGTCGCCCACCACTTTCAGGCGGATGTCGTTCGCATGCATCTTGACCACTTCGCGTTCCAGCATCGTGACGAACAGGCGCATCAGCATCGACACCTCTTCTTCGGGGCGGCGCCAGTTTTCCGAGCTGAAGGCAAACAGGGTCAGGTATGCGACGCCGCGCTCGAGGCAAGTCTCGACGATGCCGCGTACGGCGTCCGCGCCCTTGACGTGGCCAGCCACGCGCGGCAGGAAACGCTTGGTTGCCCAGCGACCATTGCCATCCATAATGATTGCCACATGGCGCGGCACCGTACCCACTTCAGGCACTGCCGTTGTCGAACTCGAATAGATCATGAAAACACGAATACCAAAAATAAAAGATAACTATTATGCTCCAAATAGCACTGCCCGGAAAAGCCATGCTTTCCCGGGCAGCGTCAAAAGGACTGAAAACTAGACGGTCAGCACTTCTTTTTCTTTATCGACAACCATCTTGTCGATATCGGCAATAAACTTGTCCGTCAGCTTCTGCACTTCTTCCGACGAGCGGCGCTCATCGTCCTCGGAGCAGGCTTTTTCCTTGACCAGCTTCTTCAGCGACTCGTTCGCATCGCGGCGAATGTTACGCACGGCAATCTTCGCGTCTTCCGCTTCGCTCTTGACCAGCTTGACCATTTCCTTGCGGCGCTCTTCCGTCAGCGGCGGTGTCGGAACGCGGATCAGGTCGCCCTGTGCCGACGGGTTCAAGCCCAGGTCGGCGTCGCGGATGGCTTTTTCGATGGTCGAGGCCATTTTCTTTTCATACGGCTGCACACCGATGGTGCGCGCGTCGATCAGGGTCACGTTGGCAACCTGGGTCAGCGCCGTCGGCGAACCGTAGTAATCGACCATCACGTGGTCCAGGATACCCGTATGGGCGCGGCCGGTACGCACTTTGGCCAGGTCGGCACGCAGTGTTTCCAGCGATTTCGTCATACGTTCCTGGGCGTTCTTTTTAACGTCAGCTAAGGACATTACTGTACTCCTGTAGTGACGCCTGTCAAAACCTGCTGCGCGTCGGTATTTGCGGCCTGCGATGCTCACCGTACCTTCGTACGGTTGCGCTTCTCAGCCACAACTCCCTTCCGCTCGCGACGGTTTTGTCAGGCGTTGTTAATGATAACTACTATTAAAATTGCGTCTGTTACACGTGAACCAAGGTACCTTCGTCTTCACCGAGAATTACGCGCATCAGCGCGCCTGGCTTGGTGATCGAAAACACCTTGATTGGCAGTTTCTGGTCGCGGCACAGGGCGAATGCGGTGGCGTCCATCACTTGCAGGTGCTTGGCGATGGCGTCGTCGAACGTAATCGTGTGGAACAGGGTGGCGTTCGGATCCTTCTTCGGATCGGCCGTGTAGACGCCGTCGACCTTGGTGGCCTTCAGGACGATCTCGGCGCTGATCTCGGAACCGCGCAGGGCCGCTGCCGTGTCGGTGGTGAAGAACGGATTGCCGGTACCGGCGGCGAAGACGACCACTTTACCTTCTTCCAGGTATTGCAGGGCTTTCGGGCGGACGTACGGCTCGACCACTTGTTCGATGCCGATGGCCGACATGACGCGCGCGGTAATGCCGACGTGGCGCATGGCATCGGCCAGGGCCAGTGCGTTCATCACGGTGGCGAGCATGCCCATGTAGTCGGCGGTGGCACGGTCCATGCCTTGCGCGCCAGGCGCGACGCCGCGGAAGATATTGCCGCCGCCAATCACGATTGCCAGTTCCACACCCAACTTCGCCACCTCGGCCACATCGGCCACCATGCGCTCGATCGTGGCGCGGTTGATGCCGTAGGGATCATCGCCCATCAGGGCTTCGCCGGACAACTTGAGGAGGACGCGCTTGTAGGCTGGTTTTGACATGAGCTGGGGCTCCATAAATGAGGTTATTCGAGTATGACATGGCGCAGCGCCTTGCAGCGCCGGATAGGCGGGAGGAAGCTGCCCATGCCGCCGCCCGGCACGACAGGTGCGGGCGGGCCAAAAAAACGGGCCTCTCGGCCCGCTTTACTTACGCTCCCTGGGAGGCAGCCATCTGTGCTGCGACTTCTGCTGCGAAGTCGTCTTGCTTCTTCTCGATGCCCTCGCCCACTACGTACATGGCGAAACCTTTGACGCTGGTGTTAGCCGCCTTCAGCATTTGCTCAACCGACAGCTTGTCGTTTTTCACGAAAGCTTGGTTCAGCAGGGAAACTTCTTTCAGGAACTTCTGTACGGAACCTTCCAGGCGCTTGGCCAGGATTTCCGGCGATTGCGCTGGCTTGCCTTCGGCGGCCGCTTTGGCGGCGTCTTCTTCGGCTTTCAGTTGTGCAACCGAACGCTCTTTTTCGATCAGTTCCGCTGGCACTTCGTTCGACGACAGCGACACTGGCTTCATGGCAGCGATGTGCATGGCCACGTCTTTGCCCACTTGCTCATCGGCGCCGTCGAATTCGACGATCACGCCAATGCGCGAACCGTGCAGGTACGAAGCCAGCTTGGCGCTGGTTTCGAAACGCTGGAAGCGGCGGATGGTCATGTTTTCGCCGATTTTGCCGATCAGGGCAGCGCGCACGTCTTCCAGGGTCTTGCCGTCGAGTGGCAGGGCCAGCAGGGCAGCTACGTCAGCCGGGTTGTGTTCCGCTACCAGACGGGCAGCGTTGTTAGCCAGTGCCAGGAAATCGTCGTTTTTCGCAACGAAGTCGGTTTCCGAGTTCACTTCGACCAGGGCGCCTACGCCATTGGCGATGTAGGTTGCCACGACGCCTTCAGCGGTGATGCGTGCCGATGCTTTCGATGCCTTGCCGCCCAGTTTGACGCGCAGGATCTCTTCCGCACGAGCCATGTCGCCATCGGCTTCGGTCAGTGCTTTTTTGCATTCCATCATTGGTGCGTCGGTTTTGCCGCGCAATTCGCCTACCATCGCTGCTGTAATCGCTGCCATGTGTTTCTCCTGATTCGGTGAGTCGATAGTCGCGGCCGGGCATGCATGCCTCGCCAGCGGTCACTATCGTTTTTTTGTTAAAAAAAAGGGGGAGCTGCTGCCACCCCTTTTCCCTTACTGCTGTGCTTACAAACGGCTATCTTGCGATAGCCTGGCCATTAAGCCTGTTCGTTAACTTCGACGAATTCGTCGCCAGCGGCTGCTTTAACCATTTCAACAACTTCGTTACCGGCAGCTGCACGGCCTTCGATGATTGCATCAGCAACACCGCGAGCGTACAACATGATGGCTTTCGAGGAGTCATCGTTACCTGGGATCACGAAGTTCACGCCTTCTGGGGAGTGGTTGGTATCGACAACGCCGATGACCGGGATACCCAGTTTAGCTGCTTCGGTGATCGCACCTTTGTGGTAGCCGACGTCGACGACGAAGATTGCGTCAGGAACGCCGCCCATGTCCTTGATGCCGCCGATCGATTTTTGCAGTTTGATCATTTCGCGGGAGAACATCAGCGCTTCTTTTTTCGACAGCTTCTCGATCGAACCGTCTTCGATCATCACTTCCATGTCTTTCAGGCGCTTGATCGAGGTTTTGATCGTTTTGAAGTTGGTCAGCATGCCGCCCAACCAACGTTGATCAACGAAAGGCACGCCAGCGCGTTGTGCTTCGGCAGCGATGATTTCGCGCGCTTGACGCTTGGTGCCAACCATCAGGATGGTGCCACGGTTTGCAGCCAGTTGACGCACGTGCTTCATTGCGTCCTGGTACATCGCCATGGTTTTTTCCAGGTTGATGATGTGGATCTTGTTGCGATGGCCGAAGATGAACGGTGCCATTTTTGGATTCCAAAAACGGGTTTGGTGACCAAAGTGGACACCGGCTTCCAGCATTTCGCGCATTGTTACGGACATTATTAACTCCAGGGTTGGGTCTGGAATCCGATCAGTCACCATACAGGCACCCTTGTCGACCGGATTCGCGTGTTTATATTAAAGACACTGTTTTACTGCATTGCTTAAAAGAGAATTCAAGCAACCCGGGATTCTACACTGAAATGCCTGCAGCATCAAGTCCGCGCTGCAAATCGCGCGCCCTGCGGAAACACCCGTCGCACCACAATGGTGCAAGGCGCGGCAACACCGTCTTTTCATCCGCTTTCTCCCCACAAATCCCCTTCCGGCCATAGGAAGGAGGCGGCGGATTGAGGGCGCCTCGTTTATAATTTCGACATATTTGCAGACTTTTCCCATGCAGCAGGAATCGTCTGTGCTTTTCACCTGAATTCTTGCAGATTGCGAATTACACCATGTCCACCATCCGTATCAATACCGCCGCCGACATCGAAGGCATGCGCGTTGCCGGCAAGCTCGGCGCCGAAGTACTCGACTACATCACTCCCTTCGTCAAGGTCGGCGTCACAACGGGCGAACTGGACCGCCTGTGCCATGAATACATGGTCAACGTGCAAGGCACCATCCCTGCCCCGCTGAACTATTGCCCACCCGGCTATACGCCCTACCCGAAAGCCATCTGCACCTCCGTCAACGACGTCATCTGCCATGGCATTCCCGGCGACAAGGTCCTGAAAAGCGGCGACTCCGTCAACCTCGACATCACCGTCATCAAGGATGGCTACCATGGCGACAACAGCCGCATGTTCCTCGTCGGCACGCCGACCATCCTGGCCAAGCGCCTGTCGGAAATCACCTATGAGTGCATGTGGCTGGGCATCGACCAGATCAAGCCGGGCGCCCACCTCGGCGATATCGGCCACGCCATCCAGCAGCACGCCGAGAAAGCCGGCTACAGCGTGGTGCGCGAATTCTGCGGCCACGGCATCGGCAAGGTCTTCCATGAAGAACCGCAGGTCTTGCACTATGGCAAACCAGGCACCCTGGAGCGTCTGGAAGCAGGCATGATTTTCACCGTCGAACCGATGATCAACTCGGGCCGCCGCGAAATCCGCGAAATGAACGATGGCTGGACCATCAAAACCAAGGACCGCAGCCTGTCGGCGCAATGGGAACACACGGTGCTGGTAACGGAAACGGGCTATGAAGTGCTGACCGTTTCGCCCGGCATGCCGCCACCGCCCGCCTTTATCCTGAACAAAGCCTGATCCTCCCATACCACGCACCGCCACCCCAGGGCCCAGATGAAAAAGCAAGTTCGGGAACAGCTGAAACAGCAACTGAAAGCCGACCGCCAGGTCGTCATTGCGGCCTTCCAGGCCGACGGCAAGCCTGAAAAACTGCTGCGCAGCCTGCGCCACAGCGTCGATGGCGTGCTGACGCGTGCTTGGCAGGAAGCGGGCTTGCCACCCGGCACGGCCCTGGTGGGCGTGGGCGGCTATGGCCGGGGCGAACTGTTTCCGTATTCCGACGTCGACCTGCTGATCCTGCTGCAACAGGCGCCGGATCCCGCCACGCAGGAAAAGCTCGAGGAACTGGTGCAACTGCTGTGGGACCTGGGCCTGGAAATCGGCCACAGCATCCGCACGGTCGATGAATGCCTGGTCGAATCGAAGGCCGACATCACCGTGCAAACGAGCTTGCTCGAAGCGCGCCTCGTGTGCGGCAACGCGGACCTGTTCGCGCAATTGCAGCAACACTATGACGCGGCCATGGACCCGCAGGCCTTCTTCCAGGCAAAAACGGCGGAAATGCGCCAGCGCCATGCCAAGTACGAAGACACGGCCTTCAGCCTGGAACCGAATTGCAAGGAAAGCCCGGGCGGCCTGCGCGACTTGCAGGTCATCCTGTGGGTGGCCAAGGCGGCCGGCCTGGCGAACTCGTGGCGCACCCTGGCCACGAGCGGCCTGATCACCCTGACGGAAGCGCGCCAGCTGATGGAAAAGGAGCGCGCCTTCAAGGATATCCGCGTGCGCCTGCACCTGCACGCCGGACGGCGCGAAGACCGCCTCGTGTTCGACGTGCAGACGGCGATCGCCGAATCGCTGGGCCTGCAAGCGACGGGCAGCGGGCCGCACATGCGTCGCGCCAGCGAATTCCTCATGCAGCGCTACTACTGGGCCGCCAAGACGGTGACCCAGCTCAACACGATTTTGCTGCAAAACATCGAGGCGCGGCTGTTTCCGCAAGACGACGTGGCCGTGCCCATCAACGAGCGCTTCAATGAAGTCAACAGCCTGATCGACATCAGCGCCGACGACACGTTCGAGCAATATCCGTCGGCCATGCTGGAAATTTTTGTCCTGATGACGGAGCGCCCGGCCCTGAAGGGCATGACGTCGCGTGCCACGCGGGCCCTGTGGCATGCGCGCTTCAAGATCGATGCCGCCTTCCGCCAGGCCCCCGTCAACCGCGCCCTCTTCCTGCGCATCATGCAGGCGCCTGTCGGCATCATCCACGCGCTGCGGCGCATGAACGAGATGAGCATCCTGGGGCGCTACCTGCCGAATTTCCGCCGCATCGTGGGCCAGATGCAGCACGACCTGTTCCACGTGTACACGGTCGACCAGCACATTTTGATGGTGGTGCGCAATATGCGCCGCTTCACCATGAGCGAACACGCGCACGAATATCCGTTCTGCAGTCAGCTGATGGCCGACTTCTCGCAGTCGTGGCTGCTGTACGTGGCGGCCCTGTTCCACGACATCGCCAAGGGCCGCGGCGGCGACCATTCCAAGCTGGGTGTGGCCGACGCCACCCAGTTCTGCCAGGACCATGGCCTGTCGCAAGAAGACACGGAACTCGTGGCATTCCTTGTAGAAAATCACCTGACCATGTCGCAAGTGGCGCAAAAGCAGGACTTGTCCGATCCCGACGTCATTGCCGCCTTTGCGAAAGTGGTCAAGGACGAGCGCCACCTGACGGGCTTGTACCTGCTGACGGTGGCCGACATCCGCGGCACCAGCCCGAAAGTGTGGAATGCGTGGAAGGGCAAGCTGCTGGAAGACCTGTACAAGATCACCCTGCGCGTGCTCGGTGGCGAGCCGCACACGGCTGACCGCGAACTGAAAAACCGCCAGCAGGAGGCGCTGGCCACCCTGCGCCTGTACGGCTTGCCGCCGGATGCCCACCTGAAACTGTGGCAGCAGCTGGACATGGCGTATTTCCTGCGCCACGACGCGTCCGACATCGCCTGGCAGACGCGCTCGCTGTATGACAAGCTCGACAGCAAGTTGCCGGTGGTAAAATGCCGGCTGGCGCCCATCGGCGAAGGCTTGCAGGTGGCCGTGTACATTCCCGACCAGCCCGACCTGTTCGCGCGCATCTGCAGCTATTTCGACCGCAAGAATTTCAGCATCCTCGACGCGAAGATCCACACGACGAAAAACGGCTATGCGCTCGACACCTTCCTCGTCACCGAGCAGAATTTTGCCAAGAGCTACCGCGACATCATCAGCCTGATCGAGCATGAGCTGGGCGAACTGCTGCAGTCGCAAACGCCGCTGCCGCCGCCGGGCAAGGGACGGCTGTCGCGCCTGTCGCGCACCTTCCCCTTCCAGCCGACCGTGGATTTGCGTCCTGATGAAAAGGGCCAATACTACCTGCTGTCGGTGGCTGCCAACGACCGCACGGGCCTGCTGTATGCGATCGCCAACGTGCTGACCAAGTACCGCGTCAACCTGCACACGGCCAAAATCATGACCCTGGGCGAGCGGGTCGAAGACGTCTTCCTCGTCGACGGCCCCGCGCTCAACAATGCCCGCAACCAGATATTGCTGGAAACCGATTTACTCGATGCGCTGAAGGTGTAATGCCTTCCGCGCAGCGCCTACCCTTACTGAAACTGAAACAACATGACCGAAGAATTATTACGCTTGTCCAAACGCATGTCCGAACTGGGCCTGTGCTCGCGCCGCGAAGCCGATGAATGGATCGCTCGCGGCTGGGTCCGCGTGGATGGCAAGGTGGTGTCCGAACTGGGCAGCAAGGTCTACCCGAGCCAGCGCGTCACCGTGGAACGCCAGGCGGCGGCCGAGCAATCGAAGCGGGTCACCGTGCTGATCAACAAACCGGTCGGCTACGTCAGCGGTCAGGCCGAAGACGGCTACACGCCTGCCGTGGCCCTGATCAAGGCTGAAAACCGCTGGGCCGAAGACCGCAGTCCGGAACAGTTCCATCCGACCCAGCTGCGCAGCCTGGTGGCCGCCGGTCGCCTGGACATCGATTCCGTCGGCTTGCTGGTCTTGACGCAGGATGGCCGCGTGGCCAAGCAGTTGATCGGCCACGATACCGACATCGACAAGGAATACCTGGTGCGCGTGAGCTACACCAAGGGCGGCACCCTGCCCGACAGCGAGCTGAAAAAGCTCAACCACGGCCTGTGGCTCGATGGCAAACCGCTGCTGCCGGCCAAAGTGCGCTGGCAAAACGAGGACCAGCTGAGCTTTACCCTGCGTGAAGGCAAGAAACGCCAGATCCGCCGCATGTGCGAAGCCGTGGGGCTGAAAGTGCTGGGATTGAAACGCGTACGCATCGGCAAGGTCAAACTCGGTGACTTGCCAACGGGCCAATGGCGTTACTTGAGTGCGGACGAGCAATTTTAAGCGGCGGGGTCCAGGTGGCATGCCACGCCAAGACACATAAGCAACAGGAATATAGTGATATAAAATCAATTATTGTGATTTACTTAGTAAATATTGCCTTAAACCTATACACTATTCCCCATCAGAACAAAAGAGATACGCTGTCGTGAACGATCCCATCCCCAATCCCCTGCGCAAGGGCGCGCCCAGTCTCGCTGACGTGGCCGAACCGATGGCCCCCGGCACCAAGCCGCACCATATGAGCGATCCGTGGGATATCGGCGAAACCCTGTGCAGCCTGGCTGACAACGGCGACGCCATTTCCATCTACCCGACGGGCGGCGAAGACGTCATCCTGGGGCGCATCCTGTCCGTCGACGATGACCTGCCGCAATTCGTGCTGGAACTCAATGAAGGCGCGACCCTGCCGCCCGGTGGCGCCACGTTCGTGTCGTGGGTGCAAAGCGCCAAGCTGCAATTTACCATCAATGGCGAATGGCAAGCGTATCCCGACCGCCCCAACGTCTACCTGACGAACTTCCCCAGCCATTGCCTGGTACTGGAACGGCGCGAATCGACGCGCCTGGAAACGCCGCTGGGCGTGTACTATCTGGCCGCCTTCGTGCTCGAGGGGCGGCCATATGAATTGCAGCTGTATGATTTCTCGGCAGGCGGCATCGGCATGCGCGCCCACCCGCGCGACACGGTCGGGCTGTACGTGGGCCGCAAGCTGTCGCGCGTGCGCCTGGAACTGGGGCCAAACAAGGTCATGATCGCTGATCTGGAAATCCGCCTGTCGCGCACCTTCCGCTCCTTCCTGCTGGGCGAGCAGGTGCAGATCGGCTGCCGCTTCCTGAACCTGACGGATGCCATGCAGGATGAGTTGAAGAACTTGCTCGATAACCTGGGCAGCAACCGCAAGGTGCGCTAGGTTCGCTTCACACATAAAAATGGCCGCCCAGCTGATTGCTGCGCGGCCATTTTTATGTGTGATAGTCACAAGTACGAAGCACCTGAAAAACGTTCAGGGCAATGCAACGCAGCCATGGGCGTTCTCTCAGGTGCCGGTCAGTCGTCGTCGTTTGGATCGAGGTCCGGGAACATGACCTCGGTATAACCAAATTGCGTGAAGTCGACGATGCGCATCGGATACAGAATGCCGTGCAAATGGTCGACTTCATGCTGTACCACGCGCGCATGGAAGCCGTCGCAGTCGCGGCTGATGGGCTGGCCGAACTGGTCCACGCCTTCATAGTGCAGCTCGCTCCAGCGCGGCACGCTGCCGCGCAAGCCGGGCACGGACAGGCAGCCTTCGAAACCCTCTTCCTTGCGTTCCGACAAAGGCGTCAGCACCGGGTTGATCAGTACGGTTTCCGGCACTTGCGGCGCGTCCGGATAGCGCAGATTCTGCTTGAAGCCGTAGATCACCAGTTGCAGGTTGACGCCGATCTGCGGCGCCGCCAGGCCCGCGCCATTGGCCGCATGCATGGTGTCGAACATGTCGGCGATCAGGGCATGCAATTCGGGTGTATCGAATTCGCGCACGGGTTCGGCCATCCGCAACAAGCGCGGATCGCCCATCTTGAGGATTTCACGTACCGTCATTTTGCTTCCAGTGCCGATTGCAGTTCTTGCAGGTAAGCGCGGAAGGCCGCGCCCGTTTCCGGATGCTTCATGCCCATCGCCGTCGTTGCCTTCAGATAACCGAGCTTGGAGCCGCAATCATAACGCTGTCCCTTGTAACGGTAAGCCAGCACGCGCTCTTCGCGCATCAGGGCGGCGATACCGTCCGTCAGCTGGATCTCGCCGCCGGCGCCCGTACCGATGTTTTCCAGGTGCTCGAAGATGCGGCTGGTCAGCACATAGCGGCCCACCACGGCCAGGGTCGACGGCGCCTCTTCCGGCACGGGCTTTTCCACGATCCCCGAAACCAGCTCCAGGTCAGGCTGATAATGTTGCGCGCTGACAATACCGTATTGCCTGGTTTCCGCGCGCGGCACATCCTGCACCGCCAGCAGCGAGCAATTTTCGTACTGGAAGACATCGGCCATCTGCGCCAGCACGGGGCGCACACCCTCTTCCACATCCATGAAATCGTCGGCCAGCAAGACGGCAAACGGCTCGTCGCCAATCACGGGACGGGCGCACAGCACGGCATGGCCCAGGCCCAGCGGTGCCGACTGGCGAATGTAAATGCAATTGATGTGCTTGGGAATGACGTTTTGCACCATCTCGAGCAACTGGCGCTTGCCAGCCGCTTCGAGTTCCGACTCGAGTTCATAGGCCGTATCGAAATGGTCTTCGATGGCGCGCTTGTTGCGCCCCGTGATGAAGATCATTTCCGTGACGCCCGCCGCCACGGCTTCTTCCACCGCGTACTGGATCAACGGCTTGTCAACGATGGGTAACATTTCCTTCGGTTGCGCCTTGGTCGCGGGCAAGAAACGGCTGCCCAGGCCGGCGACGGGAAAGACTGCTTTTCTGATTTTTTTCATGGGCCTCTGCAATATTTTGAATGGTTAGTCTTGCGCCAGCAGGGCCAGCAAACCCGCTTCATCGAGTATGGCCACGCCCAGCTCCTGGGCCTTGACCAGCTTGCTGCCAGCGTCCGAACCAGCCACGACATAAGCTGTCTTCTTCGACACGGAACCGCTGACCTTGCCACCGGCCGCCTCGATCAGCTCGGCAGCCTCGTCGCGGCTCATGTTGGGCAAAGTGCCCGTCAAGACGAAGGTTTTGCCGTCCAGCTTGCCGCCAGCGGCTGGCATTTCAGGCAATTGTGACATTAATTCATTTCGCAGGGCGTCCAGTTGAGCAAGCAGCTTGACATTGCTCTCATCGGCCAGCCATTGCGCCAGCGCTTCGGCCACGGCGGCAGGCAAGCCCGCGTGGAAGCTGGCACCTTGCGCGGCCAGGCTGGCCAGGGTCACGCCGCGCTCCACCAATTGCTTGCTGCGCGGCTCCGTCAGTTTCGGGATGCCGATGGCCGCCAGCAATTTGGTTTCCTCAAGCTGCGTGCGCAGCTTGGCGCTGGGCGCGTGTTCGCCCTGCGGCGTGACGCCAGCGTCCAGCAATGCCTGCAACGCCTGCTGATTCTTTTCTTCGGCAAAGAAATCGGCAATCGATTCCGCCACCGTACCGCCGATATCGGGCAGCACGCGCAGCAAGGCCGCCGGCGCTTGTCGCACATAGGCCAGACTGCCCAGCCACTCGGCCAGGGTCTTCGCCGTCGATTCGCCCACGTGACGGATGCCCAGCGCGAACAGGAAACGTTCGAGCGGCGGGCGCTTGCTTGCTTCTATGCCGGCCAGCAGGTTTTCCGCCCATTTCGTGGGGATCTTGCCTTGTTGCACTGTCTCTGGCGTCGAACCGTCGCGCTCGTCCGCACGCAGCTTCATTTCGAGCAATTTATCGAGGGTCAGGCTGTACAGGTCAGCCAAGCCATGCACGTATTCGAGTTCGACCAGGGTATCGATATAACGCTCCCCCAGGCCTTCGATATCCATCATGCGGCGGCCCGCGAAATGACGGAACGCTTCCTTGCGCTGCGCCGAGCAGAACAGGCCACCCGAGCAGCGGGCGATGGCCTCGCCCTCTTCGCGCACCACGTGCGAGCCGCACACGGGGCACGCTTCGAGCATCTTGAAAGGCAGCGGCGCCGGTTCCGGGCGTTTCTCGAGCACCACGCTCAGCACTTCGGGAATCACGTCGCCGGCGCGGCGCACGACGACGGTATCGCCCACGCGCACATCCTTGCGCAGCACTTCGTCTTCATTGTGCAAGGTGGCGTTCGTTACTGTCACGCCGCCCACGGAGACGGGCGCCAGGCGCGCCACAGGCGTCATGGCACCCGTGCGGCCCACCTGGATATCGATGCCCAGCACTTGCGTCAGCGCCTCTTCGGCGGGGAACTTGTGCGCCAGCGCAAAACGCGGTGCACGCGAGACAAAGCCCAGCTCCTGCTGGTCTTCCGTAGCGTTCACCTTGTAGACGACGCCGTCGATTTCATACGGCAAGGCGGGGCGGCGCGCGCCGATATCGGCATAGTAGGCAAGCAAGCCCTGCGCGCCCCGCACCACCTTGCGCTCCTTCGACACGGGAATGCCCAGGGTCTCGTACCAGTCCAGCAAGGCCGAATGCGACACCGGCATGGCGGCGCCATCGAGGGCGCCGATGCCATACGCATAGAAACGCAGCTTGCGCTGGGCCGTGATGCGCGAATCGAGCTGGCGCAGGCTGCCGGCCGCCGCATTGCGCGGGTTGGCGAATTCCTTCTGCCCCGCTTCGCGCTGACGTTCGTTCAGGCGGGCAAAATCGCCCTTGAACATCATCACTTCGCCGCGCACGTCGAGCAGGGCCGGAATCTTGTCGCCATGCAAGCGCAAAGGGATGCCGGAAATGGTGCGGATATTGGCCGTCACGTCTTCGCCCGTGGCGCCGTCGCCGCGCGTGGCCGCCTGCACGAACAAGCCGTTTTCATAGCGCAAGTTGATGGCCAGGCCATCGAATTTCACTTCGGCCGCATACGCGACGTCCTGTCCATCAAGGCCCAGGCCTTCGCGCACGCGGCGGTCGAAATTGACGATATCATCATCGGAGAAACCATTGTTCAACGACAACATTGGCACCGTGTGCGTGACTTGCTCGAATTGCGGCAAGGGCGCCGCGCCCACGCGCAAGGTGGGCGAATCGGGCGTGCGCAAGTCGGGATGGGTCGCTTCCAGCACCTGCAGTTCGACAAACAGCTTGTCATACTCGGCGTCAGGGATGGTGGGATTGTCGAGCACGTGGTAGGCGTGCAGATGCCGATTGAGTTCGGCCGTGAGTGCCAGGACGCGCTGGGCGGCGTCCTGGTTGATCGGATCAGTCATTGTTGCGGGATTCTTCAGCTAAATAAACGCAGGGCGCGGGTGGAACCGGCCGGAATGTCGGCCGCGTCCATTTCCTGGTAAAACTCTTGCACCTGGCCGGCGATCTCGGCCAGCGCCGCATCGGACAGGGCCTGGTTGTAATCGTCGACGATGGTGGCGTCGAGGCGGCCCACCAGTGCCTTGGCGCAAGCGACCATGGCGCCGAAACCGTCGCGCGCGGGCGCCACGCAGGGCACGTCCAGCAGCAGGGTCAAACGGGGCGTCGTTTCCTCGGCCAGCGTGACATTCGTCGACAGCGAGAACAGATAGCCGCCTTCGCCGTCCGGCATGACGAAGCGGCCGTCCGGACGCACGTCAAAGCCCTGTTTTTCCAGCGCGAACAGCAAGGTGGAGATGGCCCATGGCGCGCCATTCGTGTGCAGGTTCACGCCCAGCTGGGCGTCGTGGCCGGCAACGAAACGGTGCAGATTGCGCGCTTCAGCCATCACTTCCATCATGTCCGGCACTTCCGGCTCGGCGCCGATCTCGTCCGCTACACCACGCAGGCGCGTGACCAGTTCCGAGTATTCCAATTCATTCAAGGCCGTGCTGCGGCTGGCCAGCTGCACGCCGCCCTGCATCTTGGTATAGACACCGCCATGCGTGATCGGTTCCCAGTCGCCATTCACGTGTAAACCGATGAAGTGCACGGGCTTGTTGCCCACCAGGCGCAGGGTTTGCAGCACGGGCAGGATCTTGTCGCCGCGCACGGGCGCTTCCAGCGACAAAGGCAGCAGGCAATCGATGAGCGGATCGACCAGGCTGGTCGCCTGTTCGCTGGCGGCGCTGACTTCCTGCTGCACTGGCGCGGCAGGAGCGGCGGGAGGCGCTTCCATGCCCGCGCCACCCAATGATGGTTCCGCATGCACGGGAGCCTCGGGCACGGGCGCCGCTGGCGGTGCGCCGAACGACGGTTCGGCCTTGGCGACGGGCGCGGCGTCAAAGCGCGGTTCCTGGCGCAAGACGGGTTCCTGGGCTTCCACTGCGGGCGCATCGCCATCGCGCATCAGCACGTCGTCATGGTCGGAGGAAAAGGCCCGTTCCACGCTTTTCTTGGCCTTGTATTCCTGCCATTTGTTGTACGAAAAAACGCCGACGATAAAGACGCCGCCGGCGCCGAACAAGGTAATTTGAAGGTCTGTCATGCTGCTTGTGCCTCGGTTGCAAAATTTGCGGCGGACTCCATGTCCACCGCCACGATGCGCGATACGCCCTGCTCCTGCATCGTCACACCGATCAATTGATGGGCCATTTCCATCGCAATCTTGTTATGCGAAATGAAAAGGAATTGGGTCTGGTCGGACATGCGCTTGACCATGCGGCAGAAGCGTTCCGTGTTCGAATCGTCGAGCGGTGCATCGACTTCGTCGAGCAGGCAGAACGGCGCCGGATTCAGGCGGAACATGGAAAACACCAATGCGGTCGCGGTCAGCGCCTTCTCTCCACCTGACAACAGGTGGATGGTGGCATTTTTCTTGCCGGGAGGCTGCGCCATGACTTGTACACCGGAATCGAGAATCTCGTCGCCCGTCATGGTCAGCTTCGCCTGGCCGCCGCCGAACAGAATCGGGAACAGCTCTGAAAAGTGATGGTTGACCTTGTCGAACGTGTCTTGCAGCAAGTCGCGCGTTTCCTTGTCGATCTTGTGGATCGCGTCTTCCAGCGTGTTGATCGCTTCCGTCAGGTCGGCATTCTGGGCGTCGAGGAAATTCTTGCGCTCGGATGCCTGCGCCAGTTCGTCCAGCGCGGCCAGATTGACGGCGCCCAGGGCCGTGATGGCATTGGTCAGGCGCGTCACTTCGCCCTGCAGATACGACGGGCGCATGTCCGGATGCAGCTTTTCCGTCAGGGCCGCTTCATCGGCACCCGATTCCAGCAGTTGCTGGGCGAATTGCTCCTGGTTCAGGCGCGCGGCCTGTTCCTTGAGCTGCATTTCCATGATCTTGTCGCGCTGCGGCTGCAAGCTGCGTTCCGATTGCGTGCGCGCATCTTCGGACAGGCGCAGCTGCTGCGTAATTTGATCGAGTTCGTGGCGCGCATCGGCCAGCGCCCGCTCCTGCGTGGTGCGGCGTTCGAGCAAATCCTGCAAGCCGTCGGCGGCCGCGCCGCTTTCCAGGTTGGCCAGTTCCAGTTCGCCCGCCTGCAGGCTGGCCGTCACTTGCTGGGCCTGCGTACCGGCCGTAGCGATGTTGCGGCGCAACTCCTCGATCTTCGCGCGGTGGGCTTTTTCCGCATATTCCGTATCCTTGGCGGCCCGCTCCAGGTCGCGCAAGGCTTCGCGCGCCTCGGCCAGGCGCTGTTCCTTTTGCAGGAAATCCGTATGGCCGTCTTCGTGCGCTTCCTGCAAGTTGCCCAGTTCCATGTCCAGCTGTTCGAATTTCTCTTCCGACTCGGCCTTGATCTGCTGCTGCTCCGCTTCCTGTGCGGCGATTTCGGCCAGATCCGCGCCGATCTGCGTGCTGCGCTGGTTGAAGCGCGCTTCCACTTCCGACAGTTTGACCACGTCGAGCTGCAAGGTGTGCACGGAGGAAGTGAGCTGCTGTATGCGCAGGCGCAAGTCGGACAGGTTGCGCGTCAAGGTGGCGACGGCCGCGTCGGCCCGCACGGAACGGGCGCGCGCCTCTTCGGCCAGCAATTGCTGAGCGCGCAACTGTTTGCCGATATTGTCGATTTCCTGCTGGCGGCCCAGCATGCCTTCCTGCTCCGAATCGGCCGCATAAAAGCGCACGCTGGTGGCCGTGACCACGTGACCGGCGCGCGTGACGAAATAGCCGCCCGGCGGCAATTTACTACGTTCGGCCAGCGCTTCGGCTGCGTCTTCCACGGCGTAGGCGTTGTACAGCCAATCCTGCAGCAAGCCGCGCAAGCCCGGATCATTGAGTTTGAGCAAGTTCAGGAAAGGTTTCAGGCCCGGCACTTCCGGCAAGGCCAGCGGCGCCACGGTCGATGGCGCGTACAGGGCCAGCTTGGCCGGTGGCGCATCGGCAAAGAAAGCCTTGGCCCAGTCGATGTTCGACAGTTGCAGAGCCGACGTGCGCTCGCGCAAGATCGATTCCATGGCCGCTTCCCAGCCCGCTTCGATCTGCAGCTTTTGCCACAAGCGCGGCAAAGTGTCGAGCTCGTGCTTTTTCAGCCACGGCTGAACCTTGCCCTGGGTTTGTACCCGTTCCTGCAGTTGTTTCAAGGCGGAAAGACGCGCTTCCAGTTGGGCGTTGGCAGCCGTTTCGGCATTCACCTGCGCCTGGGCTTCGGCACGTTCCTGCTCCAGTTTGGGCTGCTGCTCCAGCGCTTCTTCCAGATAGAAACCCTGCTCTTCCAGGGTTTGCTGCTTTTCTTCCAGCTGCAGTTTCAGGTTTTCCAGATGGCTGCTGTCGGGCAAGCTGAGGCTGTTCTTTTCCTGCTGCAGGCGCTCGCGGCGCGTCAACAGGCTGGCCAGGATGTTCGAGGCGTTGCGCTGGTGCGCCGATTCCAGTTCCAGCTGCTGCTGGGCCTGCATGATCCGCGCCCGCGATTCCGTGCTCTTGTTTTGCGCGGCGCGCCAGGCGGCGTCCAGTTCGGGCAATTGCTCGCCCTTCTGCTCGGCCATCATTTGCGATTGCTCGACCTTCGCGGCCAGCTCTTCGAGGTGGAATTCCGCCTCTTCGATCTGTTCCTGGTATTCGCCGCCTTGGCTGTTCCACTGGTCGCGCTGGGCCGTCAGGGTCGCCAGCTGCGCCTGCAGGCGCGCGCGCGATTCGATGACGAACTTGATCTGCGCTTCCAGGCTGCCGATTTCCGCATTCGTCTGGTACAGATGGCCTTGCGCCGTATGCAGGCGGTCGCCCACGGCAAAGTGCGCCTGGCGCATTTGCTCGAGGGTCAGTTCCACGTTGCGCAGCTTGGCCGTCTGCTCTTCCAGGTCTGTCTGCGCCTGTTCCACTTCGCGGAAATAGCGCGTCTGCTCGTTTTGCGCCTCGTTCTTGCGCAGCAGCCACAACAGTTTTTGCTTTTCTTCCTGGTCCGCCTGCAAGGCGTGGAAACGGGTGGCCACGGCCGCCTGCGCTTCCAGCTTTTCCAGGTTGGCGTTGAGTTCGCGCAAGATGTCTTCCACGCGCAGCAAATTCTCGCGCGTGTCCTGCAGGCGGTTTTCCGTCTCGCGGCGGCGTTCCTTGTATTTCGACACACCGGCCGCTTCTTCGAGGAAAACGCGCAATTCTTCGGGGCGCGATTCGATGATGCGCGAAATCATGCCTTGGCCGATGATGGCGTAGGCGCGCGGACCGAGGCCCGTGCCGAGGAAGATATCCTGGATGTCGCGCCGGCGCACGGGCTGGCCATTGATGTAATAGGTGGAGGTGCCGTCGCGCGTCAGGGTGCGCTTGACGGCGATCTCGGCGTACTGGCCCCACTGGCCGGAGGCCTTGCCATCGTTATTGTCGAACACCAGTTCCACGGAAGCGCGCCCGGCCGGTTTACGGTGGGTGGAGCCATTGAAAATGACGTCCTGCATCGATTCGCCGCGCAATTCCGACGCTTTCGATTCGCCCAGCACCCAGCGCACGGCATCGATGATGTTCGACTTGCCGCAGCCATTCGGCCCGACCACGCCCACGAGCTGGCCTGGCACCTGGAAATTGGTGGGATCGACGAAAGACTTAAATCCCGACAACTTGATGGAAGAGAGACGCACGTGTTTTAGAGTTCCTGGCCTATGCTGGCGGTTATATTATGGGTGAACCCGGTTCATATTCAGTTCGGATGCAGCATCGCGACGGCTGTCCGGCCATGCACCGCAAAAAAAGTGGTTCATCATACCATTTCCTGATGCTTTTCTGGCCAAAAAACAGCGGCGTCAAGTACCAGCGGGCGCCGTCTTAATGGGCCGGACGGCCATCCTGCGCCAGTTTCCAGTCCGCGCGGGAAAAAACGCGCTCGTGACCGGACAGCACTATGGCCAGTTTTTGCAGCCATTGCTCGGTCGGCATGGGTTCGGCCTTGAAGCTCAGCGCCACCATCAGCGCCAGGCTGGCCAGGGCCAGCGCATGGCTGACGGCGAAATTGACGGCGCCGCGGGCATTCCACATGAAGCCCAGCGCCAACGCCAGGCCCAGCACGCAGCCGCTGACGGCTTCCGACACGCTGTGCGCATGCACGACCACGCGGGAAATGGCCACCAGCACGGCAAAGGCCACGCCGACGAGCACGCCGGCATGGCGCCATCGCGGTTCGGCCCGCTGCAACAGCACATACATCAGCACGGGAAACACGGCGCCGGCGCGCATGGCGTGGCCGCTGAAACCCGTAAAATCGAGCGCGCTGCTGCCCACGCCCCAACTCATGAACGCCAGCTTCGACAGCACCACGAGGGCCAGGCCGCAGCCGTACCACAAGCTCCAGCTGAGCACCAAACGCCACTGGTGCGACACCAGCAGCCACAAGGCAATCGCCACACCAGCCGGCCCCATCACGGACATGTCGGCCGCAAAAGAAATCCCGTTCCACCAAGTCATCGTGCATGCGCTTATTTCATGATCAGCTAGCACTATGCCACGACTCTGCCCTGTTCCGCGCGGCTTTTGCTGTGCTGCAGCGAAGAATTACATTCCATTACAAATTTCCGCGCAAAACCATCGGCTTGGCCAGCTCCCGGGCGTCAGATATTCGTCAATCGCTTGCCCTTGGGCGGCGCAAAGTCACGGATCGATTCGATCAGGCCCACCTCCAGCGCCTGGTCGGCCGTCAGGTGCAGGTCGGAATACGCATGCACCTGCCACTGCTCTTCCGTCAGGTTGACCTGGCCGCGCAGGATGCGCTCGGTACGCATGTCGTCGGCGCGCAAGCCCTCGACGATGATGCTGAGCGCATCGGGACGCGAACCGGGCGAAGCTGTCGCATGCGACTTGTGCACCATGAAGCGGGCCGTGTCGCTGGCGTGGCGCTGTCGTCCCGCCAGGAACAGGGTGACGGCGATGGACGCCACGGCGCCCGCGTTATAGGTAATGATGCCGAGCGGCAACTTGCTGAGAAAGTTGTACAGGCAGATGCCATCGCTGACATAGCCGCCGTTGGACTGGATCAAAATATGCGCAGTGGTGAGCTTGTCTTCCGTGATGTCGGCCACGGCGTTGAAGACGCGCCGCACCATATCACTGTTGACGTCGCCCGAGAGGGTAAAGTAACCGTGTTGCTCGGTGTTGTTTTGTGTCTCGCTTTGTGTCGTGTTCATGGCAGGCACCCGCAAGAAAGCCAGGATTTCATCATAGCGCATTCCCGCGCGGCCGGGCGCCCTTTTGCAACGGGCCAGCACCGCTCCCAGCCCCGCAAACCGGGGCTTTTGCTGCAATTTGGCAACGTCTTTACAGATTGACAGAACCACCCCGCTGGCATATATTCCTCCCACTTGATCGGGAGAGGGCAACCCAGCGTTGCCGCCGAAGGGGCACTACCCAAAAACTCTCAGGCAAAAGGACCGATCAGGCGGACTGAAATTGTTGCTTTGGCGACATCTTTAGCTCAACTCTGGAGAGCGGCCGCGGCTATTGCCGGCGGCCCACCGAAGGGGCGCACGGGGCAAGCCCCCGTAATCTCTCAGGTACAAAGGACAGGGGGGTCAGTGATCACGCTGGAAAGCCGTGTTTGGCTATTCTATGTTTTGTTAACTCCCCTATTACCTTCGTCCCGAGGAATCCATGACGCTCAAAGCGACCCCACTCAACAACGCCCACCGAGCCCTCGGCGCCCGCATGGTCGATTTCGGCGGCTGGGACATGCCTGTCAACTACGGCTCGCAAATCGAAGAACACAACGCCGTGCGCGGCGATGCCGGCATGTTCGACGTATCCCATATGTGCGTGGTCGATATCGAGGGCCCGAACGTGCGCGCCTTCCTGCGCGGCTTGCTGGCCAATAACGTTGACAAGCTGCAAGTGTCGGGTAAGGCGCTGTACTCGTGCATGTTGAATGCCGAAGGCACCGTCATCGATGACCTGATCGTCTACTTCTTCAACGAAAACTGGTTCCGCCTCGTCGTCAACGCGGGCACGGCTGAAAAAGACGTGGCCTGGATGCAGCAGCAAAATGCCAGCACCAACAGCGGCCTGACGATCACGCAGCGCCGCGACGGCAATGACGCCATGGCCCTGGTGGCCGTGCAAGGCCCGAACGCGCGCGCCAAGGTGTGGCAAGTGCTGCCGCAAACGCAAGCCGCGTCCGAAGCCATCAAGCCCTTCAACGTCGTCATCATCAAGGACACGCCATTTGGCGAAGTCATGCTGGCGCGCACCGGCTACACAGGCGAAGACGGTTTTGAAATCGGCGTGGCCGCCACCCAGGTGGAAGCGCTGTGGAACGCCCTGGCAGCGGCGGGCGTCAAGCCGGCCGGGCTCGGTGCGCGCGACACCCTGCGCCTGGAAGCGGGCATGAATCTGTACGGCCAGGACATGGATGAAACCGTCAACCCGCTCGACGCGGGCCTGGCGTGGACGATCGACCTGGTCAGCGAGCGCGACTTCATCGGCAAGGCCGCTCTGCAGGCCAAAGGCCAGAACGCGCAATTCGTCGGTCTGATCCTGCGCGAAAAAGGCGGCGTGCTGCGCGCCCATCAAAAAGTCATCATCGCCGGTAACGAGCAAACAGGCGAAATCACCAGCGGCACCTTCAGCCCGACGATGCAGGAAGCAATCGCCCTGGCGCGCGTGCCCAACGGCGTAGCTGTAGGCGACACCGTGCACGTGGAAATCCGCAGCAAGCAGCTGGCCGCCTCGGTAGTCAAGCTGCCTTTCGTGCGTAACGGTAAAATCCTGGTTGCGTAAGCGATTAGAGCCGCCCGCAAGACCGAACAACCATAATCAATAACGAACATTTACCATCTGGAGCCACACATGAACATTCCTGCAGACCTGAAGTACACCGCTTCCCACGAGTGGGTACGCCTGGAAGCCAACGGCACCATCACCGTCGGCATCACCGAGTATGCGCAGGACGCGCTGGGCGACATCGTCTTCGTCGAACTGCCTGATGTCGGCGCCACCTTCACCGCCGGCGACGACGCCGCCGTGGTGGAATCGGTCAAGGCGGCCAGCGACATCTATGCGCCGCTGTCGGGCGAAGTCGTGGCCGTCAACGACGACGTCGTCAACGCGCCTGAATCGATCAACGCCGACGCCTACGCCAACTGGCTGTTCAAGATCAAGCCAGCCGACGTGTCGGCCCTGGACGGCTTGCTCGACGCTGCCGCCTATGGCGCCACCACCAGCGCGTAATCGCGTTTGACTCACGGGCCGCGTTTGCGGCCCGTTTGCATTTAATTTTGTAGCTATGCCCCGGCGCCGCGCCCGCGCGCCGCATCCCGGTTTTTCAGTCTTTTTTGGCCTCTATATCATGACCCGCACCAGCCTGACCCAACTCGAAGCACGCGATGCCTTCATCGCCCGCCACATCGGCCCTTCCGCCACCGAACAGCAAGCCATGCTGGCGACCCTCGGCTATCCATCGCGCGCCGCGCTGATCGACGCCCTGGTCCCTGCCAACATCCGCAACAAGGGCGCCCTGCCCCTGGGCGCGTACTCGCAGCCGATGCCGGAACAGGAAGCCCTGTCGCGCCTGAAAGCCATCGCCGGCAAGAACCAGGTACTGAAGTCCCTGATCGGCCAGGGCTACTACAACACGTTCACCCCTGGCGTCGTGCTGCGCAACATCTTTGAAAACCCGGCCTGGTACACGGCGTACACGCCTTACCAGCCAGAGATTTCGCAAGGCCGCCTGGAAGCGATTTTGAACTTCCAGCAAGTGATCACGGACCTGACCGGCATGGGCATCTCGAACGCCTCGATGCTGGACGAAGGCACGGCCGCCGCCGAAGCGATGACCCTGATCCAGCGCGTGGGCAAGTCGAAGTCGAACGTGCTGTACGTCGCCAACGACGTGCTGCCGCAAACCCTGGAAGTGGTGCAGACGCGCGCCCAGCCGATCGACATCGAGGTGCGTACGTTCGACCCGGCTGAAATCGAGTCGCTGGACGCCTGCTTCGGCGTGCTGCTGCAATACCCTGGCGTGAACGGTGTCGTGCGCGACTACCGCGCCGGCGTGGAAAAACTGCATGCGAATGGCGCCATGGTCATCGTCGCGGCCGACCTGCTGGCCCTGACCATGCTCACGCCACCGGGCGAATGGGGCGCCGACGTCGTCGTCGGCAACAGCCAGCGCTTCGGCGTGCCGCTCGGTTTCGGCGGCCCGCACGCGGGCTACCTGTCCACGCGCGACGAGTTCAAGCGCAATATGTCGGGCCGCCTGGTGGGCGTGACCGTCGATGCGCAAGGCAACAAGGCCTATCGTCTGGCCCTGCAGACGCGCGAACAGCATATCCGCCGCGAAAAAGCCACCTCGAACATCTGCACGGCGCAAGTGCTGCTGGCCGTGATGGCCTCGATGTACGCCGTCTACCATGGCCCTGCCGGCCTGCTGCAGATCGCCCAGCGCGTGCACCGCTACACGGGCGTGCTGGCCGCCAACCTGAAGACCCTCGGCTATGGCGTCGTCAACGCGAGCTACTTCGACACCCTGACCATCAACGTCGCCGATGCGGCGCAGCTGCACGCGACGGCCATGCACCACGGCATCAACCTGCGCAAGATCGACAACACCCACGTCGGCGTGTCGCTCGACGAAACCACCACGCGCGACGATATCGCGCTGCTGTGGAAAGTGTTCGCGCACGGCCTGGCCAACGCGCCTGCCGCCCCGGACCTGGACGCCGTTGAAGCAACTGTGACCAGCGCGCTGCCGGCCAACCTGGCGCGCGAAAGCGCCTACCTGACCCACCCGGTCTTCAACAGCTACCATTCGGAACACGAAATGCTGCGCTACCTGCGCAGCCTGGCCGACAAGGACCTGGCGCTGGACCGCACCATGATCCCGCTCGGCTCGTGCACGATGAAGCTGAACGCCACGTCGGAAATGATTCCCGTCACCTGGCCCGAGTTCTCGAACATCCACCCGTTCGCGCCCGATGCGCAAACGGTCGGCTACCGCGAAATGATCTCGCAGCTGGAAGAAATGCTGTGCGCGCTGACGGGCTACGCGGCCGTCTCGCTGCAGCCGAACGCCGGCTCGCAGGGCGAATATGCGGGTCTGCTGGTGATCAAGGCGTATCACGAATCGCGCGGCGAAGGCCACCGCAACATCTGTCTGATTCCATCGTCGGCGCACGGCACCAACCCGGCATCGGCCAACATGGTCGGCATGCAGGTCGTCGTCACCAGCTGCGACGCCAATGGCAACGTGGACCTGGCCGACCTGAAAGCGAAAGCGGAAAAGCACAGCGCCAACCTGGCTTGCGTGATGGTCACCTACCCGTCCACCCACGGCGTGTTTGAAGAAGGCATCCAGGAACTGTGCGAGATCATCCACGCGCACGGCGGCCAGGTCTACATCGACGGCGCCAACATGAACGCGCTGGTCGGCGTGGCCGCTCCCGGCTCGTTTGGTGGCGACGTGTCGCACCTGAACCTGCATAAAACCTTCTGCATCCCGCACGGCGGTGGCGGACCAGGCGTCGGCCCGATCGGTGTCGGCGCCCACCTGGCGAAGTTCCTGCCGAACCAGCGTTCGTCGGGCTACCAGCGCGATGCCGCCGGCATTGGCGCCGTCAGCGCCGCGCCATTCGGCTCGGCCAGCATCCTGCCGATTTCGTGGATGTACATCGCCATGATGGGCGCAGAGGGATTAACCGCCGCCACAGAGACGGCGATCCTGGCGGCGAACTACATCGCGCGCCGCCTGGCGCCGCACTACCCCGTGCTGTACTCGGGCCACGACGGCCTGGTCGCGCACGAGTGCATCCTGGACCTGCGCCCGATCACGGACGCCACCGGCATCAGCAACGAAGACGTGGCCAAGCGTTTGATGGACTTCGGTTTCCATGCGCCGACCATGAGCTTCCCCGTGCCGGGCACCCTGATGATCGAGCCGACGGAAAGCGAATCGAAAGTGGAAATCGACCGCTTCATCGACGCCATGATCGCCATCCGCGCGGAAATCGCCAAGGTCGCCAGCGGTGAATTCGACCACGACGACAACCCCTTGAAAAACGCGCCGCACACGGCGCAAGTCTTGATGTCGGACAGCTGGGACCGCAAGTACAGCCGTGAAATCGCGGCTTACCCGGTCGCTTCGCTGCGCCAGCGCAAATACTGGCCACCGGTCGGCCGCGCCGACAACGTGTACGGCGACCGCAATCTGTTCTGCGGCTGCGCACCGATCAGCTCTTACGAGGAGGAATAACGCCAGACCAAACCTACTGCGCGTCGCGCTTTGCGGCCGGCGATGCTCACCGTACTAGAGTACGGTTGCGCTTCTCGGCCACAAATCACTGACGCTCGCTACGGTTTTGTCAGGCGTCGAAACTCTGCAATCAGCTGCGTAGGTCGGATTAGCGCGCAAGCGCGTAATCCGACCTCACCACCGGCCGCGCTAACCATGTTGTCGGATTACGCTCCGCTAATCCGACCTACGCGACCGGCAACGCCAGCAAGGCCGCGCCCGGCAGCCCCAGCACCGCACCCAGTACCGTCAAACACACGACATCGCGCCGCTCGCAGCGGGCGCGGTGCGAGCTCCAGGCAGCAAACAGCAGCGCGACAGCTACGCCGCTGAGCGAAATTCCCACTTCCGTCATGCCAGCTCTCCCGTCATCGTTTCTTCCTTCATCGTGCTGATCCTTTTCATTGATTGAGAAAACTACCTACCGGTAGGCAGTAAGTGTACAATAAAAAACACGGAGGCGTCCATGCCCCGTTTTTTTGACGACAAAAGGAATCGCAATGCAGCAGCAAACCACTGTTCCCGCCGCCAGTCTCGGGCTGGCGGCTTCCCTGGCTCTCGTGGCCGTGCTCGGTCCGGCAGGCATCGACATGTACCTGGCCTCGATGCCGGCCATGGCGCGCGAACTGCACACCTCGTATGCGAACGTGCAACTGAGCCTGACCGTTTTCCTGCTGGCCCTGGGCGGCGGGCAACTGCTGTGCGGGCCGCTCACCGACATGCTGGGCCGGCGCCGTCCGCTCTTGGTCGGCATCGCCGTCTACATCGTGGCGGCCGTGTGGGCGTCGCAGGCGGATCAATTGAGCACCCTGCTGCTGGCGCGCACCCTGCAAGGCCTGGGCGCGGCGCTGACCCTGGTCGTCGTGATGAGCATGGTGCGCGACGTGGCCGATGGGGTCAAAGCGGCGCAGCTGTTTGCCCTGTTGATGACCATCGTCGGTCTGGCGCCCGTGCTGGCGCCCGCCGTGGGCGGCTTGCTCGACGCGCACCACGGCTGGCGCGCCGTGATGCTGGCCCTGGCCGCGCTGGGTGCCTTGACCCTGCTCAACAGCGCGCTGTTCCTGCCGGAAACCCTGCCGCCTGCGCGCCGCGTTTCGCCACGCGGCATGCACCACACGTACGCGCGCATCGCACTGGACCGCGCCTTCCTGCTGCCCGCGTTTGCCCTGTCCGCCACGTTCTTTTTCCTGTTCGCGTATATCGGCGGCGCGTCGCTCGTGTACCAGCGCGATTTCGGCCTGTCCGTCAGCAACTTCGGCCTCGTGTTCGGCGCGACGGGCGTGGCCGTGCTGCTCGGCGCGATGGCGAGCGGCCGGATGGTGGAAAAGCACGGCGTGGCGCGCCTGAGCGTGGCGGGCAGCGCGGCCATGCTGGGCGGCGCGGCACTGGCCCTGCTGGGCGCCTGGGCGGGAGCGGGCATCGCCGCCGTCGTGCCCGGCATGTTCGTGGCCCTGTTTGGCCTGGGCATCGCGGAAGCGGCGCTGATGGCCATGGCCATGGGTTCGCAACAGCGTGCGCTCGGCTCCACGGCCGCCCTGCTGGGCGCCATCCAGATGACCTTGTCGTCCTTTGCCACGCCGCTGGCGGCCAGCCTGTCCGAATGGGGGCCATTGCCCTGGCTGCTGTTCTTGACCGCGGCCGGCCTGCTGGTATCATGGCTGACCCTGGCCACTGCGCGCGTCCATCCGGTCCATGCCGGCAGCCTGGGAGCGCACTGACGCTTCACCCAACCACTAGCCTCATATGAAGAAACGCTCGGCCTCGGCCGATAACATCTGCGCCGTCGCCGTCGTCCATTTTTCCGAACACGGCTACGACGCCTCGTCGCTGAGCGACATCGCCGAACAGGCGGGCATGCGCAAGGCTTCGCTGTATTCGCACTTCGCCGGCAAGGATGCCCTCTTCCTCGACGTGTTTGCCGACGCCCTGGCCGAAGAGCAGGCTTTCATGGATCGCTGCTTCGCCGACGAGGCGGCGCTGGCGGCGCCCGGCGGGCAACTGGCCGGTGCCCTGTACTGCGACCGCATGGCGCAGCGCTATACGGATTCGGCCCATCTGCGCTTTTTGCTGCGCACAGCCTACCTGCCGCCCGCGCCCCTGCGCATCGAAGTCGGCACGGGCTATGAAGCCTTGCTGGCGCAATTGCAGCAACATTACGTGGCCAGCCTGGGCCGCATGGCGCCCGCCCTGGCGCCGCAGCGCGTCGACCTGTATGCGCAAGCCTACCTGGGCATCGTCGACAGCCTGCACGTGGAGCTGATCTACGCGGGCGGCGCCGCCCTGCAGCAGCGCCACGCGGCCTTGTGGCAAATCCTCTCCGATTCACTTTCTTTAACCACCGGCAAGCCCTCATGACATCGAGCCTGCTTGCCCTTCTGCTGTTCAGCGCGTTCAGCGTATGATGGAATCCAAGCCGGCAGTCCTCTGATTGTCGGCGACCACGAACGCTACTGCTTGAGGCCTCTCGTCAATTTTGAGGCAGGCTTCCCGTTTCGCGGTGCCGATCCGGTCGGCGTGATACCCGCGCTGAAAGAAGAACTGGCACTACCGGCAAGCCGCGACCGGAACGAACGGCATGAGCTGAGCAATATGTGGGGTGATGCCGACGCGAACGACAGGCTATGCCGCTATTTCGATACCGGCGACAACCGTGACGATTTGAAGTTCGAAGTCTTCCCCGGTCTATGGACGGATCGTGTAAACCTGCGTCCGTTGACCCGGCGCTTGCCCGTTACGCTGAGATAAACGTGTGCAAGCGGGTGCCGGTATTGCCATTGGCCATCCGGCCAAAAGACATGCCGCCTTCCATGCCCAGCACCATGCACCACGAATAATCGGCCGCCACAAAATAGTGGTGCTGTGGAATGGACAGCAACGCGTCCAGATGCCTGGAAAATTCGCCGACAGACGCCAGCAGGGCAAACTCGACGGCGCTGTCGCCGATATGAACGGCCTGGCCAGTCAAGCCGTGCAGCGCAACCATCTCGCCAAAAAAATCGCAGCCGGCGGCAAGTTGACGATCGGCTGCGTTTTCGTGGCGCTCGATCGAACCGGGTAGGTGGCTCCATCGTATTTTGGAACCGGCAACGGGATAGCACTGCGCGAGCCTTGAAAAATGCCGGGCGCTGTCAGCCTCGACCAAGATGTCCCCGGCCTCTATCGCGCCATGCAAGTGCTTCAATAATTCCACTTCAAAATAATTTCCCGCGCCAGCCATCATGTGTCGCACCGCGCCGTATCGAGGCTGTAGACGACGGAATTCATCGTGGCGTGCACAATCTGAAACAACATGCCGTCCCAGCGGGACTTGCTGAAGTGGGAGGTACGGTCCAGGTAGCCTGGCGTGTTGGTGATACCGTGGACAGCCAATGGTTTTCCGGCTTTGTCGACGAGATGGGCTTGCCACACCTCGCCGATGGCCGGGCCCAGGCATCGGTAGACTTCGACGCGATATTGTCTGTCCGGCGACGAGCGCCATAATTTGCGCACCGGAATGTAGAGTGCAAACCCGCAGTCGCGCACACAGCGTGCCGCTTGATTGACGGCCTCGACATCCGCACCCGCATCACTTGCCAGCCGGACCAGCACCGCGGTCAGTTCCAGCAGCATGCGCTCTTGTTGTTCGGACGGGGAACCGGCCATGTAGGCGCCGATATCGAAGTCGTCCACATAATAGCTGGTGCAGCCCAGCGCCTGGCTGCACTGCGCCTCGCCGGCCGGTTTTTCGCCGAAGATGACGGATAGCAGCGAAGAGCCATCAAGGATGAAATCAGGCGGCAAAAAATGCATCAGCAACTGCCGCACATGATGCGCGCCCGGATGGAAAGACCAGGCTCGCTGGTTGGAATAGCTCAGTGGTGTTTCAATTACCCTGATCTCTCTGAGTCGTGCCATATGAGCAATGCCTTTCATGGGGCTGCCAGCTTGCATCTTCGTCGAACATGACGGCTTCCCCGGATTATAACAATCACACCCAGGACGAACGCCAGCAGAAACCGGTGATCAAGAACCGCTCTACATTACGCTTCGGTAATGTAGACGATCTTTGCTTGACCTTGCCGGCATGCACTTTTATCATCCGTGCATTATTCATTTTACGGAGTCCCACGTGGGTACTTGTTCTAGTGACAGTAGCCGATCTTGTATCGGTGATTGCCTCGGCAGCTAAACAGCAAGCAACGCGGAACTCTGTTTCCTCCGTGCCTTGCTGAGCAAGGTGCGGTGTCTCGCGCGGCCAGTCCGGCTGCGCGCCTCCCCCCTCTTTCCGATCGCGACCGGCTACTGACCCGGATTGCCCGCCAGCGCCATGCTTTGTCATGCGCGTTGGCGGCACGCAAGTCTTGCCTGCGGCTGCGCCGCCCGTCAACACCTCGTCGTGAAAGGAAGAGCCATGAATCTCTTCACCCGCTTATTCGAATCGTTCCTGCGCAAGCGCCATACGGCCGGTAACTTCCGCCGCCGCGCCATGCCGCTGGAAAACAACACGGCCCGCCCCGTGCCCGACCACCTGGCGCGCCAGTTGCTGGCCGCCGCCCATGAAGACCTCGATACGGCACTGAACCGCCTGCACACGCGGGTGGAAGGCTTGCGCGATGCCGAGGCGCAAGTCATCGGCGCGCAAACGGGCCCGAACGAGGTCGAGCATGAAAAACCGCTGGCCTGGTGCCAGCACCTGTGGCTGTGCTACAAGAATCCGTTCAACCTGCTGCTGACCGTGCTGGCCATCGTTTCCTACCTGACGGAAGACCCGAAGGCCACCATCGTCATCGGCACCATGGTGATTTTGTCGACCCTGCTGCGCTTCGTGCAGGAAGGCCGCTCGAACCGGGCTGCCGAACGCCTGAAAGCCATGGTCAGCAATACGGCCACCGTGCTGCGCAATGGCCAGCAGATCGAGCTGCCCATCCGCCAGCTGGTGCAGGGCGACATCATCGTGCTGTCGGCCGGCGACATGATCCCCGCCGACTGCCGCCTGCTTTCCGCGAAAGACCTGTTCGTCAGCCAGGCCGCCATGACGGGCGAATCCTTGCCCGTGGAAAAGATGGCCGAACTGGCCGATGGCAATGGTAAAGATCCCATGGAACTGGCCAATTTGCTGTTCATGGGCACGAACGTGATCTCGGGCGCGGCCACGGCGCTGGTCTTGGCGACCGGCAACCGCACCTATTTCGGCACCATCGCCACGCGAGTGACGGCCACCGAGCGCACGCCGACGGCGTTTGAAGCGGGCGTCAACAGCGTCAGCTGGCTCTTGATCCGCTTCGCCCTCGTGATGGCGCCGCTCGTGTTCCTCATCAATGGCTGGACCAAGGGCGACTGGATGGAAGCGTTTTTGTTCGCACTGTCCGTGGCCGTGGGCTTGACGCCGGAAATGCTGCCCATGATCGTCACCAGCACCCTGGCCAAGGGCGCCGTGAAACTGTCGAAAAAGAAGGTCGTCGTCAAGCGCCTCGATGCGATCCAGAACTTCGGCGCCATGGACGTGCTGTGCACGGACAAGACGGGCACCTTGACGCAAGACAAGATCGTGCTCGAGCGCCACACGGACGTGTTCGGCCAGCCGTCCGATGAAGTGCTGCAATTCGCCTATTTGAACAGCCACTACCAGACGGGCCTCAAAAACCTGCTCGACCGCGCCGTGCTCGACCATGTGGAATTGCAAACGGAAATGCAGCTGGCCCGCGATTACGTCAAGGTCGATGAAATCCCGTTCGATTTCGTGCGCCGCCGCATGTCCGTCGTCGTTTCCGAAAAAAATGATCACCACGAACTGATCTGCAAGGGCGCCGTCGAGGAAATTCTTGCCGCCTGCAGCCATTTGCGCCTCGGTGGGGTGAACATTCCGCTCGATTCTGCCCTGCTGGACAAGGTGCTGGAAACCACGCATGGCCTGAATGCGGAGGGCTTGCGCGTCGTGGCCGTGGCCGTCAAGGAAGTGCCGCCGCACAAAACCGTGTATGGCGTGGCCGATGAAACGGCGCTGACCCTGATCGGCTATGTGGCGTTTCTGGACCCGCCGAAGGAATCGACGGCGCCCGCCCTGCGCGCGCTGGCCGAACATGGCGTCACCGTGAAAGTCTTGACGGGCGACAACCACCTCGTGACGGCAAAGATTTGCCGCGAAGTGGGCCTGGCCGTGCATGGCGTGCTGCAAGGCCCGCAGCTCGACGACATGGACGACGCCACCCTGGCCCGCGCGGCCGAAGACAACACCGTGTTTGCCAAGCTCAGCCCGCTGCACAAGGAGCGCCTCGTGCGCGCCCTGCGCGGCAATGGCCATATCGTCGGCTTCATGGGCGACGGCATCAACGACGCGCCCGCCCTGCGCGCGGCCGACATCGGCATTTCCGTCGACTCGGCCGTCGATATCGCCAAGGAAGCGGCCGACATCATCCTGCTGGAAAAGAGCCTGATGGTGCTGGAAGAAGGCGTGCTGGAAGGCCGGCGCACCTTCAGCAACATGCTCAAATACATCCGCATGACGGCCAGCTCGAACTTCGGCAATGTGTTTTCCGTGCTGGTGGCCAGCGCCTTTTTGCCGTTTTTGCCCATGCTCCCGCTGCACTTGCTGGTGCAAAACCTGCTGTATGACGTGTCGCAGATCGCCATCCCCTTCGACAATGTCGACGCCGAACTGATCCAGCAGCCGCTGAGCTGGAATCCGCGCGACATCGGCCGTTTCATGGTGTTCTTTGGTCCCATCAGCTCGATCTTCGACATCAGCACGTTTATTTTGATGTGGCATGTGTTTGGCGCGAATACGCCCGAGCAGCAGACCCTGTTCCAGTCCGGCTGGTTCGTCGTGGGGCTGCTGACGCAAACCCTGATCGTGCACCTGATCCGCACGCCCAAGCTGCCCTTCATCGACAGCATCGCTTCCGTGCCCCTGCTGGTGGCTACCACCGCCATCATGGCCGTGGGCGTGTTCCTGCCGATGGGACCGCTGGCGACCTACTTCAAGCTGCAAGCCTTGCCATTGGGATATTTCCCATGGCTGCTGGGCATCCTCATCTGCTACACGGTGCTGACGACGTTCATGAAACGCGTGTATCTGCGCAAATTCGGCTGGCAATAGTATGATGAGCCGCTCTTTCCCCTACAAAAGGCGCGCATGAGCGGCTCTTCCTCATCTTCATCAATCTCCAAACGCACGCAGGCCCTGCTGCTGTCGGCCCTCGTCTTCCCCGGCAGCGGGCATTTTGTATTGCAACGCAAGGCGCGCGGCTGCCTCTTCCTCGTGCCGGCACTGGTCGCGCTCGTACTCGTATTACGCCAGATCATGGCACGTTTGGACCAGGTAATGGCACAGATCGACAGTGGCGCCCTGCCCCTCGACGTGCAGCTGATCGTGGAAAAAGTCGATGCGCTGTCCGCCAATGACGGGCCCGCCATGACGGTGGCCGTTGGTGTGCTGGTGGCGTGCTGGGTAGCCAGTCTCATCGACACCTTCCTGATCAAACCATGACGCCGGAAGGAGTCGCGCGCAAAGCACGCAAGGAAGCCAAGATGCAAGCGCGCCGCGCCCAGCTGGCCCTCAGCCGCCAGGACCATGGCGGCCCGCTGGCCTGGCGCGGCTGGTTCGACGGTTCCGCCCACCCGAATCCGGGCAAACTGGGCATAGGCGCACTGCTGCTGGGGCCGAATGGCGAGCGCATCGAAGTGAGCGAGTCGGCTGGCTATGGCAGCAGCAGCGACGCGGAATATGCGGCCCTGACGGCCGTGCTGCAAGCGGCACTCAAGGTGCGCCCGCCGCCCGTGCAGTTGCTGCTGTTCGGCGACAGCCAGGTGGTGATCAACGACGTGCTGGGAACGACGCCGGTCGGCGCCAAGGGACTGGAAACGCAGAGGGCCACCGTGGTGGCCCTGCTGGAACAATTCGATGAGGTCAGCTTGCGCTGGCTGCCGCGCCACAGAAATGGCGAGGCGGACCGGCTATCGCAACTGGCGATTACCGGCTGGGTGGAAGAAGATTAAGCGGCGCGACCGATCCGCAACGCATCCTTCTGCTCTTTCGCCACCGGACGTTTCATCCCCTTCAAACCGCTGACACTGGCCTGCTGCCCATTCAGTTTGAACACGCTGACGACTTGCGCCAAGTTATGCGCCTGGTGCTGCATCGATTCGGCGGCCGCGGCCGATTCTTCCACCAGGGCCGCATTTTGCTGCGTGACGGCATCCATCTGGCCGATGGCCCGGTTGATCTCGTCGATGCCCACGCTTTGCTCGCTGCTGGCCGCCGTGATTTCCGTGATGATGTCGCTCACGCGCTGCACGCTGTCGACGATATCGTTCATGGTCGAACCGGCTTGCGCCACCAGCATGCTGCCCGCGTTGACTTGCTCCACGGAGGCGCCGATCAGGGTCTTGATTTCTTTCGCGGCGCTGGCCGAACGCTGGGCCAGGTTGCGCACTTCGGACGCCACGACGGCAAAGCCGCGGCCCTGCTCGCCCGCACGCGCCGCTTCCACGGCCGCGTTCAAGGCCAGGATATTCGTCTGGAAAGCGATGCCATCGATGACGGAAATAATGTCGACGATCTTGTTCGACGAAGCATTGATCGATTCCATCGTGCCGACCACTTGCGCCACGACTTCGCCACCCTTGACGGCCACTTGCGCGGCCGAGGCCGCCAACTGGTTCGCCTGGCGCGCATTGTCCGCATTCTGTTTCACGGTGCTGGTCAGCTCTTCCATCGACGACGCCGTTTCTTCCAGCGAACCGGCCTGCTCTTCCGTGCGGGAAGACAGGTCCTGGTTGCCGGCCGCAATTTCCGTCGACGAGGTCGCGATGCTGTCCGTGCCCGTACGCACTTCGCTGACGATGTTGAGCAGGCTCGTGTTCATGTCCTTCAACGCTTGCAGCAATTGCCCGGTTTCATCCTTGGCGCTGGCGTCGATCTGCGCCGTCAAGTCGCCATCGGCCACCTTGCGGGCAATCTCCACGGCCGTGCGCAAGGGACGCACGATGCCCATCGTCAACAACCAGGCGCACACGACGCCAAAGCCCAGCGCCAGCACGGCCAGGGTCAGCAGCAAGTTGCGGCTCGTCTTGGCGACCTCGTCGATCTCGCGCGCCGTCTTGTCGATGCTGGCGCGCTGGTGCTGCAGCATGTCGTTGACCACTTTCAGGTATTTCGTCGAACCGGGCACGAAGATCCCACTGAAAGCTTGCTCCGCTTCCGCTTCCTGTCCATCCGCCTTCAGCTTCGACACTTGCGCGCGCGAATCGAGGTAGACCTTGCGCTGTTCGCTCACCAGGCGGAACAGTTCCTTTTCTTCCGGGCTGGAAATCAAGGCTTCGATCTTCTTTTGCAATTCGCCCGAGACCACCGACGATTGCTTGGCCTCTTCCGCAAAATACGCGCCCAAGCTCGTGTCGCTGCTGCGCGCGATGGCCGTGGTGCGGCGCACGCCGCTGTCGATTTTCGCGTACCAGTCGGAAATATAGCGTTCCTTCGCCAGCGGCAATTCCATCATGCTGCGCGTGGCAGTGGCCACGTCATGCAAGCGCCACACGCTGATGCCCGTGATGAGCATGGAAAACAGCAAGATCACGGCAAAACCCAGGCCGAGGCGCACACCAATACTGACGTTTCTTAACAAATTCATGTGAATATCCTAAAAAAGCGGAACCAGACTATATAAAAGGGGAACAGCAGAAAGCGGCTGCACGGAGCAGCCGCGCCGCCATCAGCGTGTGCCGATGCGCAAGGCGGTTTGCGGCGCTGCCGGGCGTTTCAGCACCTGCTGGCCATTGAGTTTAAAGACGCTCACCACCTGCGCCAGATTGTGCGCCTGGTGCTGCATCGATTCGGCGGCCGCCGCCGATTCTTCCACCAGGGCCGCATTTTGCTGCGTGACGGCATCCATCTGGCCGATGGCCCGGTTGATCTCGTCGATGCCCACGCTTTGTTCGCTGCTCGCGGCCGTGATTTCCGTGATGATGTCGCTCACGCGCTGCACGCTGTCGACGATATCGTTCATGGTCGAACCGGCTTGCGCCACCAGCATGCTGCCCGCGTTGACTTGCTCCACGGATGCGCCGATCAGGGTCTTGATTTCTTTCGCGGCACTGGCTGAACGCTGGGCCAGGTTGCGCACTTCGGATGCCACGACGGCAAAGCCGCGGCCCTGCTCACCGGCACGCGCCGCTTCCACGGCCGCGTTCAAGGCCAGGATATTCGTCTGGAAGGCGATGCCATCGATGACGGAAATGATGTCGACGATCTTGTTCGACGAAGCATTGATCGATTCCATCGTGCCCACCACCTGCGCCACGACTTCGCCACCCTTGACGGCCACTTGCGCGGCCGAGGCCGCCAACTGGTTCGCCTGGCGCGCATTGTCCGCATTCTGTTTCACGGTGCTGGTCAGCTCTTCCATCGACGACGCCGTTTCTTCCAGCGAACCGGCCTGCTCTTCCGTGCGGGAAGACAGGTCCTGGTTGCCGGCGGCAATCTGCGTCGACGACGTGGCGATGCTATCGGTGCCGCTGCGCACTTCGCCCACGATGTTGAGCAGGCTCGTGTTCATGTCCTTCAACGCTTGCAGCAATTGCCCGGTTTCATCCTTGGCGCTGGCGTCGATTTGCGCCGTCAAGTCGCCATCGGCTACCTTGCGGGCAATCTCCACGGCCGTGCGCAGGGGGCGCACGATGCCCATCGTCAAGACCCAGGCGCAGACGACGCCAAAGCCCAGCGCCAGAGCGGCCAGCACCAGCAGCAGGTTGCGGCTGGTAGTGGCGACGGCGTCGATCTCGCGCGCCGTCTTGTCGATGCTGGCGCGCTGGTGTTCCAGCAAGTCCAGCACCATCTTCTGGTACTTGGCGGCGGCCGGCACGAAGGTCTTTTCAAACACTTCATTGGCGGCGTCGACCTGCGCTTCGCCCTTCAGCTTGTAGACCTGGTCGCGCGAACTGATGTACACCTTGCGCTGTTCCAGCAAGCCTGCGAACATGGCTTTTTCGGCGGGCAAATCGATCAGTGCCTCGATCTTCTTTTGCAGTTCGGCCGAGCTGGACGACGAGACTTTCGATTCTTCGGCAAAATAGCCGCTGAGCGAAGTATCGCTGCTGCGGGCAATGGCGATGGTGCGGCGCACGGCGCTGTCGATGCGGCCATACCAGTCGGAAATATAGCGTTCCTTGGCCAGCGGCTGCTCCATCATGACGCGCGTGGCGCTGGCCACGTCGTGCAGACGCCAGACGCTGATGCCCGTAATGAGCATGGAAAACAGCAAGATCACGGCAAAACCGAGTCCGAGGCGGACACCGATGCTGACGTTGCGTAATACATTCATGTGACTATCCTAAAAAGCCCTGATGCCAACGCGCCGGACGGCTGGCGGCATCCGTTTGGAGCGCTGAGTGGCTGCGGTATCAAAGCGGGCATGAAAAGTGAAACCAAAGTGAAACTGGCGCACGGTTCGGTTGAACCGTGCGCCAGGAAAGGCGCTAGGGTGCGCCCTGCAGAAAAACCAGGCAATGTCGAGAGTCAATTGTTTCCGACAAACCCAGTCAAAATGACCGGCGGGGAAAAATCAAGCGGCTAGTTTTTCGATCAAGCCCATATCGGCGCTGGACATCAGTTGGTCGATGTCGACCAGTATCAGCATGCGCTCGTCGACGGTGCCCAGACCGATCACGTATTCCGTGTTGATCGAGCGCCCCATGTCCGGCGCCGGCTTGATCTGCTCCGGCATCAGGGTGGTGACGTCGGAGACGCGGTCGACGACCATGCCGACAACGCGGTTGCCGATGTTGAGGATGATGACGACGGTGAACTGGTCATAGCTGGGCGTGCCCAGGTTGAACTTGATGCGCATGTCGACGATCGGCACGATGATGCCGCGCAGGTTGACCACGCCCTTGACGAACTCGGGGGCGTTGGCGATACGGGTCGGCGTTTCATAGCTGCGGATTTCGCTGACTTTCTGGATGTCGATGCCATATTCTTCCTGGCCCAGGGTAAAGGCCAGGTATTCGGCAGCCTTGGCAACGGTTGCGCCAGTATCGCTGGAATTGGTGTTCATGATGATCCTTTCGTTAACTCGCCCCGGGGCGCAGGCCAGGGCCCGCTGCACGCAAGCCCTGGATGTGACGAGCCATGCACGATGGAATGGCTGTCACTTGTATGTTTTTTGCAAATACTTTCTCGCAATTAGCTTATGCTTCTAATTTCCGTACGGCAATGTTACCTCATGTAAATTTTACATGCACTAAAAAAGAGCGGTCGCCTGCCTGAGAATTTTCAAAAATACAACTTTCGTGGCAAATACGGCACGCCGGGCCACCATGCTTCCCGCCGCACGCGGCAGCGTTTTATGCCACACTGGCGGCCCCTGCTTTTTACGACTTTGAACCATGCATTCCTTGCTTTCTCAATGGCAACCACGCCTGCTGGCGCTGGCCACGTCCGGCCTGGACGATGACAGCGCCCACGACATCAACCATCTGCACCGCGTCTGGCGCAATGCCAGCGTCCTGCTGGAAGAATATGCGCAGGCCGACGCCCTCACCGTGATGGCAGCGTGCTACCTGCACGACCTGGTCAACTTGCCGAAAAACCATCCCGAGCGCCACCTGGCCTCGCGCCAGGCGGCCGCGCTGGCTTGCCGCCAGCTGGCGGAACTGGATTTCCCGGCAGAAAAATTGGCCGGCGTGGCCCACGCCATCGAGACGCACAGTTTTTCCGCCAACCTGCCGCCGTACACGATCGAAGCGCAGATCGTGCAGGATGCGGACCGCATCGACGCGCTGGGCGCCGTGGGACTGGCGCGCCTGTTCTATACGGCCGCGCGCATGGATAGCGCGCTCGCGCATGGCAAGGATCCGCTGGCCGCGCATCGCCCGCTCGACGACAAGGCCTACGCGCTCGACCATATCGTCACCAAGCTCGACAAGCTGCCCGGAAAGATGCAGACGGCGGCGGGCCGCGCGCTGGCCGAACAACGGCTGGCCGTGCTGACGGATTTCCGCGCCGCCTTTGCGGACGAATGGGGAATGAGCGCATAAGCCTGGTGGCGATAGCCAGCAACGCGCATGCTGTCTATAATGCAAGCCTCAGCTATCGCGCCGCGCGCCAGCAGAAACCTGCAATGCGCCGGCGCAACGCCAACAATTGAACCCCGCTAGCCACACGGCGGCGCGGGGTGCGCGCCGAAAGCATGCATGTCCGATAAAACCAGCCCCGACAGTCATTCCCCGTCCCCGCCCGCCGCGCCCGCGCGCGCCGGCAATCTCAATTTCATCCTCGTCTGCGTCTTCATCGATATGCTGGGCATCGGCCTGGTGGTGCCCGTCCTGCCCATCCTGATCGGCAACTTTGTCGACGGCAAGGATGCCCAGGCATTCTGGTACGGCATCATGGCGGCCCTCTTCGGCTTGCTGCAATTCATTTTCATGCCCATGCTGGGCGCCATCAGCGACCGCGTGGGACGCCGTCCCGTGCTGCTGTATTCGATGGCCGGCATGGGCATCAACTTTCTCGCCACAGGCTGGGCGCCGAACCTGGCCTGCCTGTTCATCGGCAGGGTCATCGGCGGCGTCTCGTCAGCCAGCATGTCGGTCGCGTCCGCCTACGCCTCCGACGTTTCCACGCCCGACAACCGCGCCAAGAGCTTCGGCAAGATCGGCGCCGCCTTCGGCCTGGGCTTCATTTGCGGGCCCATGCTGGGCGGCCTGCTGGGCGAAATCGATCTGCGCCTGCCGTTTTACGTGGCGGCGGGCCTGTCGGCGGCCAATTTCATCTACGGCTATTTCTGCGTGCCCGAATCGCTGCAGCCGGGTCCGCGCGCACCGTTCACCCTGGCCCGTATCAACCCTTTCGCCGCCCTGCTGAAACTGGTGCGCCGCGTGGAAATTCGCGGCCTGGTGCTGGCCTTCGGCCTGATGACGTTTGCGCAAATGATGCTCAACACCACATGGGTGCTGTACACGCACTTCCGCTTCGACTGGACGCCGCGCCAGAACGGCATCGCCCTGTTCTGCGTGGGCCTGTGCGCGGCCGTCGTGCAGGCGGGCTTGCTGGGCATACTGATCAAGCGCTTTGGCGAAGTGCGTTTATCCCTGCTGGGCATGGCTTCGGGCGCCCTCACCTACCTGCTGTACGGGCTGGCGACGCAGGGCTGGATGATGTATGCGCTGATCCTGTGCAACCTGCTGGCCTTTGCTGCCGGCCCGGCCCTGCAAGGCATCATTTCGAAGTCATCGAATGCCGGCGAACAGGGAGAATTGATGGGCTCCCTGCAATCGATCAGCAGCCTGGGCATCATCCTCATGCCTTTGCTCGGCAGCATGATCCTCGGCGAAGTGAGCCATTTGCCGCCGCAGGACTGGCGCATCGGCAGCACCTTCTACCTGTGCGCCATCATGCAAACCCTGGGCATCGTGGTGGCCTGGCGCTACTTCCAGGCGCAGCGACTGGCCAGACTTGCGGTTTCCACCACAAAGTAGTCGATGACGTAATATTGCATTCGAGAAATAAATAGGCGAGAATGGGATAATCAGCGGGGCGTTACCGACGTCCGGCATTCGTTGGCAAGCAAGGATGGGTATGACTGACTTTTATTCCAGCGCCTGGCGCCGAAGCATGGCCATACTGGCGCTGGCGTTGCCGACGCTGGCGGGCGCGCAATGCTCGCGCGACATCCAGGTGCCCGTCTCGGCGGTCGGCGCCAGCGTGGTGGTCAATGGCGCCACGATCAGCGGCATCTATCCCGACTTGCTGCGCAGCATGGGCGCCAAGCTCGGCTGCAATTTCATCTTCACGGCCGTGCCCCGCGCGCGCCTGGAAGCGATGTTCGAGGCGGGCAAGGCCGACTTGCTGATTCCGGCCAGCAGCACGCCGCGGCGCGACCAGCATGGCCTGTTCATCCCCATGCTGGGCAGCCGTCCCCTGCTGATCTCGCTGCAAGGCGCGCGCGCGCCCATCAACACCATGCAGGAACTGATTGAGCGGCGCGAATTGCGCGTGGCGCTCGTGCGCGGCTATGACTATGGCGCACCGTACCAGGCGCTGGCGAAGGAGCTGAGCAGCCAAGGACGCCTGTTCTACGAAGTCGACGCGCTCTCCGTGGCGCGCCTGATGCAAAGCGGCTTCATCGATGCCACCATCATGGCCCCCACCATCCTCGCCGGCGTGGCGCAAAACGATGCGCGCGTGTATGGCCTGGCCGACCGCCTGCGCCTGGAAGCGCTGCCGGAATTGCCATGGGGCATGAGCGGCGTCTACCTGTCGCGCAAGTCGCTGACGGCGGAAGACCAGGCCACCTTGCGCGAATTGCTGGACAAGGCGGGCCGCTCGGGCACCCTGATGGAAGGCTTCCAGCGCCACCACCGCCAGGAACTGCTGTCGCTGAGCATACGTCCCCGCTAAGGCCACATGTCCGGTCTGGTCGTCGCCGTCGTCCTGTTTGCCGCCTTGCTGCATGCCAGCTGGAACGCCATCGTCAAGTCGGGCAAGGATACCTTTCTCAGCACCGTGCTCGTCTCCGTGGGCGCTGCCCTGATCTCGCTGGCCGTACTGCCCTTCGTCAATAGTCCCGCGCCCGCCAGCTGGCCCTGGCTGGCCGCCTCGGCCGTGGCACAGCTGGCCTACTATTCTCTGCTGGCGGCCGCCTACAAGGCGGGCGACATGAGTCATGCCTACCCCCTGATGCGCGGCAGCGCGCCGCTGATCGTGGCACTGGCCAGCTGGCCGCTGATCGGCGAACGGCTGTCCGCCATGCAGATGGCTGCCGTCGCCTGCATCTGCGCGGGCATCCTCGGCCTGTATGTTGCCGCGCGATTACCCGCCACGCCTGGGACCGCGAAACACACGGGGCGCGCCACGGCCTTTGCGCTGGGCAACGCCTGTGTCATCGCCAGCTATACCCTGATCGACGGCATCGGCGTGCGCCTGTCCGGCGCCCCGGCCGCCTACACCATGTGGATTTTTGTCTTGAACGGAACGGGACTGCTGCTGTGGACGGCGTTGCGCCGCCCTGCCGATTTGCTCGCCTATGCGCAAACGCAATGGCACCTGGCCGCCTTTGGCGGTTTCGGCACGCTCGCTTCCTACGGCCTGGCCCTGTGGGCCATGACGCAGGCGCCCGTGGCCGCCATCGCGGCCTTGCGCGAAACGTCGATCCTGTTCGCCATCGCCATTGCGGCCCTGTTCCTGCGCGAAAAAATCAGCCCCCGCCGCTACCTGGCCATCGGCCTGATCGCGGCAGGCGCCGTGCTCATGCGAATGGCCTAGCGGGCGTCGAGCGGCGCGATCGGCAATTCGATCGCGCTGGCCGCCCCTGCCGCGTGGTACACGCGCTGCGTCGCCTTTTTGTAATCGCCTGGCTGGGCCAGGAAGATGTTCGGCACGAAGGTTTGCGGGTTGCGGTCGTACAGGGGGAACCAGCTCGACTGCACTTGCACGGCAATGCGGTGGCCGGGCAGGAAGACGTGATTCGCGTTCGGCAAGGCGAAACGGTAGCGCTCGACCTTACCCGCAGGAATGGCCGTCGGGTGTTCGAGGCTGTCACGGTAGCGCCCGCGGAAGATGTCCATCGCCACGCCAAGCTGGTAGCCGCCCATGGCCGGCTGCGACGGCACTTCATCCGGATACACGTCGATCAGCTTCACCACCCAGTCGGCATCCGTGCCGCTGGTGGCGGCAAACAGGTTGACCATCGGCGCGCCGGCGATGCGCACGGCCGTCCTCAACGGTTCCGAGACATAGCTGAGCACATCCGTGCGGTCCGCATAGCCGCGCTGGTCGCTGACCAGCCAAGGTTTCCACTGATCGCCATCGCCAAGACGCACGGGACGCGCCACGAAAGGCACGGGTTTCGCGGGATCGGCCATGTATTCATCGAACGCGCCGCTGGCTGCATCGGCTGCAGCCGATGACGCGGCAAAGCCCAGCTTGTAGCCATCCTGCAGATAGATCGGCGTCAGCTTGGTGTCGCACGTCTCGCAGGCCAGCGGCCACTGCTGCAGGCGCTGCCACTGGTTCGTGCCGCTCTGGTACGACACCACGGGCGCCGTGTTCGCTTCCGGCGCGCCATCCTTCAGGTATTGATTGAGGAATGGCTGCATGACTTTTTCACGGAACTGGCGCGCCGTATCGCCGTCAAACTTCAGAGCGCCCAGGCTGGAACCTTCGTAGTTGACGCCGCTGTGGCGCCACGGTCCCACCGCCAGGTAATTGAGGTTGTTGCGCTTGTCGCGTCCTTCCATCGCCGTGTAGGTGGCATAGGCGCCATAAATGTCTTCCTGGTCCCACTGCCCCACCACGTGCATGGTGGGCACGATCAGCGGGCGCTTGGCGAGGATCTTGTCGAGCGCCTGTTCCTGCCAGTAACTGTCGTAGGCCGGGTGTTCGAACAGCTTTTTCGTGTACGTCAGCTTGTCGATGCCGAATTTCTTCGCATAGTCGCCAGCCGAGCCGATGCGCAGATACGCTTCGTAATCGTCGTAGACGCCCAGCACGGGCGATTCAGCGCTGCCGCGCACGCTCGTCTGCCACGCCAGGTAAGACAAGCTCGGCATACGGAAGGCGCCGTTATGGAACCAGTCGTCGCCGCGCCAGCCATCGACCATGGCGCTCATGGGAATGGCCACCTTCAGCGCCGGATGCGGGTCGACCAGCGCCATCAGCACCGTATGCCCTTCGTACGAGGAACCGAGCATGCCCACCTTGCCATTGCTTTCCGGGATATTCTTCGACAGCCAGTCGATGGTGTCCCACGCATCCGTGACGTTGTCCACCCTGGTATTGTTGAGCGGGCCGCGCACGGGGCGCGTCATCACGTAATCGCCTTCGGAGCCATGCTTGCCGCGCACGTCCTGGAATACGCGGATGTAGCCGTTTTCCACCAGGGTGTCGTCGCCTTGCGGCAAGGTGGCCAGCATGCTGGCGCTGGTGGCGCGCTGGGCCCGGCGGGCAGCGTTATAGGGCGTGCGCGTGAGCATGATGGGCGCGCGGCTGGCGCCCTTCGGCACGACGATGACCGTGTACAGCTTGACGCCGTCGCGCATAGGGATCATCACGACGCGCTTGACGTAATCATTAACGTCGGGCATCACCAGCTTGGCGCCGATATCGGGCACCATCGGCGGCGTTTGCGCCAGCACGGGCACAGCAAACAGGGAACTGATAACCAAGGCCAGGCCGGTGAGCCGGACGGGGGACGACACGCGCATACTGTTCTCCAATGGATTCATGCCACGCAAAAGTGGCCGAACGGCAATAGTACCCGGAAAGCAAGTTCCGCAGTAGGCTAGCCTCTGACGCAGCGCAGCAGATAAATCGGGTCGTAACTTGACAGAACGCGCCCGAACTGCAACCATAACGCCATGAAATTTATCCCGTCACAACTCGCCTGCTTGAATTGGTGGTCCCGCTCACTTTCGCGCGGCCACTCTATAGTGATGTGAATTAGATCCACGCCGCCTCGATCGGTGGCGTAACAGGCTCAGCCTGGATCATCCCCGATGCAGGCGGCTCAAAAGGAAACTTGATGAGCTTGCCTAACACCCCAGATACCCAAGACCAGAATGACGCACCGGCCGCGCCGCTGTCCGCTGCCGCCATCGTTTCGCAATCCGTAATCCTGACGGGCGACCGCCCGACCGGTCCCTTGCACCTGGGCCACTACGTGGGCAGCCTGCGCGACCGGGTCCGCTACCAGAACAGCTACAAGCAATTCATCATGCTGGCCGATGCGCAGGCGCTGACGGACAATATGGAAGACATCGACAAGGTGCACCGCAATGTCGTCGAAGTGGCGCTCGACTACCTGGCCGTCGGCATCGACCCGACGAAAACCACGGTGTTCATCCAGTCGCAGATCCCGGAGCTGGCCGAGCTGACCTTTTACTATCTGAATATCGTCACTGTGGCGCGCCTCGAGCGCAACCCCACCGTCAAGGAAGAAATCCGCCTGCGCGGCTTCGAGCGCGACATTCCAGCGGGCTTTTTGACCTACCCTGCCAGCCAGGCGGCCGACATCACGGCCTTCAAGGCGGGCGTGGTGCCCGTGGGCGAAGACCAGATCCCGATGATCGAGCAAACGAATGAAATCGTGCGCCGCTTCAACCGCATGTACAACCGCGAAGTGCTGATGGAATGCAAGGCACTGGTACCGGATATCGGCCGCCTGCCCGGCATCGACGGCAAGGCGAAGATGAGCAAGTCGCTGGGCAATACCATCAACTTGGGCGCGACCTCGGCCGAAATCACGGCCGCCGTGAAAAAAGTCTATACCGACCCGCTGCACCTGCGCGTGGAAGACCCGGGCCACCTGGAAGGCAATATCGCCTTTACCTACCTGGACGCCTTCGATCCGGAAAAAGCGGCGCTGGCCGAAATGAAAGCCCATTACGTGCGCGGCGGCCTGGGCGACAGCATCGTCAAGAAACGCCTGGACGTGGTCTTGCAGGAAATGCTGGCGCCGATCCGCGCCCGCCGCGAAGAATTCGCCAAGGACAAGGGGCAAGTCATCCAGATGCTGAAAGAAGGCACGTTCAAGGCACGCGAAGTGGCGGCCCGCACGGCCGATGAAGTCAAGTCGGCGCTGGGCCTCAACTACTTCTGATCACAGACAGTCAGCAAACTGATGCGCTCAGGCGGAGTCGGGTAAAATCCCGCTTCCGCCTGGGCGCAGTGCATTTATGGCCATGGCCTCAGCAATCAGCAAAGAAAACAACGTGCAATGACCGATACCGCTATCGAACAGCTGCTGCAGCAGCATTTTTCCATCGATGCGCTGCAGCAGGCACCCGCGCCCATGCGGCAGGCGCTGGGCATGCTGGGCGGCTGGCTGGCCGCCGAACGCGACACGCCCTATCCGCACACGCCGTATGCGCAACTGCTGACGCAACTGTCCGACACCAGCCTGCCCGCACACGGCATGCCCGTGGCGGATTTCCTGCAAGAACTCGACACCACCGTGCTGACCAATACGGCCCAGCTGAACCATCCGCAATACATCGGCCACATGACGCAGGCCTTGCCATGGATCAGTGTGCTGGCCGAAGCGTTTACGGCCACCCTGAACCAGAACCAGGTCAAGATCGAGACGGCGTACGTGTCGACCCTGATCGAAAAGCAGGTCCTTGGCTGGCTGCACCGCCAGGTGTACCAGCAGCCCGATGCCGTCTACTCGCAGGCCATGGCCGCCACCAGCGGCGCGCTGGGCAATGTCGTCAATGGCGGCACCATGGGCAACTTGACGGCGCTGGCCGTGGCGCTCGAGCAGCAGCTGCCCGGCACGCGCAAACGGGGCCTGTTTGCCGCCATGCAGGAATCGGGCTACGCGGGGCTGGCCGTGATCGGCTCGGCCCGCAGCCATTACTCCGTGAAAAAGGCCTTGGCAACCCTGGGCCTCGGCGAAAACGCCTTGCAGCTGGTGGCCGTCGACCGCGACAACCGCATCGACGTCGCCGCGCTGGAAGCGACCATTGCCGATTTAAAACTGCGCAAGATCAAGGTCGTCGCCATGATCGGCATCGCCGGCACGACGGAAACAGGCGCCATCGATCCGCTGGCCGCGATGGCGGCCATTGCCGCGCGCGAAAGCATCTGGTTCCACGTGGATGCGGCCTGGGGCGGCGCCCTCTTGATCGCGGACCAGTACCGCGCGCTGTACGACGGAATTACCCTGGCCGACTCCGTCGTCATCGACGGGCACAAGCTGCTGTGGGTGCCGATGGCGCAAAGCATGGTGCTGTTCAAGGATAGCGCCAGCCTGAACTTGCTGAAGCACAACGCCAACTACATCTTGCGCGACAACTCGGGCGACCTGGGCCAGACTTCGCTGGAAGGCTCGCGCCGCTTCGATGCCTTGAAACTGTGGACCTCGTTCAAGGTGCTCGGCGTGTCCGGCTACACGACCTTGCTGCAGCAGGCGGCCACCCTGTCCGGCCAGTTGCAGGATTTATTGGCCGACCAGCAGGATTTCGAACTGGTCACGCGCTCGGACACGTTCATTCTGACCTACCGCTACGTGCCCGCGCACTTGCGCCAGCGCATGGAGGCCTTGCTGGCCGGCGGCCAGGTGGACGCTGCCATCGAACTGAACAAGCAGCTGAACACCTTGAACGCCAAGCTGCAAAACCGGCAAAAGGCGCAAGGCCACAGCTTTGTCTCGCGCACGGTGCTGGAATCGACGCGCTACCCTGGCCCGACCAACGTGCTGCGCGTGGTTATGACGAACGTCAAGACACGCCCCCACCACTTGCGCGCCATCTTGGCCGAGCAGCGCGCCATCGGCCAGGTGCTGGTGGCGGAACTGGGCCTGTAAGGAATCCCCACCATCAGCCTTGACTGGATGCACGATGCAGCGTCTTAGCGCCCTCACCGATCTACTAAAGCATCTGTTGAAATGGCTGCTGCTGGCCTTGGTCGTGGCCGTGCTGGCCGGCACGGCTTCGGCCGGTTTCCTGTTCGTCCTCGACTGGGCCACGCGCACGCGGATGGCGCACGCCTGGCTGATCTGGCTGCTGCCCGTGGCGGGCTTTGCCGTCGGCTGGCTGTATTTGCGCTACGGCAGCAGCGTCGAAGGCGGCGCGAATCTCCTGATCGATGAAATCCACGACCCGAAAAAAATCATTCCGCTGCGCATGGCGCCGCTGGTGCTGGGCGGCACCGTCATCTCGCATCTGTTCGGCGCCTCCGTCGGACGCGAGGGCACAGCCGTACAGATGGGCGGCGCGCTGGCCGACCAGCTCACGCGCCTGTTCCGCCTAAACAACGAAGACCGCCGCATCATCTTGATGGCCGGCATCAGTGCCGGCTTTGCCTCCGTCTTCGGCACGCCGCTGGCAGGCGCCATCTTCGGCCTGGAGGTGCTGGCCATCGGCCGTCTGCGTTACGAAGCCATGCTGCCCTGCCTGCTAGCCGCCATCATCGCCGACCAGGTGGGCTTGCTGTGGGGAGTCCACCATACGCATTACGCCATGCCATTGATCCCCGCCCTCTCCGCCTGGACCTTGTGCGCCATGGTGATCGCCGGCGTGCTGTTCGGCGTGACTGGTAAAGTGTTTGCACAAGCCACGCACGGTTTGAGCGGCCTGATGAAGCGCTGGATCAGCTACGCCCCGCTGCGTCCGCTGGCCGGCGGCGTGATCATCGCCGTCGCCGTGTGGCTGATCGGCACGGACAAGTATATCGGCCTGGGCATTCCCACCATCGCCGATGCGCTGAAAGGACCGCTGCCCGCCTGGGATTTTCTCGGCAAGATGGCATTTACCATTGCTTCATTGGGCACAGGTTTCAAGGGCGGCGAAGTGACGCCCTTGTTCTACATCGGCGCGACCCTGGGCAATGCGCTGGGACCTGTGCTGCACCAGCCCGTCACCCTGCTGGCCGCCATCGGCTTCGTTGCCGTGTTTGCGGGCGCGGCCAACACGCCGATCGCCTCGACCCTGATGGCCATGGAACTGTTCGGCGCCGAGATCGGCGTGTACGCGGCCATCGCCTGCGTCGTGGCCTACCTGTTTTCCGGCCACGCGGGCATCTACCGGGCGCAACGCAGCGGCCATGCCAAGCGCATGCCCCGCAAGGACATCGACGCATGACTCAGAATATCTACGACAACGACGCTTTCTTCACGGCCTACAGTCAACTGCCCCGCTCCGTCGGCGGGCTCGATAGCGCCCCGGAATGGCCCGCCTTGCGCGCCATGCTGCCCGAACTGCGGGGAAAAAACGTGCTGGACCTGGGCTGCGGCTATGGCTGGTTCTGCCGCTGGGCTGCCGGGGCTGGCGCGGCATCAGTGCTGGGCGTGGACATATCGGAAAAGATGCTGGCGCAGGCGGACGCCATGGGGGTGCACGCGGCGGTCCGCTATGCGCGGCTTGACTTGGAACAACTGGCCTTGCCGCCAGCCACCTACGACCTCGTCTACAGCTCGCTGGCATTCCACTACGTTGAGGATTTCGCCACCTTGCTGGCAGCCATCCGCCACGGCTTGAAACCGGGCGGCAAGCTGGTGTTTTCCATCGAGCACCCGATCTTCATGGCCCCGCGTCAGCCCGGCTGGCTGACGGATGCGCAGGGCAGCAAGACCTGGCCCGTCGACAGCTACCAACTACAAGGCCCGCGCGTGTCGGACTGGCTGGCGCCCGGCGTGATCAAGCAGCACCGCACCCTCGGCACGACCTTGAATGCACTGATACACGCCGGTTTCCAGTTGGAGCACGTGGAAGAATGGGGACCGACCGATGCACAGGTGGCGCAGCAGCCGGCCCTGGCAGAAGAACGGGAGCGGCCGATGCTGTTGCTGGTGGGGTGTGGCCTCAAGTAACCACGCTGTCAGCTGGCCACATTGCGCGTAAAGCGCAAGGTGGACTCGCCCGCATTCACGTAGGCATACGCCTGCGCGCTGCTGAAGACAAAAAATTCGCCCCTGGCCAACTGCCTGGTTTCCGCTGCCAGCACGAGCTGCAGCGTCCCTTCGAGCACGTAGAGCATTTCGCTGAAGCCGGCCGGATCGGCTTGCGCATCGTATCGCTCGCCTGGCGCCAGGGTCCACGACCACAGCTCGACCTGGCGGCTGGCGGGCGCCGCGCCCAGCAGCACGGCCTGGCTGGCCTGCGATGCGCTTTGCCACATCAGCACCCGCAGGCTGTCGTGCGGCTGCTGCGGCGGCTGGACGAGGTCGACAAAGGCCACATTCAAGGCGGCGGCCACGTGGTCGAGGTTGGCCAGGCTGATATTGGTACTGCCCGCCTCGACGCCGTTGACCATGCGCCGGCTCAGGCCAGACTGGCGCGCCAGTTCCTCCTGGCTGAGGCCGGCGGCAAGGCGCAAGCGCCGCAGATTGGCGGCCAGGTGTGCCAGCACGCCACCGGCCTCGGCTTGACTGCGCAATATATTGCTCCTATGATGATGGGAAATATTTTGCTCATAGCATAGCGCCCCATGAAAACACACGCAAGTCCCCCGCCCGCCTTTGGCCTGCCCGAACTGGCCCTGATCGCCATCACCTTCATCTGGGGCGGGACGTTTCTCGTCGTGCAGCATGCCGTGACGGTCAGCGGCCCGCTGGCCTTCGTGGCCGCCCGCTTTGCCGTGGCCGCCAGCATCGGCGCCCTGATTTGCCGGGGCCAGTTGCGCCACTTGACGAAGGCGGAGTTGTTGACGGGTATGGCCATCGGCGTGAGCATCTTTGGCGGCTACGCGTTGCAAACCTATGGCTTGATGCATATCACGAGCAGCAAATCGGCCTTCATCACGGCCTTTTATGTGCCCATCGTGCCGCTGGTGCAGTGGCTGGTCTTCAAGCAGCGGCCCCACCCTGCCGTGTGGGCGGCCGTGGTGCTGGCGTTCGTCGGCTTGCTGCTGCTCACCGGCACGGACGGCTTGAGCATGGCCTTCGGCACGGGCGAGCTGATCACGGCCGTGGGCGCCATCGCGATCGCGCTGGAAATCATCCTCATCAGCCGCGTCTCGCCGCAGATGAATATCCTGCGCGTGACCATCGTGCAACTGGCGACGGCATCATTGATCGCCCTGCTGCTGATGCCCGTCATGGGCGAAGCACCACCGGTTCTCGGCAAGACTTTCATCCTCAGCGTGCTGGCCCTGGGCTGCGCCAGCGCGCTGATCCAGTATGTGATGAACTGGGCGCAAAAGCGCATCTCCGCCACGAAGGCGACCCTGATCTATGCGGGCGAGCCTGTCTGGGCGGGCGTGATCGGGCGCATCGCCGGCGAACGGCTGCCGGCCCTAGCCATCGTCGGCGCGATATTGATTATTTGTGCGGGCATCCTCAGCGAGTGGCGGCCCAGGCGCTTGCGTGCCGACGGCAAGGCCGTCATGCCATCAGATTAATTCGGTACGCCGCAGCGCCATATCCCCATGCAAGGCCAGCGGCACGGCCCTGGCCCAGCGGTTCGAGGACAGCGAAAACGTCAGCGCCCGCACCTGGTGGTACCAGCCGGCGGGCACGTACAGCATATCGCCCGGCTCGACAATGCATTCGATCATCGTCGCCTGGCGTGCCAGGGGGAAACGCTGGAAATCGGGCGCTTCCGGATCGAAAGGCGAACCGAACAGGATGGCGTTCGCTTCGCTCGGATAAAGAAAAGCGTCGTGGTGCGGCGGCGACAAAATGATGCGCTTGCGGCCCCACACCTGGGCGAAGATATTGTCATCGTAATCGCAGTGCAAGGGCGTCACCGTGCCGGCCGGCCCCACCCAAAAGCGCGGCGGGCCCATCTTGTCGAAATACGTGGGCCAGTGGCACAAACGGTTCAGCTCGCGCAATTCCAGATTGCCCAGGTAAGGCGGCAGCCCGTACTTGCCCTCTGCCACGAGATCCAGATATTGCCCCATCGACATGTCCTGCATGGCGCGGTCGGCCGCAAAGGCCGTGTTGATGTAGTCGCCCACCCGAGCGCGCACGGGCACATGGCTGAACTGCTCGCGCAAAACGTCAGGCTCCAGCTTGGATAAGGGCCAGCGCCGCACCAGCCCCCGCATCAGGAAAGGCAAGCCCTGCGCGGCGCGCGCGCGGAAGGCGGCGGCGTCCAGCATGGCCAGGCGCGGCACTTCGGTGATGGCAGGCAAGCCGCGCGCCGCCAGCTTGATGGCCTCGCGCATGGCGTCGATAGAGGTAACGCCACGCACCTGCGCATCCTTGTCTTCGCGCGCCTGCTTGCGGGCCAGGGCCGCTTCAGGCGAACTGAATTCGGCTGGCGGCCTGGGCGGAAGTGCTCGTGGCAATACGGGGGCTGCCGCAAGCGGGAGCGGCTCTTTTTTTTCTGCAGACATAAACCTTCTTTGCGATCAGGCGTCACGCGGCATGGCGCGACAGTGCGCTATTTTAAGCCAGCAAGGCCCGTTTCAACATATCGGCCTGCTCGCCCGCCTGGCGCGCCTTGGCTGCATACTCGCTGGCCGTGCCCGGATGCAACCAGGCCTGGGCTTTGGCGGCCAGGTTCAGGTACAGCTTTTCTTTTTCCTGCAGCGCCCTGACGGCGGCCCAGATGGCGTCTTCCGCCTTTTCATGCTGCAACTCGCCAAGCGTCTGCGCCGTGAAACTGTGGCCCGTATGGCAGCGAAAACGCTGCGGCTTCTGGCCATGCAGCTCCCACAGGGTGCCTTGGCATTCGGGGCAAGTGAACGTCGATGGCGTCGCAATTTTTTCCAGTTGCTCCATATTTCCCACTCCCCGGGCAAAACGGTTTTCCACGGCAACCCACTGGGGCACGGGCGGCAAGGATTGCGCGGCGCCGGCTGGCGCTGGCGCGCCGCTGGCCAGCGCCAGCAGGGCCGGTCCGATCTCGGCGCACGGCAGGCGCCAGTCCACTCCCGCATGGTTGATCGCGCTTTGCGGCATCGACGGCGCCACCGCGTCCTGCGGCTCCTGCACCAGCGCCTTGCCGCCGCAGGCCTTGATGGCCTGCAAGCCCGCCGTGCCATCGTCGAGGTAGCCGCTGAGAATCACGCCCACCACCTTCGGCCCAAAAGCGGCGGCCGCGGTGCGAAACAGGGGGTCGATGGCGGGACGCGTATGGTTTTCCTTCGGTCCCCGGGTCAGCTCGACCATCGCCTGGCCGGCCAGGTTGGCAACGAGCATGTGCCGGTCCGGCGGCGCCAGCAGGATGCGCCCCGCGCGTACGGGTTCGCGCTCTTCGGCAAAGCGCACGGGCAAAGCGGAGGTTTTACCGAGGATCTCGGGCAGCACGCTGTTGCGCGCACCCACGTGCATGACGGCCAGTATCGCCGCGGGCAGGTCCGCCGGCAAGGCGGCGAAGATGGTGGATAGCGCGCTCACGCCGCCCACCGAGGCCCCCATGACGATCAGCGTTTCCATGCCTGTCCCTTTCGCGCTCGGATCACTGAACTATTTTGACGCGCTTAATGACACAATTCAGTGCGCCGACTAACACTGTGCGCAGCGCCAGAAAAGAGACGTAACGACGCCTGACAAAACCGTAGCGAGCGGCAGTGATTTGTGGCTAAGAAGCGCAACCGTACTTTAGTACGGGCGCGCCGAGCCGGTGAGCATCGCAGGCCGCCTATACCGACGCGCAGCAGGTTTGGTCAGGCGTCCTCAGACAGGCGTTTTGAATATCGGATCGACGATGAACTGCTGCGCCTTGATGCGCAAGGTGCGCTCCTCGTCCAGCTCGGCGCGCGTTTCGCCCAGCTCTTCGCGTTCCGCTTCCAGTTCCAGACGCGCGGCCGCCAGTTCCGTTTCCACGCGCGTCAGGCTTTCCAGCTTCAGCTGGGCCTGGATCAGTTCCGCGCGCGCCGCTTCGGCGGCTTCTTCCAGACGGGGGATGCCTTCGAGCTTGAATTGCGCCTTGGCCAGGTCCATGCGCGCCTGCTCGGCCGCCTCTTCCAGGCGCGGCAAGCCTTCCAGGCGCAGCTGGGCCTTGGCCAAGTCCGTGCGGGCCTGGTTCGCCACTTGCCGCTCGCGTTCGAGCTCCTCGCGCAAGGTTTCCAGCTCGCCCGCCTGCAGGTCGAGCAACTCTTGCTGGCGCTCGTTCTCGCTGGCCAGGTCCATCAATTCCTGTTGATTGTCGTTCATCTCGGCTTCATGCGCGCTGTGGCTGGCGCTTAATTCCTGTCCTACATAATCGAGGATGGCTTGCTGCAGCACGGGCGACAGTTCGGCGGCGGCAGCGATCTGGCGCTGCGCACCAGCCTTGCGGCGCTGCAATAGCTTGCTGATCGTGCCCAAACAGGCGCCGTTGCCCAGCCGTTCGCGCAAGGCGCGCACCGTGATGGACTGGCCTTCGCCCGCCATCGCTTCCATTGCCGCATTGATCTGTTCCGCGCTTACTTTTGCCATGTCGTGTGCTCTTGAATGTTGCCCAGGGCAATCTTGCCCAGGGGCATTATCTTATGCCAGCGGCGGCAAAGCGTAAAGTATTTCTCAATAGTGATTGCAATTGCACAACAGAACGTTGTGCAAACATGCGGCCCGGGATGCTTTACTCTTCGAGCAGACCATTTTCCGTGAGCATATCCTGCACCAGTTCCAGGCGCAGCACGGGATTGTCCTGGCTCAGCAATAGCTGTTTTTGCATGGCGCTCAAGGACAACAGTTCGCACCAGCGGTTCGCCACCCAGCCGCACTCGTCGAGGCGGTACGGTGGCTGCAGGGGCATTTGCTCGGGCGGAATCTTTTGCTCCTGCAAGGTGCGGATCAGGGCGCCGAGCGCGTCGGCCACGTTCTGCTGCTCTTGCGGGATGGGGATGGCTTTATCGGGCGGCAAGGTATCGACTTGCGCCACCCACAAGCCATGCTTCAGCTGTTCGCTGGAAACGATGTGAAAGCGCTGCATGCCCATGCATTTGATTTGCAGCAAACCCGACAGGGGCGCGGCCCAGTCGACGACGCGCGCCAACGTGCCCACGGGCGCCAGGGTTTCCAGCTGGCCCGGCTTGCGCACTTCCGTGCCGTCCAGCAGTTGCACCACGCCGAACGGCTGCTCGCCCATGATACACTGACGTATCATGTCCAGATAGCGTACCTCGAAGATCTGCAGGGGCAGATAGCCGTCGGGATACAGCACCGTATTGAGCGGGAACAAAGGTATCGAGGTCATGGCGCATGATGGCACGAATGGCATATCCGTGCAGCGCGCCTTGCCTTGTCAGCTTAACTGCGCCGATTATTTGTAGAAGCGGCGCTTTTTCGCTCTTTCCGCGGCTTTTGGCGCCAGCACTTTCACGGCCTTTTTCTGGATCGTGCCGCCGGCGGACGTGCCCGGCACGCGGTGCTCGGCCTCGAAACCGGGCTCCTCGTTGCGTTTCAGGGTTTGCCGCGTCAGCGCTTCGACGGCCGACAGCAATTCCACCTCGTCGGCGCAGACGAACGAGATCGCTTCGCCCGAGGCGCCCGCGCGGCCCGTGCGGCCGATGCGGTGGATATAGTCTTCCGCCACGGTCGGCAAGTCGAAATTGACGACGACGGGCAATTGGTCGATATCGATGCCACGGGCGGCCACGTCGGTAGCCACCAGCACCTGCACTTCGGCGGATTTGAAACGGGCCAGCGCGCGCAGGCGGTTCGGCTGTGTCTTGTCGCCGTGGATGGAATCGGCGCGCACGCCCTGCTCCAGCAAAGTGTTCACCAGCAGCTCGACACCCTTGCGCGTCTTGACGAAAACCAGGACCTGGCCCCAGCGCTTTTTCTTCAGCAAGTGCAAAAACAGTTCCGGCTTGCGTTTCTTGTCGCACACGATCACCGATTGCTTCACGGCCTTGACCGTACTGTTGCGCGCACTGACCTCGACCGAGACGGGATCCTTCAGCATGGTTTTCGCCATGGCGCGGATGGCGTCCGAGAAGGTGGCCGAGAACAGCAGGGTCTGGCGCTGCTTGGGCATGGTCATCAGCAATATATCGAGCTCGCGCTCGAAGCCCAGGTCCAGCATGCGGTCGGCCTCGTCCAGCACCAGGGTTTGCACCTGCTCGAACTTGACGGCGCCCTGCGTCTGCAAGTCCAGTAAACGGCCCGGCGTGGCCACCAGCACGTCGAGGCCCTTGCGCAGTTTGCTGATCTGCGGCTCGATGGGCACGCCGCCATACGCGACAAAGCTGCGCAGCGGCAAGTTGCCGCCATAGCTGCGGAAGCTGGCATAGACTTGCTCGGCCAGTTCGCGCGTGGGCACGAGCACGAGCACGCGCACGCACTGCGGCGCCACCACGCCCTCCAATGTCAGGCGCTGCAGCAGCGGCACGGCGAAACCGGCCGTCTTGCCCGTACCCGTCTGGGCGGCGGCCATCAGGTCGCGCCCGGTCAGCACGGCAGGAATCGCTTGCGCCTGCACGGGCGTGGGCTTGGCATAGCCGAGCTCGTCAAGTTTGCGGACCAGGGGATCGATCAGGCCGAGGGAGGAAAACGTCATGGGGAAAGCAATCTTGGCAAATGAAAAGGTGGCGCGCACGGACGGGCCGTGCGCGCAATTGCCGAGATTATAGGCCAGCGGGGATGCCGGCCGGGGTTTTCAGTATAGAAACAGCGCGCTCAGAACTTCATTTCCAGCGTCGCGCGCGCCTGCGGCGAACTCGGCGAAATGCTGTTGCGGGCTATCGTGCCGCTGGCGTCCGCATACGTGGTGGTGCTTTCGAAGTCTTGCGCCAGCAAGTTCGACACGGCCAGACGCAGGTGGTTCTTTGCATCGAATTTCCACAGCGCATAAATGTCGACGTCGCGCCGCGGCGAGGTGTAGGCGCTCTGGCGCTCTGTGATGCGCACGGGGCCGCCATTGCGGAAGTTGAAGCTGCCGCCCATCGTCAGCACGCCGTCCGGCGTCTTGTAGTCGAGACCGAAGTTGCCGCTGACGGGGGTCTGCTGGTCGAGCCGGTTGTTCGGTCCCGGCACCTGCTCCACCTGCGACCAGTTGCGGCTGATGCTGGCGCGCAAGTCGATGGCCGGCACGGGCGCAGCCAGCACGGCGCGCAGCGGGAACTTCGCTTCCAGTTCCAATGTCTGAGTATTGGCGCGGCCATCGTTGACGGGCGTCGATACCCAGCGATCATTGATGAATAGCAAGCCCTGGCGCGTATAGCCATCGATACGGCGGGCCGAGGCGCGCGCGCTGAGCAAGGCGCCTTCGGCCCAGTAGTGCTCGTACGAGGCGTCGATGCCCAGCGCCAGCTCCGGTTTCAGGTAGGGATTGCCTTCGCGATCAGGATCCGTCTGGCTATTGTTGGTCGAGGTATTGCGGCGCGGAATCAGGCTCGCCGTGGGCTGCGCCTTGTAGGTGCGCGTCAGGGCCAAACGTACCTGGTCGCCCTTGGTATCGGGCAGCTTCCACAGCGTTTGCAGCAGCGGACTCCACACGCTGGTGCGCTGGTTCACTTCGTCATAGGTATCGCCCGCGCTGCGCGTATCGATGCCTTCCCAGCGTACGCCCGCATACATCGACCAGCGCGGCGTGATTTCCCAGTCGTCCTGCACAAACAGGGCCAGGCGCTTGATGGTGGCGTCGAAACCTTCGTCGCTGTTGATGGGCGGACGCGCGCCCAAGGCAGCCAGCGCCGCTTCGCGCTGCCGGCGCGTTTCGTCGCGCTCCGTGTAGGCGCCATCCCAGCCCATCGACAAGGCATGGCCGGGCAGCAAGGGCGACGAATATTTGCCCGTCGAACTGACGCCGTTTTCCGTCGCCTTCACGCCCACCTTGCGCTCGAGCGCCAGGCCGCTGCCGTCGATAAAACCTTGCTGCAGGCTGTCGGACGTATTGCGGGCGGCCGAGGCGCCGATTTTCAGTTCCAGTTTGGCGCCGCCGGCCAGCTTATGCATCCACGTCAGGTCGCTGCGGCCGAAGGCGTTGTGGTTGCTTGAGCTGCCCGTGTTGGTATCGTAGTCGGGACGCACGCCCTGCTCCGTTTCCGCCCGGCTGAAGTTGCGGTGATTCGAGCGCCCGCCATTGAAAAAGAATTGCGCCGTCACATTGTCGCCGTTGGCCAGCACCCAGTTCAGGCGCGGCGACAGATTGATGCCTTCCGGACGGCCATCACCCGTGCCGTTCGTGCGGCGCAGCAGGTTTTGCCGGCCGCCGGGCGCGTAGCCCAGTTCCAGTCCGGGATTGTCGTAATGGTAGTCGTAGCGGAACAGCGAGCCGGCCATCGAATACGAGAAATTGCCGTCGCGGTCGGACAGTTGCACGTTGACGCTGGGCGAAAAGCTCACATCGCTGCCCTGCACGCCCAGCTTGAGCTCGCGCTGCGCCGTCTTCACGGCTTTCTTGAGCACCACGTTGATGGTGCCGGCGATCGATTGCGTGCTGTACTCGGCGCTGGCCGCGTGCAGAATTTCGATGCGCTCGATCACGTCGGGCGACAGGGTATCGAGCGAAAAACCGGCCGGCGCCCGCTCGCCATTGAGCAGTATCTGCGTATAGCCGCTGCCCAGCCCGCGCATGCGGATTTCGCCACCTGAGCGCCCGGCCGCGCCGGAGACGGTAATGCCGGGCAAGCGCTTGAGCACGTCGGTGACATTCGTGTCGCCATACTTGAGGATCTCCTCGCTGCCGACGACCATCTTGCTGGCCGTATCGTCGCGGCGCGGATCATAGCCGCTGCCCTTGACTTCGACGGTTTGCATGGGCTTCTCGGCCTTCAGCGGTGCGGCGGTGACAGCAGCGTCGGCTGGCACTTCGGACTGCTGGGCTTGGGCATTCCAGGCAAGTAAAACGGCGGAACAAACAACGGTAAGGCGGAGGCAACGGCGTGGCATCATGACCTGGCTGAAAAAAGTTGGCTGAATAAAAATGGCTAAAAGCTAAAAAACAGGCCGCTGTATTGTGCTGCAATTTTTTCCGAGCGGCGCAGTTTCCTGAAAATATTTCTTACAGCAAATTAAATTCGGCGGCGGGCTGCGATACGCACCCTTGCATACGGCGCATATCATTGCGCGCCACATCGCCGCTATAATGCGTTTTCACCATTGTTCCCATCACCCCGTCAAAGGCTTCCCATCGTGTCTGACCGTCTTGCCGTCCTGCCTCAATATCTGCTTCCAAAAGGAGCGTTGACCAACTTTGCCGGCCGGATCGCCGGTGCCAAAGGCGGCGCCATGACTACGCGTTTGATCCGCTGGTTCGTCGGCCGTTACAACGTCAACATGGATGAGGCGCTGGACCCGGACATCACGCACTACACAAGCTTCAACGACTTTTTCACGCGCGCATTGCGCCCCGATGCCCGTCCGCTGGCCCAGGCCGACTACATCTGCCCCGTCGATGGCCGTATCAGCCAGTTCGGCATCATCGACAAGGACCAGATCTTCCAGGCCAAGGGCCACAACTTCAGCACCACGGCCCTGGTCGGCGGCGATGCGGCCCTGGCGGCCCAGTTCGAACACGGCAGCTTCGCCAATCTGTACCTGAGCCCGCGCGACTACCACCGCATCCACATGCCGTGCGATGGCCGTTTGACGCGCATGATCTATGTGCCCGGTGAATTGTTCTCCGTCAACCCGACGACGGCGCGCGGCATTCCCGGCCTGTTCGCCCGCAACGAGCGCGTCGTCTGCGTGTTCGACACGGCCAACGGCCCCTTCGTCATGACCCTGGTCGGCGCCACCATCGTCGGCAGCATGGCCACCGTCTGGCACGGCGTCGTCAACCCGCCCCGCACGGGCCAGGTGCGCGACTGGAGCTATGCGAACGACAATGTCGTACTGAAACAGGGCGAAGAACTGGGCCGCTTCCTGCTCGGCTCCACCGTCGTCATGCTGTTCCCGAAAGACACCGTGCAATTCAACGCCAACTGGCAGCCGGCCGGCCCCGTGCAACTGGGCGAAGTCATGGGCAACCTGCCCAAGTAAGGCATCCGGACGCGCGCCCCTAGACGGGCGCGTCAGTCTGGTACATCTCCTCCATCAGATCGAGAAACGCGCGCGTCTTGGCCGGCATCAAACGCCGGCCGGGAAACACGGCCCAACCCGTGACCAGCGGGAAACTCCACTCCGGCAGCACGCGCACCAATTCCCCCGTCGCCACATAGGCCTTGGCAAAGCGGTCCGTGCTGGCCGCGATGCCCACGCCCGTGCAGGCCATGCGCACCAGCAATTCCGGCGAATTGGCCAGCAGGCGCACTGGAAGATCGCGCTCCCACGTCGTCTTGCCGCGGATCAAAGTCCAATGCACGAGGCCATGCACGGCCCGTGGCAAGCTGAGCAGATCGTGGCCGTACAGATCGTCGGGATGCTCGGGCAAGCCGTGCACGCTCGTGTATTGCGGCGAGGCATACAGTGCCAGGGTGCTGAAGGCCACGCGACGCGCGGACAGGCTGGCGTCGTCAGGCAAGTTGCCCATGCGGATGGCCAGGTCAAAATTTTCTTCCAGCAAATCCACGCGGCGCGCCGACAAGTCCAGTTCCAGCGAAATGGCAGGATAGCGGCGCACGAACTCGGCCAGCACCTGGCGCATCAGGGTGTCGCCGAAATCGGCCGGCATGGAAATGCGCAGCAAGCCGCTGGGCCCGGCCTGGCGGTGCTGCGCCAGGGCGCCGGCCGCCTCCGTTTCCTCGACTACCTTGCGCGCGTGCTCGAGCAGGCTGGCGCCAAACTCCGTCAGCGCCAGCTTGCGCGTCGTACGCAGCAGCAGCCGTTCGCCCAATTTCGCTTCCAGCAGCGAGATGCGCCGCGACAGGGTCGACTTGGGCAAGTCCACGCGCACGGCGGCACGACTGAAACTGCCGCATTCGACGACTCTGGCAAACAGCAGCAAATCTCCGGGATCGATATTCATACAACTTCATTGTTCCATTGGTGGATTAATGTTATCCATTTTAACGGCTTCCGCATCAATTTTGGAATTGCTATAGTTCATCCATCGCAAGACACCTCACAACGGAGAAAACAAGATGAACATCCTGCAAATCAATTCCAGCGCCCGCAGCACCGGTTCCGCCTCGACCCGCCTGGCTGACGCCATCGTCGCCCGCGTACAAGCGGCCAACCCTGGCGCCGCCCTCGTCCGCCGCGACCTCGCTGCCGCACCGCACCCTGTGCTCGACGAGCCAACCCTGCAAGCGCTGTTCACGCCAGCGGACAAGCGCACGCCGGAGCAAGCGGCCCGCATCGCCCTGGACGACGCGCTGATTGCGCAAGTGCAAGCAGCTGACGTGATCGTCATCGGCGCGCCGATGTACAACTTCGGCATCACCGTGCAACTGAAAAGCTGGTTCGATGCGATTGCCCGCGCCAACGTCACCTTCAAGTACACGGAAAACGGCCCAGTTGGCCTGCTGAGCGGCAAGAAAGTCTATGTGGGCCTGTCCCGCGGCGGCTTACACCGCGACAGCGCCAACGATAGCCAGGTGCCTTACCTGAACACCATGTTCGGCTTCCTGGGCATGACCGACGTGCAATACGTGTATTCGGAAGGCATGGGCATGGGTCCGGAAGCCGTGGCCAAGGCACAAGCCCAGGCGGATGCCGAGATCAACGCCATCCTGGTGTAATAGCTGACTGCCGCAACAAGGGGTCAGACCCGGCGGGTCTGACCCCAAACAGGAGAACACAATGAGCGACATCACCACCGTCAACAAGCCACGCGCCGTCGAGCGCGTGATCGCCGGCCAGGCCGTCATGGATGGCGCCGGCGTAAAGATCAACCGCGTGCTGACGCAGCAGCTGCAGCGCCGTCTCGACCCGTTTTTGATGCTCGACAATTTCGCCAGCGACAAGCCGAACGACTATATCGCCGGCTTCCCCGAGCATCCGCACCGCGGCTTTGAAACGGTCTCGTACATGATCACGGGGCGCATGCGCCACAAGGACAGCGCGGGCAACGAAGGCTTGCTGACGTCGGGCGGCGTGCAATGGATGACGGCCGGCAGCGGCGTGATCCACTCGGAAATGCCGGAGCAGGAGGAAGGCGTGATGGAAGGTTTTCAGCTGTGGCTGAACCTGCCCGCGCGCGACAAGATGCGCACGCCGTGGTACCGCGATTTCACGAGCAGCGAAATCCCCCGCTACACGACGGACGCTGGTGTGGACGTGCAAGTGATCGCCGGCGAGAGCCATGGCGTGACGGGCGCCGTGCAGCGCGAGCTGACGGAACCGCTATACCTCGATATCGACTTGCCAGCCGGCGCCAGCTTCGAGCAGCCGCTGCCGCCAGGCCATAACGCTTTCATCTACACGTTCCGTGGCGAAGTGCAGGTCGACGGCAAGGCCGTGCCCGCCCTGCGCATGGCCATCTTCGCCAACACGCCGGGCAGCGACGGCGTACGCATCGAGGCACCGCAAGGCGGCCGCGTGATCCTCGTCGCCGGCCAGCCCTTGAACGAACCGATCGCGCAATACGGCCCGTTCGTCATGAATACCCAGGCGGAAGTGTTCCAGGCCGTGCAGGATTTCCGCGAAGGAAAGTTTGGCGAGACGGCGGCGCAGTAAAATTATTTGCTCCAGGTAAAACCTGCAGTGCCTCGCGGCCTGCAGGTTTTTTTCGTGCCGACTATTTTGTTGCTTTTCAATTACACTGACGGCAACCTCATTTCACAAAGCATTCCATGCAGCCGACGCACACCGAACACGACGCCACCCATTTGCACGCCCACCTGAAAGGCGACGCCAAGCACACCCACTCGTTCGAGGGGCGCAGCCAGAGCATCCTCGCGTGGGCGCTGGGGCTGACCCTGTCGTTTGCCGGCATCGAGGTGGCGGCCGGTTTCCTGTCCAATTCGCTGGCCCTGATTTCCGACGCGGGCCACATGGTCACGGATGCGGCCGCGCTGGGCCTGGCCCTGTTGGCGCAGCTGATCGCCCGCCGTCCGCCGTCGCCGCGCCACTCGTTCGGCTTTGGCCGCGCCGAAGCGCTGGCCGCCTTCGTCAACGGCCTGGCCATGCTGTGCGTCGTGGGCTGGATCTGCTATGAAGCCGTGCTGCGCTTTTCCGCCCCGCAAACCGTGCAAGGCGGCATGGTCTTCATCGTCGCCTTCATCGGCCTGGCCATCAACCTGGTGGTGGCGTGGGTCTTGTCGAAAGACAAGCAAAGCGTGAACACGCGCGCCGCCCTCGTGCACGTGATGGGCGACTTGCTCGGCTCGGTCGCCGCCATCGTCGCCGGCGCCGTGATTTACTTCACGGGCTGGATGCAGATCGACCCATTGCTGTCGGTGCTGGTGTCCCTGCTGATCCTGAAATCCACGTTCGGGGTATTGAAAGAGTCCTATCACTTCCTGATGGAAGGCGTGCCCGTGCACATCGACTACATCCAGGTGGGTGCGGACGTGGAACAAGTGGACGGCGTCATTGCCGTGCACGACCTGCATGTGTGGGACATGTCGCCCGGCCAGCCGGCCCTGATCGGCCACGTGGAAATCGAACACCTCGACCATTGGCCGAAGGTATTGCGGGCGATCAAGAAGATGTTACTGAGTAAGCATGGGATAGACCACATCACTCTGCAGCCGGAGACGGCGGCGATGGCGGGGTTACATCAGGGTGACAAGACGCATTAATTGAACCCAACGGCAAAGACCGGGGTCAGACCCGCCGGGGCATTGCGTCCCAATGGGGCGCAATGCGATCGCGCAGCGACAGACCCCAAAGTACACTAACTTCTGCGTGCCTCAAGAACACCACTGACATCCTTAATCACATTCAGCGCCTTCAACAACTGCGCCGTCGAGCTGATCTCGGCCGTAAAGGTCATGCGGGCCTGGCCCTTGGCGCTTTGGGTGTTGACGCCGATGACGTTGATCTTTTCGCGCGAGAAGATTTCGGAGATGTCGCGCAGCAAGCCCTGGCGGTCGCCGGCGAGAATAAAGATGTCGACCGGATACACGGTGTCGTGCCCGCCCGTGCTGCCCCACTCCGTGAAGATCACGCGCTCTGGCGACTTGGCGCGCATTTCCTCGAAATTCTTGCAGGTGGCGCGGTGGATGGAAACACCCTTGCCGCGCGTGACAAAACCGACGATGCTGTCCGGCGGCGCCGGCTTGCAGCACTTGGCCAGCACGGTCATGAGGCCTTCCGTGCCCACCACCAGTACGCCGGACTTGGCGCCCTGCTCCACGCTGGAAGCGCGGCTTTTACCGACCAGCACGGCGTCTTCCGGCACCACCACTTCGCCATTGTCGTGCAGCGCCTGCTCCACGTGGCGCAGGCTGAATTCATCCTTGCCCACCGACAGGAACAGCTCGTCGACTTTGGCAAAACCCAGCTTTTGCGCCAGCGCCTCAAGGTTGACGGCCGTCTTGCCTTCGCGCTGCAGCGACTTTTCCACCAGCGTGCGGCCGTGGGCCAGGGTTTCCTGCATGTCGATCGCGTGGAACCAGGCGCGGATTTTCGAGCGCGTGCGCGTGCTGACGGCGTAGCCGGCGCTGAGCCAGTCGCGCGACGGTCCGGCCGTGCCCGGCGCGCCTTTGGCCGTGATGATTTCGCAGGTCTGGCCGTTTTTCAGCTGGGTATTCAGGGGCACCATGATGCCGTCGACCTTGGCGCCGCGGCAGCGGTGGCCCACGTCCGTGTGCAGGTGGTAGGCAAAATCGACGGGCGTCGCGCCCACAGGCAATTCCAGCACGCGCGCTTGCGGCGTCATAACGAAGATGCGGTCGTCCAGGGTGGCGGACTTGAGCTTTTCCACCCATTCGCGCTGGATTTCTTCCTGGCCCACGACGGCGTCTGCCACCTCCGTTTTCCAGGCCAGCAGCTGGCGCAGCCAGGCGATCTTTTCGTCGTATTTCTGGCCGGCAAAGTTCGAGCCGCCCTCTTCCTTGTAGCGCCAGTGCGCGGCCACGCCGTATTCGGCAAAGCTGTGCATTTCATTCGTGCGGATTTGCACTTCCAGCGGGCGGCCATCCTCGGCCGTCACCACCGTGTGCAGCGACTGGTAACCGTTTGGTTTCGGCCGCGAAATGTAATCGTCGAATTCTTTCGGGATGGGGGTCCAGATATTGTGGACCACGCCCAGCACCGTGTAGCAGGTTTTCACGTCGGCAACAATGACGCGAAAGGCGCGCACGTCGTACAGGGCCGTGAAATCGAGCTCCTTGCCGCGCATCTTGTTCCAGATGCTGTAAATGTGTTTCGGGCGGCCAAATACTTCCGCCTGGATACCGGCCGAAGCCAGTTCCGTCTGCAGGCGCAAAATCGCCGAGGACACGAAGCCCTCGCGCATCATGCGCTTTTCTTCCAGCATCTTGGCGATGCGTTTATACGCTTCCGGTTCGATGAAGCGGAACGACAAGTCTTCCAGTTCCCACTTCAGCTGCCAGATACCGAGGCGGTTGGCCAGCGGCGCGTACAGATCCAGGGTTTCCTTGCCGTACTCACACGTCATTTCGTTGAACAGCTTCAAGTCGGCAAAGTAACGCAAGGTCGTCACGCAGGCGGCCAGGCGCACCAGCACGACACGCATGTCGGAAGCCATCGCCAGCAACATCTTGCGCAAGGTTTCCACCTGGGCCACGGCTTGCTGCGCCGCATTCTTGCCGCGCCCGCCAGCGCTGCCGTGCTGTGCCTGGGTCAGCGCGCGCAAGCGGATCAGCTGGCGCACGCCTGTTGCCAGGTCGCACACCTGCTTGCCGAAGCGGGGCTCGATGTCGGCCGCCGTATCCGGCTCCAGCAGGGTCAGCTCGAACATCAGGCCGGCGATGCGCGTTTCCGCATCGCTGCGCAGGAAAGCCAAGGTGGTGGCCACGCCGATGGCGAACTCGAGCGCGGAGCGGCCGGCAAAGGTCTGCTTGTCGCCATACGCTTCGGTGGCATAAGCGAGCGCGTCCAGCACGCGCGCGCAGTCCGGCGCACTCAAGCCCTCTACCAGTTGTTCCGATGTGGCGCTATTCGGGGCCGAGATGGAAACCATGTATTACCTTTAAACTTGATGACTGAACAACTTGAAAACTTAACGTTCTGCAGCGATGACGACGATTTCAACCAGGCATGCCGGATTGGCCAGTTTCGCTTCCACCGTGGCGCGCGGCGGCGTGTGGCCGGAGGCGACCCAGTCGTCCCACACTTCATTCATGCCGGGGAAATCCTTCATGTCGGCGATGTAGATCTGGCACGACAGGATGCAAGTCTTGTCGCTGCCTGCTTCCATCAGCAAACGGTCGACGTGGCCCAGCACTTCGCGCGTCTGGCCGACGATGCCTTGCGTGGTGTCTTCCGCGATCTGGCCAGCCAGGTAGATGGTGTTGTTGTGTATCGCTACTTCGGAGAGGCGTTTGCCTACGTGCAGTCGTGTAATTTCCATGCTTCTTCTTTCGGTTGTTTCAAAAATCTGTACAGCGTATTACCTGTGTTACTTGCCCAGCAAAAACTTGCGGGCGATGGCGATCTGGTCGTCGTGGACGAAAGTGGGCGCATGGCCCACGCCGGCGATTTCCACCAGTTCCGCCTTCGGGCCGCGACCGAGCATGCGCGTGGCCGTTTCGTGCGACAGCAGATCGGATTCCGAGCCGCGCACCAGCAGAGTCGGGCAGCGCACGGCATCATACGCGGCCCACAGCATCGCTTCGTCGCTGGCCGCCGATTCCGGCGTGGCCGAGCGGAACGGCATGGCCAGTCCCATATCATAGTGGCGGCGCCAGTGGCCATCCTTATCTTGCCGCAACACATCGACCGCCAGTTTATGCCATTCCGCGTCCGTGTGCGGACCGAAGCTGGCGGACACGTCGCGCACGAACTTGGCGCCCTGCTCGAAGGTTTCGAAGCGCAAATCCTGGCCGATGTAGTCGCCGATGCGCTGCAGGGCTTCGGGCGCCAGGGTCGGGCCGATATCGTTCAGGACCAGCTTGCTGATCGGGCTGTGCGGCAACGATGCCAGGCCCAAGCCGATCAGGCCGCCCATCGACGTGCCGAACCAGTCCACCGTCTGGCGCTCGCCATTGGCCAGCACGCGCGCCAGCAGGGTCACCATGTCGCTCACATATTGCGGCACGCGGTAGAACTGCGGATTGGCCAGCCAGCCCGAGCGCCCGCGGCCCACCACGTCGGGGCAGATCACGCGGTAATCGCTGGCCATGGCGCGCGCCAGGTTGTCGAAATCGTCCGCCACGCGCGTCACGCCATGGGCGCAGACGAGCACGTTCGGATTATCGGCAGCGCCCCACTCCTTGTAGGACATGGTATGCAAGCCTGCGGGGGAGATGCACTGCACGGATTTGATGCTCGCTTCGATCATGCGATTCCTTATAACACCGGAGCTACGGTTTTGTCCGGCGTCGTTATTTGGTAGTAAAAAACAAAGAAACCGGCGATTTGCCGGTTGCCTCGCGTGCGACGCTACGGCAGTGTAGCGCAGCGCGGGCAATGCTCCAAGCGCGCGCCTGAAATGCTGCGCCGCAACACACTACTGGCACGCTCGCCATGGCGCAATACCCGATATAGCGAAAATGCATATCTGCGGTTATCCACAATTGAGCCGGCCTGGCAATGCGCGGATGATCGCAGCATCAACCCGCAAGAGGAGACCACTCGTGAAAAAACCATTCTATAAAATCCTGTATGTACAGGTGCTGTTCGCCATCGTGGCCGGCGTGCTGCTGGGGGTGTTCTACCCTTCCAACGCCGTCGACATGAAACCGCTGGGCGACGGCTTTATCAAACTGATCAAGATGATCATCGCCCCGGTGATCTTCTGTACCGTGGTCTCCGGCATCGCCGGCATGCAGGACGTCAAGAAAATCGGCCGAGTGGGCGGCAAAGCGCTGCTGTACTTTGAAGTGGTCTCCACCTTCGCGCTGGCCATCGGCTTGCTGGTTGCTAACATCCTCAAACCGGGCGCCGGCTTCAACGCCGATCCGGCCCACCTGGACGCCAAGTCGATCGCGCAATATACGCATGCCGAAGGCATGTCGACCATCGACTTCGTGATGAACATCATCCCGAAAACCTTCGTCGACGCTTTCGCCAAGGGCGACATCCTGCAAGTGCTGCTGATCGCCATCCTGTTCGGCTTTTCGCTGTCCCTGCTGGGCGAGCGCGGCCGTCCGGTCACCAAGCTGATCGACGAACTGTCGCATGCCATTTTCGGCATGGTCAACATCATCATGAAAGTCGCTCCGATCGGCGCGTTCGGCGCGATGGCCTTTACCATCGGCAAATACGGCCTGGCTTCGCTGATTCCGCTGGCCAAGCTGATGGGTTCCTTCTACCTGACCTGCTTCCTGTTCGTCTTCATCGTGCTGGGCCTGATCGCCAAGTACACGGGCTTCTCGATCGGCCGCTTCCTGCTGTACATCAAGGAAGAACTGCTGATCGTGCTCGGTACCAGCTCGTCGGAATCGGCCCTGCCGGCCCTGATGAAAAAACTCGAGCGCCTGGGCTGCTCCAAGCCAGTCGTCGGCCTGGTCGTGCCGACCGGCTACTCGTTCAACCTGGACGGCACCAATATCTACATGACCATGGCCGCCCTGTTCGTGGCGCAAGCCACCAACACGGAACTGACCATCTGGCAGGAACTGACCATCCTGGGTGTGGCAATGCTGACTTCGAAAGGCGCGTCCGGTATCACGGGCGCCGGCTTCATCACCCTGGCCGCGACCCTGGCCGTCGTGCCGACGATCCCCGTGGCCGGCATGGCGCTAATCCTGGGCATCGACCGCTTCATGAGCGAATGCCGCGCGCTGACGAATTTTGTGGGCAACGGCGTGGCCACCATCGTCGTGTCGAAATGGGAAAAAGAACTGGACATGGACAAGCTGCATAGCGAGCTGGCCCACCCCACCCACCCGACCGAAGACGCGTATGTCGCGCCAGCCGTGAATATCGTCAAGTAAGCCGTACTCTCCATTGCAAAGCCCCGCAGAGCGATCTGCGGGGCTTTTTTCATTGTGCGCGCGCTTCTCGAATCATCAATACACAGTAAATCATGCATCAATATTTATCACGATGATCAATGAATGAAAAACTATTACAGTACTGTCACCTGTTCGCCGTCAAGCTCCCGCATAATGACATTGCGTTAATGCAAGCCTGACACCGAACCATCCTCACTTTTGAATGGAGCACGCATGTCCCTCTCGCCCGCCTTTTACGCCACCTGGAGCCCACGCTTGCTGGGCTTGCTGCGCATCATCCTCGGCTTTCTCTTCCTGCAACACGGCACGGCCAAGCTGTTCGGCGCGCCGCACGTGGCCATGTTCGATGGCTTGCAACTGTTTTCCGTGATGGGCGCGGCCGGCGTCATCGAGCTGGTCGGCGGCACCTTGCTGCTGGTGGGCCTGTTCACGCGCCCCGTCGCCTTCATCCTGTCGGGACAGATGGCGGCCGCCTATTTCATGGCGCATGCGCCAGCCGGTTTCCTGCCGATCCTGAACGGCGGCGAAATGGCCGTGATGTATTGCTTCACTTTCCTGTACTTCGCGGCAGCGGGCGCCGGCGCCTACAGCCTGGACGCATTGCGCGGCAAGGCTGGCGCATAAAAAAAAGGGCGGACATCGCTGTCCGCCCTGCTTCGATACGACGATCCGCCTGGCTTACACGGCGGAGACGTCCAGTTCCGCGCCCGTGGCCGCCTGTACCTGTTCCTTGGTCACGCCCGGCGCCAGTTCCACCAGCTTCAGGCCGTTTTCCGTCACGTCGATGACGCCCAGGTCACTGATGATGACGTCAACCACGCCCACGCCCGTCAGCGGCAAGTCGCACTGTTTCAGCAGCTTGTGCGACGTCGTGCCATCCTTGGCGGTGGCCACGTGTTCCATCAGCACGACGACACGCTTGACGCCGGCGACGAGGTCCATCGCGCCGCCCATGCCCTTGACCATCTTGCCTGGAATCATCCAGTTCGCCAGGTCGCCCTTTTCGGACACTTGCATGGCGCCCAGGATGGCCAGGTTGATCTTGCCACCACGAATCATGCCAAACGAATCGGCCGAGCTGAAGTAGGCGGCGCCGGGCAAGGCCGTCACCGTCTGCTTGCCCGCGTTGATCAGGTCGGCATCGACTTCCGCGTCGGTCGGGAACGGGCCGATGCCCAGCAAACCGTTTTCCGACTGCAGGAATACTTCGATGTTCTCCGGCACATAGTTGGCGACCAGGGTCGGCAAGCCGATGCCCAGGTTCACATAAAAGCCATCCTGCAATTCCTTTGCCGCGCGCGCGGCCATTTCGTCACGTGTCCAAGCCATAATAATCTCCGTATTCTTTTTTATGCTTCAGTGCGCACGGTGCGCTGCTCGATGCGTTTTTCCGGGTTCGCGTTGACCACGATGCGGTGCACGAAAATGCTCGGCGTGTGGACCTGGTCCGGGTCGATCTCGCCCACTTCGACCAGTTTTTCCACTTCGACGATGGTGATCTTGCCGGCCATGGCCACGTTCGGGTTGAAATTGCGCGCCGTTTTGCGGTAGACCAAATTGCCCGCGCGGTCGGCCATGTAGGCTTTGACCAGCGACACATCGGCCACGAGGCTGCGTTCCATCACGTAGTGCTCGCCGTCGAATTCGCGGAGCTCCTTGCCATCGGCAACGATGGTGCCCACGCCCGTCTTGGTGAAGAAGGCGGGAATGCCAGCGCCGCCGGCGCGCAGTTTTTCGGCCAGGGTGCCTTGCGGCGTGAATTCCAGTTCCAGCTCGCCAGCCAGGTACTGGCGCGCAAATTCCTTGTTTTCACCCACGTAGGAGGCGATCATTTTCTTGATCTGGCGCGTGGTCAACAGCTGGCCCAGGCCGAAGCCGTCCACGCCCGCGTTATTCGAAATGGCCGTCAAGCCCGTCACGCCCGAATCGCGCAAGGCGCCGATCAGGGCTTCGGGAATGCCGCACAGGCCGAAGCCGCCGACGGCGATGGTCTGGCCATCTTGGACGATACCGGCCAGCGCCGAGGCGGCGTCAGGATAAACTTTATTCATGGGTGTCCCTCTATCTTTTGTTAAGCTTTGGTCTTGAGTCCATGACTCAGGCAGCGACTCAGCATAAAATACGCGAGTGGAAAGTACAATACCGTAGAACTACCGGCGCCGTGCCGGCAATCCCCCTGTGAGAGTGATACGTATCAGATGAACGCCGCGTCAGCCATCGATTATGAAAGCATCTTCCTGCACGCGCCCGTGGGCATGTGCATGTCGGAAAACCGCATCATGCGCAGCTGCAACGAAGCGCTGGCGGCCATGTTCGGCTATGCGCGCGCCCAGCTGGACGACCAGTCGTTCGAAGTACTCTACCCCACGCACGACGAATTCCTGCGCACCGGTGACCGCATCATCCCCATCATGAACGCCAAGGGACGCTATTCGGACGAGCGCATCATGCGCCGCAGCAATGGAGAATTGTTCTGGTGCCACGTCACGGGCCACGCCATGCTGCCGAAGGAACCGCTGGGGCCGGGCATCTGGACGTTCGAGGATGTCAGCGAGAAACGTCCCGTGACGGCGGAACTGACCCCGCGCGAGCGCGAAATCGCCGCCCTGCTGGTGGAAGGCAAGACCAGCAAGGTCATCGCCCGCCAGATCGACCTCAGCCCCCGCACGGTGGAAATGCACCGCGCCAAGCTGATGCGCAAGTTCGCCGCATCGACGTCGTCCGAGCTGGTGCACAAGCTGGTGGGGCTGCAGCTGCAGCGCTAGAAGGTACTCATGCCACCGTCAGCGGAAATGATGGCACCGTTGATGAAGTGCGAATCCTCGCCCGCCAGCAGCAGCAACAGCCCATCGAGGTCTTCCGGCTTGCCCGGACGTTTATTGGGCAGCATTTCGATCAGCTTCTTGCCCTGCTCGGTGGCAAAGTAATCTTCATTGATTTCCGTGGAAATATAGCCGGGGCAGATGGCGTTCGTGTTGATGCCGTATTTGCCCCACTCCACGGCCATGGCGCGCGTCATGTGCACCATGCCCGCCTTGCTCATGCAATACACGCCGATCTGCGGCAGCACCTGCAAGCCCGCCATCGAGGCGATATTGATGATGCGGTGCTGTTTCTTCGGGTCGCCCTTGGCGCGCGCGATCATGCGCTTGGCCGTTTGCTGGGCGACGAAGAACGAACCGCGCAGATTGGTGTCCATCACGAACGAGTAATCTTCGGGCGTGACGTCGACCAGGCGTTGCGTGGTGGAGACACCTGAATTGTTGACGAGGATATCGATGGGGCCCGCTTCCGTTTCCGCATGCGCGATGGCCGACTTGATGCTGGCGAAGTCGGTCACGTCGAGCGACACCACGTGCGCGGCGCCGCCGTCCGCCTCGATTTCGGCGCGCAATTCCTTCAGGCGTTCGGTGCGGCGCGACGCCAGCACGACCTGTGCGCCGGCCTGGGCCAGCACTTTTGCAAAGCGCGCGCCGAGGCCGCTCGATGCGCCGGTAATCAGGGCAATCTTGCCCTCGAAATTGACTTCTATGCCCACGAGCTACTCCTGTTTTATTTTAGACAACACTTTACGCCGTGCCTATGGCAATCGGGCAAATTCCCCCGCAGCGCACTCGAGCAAAAGTAAACGCCATCATTACACAAAATGGCCGGATTTAGATTGCGGCGAGGGGCAATGTCACGCAAAATGGCGCCAAAGTTGCAATCCTCGTCAAAAACAAGCACACTCGTGCTTAAATTTCCCCGATGATGCTTTATTCCCTATCCTTGCTACCTAATTGAGTGACTATAAATCGAGACCATGACACAGCCTAATAACTTAGTTGAACAGTACGGACCGCGCGAAACCATGGAGTATGACGTGGTGATCGTCGGCGGTGGCCCCGCAGGCCTGGCCGCAGCGATCCGCCTGAAGCAGCTGGCCGCTGAAAAGAGCCAGGAAGTGTCCGTCTGCGTGCTGGAAAAAGGCGGCGAACTGGGCGCACATATCCTGTCGGGCGCCATCATGGATCCGAAAGCGCTCACGGAACTGATTCCGAACTGGAAAGAACTGGGCGCGCCCCTGAACACGGAAGTGACGGAAGACCGCATCCTGTTCCTGACCGAAACGAAAGCGTATAAAACGCCGGGCTTCGCCGTGCCGGCCTGCTTTGAAAACCACGGCAACTACATCGTCTCCCTGGGCAATGTGGTGCGCTGGATGGGCCAGCAGGCGGAAAACCTGGGCGTGGAAATCTTCCCGGGCTTCCCTGCCGCGGAAATCCTCTACAACGACGACGGCTCCGTGAAAGGCGTGGCGACCGGCAACATGGGCGTCAAGCGCGACGGCGAACCGGGTCCCGACTTCCAGTTGGGCATGGAATTGCACGCCAAGTACACGCTGTTCGCCGAAGGCGCGCGCGGCCACCTGGGCAAGCAGTTGATGGCCAAGTATGACTTGAACGCCGGCAAGGATCCTCAGTCGTACGGCATCGGCATCAAGGAATTGTGGGAAATCGACCCGGCCCAGCACAAGCCTGGCCTGGTGATCCACTCGAGCGGCTGGCCGCTGGACACGAAAACCTATGGCGGCTCCTTCCTGTACCACCTGGAAAACAACCAGGTGATGGTCGGCTACGTGGTCGGACTGAACTACGAAAACCCGTATTTGTCGCCGTACGAGGAATTCCAGCGCTACAAGACGCATCCGGAAATCCGCAAGTTCTTCGAAGGCGGCAAGCGTATTTCCTACGGCGCGCGCGCGATCGCGGCCGGCGGTCTGCAATCGTTGCCGAAACTGGTGTTTGCCGGCGGCGCGCTGATCGGCTGCGATGCGGGCTTTTTGAACATGAGCCGCATCAAGGGCAGCCACGCGGCCATCAAGAGCGGCATGCTGGCGGCGGACGCGGCCTTCGGCGCGCTGGGCGAACAGCGCCAGCACGACGAACTGACGAGCTACCCTGTCGCCTTTGAAAAATCGTGGCTGCATGAAGAGCTGCACGTGGCGCGCAACGTCAAGCCTTGGCTGTCGAAAGGTTTGTACCTGGGCAGTCTGATGACGGGCATCGACCAGCTGATCTTCCGCGGCAAGGCGCCGTGGACCCTGCACCACTCGCATGGCGACCACGAATGCCTGAAACCGGCCGCCCAGTCGAAAAAGATCGTGTATCCGAAACCCGATGGCAAGCTGACCTTCGACAAGATGTCGTCCGTGTTCATCTCGAACACGAACCACGCGGAAGACCAGCCCATCCACCTGACGTTGAAGAACGCCAGCGTGCCCGTCGATGTCAACCTGGCCACGTATGCGGGTCCGGAAGCCCGTTACTGTCCCGCCGGCGTGTACGAGTTCGTAAAGAACGACGATGGCGCCGAACGCCTGCAGATCAATGCGCAGAACTGCGTACACTGCAAGACCTGCGACATCAAGGATCCGACGCAGAACATCGTGTGGGTGACACCGGAAGGCGGCGGCGGCCCGAACTATCCGAACATGTAAGCACGTCGCCCGGCATGCCGCCGCAACAGCGCTACCGCAGCCGGTAGCGCTGCCCTGCTGCGGCTGCCGTGGGCTTACAGATACTTGTCGCCAGCCAGGCGGCTGCGTATCGTTTTTGCCGGCGTGCCATAGCTGACGCACAGCTCGGCCACGGGCCGCGTCACCACGGCACCGGCACCGACCACGCTGTGACTGCCTATGCGCATGCGCTGCAGCAGCAAGGCGCCCATGCCCAAGGCGCTGCACGTGCCGATGAAGCAGCCGCCGCCCGTCGCAGCGGCAGGCGCCAGGCTGGAAAATGCTTCCATCACGGAATCGTGATCGAGCGAGGCGCGCGTATTGACGATACAACCGTGCCCGACCTCGCAGCCGGGATTGATCACCGCCCCCGCCATCACCACGCTGCCCGCGCCGATACGCACGGTCCTGGCGACGCTTGCCTGCGGATGCACGGCGCTGACGAAGGGCAATTGCGGGCACAATGCCGCCACGCGGGCGGTCACGCTTGACCGCACGAAGTTATCGCCGATGGCCACCAGCACTCCTGCCACGGCCAGCTGCTCCACCAGGACCGGCAGATCGGACTCGGCGCCCAGGACGCGATAGCCCGAGGTTTCCTCGCCGACCGTTCGGAACGCATCGATCAAGCCGGCGATACGAAAGAGCCCCTGCCGTTCGACGACGTCGATGACGACCTTCGCGTGGCCGGATGAGCCAATGATTAAAATGTTTTGCATATCTGAGCTGAAAAGTGAACGATACCGGGCAGCGGCCATCCCGCAAGGACGGCGCCAATCCCAGCCATCATACCAGCAGCCCGGCGCAAGATATCCCATCCAGCCGACGGCAAAGTTTTTAAAACAGCCACTTTTTCCCGCGCTTTGACCAGCCAGCAACACCAAGTTTGCATTGCGACAGCATTCCTGGATAAATTCCACATGGAAAGTTTCTCAGAAGCACTTCCAACAGTTACAATTCCCTCTGCTAACCATTTCCCATTCCCTCCGCCCATGAACGCAAACGCCCTCCCCGCAGTGTCCCTCGACGCCGAATTGCAGCAGGCAATCACCGAACATCAGGCTGGCCGTTATGCCGAGGCGGAAGAACTTTACCTGGCGATTTTGCAGGCGCAGCCGTATCACGCCATCGCCAACCACAATATGGGCTTGCTGGCGGGACAAGTCGGGCAATACCAGGCAGGCTTGCCGTATCTGCACAAGGCGCTGTCGGTGAACCCCGACGAAGGCCAGTTCTGGCTGTCGTATGCGGATGGCTTGCTCAAGGCGGGCGAACGCGAACAGGCGCTGGAGATCGTCACGGCGGCCATCACGCGCGGTCTCGACAACGAACAGTCGCAAGGCTTGCGCAGCCGCATCGAAACGGCGATCGCCAGCACGCCGACAGCGCAGGAAACGCAGCACGTCATTGCGCTGTATCAAGCCGGCCACCATGCCGAACTGGAAGCGGCCAGCCACGCCCTGACGCAGCGCTATCCCGATTCCGATTTTGCCTGGAGCGTGCTAGGCACCGCCCTGCAATTACAGGGCAAGGATGCGTTCGAGGCCCTGCAAAAAACCGCGCAATTGGCGCCCAACGATGCCGAAGCGCATGGCAACCTGGGCACCGCATGGCAGGAACGGGGCATGTACGACCAGGCGATCGACAGCTATACCCGCGCGCTGGAGCTGAATCCGGACTTTGTCGAGGCGCATGGCAACCTGGCGGCGGCCCTGCAGGCGCAAGGCAAGCTGGAGCAGGCCGAACAGGCGTACCGGCAAGCGCTGGCGCTGCGTCCCGATTACGCCAAGGGCCATTTCAATCTCGGCAATACACTGCAAGCGATGCAGCGCAGCGCCGAAGCCATCGCGTGCTATCAACGCGCGCTGGCCCTGCTGCCGGGCGATGCTGACATCTATCTGAATCTGGGCAACGCCCAGCAGGACTTGCAGCAATGGCAAGCGGCCATCGTCAGCTACCGGGCCGTGCTGCAACTGGCGCCCCACACCACGGCGGCGCACGCCAATCTGGCCGCGGCACTGCATGAGGCCGAAGACTACGCGGGTGCCGTGGCCAGCTACCGCCGCGCCATCGAATTGCATCCCGACGACGCCAAGCTGCACAACAACCTGGGACGCGCCCTCCAGTCGCTGGAGCGGCCAGAAGAAGCCATCGCCGCGTATGAACAGGCGATCGCGCTCAATGGCGACTTCACCCAGGCGCTGAGCCATCTGGGATTGCTTCAATGCAAACAAAAGAATTACACGGCCGCCATCGAGTACTGCGCAACAGTGCTGCGCCTGCGGCCGGACGACGCGCAAGCCTGCGGCCAGCTCGCCATCGCCTACGGCGCCGCCGAAGACCATGACAATGCCCTGAAGTATTTCCAGCAAGCCATCGACCTGGCTCCCGGCAACGCCGCGAACCACAGGCAGCTGGCCGATTACTACAGCACCATCAAGCGCTATCCGCTCGCGGTGGAGGCATACCGCCGCACCCTGGAACTCGATTCCGACGATAGCGAAACGCACAACCACATGGGCGTCGCCCTGCAAGAGCTGGAGCAATACGACGCTGCCACCGCCGCCTATGAGCGCGCACTGGAACTGGAACCGAAAAACATCTCGGCGCTGTGCAACCTGGGCTCGACGCGACAGGCGCAGAAACAATTGGAACACGCAAAGCAGACGTATCTGGCCGCGCTCGCTATCGACCCCGCATTCGAGCGCGCTTACTTTGCGCTCGGCAATTGCTACGTGCTCATGAACGAGCCGCTGCTGGCGCTCGATTGCTACCACAAGACACTGGAAATCAATCCCGACTATCGTGACGCCTACGTCAATATCAGCGCCACTTTCAGCAATATCGGCAGGATAGAAGAAGCGATTGAAACCTGCCGCAAGGGCCTGGCCGTCTGCCCGCTGTGGGAAACCCTGTTCAGCAACTACCTGTTCCTGTTGTCGCATAGCACCGAGATCGATCCCCAGGCACTCTTTGCCGAGCATCGGCGCTTCAGTGACACCTTTGAAACGCATATCGCCAAAGGACGCGGGGAGCACAGCAACAGCCGCGACCCGCTGCGCACCTTGAAAGTCGGCTTCGTGTCGGGCGACCTGCACAACCACCCGGTGCCGCACTTTCTCATTCCGATACTGGAAAATATCGCCGATGACGCCCAGTTGTCGCTGTATGCCTACCACAACAATCCGTGTAATGACGACATCACGGAGCGCCTGCGGGAAGTCATTCCCCACTGGCGCCAGGTGGAACACCTGTCCGATCCTGACCTGGGCCAGCTGATCCGCGACGATGGCATCGACATCCTGATCGATTTGTCCGGCCACACCGGCAAGAACCGGCTGCTCATGTTTGCCGCCAAGCCCGCCCCTGTCCAGGCCAGCTGGATCGGCTACCCGCTCACGACGGGACTGCAATCGATCGATTACTATCTGGGCGATCAGCACTTCACGCCACCGGACGAATTGGGCGACCAATTCTCCGAGAAACTGCTGCTGCTGCCCGCCTGCGTGCCCTTCCTGCCGTCCAAGCTGGCGCCCAGCGTCCAGCCCGCGCCTGTATTGACAAATGGCTACATCACGTTTGGCAGCTTCAACCGCACCAATAAAATCAATCGCCAGGTCATCGCGCGCTGGGCCAGGGTGCTGCGCGCCGTCCCCGACTCCAAAATGATAGTGGCGGCCATGCCGAAATCGGAAGCGCCGCCACAACTGGCGGCCTGGTTCGCGGAAGAAGGCATTGCGCCGGAGCGCCTGACCTTCGAAGGACGCACGGGCATGGCGCAATTCATGGCCATCCATCACCGCATCGACGTGTGCCTCGATGCCTTCCCGTATTGCGGCAGCACGACGACCCTGCATGCGCTGTGGATGGGCGTGCCCACGCTGACGACGGCAGGCCCCACCATGCCTAGCCGCGCCGGCAACATGATCTTGCGCCAGGTCGAACTCGATGACTTTATCGCCACCGACGAAGAGGATCTGGTGCGCAAGAGCGTGGCCATGGCGGCCAATCCGATGTTGCTGGGCGCCTACCGCTTCAGCATGCGGCACCGCCTGGAACGTTCCGTCCTGGGCAAACCCAAGCTGATCACGGAAGGCCTGGAAAATGGCTTGCGCATCATCTGGCAACGCTGGTGCGAAGGCTTGCCGCCCGTCTCGTTCGAAGCACCCGTGGCCGTACCCAACCCGCCGATCGGATTATGATGAGCGCGCAAAAAAAACAAACCCGTGCATGTCACCCAGCCCCTGCTGCTGCCGCTGGAGGATTTCCTGCCGTATCTGGAAACGATCTGGCGCAACAAGAAGTAATACGGAACATCGCCTGATGCAAATTTCCACCGAAACCAATTTTTCCGGCGTGGCCGAAAACCATCCCTGGTCGGCCCAATTCACGGTACTGGGCTACGCTGATGGCGCCATCAGCACCCTGCCCCATCAATTTTTCCGCAACTGGCTGGACCAGGAACCGGAGGACGGCCACTTCTACATCGGGCGCGGCTCCTGTTTCGGCGTCGGTTCGCTGGTGAAATATGACAGCGGACAGCAAAGCCTGTGCGTCGGACGCTATGTGGCCGGCGGCTCGCGCCTGAGTTTCATCCTCAATGGCCAGCATGAAATGCGCACGGTCTCGACGTACATGCTGTCGATCCTCGGCGGCGGATTGAAAAATGCGCCACCGCCACAGTATGCCGACACGGTGATCAAGAACGATGTCTGGATCGGCGACGAAGTGATGGTGCTGGGCGGCAGCGTGATCGAAAACGGCTGCGTCATCGGCGCCCGCTCGCTGCTGCCACCGAATTTCCGCTCGGAACCCTATGGCATTTATGCAGGCTCGCCGGCGCGCCTGATCCGCCACCGCTTCACGGAAAAAGTCCGTGCCGCCCTGCTGGAACTGGCCTGGTGGGAAATGCCGCTGGAATGGGTACGCAACAATAACGCCATGTTCTTGGAAGACCTGTGCGCCGACGAAGCGAAGGCATTGCTGGTCATCGACATCCTGAAAAGCAGCCGCCAGCAATGGGAAGCGGAACACGGCGGCGTGACGGACTGAGCGTTCCGAAGCCTTGCCATTCAGGCAAGGAAAAATATATTTCCATACGGCATTTAATAAAGTGGAGGCGATGGTCGTCTTGTACTGGTAGGAGCAGATAAACCGTCGCTCCTCACCGTAACCACCCAATTAGGAATGACACCATGCTGAGCCTTCACACCAACGCTGCCTCCCTGTCGGCACAAAATTCGATCTCGAATACCCAATCCAAACTGTCGACTTCGATGACGCGCCTGAGCACCGGCTTCCGCATCAACTCGGCCATGGACGACGCTGCCGGCCTGCAAATCGCAACCCGCCTGAAAGCACAAACCAGCGGCATGACCGTTGCGATGAACAACACGCAAAACAGCACCTCGCTGCTGCAAACGGCTGAAGGCGCGTTCGCCGAAGTCACCAACATGCTGGTGCGCATGAAGGATCTGGCAACCCAGGCAGCCGACGCTTCGTCGACCAGCAACGACAAGATCGCCATGCAAGCCGAGTACAACGCACTGGGCCAAGAGCTGTACAACGTCATGACCAACACCACGTTCGGCGGCACCAAGCTGCTGGGCAAAGGTAGCGCCGCTGCCGACGGTACGCTGTCGACGTCGATGACGTTCCAGATCGGTGCAAGCTCGACCGAAAAAATGACTTTCGACGTATCGGGCAACCTGTCGACCTTGAACACCGCCCTGAGCGGCCTGAGCGCGAACTTCTCGAGCGGCGCATCGACCGGCGCAACGGAACTGACCGCTACCGCCAACGCCACTATCGGCCTGCTGGCTACCGCCATCGACAGCGTCAGCACCGTGCGTTCGGCACTGGGCGCGACGGCTAACCGTCTGGACCACGTCAACACCAACTTGTCGAACATCGCCACCAACACCAAAGCTGCTACCGGCCGCATCATGGACACCGACTTCGCTACCGAAAGCTCGAACATGACGTCGTCGCAAATGCTGCTGCAAGCTGGCACCGCGATGCTGAAACAAAGCAACAGCATGTCCTCGATGGTCATGTCCCTGCTGCAATAATATCGGCTTGGCCGCTTGCGGCCAGTCTCTTCGAAGCCAGACTCCGGTCTGGCTTTTTTTTCGTCTGCAGCTGGCGCAAACCGGCCGCAACACCAGCAAAATGGGCCGGCGGAACAAGAAACAGCATTTATTTTAAAAAATTTCCTTAAAGCATTTAATTAAGGTGGCGGCACGGTCGTCTTGTACTGATAGGAGCAGATAAACCGTCGCTCCTCACCGTAACCACCCAATTAGGAATGACACCATGCTGAGCCTTCACACCAACGCTGCCTCCCTGTCGGCACAAAATTCGATCTCGAATACCCAATCCAAACTGTCGACTTCGATGACGCGCCTGAGCACCGGCTTCCGCATCAACTCGGCCATGGACGACGCTGCCGGCCTGCAAATCGCAACCCGCCTGAAAGCACAAACCAGCGGCATGACCGTTGCGATGAACAACACGCAAAACAGCACCTCGCTGCTGCAAACGGCTGAAGGCGCGTTCGCCGAAGTCACCAACATGCTGGTGCGCATGAAAGACTTGGCTACCCAAGCCTCCGATGCTTCGTCGACCGCCAACGACAAGATCGCCATGCAAGCCGAGTACAACGCACTGGGCCAAGAGCTGTACAACGTCATGACCAACACTACGTTCGGCGGCACCAAGCTGCTGGGCGACGGCGCAGCTGCTGCCTCCGGCACGCTGTCGACCTCGATGACGTTCCAGATCGGTGCAAGCTCGACGGAAAAAATGAGCTTCGACGTTTCCGGCAACCTGACCGCGCTGAACGCAGCCCTGACCGGCCTGAGCAAGAACTTCTCGTCGGCAGCATCGACCGGCGCAACGGAACTGACCGCTACCGCCAACGCCACCATCGGCCTGCTGGCTACCGCCATCGACAGCGTCAGCACCGTGCGTTCGGCACTGGGCGCGACGGCTAACCGTCTGGACCACGTCAACACCAACTTGTCGAACATCGCCACCAACACCAAAGCTGCTACCGGCCGCATCATGGACACCGACTTCGCTACCGAAAGCTCGAACATGACGTCGTCGCAAATGCTGCTGCAAGCTGGCACCGCGATGCTGAAACAAAGCAACAGCATGTCCTCGATGGTCATGTCCCTGCTGCAATAATATCGGCTTGGCCGCTTGCGGCCAGTCTCTTCGAAGCCAGACTCCGGTCTGGCTTTTTTTCGTCTGCAGTTTCTGGTATTTCCGGCATCTTGACCTAAATTGCCATCACGTTTAACGATGTTGCCGGCATAGTCGCCTATACAAGGTAGAACACCGAACAATCGTCCACTGGAGCCGCCGCGTGCTGAGCATTCATACCAATACTGCCGCACTGTCTGCCCAGCGGGCCATGGGCTGGGCACAGCAACTGCTGTCGACGTCGATGACGCGCCTCTCCACGGGCTTTCGCATCAACTCGGCCATGGACGATGCGGCCGGCTTGCAGATCGCCACCAGGCTGAGCGCTCAGACCAGCGGCATGGCGGTCGCCATGCGCAACACGCAAAACAGTACTTCCCTGCTGCAAACGGCCGAAGGCGCGTTTGGCGAAGTCACCAGCATGCTCGTGCGCATGAAGGACCTGGCCACCCAGGCAGCGGATGCCTCGTCGAACCAGAAGGACCGCGAGGCCATGCAGGGCGAATACGATGCGCTGGGCGCCGAACTGTACAACGTGATGACGAACACCCGCTACGGCGGCACTTTATTGCTGGGCAACGGCAGCGCCGGCATGGGCACCCTGTCGCAAGCCCTGACGTTCCAGATCGGCGCCACCGGCAGCGAAACCATGCAGTTCAGCGTGGCGGGCGACATGGGCGCGCTCAACGCGGCACTACAGGCGATCTCCGTCAATTTCGCGCCAGGCGCCACCGCCGGCAGCGAATTTGCCAGCAACAGCAGCGCCAACGGCATGATCGACATGCTGGCGGCGGCCGTCGACAAGGTCGGCAGCGTGCGCTCGGCGCTGGGCGCCACCGCGAACCGGCTCGGACACATCTACAATAACCTGTCCAACATGGTCACCAACACCAGGACCGCCATCGGCCGCATCATGGATGTCGACTACGCGGCAGAAAGCGCCAACATGACTTCGGCGCAAATGCTGCTGCAGGCGAGCACGGCAATGCTCAAGCAAAGCCAGAGCATGAGCAAGCTGATTCTTTCTTTATTACAATAATTACCGGCAGGGCGCGATGGCAGATCGGATGAATATGTATCAGCAGGAAACAATGGCATGGCGATAGACCGCATTGCATCGGGCAATCCGGTGCCCCTGATTACCCAGCGCTTCGACGTCAGCCCCGCTACGCCGATGGTGCCGGGCGTGGTCCAGCCGCTGGTGCCGATCGGCCCCTACATGGCGCCCGCGCCCGACGCCGGCACCCTGCCCGCCCAGCTGCAGCAGAAGGGACAGGACAGCCTGGCATCCCTCATCAAGCCCAATGCCGATGGTACGGGCGGAGCCCTGCCGCGCGACAGCAGCGCCATGCAGGTCAACCAGCTGTTCTTCACGCGCCAGCTGATCTGGCAGCCGCCCGACGCGGCGCAGCTGGCCGCTTCGTGGCGCGTGATGGTCAGGACCTATGGCGAACAATATGCGGCCTTGCAGGAACAGGCGCGCGGCCAGCACGTGCCGGGCAATCTGTTCATGGCCGAACAGCAACCGGCCCTGCTGCGCGAAGGCGCCCGCCCGCCGTTGACGGTCGACAGCGAAGCGTGGCGCTTTGCCGTGTATGGCTGGGGCGGCCAGCGCCTGCTGCTGCGCGTACTGGCCAGCGATGAAGACGACGACGCAACACCACGACGGCGCGGCAAGGTGGCGCTGCGCGTTGAACTGATCATCATCGGCATCGGCCGGGTGGTGATCCAGATGGAGCCGTCCGGCGACGGCGTGCTGCTGGAACTGGCCGCCGACGAGGAAGCGGCGCTGCGCCATTTGCGCCTGGCCCTGCCCGAGATCGCCGACGCCGTGCGGCGCGCGGGCCTGCGCCTGGTGCGCTGCCGCCTGAACCGCCAGCTGCATGCGCAGCGCGTGCACGGCAACTACCCGATGCAGGCGGGCGCCGCTTCGCTATCGCTGCCCCTGTTCCGCGCCATGGCCGAAGTGGCCCTGCTGCTGACGCAGCCGGAAGCGGAAGCGGCGGCCGATCCCGATGCGCCCACGGCACCCGCCGCCGAAGCCGAAGAGGAGCCCATCCTCGTCTCGAAGGAAGTGGCGGCGCCGTTCGGTTACGACTATGGCGACGAGGAAGAGTCGGCGCAAGGCAGCACCGTGCTGCTGCTGGCCGACGGCCAGGAGCACGAGCTGTTACCGCCCATCGACGAGCAGGATTGACGCGGCATAAAAAAACGGCGCCCGCAGCGCCGTTTTTTATCGTTCCTGCAATTTACCCCACCGTGCCGATGATGCTCACTTCGCGGTTTTCCGGGATTTCGTTGTACGACAGCACGTGCAGGCCCGGCGCGAACAGGCGCGCGTAGCGGGCCAGCAGCGGACGGATCTGCGGCAGCACCAGCAGCAGCGGCGGCGTGGCCTGCTGCTTCATCTGCTCGCGCGCCACCGGCATGTTCACCTGCAGCTGCGACAGCAAATGCGGGTCGATCGGATAGTTGTCCAAAGTCACCTTGCCCGACTGGCGCGCCTGGTTCAGGGAACCAAGCAGCATGTTTTCCAGCTCGCCACCCAGGTTAAACGCCTGCATTTCCATCTTTTGGCCGAACAGGCCGCTGACGATCTGGCGCCGCAGCGCGCAGCGCACTTCAGCGGCCAGCAGGATCGGGTCCTTGGTCGTTTCCGAACTGTCGAGCAAGGTGGTGGCGATGGGTACGATATCCTTCAGTGACACGCTTTCCGCCAGCAAGACGCGGAACACGCGCAGCAGCTGCGTGTGCGTCAGCGCCTTGTCCAGCGCGCCGGCCAGTTTCGGCGACAGGGCCGTCAGGCGCTCCATCATGTTCGAGACATCTTCGTGGCGGAACAGTTCCGGCAGGTATTCGCGCACCATCTTCGACAAGTGGGTGGCGATCACGCTGGGCGCCTCGATGACCTGGTAGCCGAGGCCCAGCGCATGCGCCTTTTCGCTCGGCTCGATCCACGTGACGGGCATGCCGTAGGCCGGCTCGATGCCGGGAATGCCGTCGAGCTGGCCATACACGTTCGGCGACGGGATCGCCATCAGGCGGTCGGCCTGCACTTCCGCCTGCGCCACCACGGTGCCAGACAGCACGATCGCGTACTGCGATGGCTTCAGGGCCAGGTCGTCGCGCACGCCGATATTTGGCAGTAGCAAGCCCATCGATTCGGACAGGCTCTGGCGCACGCCCTTGACGCGCTTGTTCAACGGTTCGCCCTGGGTTTTATCCACCATGCCAACCAGCTTGTAGCCAAGCATCACCATCAGCGGTTGCACGGCGGGCAATTGCTGCCATTCCAGTTCGGCCGGCTTGTCGTCGCGCAGGGCCGCTTCGATGGCCGCCAGGCCGGCCGCGTCGGGCCCCTTCACGCGCTTGGTCAGGCGCCAGGCGACAAAGGCCAGCACGGCGGCAAAGGTCATGAACATGAACCACGGCATGCCCGGAATGAGAGCCAGCGCCACCATCATGCCGGCCGCGCTGTAGATCACCGTTGGCGAGGTCAGCACCTGGCCTGCCACTTGCTGTTCGAAATCGCCCGAATCGCTGATGCGGGTTACGAGGATGGCGGCCGCAGCCGACAGCAGCAGCGCCGGAATCTGCGCCACCAGGCCATCACCGATGGTCAGCAGTGCGTACTGGCGGAAGGCGTCGCCGAACGACAGGTCGTGCATCAGCGAGCCGATGGCCACGCCGCCGACCATGTTGATGATCAAAATCAAAATACTGGCGACGGCATCGCCGCGCACGAACTTCGACGCGCCGTCCATGGCGCCATAGAAATCCGCTTCGGCGGCCACGTCCTTGCGGCGAATCTGGGCTTTTTCCTGGTTGATCAGGCCGGCATTCAGGTCGGCGTCGATCGCCATCTGCTTGCCCGGCAAGGCATCGAGGGTAAAGCGCGCCGACACTTCCGAAATGCGCTCGGCGCCCTTGGTGACAACGGCGAAGTTGATGATCATCAAGATCACGAAGACCACGATACCGACGACGAAGTTACCGCCAATGACCACGTTACCGAAGGCCTCGATCACCTTACCGGCCGCATCCGCGCCCGTATGGCCGTGCAGCAGCACCACGCGCGTCGACGCCACGTTGAGGGTCAGCCTGAGCATGGTGGTGGCGAGGATCACCGTCGGGAAGACGGAGAAATCGAGCGGCCGCTTGGCCGAGACGCTGACGAGGATGACGATCAGTGCCAGCACGATATTGAAAGTGAACAAGATATCGAGCAGCACGGGCGGCAGCGGCAGGATGATCATCGCCAGGATCACCAGCAGGAACAGCGGCGTGGCGAACTTGTGGCGGCGCATTTCGGCAACCAACCGGTTCAGGAAATTCATGAAGGTACTACCTCGCTCAAATGAGATGGCACGACCACCTCGGTGGGAAATGGGGGCTGGGCAGCGCGCTGCCCAGTACGGAATGCTTTCAGCTGCAGTATGTAGTTGAGCACCTGCGACACGGCCTGGTACAGCTGCACGGGAATCTGCTGCTGCACCTGGCTGGTGTTGTAGATGGCGCGCGCCAGCGGCGGCAACTCCAGCGTTTCGATATTGTGTTCCTTCGCCACTTGCCGGATATACAGCGCCATCTCGTCGACGCCCTTGGCAACGACGAACGGCGCCTCGGCGCGGTCCTGGTCATACTTGAGCGCGACGGCGTAATGCTCGGGATTGACGATCACCACGTCGGCGTCGGGCACGGTCTTGCGCACGCTGCGCCGGCCGATCTGCTGCTGCAGCTGGCGGATGCGCTGGCGCACTTCGGGCCGCCCCTCGCTGCTCTTATGTTCTTCCTTGACGTCCTGCTTGCTCATGCGCTGGTTGCGGGCAAAGAAAAACGCCTGCGCCGGCACATCGATGATGGCAAACAGCACGAAGACGGAAATGAGCGCCATCAGGCCGTCGAGCATCAGCGCCGAGCCATCGAGCATGGCCTGCTGCAGGGGCCGGTGCTGCAAATCCACGTACTGCGTCAGGCTGGAGCGGCTCACGTGCACGAGCACCATGCCCAGCACGGCGGCCTTGGCGATCGACAAGCCGAATTCAAAGCCATGCTTGGGCGACACCAGGCGGCCCAGGTTCTTGGCCGGACTCAGGCGCTCCATCTTCGGCGCCCAGTTCTTCGTGCTGATGACCCAGCCGCCGGGGATCAAGGAGCCGAGCACGACGAACAAGGGCACGCAGAACAGCGGCACGATCATCTTGATCAGCAAACCCACCGACGTGGTAAACGCCATCGACATGGCATTTTCCAGCGCGCCCTTGCTGTCGAGCGGCATGAAGGCCATGGCGAACAGCTCGCGAAAGCTGAGCAGATAACCGGGCAGCAGGTAAATGAAGACCTTCATGCTGATCAGGATGCCCAGCGCCGTCGACAGGTCGCGCGAACGCACCACCTGCCCTTCCTGGCGCGATTTCTTCAGCTTCTGTGCTGAAGCCTTTTCTGTTTTGTCGCCAGTGCTGCTATCCGCCATGGGCCACCCGCATTTGTTCCTGGATCATGTCGAGCACGCGGTTCGTCATGGCGACATAGTGCTCCGGGATAAAGCGCACGATCTGTATCAGCATCAGCAGGCCGAACATGGTGATCATGGAAAAACCCAGCGAAAACAGGTTCAGCGACGGCGCCACCCGGTTCAGGAAACCAAAGCCCAGCTGCACCACCATGGTGGAAAAGACGATGGGCAAGGCCAGCAGCATGGCGGCGGCGAAGATCCACGCCACGTTATACGCCACCGTCTGCAACAGCATCGGCCCGTAGCCCTGCCCCACGGGCCAGGCCGTGAAACTGGCGCCGATCACGCCCGTCAGCACAAGGTGGCCGTCAATGGCGAAAAACACGATCATGCACATGATGGTGAGCAAACCCGTGATCACGTCCGACGACGTGCCGTTGAGCGGGTCATTCATGACGGCCATGGAAAAGCCCACCTGGCTCGACACGAGGTAACCGAGCACCGACATGACGGACATGGCGAAGTGGAAAGCCAGGCCCAGGACGAAGCCGATGATGGCCTGCTCCAGGGTGGCGACGAGGGCGTGCAGGGAAAACGGATCGATCTTCAGTAATTCCTGCGACACGCCCGACGCCTGCATCACGGGCAGCATCAGGATCGCCAGCACCAGCGACAGCAGCACCCGCACGGGAACGGGCACCATGGCGTCGCCGATCACGGGCGAGGCGCTGAGCATGGCCAGGATGCGGCAGAACGGCCACCACACGGCCAGCAGAAACGGCAGCACCTGATTGAAAATCTGATCCATGGCGCGCGGCGCTATCCGACCAGGGTGGCGGCGCGCTGAAAAATGGACACGCAATAATCCATCAGGTAACCGGCCATCCAGCGTCCGGCCAGGATCAGGGCCAGCAGGGTGACCAGCAGGCGCGGCAGGAAACTCATGGTCTGTTCATTGATCGAGGTGGCCGCCTGCACCAGCGCGACCAGCAAGCCCATGAGCAAACCCGGCACGACCAGGATCACCACCAGCAGCATGACGACATGCAATGCTTCGATGATCAGGTCGACGGCGACTTCAGGGGTAAACATCGGTCAATAGCCCTGTATGCTGGTAACTAAGGTGTTGACGGTCAGGGTCCAGCCGTCGACGAGCACGAACAGCAGCAGCTTGAACGGCAGCGAGATGACGAGTGGCGACAGCATCATCATGCCCATGGCCATCAGCACGGATGCCACCACCAGGTCGATGATGAGGAAGGGGATGAACAGCATGCAGCCGATCTGGAACGCCGTCTTGAGTTCGGACAATACAAACGCGGCCAGCTTGACCGTGAAACTATGGTCTTGCGGACGCGTGCTCGACGGTTCGCCGGCCAGGTGCGCGATCTGCGCCAGCGCCGCCTTGCTCGTCTGCGCCAGCATGAAGCGCGAAATCGGCACTTCGGCAATTTTCAAGGCTTCCTGCATGCCGATCTGGTCGCGGTCATAAGGCACGAACGCTTCCTTCCACACCTGGTCGCCGATGGGACGCATGACCAGCAAGGTGAGAATCAGGGCGATGCCGGTGACGATACGGTTGGGCAAGCCCTGCTGCAGGCCCAGGGCCTGGCGCAGCAGGGACAGCACGATGACGAAACGGGTAAAGCTGGTCATCATCATGACCATCACGGGCAGCAGCCCGAGCAGGGTCATGACGACGAGGATCTGCATCTTCACCGACAGGTCGGTTTTCGCGCCCGGCACCACGCCAGCGAGCAGGTCCTGCGCGCCGGCCGTGCTGCAGCACAGCATCAGAACAGGGACAGCCAGCGCGGCAGCCAGCGCGCCGCGGCGCCGGCTCAAGCCGGGTACCGCCAGCTTCATGCTGTCATCAGGTCGAGATTGAGGCCGTCGAGGTCGATGACTTTCAGGCCATAGTTCTCGCCGGCCACCACCACTTCGGCACGACCGATCGGTGTGCCGTTGACCTTGATCACCAGCGGTTCGCCGGCCAGCATGTCGAGTTCGATCACGCTTTCCGGGCCGATGGCCATCAACTCTTCCAGCGAGATGCGGGCCGAGCCCACTTCCAGGGTCAGGGTGACGGGAATCTTGCGCATCATCTGCGGAATGTCGCGGCGCGCGCGGGTGCTGGCCACGTCGGAGACGTCGCCCTGGTCGATGATCATGTCGTCGCCCAGGTCTTCCAGCAGGGTTTCGCTCTGGTTGGTATCGGTGATATTCATATTATTCGACATCTTCAAATGAGGTTAAACACAGCTTGCCCTTGTGTTCGGAAACAGCCGCTGTAAATAAACGGGAGTCGTCAAGCATGACGTCAGTACGGCTCAGGCTGACGGGAATCACGTCACCCACGCGCAGGTCGAACAAGGCGCCCAGCTGCACCTGCTTGCTGACCAGACGCCCCTCCAGGGTTACTTGCAGACGCGAAGCGAGCGGGCGCACGCTGCCACGCAAGGCTTTCTTCGCTTGCGCGCGCTCGGGCAGCAGGCCGCGCAGCACGTCGGCCATCAGGCGCTTGTCCAGCGAAAACCAGAACTGGCCGCTCTGCCCCGCCTCGACGTCGCTGAGCGCCACGGTGACGATCCAGCTGCCGCGCGCCGGATGCACGCCGGACTGCACGGCGACCTCGGCACTGGTGTCGATGTCGCTGCTCTTGCCCAGGGTTTGCAGGTTCTTGTGGATGCGGGTGAACAAACTGTGGACCAGCTGTTGTCCCAGCACCACAGCGAGGCGCTCTTCCGTTGCCGTCACACGCACTTGCGCCGGATCGGGCAGCGCACCCTTGGCGCCGGCACTACCGTAGCGGTAGTTCAGCACGCTCAACAGTATCTGCCGTTCGAGGGCAAAGCCCGGCTGACCGGCCGACGTGGAAAAACTCAACCAGCGGTTCACGCTGTCTTCGTTGTCCACGCGCGACAAAGTCACGGCGTCGATCTGGAAATTGCCCCAGTAGCGACGGCTCATTGGCTGGCGCAGGGCCACGGCCAGGTCGTCGCGCAGCTGGGCGCCGAATACATGCAGCAAATGGACAGGACGTCCAAGCAGACAGGAATCGAGGACTTGATGGCGCACAGTTTGATCTGTCTTGGTAATGATTGTCATGTAGTGGTCATGTCGGTATTGCGGTGGCAGAACAAATTATACGGATCGCCCGAAATTAAATACAGCATCATCTTGGCCTTGCCAACAGGTCTGCAAGCAAACGATTGCGCATCGTATCGCATGCTCGATGACTACGGTGCTGAACAATACATGAAAAAGCCAAATATTGCCATGTATCAATATTCCTTGAGGCAATTCTCTCTTTACTTTATAGTTGCCCCGAGGTAAGCTTATAGCGACAAAATAGTGATTTGCAGTGCGCCATTCCGCTTACCTGATTCCGGTTTTTATGGCAGTTCCCAGCCCCTCTTATTGCCACCAGAAGAAACTTTTATCAGATAATTATTAGTTGTCATGGCCATGTAAATCATGTCGGCGCAAGTCTGCCGGGTTTGTTTGAATCTGCTGAGCGGATGGTGTGGCAACTGATAAAACTGATGAGTCCAATTTAAATCGGGCCGGGCAAGATGGCATTGGATGTAATGCCTGCCGGAATGGCAAACCAGTAATTTCTGATTGATACGTCACCGCATATTGAAAGTAGAGGGCAAGATGAGCAACGAACTCGCAGGTCTGATCAAGGCCGATCTGGCAGCACTGAGCAATGACGCGCGCGCCCTGGGCGCCAGTATCGCGCCCGCCGCCCAGTTCGGCGCACCGGAACAATCCGGTTTCTCGTTTGCGCAAAGCATGAAAGACGCCATCGGCAAGGTCAACGGCGACGACCGCCTGGCCGCGCAAAAAATGAGCGACGTCGACAGCGGCAAGAGCGACGACATGGTCGGCGCCATGCTGGCCAGCCAGGAAGCGAGCCTGTCCTTCTCCATGTTGATGCAAGTGCGCAACAAGGTCATGGGCGCCATCGACGAACTCATCAAACTGCCTCTGTAATCTTCACGTCCTGATCCACGCCCAGCCTCCCAGCGAAAGTTACCCCAAGTGATTACCACCATGAAGTCCGCATTTGCGCGCTGGCGCCCAGGCGCCCAGCCCGCCATCCCGCCCGCCCTGCTGAAAAACCTGGTTCCCATCGTCGTGCTGGCCATCGGCATCACCGCCATGGTGACCATGTACGCGTGGCGCGACCAGGCCAACTACAAGCCGGTGTTTGGCGCGCGCGAAAAAGTGGCCGTGACGGACATGATGGCCACCCTGGATGCCGAACACATCCCCTACCGTTTGCATCCGGACAGCGGCCAGGTGCTGGTGCCTGACGCCATGCTGGGCAAGGTGCGCATGCTGCTCGCGTCGAAAGGCGTGACGGCGCAGCTGCCGGCCGGCCTGGAGCTGATGGACAAGAATGACCCGCTGGGCGTGTCGCAATTCGTGCAGGACGTGCGCTTCCGCCGCGGCCTGGAAGGCGAACTGGCGCAAAGCATCATGACGATGGACGCGATCGCTTCGGCGCGCGTCCATCTGTCGATTGCCAAGTCGACGTCGTTCGTCGCCAGCGACGGCGACAAATCGTCGGCTTCCATCGTCGTGGCGCTGAAACCGGGCCGCACCCTGGCGCCGGAACAGATCGCCGCCGTCATCAACATGGTGGCCGGCAGCGTCGCCAGCCTGGCGCCCACGCGCGTGAGCCTGGTCGACCAGGGCGGCAACCTGCTGTCCTCGCACGTCGACCTGACGGACGGCTTCGACGCGTCGGCCGCCGGCAATGAAGGCGCGAAACGCTTCCAGGATGACATCCGCCGCAACGTCACCGGCTTGCTGGGTCCCGTCATCGGCGAAGACAACTTCAAGCTCAGCGTGACGGCCGCCGTGAACAACGACCGCGTGGACGAAACGCTGGAAAAATACGGCGAAGCCCCGAAAGTGACGAGCGAGGCGATGCGCGAAGAGCAGGAACGCAACCGCACCGTGGCCGGCATTCCCGGCAGCCTGTCGAACCGTCCGCCAGCGGCCGCGGTGCCGGCACCGGCCGACGCCGCCGGCGCCGCACCCGCCGATGGCGCGCCGAAGCCGTCCGACGATGGCACGGCCCGCAAGAACGCCACCACGCGCCAGTACGCATATGACCGCAGCATCACGCAGATCAAGCGCAGCCGCGGCCGCCTGGAAAAACTCAGCGTCGCCGTCGTCCTCAACAGCGCCGCCGCACCGAATCCGAAAACGGGCTGGACCCCTGCCGAACTGGGCAATATCGAAAAAATGCTGACCAGCGGCCTGGGCATCAACGCCCAGCGCGGCGACAGCCTGAGCCTGACGGCGCTGGCCTTCCCTGCCAAGCCGCCTGTGGCGCAATGGTGGGAAGAGCGCGACACCGTCGTCGATTTCAGCAGCTGGCTGCTGTACGCGCTGGGCGCCGTGCTCGGCTACTTCCTGATCCTGCGTCCGCTGCTGCGCCTGCTGACCACGCGCCTGGCGCCGCCGCCGCTGAAACAGCTCGATCCGGCCCTGGCATTGGGCGGCGGCAACGCCGCCGCGGGCGCCAATGGCACAGCCGCTGCCGGCGCGCCGGCCCTGGGCGTGAACGGCAACCCGCTGGCGCTCGAAGGCGAGGCCGGCGCCGGCAACATGCCGGTCGTGCCGCTGCTGGAAAACTATGACTTGCCGCCGCCAGGCTCGGCGGTCGACGTGATGGTCGACCACCTGAAAGTGCTGGCGGAAAAAGAACCCGAGCGTGTCGCCGAAGTCGTCAAACAATGGATGCAGAAAAATGGCCGAACTCAACAACAGTAATCCCTCCGACGGCGCCGAATACGAAAGCGCCAGTCTGAATCCCGTGGAACAGGCCGCCATCGTGCTGCTGAGCATCGGCGAAGAGCAGGCCGCCAACGTGCTGCGCTGCCTGTCGCGTGAAGAATTGCTGGAAGTCACGCAAGTGATGTCGCGCATGAGCGGCATCAAGGTCGAATCCGTGAAAACGGCCATGCAGACCTTCTTCGACGACTACCGCCAGCAAAGCGGCGTGCATGGCGCCTCGCGCAGCTACCTGAAGCGCTCGCTGGACATGGCGCTGGGCAGCGATATCGCGAATAGCGTGCTGAACAATATTTATGGCGATGCGATCCGCCCCAAAATGGCGCGCCTGCAGTGGGCCTCGCCAAAGTGGCTGGCCGAATACATCGTCAACGAGCACGTGCAGATGCAAGCCGTGTTCCTGGCCTTTTTGCCGCCCGCGCTGGCTGGCCAGATCCTCGACGCCCTCCCCGTCGAAGGCCGCGACCTGGTCTTGCTGAACCTGGCACGCCTGGACGAGATCGACCGCGACCTGCTGGTCGAGCTCGACGAGCTGGTGGGCCGCTGCCTGGGCACGCTCGACACGCAGAGTACCAGCGTGGAAGGCATCCGCCAGGCAGCCGAGATCCTCAACCGCATGCCGGGCAACCGCGCCGCACTGGTCGAACTGCTGCGCGCGCACGACCCGGACGTCGTCTCGGAAATCGAACTGAGCATGTACGACTTCCTGATCCTGGCCACGCAGAGCGATGTCACGCTCACGCGCATCCTGGAAGACGTGCCGATGGAACAGTGGGCGATCGCACTCAAGGGCGCGGAACCGTCGATCCGCGACGCCGTGCTGAAAACCATGCCGCGCCGCCAGGCACAGAGCTTCGAAGACATGATGCGCCGTTCCGGCCCCGTGCCGCTGTCGCGCATCGAACAGACGCGCCAGGAAATCATGGCCACCGTCAAGGGCCTCGCCGATGCGGGCGAGATCGAAGTGCAACTGTTTGCTGAAGCGGTGATCGAATGAAACACTTCCGCTCGTATCGTTTCCCGCCGCTGTCGCAATTCATCGCCGCCGGCCAGCGTGCCTCCAACGAGGACACGGATGGCCAGTGGCAGGCGTCCGTCTCGGAAGGCTTCGAGCAGGGCCAGCGCGACGGCTACGAAGTGGGCCTGGTACAAGGCCAGCAAGACGGCTACGACACCGGACGCAACGATGGCATGGCGCAGGGCCGCGAAGAAGGCCGCAATGAAACCCTGGTGGCGCTGGACCGCCTGGCCCGCCCTGTCGACGCCATCTTGCGCGACCTGAAAAAAGTGCGCGCCGATTACCGCGAAGCGCAGCGCAAGGAAGTGGTCGACCTGGTGGCCAAGGTGGCGCGCCAGGTGATCCGCGCGGAACTGGCGCTGCAGCCGGTGCAATTGCTGGCCCTGGTCGACGAGACCCTGGCCTCGATGCCGCCCACGCGCGAGGAAATCGACGTCTTCCTCAATCCGGAAGAATTGAAACGCATCAGCGAACTCGATCCGAAGCGCGCCAAACGCTGGAACCTGATCGCCGACGCGCGCCTCGACGCGGGCGAATGCCGCATCAAGGCGGGCGACAATGAAGTCGACGCGGGCTGCCATCAGCGCCTGTCGGCCTGCATGGAACAGGTCAGCAGCCACCTGGCGCTGGCCGCCGAACACGCGGATCAAGGCGCTCCTGCATGATCGCCGACACGCTGCGCAGCTTCGAGATCGGCGATATCCCGGTCGCGACACCGACCGGCCGCCTGGTCGGCGCTTCCGGCCTGCTGCTGGAAAGCGCCGGCTGCCGCCTGCACACGGGCCAGCGTTGTCAAATTGAAACTGTGAACGGCGAGTGGCTCGACGCGCAAGTCGTCGGTTTCCGCGAAAAGCTGTCTTACCTGATGCCGTTCAAGAAGGCGACGGGACTGACCACGGGCGCGCGCGTACTGCCGCTGCCCGACAAGGCCAGCCTGCAGATCGGCCCGTCGTGGCTGGGCCGCATGGTCAATGGCCTCGGCGAGCCGATCGACGACCTGGGCCGCCTCGGCGGCGAACACATCCTGGAAGTGACGCCGCCGAAGGTCAATCCCCTGAAGAAACAACCGGTGGTCGAACCGCTCGACGTGGGCGTACGCGCCATCAACAGCATGCTGACCCTGGGCAAGGGCCAGCGCGTGGGCCTGATGGCCGGTTCCGGCGTGGGCAAGAGCGTGCTGCTGGGCCTGATCACGCGCCAGACAGTGGCCGATGTCGTCGTCGTCGGCCTGATCGGCGAACGGGGCCGCGAAGTGCGCGAATTCGTGGAAAAGTCGCTGGGCGCCGAAGGTCTCAAAAAGGCTGTGCTGGTGATCGCGCCGGCCGATGAATCGCCGCTGATGCGCATCATGGCGACCGAACTGTGCCATTCGATCGCCGCCCATTACCGCGACCAGGGCAAGCACGTGCTGCTGCTGGTCGATTCGCTGACGCGCTATGCGATGGCCCTGCGCGAAGTGGCGCTGGCCCTGGGCGAGCCGCCGGCCACGCGCGGCTATCCGCCGTCCGTCTTCTCGAACTTGCCGCAACTGGTGGAAAGCGCCGGCAATGGCGCCCACCCGGAAGGCAGCATGAGCGCCATCTACACGGTGCTGGCCGAAGGCGACGACCAGCAGGACCCCGTGGTCGACACGGCGCGCGCAATTCTCGACGGCCACATCGTGCTCACGCGCGAGCTGGCCGAGCGGGGCCACTACCCCGCCATCGACATCGCCGCCTCGATCAGCCGCTGCATGGCCCAGGTGATCACGCCCACCCACATGCAGGCGTCGCGCGCGCTGAAAGCGTCGATGGCGCGCCATGCGCGCGTGCGCGATCTGATCCCGCTGGGCGCCTACGTGCCCGGCGCCGACCCGATCACCGACCGCGCCGTGCAGTTGCACGCGCCCATCGAAGCGTTCCTGTGCCAGGGCACCAAGGAAGAAGCGCCGATGGCGCCGTGCATCGAACAACTTGAACAGATCATGGGCTAGGAGCATACGTGAGCAACGCGCATACCATCCGCAACCTGACCACCCTGGTCGGCCTGCGCAGCACCGAAGTGGAACGCCTGCAAAGCGAAATGGCGGCGCAGACAGCCGTGCGCGAGCGCTACCAGAAAAACCTGGAACGCCTGACGGGCCTGTACACGGATAGCGGCCCCAGCGGCGCCCTGCCCCTGGCCCTGTCCGTCAACTGCGGCAACTTCAAGCAGGCCGTCATGCAGATGGCCGACCAGCACCGTACCGACCTGCATTTGCACGAAGCCAACATGGCCGTTTCGCAACGCGCCCTGAATACGGCCTGGGCCAAGCGCGAGGTGCTGGACCAGGTGCTGACACAAAAACAAAAGCATGTTGCGAACGAGCAACAACGTGTCGATGCCAAGCGACAAGACGAACTGGCGACGCAATTCTGGTTCCGCGGACAGGTAAAATGAGTTTGTGTAAGTTTCTTTCAGGAAAACTTCACGAAACGGGAATGGGGGTCGCCTTGTACCGGTATATCCCTTTATTCAGGAGTCTGGCATGGCAAACGTAATTACTGCACCGCAATACGATCCGATCGTCACCGCAAAAAATCTGGCGACCAAGTCGGTAGCGGCGCAACAGGCCGCCTTGGCAGCGCAGACCGCGCTGGCCAACAATACCTCCAGCGCGCTGGGTAACCTGAAATCGGCCATCTCGGCATTCCAGCTGGCGATGTCGTCCATGACGTCCAGCAAATCCGTGCTGAGCCAGTCCGCCACCTTCAGCAATACCGCGTATGGCACGGGCACGGCCGGTATCAAGGCGGCGCCAGGCAGCTACGCGTTCTTTGTGGAACAGCTGGCCACGGCCAGCCAGACGTCGTATGGCGGCCTGAGCAACACCATGCCCGCCAACGGCGGCGCCATGACCATCCGCATCGGCGATCCGCTGGCCGCCGTGACCGCCGACAACGCCTTCGACATCGACCTGGCCGCCGCCAACAAGGATGGCGACGCCTATTTGACGCCGCAGGAAATCGCCGCCGCCATCAATGGCAACAGCAAGAACAATGCGCGCGTTACCGCTTCCGTCATCAATATCGGCAACCAGGCGCAACTGGTGCTGACGTCGACGCTCACCGGCGTGGCCAATGCCGTCTCGATCGACACCAACAGCGTGACGGATCCGGGGCTGCAGACAGCGCTGCAGAGCGACAAGAAAACCCTCGTCGAGCCCAAGGATGCCATCGTCTGGCTGGGCGCCCACGGCACCGGCACCAAAATTACTCAGGCATCGAATACCTTCACCAACGTGCCCGACGTGAAAATGACGTTCACCAAGGCCATGAGCCCTGGCGAGAGCCCGGTCACCGTGACCGTCGGCACCGACAACACGGGCACCATCGCCAATGTGCAAGCCTTCGTCGACGCCTACAACAAGCTGAAAAGCGTGATGGATGGTCTGGCCAGCCCCGGCAATCCGGAAAAGAACATCGCCGCCGGCCTCTTTGCCCACGACTCCGGCCTGAACGCCCTGCGCTCGAGCATGGGCGATGCCCTGCGCCTGAGCGTCGATGGCGTATCGCTGGTGGCGTATGGCATTACCGCCCAGCGCGACGGCACGATCAGCCTCAATACCGCCAAGCTGACGGCCAAGCTGGCGGACAATCCTGGCGGCCTGGACAAACTGTTCGGCAATAACAGCCTGTCGGCACCAGCCGGCGTACTCGGCGGCTTGGACAAGGTGCTGGGACAGTGGAGCAATGTCACCAAAGGCCAGATCACCCAACGCTTGGCAGCGACGGACAAGTTGCAGAAAAGTCTGGCCCAGAGCAGCGAACGCCTGACCAATCAGTACAACACGGCGTACAACCGCTTCCTGGACCAGTATTCCCGCCTGCAGGTATTGCAGGAGCAAATGACCCGGAATTCCGACATGTTCGATGCCATGTTCGGCAACGACAAATCCTAAGGCGAGCGTGCCTGCCGCACCGCGCCACGTTAACATAGCGAGAAGATAACAATGTTGAACAATGAAGCTTACGGCAGCTACCACGCCGTCAACCTGGATTCCCAGACCGCCCGTGCCACACCGGTCGAGCTGGTACTGGTGCTGACGGACGGCCTGCTGGAAGAACTGGCGCGCGCGCGCGGGCACATCGTGGGCAAGCGCTACGAGCAAAAGGCCATCAGCCTGGACAAGTGCACGCAAATCATCAACGGTTTGTCGAGCTCGCTCGATTTCGACAATGGCGGCGAAGTGGTGGTCAACCTGGCGCGCCTGTACGACTATTGCGTGGCGCGCCTGTACACGGCAGGCATCAAGCTCGACCCGACCCTGATCGACGAAGTGACGACCTTGATGACCACTATCAAGCGCGGCTGGGTGGGCGTCCAGGCCAACAATGCCTAGGCGCGCGGCGCTGCAGCAGCTGAGCCGGCAATTGAGCGCGGCGGTCGCTCAGCCGGACTGGGATGCGATGGAAAAACTCTCGGCCAGCCTGGCGAAAAACATCCCGCTGCTGGCCGAACGGGGCGCATGGAATGCGCAGGAACAAACAGAATTGTTGCATTTGCGCAAAATTCACGCGCAAGCGGTTAAAATTTGCTCTGAGGAAAAAGAACGCCTGGGCTTACACCTGGGTGCATTACAGGCAAATAAGGAAGGTTGGGTCGCCTACGCCGCGCTCGGCGAATACGACTCGGACGGGAATCAAGCATGATCATGAACTTCAACACGGCGCCGGCCGCTCCGGCACCAGCGGCCCCAGCCGCATCCGTACCAACTCCGGCGACAGCACCGTCACAAGCCGCTGCCTTGCCCGGCGCGCCCGCCTATGGCGGCACTGGCGCCGCCCTGCCCCTGTTTGCGCAGGTGCTCGATGTGACCGGCGTGGCAACGGCCGACGCCGACACGCCCGCGCCCGCGCCCGCCAAGGACGGCGATACCGACAGCCCGGCCGACAGCAGCCTGCCAGCCATGGCCGCCCCCGTCATCGGCTTGCCGGTAACCATGCCGCCGCCGGCGGACGCCGCCGCGGCCGAAGCACGCGCCTACGCGCAAGCGCAAGTACAGACACAGACACAAACACAGACACAAGTGCAGGCGAATGTGGCGCAAGCCAACCCGGCACTCAACATCAGCCTGCATCCCGCGGCGATCACCTTGAATGCGCCGGCAACGGCCCCAGCGCCAGGCCGCGACACGCGCGAGCCGCTGGCCGCCGCCAATCCGGCGGCGCCCGCCAAAGGCAGCGCGCCGGCACAGCCGTTCGAATCTCTGCTGCAGCAAAGCGCTCCTGCCACAGCCGTCGCAGCCCCTGCCGTTGCCGCGGTTGCCGCGCGCGAGGGCGAACGTGGCGCCGCAGCGCCGGCCACGCCCAATCTGGGCCTGACGGGCGCCATCGGCAATACGGCCACGGCGGCCGCGGCCGGCGACACCATCAAGCTCAACGGCCCTGCCCAGCAATGGCAGGAACCGCTGCGCGAAGCGCTGGGCGAACGCCTGCAGACGCAGATCGGCCGCAACAGCGAACACGCGACAATCCGCCTCGACCCGCCCATGCTGGGACGCATTGAAATTTCCATCCGCCACACGGCCGGTGCGCTGCAGGTGAACGTCACGGCGTCGAACTCGGAAGTGTTGCGCCAGTTGCAAGGCATCGGCGAAAACATGCGCAGCGACCTGGCGCAGCGCCAGTACACCGACGTGGCCGTCAATATCAGCGCCACCCCGCGCAGCCCCGCCGCCCAGGCGTTTGCCGAAGGCGATGCGCGCGGCCAGCGTCAACCGGGCCGCCAGCACGATGATGCCGAGCCGGGCCGCGCCCTGTCCGACGGCAGCACTGCCGCCACCACTTACGCCATGCACGAGCGAGAGACCGCCTGATGAATATGAAAATGAAACTGATAGCCGGCTTTGTCGGCGTGGCCGTGCTGGCCGCCGGTGCGGCTGGCGGCGCCATGTGGTATTTGGCCAAGCCGGTCGCCGGCCATGCCGATGCAGCCGAAGCGAAAGCCCCGCCACCGCCGGCCACGGGCAAGAAGGCGCGCAAGTTCCTCACGCTCGACAAAGTCATCGTGATGCTGCGCCGCGGCCCCGGCGAAGGCGAAACGCATTATCTGTCGGCCGACCTGGTGATCGCCACCACCGAGGAAAAGGAAAAACTGACGAAGGACCACTTGCCGCTGATGCGCTCGATCGCCGTCAGCACCCTGTCGAGCTTTCCGCTGGACAAGGCGCAGACCATGACCGTGGAGCAATATGCCGAGCAGATCAACAAGGCCTTCAACGTCAGCTACGAGCGCGAACAGATGGAAAAACCGTTCACCGAAGTCATGGTCGGCAAGCTGATCATTGAATAAGCCAACACGCCAGCCGACCTAGTGGGAGATCCCTTGGCCTATGTAGAGCAATACCAGGAAGCGTACGGCGCCGGCGAATATGCCGCCGCCAGCGCTTGCGCGGCCGTGCTCAGCGTTGCTGAAGAGCAACAACATCTGGTGGCGTACTCCCCTTTGGTGAAACGCATCGTGCGCCAGCTCAATTCGCAGGTGTCGGGCGCCATCGACCGCGACGACATGGAACAGATTGGCCTGATGGGCTTGCTCGAAGCCTTGCGCCGCTACGGCGTGCCGGACCAGTCTTTCGGCAGCTATGCCAGCCTGCGCATCCGTGGCGCCATCCTCGACGAACTGCGGCGCCAGGACTGGCGTCCGCGTGCCGTGCGCCAGGAAAGCCACCGCCTGCGCGACAGCGTGCGCGCCCTGACCCGCCGCTTGGGACGCGAGCCGCTGGACGCGGAAATCATGGCCACCCTGAAGCTGACGCCGGAAGCCTTCCAGGAATATCAATTGGCGGAAAACGCCGAGCTGATCGCCAGTTTCGACGAAGTGCTGCAGGAAAGCCTGGGACAGGCCGACAGCGCACCGAGCCCGGAAGAGCAGCTGATGGTGCGGCGCAGCCTGGAGCAGGCACTGCGCGCGCTCGACGAACGCGAGCAGCGCGTGATCCAGATGTATTACGAATTCGAGCTGAGCTACAAAGAAATAGCCGCCGTGCTGGACCTGAGCGACGCCCGCGTCTGCCAGCTCAACAAGACGGCGCTGGGCAAGATGAAAGCCATGCTGCAAGACGCATAAGTTTCAGCACTATCCATCAAATTGACGCAGCACAATGACGCAGAAAGGCAGTTGACATGGTAATTATCGGTATCTTAATCGTGATGGGGTGTGTATTCGGAGGCTTCGCCCTGATGGGCGGCACCGTCCACGCGATCTGGCAACCGGTCGAGTTGATCATCATCATCGGCGCCGCCGTCGGCGCCCTGGTGCTGGGCAACCCGAAGCATGTACTCGGTGAAATGCTGCACCAGATGCGCAAGATCGTCACGCACAAGAAGCAAGGTTCGGAATTCCAGCGCCAGTTGCTGCTGCTGATGTATGAACTGCTGCAAACGGCCGCCGGCGGCCTGAAGGCGCTCGACGCCCACGTCGAGGCACCGCGCGAAAGCGCCCTGTTCCAGCGCTATCCGCTGGTGCTGGAAGAGCCGAAGCTGCTGGCCTTCATCGTCGACAACTTCCGTTTGATGGCGATGGGCAAGATCAACGCGCATGAACTCGAAGGCGTGCTGGAGCAGGAACTGGAAGCCATCCATGATGAATTGCTGCAACCGTCGAAGTCCCTGCACAAGATCGCCGAAGCGATGCCCGGTTTCGGTATTCTGGCCGCCGTTCTCGGTATCGTGATGGCCATGAATTCCGTGGCCGACGGCGCCGATGCGGCGGAAATTTCGGAAAAAGTGGGCGCCGCCATGGTCGGTACCTTCATCGGTATTTTCTTCTGCTACGGCGTGCTCGATCCGATGTGCAACATGATGAAGCAGCTGGTGGGCGAGGAAGGCTCGACCATGGAGTGCGTGAAGGTCGTGCTGGTCACGCACGTGGCGGGCAAACCGCCGCTGCTGGCCATCGATGCGGGCCGCCGCCTGGTACAGCTGAACATCAAGCCGAGCTTCGCCCAGCTGGAAAGCTGGATCAATGCGCTGGAAGATGGCGGCGCCGAACAAGAGCAAGGCCAAGGCCGGGGAGGCCGCCGTGCTAAAGCCGCATGAGAAACATGAACAGGCCATCATCAAGCGTGCGGGACGCAAGCACGACGACGATGGCCATGGCGGCGCCTGGAAAGTAGCGTTCGCCGACTTTTGCCTGGCCCTGCTGTCGCTGTTCCTCGTGCTGTGGCTGATGGCCGCGCGCGAACAGCAGGCGATGAAGGAAATCATGATGGATGCGTCCGCCAGCAGCCGCCAGGGCGAAGGCCAGGGCGTCATGCCGGAACAGAGCGGCGGTACGCGCGGCAGCCTGATCGAGCGCTTCCCCATGCCCCGCAAGGGCTCGGGCGATACGCGCACGGAAGGCAAGCAGATGCAGGACGGCAAGGCCGGCGCCGCGCCGCAAAACCAGACCAAGGTCAGCTACCAGTCGCCGGAAGACTTGCTGTCGCTGTCGCGCGCGCTCGACAAGCTCAGCGACGAAGCGGGACTGAAGAGCAACCTGCAATCGGTGATCACGCCGTACGGCTTGCGCGTCATGCTGCACGATACGGACAAGCAAGGCATGTTCGTGCGCGGCAGCGCCGTGCCGACCGACCGTTTCCGCAAGCTGCTGCGCCAGATGGGCCCCGTGTTTGCGCAAATGGAAAACCAGATGCTGATCGTCGGCCACACGGACTCGATGCAATACGCCAATACCGGCTATGAAGGCTTTTCGAACTGGACCCTGTCGGCCAACCGCGCCATGTCGGCGCGCGCACAATTGTTGATCGGCAGCATGAGCCCGGACAGCGTGCTGCAAGTGGTGGGCATGGCCGACCGCGCGCCGCTGGACGTGAAAAATGCCGGCGCCGGCATCAACCGCCGCATCGAACTGTTAATATTGACGCGTGGCCAGGCCGACAGCATCGCCGCCATGTTCGGCATGGCCGGACAAAAGCCGCAAGGCGACGAATTGCAGGTGGGCGAACCGGACTCCGGTACCCTGCAACGGCTGCGCGAAAAACTGGGCCTGCCCGCAAAGAAAGATCGGGACGAGCATGCAAATTAAGGGCAAGGGACAACGTATGAAAATCTCCTCCGGCAATACCGGTGCTGCCGTGCGCAGCAGTGCCGTCGCGCCTGCCGAGGCGATCGCCGAGAACGCGGGCGCCGCAGGCGCCATGGGCGGCTCGTCGGCCGGGGCGGAACTGCAATCGGCCGTGCTGCAACCGGCCATGGCCGCGCTGCGCGCCATGCCCGAGATCGACCATGAAAGAGTGGCCATGCTGCGCGATGCGCTGGCCAAGGGCGAATTGCCGTTCGATCCATCGAAACTGGCAGGCTTGATCCAGCGTTTCCACGGCGGTGAATCGTGACCGCGCCGCGCAAGGGCATCACGCGCCAGGAAGCCGTGCGCCGCGTACTGCAAGGCATGACGGAGGACCGCGCCGGCTATGCGGCCCTGCAAACCTTGTTGGAAGAGCAATTCCAGGCCACCTTGCACCACCAGAGCGCCCGGCTGACGGCGCTGGCCGACCAGGTCGTCGCCGCCGTCGAACCGTTCGATGCGCGCCGCCGCCAGCGGGTCAGCCTCGTCACTGCCCTGCTGGGCCCGCAAGGCAATATGGCACAATTGTTTGCACTGTTGCAAGAAGACGCGCGTACGACCGCCCAGCGCGACTGGGCCGCGCTCGAGCAGATGGTGCTCGAATGCAAGCGCCTGAATGCCCGCAACAGCGATTTATTAACAGAGCAGTACAGCATCATGCAGCGCGTGCTGCATGGCGAGGAAGATACGTATGCGCCAGGCTGATTTCCTGACCACCCGCGCCACGGCGGCGACGCCATCGACGGCGGCCACCTCCGCCGTGCAGAGCAATATGCGCGCCACCGACGCCACCGGCTCCAGCGGCAGCTTCAGCAGCGTGTTCCGGCAAGTGCAGGGCGAAGTGGCCCGCTTCATCGAACAGGGCGGCGGCAATGCCACCAGCCTGAGCCCGCAAGGACGCGCCTACCTGGAGCAAAGCCAGCCCGTCAATGTGCTGGGCAGCATCAACCAGGGCGGCGAGATCGGCGAGACGCAGCAACAATTCCTCGCCTCGATCAAGCCGTGGACGGAAGAAACGGGCGCACGCCTGGGTGTGGCGCCGGAAATCGTCGCCGCCCACGCGGCACTGGAATCGGGCTGGGGCCAGCGTCCGCTGCGCCAGGGCACGGGCGCTGACACGAATAATCTGTTCGGCATCAAGGCCGGCGGCAAATGGCAGGGCGACGTGGCCAGCAACATGACGACCGAGTACGAAGCGGGCAGCGGCACGGCGCTGAAGAAAACCGAGCGTTTCCGCAGCTACCCGGACCAGGCCAGCGCCTTCCGCGACTATGCGCAAGTGTTGCTCGACAACCCACGCTACCGCGCCGCCCTGAACACGGGCGCCGACGCGGGCGCCTTTGCGCAAGGTCTGGCGCGCGGCGGCTACGCCACCGATCCGAACTACGCTGCCAAGCTGACACAGCTGGCGACACGTCTGCAGCGCACGGCCGCCGCAGACTGATCTCCTTAACGGCCGGGAATATCGGCCGGTTCCACCACGCCCGCATCGACCACCCTGGCGCGTATCACCGTGCCGCTGGTGGCGTTGCGCACGCGGATCACCTCGCCCAGCGCACCCGGATCCATCGCTTCGCCGGCCATGCTCACTTCGACCTGCTCCTTGCGCGCCACGATGCTGACCGCACTGCCACGCTTGATCAGCACGGGCGAGGCCAGTTGCCCCTGGCGCAGCACTTCGCCGGCACGCAAGCTGCGCCGGCTCGACAGGCCAATGGCGCCGGGCAAGGAGGCGATACTGTCCGGCACCATCGTCACGTCGCGCCGCGCCAACGTCACGTCGCCCGATTGCAACGGCGTATTGGCCGTGACGGGCACGCTGGTAACGGCCACCTGGGCCGTGATGCTGCCGCGCGCCAGCATTTCGTAACGCCAACCGTTGCTTCCAGGACACACCGCGACAAAGCGCATGCGCTGCGCCGAGCGGCTGTCCGCCGTCTCCAGCGCCACGGGCGCCGCGCACGCTGGCACGGGGCGCGTGCTTTTCACGACGGTCACCTGAAACTGGGGTTCCAGCAGCCCCGCCTTGTCCGCCTGCTGCGCCAATTGCTCACGCGCCAACTGTTCCACACGTGAAAATATATTGTCGGCTGGCAATTCTGCGCGACCTGCACTACTATATAGGCTGGCCAGTAAAAAGAGGCCTGGAAGCAGTATTTGACGACATTGCGCCTTGTTCCACATCACGAAATAGTTCTCAAAGTAAATCATTGCTAACCTTAATCAAAGATACTGAAGCGGCATGACCTTACCATGCGTCAACATGACCTGGCTGAGATTTTACCTCTGCACCACCTGTTTTCTGGCCCGAACCACAAAAAGCACGATCGAATTCAACACAAAGGATGACCATGGGGATTAATTTCAAGGATGCGCTGGGCGTGCACGCGGATGCGCTCGCGCTGCGTGCCGACCGCACACGCGTGCTGGCGGCCAACATCGCCAATGAAAACACGCCCGGCTTCCAGGCCATGGACATGGATTTCGGCAGCGCCCTGCAACAGTTGCAGGACAACGAGGCCGGCCTGCTGTCGACCGATGACGATGCGAGCGCCCTGTACCGCGTCCCCTACCACCCTAGCCGCGACGGCAATACCGTCGAAATCGGTGTCGAGCAGGCGGCATTCTCGCAGAATGCCACCGACTTCCAGACCAGCCTCACTTTCGTCAACATGAAACTGAAGGGTCTGTCCAAGGCCATTTCCGGACAATAAGGATCAGCATGAGCTTCCAGGATATTTCCAAGATCGCCGGTTCGGCGATGGCCGCGCAAACCGTGCGCCTCAATACCATCGCCAGCAACCTGGCCAATGCCGATTCCGTTGCCGGTTCCGAAGGCGAAACCTATCGCGCGCGCAAACCCGTGTTTGCGGCCGTGATGGACGGCCCTGGCGCCAGCGGTGCCGGCGGGCGCGTACAGGTGCTCGACGTGGTGCAAAGCGACGAGCCCCTGCGCAAGGTGTACGAGCCGGGCCACCCGATGGCCAATGCCGATGGCATGGTGTTCTACCCCAACGTCAACCAGGTAGCCGAGATGACCGACATGATGTCGGCGTCGCGCGCCTTTGAAACCAATGTCGAAGTTCTGGGCCGCATCAAGTCGATGCAGCAATCGCTCCTCAAATTAGGTGAAGCATAATCCATGGAAACCAATCTCTTTACAAACAATACCAGCGGCAGCGGCAGCAACAGCAATGCAGTCAAGTCGCAAAGCAATGCCACCCAGGATATGTTCACCAAATTGCTGGTCGCCCAGATCAAGAACCAGGATCCCCTGGCGCCGACCGATCCGAGCCAGTTCGTCAATCAATTGACGCAGCAGGCGCAGACGGAAGCGATGCAAAACCTGTCGGCGCTGACCAGCGCCAATGCCAGCGTGCTGCAATCGATGCAAGTACTGGCGCTGGGTGCGCAAGTGGGTTCCGAAGTGATGGTCAACAGTGAAACGGTGCAGCTCGACAAGAGCAAGGTCAGCGGCAGCATAGCGCTGGCCGCCAGCACCACCAAGACCACGGTGACCCTGAAAGGGCTGGACGACAAGGAATACAAGATCGAACTGGGCGCCAAGTCGGCCGGCACGGTGCCGTTCACCATCGATCCCGTGGCCTTGGGCTTGCCTGCCGGCACCTACAGCATGAAGGTCACCACCAGCGGCGCCGAAAAACCATCGGTCGATATCGCAGGCAAACTCAACAGCGTGCGCCTGTCGTCCGGCGGCAGCATGATACTGAGCGTGTCGAACCTGGGCGAAGTCAACCCTGGCGCGATCACCGGCTTTAACGGCAAGACGGCCTGATCCGCTCGCCCCTTCGTTTCCCGCACACTAATCTCGTCCTTCACTAAAGGAAATCAACATGAGTTTCGACATCGCCCTGTCCGGTATCCAGTCCATCAACCAACAGTTGAACAGCACCAGTAACAATATCGCCAATGCCGGCACCTATGGCTTCAAGAGCAGCCGCGCCAACTTTTCGGCCATGTACGCCGGTTCGCGCGCCACGGGCACGGAAATCGGCTCGATCACGCAAAGCATGTCGCTCAATGGCGGCGTGCTGAACACGGGCCGCGCGCTCGACGCAGCCATCGATGGCCGCGGCTATTTCGTCGCGCGCGATGCGCAAAACACCATGAGCTACAGCCGTGTCGGCATCTTCTCGGCCAGCAATGAAGGCAAGCTGATCGATTCGAACGGCCGCCTGGTACAAGGCTATGCCGCCGTCAAGGGCAGCACCACCCTGGGCACCATGGGCGACATGAACATTCCGACAGGCCAGATTCCCGCCGTGGCGTCGACCAAGCTCGCGTATGCGGCCAACATGTCGTCCGAATGGACCATCAAGGCTGTGCCCTTCAACAAGACCAACGAACTGAGCTACAACAGCGCCAAGACCTCGATCGTCTACGATTCGCTGGGCGCCAAGCACTCGCTGGGCCAGTACTTCGTCAAGACGGCAACGGGTGTGGACGTGCACTACACCTTCGACAACGCCGATGTGACACCGGTGACAAGCATGACCTTCGACACGAATGGCAAGCTGGTAACGGGCACGGCCGCCACGCCAGTGCTGCCGACGCCGGCTGGCGCCGCAGCGCTGGCGATCGCCATCGACTACACGGGCACCACCCAGTACGCCGGCGAAGCGACGACCTCGACGGACCGCGCCGACGGCTATTCCTCGGGCACCTACACGGGCGTGGAACTGGCCGATGACGGCTCCGTCGTGGCGAAATACACGAACGGCCAAAAGCAAAGCATCGGCGTGATCGCCCTGGCCACCTTCCCCGACGAAGGCGCGCTGACGGCCGTCAACGATACCAGCTGGGTCGCCTCGACCACCTCCGGCACCGCCATCTATGACCGTCCGGGCGTCGGCATGGCCGGCAAACTGGTGACGAGTTCGCTGGAACAGTCGAACGTCGACATCACCTCCGAACTGGTGGGTCTGATGACGTCGCAGCGTAACTACCAGGCCAACTCGAAGGTCATCTCGACCGAGAACGCCATGCTGCAATCGCTGATGCAAGCGCTGTAATCCACGATACGCAAAGGTAAAGAGCAATGGATGCGCTGATTTATACCGCCATGAGCGGGGCCGACCGTGCCCTGCGGGCACAGCAGGTACACGCCAACAATCTGGCCAATATCGAGACGGGCGGCTTTCGCGCCAACCTGGAAGTGTCCACTGCCCAGCCGCTGCAGAACGGCTATGGCTACGACGACCGCCACATGACGCAGACGCAGTCGAGCGCCATCGGCACGCGCACGGGCGCCATCAAGGAAACGGGACGCGAACTCGACGTGGCCGTCACTGGCCCCGGTTTTCTCGCGGTGCAATGGCAAAACGGCGAAGCCTACACGCGCGCCGGCGCCATGGACCTCGATGAAACGGGCGCGCTGACCATCAACGGCCGGCCTGTGCTGGGCGAAGGCGGCCCCATCACGATTCCCGAGCACACCAGCCTGTCGATCGGCGGCGATGGCACGATTTCCATCCAGGTGCCGGGCACCGCGCAAATGCAGACCGTCGACAAGCTCAAGCTGGTCAACGCGGAAGCGGGCGAGCTGACGAAGAACGAGGCGGGCCTGATCGTGGCGCGCAGCGGCGAAGACTTGCAGGCCGACCCGGCGGTACGCCTGCGCGACCGCCATCTGGAAGGCAGCAACGTCTCGGCCGTCGAGGAAATGGTCGCCACCATGAGCCTGAACCGCAGTTTCGAGATGCAGATGAAAATTTTCAAGGCCAGCGACGCGATGACTGAGTCCGGCAACCGCCTGCTGGGCGCCTAAGCCCAACGCCAACCAATTACCAGGAGTAAATCATGAATCCAGCAATGTGGATCAGCAAGACCGGCGTGCAGGCACAAGATGCCAAACTGCAAGCCATCGCGAATAACCTGGCCAACGTCAATACCGTTGGCTTCAAGCGCGACCGCGTCGTCTTCGAAGACCTGTTTTACCAGGTCGAGCAGCAGCCGGGCACGCAGCGCGCCGACAATACCCTTTCGCCATCGGGCGTACAGCTGGGTAACGGTACCCACATGGTGGGCACGCAAAAGGTGTTTACCACCGGCAGCCTGCAAACGACGAGCCGCGAATTCGACGTCGCCATCACCGGCAACGGCTTTTTGCAAGTGCTGCGCCCGAACGGCGAAGCGGCTTACACGCGCGCCGGTCAGTTGAGCCTGAATGAAAACGGCGTGATGGTCAACGCGCAGGGTCTGCCGCTGGTGCCGCAGATCACCGTGCCGAACAACGCCACGGCGATCACCATCGGCGAAAACGGCATGGTCACGGCCACCGTGCCGGGCAATGTCGCGGGTACCGAACTGGGCCAGTTGAATCTTTCCAGCTTCGTCAACCCGACAGGCCTGCTGGCACTCGGCGAAAACCTGTTCCAGGAAACGGCATCGAGCGGCACGCCGACGGAAGGCCGTCCAGGCGAAGGCGCCCTGGGCAAATTGAAGCAGTTCGCGCTGGAAGGCTCGAACGTGCAGGTGGTCGAAGAGATGGTCGACATGATCGCTGCCCAGCGCACCTATGAAATGAACACCAAGGTGCTGTCGGCCGCCGACAATATGCTGCAATACCTGGCGCAAGCGGCACGCTGATGACAGCCGCCATGAAAGCCACGGCAGCCATGCTGCTGGTGTTGATGGCCGGTTGCGCCAGCCAGCCGATGGCGCCCCTGGCGCCCAGCTTTTCCGATACGCCGCTGCCCGTGGCGCCGCGCAGCGCTGCGCAAGGCGGCGTGGGCGGCGGCGTCTTCAATCCCGACGCGGGCCTGGCCCTGACTTCCGACAGCCGCGCCTTCCGCGTCGGCGACGTCGTCACGGTGGCACTGCAGGAAACCACGCAGGCCAGCAAGAAGGCGGGCACCTCGTTCAACAAGGGCTCGTCCGTCGGCGTGCAAGCGGCCAATCTCCTCGGCAAGACCTTCCCCAAGACGGGCATCGACCTGTCTGCCGACCGCAACTTCGCCGGCGACTCGACCAGCACGCAGCAAAACGCACTGTCCGGCGCCATCACGGTAATCGTGCAGGAAGTGTTGCCGAACGGCTTGCTGCGCGTGCAGGGCGAGAAAACCCTGACCCTGAACCAGGGCGAGGAATTCGTGCGCCTGCGCGGCTACCTGCGCGCGGCCGACATCGATTCGAACAACCAGGTGTCATCGTTGCGCATTGCCAATGCGCAGATCGCCTATTCCGGCCAGGGCACCCTGGCCGAAGCCAACAAACCAGGTTGGCTGACGCGCTTCTTCGTCGGCCCATGGATGCCGTTTTAAGGTGAGCTCATGAAATTTCGTTCCGCCCTGCCCCTGGCAGCCATGCTCGCTGCGTTGTCCGGCTTTGCCCTGCCCGCCAGCGCCGCGCAAGTGCTGCGCAACCTGGTCAGCATCGAGGGCGTGCGCGACAACCCGCTGGTCGGCTACGGCCTCGTCGTGGGCCTGAACGGCAGCGGCGACACCACCCAGGTAAAATTTTCCAGCCAGTCCGTGGTCAACATGCTCAAGCAGTTCGGCGTGAAGATGCCGGACGGCGCCGAATCGAAAAGCAAGAACGTCGCCACCGTCATGGTCAGCGCCGTATTCCCCCCGGGATACCGCCGTGGCCAGGCCATCGACGTCACCGTCTCGTCGCTGGGCGATGCGAAAAGCTTGCGCGGCGGCACCTTGCTGCTGACGCAATTGCGCGCGGCCGACAATGAAACGTATGCGCTGGCGCAAGGCAACGTCGTCGTCGGCGGCTTGAACGCCACAGGCAAGAGCGGCTCGTCCGTCACCGTCAACACGCCCACCTCGGGCCGCATTCCCAACGGCGCCAACATCGAGCGCGAAATCCTCAGCGATTTCTCGACCAAGCCGACCGTCACCCTGAACTTGCGCCACCCGCATTTCGAGACGGCCATCAATATCGTCGAAGCCGTCAACCGCCGCTTTGGCGCCGTCGCCACCACGCGCGACGCCACCAGCGTGGAAGTGCTGGCGCCGGAAAACCCGACCCAGCGCGTGGCCTTCATGGCCAAGCTGGAAGCGCTCTCCGTCGACGTCGGCGTCGATACGCCGAAAGTGGTGTTCAATTCGCGCACCGGCACCGTGGTCATCGCCGAAGGCTTGCGCGTGAAGGCGGCCGCCGTCACGCACGGCTCGCTGAAAGTGGTCATTTCCGAAAGCTCGGCAGTAAGCCAGCCGGCGCCGTTCGGCCGCGGCCAGACCACCGTCACGCCGCAATCGAAGGTGTCCGTCGACCAGGGCAACGGCAATATGTTCAAATGGCCAGCCGGCGCCAAGCTGCAGGCCATCATCGACGTCGTCAACAGCCTGGGCGCTTCGCCCGATGACATCATGGCAATTCTGCAAGCCCTGGACCAAGCCGGGGCCATCGAAGGCGAACTGGTGGTTATATGATGAATATCAACGACAGCAGCAGCGCCCTGCCCTCGGCGCTCGACGACCGCTCTCCTGCAGCCGCCAAGCCGGCCGATCCCCGCTATGCGGCCAAGGCCACCGAGGCGGCCGTCAAGTTCGAAGCCTTCTTCATCTCGCACATGCTGCGCCAGATGCGTTCGGGCACGCGCGAGATGGCGGGCGAAGACAGCGTCTTCAAGGACCCGGTCAACAGCGACATGCTGGAAATGGCCGACAACCTGGTGGCCGACAAAATGGCCGGGCAGCGCGCCTTCGGCATCGCCGACGCCATCCTGCGCCAGCTGCTGCCGGCGGCCAGCGCACCCGTGGCAGCCAAAAACGCCGTCAAGACCGACAATATTGCAGCGCCGCTTAATAAATCCGTCTGAAGTGTCGCCTGTAAAAGGTAACAAGGACTCAATGCCCGCCCACCCGCACGCGCCACACTCTTCACGAAAGAAACTTGCCCAATGAGCATCATCAGCAATGCATTGTCAGGTAGCATCGCCGCCCAGGCCGCACTCAATGCGGCCAGCCAGAACATCGCCAACCTGCAAACGGCGGGCTACACGCGCCAGGGTGTGCTGCTGTCGTCGCTTGGCGCCACCGCCGGCGTACGTTCGGCCGGCAATGGCGTGGAAGTGTCCGCCCTGCTGCGTTTTGCCGATGCTTATAAAAGCCAGCAAATGTGGCGCGCCGCGTCCGACCAGGGTGCCCGTTCGCAGACCCAGCCTTACCTGACCCAGCTCGAACGCGTGATGGGCGACGATGCGTCGAGCATCAGCAATGGCATCGACGGCTTTTTCGCCGCCCTCAACGCCTCGGCCGTCGACCCGACGTCGACGCCGCTGCGCCAGCAGATCGTCACCTCCGCCGACGCCATGGCGCAGCGTTTCAACAGCATCAGCACCGTCATGGGCAACCAGTTGCTGTCGCTGCAGCAGCAACGTGCTGCGATCGTGCCGCAAGCCAATACCACCCTGGCCAATATCGCCGCGCTGAACCAGCGCATCAGCACCTCCACCGCCGCGGGCACGAATGTGTCGTCGCTGATGGATGCGCGCGACCAGCTGATCGATGGCTTGGCGGCGCAAATGAGCATCGAGGTCCTCGACCAGCCGGACGGCTCGCGCAATGTCTCGCTGAAATCGGGCCAGCCCCTGGTCATCGGCAGCCTGGCCGGTACGCTGACCAGCAGCATGACGAACACGGGCGACCAGACCCTGAGCCTCGATTTCTCCAAGTCCTCGTACACGCTCGATATGGTTGCCATCGGCGGCCAGATGGGCGGCCTGGGCGAATTCGAGAAAAACACCCTGAAACCGCTACAGCAGTCGCTGCAAGACATGGCGACCCAGTTGACCAACAAGGTCAACGCGCAGCTGGCACTGGGAAAAACCATGGCCGGCGCCCCAGGCGGTCCCCTGCTGGCCTATGCAAATGGCAAGCTGAGCATTACCCCGGGCTTCAACGCCAAGGATCTGGCCCTGTCGCTGACGGGCGCGGCCGGCGACAGCGGCAACTTGCAGAAATTGATCGAGATCAAGAATCAACCGATCACCGTCAGCTGGGTGGGTTCGGTCCTGATGAGCGACGCGGACACGCAACTGGTCGGCAAGCTCGGTATCTACAGCCAGCAGAACCAGGCCCTGCTGAAGACGGCCAACACGGTGCGTTCGCAAGCAATCGATGACTGGAAGTCCACCAGCGGCGTGAACAAGGACGAAGAAGCGATGAGCCTGGTCGAATTCCAGAATATGTATCAAGCAAACATGAAAGTCATTTCCGTGGCAAATAGCTTGTTTGACGCCACTTTGCAAATGATGGGTTAAGGAGAAGATCATGCGTGTCGCCAGTAGCCAGTACCAATCGCTGATCAATATTTCGCTTCAGCAAAATCAGGAGCGCATCAACTTCCTGACCCAGCAGATGTCCTCGGGCCTGCGCATTCAGCTGCCATCGGACGATCCGATCGGCAACGTGCGCATTTCGCGCCTGACGCGCGAACAAGCCATGGTCACCCAGTACCAGGACAATATCGCCACGGTGAAAGTGCGCCTGCTGAAAAACGAAAACTACCTGTCGAGCATGGTGACCGACATGGGCCAGGCGCGCGACCTGCTGGTGTGGGCCGCCGACGGCAGCAATACGCCCGGCGACCTGAACGCGATGACGCAATCGCTGACGGCCATGCGTGACAGCGTGCTGTACACGGCCAACCTGAAGGATCAGGAAGGCCGCTACATGTTTTCCGGCACCGCCACCGACCAGCCAGCGATCAAATACGACCCGGCGGCAGCTGTCGGCTCGCGCTACAGCTACGTCGGCAATACCGACACGCAGACCGTCGTGGTCGGCAATGGCGTGACGCAGGCGGCCAACGTCGACGTGAAGGACCTGGAAGTGTGGCTCAACAAGATCGACCAGGTCGTCGCCACCCTCGGCGCGCCGGGCGTCAACCCGAACGACCCGGCCGTGCGCGCCATCGTCAACGATGGCCTCGGCGGCACCGACGATGGCATGGATTTGCTTTCCGGCAAGATCGCCATTTTCGGCGGCGCGCAAAACATCCTCACCACGCTGTCGGGCAACCTGTCGAATGTCTCGCTGTCGAACAATTCGGCCTTGCTGGACCTGAAAAAGACCGATATGGGTGCGGCGGCCATCGAACTGACCGGCTACCAGACGGCCCTGCAGGCAACATACAAGGCATACGCCAAGGTTGGCACCCTTTCCCTGTTTGATCTTCTCTGACCATCATGCAAATCGTTCAGACCTCCTCCTCTTCCGGCGTCAATGCCAAAGGCGCCGGCACAGCCCGCGTCGTCGATGACGCATCCGCCGCCATCAACGGCAGCGCCAGTGCGCGCAGCGAGGCGCCAGCGGCGAAGAGGTCGACGGCGAGCCTGCAGCGGGGCCTGAGCAACTGGGATCACCAGCTGCAGGGAGAGATTTCCAACGCGCAGCAAACACTCGACTATCTGGAACGCAGCAGCAGCCAGCTGCAAGCGCTGAAAAGCGAACTGGCGGCCAAGCTGGCCGCGCGCCAGGGCCGCGAAGGGCAAGTCGAGGCAAGAGTACGCCAGTTCAGCAATACCTGGCGCCAGCGCGCCAGCGCCTCGGGCGGCACGCTCGACGCACAGCTCAGCTATACCAGCCCACAGGCGGCACAGCAAAACTTCAGCATCCGCGGCCTGACCATGGCCAGCCTGCAGGAAGGTCCGCAGGAAGTGCTGGCATTTTCCGTCGGCGGCGCGAACCAGGCCTTGCGCTCGGTCAATATCGAACCTGGCCTGAGCACGAACGAAATCGTCTCGCGCTTCGACCGCGCCTTGATGCCATCAGGCATCGGCGTCAAGCTGGGCGAGAATGGCGAACTGGTGTTCAGCACGTCGGAAGCGGCCTGGGCCAACGTACGCGACAGCCTGTCCGTGCGCGGCAGCGGCATCCGCTACCCGACCGGCCAGATGAGCCGCGTGCGCACGGATGCGGAACCGGCCGCCATCGCCCCGGAAGAATGGAATACCGGCGACGTGGAAGCCCTGCGCGCCACCTTGCAACAAGTGGTGCAGGCGCTGGCGCAGTTGCAGGCGGCGCGCAGTTCCGTCAGCCTGGCCCTGGCGCAAGCGACGGGACGGGTTGCCCGCGCGCAACCGGTACAAGTAAACGTCAGCATGGATACCTTGGCGGAAAACTTCACGCAAAAGGCCAGCGAACCCGGCTATGAATCGCTGTTGGCAATCAGCTCGGCATTGGTCGGCATCAGCCGCGAGAGAGTCGTCGCCCTGCTGGGCCTGGAATAACCGCTTCCCGCGCGTGCGCCGCCCTGGCGCACGCGGCAATAATGGGGCATGCCCCTAGCTCAGGACGATGGAAATCCGTAGGCTATGTCACCATTAGATGTGGGAATGCGCCCAGCGTTGCCTTCAATAACGTTTCAGGGGAGCGGATACGCCCGGCGTCGAGTATCCAGCGCCATCCCAGATAGTTCGGCAGGTAGCGCGTCGCCACGCCGTGAAACGGGCCCAGCCATTGCCGCAAGCGGCTGTGATAGGCGTTGACGTTCTGCACGTGGGCGGCACCCTGTACACGGATGCCTGCGCGCAAGTTGACGGCCTGATGGCTGATACGAGCTTCCCGAGCAAAAGCCCGGTAGGCGGTATGGCCGTCGGTGACCAGCAGCACGTCCCTGTCGATGACAGGCAACAAACAGTGATGCAACTGCGCCTTCGTCAACGCCCCTTTGCCCGTGACGAAATCGAGGGTCTGGCCCGTACGGTCGCGGGCCACCAGGATGCAGACCTGTTCATTGGAAATACCACGCTTGTGGGCATGGCCGCCACGGCGGCGCGCCGGACGCTTCATCTGCCGCGCTCCCTTTTCCGATTCCAGCAGATATAACTCGTCGGCCTCGGCGATGCCGTGCAGGCCATGCGGCCGGTCCGTTTTTGCCAGCGATAAAAACCGGTGGCGCCAGCGAAACGTGGTGTTGCGGTGCACTCCTAACTGACTGGCCGCCTTGCGCACGGAATCCGATGCCAGCAGGCAATCGGCGTAGTCGAGCCACAAGGTCTTGTGGCGCAGGTGCGCCAGCGGCGTGCCGGTGAGCGCATTGAAGGTGCGCCCGCAGGGCACGCAGCGGTAGCGCTGCAGGCCGTGCGCATGACCGTGCCGGTGCAGGTGCGCCGAGTGGCAGGCGGGACAGGCCAATCGCGACTGCGCCACACTTTCCAGCAGCGCAACGGTCGCGTCGTGTGGCGCGTTGCCATGCAGCAGGGCAATGCCTGCCTGCCGCTGGCGTTGGCTCAACTGCGAAAGTTGCGCGATAAATCTCTTCCATTCGGCTGGCCGCATGATCTGCTCCCTGCGTGATTGATATGCAGAGTCAGACAGCACGGCCAAGGAAAAATTCCGGCATTCCCCTACTTGCCGATGACAGAGCCAATCCGTAAGATGCTGCTGTCGCTGGCTGATTCACCAATACGCCAGCGCGTCCCGTCATCCACCTCCGGAGTTCCCTTGATAAAAACCGCCGCCCGGCTGATCAGCTACACCCTGCTGGGCAAATCCGGCAAGCAGCCCCTCGATATCGCCAAGGTGCGCAAGGTGCTGATTTTGCGCAACGACAAGATCGGCGACATGATCGTCACGTCGGCCCTGCTGCGCGAGCTGAAGAAAAACTATCCGCACTGGCAGATCGACGTGGCCGCCAGCAGTGCCAACCGCGATGTCATCGCCGGCAACCCGCATGTGAACGAGATCCTCATTTGGGACAAGCAGCCGCTGCTGCGCGACTTGCGCACCACCATCGCCGACCTGCGCCGGCGCCGCTACGACGTCATCTTCAACCCCTACAACCGCTTTTCGATTCCCTTGCTGCTACGTATCAAATGGCTCGGTGCGCGCTATCTGACGGGCTTTGCCATTCCAAAGTACGGCACTTCGACGGCGAAGCTGGGCATGTTCGACCATACGGTGCCTTGCGACCGCAGCCGCCACATCCTGCACAGCTTTTTCGCCACGTTCGAGGAGTTTGGCCTGCGCGACATCGATATGCGCTATGAACTGTTCGGCGTGGACGCGCACGCGGCACGGGTCGACGCCGCCTGCGACAGCCTGCTGCGCACGCATGAAGGCTTGTTCTGCCTCAATTTCCAGGGCAGCAATGCGCAACGCACGGTCAGCGTGGCCGATGCACAGCGCTGCTGCGCCGCCCTGGCGGCACGCTATCCGCGCCATGCGTTGCTGGTGATCGCCGCGCCCGGCACCGAGGCGCGCGCCGCCGAGATCGTGCGCGACGCCGGCCATGCCAATGTGATGAGCGCGCCGCCCACCGGCCACATCCTGGAGCTGGCGGCGCTGATACGCCGCTGCGAGCTGGTGCTGTCGCCCGACACGTCGGTGATCCACATCGCTTCGGCGTATGACAAGAAAATCGTCGGCTACTACATCCGCACCGACAACTACCGCTGGTTTTATCCAGCCAGCCGTCATTACCGCGTCATCCTGGCGCCGGGCCTGACCCTGGCCACCGTCAGCGATGTCGACACCCTGGCCGCCGTGGAACAACTGATGGAGGGCGCCGGCCCGGCGCAGGAGACAGTTCAGGCCGCCGGCTGAGATGCCAGCAGGCGATCCATCTGCCCCACCGGCAGCGCGCGGGAAAAGAAATATCCCTGCGCATAGTCGCAGCCGGCGGCGCGCAGCAGATCGCGCTGCGACGCCGTCTCCACGCCCTCGGCCACGACTTTCAAGCCCAGGCGCTGTGCCAGGGCAATGATCGCCTCGCACAAGCCCTGCCCGGCGCCATCGCCTCCCAGTTCGCCGACCAGCGAACGGTCGATCTTGAGAAAATCGATATCGGCCTTCTGTATGCACGCGAGCGACACCTGGCCGCTGCCGAAATCGTCGAGCGCCAGCGCCAGGCCCATGGCGCGGAACTGGCGCAGCCGGTCAACCACCTGGCGCGCTTCGTCGAGCAGCACCGCTTCCGTTGTTTCGATGACGATGGCGCCAGGCGCCAGCCCCTGGCGCGCCAGATGCCCGCCCCAGTCCTGGTACAGCGCGGCGTCGCAGCGAAATTCCACGGCCGACTTGTTGATGCTGATCTGGAACGCAGTGCCATGCTCGTCCTGCCACTGCCGCGCCTGGCGCACGACCTGGCGAAACACCCACTCGCCGATATCGATGATCAGGCCGTTCGCCTCGGCAAAGCCGATGAAATCGGCGGGTGCCAGCAAGCCGCGCAGCGGATGGCGCCAGCGCAACAGCGCCTCGGCCCGCTCGATGCTGCCATCGCACAGGCGGATGATGGGCTGGTAATGGACTTCGAACTGGTCCTGCGCCAGCGCCAGACGCATCTCGCGCACCGTGCTGCGGCGCAATTCGGCTGCCTGCTGCAATGCCGGCGTGAAATAACTGTAGCCGTTGCGCCCCGCACTCTTGGCCGCATACATGGCCTGGTCGGCATGCCGCAGCAAGGTGTCGGGCGACTCGGCGTCGGCCGGATACAGGGCCACGCCCACGCTGGCCGACACTTGCGCCGTGTCGCCGTCGAGCACGAACGGCAGGGCCAGCGCAGCCGTCAATTCCTGCAGCACGCGCTCGATGCCGCCCAGCTGCCCCACGCCAGCGAGGATGACGGTGAACTCGTCGCCGCCCAGGCGCGCGACCGTGTCGGTGGCGCGCACGCGCTCGCTGATGCGACGCGCCGCCTGGCGCAGCAGCATGTCGCCCTTCTCGTGACCGAGGCTGTCATTCACCTGCTTGAAATGGTCGAGGTCGATGAACAGCAGGGCCAGGCAAGCGCCCTCGCGTTTGGCATGGGCCGCCTCGTGCTGCAAGCGGTCGAGAAACATGTAGCGGTTCGGCAAGCCCGTCAGCTGGTCGAAATTGGCTTGCCGCCAGATGCGCTCGGACGCGGCGCGCTGCGCCGTGATGTCGCTGACCAGCGCCAGCGCCCCCAGGTAGGTGCCGCTGGAGTCGAAGATGGGATTGGTGGCCAGGGTGGCCCACAAGGTGCTGCCGTCGCGCCGCAGGAACTTGAATTCGTGGCGCTCGACGATGCCGTCCTGGCGACGCGCGATGTTGCGCTCGAGGATGGCGCGCCCCTCCTCATCCATGAAGGCCGCCAGCGGCTGGCCCAGCATATCCTCGATCTGGCAATCGAGCATGTGCGCCATCTTCGGATTGACAAAGCTGGTCAGCGCCTGCGCATCGATTTCCCAGATGCCTTCCTCGGCGCTGTGCACGATGCGCCGGAAGCGCTCTTCGCTGCGTTCAAGCGCGGCCAGCTTGCCCTCGGCCTGCTCGAGCACCAGGCGCAGTGCCTGGCCGTTCGGATCGGCGCTGCCCAGCAGGCTGACGGGCAAGCCCGCCTCGCGCACGCCGGGACGCGGCGGGGGCAGTTGCACCTGCAGCTGGATGCGCTCGGGCTCGCTGCTATTGAGCACGCGCTCCACGAACTGTTCGTAATCGCGGCGGAACGCCTCGTGCACAAAAGAACGGAACAGCACGTGGCCGGGACGCCCGCGCGCCAGGCCGAACAGTTCGGCCGCCACCAGGTTGACCTGCAGGATCACGCCATCGAGTCCCAGCACGAAATAGGCGACGGGCGCCAGCAGGTATAAATCGTTGAAATACGCTTGTTCGCGTTCGGCCTTCATCCGTTCCGGACTGAAGACGCCATCGTCAAGCAGGGGCGCGACATGCCGCGGCACGCCGTCGTGGCCGGGCGGGGAGGAATCCAGAGCAGGTACCGCTTGCGGTGGTGTATCCATGGCTGTCCTTGGCATGGCCGCCCTGGAAAACAGGTGGGTGCAGTAGCGAGACTAGCACGCGCCACGCACAGTGTCGAGCCATGCCTGTCATGGATGCCGTTTCCGCAACAAGGCCCTCAGCGGCCCAGACCCATACGGTGCCGGCGCAAGCCGAAATCATGACCGACCACCAGCAAAGTACTGGCCACCAGGCTCGACAGCCCGACGATCAGCTGGATCAGCTTATCGTCAGGTAATATCCACAGCGACGAGTCCGGCGCCTCGCAGCCCGTGGCCGCGCTGATCAGGGGCGACACCCAGGCCGCGTCCGGCGTCACGTCGAGCACGACGGCGCCGTCGGCGCTCGTCTGCATATAGATATCGCCCCCTTCGGCCAGGGTAAAACAGATGCCCACGCCCGTCTCCGTGGCGCGGATATTGTCCTGCATGCTGCGATTATGTTCCTCGATCCACACTTCCACGTCGTACGGCGTTTCCAGGTGTTCCCACGGACGGGGGCGGAAACGGGGACGTTCTTCCGGACTGGCGGGGGTATCTGGGATGTTGCTGTCTGCTGCGCCTTGCATGCTCGTTGACCTTTTCTGCGGTGATGCGGCGGGACAGGTTGCCCGCCAGCCGCCATTATCCACCGTTCGCGGGGCGCATGGTATTCCCACGCTGGATCGATCAGAAAATCTGACAGCTATCGACTTCAAACATCAGTACACCTGACTTAAAATAGCCGCCATCTCTTCTTTACAGGCTTTACATGCAAGGCATCAAACGCAAAATCGTCTACGTCACCGCCTTTGAAATCATCGGCATGGCCATTTCCACGGCCTGGCTGACACTGCTTTCGGGCGAATCGCCCACCAGCACGGGTCCGCTGGCAATCATGATCACCACCATCGCCGTGATCTGGAACCTGCTCTACAACACGGCGTTCGAATACTGGGAAATCCGCCAAGTGTCGCGCACGCGCACCGTCTGGCGCCGTATCCTGCACGCGATCGGCTTCCAGATCACGCTCGTCATCTACCTGATCCCGCTGATCGCCTGGTGGCTCGACATCAGCCTGTGGCAAGCGTTCGTGCTCGATTTCGCGCTGATGCTGATCATCCCGTGCTACAGCTTCATCTTCAATTACTTCTTCGACGGCCTGTTCGGCGTGCCCCTGTCGGCGCAGCAGCCGAAGGAAGAGCCAGCGAATGTTCAGGCCGCTTCGCTGAGCAACTGAAGAAAGGACCGCGCCGCCATGCCCAACGGCCGGTCCTTCATCCACACGAGGTGGATGGGCACGACGAGGCCATTGCCCGTATTCTTGAACGCCACGCAGCGCACCCGCCCCGCCGCCAGCGAATCCTTGATGGCCGAGGCGGCAAAATTGCCCCAGCCCAGTCCCGCTTCCACCATCGCCAGCGCCATCGGCAAACTGTCCGTGCGCCAATAGGACAAGCCCACCACGGGGCGCGCATCGGCCAGGTCGAGTTCGCGGCTGGCGACGATGATCTGGCGCAGATTCACCAATTCCTCGATATACAAGGGCCGCCCCGCCACGTCGGGCGGATGCTGGGTGGAGATAATCGCCAGCAAGGCATCGCTGCCCACCAGCTGGAACTGTTCTTCGTGATTGATGCGCCCGCCAGCAAAAGCCATGCAGGCGCTGATGCGGCCCCGGTGCAGCATGTCGAGCACATCATCCTGCGGCGCCGTCAGCACTTCGATGTCGAGCAGCGGATGGCGCTGCGACAGGGCGCGCACGGCGGCCAGGAAGGGCGTATGGTCGAGCTCGGCCGCGATGCCCAGCGAAATGCGGCTTTCCAGTCCCTGCGACAATTCCTGCACGTGCAGATGCAACTGCTTCAACTGCTCGGCGATCAGGCGCGCGTGGGGAAGCAGCGCCATGGCGGCCGGCGTGGGCACGGCTTCGCGCGCACCCCGGTCGAACAGGGCGATACCCAGTTCCGCCTCGATATTACCCATCGCCATGCTGACAGCCGATGGCGCCCGCCGCAAGGCGCGCGCGGCGGCCGAGAACGAACCGCCATCGACGACGGCCAGGAACAGTTCGATGTTATGGCTGGACAATTTCATGGGGAAAGTAGAAAGTGCGGTGGAAAGTGCGGCACTTTTGCGCACAAGGGCGGTCAAAAGGAAAAACCATGGGAGGACGCGCATGCGCCATCGACTACCTTACCGCCGCAGCGGCTATGTCTCGGACTTTACCCGCTTTATCGACGGCTATCTGCAAATGCACCCGGAAGTACTGGAAAACCAGCGGCGCGGCTGGCGCATCTGGTGGGAGCGCCCGGCCAAGCTGCGCGAACTGGAACTGATCCACGCCGACAGCGTGCCGGAGCCGCCGTATCACTACGACTAAAAACGCCTGACAAAACCGTAGCGAGCGGCAGTGATTTGTGGCCGAGAAGCGCAGCAGTGCTATAGCACAGCGAGCATCGCAAGCCGCAAAGCGCGCCGCGCAGTAGGTTTGGTCAGGTGTTTAACCTTTCCAGGTGCGCTGAAGACCCGTATCCGCGTGAATCCAGCCGCCACGCGGGCCGTTGCGGTAATAGAAGCCCACGCCGCCTTGCTTGAAGCTGCGCACGAGCGAACCGAGCACTTCCGCGTTCAGATTCGCCACGCGGATGTCGGCGGCGCGGCCCGAGATGTGCAGCGACTGGCGCGCGGCCGGCACGCCCGCTTCGCGCAGGCGGCTGTTCGACTCGGCCGTACGGTAGCCCGACAGGATCTCCAGCGGCTGCTCGATGCCGTAACGGGCCACGAACGCCTGCGTGCCCCACAGGGTTTCCAGCAGTTTCGGGTCGATCGGCGCCGTCTTCTTGCCGTTCACGTCGCGCAGCAAGTGGCACAGTTCCTGGTAGGCAGAATCGATGACTTCGCCATCTTTCCAGTACAGCAGCTTGGCCTTTTCATTGCTGGCCGGGCGCACCACTTCCAGGGTGCGGGGCTTGAGCCAGAATTCCAGGTCCAGCGCCTGCGCGTCGAAGATGTCCGGAGGCGGTTCCATCTCGGTGATGGCCTGGCGCGACTGCGACGTGATCGAGCGGTCGACGCTGGCCAGTTGCGTCGGCTGCGGTGGCACGGCCGTGCGCGGCGCGCGCGGCTTGGCGCTGGCCGAAGCCGAGGCGGGAGCGGCCGTGCGCGAGGCGCAGCCGATGAGAGGGGTGGCTACCAGGCCCAGCGCGGCCAGGCCCATACCGTGATGTAGAAAATTTCTGCGCGATGCCATAGTCAGTCCAATTTAACGATGGGAATACTATAGCGTATTGTGCTGCGAAGAAAAACCCTCCGTTGCCTATCGTGTCGCCCTCATTTCAAGACATTTTGCGTCAGGCGGCAGCCGCGACGGACGCGACGCCTCCTTTCGCCTGCGCCAGCGCCGTCAAAGGCTTATCGAGCAGATAACCCTGGGTCACGATGGGCAAGCCCGTGGCGGCGCCAATGCGCTGCAGCGCGGCCAGCGCCGCCGGCGTGTCGAGGCGCTTGAAGATGACGCGGATTTTCGCCGCATGGCACACGGTGACGAAGCTGGCAACGGCCTGCTCGTCGCTGAGGTTGCCCGCGTCGAGCTTGAACGCATGCGGGTGCAAGCGCTCCAGCATGCCTGTTGCTTCCTGCACGCTGGCCACGTTGATGGCCAGGCGGAAACCGTTGCGCCGGTAATTGTCAGCCACATAGTTGAGCAGCCAGCCCTGGTTCGGCGTGACCGTCGGCAATTGCAGCACGATGCGTTCGATGGGCAAGCCCAGCGCGTCCAGAATGCGCTGGAAGGCGTGGCCGTGATTGCTGCTGACAGCGCTCAACAGGCGGTCATGCACGTTCAGGTACAGGTCCGACTGCTCCGCTTCGCCCTGGCGGAAGAAATTGATCGCGTGCAGCATGCGGCACAGCCGGTCCAGCTCCACGGATTCGTCGTCGCTGGCCGCGTGGTCGAGCAAGCGCCACAGCGACAAGCCCTCGTCCGCCTTCGACACGCTGCGCGCCAGGCCCTCGAACGCCACCAGCTTGCCACTGCCCAGTTCGCGCAGCGGCTGGAAGGCGCTCGTCATGGTGCAATTGAAAAAGCGCCCCAGCGCCCTGCCCTCCCCGTCGAGCCAGACGCTGGTGCCGGCCTGGGTTTGGTGCGACAGGCGGGCAAGGTAATTTTTCAGGACGGGAAATGGCATACGTGCTCCTTCATCGGGCTGCGCCGGCTGCCCTCGTGGGGAAGACGGCGCCAAAGTGTGCAGAGTAAGGCAGCACAAACCAAAGGAGAACGAATGGTTTCGCCATTTGATATGCGCCCAGCACATAAGGCATGCGACGGCCAGCGCATAACGATAGTCGGAAACATTCGTTCCGGCCACCTGCCCCGGCCTTTACTGTGGTCATGTACCGATACCATCAGAAAGGGCCGCCATGTGCCAGTTACTCGCAATGAACAGCAGCAAGCCGGCAGCGCTGGGATTTTCCTTTGCCGGCTTTGCCGAACGGGGCGGACGCACGGACGAGCACCGCGACGGCTGGGGTATCGCCTATCATTCCAGTAGCGGCTGCACCTTGCTGACGGATCACCTGGCCGCCATCGATTCGCCGCTGGCGGCGCAGGTGCAGCAACATCCCGTGAAGGCGAAAAACATCGTCGCGCACATCCGAAAAGCCACGCAAGGCCGTATCGCGCCGGAAAACACCCATCCGTTCGCTCGCGAACTGTGGGGCAAGACCTGGTCGTTTGCCCACAATGGCGACTTGAAAACGTGGCGCGCGCCCGCCAACGCGCACTACCGCGCCAGCGGCGACACGGACAGCGAACAGGCGTTTTGCCACTTGCTGGCCCACTTGCGCACGCGGTTTCCGCTCGGCGAACCCGCGCGCGCCGACTTGCGCGCCGCCATCGCCGAGGTCGCCACGGACATCGCCGCGCACGGCACTTTCAATTTCATCCTGTCGGACGGCGAACTGCTGTTTGCCCACTGCTCCACGCATTTGCACTATGTGATACGCGAATACCCGTTTTCCGTCGCGCAACTGATCGACTGCGAGCGCAGCATCGATTTTCGCCAGCACAACCACTTGGACGACCGCATCGCCGTCATCGCCACGCATCCGCTGACGCAAAACGAGGACTGGCTGGCCTTCGCGCCCGGCGAACTGAAACTGTTTGCCGGCGGCACCTTGCTGCCGGGAAACGATAGCGCGCCACAAGGCGTGTATATCCAGATCAGTTATTGAGAGAAATTATTCAAAGGAAGGAAAGGCCCGCCGCCGGATGGACGGGCTGAAGTGCAGGATAGCCGTCAGGCCGAATTGCAGTTGCAAAAGCGCTTGCGCTTGGGGTCGCCGCTGGAAATACCTGCGGGATCAAGCTGTTTCCAGCAAAAAATCGTTTCCACGCCATATGGCGAACGCACATTGCCCGCCTCGACATAACCCCGCTTGACGAAAAAGGCCTGGCTGCTGGCCGTGCTGTGCAGCTGCAGGGCCTTGATGCCCCACTCGCGCGCCTGCGCTTCCAGTTGCTCGACCAGCGCCTTGCCCGCGCCGCGGCCTTGCGCCTCGGGCAGCAGGTAGCACAGGGCCAGCTTGCCAGCGCGCGTCAGCAAGCCGACGCCGACCACGGCGCCCGCCTCGACTGCGACCAGCGAAAAATTGGTGGGCGACGCAAACCAGCACGCCACCATCTGCGGTGTTTTATTGCCCAGCCAGGCTTCCAGGATGGCCGGATTGTCCCGATGATCGAGGCGGCAGCATTCGACGATGGAGCGTCGTAATACGTTGCACGCCTCGAAAGCGTCGGTCGATGTTGCAATACGAATTTCAAGACTCATGTACGCTCACAAAATATTCCAGTTGCCGATGCAAACGGTTTCACCCTTGTATCGTGCGATTCGACTATACACCAAGCGGCGCAATCGGGTTTTTTGCCGCACGCCACAGACCGGTTTTGCCTATGGCGCCATGCCTGCAGACTAAGTGCTGATGCGCGCCTTGCCCACGAATGTTTCCAAAAATCGATATCTGTTTTTTAGCGTAAACGGGAATTAAATCTAAGCATATTACGAAAAATTCGTTTCTTTTCCGGCCGGAATTTTAGACTATGTCTATCTATTCTCACAACAAGAGTTCAACATGCCCCATTCCAACGCCGTATCGACCACCGCAGCGACGCTCACCCAACGCTCGCGCCGCTGGTTCCTGGCTAGCGCCCTGGCCGCTTCCGCCGCCGCCCTGAGTCTGCCGATGGCAGCTGGCGCCGCCGAACCCGTGGTCTTGCTGAACGCCTCGTACGACGTGATGCGCGAACTGTTCAAGGATGTGAATCCCGCATTTATTGCTGACTGGAAAGCCAAAACGGGCGAAACTATCACCATCAAGCAGTCGCACGGCGGCTCGAGCAAGCAGGCGCGCTCCGTCGCCGATGGCCTGGAAGCGTCCGTCGTGACCATGAACCAGGCCAATGACATCGATATCCTCGTCGACCGCGGCCTCGTGGTGGCCGACTGGGCCAAGAAATTCCCGAACAATGCGGCGCCGTTTTACTCGACCATGGTGTACCTGGTACGCAAAGGCAACCCGAAACGCATCAAGGATTGGGACGACTTGGCCCAGCCCGGCATCAAGGTCATCGTGCCGAACCCGAAAACCTCGGGCAATGGTCGTTATACTTACCTGGCGGCCTGGGGCTATGCCGTGAAAAAAGGCGGCAGCGAAGCGCAGGCGCGCGACCTCGTTACCAAGCTGTTCAAGAACGTACCCGTGCTGGACGGCGGCGGCCGCGGCGCCACGACCACCTTCACGCAGCGTGAAATCGGCGACGTGCTGGTGACGTTTGAAAATGAAGTGCAACTGGTGCGCGCCGAATTCGGCGACAACTTCGAAGTCGTGTATCCAAGCATCTCCATCCTCGCCGAGTCGCCGGTGGCCGTCGTCGACAAGGTCGTCGACCGCCGCGGCATCCGCAAGGAAGCCACGGCCTACCTGCAATACCTGTACTCCGAACCAGGCCAGGAACTGGTCGCCAAGCACTATCTGCGCCCCCGTTCGGCCGCAGTCGCGAAGAAATACGCGGCCAGCTTCAAGCCGATCACGCTGTTTACCATCGATGACGTGTTTGGCGGCTGGAAACAAGCGCAAAAGAAACACTTTGACGATGGCGGCGAGTTCGACAAGATTTATCAGAAGTAAGCACGCCACGCCTCAAGAAAACCGGGACATGTCCCGGTTTTTTTTATGGAGCAAAGGTCACTGTTTCTTCAGCAGCAACTTGAACTGCGGTACCCAGCGCCCGTCCAGCAGCATCTCGCTGGCCGCTTCATAGGCATCGCCCGATGGCGTCCAGCGCACGCGGTAGGTCAAGGTCTTGCCCTTGGCGACCACGTACTCGGTGGCGGGAAAGTCAAGGCCGCCGTCCGCCGGCAGCATCGTGCCGCGACTGTGGCCGCCTCTGTTTTCCAGATACAGGAAGGTGACCTTGTTTGCGGCGGGATCGTGGTAATACGTGGTTTCGCCCACGTAGTCGGGCTTGCCGGGGCTGCGCACCGTGTGCACGTCGCGCAGCATCTGGCCGCCGTACAGCCATTGGAAACAGTGCTCATCCGTTTGCTTGCCGCCAGGGAACTCGCCCTTCCAGCAATGGCCGGCCAGGAAGGCCATCGGCTGCAGCGCCGCGGCCGGTTGCGCCAGCACGGCAAATGAGGGCAACAGCAGCAACAAGGGCAATGGACGCATGGCAAACCTCCAGGATGTTGCAGCCAAGTATAGGCGAAGAATGTGCTTGCGTCAGCGCTGGTGCGCGCTTTGCGCATATCGATATGCGCATCGATTCGTGGTCAAAAGCGCGCGCACGCCGTACTCTGGCCTTGTCGCGCCGCTTGGCGTATTACGGGCACAAAGGAAATATCATGGCTATCTCGGAAGTGAATGTACGCAACCAGTTTCGCGGCAAGATCAAGGAAATCATCTTTGGCCCCGTAGTCTCGGAAGTGGACGTGGAAACGCCGCACGGCATCGTCACGTCGGTGATCACCTCGCGCTCGATCAAGGACCTGGACTTGAAGGTGGGCAGCGAAGTCATCGCGCTGGTCAAATCGACGGAAGTGTCGATCGCCAAGATTCAGTAAGCGTCACCCATCCACTGACGCCGCGCCCCTTGCCATCCGGCAGCGGCGCGGCGTTTGCGTCAGGGCTTGATATACGCATACCCTTCCTGCCACTGCAAGCGGCTCAACTCGGCCACGCCAGAGGGCACGATGACGGCTTCGGGCAGCACGCGCTGGCGGTCGATGTTGCGTCCTTGCAAGGTATTATTGCAGACGCGAAAGCTCACGCCACGCTTGGCCAGCTCGCGCACCACCACGTCATACGGATTGCCATTCTTGTCGATGGCGCCATCGAGCAGGAAATCGATGCCGGGGCCATGCGCGACGAGCACGATGGTGGCTTTGGGGCTGGCGTCCAGGTGATTGCGGATGTTTTTCAGCGCAGCCGTGGCATTGCTGGCGTCATTGACGTGATACACCACCTTTTCCTCCTTCTGCGCTGCCGTGGCGGCGGTGCAAGCGAGCAAGGAAAGAAGGATGGCGGTGAACCAGCGGCGCAAGATTGTCATGAGATGTCCATTTCAATGTCAGATTAAAAATATTGGCATCATATCAATCCCTGAACAAATACGTAAACGTGCGGCTGACGGGCAGCTTTTCCGTGCTGCCGCGCACCAGCACCTGCATGCGCTCGGCGTCGATGCGTTCGGCCGCTTCGATGGCTTTCACGTTGACCATGGTGCCGCGGTGGATTTGCCAGAACTGTTCCGGGTCGAGGCCGCCCAATAAATCTTTGAGCGGCGTGCGCACCAGCGCTTCCGAGCCGGCCAGCACGACGCGCGTGTACTTGGTGTCGGCCTGGAAGAACAGCACATCGTCGATGTCGATCAAACGGATCTGCTTGCCCACGCTGGCCTTGATCCATTTCAACCTGTCGCGCGGCGCTGCAGGCAAGGCCGCGCGCAGCGACTGCAGTAAATTGGCCATGTCGGCCGGCTGCGCGCCGAGCTTGTCGCGCAGCCGGGTCAGCGCCCGCTGCAAGCGCTCGGCCTGCACGGGTTTGAGCAGGTAATCGACGGCGCCTGCGTCGAACGCATCGACGGCGTACTGGTCGTAGGCCGTGACGAACACCACGTGGGCGCGCTTGCCGATGCGCTCGGCCACTTCCAGGCCCGACAGGCCTGGCATGCGGATGTCGAGAAAAACCACGTCCGGCTCATGCTCGAGGAAACCGTCCCAGGCATCGTTGCCGTTTTCCGCCACCAGCACGACGTGCGCTTCGGGCCAGGCTTGCGCCAGCAGCATTTGCAGGCGTTCGCGCATCAGGGGTTCGTCTTCGGCGATCAGGATGGTGGTATTCATGCGGCAGCTTCTTTCAGGCTTGTTTCAATTTTGATGGGCAGCAATATTTCGGCGATCACGCCGCCCTCTTCGCCATCGCGCAGGGTCAAACTGGCGGACGGATCGGACAGCAACAGCCGGCTGCGCACGTTTTCCAGGCCCAGGCCACCGCCCTGTGCGCTGCCCGTGCCGCTTTCCGGCAAACCCATGCCCGTATCCTGCACGCGCAGGCGCAGCATGCCGTCCACCCACAGCGCCGACAGGCGGATCTCGCCGCCGCGCAACGATGGTTCAATACCGTGCTTGATGGCATTTTCCGCCAGGGTCAGCAAGATCATGCTGGGAATCGTCGCGTGCGCAAACTCGGCCGGCAAGTCCAGCGCATAGCGCAGGCGCGGGCCCATACGCGCCTGCATCACGCGCAAATACGCGGCCACCATGTCAAACTCGCTTTGCAAGGGTACTTGCTCGCTGCGCATCTCCGCCAGGCTGGCGCGCAAGAAGGCGATCAGATCGGCCGTCAATGCTGCGGCCTTGCCGGCGCCTTGCGCTCCCTGCTCGGCCAGCTGTTGCACGGCGCCCAGGGTGTTGAACAGGAAATGCGGCTCGATCTGCGCGCGCAGCAGGCGCAGCTGCGATTCGCTCAGTTCGCGCGCCAGACGGTCGCGCTCGGCATCCTGCTGCAGCTGCACCGTCAGCGCTTCGTACTGCCGGTTGCGCCAGGTGGTCACGATGGCCAACGGCGCCATGTAAAACAGGCAAGCTACGAGCAAGGCCGTGCCGCCTACGCGCAGCAAGCGCTCGAAGGCCATGTCCATGGAACCGGTATCGCTCAAACCGGCCAGCAGCACGCCAACGGCCACCCCGGCTACGCAGGTCGACACGATCAGCAAGAGTTTCTTGAACTTGTTGCGCACGGAACTGCGGTAATTGAACCAGACGCCCACCAGGCCCCACACCAGCGCAAACCCCAGGCCGTTGCTGAAGACCAGGGCCTTGAGCAATTCGAACTTGGCCGGCAGCAGCAAGTGCAGTGCAACGCCGATGGCGCTGAACAACAGCATCAGCTTGCACGCGGCGATGTAAAAACCGGCGCCACGATACTTGAGCAGGAAATCGTGCAACTGCTGGCGCTCGATCGGCGTCAGCTTGACCAGCTTCATGGCGATGTAGCGGCGCATCCGTCCCTGCACCTGCTCCGCCATCTCGGGGTGTTTCAACACCAGCAGCGATTCCTCATCGACGCTGCGGTACCAGTCCGTATATTTTTTTAACACGATGCGTTCTCCGTGGTCTGTGATTCAGGCATGAACGCAGTCTACGGCGCCCCTGTTGCAGGGCATAGCGCGGGGCGACGAAGCACGAAGCGGCAGGCATCAACGACGAAGCGCGGCGCCCGCCTGGCCCTCGCCATCAATATTGCTCAAATCATACGAAGTTTCCAAGATGAAATCAATAATTGCGTAACAATTTTCACTACGGCAAGAATAGCCGTTTTTATTTGCCAAATTGGCCGCAACGCCGCCTGTTGCGGGCCTGTACCGTAGACATCGCTTGATCTTTAATGGTATTGTCTAAGCTTGGCAAATATTGCCTCCGAGATACACGCCGCGTCCCCACTCGGCCCCGTTCCGGATTTGCGCGCAGCGCCCACGATGGCGCCCCAAAACTGCTTTTCCACATACAATCCCATGCTCAAAAAAATGTTCGCCGCGGTGCTGATGACGCTTTCGACAGCGGCCATCGCCGTGCCTTTCGGTTCCCAGTCGATACTGGTGGTCGAAGACGGTACAGGCAAAGTCTTGCTTGAAAAAAATTCCAACGTGGTGGTGCCCATCGCCTCGCTGACCAAACTCATGACAGCCATGGTCGTGCTCGACTCCAAGGCGAATATGCAGGAAGAAATCAGCATCGACCGCGAGGACGTCGATACCTTGAAACACAGCACCTCGCGCGTGCCCGTGGGCGCCAGCCTGAGCCGTCACGACGTGCTGCAACTGGCGCTGATGTCGTCCGACAACCGCGCCGCCGCCTCGCTGGCACGCACCTTCCCCGGCGGCCCGACGGCGTTCGCCGTGGCCGTCAACGCCAAGATCAAGGCCCTGGGCATGCACCAAACCGTGATCGAAGAGCCGACGGGCCTGTCGCCGAACAACCAGTCGACGGCGGCGGACCTCGTCAAGATGGCCGTGGCCGCTTCGCGCTACCCGGAAATCAGCCGCATCACGACGGATTCGAAGGACGTGATCCAGATCAAGGGCCGCGACGTGGAATACCACAACACGAACCGCCTGGTGGGCGCCAAGGGTTGGGACATCGGCCTGTCGAAAACGGGTTACACGAATGAAGCGGGCCGCTGCCTGATCATGCGCATCAAGTCGGCCGGCAAGTTCGCCACGATGATTTTGCTCAACGCGCGCGCCAATTCCGTGCGCGCCATGGACGCCGTCAACATCCGCCGCATGCTGGCGGCCGAGAACGGCATCGAAGAGCCGAAGGTGATGCGCGCCTCGGTCAGCCGGCACAAGAAGGCGCCGGCGAAGCCGTCGAAGCGCCGTCGCGCCAAGTAATTATTTTGCTTGCCGGTTGGTCATGATGACGCCGGCAATCGTCACCGCCCCGCCCACCAGCATCGAGGCGAGCACCGGCTCGCCCAGCAACACCGCCGCCAGCACGATGCCGAACACGGGCACGAGGTTGTTGAACACCGCCGTGCGCGACGGGCCAAGCGCCTTCACGCCCTCGTAATACCAGACAAAGCCGATCACCGTGCCGAACACGCCCAGGTAGCCGATGGCGGCCCACACTTGCCAGCCGAAGCTGTGCCATGGCACGCTTGGGAATTCCACGGCCGCCCCCACCAGCAAAAATGCCAGGCCCCACATCGACGCATACGTGGTGGCGGCAATCGGCGACAAGCCCTTCAGCGCGACCCGGCCGATCAGGGTATAAGCGGCCCAGCTGGAAATGCCGCAGAACATGAACACTTCGCCCATGCCGATGCCGCCGCCCGTGCCGTGCAGCACGCCGGCCAGATCGCCGCGCGTGATGACGATGGCCGTGCCGCAGAACGCCAGCATGATGCCCAGCCACTTGAACGATCCGAGCCGTTCGCGGAACAGCATGGCCGAGGCCAGCGCCGTGACAATGGGGTTCAGCGCGACAAATAAAGCCGTGCGCCCGGCCGGCATGCGCGACAACGCGGCCAGGAAGCACAGGTTGTACAGAAAAATGCCCGTCAGGCCCAGGGCCGCCGTCGTCATCAACTGCTTGCGGTCCAGGCGCGGCAAGCCCCCTTCCAGTTTCCAGGCCAGCACAAGCAGCAGCAGCACGGCCACGCCAAAACGCCCGCTGGCCGCCGTCATGGGCGGCATCTGCTGCGCCAGCACGCGCCCCGCGATAAAGGTACCGCCCCAGAACAGGGCGACGAAAATCAGTTTCAGGTAGACGAGCGGCGATTGCACGGCAGGCAAGGCGGCTGATGGTATGGCGGAAGTACGCATGGAAAGTCCTATGATGTCGCTTGTGCAGCGGGCGCTGCACGTGCGGTATACTTATATATTAATACTAATATCAACTCATGAAATAATGAGCAAATACTCATAGCAAAAAGAAACCACACCATGACCTTCACGCAACTGGAAATTTTTACCTTGGTGGCCGAACTGCACGGCTTTTCCGCCGCCGCCGCGCAGCTGGGCATCAGCCAGTCGGCCGTCTCGCATGCATTAAAAGCGCTGGAAAAGGAGATGGGCGTGGACCTCATCGTGCGCCACCAGGCCTCGGCCGAGCTGACTGACGTGGGCCGCCAGCTGCTCGTGCGCGCGCGCGAAATCCTGGGCTTATCCGAAGCCATGCGCCAGGAAGCGGCCGACGTGCTGGGCCAGCGCCAGGGCACCCTGCGCATCGGCTCATTCGGCCCCACGTCGTCGTTGAATCTGCTGCCGGCCATCACGGCGCAATTCCGCCTGCGCTATCCGGGCATCGACTTGCGCATCGACGAAGGCGCCGACCATGAAGTGGTGCAGTGGATACGCGAACGCAGGGTGGATGTCGGCTTCGTCGTGCTGCCCGACGAACGTTTCGATACGGCGCCGCTGGTGGAAGACCAGATGATGGCGCTGGTGCCGCGCAGCCACCCGCTGTCCAGCGAAACCACCATCACCCTGGCGCAGTTGTGCGAAGGGCCGTTCATCATGTCGGAGGCGGGCTGCGCCTGCCTGATCGAGCCGCTGTTCGCCAACGCGGGGTTGCAGCCGCAGGTACCGTACCGCATCAGCCAGGTGATCACCATCCTCGACATGGTCAGCCGCGGGGACGGCCTGTCCATCGTCGCCGAACTGGCCCTGCCCCAGCGGCTGCGCGAGCAGTATCCGGAGCTGGTCGCCCTGCCCTTGAATCCACCCGTCAGCCGCAAGGTGGGCCTGGCCGTGCGCGACCGGCGCCAGAATACGCCGGCCACCAACGCTTTTTTCGACGTGGCGAAACAGATGGCGCCGACCCTGGCGCCACGGCGCACTTAAAAACTTAAAACGTCTCCCACTCCTCGCTGCGTTCGGGCTTGACGGCGGACGCCGGTGCTGGCCGGCTGGCGATGCGTGGCGCGATGGCGGTGCGCACCACCGGTTTGACAGGCGCCGGCGCCTGCCCTTCATCGAGCTTGAAGACGCCCACCACCTGCGCCAGGGTACTGGCCTGGTCCTGCAAGCTTTCCGCCGCGGCGGCCGCCTCTTCCACCAGGGCCGCGTTCTGCTGCGTCACCTGGTCCATTTGCGCGATGGCCTGGTTCACCTGTTCGATGCCCGAGCTTTGCTCGACGCTGGCGGCCGTGATCTCGCCCATGATGTCGGTGACGCGGCGCACGCTGTCGACGATTTCCTGCATCGTCGCGCCAGCCTCGTCGACGAGACGCGCGCCCGAATCGACCTTGCTCACGGAATCGTCGATCAGCAGCTTGATTTCCTTGGCCGCGCCCGCGGAACGCTGCGCCAGGCTGCGCACTTCCGTCGCCACTACCGCAAACCCCCGTCCCTGCTCGCCCGCGCGCGCCGCTTCCACGGCCGCATTGAGCGCAAGGATATTCGTCTGGAAGGCGATGCCGTCGATGACGCTGATGATGTCGACGATCTTCTTCGACGAATCGTTGATCGAGGCCATGGTATCGACCACCTGCGCCACCACTTGCCCGCCCTTGCTGGCCACGCCCGACGCCGATTGCGCCATCTGGTTCGCCTGGCGCGCATTGTCCGCGTTCTGTTTCACCGTGCTGGTCAGCTCCTCCATCGAGGCGGCCGTTTCTTCCAGCGAGCTCGCTTGCTGTTCCGTGCGCGACGACAGGTCCTGGTTGCCGGCGGCGATTTCCGATGACGATACTTTCACCGATTCGCTGGCCGTGCGGATTTTCACGAGAACGGCGGCGATCTTGTCGATGAAGCGGTTGAAGGCGCCGGCGATCTGCGCCAGTTCATCCACGCCGGAAGCGTCGAGGCGTCGCGTCAGATCGCCTTCGCCCGAGGCGATATCGTCGAGCGCGTCACGCACCAGTTCCAGGCGCTTGAGCATCTTGAACACCAGCAGCGACAGCAGCAGCGCGGCCAGCCCCGTCAGCAGCGCGGCCGTGACGGTGGCCGTCGTCAGCATCGTCTGCAAGGCTTGCATGGCTTCCTGCTGGTCCAGCACCACGGCCAGCAGCCAGTCGGTGCCGGCCACGTGCGTGACGTACAGCTTGCCGTCGCGGCCATTCAGGCGCACGGCCTCGCTCGTGCGCGCGCTTTCCAGGCGGTTGACCTGCGCGGCCGACAGCGCGGCATCGAGTTTCGCCACCGGCTGCAGGCTCAGGTCCTTGTTCGCGTGGGCGATGATGGTGCCGCTCTGGTCGACGAGGAAGGCAAAGCTGTGCGGCGTCGGCTTGATCGCCACCACGTTGGCAATCACCGTATCGAGCAGCACGTCCGCGCCCGCCACGCCCACCAATGCCTGTTTCGGCCCGACAGGCGCCGTGAACGACACCACAAGTTTGTGGCTGGCTGCGTCCACGTACGGCGGCGTGAGCATCGGCACGCCCGCCTTGACCGTGTCCGTGTACCAGGCGCGCGCCGTGGGATCGAAGTCGGCCGGGCGGCCCGGATGGGTAAACACGGAGCGCTTGTCCGCGTAACCGATGAACACTTCCGCAAAATCGCCAGCCTTTTCCGCGATCTGGAAAGCGCGCAGCGGATCGGGCGTCTCGCCCGACATGACGACGGACGCCATGACCTTTTTCTTGCCATCGACCCATTGCGCCAGCACCGCCGACTGGCTTTGCAGCAGCTGCTGCATCTGCTGGTCCGACGACACCAGCATGCTGCTGCGCGTGGTGACGTAATTGGCGACCGACAAGGCCAGCATGGACAGTACGACGATAGCCACGCAAATGAGCACCAGCCGCGTGCGAAGGGAAGACAACATGATGGACTCCTCGTTTCGATTGTAGTGACGAGAAACAGTGCTTTTGCACTACTTTCTCTATGAAAGCATTTTCACACAAAAATCGGAACAATTATCATCAATATTCGGAATACAACACATATATTTCCGTGTAGAAACCTGTCGAACCCTATCAGCCGATCAGCCCTCTCAAGCCGCTGGCCCGCTGCGTGCGGCGCAGAATCGCGTCGAACAGCACGGCCTGCGTGGGCGAGACGAGGGTAAAGAAGTCGCGCGCGCGCGTGATGCCCGTGTAGACCAGTTCGCGCGCCAGCATGGCGCCGCCTTCCTGCGGCAGCACCAGCACCGTGTGCCGGAATTCCGAACCCTGCGATTTATGCACGGTCATGGCGAACGCCGTCTCCACGTGGCGCAAGCGCGTGGCCAGCACGCTGCGCACGTTCTCGCCTTCCAGGAAGTACACGCGCAATGATCCCGGCCGCGCGGGATCGCGCAAGGTCAGTCCGATGTCGCCATTGAACACACCCGTACCGTAATCGTTACGCGTGACCATCACGGGACGGCCCACATACCATTCGCTGCGGCGTATCAGCCCTTCCTTTTCCAGCCGCAGCTCGATGGCCGTGTTCAAGCCCGCCACGCCCCACTCGCCTTCGCGCACGGCGCACAGGATGCGGAACGACTCGAAAGCGTGCAGCACAGCGCGCACCCAGTCGTCATGCTGCGCGTACGCCGCTTCGCCGGCATTGACCAGCGCCAGGTAAGGCTGGTAGCCGCCCGGCGCGTCGGCCCGCCCGCGCAAGGCAAGGCGCAGCACCTCGTTCGGCTGCGCGCTCACGCTCCACGCCAGCTGGCCGCCGCTGTCGCCTGCGAAGCACGCCTTGGCCAGATCGGGCCTGCCGCCATTCACGGCCAAGGCCAGTTCGCCGATCGGACCGCTGAAACGGTGGCTGTGGCGCAGCATCACCGTCTGCTGCGCCAGCGCGCCGGCCGCCCCCGCGAAACCGGGCGGAATGGCCACGCCGCTGGCCGCCTGCGCATACGCGATGGTAGCCGGCGTGTAGCCGCCCGCCTGCGCATCGTGGCACAAGTCGCCGAGCACGGCGCCCGCTTCCACGGACGCCAATTGATCCTTGTCGCCGAGCAGGATCAATATCGCCGTGGGCGGCAAGGCGTCGAGCACGCACGCCATCATCTCCAGGTGCACCATCGACGCTTCATCGACGATCAGCACGTCAACGTCGAGCGGATTGCCCGCGTGGTGGGCAAAGGCGCGCGTATCGGGCCGCGCGCCCAGCAAACTATGCAGGGTGCGCGCCGCGCCCATGCGCCGCGCCAGTTCCAGCAGGGGCAGCGCATCGCCCGCCTTGGCCGCCAAGCCTTCCAGGGCCTTGTCGATCGACTGCTTTAAACGCGCGGCCGCCTTGCCGGTCGGCGCGGCCAGCGCGATGCGCAGCTGCTCCGGCCGCGGCGAGACGGCAAACAGCAAGGTGAGCAAACTGGCCACCGTGTACGTCTTGCCCGTTCCAGGACCGCCCGTGATGATGGCCACCTTGCCGCGCAGGGCGACGGCGCACGCCACCTTTTGCCAGTCCGGGCCACCGTCCTGCGTGGGCTGGTCGAACAGGATGTCGAGCCATTGTCGCACCTGCGCCAGCGGCGGATTCGTCAAATCCTCTGCGCGCGCGGCGATTTTTTCGCCCACCAGGCTTTCATCGCGCCAGTAGCGGCGCAAATACAGGCGGTCGCCATCGAGCACCAGCGGCTGGCGCACATCGGGGGCGCCCACCGTCCACACCTGCGGCGCGCCGGCCAGCAGCGCGCGCCAGCCCTCGACGCTGTCCGGCAACGGACCGGAAACGGCCAGCACCGCATGCCACAGCTCCTCGCTCCAGCCCAGCAGCTGCGACGGTTTGCTGGCCAGCTCAAACAGCATCAAACAGCTGTGCCCCCGCCCTTCCAGCTCGGACAGCACGACGCAGGCCATGGCCACGGCTGACGCATTCGGCGCGCCCTCGTCCAGCGTGCCAATGAAGCGGGCAAAGGCGGCGCTCAGGCGGCGCAGGTGCCCCCCCTCGGCAACGCCGTCGATATGGCTGAACAAGGCATCCATCTGCAGGGTATCCAACTGCGCGTTATGCTGCATGGTGTTCCGTTTCTCCTAAAAGTTGATCGAGGCCGTCCAGCAGTTCCAGCTGCGGCGCCAGCCAGTAGCAGCCATGCGTGTCCGCATTCGCGATGCCGCGCAGGAACAGGAAAATGGCGCCGCCCAGGTGTTCGGCCGGGTCGTAGGCATCGCCCAAACGGCTTTTCAGCAACCGGTGCAGGGCCAGCATGTAGATGGCGCCCTGGATATCGTAGCGGTGCTGCGCCATGCCGGCCGCCAGCGCCTGCGTGTGGTAGGCCGCGTCGTTGGCGCCCAGCGCATTCGACTTGTAGTCGAGCACCCAGTAGCGGCCGTCCCGTTCGATGACCAGGTCGGCAAAACCCTTCAGCATGCCGTGCAGCTGGCGCCGCGGCAGCACGGGACGCGGTGCGCCGTCGAGCAGCAAACGCGTGCACAGCTGGTCGAGCGCCGCCGTGGACAAATGCTCGCTGGGGAACCAAAACTCCATCTCGGACAGGGTGCTGTCCAACTGCGACAGCGACGCATCGAGCAGCGGCAGCGGCGTGATGGCGATTTCCCTGAGCCAGGCGATGGCGTCGTCCTGGCGGTGGCCCCAGCCCGACCGCTCGCAGCGCGCGGCCAGCCGGGTGTCGAAGTTGTCATCGTGGACGCTGTCAAAACCTTCGCTGCCCATCCACTCGAGCTGCTCGTGCAGGAAATTGCCGGGCACGGAGCCGCGCGGAAAACGGTGCCAGGGCGCGTCGCCCATGTGCATCGGCGAGGTCACGGCGACAGCCGTGCCATCTTCCAGCAAGGTTTCTTCCAGCGCCCGCTGCGGCACGTGCGCGGCCGCCACGGCGCCGATCTGGCGCGTCAGCGACGTGAAGCTGCCCACCGACCAGTCGCGCTCGAATTCGCCCGCGAACACGGGCGCGGGCCGCAACTCGGGCCGCCGCTCCACCCGGTCCAGCACCGTGCAGGCGTCGGGCTGCCCCAAGTTGCTGACATAGATGGCGTCGCAGCTGCCCGCCACCTGCTGCCAGCGCAGCAGCAACTGGTCGAACGGCAGCTTGTCGCCGCCCGTCAGCAGGTAGCCGAGCGCAGATTCGTGCAAGGTGTTCTCGCCCGCCTTGCGTGCGGCTTGGGCGGCCACGCCCAGCCACAGGAAGTGGCGCGCCCGCGTCAGGGCCACGTACAGCAGGCGCAAGTCTTCCTCGATGCGCGCTTCTTCCACAAACGCCATGGCCTCGTCGGACAAGGACAGGTCGAGGCGGCGTTCGCCATCTTCGCCCGCATACTCGAAGAAGCTGCGGTTGCGTTTATCCACCTTGCGCGCCGTGACGGCGAACGGCAGGTACACGAGCGGGTATTCGAGCCCCTTGGATTTGTGCACGGTGATGACCTTCACCAGTTCCGCATCGCTTTCCAGGCGCAGCACGCGCTCGTCGCCGTTTTCGCCTTCGCCTGCGATCTGCTCGGCCAGCCAGCGTATCAGCGCCTGCTCGCCATCGAGCTGGCGGCTGGCCGATTGCAGCAGCTCGGCCAGGTGCAGCAGATTCGTCAACCGCCGCTCACCGCCCGTCTGCTGCAGCAGCATGGCGGGCAATTGCAATTCATGGATGAAGCGGCGCAGCATGGCCAGCACGCCCTGGCGCTGCCAGATCAGGTGCAGGGCCTTCAGCTGCTCGATCCTGCGTTCCCATTCCAGTTCATCGCTCGACAGGCGCGCCAGCTCGCCCAGCGACAGGCCGATGGTGCGCGTGGCAAACGCGGCGCGCGCCAGCCCCCCGTCGAGCGGGTTGGCCAGCGCCGCCAGCCAGCGCAGCACGTCTTGCGCTTCCTCGCTGTCGATGACGGAATCCTTGTCGGACAGATAGACGCTGGCGACCCGGCGGCGCGCCAGCGCGCGGCGAATGGCGGCCGCCTCCTTGCGGTCCCGCACGAGGATGGCCACGTCGGCCGGCTGCAAGCGCGTAAAACCATCGGGGCCAGTAAAACCGGCTTGCGGGTCGCCCAGCATGGCGACGATATGTTCGGCGCAGTGCTGTGCGAAATACTCGCGGTAGCTGTCGCCGCGCAAGCCTTCATCGCTGGCGCAGGCGGCCAGCAGGGCTGGCAGCGGGCCGCCGGCGTTTACCAGGTGTTCGGCGCGGCCCTTGGCGTCGACGGCCTCGAACGGCAGCGGATTCTCGCCCAATTTACGGTAGCGGAAGGCGCCGGCCGGCACCTCGTCGCGCTCCGCGTGCAGGAATAGCTGGTTGACGGCCGCCACCAGCGGCGCCGTCGAACGGTAGTTGGTGCCCAGCTGGTAGTGGCGCCCGGTGGTGGCGCGCCGCGCCGCCAGGTAGCTCTGGATGTCGGCGCCGCGAAAACCGTAAATCGACTGCTTCGGGTCGCCGATCAGGAACAGGCCCAGGGCCGGATCGTTGTCGGCAATCCGGTACAGCAGATTGAAAATCTGGTACTGGGCCGGCGCCGTATCCTGGAATTCATCGACCATGGCCAGCGGATACTGGTCGATGATGCGCCGGCGCAGGGCCGCGCCATTCTCGCCGGCCAGCGCGTCGTGCAGGCGCTGCAGCATGTCGGCAAAGCCGAACTGGCGCGACTGGCGTTTTAACTGATCCATGCGCCGCGCGATGGCCGCCGCCGCATGCAGGTGCAGCTTGTGCGCCAGCGGCGTGATACCCGCCAGGGCGATCCCCAGTGCCTCCGTATGCTCGAAGCACTCGGGCACCTGGGCCGTGAAACTCTTGGCAAACGCATCCTCGATGCCGAACGGTGTCAGGCGTTCCCACGCCTTGGCCGTGATGGCCGGCAGCAGCAACAGCGGGTCTTGCGCCCATTTACGCAAGCCGTCGAACCACTTCGCCAGGTTCTCCGGCTTCATCTTGACGCCGTTGAAACACTTGGGATTGGCGGCGCGGTGGTCGTTGATCCACATCGCCATCTGGTCCACGCGCTCGACCCAGCCCGCCTTCAGGATGGCCAGCTGCGCGGCCAGCGCCCGCTGTTCGCGCGCGATCAGCGCCGACAACGGCTCTTCGCCCGCCATGCGCATGATGTCCGCGCGGCGCGCTAGCTCGCGCGCGCCTTTCTTCAGCGCGCCGACGTCGGGCCAGCAGGCCAGCAGCACGTCGAGCGCCTGCGGCGGCAAGGGATAGACTTGCTGGCGCCAGTAATCGTGGGCCGCATCCTCGAACAGGGCTTGCTCGTCGCTGACCAGTTCCTCGTCGAACAGGCTGCCGCTGTCGAACGCATGCTCGCGCAGCATGCGCTGGCACCAGGCGTCGATGGTGAAAATGGCCGCTTCATCCATCGTCTCGGCGGCCAGCATCAGCCGGTGCGCGGCCTTTTGCCGTTCGCTCTCGCCAGGGTAGGACTCGAGCAAGGCATCGAGAAACGGGTCGCTGCCGCCGGATTCGTGGCGGAAATAAGCAGCGGCCTCGATCAGGCGCTCGCGCACGCGGTTCGACAATTCGCGCGTGGCGGCGCGGGTAAATGTCATCACGAGGATGTCGGCCGGCAGCAGCGGACGCGTAAAGCGGCTGTCGTCGTCGCCATGCCCCAGCACGAGACGCACGTACAGGGCGGCGATGGTCCAGGTCTTGCCGGTGCCGGCCGACGCTTCGATCAGGCGCGAGCCGTGCAGCGGGAACACCAGGGGATTGAGCAGATGGCTCGTCATTGTTCTTCTCCCGCGCCTTCATCGGGCGCGCTGATCGGGTCGATCGTGATGTGCTGTTGCAGCCAGTCGGCCAGCGGACCATACAGCTCGCGCGTGCAGTCTTCCCACGCTTCCTCCGCCGCCAGCGCGGAAAACTCGGGCCACAGGCGGGCCAAACACAGTTCCGCGCGCTCGCCAGTCATGTCAAAACCGCCATCGTAGACGGCGCGCGGGTCGCCCTGCTGCACCAGCGCCAGGCCCGTCTTGCACGCCGTGGGCAGCGGATGGTTCATGCCTTCGCGCCACAGCGCCAGCAAGGTGGCGAGTGCGTCGCGCGACGTGGCCGGATCGAGCGGCGCCATGCTGACGATGGCGTCGCGCGCCACCAGGTAACCGGTAACGGGAAAACCGAGGGCCGCGGCGGCCAGCTGGCGCAGCCACATCAGCATCAGCTTGTCGCCGCGCGCCAGGCCGCTCTTGCCCGTCACTTTCGAGGAAATCTGCATCAGCCAGGCCGTTTCCTGCCCGTTGCTGCACAATTTGTCGAGCCAGTCGTCGATCTGCACTTCGCCAAACGGCAAGTTGATGGCGCGCTTGTCGGCCGCGTACGGGAACGAGGCGCGCAAGGACAGCCATGCGCTGCGCACGGGCACCAGCGCCTCGACCAGCTGCGCCTGCACTTGCCGGCCGATCAGGCCGATGGGCAGCACGCCTTCGCGCGCCAGCTTTTCCGCGCGCGCTTCCAGGCTGGCGCGCACGTCGTCCAAGGCTTCCACGGCGCCGCCGTCGTCCAGCATGGTGTCTTCCAGCAGATAGCGCTCGAGCGCATTCAGGCCGAACGGTTCTTCATCCTCGCCCAGCATGGCCGCATCGGCGAAATGGACGCTCAAGCGGCGGCGGAAAAAGTATTTGACGGGCTGGCGCAAGAAGCTGGCCAGCTCGCCCAGTTTCAAGCGCGTGCCGGGATCGAGTTCGTAGGGACCCAGCGCCAGTTCCTCGGCCTGCACCTGCGCATCGGCATGCGCGACGCGCCATTCGCGCGCGTAGGTCAGCAAGCCATCGGCCTCGAAATAGCGGCGGCTGAAGGGCTGCAGCGCGTGCTCGGTGGTCAGCGAGACCAGGTGCCGGTCCAGCGACCAGCCGGCGGCCAGGTAGTCGCGCAACTGCGACACGAGCACGGAAGGCGGCTGCTCGGAATTGTCGCGCACATTGCGCCCCACCCAGCTCACGTACAGTTTGTCGCGCGCGGCCAGCAAGGCTTCGAGCATCAGGTAGCGGTCATCGTCGCGGCGCGAGCGGTCGCCCGGGCGCGCCATGCCGGGCAGCGCCAGCAAATCGAAATCGGCCTTTTGCGCGCGGCGCGGGAAGTCGCCATCGTTCATGCCCAGCAGGCATACGACGCGGAACGGCACGGCGCGCATCGGCATCAGGGTGCAAAACGTCACGCCGCCTGAGACGAATTGATGGTTCAGGGTCGGCTCGTCCAGCGCGCCCAGCCACGCCACGCGCAGCACGGACAGCGGCACCGACTCGACAAAGCCAGCATGCTCGCAGGTTTCCAGCCAGCCCTGCAAGGCGCCTTCCAGCTGCGCCAGGGTCAGGCGGTCGCCCTCGTCGTCGGCGTCAAAGAAGGCGGCCAGCAGCGCGCGCGCCTGCACGCCCCACTCGGCTGGCGTGCGCGCGCCGGCCAGCACGGTGCGCCAGTGCAGCAGCGCCTCGACCAGCTGCGCCAGCGAGCCCGCCAGCGCCGCATCGAGGCCGCCCACTTCGGCATACGGTTCGATGCCGCCAAAGCTGGCGCCACTGCCGCTGGCATAGCCTAGCAGCATGCGCCGCACGCCGAAGATCCACGCATTCTGTTCGCCGGCCGCGCCCAGCCCCAGGCCGCTGCGGTGATGCTGGTCCAGGCCCCAGCGCACGCCCGCCCCTTCGATCCAGGCGCCCAGGGTGACCAGGTCGTCCGGCTGCAGGCCGAAGCGGGTGGCCAGCGCCGGCACGTCGAGCAGGTCGCGTACTTCGCTCTGGCGGCAGCGCTGCTGCGGCAGCTGCAGCAGCCACTCGAGCGCCACGAGCAGCGGGTTCACGCTGCGGTCCTTCACATCGCCGATCTCGAACGGGATGAAACGCTCGTCGTTGCGCCGGTACTGGCCGAAGACAGCGTGGATGGCGGCCGTAAACGTGTCGATGTCGGGCACCATCACCACCACGTCGCGCGGACGCAAGAGCGTCTCGGCGCTATGCGCGAACATGGCCAGCAGCTGGTCGTGCAGCACTTCCACTTCGCGCTGCACGCTGTGCGCCACGTGAAATTCGATCGAGCGGTCGCCGGCGTCGGGCGGTATTTGCTCGTGCTCGGCCAGCGGACGCAGTTCGCGGATGGCCACCTGCACCTGCTGCAGCAGAGTCTCGCCCGTTTCCTCGCCAAACAGGTCGATGCGCAGGCTGTCGTCGCGCCCCTCGGCTTGCGCGTGTTCGTCGAATTCGTCAAGCATGCGGATGAAATCGCGCCCTTGCCTGCCCCAGCTGGCCAGCAGCGGGTGGCTGTGCGCATGCAGTTCCTCGAGCGGAATCCCGGCCAGGTCGGTGCCGTTGCGCTGGCGCTGGCGCTTGTTTTCCGCGCGCAGCAAGTCGCGCCCGTCGATGATGTCGCCCCAGTAGAACTGGCACGGGTTGGGTACGGCCAGCACCACCTGCGTGTGGCGCGCCAGCGAGGCCAGCGCCTGCAAGGTCTGGTACGGCAAGGCCGATACGCCAAACAGCACGACCCTGCGCGGCAGCTTGCCTACCGGCGCGGCACCGGCGGCGATCGCCGCCAGAAAGGCGTCGTGGATGTCGGCGCGGCCCGTATCGCGTTCGAACTCCTCGACGTCGGCCGCCACGGCGCGCCACAACTGCGCCTGCCAGCGCTGGTCGTCCTTCAAGGCGATGGATTCACCGCGCGCCGTGCGCAACTGGTCGCGCCCCGCCGTCCAATCGGCCAGCCAGTCGGCGCGGTAGACCTGGTACTGGTCGAACAGGTCGGCCAGGCGCTCGGCCAGCTGCAGCCGGCGTTCGCAATCGCCATCGGCCAGGAAATAGCGCAGCGGCGCGAACACGGGGTCGGCCAGCAGCGACGGCAACAGGCGCATCAAACGCCACGTCAGCGGGGATTTATCGAATGGCGACACGCGCGGGACTCTGTCGCGCCCCAGCATGCCCCGGTAGCTTTCCCACAGCAGGCGCGCCGGCAGCGCGATGCGCGTGGCGGCGCACACGCCCATTTCCTCGGCCAGGGCGATCTTCAGCCATTCGGCCACGCCGTTCGACTGCACCAGGAAGATGTCCGTTTCCAGCGGCGCCAGCGGATGCTGGCGCAGCCACTGGAAGACGGCGGCGCGCAGCTGTTCCAGCTGGTTGCCGTGCAGGATGAGGAGGCCGGGCGTGACGGGTGTATGCATGCTGATCCGATGGGTTGCCGCGCCTCCGGCCCGGTGGCCGGAGACGTCAAACGCCTATTATCGCCGCTGCTTGCGTCAGGGGGTGTCGCTGGCGGCAAATTCCACTGAAATTTGTTCCGCCACCTGCGCCAGCGCCGGCCTCAGAGCCGTCAGCAAGACGCGCGCCTGCTGCAGGTCGCCGCCCACGCGCAAGCCTTCGATCGACGTGCACAGGCCCGCGAAGGCATGGGCGCCCACGGCCAGCGCCGACGATTTGCTGCGGTGGCCAAGGTCGGCCAGGCGCCCCAGGTCTTCCAGCGCCATGGCCTGCTCCATTTCGGCGATGCCGTCACGCGCCGTGTCGAGAAACAGCTGGGTGTATTTGCGCATCTTCACGGCGTCATTGCTGAACGTGAGGGCCAGGGTCGCCAGGTCGAGGATGGCCGTGCCGCGCAATTCCGGTGTCACGGCCAATGACGGCGCTGCCGGCGCCGCCGCCTGCCTGTCGCTTGCGCGCATGCGGCCGATGTTGCCGATGCCACCGCGCAGACGGAACCATTTCGCCAGCAGGTGAAACAGCAGATTCGGGGCGATCGGCTTGGTCACGAATTCATCCATCCCCGCCGCCAGGCAGCGGGCGCGGTCTTCGCTGCCCGCGTTGGCCGTCATGGCGATCACCAGCAGGCCTGTGAGTTTCGGGTCGGCGCGGATGCGGCGCGTCGTCTCGAAGCCATCCATCTCCGGCATCTGCACGTCCATCAGCACGCAGTCGTAGCGCTGGCGGGCCAGCAATTCCAGCGCTTCGCGGCCATTGCCGGCGACGCAGACCGTGGCGCCGGCGTCTTCCAGCAATTCGCAACCCACCTGCTGGCTGAAGACGTTGTCTTCGACCAGCAGGATGGATGCGCCGCGTATCACGCCCAATACTTCCGGCTCGACTTCGGCGATGCACTCGTCGGACGCCTGCGCGCTTTTCTCCAGGCGCGCCGTGAACCAGAAGGTGCTGCCCAGGCCCGGCTGGCTGTACACACCCACCTTGCCGCCCATAAGCTCCACCAGCTGCTTGCTGATCACCAGCCCCAGGCCGCTGCCGCCATACTTGCGCGTGGTCGACGGGTCGGCCTGGTGGAAGGAGCGGAACAGCTGCGCCACCTCTTCCTGCTTCATGCCGATGCCGCGGTCCTGCACCTCGAAGCGCAGCATGGCGTGGCTGCCGCGCTCCTCGGACTGGCGTACACGCACGAAGATGCTGCCATTGTCGGAAAACTTGATGGCGTTGCTGGTCAGGTTCAGCAAGACCTGCTCCAGGCGCAACGGATCGCCACGCCAGCGCTGCGGCAGCTCCGGCGCGATATCGAACTGCAGCGCCAGGCCCTTGACGGCGGCCGCGTCGCCCAGCTGGCTGGCGATGTTCGCCAGCAGGGTGTCGAGCCGGAAGTCCAGCACCTCGAGCTCCAGCTTGCCCGCCTCGATCTTGGAAAAATCGAGGATATCGTTGATCAGGCCCAGCAAATGCTGGCCGGAATGATAGATTTTTTGCAGGTAGTCGCGCTGGCGCGCGTCGGCCACGGATTTCAGCGCCAGGTGCGCCATGCCGATGATGCTGTTCATCGGCGTGCGGATTTCATGGCTCATGTTCGACAGGAAGTCGCTCTTGGCCTGGCTGGCCGCGTCGGCCTGCTCTTTCAGGCGGTGCAGTTCCGTCACGTCGGTGGACAGGCCGATCAGACCCGTGACGGGACCGGGCAAGCCCAGCGGCACCTTCACGCTCCACAGGTGGTGCACCTGGCCCTGCGCATCGACGAAGCGTTCCTCGCCGACGAACTTGGCGCCGCTGTCGAAGACCTGGCGCTCCGTGCGCTGCGCGGCGGCGGCCGCATCGCCGAGCATCAACTCGCCATCCTGGCGGCCGATCAGCTGCTCCGCCGGACGGCCCAGGATGGTGGCCGTGCGCGCATTCACGTAGCGGTAGCGCAGGTCGGCATCCTTCATGTAGACGTAGGCGTCGACGCTGTCGAGCACCGTATCGAGCAGGGTGCGCTGCGCCACGGCGTTGCGGCGCGAACGGTACAGGGTAAAGATGTAGCCATAGATGAGCAGGGTGCCGGCCACGCCGACGGCCAGTGCCAGCCACGGGAAATAGCGGTCGAAGGGGCTGTACAGCTCCGCCTTGCGCACGCGGAAATGGGCTTTCCACAGGCCGCCCTGATAAGCGACGGGCAGCACCTGGTCGAAATAGTCGGCATCGCTGCCCGGTTGCGGCGGCGCCGCCGCCAGGTCGCCGTCATCGTTGAACAGCAGGCGGTCCTGCGGCGTGATGGACAGGGTTCCGCTGGCCGGCAAAGGGCCCGCCGCGCTGTACAGGGTCAGGTGCAGCGGTTCCAGGGCGCTGCGTTCGAGCGCGCTGTGCACCAGCTGCGCCACGCCAAAGCCGATGCCGACGGACCCCTGGTAGGCGGCGCGGCGCTCGGCCACGCTGCCCTGCGGCATGCCATTGCGGTACACGGGCAGGCGCATGCCCAGGCCCACGTGCGCGGGCGGCCCCTTGATCATGATCACCTGCCCCGACGCGCTCACCTTGCCGCTGTCGCGCGCCTGCGCCAGCGACTGCGCCACCAGCGGGTTGGCGCCGATGTCGACGCCCATGCGTTCGGACAGCAGGGAATCGGGTTCCAGGTAGGTGAGCACCGTGTATTCCGGCCGCTCCCCCGCGGGCCGGATGGTGAAGCCGGGATAGCCGCGCGGCGCCAGACTGGTGTCTTTGCGCACGGCTTCGATGAAGGCGGCGCGCTGTGCCGACGGGACGGCCGCCGCGTAGTTGACCGATTCGATGGCCGGGAACTGGCGCACGATATCGAGGCCGGTCACGTAATCGTGGAACTGGCGGCGCGTCAGATGCTCGCTGGTGCGAAACAGGGCTTCGAGGCCGCGCAGCAGGTCGGAATAGCTTTTTACGCGCGTGATCAGGCTGTGCTGGGCACCATGCGTGAGATTGTCGAAACGCTGTTCGGCGTCGTCATTGACCGTGCGCGCCGCGCCCGCATACAGGGCGCCGCCCACCGCCAGGGCCAGCAGCAGGCCACCCGCCCATATCCTGATACCTGATCCTGCCCCGCCCTTGCTCAAAGTGTGCATTGTCGATCGCTTATTCCGGTTTCCTCGAATGGACGGCGCTGCGGCCGCCCAGCAAGTACGAGGATACTATCAAAGCTCATGCCCGACGCGCTTGTGGAAGAAAAAAAGCGCGTACGATGGTTGCACTGGAAACACCGGGTGCTTAAGCTTCCCGCAGTGCCCCGGCCAGCAAGGCGCCGGCGCCATGGTCATCCCAGGCATCGGCGCAGCGCACCACGTCACCCACGACGACGATGCTGGGACTGCCCAGGCCGCTGGCCATCAGATCGTCCGGCAAGCGCTGCAAGGTGCTCAGCAACTGGCGCTGGGCGGACAGGCTGGCCGATTGCACCACGGCCACGGGCGTGCCGGGTGCCATGCCGCCGGCCAGCAAGCCGGCCTGGATGGCGGCTATACGGGCCACGCCCATGTAGATGACGAGCGTCAAGCCGCTTTGCGCCAGGGCCGACCAGTTCGGCTCGGACGCGGCATCCTTGCCGTGGCCCGTGACGAAGATGGCACCCTGGCTCCAGCCACGGTGCGTCAGCGGCACACCGATGGACGATGGCGCGGCCAGGCCGCTGCTGATGCCCGGTATCACCTCGACGGCCACGCCGTGGCTGCGCAGGTAGGCGCGCTCTTCGCCGCCCCGTCCGAACAAATACGGGTCGCCCCCCTTCAGGCGCACCACATGCAGGCCGGCGCGCGCCTCGGACAGCATCAGGCGCTCGATGAACGCTTGCGGCGTGGACGCGCAGCCGCCCCGCTTGCCCACCTCGACCACGCGCACGCCGTGTGCCGCATGCGCGAGAATGGCCGGATTGACGAGGTCGTCGATCAGCACCACGTCTGCCCGTGCGATGGCTTTCACCGCCTTGAGGGTCAGCAGGTCCGGGTCGCCGGGACCGGCGCCGACCAGGGTCACGCTACCACATTGCGCCATGATGAACTCTCCAATCAGAAAAAGTGGCCGATGGCAAACGATGCCGCGTACGCTTCCGGCGCGCTGCCGTCCCACACGACGCCGTCGCACAGGGTCGAGCTGCGCATGGGGGATGCCGGCAAAGGCGTGGCCGTCATCTCCGCCGCCTGGCGGTACAGGTCGATGCGGTTGACTTGCCTTGCCACCGCCAGGTAATCGGGTTCGTCGCGCAGCAAGCCCCAGCGCCGGTGCTGGGTCATGAACCACATGCCGTCCGACAAATACGGGAAATTGACGGCGCCCTCGCCATAAAACCTCAAGCCGTGCGCCTCGTCCCAGGTCTTGCCCAGACCATCCTGGTAATGGCCGAGGATGCGCGGCGCCAGGGTTTCCTGCGGCGTATGCAGATAAGCGGGCTCGGCCAGGGTGGCCGCCATGGCCAGCCGGTTGGTGTCGCTGGCGTCGATCCAGCGTCCCGCCTCGAGCACGGCGGCGATCAGGGCGCGGCAGCTGTTCGGATGCTGCTGCGCAAACGCGGCGCTGGTGCCCAGCACCTTGCCCGGATGGTCGGGCCAGACGGCGCCGCTGGTGGTGGCCGTCACGCCCACGCCATCGACGATGGCCTTGTAGCCCCACGGTTCGCCGGCGCAAAAACCATCCATCTGGCCCGCGCGCAAGGCGGCCACCATCTGCGACGGCGGCACCGTCATCACGCGCGCGTCGCGCAGCGGATCGACGCCATGCGCGGCCAGCCAGTATTGCAGCAGCATCGCATGGTTGCCGGTCGGGAAAGTATGCGCAAACGCAAATGGCCGCGCCGCGGCGCGCATGTGCCGCGCCAGCGATGGTCCATCGTGGGCGCCCTCGCGCGCCAGCGCCGCCGACAAGGTCACGGCCTGGCCGCTGTGATTGAGGTTCATCAGCACGGCCATGTCGTGCTGCTGCCCGCCGATGCCCATCTGCACGCCATACACGAGACCGTACAACACGTGGGCAGCGTCGAGTTCGCCGTTGTTCAATTTGTCGCGCACGCCGGCCCACGACATCTCCCGGCTCAGTTCGATCTTGATGCCGTATTTTTCATCGAGACCCAGTTTTGACGCCATCACCAGCGAGGCGCAATCGGTCAGCGGCAGGTAGCCGATGCGTATCGTCTGTTTTTCCGGATGCATGGAGCGCATCGCGTGGGCACTCGTGCCCGCTTGCTGTGTCATACCATTCCTTGCTGATAATTACTGTTTTGCCGCGCCGACATGGACAAGGCCATAGCCATCCAGCAGCAAGGACCGTGCCTGTGCGTGCCCGGCCCCAGGCAGCCAGAAATGCACCGGAATGGTGCGGTGCACCAGCATGTGTCAGGAAATGCGCGCTTCATCCCAGCAAGTCCTCCACGTCGAGAATACGCTGGGCAATTTCCGCCAGTTTGAGTTTCTTGTTCATGGCCATGCTGCGCAAGCGCTGGTAAGCCTGGTCTTCCGTCAAGCCGTGATGCGTCATCAACAGGCCCTTGGCCCGTTCGATCACCTTGCGTTCCTGCAGCTTGTGCCGCGTGTCGAGCAATTCGGCGCGCAGTTTTTCTTCCTGGCGAAAGCGCGCGAGGGCCACGTTCAGCACGGGCAAGATGCGCTCGGCATGCAGGCCGGCCACGATATACGCGGACACGCCGGCCGCCATGGCCGCATCGATGCTGGCCGTGGCGCCGTCTTCGGTAAACAGCACGATGGGGCGGCGCTCGTCGCGCGTGGCGATGACGATGTGCTCAAGCACGTCGCGCGCGTCCGATTCGGCATCGATGATGATGAGATCAGGCTGCAGTTGCGCGATGCGCTCGGGAAGGTAGAGGTCGGCTGGCAGCGAGGCGACGATGTCGAAGCCCGATTCCAGCAAGCCGATGCGCAAGGCATTGCCGCGCTGCACCTGAGCAGCCAAGGCCGCATTCTCGTGCACGCCGTGCTCGACAATAGTGTTGACGACAACGATGCGCAAAGGCTGGGTACGGCTGGACGTCATGGGAGCGATCTGCAATGGCTAAACACAACCATTGCAGTAAGCAAGAAGCGAACCAGCCGCGCCTGAAGGTGCTTTACTTCAGAGTCGGCATGGCAAACTCGGCACCGGCGGCCGTCGATGCGGGCCAGCGCTGCGTGACGGCCTTCTGCTTGGTATAGAAACGCACGGATTCCGGGCCATGCGCGTGGTGGTCGCCAAACAGGCTGCGCTTCCAGCCGCCGAAGCTGTGGAAAGCCATCGGCACGGGGATCGGCACGTTCACGCCCACCATGCCCACCTGCACGCGTTGCGTGTATTCGCGCGCCGTGTTGCCGTCGCGCGTGTAGATGGCCGTGCCATTGCCGTACTCATGCGCATTGACCAGGTCCAGCGCCGTCGTAAAGTCCGGCACGCGCACGATGCACAGCACGGGGCCAAAGATTTCTTCCTTGTAGATCGTCATGTCCGGCGTGACGTGGTCGAACAGGCTGCCGCCGAGGAAGAACCCTTGCTCATGGCCAGGCAGCACGAAACCGCGCCCGTCGGCCACCAGCTTGGCGCCCTCTTCCACACCCTTGGCGATGTAGCCGGCGATCTTGTCCTTGTGCACTTGCGTGACGACGGGCCCCATCTCTGCCGACAGATCCATGCCCTGCGTGATTTTCAAGGCGGCAATGCGCGGCACCAAGGCTTCGACCAGCTGGTCCGCCACATTGCCCACCGCCGCCACCACGGAAATGGCCATGCAGCGCTCGCCGGCCGAGCCAAATGCCGCGCCCATCAGCGCGTCGACCGTCTGGGCAATGTCCGCGTCGGGCATGACGACCATGTGATTCTTCGCGCCACCGAGCGCCTGCACGCGCTTGCCCTGCGCGCAGCCGGTCGCATAGATATATTCGGCAATCGGCGTGGAACCGACGAAACTGACGGCGCGCACGTCCGGGTGGTGCAGCAATCCGTCCACGGCTTCCTTGTCACCCTGCACCACATTGAAGACGCCATCGGGCAAGCCCGCGTCCGTCAGCAATTGCGCCAGCAGCAGGCTGGCCGACGGGTCGCGCTCGGACGGTTTCAAGACAAACGTATTGCCGCAGGCAATGGCCATCGGGAACATCCACATCGGCACCATCACGGGAAAGTTGAATGGCGTGATGCCGACGCACACGCCGAGCGCCTGGCGAATCGACCAGGCATCGATGCCGCCGGCCACCTGTTCCGAATATTCTCCCTTCATCATTTGCGGGATGCCGCAGGCAAACTCCACCACTTCGATGCCGCGCGTCACTTCCCCTTTGGCATCCGTAAACACTTTGCCGTGCTCCGCCGTGATCAGGGCAGCCAGTTGATCCGAGTGCTCTTCCAGCAATTCCTTGAATTTGAACATGACCCGGGCGCGGCGCAGCGGCGAGGTTTGCGACCAGGCGGGAAACGCCGCATGGGCGGCGGCCACGGCCGCGTTCAGTTCGGAAGGCGTGGCCAGCGCCACCTTGGCCGTCACGGCACCCGTGGCGGGATTGAACACATCGCTCGTGCGCTCTGAGCGCGAAGCCATCGGGTTGCCACCAATAAAGTGGCCAATCATCATGGTTGTCATTGTTTTGTCCTAGGTTATTTCGTCATCAGCCAGTCATGGGCCGGGTCGTTCTTGAAATGCCAGACCCGCTTGGGGCCGGCCATCACATTCAGGTAATAGCCGTCGTAGCCATACGGCACGGTCACGGGGTGGTAGCCCCTGGGCACCATTACCACGTCGTGGTTTTCCACGGCCATGGCTTCATCGATGGAGCGGTCGTCCGTGTAGACTCGTTGGTAGGCAAAGCCCTGTTCGGGGTTGAGGCGGTGGTAATAGGTTTCTTCGAGCGAGCTTTCCAGCGGCACGTTGTCGCTGTCGTGCTTGTGCGGCGGATAGCTCGACGAGTGGCCCGATGGCGTGACCACCTCGACCACCAGCAAGCCGTCGGCCTCGGCCGTCTGCGGCAGGATGTCGCACACATAGCGGGTATTCGCACTCTTGCCGCGCACCGAGCGCGCCATACTCGATGGTTCGATCAGGCGCGCCGGACGGTGGGTCGTGGCCGGCGCGCTGCAAAGTCCGACCTCGGCATTGCTCACGGCCGTGATACCGACCGCTGTATCCAGCGGGACATACACGGCGTACGGCGAACGGTCCTCGAAGACGCTTTGGCGGTTACCGACCTCGCGCCACTCCTGTTCACCGGCCTGTACGGTGACCGTACCCGTCAGCACGACGATGCACAGCTCGCGCTTGCCCGTGTCCAAGCTCAGCGATTCGCCCGCCTGAAGCCGGTGCGCGGCGAAACCGACATGCGTCCAGCCGGCCGACTCGGGCGTCACCTCGACGATCTTGCCGCCGGCCTTGTCCGCTTTCACCAGTAGCGGGCTCATGCCGCCTCCCGGCCCAGGCGCGGGATGGCCTCGACGAGGTTGGCCAGGTAGTCGTGGCCCATCTTCGCGTATTCGTAGCTGGGGGCCACGGCCGGATCCTGCTCCGCTTCCACCACCAGCCAGCCTTCGTAGCCGTGCAGATATAAACGCGTCAGGATGGCCGGAAAGTCGATACTGCCGTCGCCAGGTACGCTGAAAGCGCCATTGATGACGGCCTGCAAGAAACTCCAGTGGCCATTGCGCGCCAGTTTCACGACGTTGGGGCGCACGTCCTTGCAATGCACATGGCAAATCCTGTCGATATGCTTGTTGAGCACCGCCAGCGCATCGCCGCCGGCAAACGTGATGTGGCCCGTGTCGAACAGCAAGCCGACTTCGGCACCCGTCAAAGCCATCAACTGATCCACGTCCGCCGGCGTTTCCACATAGGCGCCCATGTGGTGGTGATAGGCCAGGCGCACGCCGTGCGCGAGCAGATGCTTGGCAAACGCCGTCAATTTGTGGGCGTAGTCCTGCCATTGCTGCTGCGACTGGAAACGCGGGCGTTTATACAGCGGGCGCGCTTCGCCCTGGATGGCGTCGGCCACTTCGCCGTAGACCATGACGGTGGCGCCGCTGTCGGCCAGCAAGCGCAAGTGCGGGCCGACGGAAGCGATCTCTTCTTCGACCGACCGGTGCGCCAGCCGTCCCGAATACCAGCCGGAAACGCACGCCAGGCCATACTTGCCCAGCACCGCATTCAGGGCCGGGGCATCTTTCGGAAACTTGTTGCCCAGCTCAAAACCCACATAGCCAATCTCGGCGCCTTCCTTGAGGGCTGTTTCCAGCGGGGTTTCGCCGCCCAGGCTCGGCAAGTCGTCGTTCATCCACGAGATCGGGTTGATGCCGATCTTCACATTCCATGTATTCATCTCAATTCCTTTGTTTCAGGCGGTCAAGTTCATAACGGGCACGGGCAGCTTGCACGGCTGGCTGGGTGGAGACTTCGGGCACAGCCACTTCCCACCAGCAACCACCCTCCTCCGTCGTGCGCGTGTCGTCCGTATCGATGCAGATCAGATACGTGCGCGGTGCGGCGCGGGCGCGCAGCATGGCTTGCTCCAGTTCGGCAATCGACCCCACGTGTTCGGACAGCGCGCCCAGCGATTGCGCATGCAGGGCAAAGTCGATGTGCGGTGCGCTGTCGGGCAACATATTGTTGAACGAGACGTTGCCGCACGCCTGCTGCAGGCGGTTGATGCAGCCATAGCCCCGGTTGTCGAGCACGACGATGATGAGTTTTTTGTCCAGCATGACGGACGTGGCGATTTCCGAATTCATCATCAGATAGCTGCCATCGCCCACCATGACGATGACCTCGGCATCGGGTTTGGCCATCTTGACGCCGAGACCACCGGCGATTTCATAGCCCATGCACGAGTAGCCGTACTCCATGTGGTAGCCGCCCGGCGTCGACGTGCGCCACAATTTATGCAGCTCGGCCGGCAAGGTGCCCGCCGCGCAGACGACGATATCGTTGCCGGTCGAGTCCGCCGAAGAACGTTGCACGGCGCCGATGACTTCGCCGTCGTACGGCAAGCCGGCCACGTCGCGTTTGCCCGTGATGCTTTTGACCGCATCGCGCCACGCGTTCCCTGCCTGCTGTGCCCGGTCCATCCACTGGCCCGCGCTATTCCAGCTGCCCAGCAGCCGCGACAGGCCTTGCAAGCCGAGTGTCGCGTCCGCCTGCAGGCCCAGGCCGCGGCGTTTCAGGGCGTCAAAACTGTTGACGTTCAGGCTCACCAGTTGCGCCTGCGCAAACAGGGAATTCGAACCCGTCGTGAAATCCTGCAGTCGCGTGCCGACGGCCAGCACCACATCCGCGTCCGCCGCCAGCGCGTTTGCCGCTGGCGAACCCGTCACGCCGATGGCGCCCAGCTGCAAGGGGTGGTCCCACGACAAGGCACTTTTTCCCGCCTGGGTTTCCGCCACGGGTATGCCATGGCGCTCGGCAAACGCCTGCAGGGCGGCGCTGGCCTGGCCATACAGCACGCCGCCACCAGCCACGATCAGCGGCTGCTTGGCGTTTTTCAAGAGCAGCACCGCCTCTTCCAGTTCCTGCTCGACAGGCGGCACGGCACGGAAACGCACAACTCTTGGTTCGAAAAAGTCCGCCGGATAGTCATACGCCATCGTTTGCACGTCTTGCGGCAGGGACAAGGTCACGGGACCGCAAGCGGCCGGATCCGTCAAGGCGGCAATGGCGCGCGGCAAGGCCGTCAGTAGCTGCTCCGGATAGACGATGCGGTCAAAATAGCGGGACAAAGGTTTGAAAGCGTCATTCACCGAAACGCTGCCATCCGTGCCATCTTCCAGCTGCTGCAGTACCGGGTCCGGCGCGCGCGAGACGAACACGTCGCCGGGCAACAGCAGTACGGGCAAGCGGTTCACGTGGGCCAAGGCGGCGGCCGTCAGCAAGTTGGTCGCGCCCGGACCGATGGAACTGGTCACCGCCATCATGCGCCGGCGCATGTGGGCTTTCGCGTAGGCGATGGCCGAATGCGCCATCGCCTGTTCATTGTGGGCACGGTAAGTGGGGAACACATCCTTGTACTGATACAGCGCTTCGCCCAGTCCCGCCACGTTGCCGTGGCCAAAGATGGCGAAGGCGCCGCCGAACAAGGGCTGTCCATCGTCCGTGCGCAAGGCGGCCAGGTAGCGCACCAGCGCTTGGGCCATGGTCAAACGGATCGTGGTGGTCTTCATGCCGCACGCTCCAGACGGTTGCGCGTACGCTGCCACAAGCTAATGAGCTGCTCGAAGTTGGCGCGCACGGCGGCGATCAGGTCTGCATCGTCGAGTTCGCCCGCCAGCCAGCGGCGGCTCGGTTCCTGGAAGATGGTGCGGCCCACCATGAAACCGCGGCACGTCGTGCTGGCACTGGCTTGCTCGAAACTGTCGGCCAGGGCGGCAATCGGTGCGTTCAAGCCAAGTAATACGACGCCACGGCAATACGGATCACGTTCGTGCACGAGTGCATCAATGGCTTGCCATTGCTGGGCCGACATGCTTTCCAGCTTCCACCATTCCGGGTAAATGCCCAGATTGTAAAGACGCTTGACAGCGCGCAAGACCGTGTCGTCACCGTGCGGCAAGGCTTCCGACGGTATGACTTCGAGCAACAGTTCGTGACCGCTCACTTGCGCCGCATCGTACAGTGCCTTGATTTGCGCTTCCTGTTCCAGCCGGTTTTCCACGGCGTCGTCCGGGTGCAGCTGCACCAGGCATTTGATCACGTGTTCCTTGGGCCAGCTGAGCAGGTGCGAGCCGATGGAACGGCCCCAGTCGAATTGCAGCGGGTTCGATCCCGGCAATTCCACGGGACGGCCTATCCACCAGCCACGTCCCGTCGCATCGTTGAGGGCAGCGACGCCATAGCGGCCATCGATCAGCACGCCCGTCTTGCCGGCCAGCTGCAAGGCCGTTTCCGTCTGCGCCACGGCTTGCACCATCAATTGTTTCAAGGCCGCGATGGCGGACTCGGGCGCACCTGTCTGTTGCGCCAGCTCAAAGAATTGCGTGCGGTGGTCAAAGGCAAACACGCACAACTCATCCCATTGCTTGCGCGCTACCGTCGTGCGGTGCAAGCGGGACAAGGTGGCGTCCTGGTCCGGCTGCGTCAGCTTTGCCGCATTGGCCAGGAAATAGTCGAGCTCGACGGGCGATGGCATGGCCGGCGCGCAGCCGTGGCGCGACACGACGAGGGCGCCGCAGCCGTTCGCGTAGCGGCAGCACGCTTCGTAATCCTCGCCGCGCAGCCAGCCTTTCAGGAAGCCCGACAGGAACGCGTCTCCCGCGCCCAGCACGTTGAGCACTTCCACGCGCACGCCGCGGTAGTTATATGCATCGTCGAGGCTGTGCGGCACCACATTGTCGATGACGGCGCTGCCCAGAGGGCCCCGCTTGACGATCAGGGTGGCCAGGGTGGCGGCCCGCACGGCGCGCAAGCTGGCCATGATGTCCGCGCCGCCGCCGGCGATCATGAATTCCTCTTCCGTGCCGACGATCAGGTCGAATTGCGGCAGGATGCTTTGCAGATGCTTGGTCACGCCTTCGTTCGAAACGAAACGCGTTTCGCCATCGGCCTTGCCCGACAAGCCCCACAGCACGGGCCGGTAATCGATGTCGAGCACGGTGCGCACGTTGTTGGCGCGGGCCAGCTGCAATGCCTGCGTGCTGACGGCGTGCATGGCAGCCGTGGAGAAATGCGTGCCGGTGATCAACAGCGCCTTGCTCGAGGCAATGAAAGCCGCATCCACCGACGATGCGTCGATGGCCATGTCGGCGCAATTTTCACGGTAGAAAATCAGGGGAAACGTGTTTTTGTCCTTGATGCCCAGCATGACTAAAGCCGTCAAACGGTCGCGGTCGATGCCCACGTGGCTGACGTCGCAACCCTCCTTCGACAGGGTGTCGGTGAGGAAACGGCCCATGTGGTCGTCGCCCACTTTCGACAACATGGCGGACTTCAAGCCCAGCCGGGCCGTGCCGAAGGCGATGTTCGCCGACGAGCCGCCCAAGTATTTGGCAAAGCTCGTCGCGTCTTCCAGGGGGCTGCCGATCTGCTGCGCGTACAGGTCCACCGCCAGGCGGCCCAGGCAGATCACGTCGAGCGCGCGGCCCTGGGCAAATTGTGTGGAATTATTCATGGCTATCCTTAAATCGTGACACCGTCGAGTTCACTCATCAGCGTTTGCATTTCCGCACCGCCCGCCATCATGTCCAGCAAGGCATCCTTGCTCACCGTATCCTTGGTGAAGGTGCCCAGCGACTTGCCCCGGTTCAACAACGTGAACGAGTCGCCCACCGGATACGCATGGTGCACATTGTGCGTGATAAAGATCACGGAAATGCCCCGCTCGCGCGCCTTGTAAATCAGTTTCAACACATTGAACGATTGCTTCACGCCCAGGGCGGCCGTCGGCTCGTCGAGGATCAGCACCCTGGCGCCGAAGTGGATGGCGCGGGCAATGGCCAGGCACTGCTTCTCGCCGCCCGACATGGTGCCGATGGCCTGGTGCGGGTCGCGCACCATGATGCCCATCTCGGCCAGCTTGTCGCGCGCCGTCTCGGCCGCATAATCGATATCCATCACGGGCACCAGGCCCAGCAGCTTTTTCATCGGCTCGCGGCCCATAAAGAAATTGCGCGCCACGGACAGCAGCGGCACCAGCGCCAGGTCCTGGTAGACGGTGGCCACGCCCATGTCCAACGCTTCGCTGGGCGAATTGAAGACGACGGGCTTGCCATCGACCAGGTACTGGCCATCGGTGGGCTTGTGCACGCCGGCGAGGGTCTTGATCAGGGTGGACTTGCCGGCGCCGTTGTCGCCCAGCAAACAATGAACCTCCCCCTCGCGCAAGCGCATGGTGATGTTTTGCAAGGCCAGCACGGAGCCGAAGCGCTTGCTGACATTTTCCAGGGCAAGAATATGCTCGCTCATGATTTATCTCGCTTCCGTGACGCGTGAGCGTACAAAGTTATTGAACAGCACCGCGATCAGCAGCATGACGCCGAGGAACACGCGGAACCAATCCGAATTGATGTTGGTATAAGTGATGCCGATCTGCACCACGCCGAAGATCAGCGCGCCGAAGCAGGCGCCGACGACGGAACCGTAGCCGCCCGTCAGCAAAGCGCCGCCGATGACGGCCGCGATGATGGCTTCGAATTCCTTTTGCATGCCGCGGTCGGCGGCGGCCGAACCCACGTCGCATACTTGCAAGGTGGCAAACAGGCAGGCGCAGAAGGCCGTGAAGACGAACAGCGAAATTTTCACTTTGCGCACTGGCACGCCCACGTTCTTGGCCGCGTTGGCGTCGCCGCCCACGGCGAACATCCAGTTGCCGAAACGGGTACGCGACAGGACAAACGCGGCACCGGCGGCCAGCACCAGCCACCAGGCGATGACTTTCGGAATGCCTTTGACCAGCGGCGAGCCGTCGTCGAGTACGGCGATCCAGCCATGCGCGCCCATCCACTGGAACAGGCCAGTGGCCACATTGCCGTGGAACAGCAGGCTGGCCAGCCAGTCCTGCGCCGCCAGGTCACCCACACCGCTGACGATGGTGCGGTTGGCAAACATGATCGACAGGGCCAGGGTCAGGCCGCGCAGGATGAACAGGAATGCCAGGGTAACGATGAACGATGGCAAGCGCGTCTTGATGACGATGTAGCCGTTGAGCCAGCCCAGCGCCATGGAACCGGCGAAGGCAAACAGGATGGCGGCCCACAGTGGCCAGTGGAAATAGATTGTCGGGATGGCGATCATCATGCCGGCAAAGCCGATCATGGAACCGATCGACAGGTCGAATTCACCGGCGATCATCAACAGGCAGGCGCCGATGGCGATGATGCCCAGGTAGGACGCCACTTGCATCCAGTTGACGACGCCATCGAGGTTGAACATGCCGGAGTCGCCGGCCGTGATGACGAAGAAGGCAAACACGAGCACCGCGCCGGAAATCGAGGCGAACTCGGGGCGGCCAAAAAACCGTTTGACCCAGCTGGTCGTGCCCACGCGCTCGTCGGCGGCGGCAACTGGCTTGCTGGAGGCGCCAGGAGGCGGAGGAGGATTCATGCCGGGGCTGGCCAGGCTGGTTTTGAGCGCATTCATACGATGTCCTTTCAGTGATACTTGTTACCAATTTCAATTACTTTCCTGCCAGCATCGCTGGCGCCAGGCGTGTTCCTCCCATGCGCCGCCCGCTGAAGGCGGTGCGGCGCTGGGCAAACCCGGTGGCGACTGTGTGGATTAGCGGTATTGGCCGGCGTATTTTTCGACCTTGGAAATGTTTTCCTTGGTCACGAAACCGGGGCCGGAGCTGATGTGGCGTGGGCCGTAGATCGGTGTCAGGCCGTATTCCGCCAGGCGCGCCTGGTATTTCGGATTGGCGATCAGGATTTCCTTGACCTTGGCCAGGTCAGTGATCTTTTGCTGTTTCATGATGGCCATCACGGCGACAGGAATGTAGCCTTGCAGGTAGGGCTGCTGATCGATGGCGAACTGGATGCTGCCATCCTTGATGCCCTTGGCGATCTCTTCCGACAAGTCGAAGCTGGCGAAGTACATCTTGCCTTTCAGACCCAGCTTCTCGACGGCGCGCATGGCGGCTGGCGCCGAATCCGGTCCCAGCGCCAGCACGGCCTGGGTCTTCGGATTGCTGCGCAGATAGGCGCTGACCTTGCTTTCGATCACGCCAGGGTCGACCCCATTGGTGTCGAGCGTGGACGATTTGAAGTCGACGCCAAGCGCATCGGCAAAACCGCGGCAGCGTTCGAAGGACGACGCATTCATCGCATAGTGATTCACGCACACGAACGATTTGATGCCCGCTTCCTTGGCGCGCTTGCCGGCGCCCAGGCCCGCGTCATACTCGGGCTGGCCCACGTGCATGATGGCTTTCAACTGTTCGCTTTGCGCCAGGGTGCCCGAATTGATGGTCACGAGCATGATTTTCTTGGCCACTACCGTGCCCAGCGGTTTTTGCAGCACGCTGAAGTCGGCGATGTCGGCGATCAAGCCATCGTAATTGCGCGCGGCCGACTGCTCGATCAGGCGCGCCATGTCGGCCAGGTCGCCATTCGGCGGATTGCGGTAGTCGACGGAAACGTTGAAATCTTCACCGGCTTGCTTGATGGCGTTCTTGATGGTGTTCCACCAGGAATCGGAGTCCGGCGCGTGGCTGACCATGACAAATTTCTCGCCGGCAGCATGGCTGGCGCCCGTGCTCAAACCCAGGCTCAGGCCCAGGCTGGCGATGGCCAGGCACTTCATCAAACCCTTGCTTTTATTGCTATGCATGAATGTCTCCTAGACGGATTAATTTTTATAGTTGCGAGCTTTTATGAAGGGTGTCACCGGCCTGGCCTTGCGGCACACGAACCGATGCACTGCGCACAGCTTAGGCCACAAAAAAGACAAATGCAATAAAATTTTCAAAATAAATTTAAATAGAAATTCGTTTCTATTTTTAAGATTCCCTCCTATAATTCTCGCCAGAACCAGCCGCACGGAGACAGCGGTCCGGCAAGTACACCAAGGAAAAAAACATGGCAGCCACCGCCCCCATCGAACAACTGATGCAGCACATTGCCGCCGAGTACGACAACCTGTCGCGCCAGTTGAAAGTCATCGCGCAATACATTGAAAAGCATCGGGCCAGCCTGATGCTTGAGCGCATCAGCGACATCGCCGCCGCTTGCGACGTGCAGCCGTCCGCCATCGTGCGTTTCGCGCAGCGCTTCGGCTACACGGGCTTTTCCGAAATGCAAGACGTGTTCCGCCAGGCTTATACGGACCAGGCCGGCGCCACGCCCGACTACCAGCAGCGCATCCGCAAACTCATTTCCACGCGCGACGCAGCCCTGAGCGCAGGCGACCTGACGCGCGAATTCGTCGGCGCCAGCCGCGCCGGTCTGGACGACCTGGCGGCCGGACTCGACGACGCGCAGCTGGAAGCAGCCGTCAACCTGCTGTTGAAAGCGGAAAACATCTATGTGATCGGCGTGCGCCGGTCCTTCCCGATCGCCTCCTACATCGCCTACGCGCTCGAACACACGGACAAGCGCGTGCACCTGATTAGCGGACTGGGCGGCATGCACCGCGAACAGATGCGCAGCGTGCGCGAACGCGATGTGGCGATCGCCATCAGTTTCTCGCCTTACGGCAAGGAAACCCAGCAGTGCATCAAGGCGGCGCAAGACAAGGGCGCCAAGGTCCTCGTGATTACCGACAGCAAGCTGGCCCCGCTCGCGCGGGCCGCCGACGCGCTGCTCACCGTCACCGAGGGCAGCGCCTTCGCCTTCCGCTCGCTGACCAGCACCATCTGCCTGTGCCAGGCGCTGTTCATCGCGCTGGCCTACAAATTAGAGCTCGACATCGAAGAAATCCACACCCCAGGAGAACATGATGATTGAAGTAGCGTTGTTCGGCGCCGGACGCATCGGCAAAATCCACGCGGCCAACCTGGCTGCCCAACCCGGCATGCAGTTCAAGTACGTGGTCGACGTCAACCAGGAAGCGGCCGCCGCGCTGGCCGGCCTGCATGGCGGCAGCAGCGCCACGGTCGAGGCGGCATTGGCCGACCCGGCCATCAAGGCCGTCGTCATCGCCTCGAGCACGGACACGCACGCGGACCTGATCCTGCGCTCGGCCGCCGCCGGCAAGGCCATCTTTTGCGAAAAACCCGTCGACCTGACCATCGACCGGGCGCGCGCCTGCGCCGCCGCCGTCAAGGAAGCCAAGGTGCTGTGCATGCTGGGTTTCCAGCGCCGCTACGATCCGACTTTCAATGCCGTCAAGACACGCATTGAAGCGGGCGAAATCGGCACGCCGGAATTGCTGGTCGTCACCAGCCGCGACCCGGGCCCGCCACCGGTCAGCTACATCAAGGTCTCGGGCGGCATCTTCAAGGATATGCTGATCCACGATTTCGACATCTTCCGCTGGATACTCGACGATGAAGCCGTCAGCGTGCACGCCACGGGCAGCTGCCTCGTCGATCCGGCCATCGGCGAGGCGGGCGACCTGGACACGGCCGTCGTCACCATCCGCACGGACAAGGGACGCTTGTGCCAGATCAATGCCTCGCGCCGCGCCGCCTACGGCTACGACCAGCGCTTCGAGGTGCTGGGCAGCGCCGGTATGCTGCAGGCGGGCAACCACAAGCCGACGGAAGTGACGGCCTATGGTGCTGTGAACGTCAGCGTGGACAGGCCGGAAGATTTTTTCCTGGAACGCTACCGCGTGGCGTATGCGCAGGAAATGGCGCATTTCTTTGACGCCCTCACCCATGGCACGCCGCTGCGCACGACGGTCCACGATGGCTTGAAGGCGCTGGAACTGGCCGAAGCGGCGACGCTGTCGTGGCGCGAGGGTCGTGTCGTGACCCTGGCGTCGTAACTTTATAAACAACAATAAAAAATCTGGAGACACCATGTCATCCCCAACATTAAAAGTCGGCATCGTCGGCCTGGGCCGGCTGGGCCAGCGCCACGCCATCAACCTGGCGCAGCGCGTGCCGAATGCCGAAGTGGTGGCCGCCTGCAGCCCCGTGCCGGCCGAACTGGACTGGGCAGCCAGCCAGCTCGGCATCACCACCGGCTATGCCGATTACGAGGCCCTGCTGGCCCACCCGGGCCTGGACGCCGTCTTCCTCGTCACGCCCACCTCGCTGCATGCGGACCAGATCATCGCCGCCCTGCGCGCCGGCAAGCACGTGTTTTGCGAAAAACCGCTGTCGCTGGACCTGGCCGACTGCCTGAAGGTGGAAGCGGAAGCGGCGCGCCACCCGCAGTTGACGATCATGATCGGCTTCGTGCGCCGTTTCGACGCCAGCTATCATGACGCGCAGCAAAAAATCACCCAGGGACTCATCGGCAAGCCGTATCTGGTGCGTTCGCAAACTTGCGACCAGAACGATCCCAGCGGCGCCTTCATGCGCTTCGCCCCCACCAGCGGCGGCATCTTCCTCGATTGCAGCGTGCACGATATCGACCTGGCGCGCTGGCTGCTGGGCAACCCCGCACCCAAACGCGTGTATGCGAGCGGCACCAACGCCATCCACACGGGCTTGCAGGCATTTGGCGACGTCGACAACGGGCTGGCAACGGTCGAATTTTCCGATGGCAGCATGGCCAGCTTCATGGCCTCGCGCACCATGGCGCATGGCCATGAAACCCTGACGGAAGTGTTCGGCACGGGGGGCCGCCTGGCCGTGGGCAGCAATCCGCGCCTGAACCGGGTGGAAATTTCGGATGCGCATGGCGTGCGCAATGAGTGCACGCCGGACTTCTATGCCCGCTTCGCCGACGCCTTTTTAATCGAGGCGCAGGAGTTCACGGATGCGGCACTGGGCCGGCGCACCTTGTCATTGACCTTGCACGATGCGACGGAAGCGACACGCATCGGCCTGGCCATGACGCAAGCGATGCGCGAAGCGCGCCCGGTGGAATTCTAGCCGCGTGCAAAGAACTCAGGCAGCCGGTGCGGGAAATGGCTGCTTGGGTTCCACGGCCAGCCGCAAGCCCATGGCATCGAGGATGGCCGTCAAGGTGCTCAGGGATGGATTACCATCGGGCGACAAGGTGCGGTACAGCTGGGTAGGATTGAGCTTGGCCGCCTGCGCCACGGCGGGCACGCCGCCAAAGGCGCGCGTCAGCTGGCGCAGCACGCTCAGGAGTTCGCCGTGGTCGCCATCGACGAGGATGTTGTTGATCAGTTCAAGGGCGAAGGCGGGATCATCGCGGTACAGTTCTGCCATCGCTTCATCATGCGAGCGGTCTCTTGGTGGTTTGCTCATGACCTGTTTCACGTCCTCTTTCATGTCCTCTCTCCTTCCAGTCGTGCCAGCAGGCACAGGCGTATTCGATATCTTTCGACTGCGTGCGCTTGTCGCCACCACACAGCAACAAAATAATCTGGCCCTCGTCGATGGCATAGTAAATACGGTAACCAGGACCCACGTCGATGCGCAATTCCCACACGCCATCGTGGCAAAATTTATGGTCGCCAAAATTACCGGGCATCATGCGCAGCACGCGTCGTACGATGGCCACCCTGGCCGTATTATCGCGCTGGCGCTTCAGCCATTCCGTATATAAATCCCTGCCCGATGACGTCAGATAGTGCCGGATCTCGTACATCATATTCGTCCATAAACGAAGAAAAATCAAGAAGAAAATCACGTATATGCGAAAAAAAGAAGACTACGCCATCTTGCTACCAAAAACGCACGCGCAGGCCGCGAACGCCGGGTTCACTGAGCTATATCAAGATGCATTTTTCTAATTGTTATAGGGAAATGAGGCCGCCCGTCCGTGCTCCGTGTCCGTGCCTCGCTCCAGCCTGTTGCGCTATACAATAAGCGCCTGCCCAACCGCACAACCAGGCCACCATGACAAACAACGACAGCAACTCTCCTACTCTCGCCGACGTGGCCGAACGCTACGTCAAGCTGGTCCTGGCCATGGGCCAGCACGATGCCTCGTATGTGGACGCCTATTACGGCCCGCCCGCATGGCAACAGGAGGCGCTAGAACAGCAACTGAGTTTGAGCGACATCCAGGCCGCGACGGACAAGGCGCTGGCCATGCTGGCCGGTGAAACTTGCCAACGCGCCCTCAACCTGCGCAAGCAATTACAAGCTGTGCTGGCGCGCGCGGAGATGCTGCAGGGAACGCGCCTCGATTTCGATACGGAAAGCGCGCGCCTGTACGACGCCGTCTCGCCCCATCACAGCCGCGCATACTATGCAGCACTGGTGGCGCAGATCGACGCGCTGCTGCCTGGCGACGGCACGGTCAGCGACAGGGTGAACGCCTTGCGCGCACAGCTCATCATTCCCGCCGGCAAGCTGCACGCCGTCATGGATGCGGCCATCCGCGCGGGCCGCGAACGCACCTTGCGCTACATCGCCCTGCCCGAAGGCGAAGATTTCATATTGGAATTTGTCACCGACAAGCCGTGGAGCGGCTACAACTGGTACAAGGGCAACTACCAGAGCGTGATCCAGATCAATACGGACTTGCCCGTGTACATCGATCGCGCCGTCGACCTCGGCTGCCACGAAGCGTATCCGGGCCACCATGTCTACAACGTGCTGCTCGAGCGCGACCTGGTGCGTGGCAAGGGCTGGATGGAATACTGCATCTATCCGCTGTATTCGCCGCAATCCTTGATCGCCGAAGGCACGGCCAATTACGGCATCGAACTGAGTTTCACGGACGAAGAACGGCTGGCTTTCGAACAACAGGTGCTGTACCCGCTGGCCGGCCTCGACCCGGCGCTGGCGCCCCGCTATGCGCAACTCAACGCGCTGCTGGCCAAGCTCGGTTATGCCGACAACGACATCGCGCGCCAATACCTCGAAGGCAGCCTGGGCCGCGAAGAAGCGCTGGAATGGCTGGTCAACGTGCGCCTGTACCCGGCCGAAAAATCCGCGCAGCGCCTGCAGTTCTACGACGCCATGGGCGCCTACGTCATCAATTACAACCTGGGCCAGGACATGGCGAAAGCCTATGTCGAGCGCCAGGGCGCGACGCGCGCCGAGCACTGGGCCGCCTTCCGCGACCTGATGTCCGCGCCGCGCGTGCCCAGCGCACTGCTGGCCGGGTAAGGCTGACGTCGCTTACTGGGCCGGCAGGCGGATGGTCGCTTCCAGGCCGCCCTCGCGGTGGTTGGCCAGGGTCAGCTCGCCGCCGTGGGCCTGGACGATGCTGCGCGCGATACCGAGCCCCAATCCCATGCCATGCGCGTTTTGCTCGCGGCCATGCTCCAGGCGCACATAGGGCTGGAACAGGCTGGCGAACGCCTCTTCGGCCACGCCGGGGCCGTCATCGCGGATGCGGATGACCACGTTGGTACCTTCGCGGCACGCCGACAAGTGGGCCGTCTTGCCGTAAAACAGGGCATTGTCGAGCAAGTTGCCGATGGCGCGCTTCAGGGCCAGGGGCTTGGCCTTCACGCTCAGGTCCGTCTCCACGTAATGCACGACATGGCCGGCCAGCTGTGTCCCGCGCACCATGCGTTGCAGCAAAGGGTCCAGGCGCACCTCGGTGGCGTTTTCATGGATGTCGCTATCCTTCACGCATTGCAGCGCCCCCTTGACCATCATGTCCAGCTCATCGAGGTCATCGTGGAATTCGTTGCGCTGCACGTCGTCGTCGAGCAATTCCGTGCGCAATTTCAGGCGCGTGATGGGCGTGCGCAAGTCGTGCGAAATCGAGACGAACAGCCGTTCGCGGTCTTCCAGGTAGCGCTGGATGCGTTCGCGCATGCCGCTGAAGGCGCGCGCCGTCTGCACGAATTCGCGGCTGCCCGTCTGCGGCAACGGCGGCGGCGTCTCGCCACGGCCAAACGCTTCGGCCGCGTCCGACAGGGCCGCCAGCGGCCGTGTTGTCCAGCGTACGACGAGGATCGACAGCAGCAGCACGGCCGCCAGCGACAACGCTTGCAGCAATACCCGGTCGAGTGTCCACGGATTACTGCTTTGCAAGAAATACGGGTTGGGCATCAGTGCCGCCAGGTACAGCCAGTTGCCCGGCTCCAGCTCGGCCTGGATCACGAGGACGGGCGCGGGATTCGGTTTCAGCAGCAAGATGTGCTGGACCCAGTTTTCCGGCAAGTCGCCGATGTGCGCGCCGCTGTCGGCCACCACCAGGTCGCTCGGCCAGGCGAAGCCCACGCGGTAGCCGGCCAGCTGCGGCAAGTCGCTCTTCAGCGCCGCGCCCACCGTGGCCACCACCGTCTCGGCCAGCGCGTGCGGGGCGATTTCGCGGATGGCCAGCGGCCCCTGGTTGACGTTGACAAAGAAGCGCGTGCCTCCCATCTCGCGAAATTGCTGGATCAGGATGGGGCGGTAGTTGGCCGGCAGGCTGAGGAAGAAACGGATGGTGCTGGCGGCGCTGCGGGCCAGGTGCTGCGACGCCATGCGCGCCTCCACGGCCGAATCGCGGCGCAACTGCGTGGCCCAGATCAGGTTGCCCACCAGTTGCGTGGCCAGCACGCCGGCCACCATCACCACGGACAGGCGCCCCAGCAGCGATGGCGGCAGCAGACGCTCGAGCAACCGACGCACGCCCCGCTCAGGCATGTCCACTGCTCACGTCGGCCGAAAACACATAACCGGCGCCGCGCACCGTCTTGATCAGCATGGGCTGCTTGCCATCGTCCTTCAGGCGCAGCCGCAGCCGGCTCACCTGCACATCGAGCGAGCGGTCGAGCGGCCCCGCGTCGCGCCCCCGCGTCTGTTCGCACAGCACGCTGCGGTCGAGGATATCGCCCGGATGCTCGACAAAGTAGCGCAGCAGCTGGAAATCGAGGCCCGTCAGCTGCAGCGCTTCGCCATCGGCATCCGTCACCGTGCGCTCGAGCGTGTCGAGCGTGAAACCGACGAAGCGGTAATAGCGGGGCGGCGCGGCCGCGTCGATGCCCGTGCGGCGGTGAATGGCTTTGATGCGCGCCAGCAATTCGCGCGGGCTGTAGGGCTTGGCGATGTAGTCGTCGGCGCCCAGTTCCAGCCCCACCACCCGGTCCGTCTCGTCGGAGCTGGCCGTCAGCATGATGATGGGCACGTTCGAGCGGGCGCGCACCACCTTGCACAGGGCAAAGCCATCCGTGTCGGGCAGCATCACGTCGAGGATCACCAGCGACAGACTGTCGACGTGGCGGTGGAATTCGGCCAGGAAGGTGGCGCCATCGTGCGCCAGGCCCACCTCGTACTGGTTCTTTTCCAGGTAGGCCTTCAATAGCATGCGGGTCTTTTGATCGTCGTCAACGACGAGGATTTTGCGTGACATGGTCTCGTCCTTTTTTATTCAGCGCCTGCAACATGCTGCCGATGCGGCGTTGCGCGTCGGCCGCACTGATCGTCTCATCGAGGAAATAGCGGTGCACTTCGGCGATGATGGCATCCTTGCTGGTTTCATCGGTGGCCATGCGGTGCACGAGGCTGGGCGCCTGGAACGCGGCGCCGCGCGCGAATGCCTGCGCCGAGGCGCGCGCGCAGCTGTCCAGACGCGACAGGTCGGCCTGGCGCAAGGCGGGAATCGACCCCTTCACCTGGCTGTATTCGAGCTGCACGGGCAGCGAAGCGACCACCTGCGCCAGCTTTTCCTGCGCGCCCTGATGCGTGTAATCGGAAGCGAACATGGCCAGGGTATCGATGCTGTACAGGTGGTAGTCGCCCGTGTCCGGCGCGGCGACGCAGCCGAAGACCTCGTCCGTGGCGCGGCCCCAGGCGTTCAGCTCGCCCTTGACCCAGTCGCCCATGATGTACATGGCCGCCTCGCCGTCGCCCACCTGGCGCGCCATTTCGGGCCAGCCCTGTTCGCGCAGCGGCGTGCCCATCCATTGTTTCAGCGATCTCAAGCGCTGCAAGGCGTGGCGCAGGCGCGGGTCCGCATACGCCTCGGCTTTCTTGTCGACAAACAGGGCGCGGTAATACGCGGGCCCCGATTCAGCCAGCACCAGCGTTTCAAACAAGGTCGCCACCTGCCACGCTTCGCTGCTTTGCGCCAGCGGCGTGATGCCGGCCTGGCGCAGCTTGCCGGCCACGCGCTCGAAGTCGCTCCAGCTGCGCGGCACGGCCAGGCCCAGGCGCTGGAAGATCTTGCGGTTGTAAAACAGGGTATTGATGCGGTGGATGCCGGCCGGCACGCCCATCGTATGGCCGCGGTTTTGCAGCAAGCCCCACACGGTGGGATACATGGTCGCGCGCCAGTTGTTGCTGGCGGCGACGCTGTCGAGCTGCAGCAGCAAGCCCAGGTCGCTCCACTCGCCCAAGGTATAGCCGATCAGCTGCATGACTTCCGGCGATTTGCCGGCCAGCACGCGGCTCTTCAAGACCTTGCCCGCGCCGACGCCCGCGCCGCCCGCGATGGCCGCGTCACGCCATTCAACGCCTTCCTGCGCCAGGCGCGCCACCAGCACGTCGGCGGCGCGGCGTTCGCCGGCGGAGGTCCACCAGTGCAGCACCTGCAGCGCTTCGGCCCTCGCTGGCACGCCGCTGCACATGAAGGCAAGCAGCGCCAGCGCCGCCACGCCGCGACGGCGGGCGGCCCTGGCATGGCGGTCGGCGGTGCTGTGCGGCGGCGTCTTCAATCCTGTCCCCTTGTTCTTGTCGCGACAAACTATAGCCCAACTACAAAACAGCAGGTTGGTAATTTCGTCCCCTGATTTGTAAAGAAACGTGAGCTTTTGTTGCACTACCTTGCGCACCGCACAAGGAGCCCCACGCGCCCGACGCCCCGCGCGGCGCGCCACGGCAGCGGACATCGGTAAGGAAAGGTAAGCAGGCAGATGTGCGCAGTATAAATTTATGCTTTCAAATCAACAGGATAGGCGATAGTCGCCGGTGCAATGCCGGACGCTGGCGTCACATTTCCCCCGATGCTACTGTCCGCCAACTGCAGCGTAACAGGCAGCCAAACAAGACCAACACCAACAAGGAGACGACATGCAACTGCATGCAAAAGGCGGCGTGGCCGCGCGCAATACATTGCTGGCCCTGCTGCTGGCCAGCGGCACGGCACAGGCGGGCACGCTCACCATCGAAAGCTGGCGCGTGGATGACAAGACCCTGTGGGAAACGGTGCTCATTCCCGCCTTCCAGAAAAAACATCCGGGCATCGAGATCAAGTTCTCGCCCACGGCCCCCACCGAATACGATTCCACCCTGAACGCGCGCCTGAGCGGCGGCACGGCCGGCGACTTGCTGGCCTGCCGCCCGTTCGACGTCTCGCTGGCCCTGTACAAGCGGGGCCAGCTGGAAAAACTCGACGGCAAGGCCGGCATGGACAACTTCCCCGCCTCGGCCAAGGTGGCGTGGCAGACGGACGATGGCAAGGACACCTTCTGCATGCCGATCGCGTCCGTCATGCATGGCTTCCTGTACAACAAGAAAATCTTCCGCGAACTGAAACTGCAGCCACCCGCCACGGAAGAGGAATTCTTCAAGGTGCTGGAAACGGTCAAGAAGAGCGGCAAATATGCGCCCTTGGCCCTGGGCACGGCCGACCAGTGGGAAGCGAACCAGGTGGTGTTCACCAGCATCGGCGCCAATTATTGGAAGGGTGAAGAGGGCCGCAAGGCGCTGATCGCCGGCAAGGCCAAATTTACCGACCCGCAATTCGTCGCCGCATGGGAATATGAGGCCCGCCTGGGCAGCTATCTGTCCAAGGGCGCCAGCGCGCAAACCTATGGCGACAGCCAGAACCAGTTCGCGCTGGGCAAGGCCGCCATCTACCCGTCCGGCTCCTGGGACATCGCCTACTTCAAGCAAGACCCGGAACTGGAACTGGGCGCCTTCAACCCTCCCGTGCGCAAGGCCGGCGACAAGTGCTATATCTCGGACCACACGGACATCGGCATGAGCGTCAACAAGAAGTCGAAGAACAAGGAAGACGCCTACAAATTCCTCGCCTGGCTCGGTTCGCAGGAATTCGCCGACATCTACACCAACAAGGTGACAGGCTTCTTTTCGCTGTCGAACCACCTGATCTCCATCAAGGACCCGCTGGCCAAGCAAATGAACGGCTGGCGCGCCAGTTGCGCCTCGACCATCCGCCTGAACGCGCAAATCCTCAACCGTGGCGAGCCGAGCATGGAAAACGAGCTGTGGAACGTCAATGCCCAGGTCTTGAACGGCAAGCTGGCGCCGAAAGACGCGGCGCGCCAGATCCAGTCCGGCTTTGCCAAGTGGTACAAGCCGCAACAGTAATCACCATGTCTACCCTCCCCGAGCAACCGGCCTGAGCAGTGCGATGCGGCAGCCGGTGGCACGGTTTTGCCGGCGGCCCCGCCGCCGGTGCTTTTCTTCGTCTGGAGTTTCGCCGTGAAAAAAACTTTCCCATGGCACGTGCTCGTGTTCCTGGCCCCGGCGCTGGTCATTTACTCGCTGTTCAGTGCCCTGCCCCTGGCCGATACCCTGCGCCTGGGCCTGTACACGACCGATGAGAGCGGCCAGCACCATTTTGCCGCCCTGGCCAACTACGCCACCATCCTGTTCGACCCGCAATGGTCGCAAAGTTTTTGGAATGCGATGTGGAACAACTGCAAATTCTTCCTCATCCACATGCTGCTGCAAAATCCCATCGGCCTGCTGCTGGCCACCCTCTTCAGCCTCAAGGGTTTGAAGGGCGAGCGCAGCTACCGTACCCTGATCTTCCTGCCGACCCTGCTGTCCGTCGTCATCATCGGCTTCATCTGGCAGCTGATCTTGTCGCCGCTGTGGGGTGTGGGCCAATCGCTGATGGATGGCGTGGGCATCGGCAGTTATTTCGCGCCGTGGCTGGGCCAGGAATCGACGGCCCTGCTGACCATCGCCCTCATTTCCGTTTGGCAATACATCGGCATCCCCATGATGCTGATCTATGCGGCCCTGCTGGCCGTGCCCGAGGAAATCATCGAGGCGGCCCACGCGGAAGGGGCCAGCGCCATGCGCATCTTCTGGCAAATCAAGCTGCCGCTGATCTGGCCCACCCTGGGGCTGGTGACCATCCTCACCTTTGTCGCCAACTTCAATGCCTTCGACCTCGTGTATTCCGTGAAAGGCGCGCTGGCGGGACCGAACTACGCCACCGACATCCTCGGCACCTTCTTTTACCGCACCTTCTTCGGCTACCAGGCTCAGCTGGGCAGCCCCACCATGGGCGCCGCCGTGGCCACCATGATGTTCCTCGTGATCCTCGTGGGCGTGGGCGTGTATTTCTTTTTCGTGCAGCGCAAGCTGACACGCTACGAACTGTAAAGGCCGCCATGCGCAACGTTTCCACCCGCCCCCTGGGCCGCGCCGCCGTGCATGCGATCCTGGCCGGCTACACCATCATCGCCCTGTTTCCCATCGTCTTGATCCTGATCAACTCAGTCAAGACGCGGGCCGCCATCTTCGACAATCCGCTGGCCTTGCCCACGCCTTCCACCTTTTCGCTCGTGGGTTTTCACAAGGTGCTGGCCAATTCCGACTTCCTGCTGTACTTCGGCAACAGCCTGTTCGTCACCCTGCTGTCGCTGCTGCTGATCGTGTTGTTCGGCGCCATGGCAGCCTGGGCCTTGTCCGAATACACGTTTACGGGCAATCGCCTGCTGACCCTGTACCTGGCGCTGGGCATCATGATCCCCATCCGCCTGGGCACGGTCTCCATCCTGGAACTGGTGGTGCGGCTCGACCTGATCAACACCTTGACGGCGCTGGTGCTCGTGTACACGGCGCAGGGCCTGCCGCTGGCCGTGATGATCCTGTCCGAATTCGTGCGCCAGGTGCCGCGCGAACTGAAGGATGCGGCGCGCTGCGACGGCGTGGGCGAATTCGCCATCTTCTTCCAGGTGATCCTGCCCCTGATCCGCCCCGCCATCGCCACGGTGGCCGTGTTCACCATGATTCCCGCCTGGAACGACCTGTGGTTCCCGCTGATCCTGGCGCCATCGGACCGTACCAAGACCGTCACCCTGGGCGTGCAGCAATTCATCGGGCAATACGTGACGGACTGGAACTCCGTGCTGGCGGCGCTGTCGCTGGCCGTCATTCCCGTGCTCGTCATGTACGTCATTTTCTCTCGTCAACTGATCCGCGGCCTGACGTCCGGCGCGGTCAAATAATAGGTGCGCCATGGCCCATGTAAGCCTGCAACAACTGACCAAATCCTACGACGGCCGCCACAATGTGCTGGCCGGCATCGACCTCGACATCCGCGACGGTGAATTCGTCGTGCTGGTGGGCCCTTCCGGCTGCGGCAAATCGACCTTGCTGCGCATGCTGTGCGGCCTGGAAAGCATTTCGCAAGGCACCTTGTCCATCGGCGGCAAGGTCGTCAACGACTTGCCGCCAGCCGAACGGGGCATCGCCATGGTCTTCCAGAGCTATGCGCTGTATCCGCACATGAGCGTGTACCGCAACATGGCGTTCGGCCTGAAGATCGCCGGCGCCAGCAAGGAAGCCATCGCCCAGCGCGTGCGCCACGCGGCCGCCATCCTGAAGATCGACCACCTGCTGGAACGCCTGCCGCGCGAACTGTCGGGCGGCCAGCGCCAGAGGGTGGCCATCGGCCGCGCCATCGTGCGCGAACCGCAGCTGTTCCTGTTCGACGAGCCGCTGTCGAACCTCGACGCGGCCCTGCGCGTGCAGACGCGCCTGGAAATTGCCAAGCTGCACCGCCAGTTGAACGCCACCATCGTCTACGTCACGCACGACCAGGTCGAGGCGATGACCCTGGGCGACAAGATCGTCGTCATGCATGGCGGCCATATCCAGCAGGCGGGCACGCCTTTGGAACTGTACCAGCAGCCGGCGAACCGCTTCGTGGCCGGCTTCATCGGCGCACCGATGATGAATTTCTTCGAAGGCAAGGTCGTCGCCGCACAGGACGACGGCGTGCGCGTGGCGCTGGCCAGCGGCCAGGAAGTCACGGCCCTCGTCGATCCGGCCGGCCTGCTGCCGGGCGACGCCGTCACGGTGGGCCTGCGGGCCGAACACATCCTGGAAAATGGCGACGGCGGCGCCCGCTTCCAGGGCGTCGTCAGCCTGGTCGAACACCTGGGCGAAGCCAACTTCATTTACCTGGCGCTGGACAACGGCCAGGAACTGGTGATACGCGGCGACGGCAACAACCGCGTGCCGCTGGGCCAGCCATTCACGGTCTCGGCCGCCAGCAGCGCCTTCCATTTGTTCGACGCGCAAGGCGTGGCGCGCACGCGGCGCCAGCCCGGCAACCTGATTTCATCGAAACAGATATTGGCCGCCTGAGCCTTTCCGCCCAGGCAGCCCCCCGATTGGATCGGCAGCGATCCGGTACGACGTGCCCAAGCACGCATTTTGATAACGACAAGGAGACTGTATGCAACACCCGATGAAGACCTCGCTGGCCCTCGCCTGCACCATGCTGCTGGCCTGCGGCGCCGCCCACGCCAGCGATGCCGAAGGCGAATACCACGGCTACTTCCGCGCCGGCCTCGGCTCGAGCACGGACAGCCGCGGCCCGCAAAGCTGCTACGGCCTGGGCGGCAACACCATGCGCTACCGGCTCGGCAACGAATGCGACACCTATGGCGAATTCGAATACCAGAAGGAAATGGCCAAGTCGGCCAACGGCGTCAGCTTCGTCGGCCATATCATGGTGGCCGCCTACACGCCCAGCTCCGCCGTCAGCGATTCGGACCTGAGCATGTCGAAGATGTACGTGGAAGCGAAAAACATCGCCACGCTCAACGGCGGCACGGCCTGGATCGGCAAGCGCTACTACATGCGTCCTGACATCCACATGCTGGACTTGCAATACATCAATATGAACGGCACGGGCGGCGGCATCGACCAGTACAAGCTGGGGCCGGGCCGCATCAGCTATGGTTTCTTCAAAGATAACGACAAGCCCGGCAACTCGGCCATCCGGCAAAACCTCGTCTACCAGGGCATCCCCATCAATCAGGATGGCACGCTGGAAGTGCTGACCACCCTCATCACGCCCGACAAGAAGGACAGCACCTCGCACAGCGGCTGGCAAGCCACCGTGCTGCACAAGCAGGATAAGGTATGGGGCGGCGCCAACACCTTCGGCATCCAGTACGGCGTCGGGCCGGGCACGGGCGCCGGCGGCCAGTGCTGCAACCGCATGGGCACGACGGGCTCGATCCGCAACGGCAGCGACGTCACGCGCTTGCGCATCTTCAATTCGCTGTGGATACAGCCGACGCCGGAATGGAGCGCGGAAATGATCGCCATCGTGCAGCGCGACAAGTCCGACACCACGGGCGGCAGCTCGACCTGGACCACCCTGGGCGTGCGCCCCGTATATGCCGTCAACGACAACTTCAAGCTGCAGTTCGAACTGGGCACGGACCGCGTGACCTCGCCCACGGGCGGCGCCGCGCAGCGCCTGACCAAGCTGACCTTCGCGCCTACCCTGACGGCGGGCAAGGGTTACTGGTCGCGTCCCGAACTGCGCGCCTTCGTCACCTACGGCAAATGGAACGACGCCGCCACGGCCGCCGTCAACAAGGCCAATGAATCGGGCCCCGTGTATGGCAACGCCACCAGCGGCACCTCGTTCGGCCTGCAAGTGGAGACGTGGTTTTAAGAAGCTGTCTTGATATGGCGCAGTGCATGCGCCTATCGGACTGCGCGAAATCGCGTGCCGCGCTATGCTGCACGCCATACCGCTCACTTCGGAGGCCGCATGCACGCCGCATTCCCCCGGGCCGCCGCCGCGCTGGCCCTCGCTTTCGCCAGCATGGCCTGGGCCCGCGATGCCGCCGTCGTGCAGGCACCAGCCCTCAGCGCGCGCCAGCAGGCGCTGATGGCGACCGTCGTGGGCAGCGCCGCCCATCCGCGCATCCTGCAAGTACGCCTCGATGAATTGCATCCGACCCAGCCGGCCATCGGCTACGACCAGGTGTATTACAAACTGGGACGCTATGCGGCCGAAGAAAAGCACCTCGCCGACATCGCCAAGCCGAAGAAATTCGCCGACCTGTGCGAAGCCAATGGCCAGGGCGACGTCTTGCCCAACACGGCCAATGTGGCCGGCGCCACCCTGGCCGCGCCACCGGCCGGCTACCGCTGCAAGGCTGCCGTGGGCAGCCGTCCGGGCGACATGAAGACCGTCGTCATCGGCCCGCGCGGCATCGTGTACCTGACCGATGGCCACCACACGTTTTCCACATTTTGGGAGGCCGACGGCGGGCGCAATCGTCAAATGAAAGTCTGGGTCAAGGTCAGCGACAATTTCAGCGCGCTGGGCGAAGCGGCATTCTGGACGCGCATGCGCGAGGAAAACAAGGTATGGCTGAAAAACGGCCGCCACCAGGCCATCACGCCGCGGCAGCTGCCGCCCTCCATCGGCCTGCAGTCCCTTGGCGACGACCCGTACCGCTCGCTTGTCTACTTTACGCGCGGGATCGGCTACGAGCCGCCGGAGCACGCCACGGAATTTCTCGAGTTTTACTGGGCCGACTGGCTGCGCGGCATGCCGGCGCTGGACCTGGCACGCGTCGATCTGCGCGATCCCACGGCGTACGCCAATGCGGTCCTGCTGGCCGCGCAGGCGATGGTGGCGCTGCGGCCAGATGATATCGTCAGCGGCGGCAAGAGCGCGCGCGAACTGGGCGCCCTGCGGGAAGTCAACCGGGAAGCGTTCGATGAATTGATCGACGACAAGGGCAAGCTGCGCCACGCCATCGCCTATAAAAAATCGCTGGCGCAATAAGCGCGGCGGCATAAACGACAACGGCCCGCCTGTCATGCGACAAGCGGGCCGTTTTTATGAATACAACGCTTAGGCGATGCGTTCGCCGTTGGCCGGATCGAACAGGGCCGCTTTCGACAGGTTGAACGACAACTGCATGGTCTGTCCCGGCAGCACGGCTTCGCGCGGGTGCGTGCGGCAAGTCACGGCCGCGCCGTTCAAACGCGTCGTCAGCAAGGTGTCGGGGCCGGTCGGCTCGACCAGATCGATCAAACAACCGAGTTCCTGGCCCACGTCGCCGTGCGCGCTGCTCATGTCCGTGATCTGTTCCGGACGCACGCCCAGGATCACGTCGCGGCCCGCATAGCTGCGCAGCTTGTCGGCGGCGAACGGCAGGGCCAGACGCAAGCTCTTGCCCGCGTTCTCGATGGCGACAAAGACGTCGTTGCCCTCGATGACAGGCTTGACGGTGATGAAGTTCATCGATGGCGAGCCGATGAAGCCGGCCACGAACAGGTTGGCCGGATTGTCGTAGATTTCCTGCGGCGTGCCCAGTTGCTGCACTACCCCGTCCTTCATGACGGCGATCAGGTCGCCCATCGTCATCGCCTCGATCTGGTCATGCGTGACGTAGACGATGGTGGCCTTCAGACGCTGGTGCAGCAGCTTGATCTCGGCGCGCATTTCCACGCGCAGCTTGGCGTCCAGGTTCGACAGCGGTTCGTCGAACAGGAACAGCGACGGCTTGCGCGAAATGGCGCGGCCCATGGCCACGCGCTGGCGCTGGCCGCCCGACAGCTGCGCCGGACGGCGATCCAGCAAGTGCGTGATCTGCAGGGTTTCGGCGACGCGGGCGACGATTTCTTCCTGCTCCGCCTTCGGCACTTTTTTCACGTTCAAGCCGAACGCGATGTTTTCGCGCACCGTCATCGACGGGTACAGCGCGTAGGACTGGAACACCATGGCGATGTCGCGGTCCTTCGGCGGCAAGTCGTTGACAACCTTGCCGTCGATGAGGATTTCGCCGGACGTGACGCTTTCCAGGCCGGCCACCATGTTGAGCAAGGTCGACTTGCCGGAGCCGGAGCCGCCGACGAGGATCAGGAACTGGCCATCCTTGATCTCGATGTCGATGCCCTTGAGGACTTCGACGCCATTCGTGTACACCTTGCGGATGCTGCGTATCGATAAACTGGACATATTCTTTCCTTAACCTTTGACTGCGCCTGCGGTCAGACCGCGCACAAAATAACGGCCTGCGACCAGATAGACCAGCAGGGTCGGCAGCGCGGCAATCACCGCGGCGGCCATGTTGACGTTGTATTCCTTCACGCCCGTGGACGTGTTGACCAGGTTGTTCAAGCCCACCGTGATCGGCTGCGAATCGCCGCTGGCGAAGACGATGCCGAACAGGAAGTCGTTCCAGATCTGCGTGAATTGCCAGATGATGCAGACGACGAAAATCGGACCCGAAATCGGCAACACGATCTTGCGGAAGATCAGGAAGAAGCCGGCGCCGTCGATGCGGGCCGCCTTGATCAGTTCTTCCGGCACGCCGATGTAGTAGTTACGGAAGAACAGGGTCGTGAACGCCGTGCCATACACCACGTGCACGAAGACGAGGCCCGTGGTGGTATTGGCCAGGCCGAATTCGCCCAGCAAACGCGCCATCGGCAGGATCACGACCTGGAACGGAATGAAGCAGCCCACCAGCAAGGCGGCAAACAGGATTTCCGAACCGCGGAAGCGCCAGTGCGCGAACACATAGCCGTTGAAGGCGCCCAGGAAGGTCGAGATCAGCACGGCGGGAATCACCATCTTGATCGAGTTCCAGAAGAACGGCTGCATGCCGTCGCAGGTGACGCCCGTGCAGGCCGAAGACCAGGCCTTGGACCAGGAATCGAACTGCCACACCTGCGGCAAGGCCAGCAGGTTGCCGCTGCGGATCTCGTCGAGCGACTTGAACGACGTCGACAGGGTCACGTACAGGGGCACGATGTAGTACACCGCGAACAGGATCAGCAGCAGGTATAACACCACCCGTCCCAGGGTGAGTTTGTTGTTACGTGTAGGAGTGTGTGTCATCTCATCGCCTTTGCGCTGCGCGTTTCCAGATACATCAGCGGCACGAGCACGGCCACGATGGTGGCCAGCATCATCATTGCCGATGCCGAGCCCAGGCCCAGCTGGCCGCGGGTGAAGGAAAACTGGTACATGAAGATGGCCGGCACGGACGACGAGTTGCCAGGTCCGCCAGCCGTCAGTGCGATGACCAGGTCGAAGCTCTTGATGGCGATATGCGCGAGGATCAGCAGCACGCTGAAGAACACGGGACGCATGGCGGGAATCACGATGCGCCAGTAGATCGTCGGCAATGACGCGCCATCGACTTGCGCCGCCTTGATGATCTCGTCATCGATGCCGCGCAGGCCGGCCAGGAACAGGGCCATGACAAAACCCGACGATTGCCAGACGCCGGCGATCACCACCGTGTAGATGGCCATGTCGGAGTTCACCAGCCAGTCGAAGGTAAACGACGTCCAGCCCCAGTCGTGCATGACCTTTTCCAGGCCCAGGCTGGGATTGAGCATCCATTTCCAGGCAGTGCCGGTGACGATGAAGGACAGCGCCATCGGATACAGGTAGATGGCGCGCAGCGCGCCTTCGGCGCGGATTTTCTGGTCCAGCAGGATGGCCAGGAACAGGCCGATGGCGATGCTGCAACCGATGAACAGGACACCGAAGATGCCGAGGTTCTTGAGCGAGGTCCACCAGCGCTCGTTGTCGAACAGCTCGACGTATTGCACCAGGCCGGCGAACTCGTAGTTCGGCATCAGCCGCGATTCGGTCAGCGACAGCCAACCGGTCAAAAAGATAAAACCATAGACGAATACCAAGCTGGCGATGAGCGTGGGGCCCAACACCATCTGCGGTATCCATCGGTCGAATTGCTTGCGTATGGACATAGAAGAGCCGTAGAGAGAACTGCGTGTGGCGCCGGCCTGGTCGAAGCCAGGGCGGACGCCTGCGATGCATGCAATGCAGCGGGCGCCGGCGAGCGTGCCGGCGCCGTCGTGATTACTTCACTTTTGCCGCTTTGGCCAGGGCTGCAACCGCGTCTTTCGAGCTCATGTTGGTGTTCATGAACTTGGCGATGACGTCGGTCACGGCGCCTTGCGTGGCCGATGGCAGCGCCATGCCGTGGGCGAACGATGGCACCAGGCCGCCGGACTTGTTGGTGGCGTCCATGTCTTCCATCGATTTCAGGGCGCAAGCGTCAAACTTGTCCTTGGAAACGCCGGAACGCACAGGAATCGAACCCTTGTTCAGGTTGAAGATCGACTGGAACTTCGGATTCATGATGGCGTTGGCCAGGGCGATCTGCCCTTTCTTCGCATTCGCATCCTTTTGCGTAAACATGGCAAACGAATCGATGTTGAAGGTGTAGGCCTTGTCCGTGCCAGGCGCTGCCACGCACAGGTAGTCCTTGCCCGGCACCTTGCCAGCGGCCGTGAACTCGCCCTTGGCCCAGTCGCCCATGAACTGGAAGCCGGCCTTGTTGTTGATGACCATGGCAGTCGCCAGATTCCAGTCGCGGCCTGCCGCATCCTTGTCGATGTAGGTCTTGACCTTGCCCAGGGTGTCGAACACCTTGAGCATCGTCGGGCCGGTCAATTCCTTCTGGTCCAGCTTGAGGATGGCTTTCTTGTAGAACTCCGTGCCGCCCACGCCCAGCGCGACGGATTCAAACACGGTGGCGTCCTGCCAAGGCTGGCCGCCGTGGGCGATCGCGATGCCGCCCGACTTCTTGATCTTCTCGGCCGCGTCGAAGAACGCATCCCAGGTCGTCGGTGTGGTGGCCACGCCGGCTTTTTTCAGCACTTCCGGATTGACCCACATCCAGTTGACGCGATGGACGTTGACGGGGGCGGCAACGTAGTGGCCCTTGTATTTCATGATGTCGGCGACGACTTTCGGCAGCACGGCATCCCATTTGCCTGGAATGGCGGCATCATCGATATTGGCCAGCACGCCTTCTGCGCCCCACTCCTGGATCGATGGGCCCTTGATCTGGGCGGCCGTCGGCGGATTGCCGGAAATGACGCGGGTTTTCAGTGCGGTCGCGGCGTTTTCGCCAGCGCCGCCGGCCACGGCGAAGTCTTTCCAGCCGAAGCCGCTTTCCTTCACGATTTGCTGCAACTGGCCCACGGACTTCGCTTCGCCGCCGGAGGTCCAGTAGTGCAACACTTCCACGTCGGTCGCAAAGGCGCTGCCAGCGAATGCCAGGGTGGTCAATGCGGCCAGTTGGGTAATCTTGAATTTCAGTTTCATCTCCACATTCCTTTTTTGATCAAGCTTTTAGGGGGCTTCGGCATACGGGAGCCGAAAAAGGTGAAATCTGCGCCTGTACCGGCGCTCTTGTGCTCAGACCCGCTTGCAAACGGGCATCATCTTGGTGTAAAGACGGCGCCGTGATCCATGACATGCTTACTGCGTATTTATATCACGGGACGGCGCCAAAAACGCATCCGCGAAGGATGCGCCAGGTTGATCTGCACTTACAAACATCAACACTGAACAAAACCGTGGCGAGCGGCAGTGATTTGTGGCCGAGAAGCGCAGCCGTGCTGGAGCACGGTGAGCATCGCAGGCCGCAAAGCGCGCCGCGCAGCAGGTTTGGTTCGGTGTTTAGAACCAGGTTTCGACTTGGAAGCCGTACGAAGTGCCGCTGGTATTGTTGTTGTAGATCGGGCCGCCGTTGTTCGACGCGTTGACCGAGGCGGTGGCCGCATCGTTCCATTTGCCGTAGGTCACGAAAGCGCGCAGTTCAGGACGCGACCACAGGCCAGGACCTGCCGAAATCGTCGGTGCGATGGTCAGCTTGGTCAAGCGCTTGGCTGGCTGGCCGCCCGATTGCGTCACGCGGTCCGTGCCCAGTTCGCCCACCAGCTTGAAGTTGTCGGTGAACGCGTACACAGGACGCACGCCGACCGAGGTCCAGGTCGAGGAACCGGTAGCTTTCGACTCGTCTTTTTGCCACAGGGCGACAAATTCCATGCCGAAGTTGGGCATCGGCTGGATCGCCATGTCATTGAAGACGCGTGTACGTTTGCGGTCCGAACCGAAACCGGTGTCGCCCGAAGCGCCGAACTGGCCGTTGCCGGCACCGCCGACACCAGGACCGACGCCGTACTGCACGCCGAAGGTGTTGCCGCCGCCGAACACTTTACCTTGACGGTGGAATGCCGACAGCTGCCAG
>NZ_JBNYXU010000003.1:0-582632 GCF_051380835.1 Janthinobacterium aestuarii
AACTGATCATCGGCGCCATGATGCGCAAGCTGGTGCATGTAGCATTCGGCGTACTCAGGTCGGGCAAAATATTTGATCCGACCTTGCACGCTGCTTGACGGGGATAACAGTATCTACCTGCCACGGCATACCGTAGGTCGGATTGGCGTAGCGTAATCCGACAAGCACCGCATTAAATCGCATCAAGTTCGTAGCCGTCGGATTAGCGCAGCGTAATCCGACAGTCACCCCCTCAAATCACATCCAGCGCCGTGCGCAGATCATGCCGCAAATCCTCGATATCCTCGATCCCCACCGACAGCCGGATCAAGCCATCGCCGATGCCCAGTTTGGCCCGCTGTTCGGCCGGGATGCTGGCGTGCGTCATCAGGGCCGGGTGCTCGATCAGGCTTTCCACGCCGCCCAGGCTTTCGGCCAGGGCGAACACTTCGCAGCGCTCGAGGAAGCGCCGCGCGCCGGCCAGGTCCGTATCGAGGTCGATCGAGATGATGCCGCCGAAACCGTCCATCTGGCGCTGCGCCAGCGCGTGCTGCGGGTGCGAGGTCAGCCCCGGATAAAACACTTTGCGTACTTCCTTTTGCTGTTCCAGCCACTGCGCCAGGGCCAGGGCGCTTTCGCAATGGCGCTGCATGCGGATGGCCAGGGTTTTCACGCCGCGCAACGCTAAAAAGCTGTCGAACGGGCCTGCAATCGCGCCCACGGAGTTTTGCAAAAAGCCCAGCTGCTCGCGCCATTCCGCCTGGCGTGCTTCCGCGCCGACGACGGCGATGCCGCCGATGATGTCCGAGTGGCCGTTCAAATACTTGGTGGTCGAATGGACGACGATGTCGAAGCCATGCTCCAGCGGGCGCTGCACCAGCGGGCTGGCAAACGTGTTGTCGGCCACGGCAATGATGCCCCGCTCGCGGCAGATGTCGGCGATCGCGCGCAAGTCGGCCAGCTTCAGCATGGGGTTCGTTGGCGTTTCCACCCACACCATCTTCGTATCCGGGCGCAGCGCGGCCAGCAGGTTTTCCGGATTTGTCAGGTCGGCATAGTTAAATTCGTGACCGGCCGAGCGCCGGCGCACGCGCTCGAATAAACGGTAGGTGCCGCCGTACATGTCGTCGCCGGCGACGATATGGCTGCCAGCATCGAGCAATTCCAGCACGGACGAAATGGCGGCCAGGCCCGAGGCGAACGCGAACGCCGCGCTGCCGCCTTCCAGGTCGGCCACGCAGCGCTCGAGCGCCCAGCGCGTGGGATTGTGCGAGCGGCCATAGTCGAGGCCCTTGTGCACGCCGGGGCTGTCCTGCACGAAGGTGGAGGTGGCGTAAATGGGCGGCATGATGGCGCCCGTCGACGGGTCGGGCGACTGGCCGGCGTGGATGACTCGCGTGGCGAGGCGGCTCTTGCGGGTGGTTTCTTGGCTCAAGATAGTGTCCTGCGTAAGTGGTTGAGAAGGTCGAAGCGAGTGATCAGGCCATAGAAGGCGGTATCGTCGGCAACGACGGCCGTCAAGCCCCGGTCCAGGGTGGCGCGCAGGGCGGGCAAGCCGCTTGACGGCGCCAGGGTTTCGATCTGCGTCGTCATGGTGGCGCCCACCAGCGAGGCGAAATGGGCGGCGTCGCCGGAGACGTGCAGCAGCAAGTCCGATTCGTCGATGATGCCGACCAGTTGGCCGCCGTCGATGACGGGCAGCTGCGCCAGGTCGCTGGCGCGCATGCGGTTGAAGGCCGTGAGCAGGGTGTCGCCCGGCGCCACGCTGACGACGTCGCCCTCGTCGTAGCGGCGCCCGATCAGGTCGCGCAAGTCGCCCGACACGGCGCGCTGCAGCAAACCCTGGTCGCGCATCCAGCCATCGTTGTAGACCTTTGACAGGTAGCGCGTGCCCGTGTCGCAGACAAACGTGACGACGCGCTTCGGAGTCGTCTGCTCGCGGCAGTATTTGAGGGCGGCGGCCAGCAGGGTGCCGGTGGACGAGCCCCCTAAAATGCCTTCGGCGCGCAGCAGGGCGCGCGCGGAATCAAAGCTTTCCTGGTCCGTGATGGTGTAGGCCTTGGTGACGCTGTCCATGTCGGCGATAGCCGGGATGAAGTCTTCGCCGATGCCTTCGACGGCCCACGAGCCGCTCGTGTCGGCTACCTTGCCCGTGTCGATGTATTCGGTGAGGATGGAGCCTTGCGGGTCGGCCAGTACGAATTCGAGCTTCGGCTGCGCCTTGCGGAAGTAGCGGGTCAGGCCCGTCAGGGTGCCGGACGAACCGACGCCGACGACGATGGCGTCCACGTCATGGCCGCTTTGCTCCCAGATTTCGGGCGCCGTCGTCGTTTCGTGGGCCAGCGGATTGGCGGGATTGTTGAACTGGTCGGCGAAGAAGGCGCCCGGCAGTTCGCGCGCCAGGCGCGCCGCGTAATCCTGGTAGTACTCGGGATGGCCCTTGCCCACGTCCGAGCGCGTGGTGTGCACTTCCGCGCCCAGGGCTTTCAGGTGCAGCACTTTTTCCATCGACATCTTGTCGGGCACGACGAGAATCACGCGGTAGCCCTTGATGCGGCCCACCAGCGCCAGGCCGATGCCGGTGTTGCCGGCCGTCGCCTCGACGATGGTGCCGCCCGGCTGCAGGCGGCCGTCCGCTTCGGCCGCCTCGATGATGGACAGGCCGATGCGGTCCTTGATGGAACCGCCGGGATTTTGCGATTCCAGTTTCAGGAACAGCTGGCACAGGCCCGTGTCGAGCCTGGTCACTTCGACCAGTGGGGTATTGCCGATCAGCTTGTATAGCGCTGGCGGCTGGGATGGGGATGGCATTCGATCATTCATGGTGGCTCCTGTCAGAGAAACAACGGCTCCGGATTGTGTCCCGAGCCGCCTTCCGTGCCGCGCAGTGTAGGCGGGTGGACGAGTGCGGCGAACGAATGTTTATATGCTTGCATATGCGCTCTTCGCATATCGGCGGCAAGGTTCGCGATGCGAGTATGCGCCGTTTTTTGCCCGCTTGCCGCGCCAATGGCACGACTATTAAGCTGCCGCAAGCGCGCCATTGCGATTTATAATCACGCCTCGAAAAGATACTAAATAGTATTGAAATTACTCAGACAGGGCAGGCGGCAGTGGCAAAACTTTATTTCCGGTATTCCGCGATGAACGCGGGCAAGTCGACGGCCTTGTTGCAGGTCGCGCACAACTATGAAGAGCAGGGCCAGCAGGTGCGCCTGTACACGGCCGCCATCGACAGCCGCTACGGCGTGGGCCGGGTCACGTCGCGCCTGGGCCCGCAGCGCCAGGTCGACATCTTTCATGCCGACACGAATTTCCTCGACGATATTCCCCAGGTCGCCTGTTTGCTGGTGGACGAGGCGCAATTTCTCAGCACGGCCCAGGTGCAGCAGCTGCACCAGTTGGCGCAAGTGAAAGGTGTGCCCGTCATCTGCTACGGCTTGCGCACGGATTTCAAGGGCGAACCGTTTCCCGGCTCGGCCTATCTGCTGGCGCTGGCCGACGATATCGAGGAATTGAAGAATATATGTACTTGCGGCAAGAAGGCCACGATGAACATCCGCGTGGATGAGCAGGGCCGCCGCATCAAGGAAGGCGAGCAGATTAGTATTGGCGGCAACGAAAGCTACCGCCAGGCATGCGGGCGCTGTTTCTACTCATAAATTAGTCGGCGACGGGCGCACCCACATCGGCATCATCCGACAAGGCTAGGTCGCCCCGCTCGAAGGCGGCGAGGATGTCATTGGCGCGCGCCACGTCGTGCTCGCGCACCATGATGCGGGCGCCGCCGATGGCGGCCGCCAGCAGCATGTCTGCCTGCATGTGCTGGTCGTCCGTCAGCAGCACGTCGATGCCGGCCGCTGCCAGGCAGCCGCGGATGACGTGCGCATCCGTGGGGATCATCAGCCGGGCAATCAAAACATAGTCGTCGTGCATCGCGTCTCCTGGCGGTGTGGTATGCGCCATCTTAGCACCGCGTCCGCTTTTACAGCTTGAACACGCTCACCACCTGGTTCAGCTCCTGCGCCTGTTCCTGCAAGGCGTCGGCGGCGGCGGCCGCTTCTTCCACCAGGGCCGCATTCTGCTGGGTCACTTGGTCCATCTGGGCGATGGCCTGGTTGACTTGCTCGATGCCGCTGCGCTGCTCTTCGCTGGCCTGCGCGATTTCGGCCATGATGGTGCTCACTTGCTGCACGCTGGCCACCACGGTATCCATGGTGGCGCTGGCCTGGCTCACTTGCGCGTGGCCCAGGTCCACCGTGCTGGCCGACGCCTGGATCAGGTCCTTGATGTCTTTCGCCGCTGCCGTCGAGCGCTGTGCCAGGGTGCGCACCTCGGTGGCGACGACGGCGAAGCCGCGCCCCTGCTCGCCGGCCCTGGCCGCTTCCACGGCCGCGTTCAAGGCCAGGATATTCGTCTGGAAGGCGATGCCGTCGATGACGCCGATGATGTCGGCGATCTTGCTTGAGGAGTTGCGGATGGCGTCCATGGTGCTGGCCACCTGCGCCACGGCCGCGCCGCCTGTCGCTGCCAGGCTGGACGAGTCGTGCGCCAGCCGGCTTGCCTGCTGGGCATGGTCGACGTTCTGGCGCACGGTGGAACTCAGTTCTTCCATCGAGGCGGCCGTTTCTTCCAGCGAGCTGGCTTGCTGCTCCGTGCGGCTCGACAGATCCAGGTTGCCGCTGGCAATTTCACCGGACGCCGTGGCGATTTGCCCGGCGCTGCCGCGCACGTTGCCGACCACTTGCGACAGGTTGTCGCTGATGCGGTTCATGGCCAGCAGCAGGCGGCCGATTTCGTCCAGGCTGCTGGTATCGAGGTGCACCGTCAGGTCGCCGGCAGCGATTTGCGCGGCGGCTGTTTCGGCGGCGGCCAGCGGGCGCGACACGAGGGTGCGCACGAGCCAGTACAGCAGCAGGGCGAAGACGAGCAGGGCGATGAAGCCGGAAACGGCCAGCTGGTTGCGCAGCTGGCGCGCTTCCGCCGTGATCTCGTCCGTGAACGTGCCGCCCGCGATGATCCATTGCCAATCCTTGAATTGACGGTAATACAGCTGCTTTTCGCGCGCGCTTGCGCTCGTTTCGCCGGGCGCCGTCCATGTGTAGCGCATGGCGCCGTCTTTTTGCGCCAGCATGTCCTGGATGAACAATCGGCCGTCGCTGGCCTTGAACTCAAGCGCGCTCTTGCCTTCGCTGTTCGGGTGCAGCACCAGGTGGCCGTAATTGGCGCCGGGGGCAGTATCGACGATATAGATGTAGCCCGTCTGGCCGATCTTGACCTGGCGAATCTTCTCTTTCAGCATGGCCAGATTCTTGCTGATATCGAGGCCGATGAACAGCACGCCCACCACCTTGCCGCCCGCATCGCGCACGGGATCGTATTGCGTGATGTATTGCTTGCCGAACAAGGTGGCCATGCCGACAAAGCGCTGGCCTGCGCGCAGCGGCGCATAGCTGGGGTGGTTGTGGTCGAGCTGGGTGCCGATGGCCCGTTCGCCATTCTGCTTTTTCAGCGAAGTGCTGATGCGCACGAATTCATCGCCATTGGCGGCAAAGATGGTGGCGATCACGCCCGTCTGGGCCGTGTAGCGGTCGACCTGGGCCGTGTCGAGGTTGAGCACCTTGCCGCCGTTGGCCAGCGCGGGCGTGGCCTTGCCGGCCACGGCCACCATGGCACCCGCGTCGACCGTGAACGGGCCGGGAAATTCGGCCGCGAACAGGCGCGCGAAGCTGGCCGCCTCGTTGACCATGGCCGTGTGGAACACTTGCGTGGTCGTCATGACGCTATTGAGTTCGCTGGTGACGGCCGCTTCGGCGCGCTGTTCCAGTGCAGTCGAGGTGCGGATGCTGATCAAGGTCGTCAGGCTGGCGAGGATCAGGCTGACGAGGGCAAACGTGAACACGGTAATCTTGCCGCCGACACTCCATTGGCGGGGGGAGAACGAAATTGTAGGCATAGTTTGAGTCTGGCAAAGGGTAATCAGCTCGGCCATTCCTGGTCATGACATGACACGCGGGGAGGGGATCTGGTGGGGATACTGCTGAAACGGAGGTGCGCCGGCTGTGGGAGCCGCGCACGGGCAAGCTGGATTTCAGGGCGCGATGATAGCATGTTGCTTGCCTTTTGTTACTAAGTGTTTCCCGCAGGAATTACTTTTTCGCGGAAAAACATCATCGGTATCAAGGTTTGCAAAAACGGCCCATTGACTTTTTGGATTTCAATGGCACATCTAATCCATCTTCGTTGGAGGTGATGTGATTTTTGTCACGAATGTTTCACTTTGTAATGAATGAGACGCCATCCTTAATCCGCGTTTAAGCTTCCGGGAAGAAACTGATATTCCTTGGGAGACTGCCAGGCCGTATCCTGTAGAATAATATGCAGACCAGTCGTGTATTCCCCTTACTGTCTTGCTGGCTGGCGCATGAATAGCTGCGCCGCCTGGAATTGATTCAACTAATTTTCGGAGAAGCCGATGAAGAAGCAAATGATGCTGGTCACCCTGGTGCTTGCCCTGTCAGCCAACGCTGGCGCAGCCCAGACGGACAAGAGCGCCGCTCCTCCGCTACCCATGAAGCCGCTGGCCCAGCAAACGCAGGCCGCCTTGTGGGCATCGCGCGTATTGACGCGCGTCCATTACAAGGCCATGCCGCTCGACGACGCCATGTCGGAGAAAATCTTCGACCGCTATTTCAAATCCCTGGACGCGGAAAAACTGTTTTTCGTGCAGGCCGACATCGACCGTTTCGCCCCGCTGCGCACCAAGCTCGACGACGCCATCATCAATGAAGACCTGACGTCGCCGTTTGCCATCTATAACTTGTACCAGCAGCGTTTCGACGAGCGCATGGCGTATGCGCGTGAATTGCTGAAAACCAAGTTCGACTTTGCCGCCGACGAGAGCTACCAGATCGACCGCGAAAAAGCCGCTTGGCCGAAGAATGACGAGGAAGTGCGCGACCTGTGGCGCAAACGCGTCAAGAACGACTGGCTGCGTTTGAAACTGGCAGGCAAGGAAGACAAGGCCATCCGCGAAACGTTGGACAAGCGCTATGAAAGCTACACGACCCGTGCGCGCAAGCTCAACAGCGAAGACGTGTTCCAGATTTTCATGAACGCCTACGCCATGTCGATCGAACCGCATACCAATTACCTGGGTCCGCGCGCTTCCGATAACTTCGACATCGCCATGCGGTTGTCGCTCGAAGGCATCGGCGCCGTGCTGCAGACGCGCGACGAATACACGGTCGTGCGCGAAGTCGTGCCGGGCAGCCCGGCCGGCTTGTCGGGCAAGCTGAAAGTGGGCGACCGCATCGTCGGCGTGGGGCAGGGCGAAAGCGGCCCCATCGTCGAAGTGCTGGGCATGCGCATCGACGACGTGGTGCAATTGATCCGCGGCGCCAAGGATTCCGTCGTGCGCCTCGACATCTTGCCGGCCGACGCCGGCCCCGACGCCAAGCACGTGGTCGTGCCGCTGGTGCGCAAGAAAATCAGCATGGAAGAGCAGGCGGCGAAGAAATCGATCATCGAAGTGCGCGACAACGGCGTCAAGCGCCGCATCGGTGTCATTGCCCTGCCGACCTTCTACCAGGACTTCGAAGCGCGCCGCCGTGGCGACAAGGATTTCAAGAGCGCCACGCGCGACGTCAGCCGTTTGCTGGCCGAGTTGAAGAAGGATAAGGTCGACAACGTCCTCATCGACTTGCGCAACAATGGCGGCGGTTCGCTGAACGAAGCCGTCGAACTGACGGGCCTGTTCATCGACAAGGGCCCGGTCGTGATGCAACGCAATGCCGAAGGCAAGGTCGACGTGGAAAGCGACACCAATACCGGTCTGGCCTGGGATGGCCCGATGGGCGTGCTGATCAACCGCGGCTCGGCCTCGGCTTCCGAAATTTTCGCCGCCGCCGTGCAGGATTACGGCCGTGGCGTCATCATCGGCGAAGGCAGCTTCGGCAAGGGTACCGTACAAACCTTGTTCAACCTCGACCGTTTCGGCGGCAGCGAAAAAGCCCGTTTCGGCGAGCTGAAAATGACCATCGCCCAGTTCTTCCGCATCAATGGCGGCACCACGCAGTTGCGCGGCGTCACCCCCGACATCAAGCTGCCCGCCATGTCGGACACGGAAAACTTTGGCGAATCGAGCTATGACAATGCCCTGCCATGGGTGGCCATCAAACCGGCGCCATACATGCCGACGGGCGACCTGAAGGATATCGTGCCGCTGCTGGACAAGAAGCATGAAGCGCGCGTGGCCAAGGACAAGGATTTCCAGTACTTGCTCGATGACATCGCCCTCGTCGTCAAGCAGCGCAAGGAAAACCAGATTTCGCTCAATGAAACTGTGCGCCGCAAGGAGCGCGATGCCCAGGAAGCGCGCGCCAAGGCCCGTGAAAAACGCCTGATCGCGCAGATTTCGAATCCTGCCGACGACCTCGTGGTGATTCCCGATCCGAAAGACGTGCTGAAGGGCGCGAAAGCAGCCAACAAGACGGCCAAGCAGATCGCCGCCGTGAAGGGCGCCTTGCGCACCGACGACGGCTTGCAGGGCGACGAACGGGCTCTGAGCGCCGAACTGGACGCCGAAACGGCCGCCAAGAGCGCCAAGGACGTGCTGCTGAACGAAGCGGCGCGCATCCTGGCCGACGAAGTGGCGCTGATCAAGGCAGACACCCGCCTGGCATCCAAGGTCTTGCCGTATGCCGCGGATGTGAAGGCGACCCCGGTGGCGGCGACAGCGAAGTAATGAACGTGGAGTAAGGGGAGGGGAGGGTTATCTGTTTCGCGTATTTCTATCATTCCAACAATCAATTGGATTGATATGCCGCGATGCAGCATAATTCACTTGTCTCCTCTATTCTCCTCCAAGAAAATAGATTCAGCCCGCTCCTTGTAGCGGGCTTTTTTTTGTCTCAGATGTTGTGCGCGGGCAGTTGCACGTCGGGCTGGGCCGCCAGCAATGCCGTCAGCCAGCCGGCAAACGCCTGCAGCTTGGGCGTGGCCAGCCGGCCTTGCGGCGTCAGCAGCGACATGGGCATCGGCGTCGGCGGGCAGTCGGGCAGCACGGCCACCAGCGCGCCGCTGTCGAGGTGCTGGCGCACCTGGTACATTGCCGCCTGCGCCACACCCAGCCCTTGCAACGCGCAATCGACGCTGGCGTCCGCGTCATTGACGGCGATGGGCCCGGCCATCTGCACGCGCACCACTTCCTTGCCTTGTTGGAAATCCCAGTCGAAGGCGCGTCCCGTGCGGCCCGAGTAATGCATGATGCCGCTGTGCGCGGCCAGGTCAGCCAGGGTGTGCGGCGTGCCGTGCTGCGCCAGGTAGGCGGGCGAGGCGCACGTGGCGAAACGCATCAGGCCGATCTGCTTGCCGATGAAGGCGGAATCCTGCAAGGTGCCCACGCGCAAAGCGCAATCGATGCCTTCCTGCGTCAGGTCGACCAGGCGGTCCGTCAGGCTCAGCTGCAATTGCACGTCCGGATACGCGGCATGAAATTGCGCGATATGGGGAATGATCAGGCGCCGGCCCACGGTATTGGGAAGGTTGATGCGTAGCAAGCCGCGCGGTTTTTTCGCCTCCGGGCCGCGAAACGCCAGTTCCGCCGTATCGACGGCCTTCAGGATATCGATGCAGTGGCGAAAGTATTCGGCCCCTTCCGGCGTCAGCGACAGGCGGCGCGTGGTTCGCTGCAGCAATTGCGTGCCCAGGTAGGCTTCCAGCTTTTGCAGGGTGGCCGTCAGCGCGGCGCGCGGTAAATTCAATGTTTCGGCCGCCTTGGAAAAACTGTTGGCCTCGACGATGCGCACGAAGGTTTGCATGGCCTTGATCTTGTCCATGGGATAGCTTTCGTTTAATTGTTCATCTTATGTGAAAAGTATAGAGGGATTATGCCTTAATTATCTTTGCCGCAGTTTTGCCTAGAATGGCAACATCCCTATTGAATCGAGGAAACAACATGAACAAGGCCTCACCTTCTGCTCCCCACGACATTTCACCCGCCATGGTGCTGCTGCTGGCCATCGCTTCCGGCCTGATCGTCGCCAATCTGTACTACGCGCAAACCCTCGTCGGGCCCATCAGCGCCTCGACGGGCCTGTCGGCCAAAGCGGCCGGGCTGATCGTCACGCTGACGCAAGTCGGCTATACCCTGGGCCTGCTGTTTGTCGTGCCCCTGGGCGACTTGCTGGAAAACCGCCGCCTGATCGTCACTGCCTTGCTGGTGACGGCCACGGCCCTCGTGGTGGCGGCCCTCTCCACGGGCGCCATCGTGTTCCTGGCTGCCGCGCTGGCCATCGGCCTCGGTTCCGTGGCGGCGCAAGTGATCGTGCCGTTTGCCGCCCACCTGTCGCAGGAAGCGACGCGGGGCCAGACGGTGGGCAAGGTAGTCAGCGGCTTGTTGCTGGGCATCATGCTGGCCCGCCCCGTGGCCTCGCTGGTGGCCGCGCACGCCAGCTGGCACGTGGTGTTTGGCGGTGCCGCAGTACTGATGCTGGCGCTGGCTGCCGTGCTGCGCCGCGCCTTGCCCGTGCGCCAGCCCGTGTCGAGCATGAAATATCCGGCCCTGTTGGCTTCGCTGTGGCATTTGTTGCTGGGCACGCCCGTACTGCGCCGCCGCGCCGCCTATCACGCCGGCCTGTTTGGCGCCTTCAGCCTGTTCTGGACCGTCACGCCGCTGGTGCTGTCCAGCCCCGCGTTCGGCCTGTCGCAAACGGGCATCGCCATCTTTGCCCTGGTGGGCATGGCAGGCGCCGTCGCTTCGCCCATCGCCGGCCGCCTGGCCGATGCGGGCCACACCTTGCCGGCCACGGCCGTTGCACTGGCGCTGGGCATCGTCGCCTTTGCCTTGCCGATGGTCGCGCCGGAATCGAAACACGTGGCGCTGGGGCTGCTGGTGGTCGCTTCCATCGTGCTCGACATGGGCGTGGCAGCCAACCTGGTGCTGGGCCAGCGCGCCATCTTCAGCCTGGGTGCGGAAGTGCGGGGCCGCCTGAACGGCCTGTATTTCGCGCTGTTCTTCGCCGGCGGCGCGGCGGGTTCGGCCATCGGCGCCTGGGTATATGCCAGCTACGGCTGGCAGGCAACATTGCTGACCGGCATGGCGTTTCCAGGTCTGGCCCTGCTGGTGTGGCTGGGAGAATTTTTACCGCAGGCCACGCGCCGTACGGCTTGAAACCCTGATGGCGCCTCATTATCACTGATGAGTATTTCTATCATCATGAAGATAAAGTGGCGTGATATGCCGCAATGCCGCAAGATGCACTTGTCTCCTCTATCTCCTCCAAGGAAATAGATTCAGCCCGCTTCCGTAGCGGGCTTTTTTTGTCTGTTCAGATCAAATCACCACCAGGTCGAGCGCGCGCATGAAGTTCGCCGCCTGCGCATGCGTGATGACGGCGCCTTTCAGCAAGGCCGCTTCGCTCAATTTGAAACCGTCGATATCGGTGCCGCGCAAGTCCGCGCCCTGGAACTTCGCCAGTTTGATGGTGGCATTGCGCAGGCTGCCGCCTTCGAAGACGGCCTCGCGGAAATCGCAGCCGGCCAGGTAGGCGTCGGAAAAATCCAGCTGTTTTAAGGTCGCCTTGCGAAACGAGAAGCCGCGCAAGTCGGCGCCCACCAGCAGGCTGTCTTCGAAGGTGAGGCCCAGGTGGGCCACTTCCTCGAAAGACGCGCCCGTCAGCTTGCAGCCGCGGTAGGTTGCCGAGGCCAGCTTGGCGCGCCGCCATTTCGTGTTGTTCAGGTCGCAGCCTTCGAAACTGGCGTCGACGGCGTCGACGGATTCGAAATCGGCGCTGCCTGCGCGGCAGCGGCGCCAGGTGCTGCGCGCCAGTTTGCTGGCGAACAAGTTGGTGTCGGCAAAGGTGCAGCGCTCGAAAGTGCAGCCTTGCAAATCGAGGCGCGACAAGTCTTCGCCGTCGAACGCGCAATCGATGAAGTGGCGTACCGATTGCGCCAACTGCTGTTCCATGCCGGCGCGGTCCAGGGTCATGCCATCTACTGCGGTGTCGTGTGTTGCCATCCGTATTCATTCCTCATCAATGCAGGGGAGGGATGGCACGGCGGGAAAAATGCACGAACCAGAACACCTCCCCGGCTGGTGGTACAGCCAAGAGTCAGCGCCGTGGGTCCGCGTGGGCGGGAGCATGCCGGACTGCGCCGGGCACTTACCGGGTTACCAACCGGTGCGCTCATTTTCGATCAGTACGCATTGTAGCGTGTCCGAATCGGCCTTGCCAGTTTCCGCAAGCTCGGGTTAGTATCACTGCAGGCACACGCATTGTGCCAACGTCGCTCGGACGGATCCGGGCGCTTACGTATAGAGATACCATGACCGACAGCCAAGCTCCGCGCAGCTTTTCGCGCATCAATCGCCTTCCCCCCTACGTTTTCAATATCACCGCCGAGCTCAAGATGGCCGCGCGCCGCCGTGGCGAGGACATCATCGACATGTCGATGGGCAATCCCGATGGCGCCACGCCGGCCCACATCGTGGACAAGCTGGTCGAGACGGTGAAACGCCCCGACACGCATGGCTATTCCGCGTCAAAAGGCATTCCGCGCCTGCGCCGCGCCATTTCGCACTGGTACAAGAAGCGCTACGAGGTTGACATCGACCCGGACAGCGAAGCCATTGTCACCATCGGCTCGAAAGAGGGCCTGGCCCATCTGATGCTGGCAACACTCGACCGTGGCGACACGGTGCTGGTGCCGAACCCCAGTTACCCGATCCACATCTGGGGCGCCGTGATCGCGGGCGCCGACATCCGCTCCGTGCGCATGGGGCCGGGCGTGGACTTCTTTGCCGAACTGGAACGGGCGATCCGCGAAAGCTATCCGAAACCGAAGATGATGGTGCTGGGCTTTCCGTCCAACCCCACTGCGCAATGCGTGGAGCTGGAATTTTTTGAAAGAGTCGTCGCGCTGGCGAAGCAGCACAATATCCTGGTGGTGCATGACCTCGCATACGCCGACATTACCTTCGATGGCTGGAAGGCGCCGTCCATCATGCAGGTGCCCGGCGCGCGCGATGTGGCCGTCGAGTTTTTCACCATGTCGAAAAGCTACAACATGGCGGGCTGGCGCATCGGCTTCATGGTGGGCAATGCGGAACTGGTGGCGGCCCTGGCGCGCATCAAGAGCTACCACGACTACGGCAGTTTCACGCCAGTGCAAGTGGCCGCCATTGCCGCGCTGGAAGGCGACCAAAGCTGCGTGACGGACATCTGCGCCCAGTACCAGCGCCGCCGCGACGTGCTGGTGAAAGGCTTGCATGAAGCGGGCTGGATGGTGGAAAAACCGAAGGCGTCGATGTATATCTGGGCGCATATTCCGGAAGCGTACCGCCACCTGGGTTCGCTGGAATTTGCCAAGCTGCTGCTGCAGAAGGCCAAGGTCAGTGTGTCGCCCGGCATCGGTTTCGGCGAATATGGCGATGAATACGTGCGCTTCGCCCTGATCGAAAACGAGGCTCGCGTGCGGCAGGCGCTGCGGGGCATCAAGAATATGTTGCGTTCTGGCGACGGGAAAACGGAAGCGGCAGCATAAAAGTTGCCGTGTGGAATTCTTCGTTGCCCCTAATATCACTATCGCGTATTTCTGACATCACGAATATAAAGTGGTTTTATATGCTGCGACGCGGCATCATTCATCTGTCTCCTCTATCTCCTCCAAGGAAATAGATTCAGCCCGCTCCCGCAGCGGGCTTTTTTTTGGCGTCGCCATCGCCGCTGTCCACCGCCGGCAACACCAGCGGCCCGCAGCCAGACCATAGGGCCAGGCCTTGCCCCTGCAGGAAGATCAGGGCGCCGCCTAAGCTGCCAAAATGACATTGTTGAGTGCTAGTATTTCGACTCGCCTGCCGATGCGGGCAGCTCGTCACCACTCTCCAATCATATCGGGAATCATCATGACCTCATTCATCAAGCCATTGTCCATTGCCGCCGTCGTGGGCACCTTGTTCGCCAGCATCGTTCCTGCCAGCCCGGCTTCGGCGGCGGGCGCCGTCAAGCCCACCATCGTCCTGGTCCATGGCGCGTTTGCCGATGCATCGAGCTGGGACGGCGTCGCCGCCATCCTGCAAAAAGACGGCTACACCGTCATCGGCGCGGCCAATCATCTGCGCAGCGTCAAGAGTGACGCCGATTCCGTGGCCCGTGTCGTCAACAGCGTGCCTGGCGCGGTCGTGCTGGTGGGGCACTCCTACGGCGGTTCGGTGATCAGCGCCGCTGCCCAGGCAGGCGGCAACGTCAAGGCGCTGGTCTACGTGGCGGCTTTTGCGCCCGATGCCGGCGAGACGGCCGCTGGCCTGTCCGGCAAATATCCGGGCGGCACCTTGGGCACGGCTTTGGCCAAGCCCGTACCGCTGGCCGATGGCAGCAACGATCTGTTTATCGAGCAGGCCAAGTTCCACGACCAGTTCGCCGCCGATTTGCCAGCGGCCAAGGCCCGCCTGATGGCGGTCGGCCAGCGTCCGATCACGGATGCGGCGCTGAACGAAGCCTCGCCTGCGCCAGGCTGGAAGGGTATCCCGTCCTGGTTTGTCTACGGCAAGGCAGACAAGAATATTCCCGCAGAAGCGCTGGCCTTCATGGCCAAGCGTGCCAATGCGAAGAAAACCATCGTGATCGACGGCGCCTCGCACGTGGTGATGAGCTCGCATCCGGCGGAAGTGGCCAAGCTGATCGAGGAAGCGGCTGGCAGCGTCAAGTAAGCAACCAGGGCATCACGCCAAGATATTGATGGGGCTTATCTCGCTCATCACAACACATGATTGGCGTGATATGCCGCAATGCGTCAAAATGCATCTGTCTCCTCTACTTCCTCACAGGAATTAGATTCAGCCCGCTCCCGCAGCGGGCTTTTTTTTGCCCCGACGTTTGTCAGTGTTCTCCATTACCGGTAAACCGCCGCACGGCCACTTCCCACTGCTGCATCAGGCTGGCCGCCTGGTCGCGCCCGATGGTGGGCAAAAACGTCCTGTCGGCGCGCCAGTGCGACGCCAGTTCCTCCACGCCACGGTACTGGCCGATGGCCAGGCCCGCCAGGTAGGCGGCGCCCAATGCCGTCGTTTCGATCACTTGCGGGCGCACGACGGGGATGCCCAGCAAGTCGGCCTGGAATTGCAGCAGCAGGTTGTTGGCGCAGGCGCCGCCGTCCACGCGCAGTTCCGTGATCGGCGCTTGCGCGTCGCGCGTCATAGCGCCCAGCAGGGCGGCGCTCTGGAAGGCGATCGCTTCCAGTGCCGCGCGGGCGATGTGGCCCACCGTGCTGCCGCGGCTCAGGCCCAGGATGGCACCCTTGGCCGACGGCACCCAGTACGGCGCGCCCAATCCCGTGAACGACGGCACGAAGACGACGCCGCCCGAATCGGGCACGGAGGCGGCCAGGCCTTCCGCTTCGCCCGCGTGGCCGATGGCACCGAGGCCGTCGCGCAGCCATTGCACCACGGCGCCGCCGATGAAGACGCTGCCTTCGAGCGCATACGCCGGCTGCGCGCCCGCCTGGCAGGCGGCCGTGCTGATCAGGCCATGCTGCGATTGCGCGCACTGTTCGCCCGTATTGAGCAGCAGGAAGCAGCCCGTGCCATAGGTATTCTTGGCCATGCCCGGCTTGAAGCAGGTCTGGCCGAACAGCGCCGCCTGCTGGTCGCCGGCGATGCCGCCGATGATGACAGGGCTGCCCAGCACCTCGGCATCCGTTTCGCCATATACGTGGCTCGATGGGTGGACGGATGGCAGCAGGCTGGCGGGAATTCCCAGCCAGTCGAGCAGCTGCGCATCCCAGCAGCCTTCATGCAGGTTCCACAGCATGGTGCGCGAAGCGTTGGTGACGTCGCTCACGTGCAGGCGGCCGCCCGTCATTTTCCACGCCAGCCACGTATCGATAGTGCCGAAGGCCAGTTCGCCGCGCATGGCCCGCGCGCGCGCGCCGGGCACGGCGTCGAGTATCCAGCGCAGCTTGGTGCCGGAAAAATACGGGTCCAGCACCAGGCCCGTTTTGGCGTGGATGGCGCCGGCCAGGCCGCGCGCGCGCAAGTCTTCGCACAGCGCTTCCGTGCGGCGGTCTTGCCAGACGATGGCGTTGTACACGGGTTCGCCCGTGGCGCGGTCCCATACCACCGTCGTTTCGCGCTGGTTGGTGATGCCCAGCGCACCGAGCGCATCGGCCTGCAAGCCCGTCTTGGCCAGCACTTCACGGCAGGTCGCCAGCTGGCTGTGCCAGATTTCCATCGGATCGTGCTCGATCCAGCCCGGCTGCGGGAAGAGCTGGCGAAACTCGCGCTGTGCCACGGCGACGATGGCGCCTGATTCATCGAACACCATGCTGCGCGAGCTGGAAGTGCCCTGGTCGAGGGCCAGCAGGTAGGTCATGCCGCCACCTCTTGCGCCAGATGGGCCGCCAGCCACTGCTGCACGCGTGCCACGTCGGCCGGCGTGCAGCGCAATCCCAGCTTGCTGCGCCGCCACAGGATGTCGTCGCTGCTCCTGGCCCATTCCACCTCGATCAGATAGCACGCTTCAGCCTCGTACAGGCCGGGCGCCAGCTGCGCGCCCAGGTCGGCCATCGAGGCGGCGCCCGTCAGCAGGCGCGTGGCGCGGCTGCCGTAGGCGCGCGCATAGCGGCGCGCCAGCGCGGGCGGCAGCCAGGCGTGGTCGCGCTGGAAGCGGGCGAGAAAAGCCTCGAAATCATGGCTGTCCACCAGCCGGTTCGCCTGCTGCAGGTCGCCGCCGGGCAGGGGCGCCTCGGCCGTCCACGCCGCGGCGGTATTGTCCAGCAGGGGCGCCAGCAAGCCCAATGCTTCCTCGGCCAGCTTGCGGTAGGTGGTGATCTTGCCGCCCCAGATATTGAGCAGCGGCGCACCCGTCGCCGCGTCGCCGCGCGCCACTTCCAGCAGGTAGTCGCGCGTGACGGCCGACGCGTTCTGCGCGCTGTCGTCGAGCAGCGGGCGCACGCCCGAATACGTCCACACGACGTCGGCGGGGCTGATCTCGCGCTTGAAATAGCGGTTCGCTGCCTGGCACAGGTAAGCGATTTCCATCTGGCTGATTTTGACCTGGCTGACCTCTCCCTTGTATTCCTCGTCCGTGGTGCCGATCAGGGTGAAGTCATCCTGGTAGGGAATGGCGAAGATGATGCGCTGGTCCGGGTTCTGGAAGATGTAGGCGTTCGGATGCTCGAACAGGCGCGGCACGATGATGTGGCTGCCCTTGATCAGGCGCAGCCCCTGCGTCTTGCCGCCGCCGGCCGCGCCGGCAAATTGCGCCGTCCACGGTCCTGCCGCGTTGACGATGGCGCGCGCGCGCAGCACCTGGCGCTTGCCATCTTCGGCTTGCAGGGTGGCTTGCCAGGCGCCGCCATCGCGGCGCGCATCGACGCAGGCCGTGCGCGTGAGGATGTGCGCGCCGTGTTCCTGCGCATCGAGCGCATTGAGCACCACCAGGCGCGCGTCGTCGACCCAGCCGTCGGAGTACACGAAGCCCTTGCGGTAGCCGGCCTTCAGCGGCGCGCCCGCCGCGTGCTTGTCCAGCGCGATGCCTTGCGAGGCGGGCAAAAAGGCGCGCTTGGCCAGGTGGTCGTACAGGAACAGGCCCGCGCGTATCATCCAGGCGGGGCGCTGGGCGGCGTCGTGCGGCATGACGAAGCGCATCGGCCACATGATGTGGGGCGCGGCGCGCAGCAGCACTTCGCGTTCCTGCAGCGCCTTGCGCACCAGCTTGAATTCATAGTATTCGAGGTAGCGCAGGCCGCCGTGTATCAGCTTGGTGGACGCGGACGAGGTGTGCTGCGCCAGGTCGTGCTGTTCGCACAGCACCACGCGCAAGCCGCGGCCGGCCGCGTCGCGCGCGATGCCGGCGCCGTTGATGCCGCCGCCGACGACCAGCAGGTCGCAGTGGGCGGGCAGGGAGGAAAAGCGGGAAGCGGACATGGAAGGTTCGTCTTGTAAAAGTAAAAGGGAAAGGCGCCGCCTCAGGCAAGCAGCGACAGCACGGGCGGCAGCACCAGGGCCAGGCCGGCGATCAGCAGCAGCACGAAGACGGCGCGGCGCACCTGTTCGATGGGCAGGCGCGAAGGGTGGCGGCGCGCCAGCCACGTCAGGCCCATCACCAGCGGCAAGGCCTCGAGCGTCAGCCAGAATGCCGTCATGCTGAACTGGCCGTGCGCCAGCACGAGGGCCAGGCGCAGCACGGCATTCGCGGCAAACAGCACGATCAGCGAATGGCGGATCATGTCGGCCGGCCATGGCTGGCGGTACAGGTGGTACACCATGGGCGGGCCGGCGCTGGCGAACAGGCCGCCCATCACGCCGGACACGCCGCTGAAGAACAGAAACGCGGGCAGGCTTGACTGCCGCGCCCGCGCGCTGGCGCGCAGCACCAGCATGAAGGCGCAGACGACGATGGCGCAGCCGAGCAGGAAGCGCAGCACGCTCACTTGCTGCGCGCTGAACCAGCCCAGCAGGGCCACGCCCGCGCCCACGCCCAGCTGGCTGACGGCCAGCGAGGGGCCGAACACGGGCCAGGCCAGCTGCGGGCGCGTGCGGCCAAACGTGATGGCGGCATTCACCAGCACCAGCACGCTGACCACGTTGGCGACGTCGCCCAGGCTGGCCAGGTGCAGCACGGCCGTCAGGCCCAGCAGGATCAGGCCAAACGCAAAGCCCGTCAGGTTCTGCGCCACGCTGGCCAGCGCCACGCAGGCCAGGAACAGCAAGTGCGACGCCACGCTCATGCCAGGCTCATTTCGCCAGCGACAGGAAGAAGTCTTGCTGCGCGCAGCCGTGCCGCACGAAGACGGGCGGCTGGCCCAGCGGCGCGCCGACTTCCACGCGCTGGCCGCCTTCGAACACGGCGCCGCTCCACAGGTGGATCCAGGCGTCGCCCTGCGGCAGGTAGGCGCTCCAGCGCGCGGCGCCGGCCGCATGCACGGGCGCCACCAGCAGGTCGGGGCCGAACAGGTACTGGTCCTGGATGGCGTAGGTGGCGCGGTCGTGTTCATAGTGCAGGAACAGCGGGCGTTGCAGCGGCAGGCCGCGCGCCACGGCGTCTTCGGCCAAGGCGCGGATGGTCGGCGCCAGCGCCACGTGCAGCCGCGTCATGCGGGCAAAGTGGCGAAATACCTCTTCATCCTGGTAGAACTGGAAGTTTTCGTCGGGACGGTTGCCTTCGTGCGTGCGCATCATCGATGTAAACACGGCCATCTCCGTCCAGCGCTGGAACAGCTCGGCCGTGCGCAGGTTGCCGAACAAGCTCGTATAGCCGCCGATGTCGCTGTGGTGGTAGGCATTGCCCAGGAGGCCAGACGACAGGGCGCCGCAGATCACCGTCTGCAAGCCGTCGTGTCGGCTGAAGTCGACCGACTGGTCGCCCGCCCACAGCAGCGGGCAGTGCGCCTGCACGCCCGTGTAGCCGGCGCGCATGAAGAAAGTGGCGTCGCCCGTCTTGCCGGCCCGTTCGATGGCGCGCGCATTGACTTCGGCCCACAAGGTCGGCCACGCGTTGTGCATCAGGCGCGCGTCGGCGCCATTGTGCAGGCGCAGGTCGATCGGCAGGTATTCGCCGAAATCGGCCATCCAGCCGGACAGGCCGAAATCGAGCATTTCCTGGCGCAGGATGCGTTCCTCGAACCACAGCGCGGCCGCCGGATTGGTGAAGTCGACGACGCCGCAATCGAATTCGCCGAAGTCGACCAGGTAGGCGCCGCCATCCATGGCGGTCGCCAAAAAGCCCTGCTGCAGCGCTTCCTGGTACAAGGTGCCATCGTTGCACAGGTAAGGATTGACGTAGCCGAGGAAGCGGATGTCCTGTTTGCCCAGGTCGGCGATCCAGTTCTTCAGGTCAGGGTAGCGCTGCGGCTGCCAGCGCCAGTCCCAGAACAAGCGTTTGCCGAACGAGGTCTGGCGCAAGCCGACCCAGTCTTCGCACCACAGGGCGCTGACGGGCAAGCCGTGTTCCTGCGCCTGCGCGAGGATGGCGCGCGCGTGCTCCTCGCCGCCTTTCAGTCCCAGCATGGCGCCATTCTGTAGCCATGCCGGCAATTGCGGCTGGCGGCCGAAGCGCTGCGAGACGACGCCCACCAGGTCGACGAAGGTGTCGGCCAGCATGAATTCCAGGCGCTCTGGCATGGCCCAGAATTGCAATTCGTGGAAATCCGGCTGGCGGAAATCGAAGTCCGCATACGCCGTCGTTTCCGCATGCAGGCAATAGCGCTGCGACGAGATGAAGCTCGGTTGCGGATAATTCGTGTGGTAGTAGTCGCCGCCCGACTTGGACGTCACGTCCGCTTGCCACGTCAGATGCGTCGACTTGTCGCGGCCCACGCCCGGCTCCGACGTCCACAGGGGGAAGTGGCGCCCGCGCAGGTCGAAGTACGACATCTGCTCGCCGCAGCCCCACACATGTTCGTCCTGTTCTGCGGGCAGGCGCAGCCACAGCCGGTTCCAGCCCGGCGCCGCGTAGCGCACCACCAGGTGCACGCCATGCGGCTGCGATTGCACGGCCAGCACCAGTTGCGGTGCTTCGCCCGCATGGCGCGCAAAGCTCAGGGTGGCGGCGTCGTCCTCCTGCGTGACGGTCAGCGCACGCAGGGCATTGCGCTCCTCGACGTAATCCTCGATCTCGAAATTACCTCGGTACATTTCCATGCTTTCGCGGCCTTGGCCGACGAACACGCATGGCGCATCGACGCTGTGGCGCAGCAGCAAGCGGCCGGCGCAGCGCAGGGCGACGCTGTCATTTTCCTGGTGTAGTGTGTACTGCATGACGATCAACTCCTGTGAAAACCGGCCGCCGCATGGCGGGGCATGCGGCGGGCCGGCGGTGCATCAACAATTAAGTATTCATTAAAAGACGAGGAACATGCCGGCGGTCAGCTCGACGGGGCTGTAGCCGAAGTAGTTATTGTCCCCCCGGAACTGCAATACGCCCAGCTTGGCGTGGCTGTTGTTGGCGATGCGCGTGGCATAGGCATAGAACGACAGGGTAGGCTGGAAGTTGTACAGGTAGCCCAGCGAGTACGCGGTCGACTTCGGCTTGCCCACGCCATCGCCCGTGTTCGCGCCGAACGCGCCCCTGGCGTTGGCGCCGTCATAGCTGATGTGCGCCAGGCTGCCCTCGATGCGGTGCTTGCCGATGTCGTACGCACCCGACACGCCGAAGGCGTCGGCCGCATAGCCGCCCGCGTTCGACACCCGGTAGGACGTGTAGGAACCGCCCAAAGTAAAATCGTGCCACTTGTAGCGCGCGCCGACGATATCCGTCACCTGGTTGCGCTTGATGAAATTCGGCGTGCCGGCCGTACTGATGTCGTTGCTCTGCTGGTAATCCATGTGCGCATAGCCGAGGAACAGATCGCCCTTTTTGTACAGCACGTTGGCGGCCCAGCTGCGGCCATCGTTTTCCAGGTCGGTGGCGGAAGACGCCTGCTGGCCGGCCGAATACGATACCTCGGCCGAGACGTTGTTCCAGGTGGGGCTGCGGTAGCGCAGCGCATTGCCGTAGAACAGGGCCGTGCCCGAGTTGTTGCCGGCCAGGCTAGTCGTCTTGCTGGCGTTGCCCGTCACGGGGTCTTTCAGGTAGCGGCCCAGGGATTCGGGGCGCGTGAGCGAGAACAGGGCGCTGAAGTCGTTGGCGCCGTAGTTGTGCGCCGACGCCAGGTCGGCCCCCAGCGACACCCAGAACGGCGCCATGTACATGGTGCCGCCTTCGATCGAGCCCCAGGTGGTCGATGCAAAGCCGACGGTGGAACCGCGGTTGAACAGCACGGACGAGGTGGTGTTGTTTTGCGTGCCGCCGCCCGCGTTGCCGTTGAACAGGTTGAGACCCGTCTCGACGCCGAAGATGGCCTTGTATTCATCGCTGAAGACCCAGGCGCCCGTCAGGCCCAGGCGGCTGGCCATCTCGCCCTGGTTCAGGCGGTGGTTCGTCAACTGGCGCCCGCTGGCATCCTTGCCGCGCGAGACCGTATAGCCGATGTCGCCGCGGCCGTACAGCTTCCAGTTGAAGCCGGTGACGGGTTTCACGGATGCCGCCGCTGGCGCTGCTGCCATGGCTGCGGCAGGTGCCGCCGCAGGTGCAGGTTGGGCCGCCTTCGCTTCCATCTGCGCCACCCGGTCCTGCAACTGGGCCAGCATGGCTTTCATGTCGCTCAGTTCGTCGGCGCGCGCGTTAGCGCTAACAAATGACGCCGAGAAAAGGGTGCCCGTGATGGCCGCGGCCAATGTGGTCTTGCGTAACGTCGTTTGCATGATCCTGTCTCCTGTGTTTTTATAGGTGTATTGTTGCTGATCCCTGCCTTGCCTACATTAAATAATCAAATCCCTCCCATGCATAAATATTTGATATCGAGAAAGTCGTCCATGCCGTAATGCGAGCCTTCGCGGCCCATGCCCGAATGCTTGACGCCGCCGAACGGCGCCATTTCATTGGCGATCATGCCCGTGTTGATGCCGACCATGCCCACTTCCAGTTCTTCCGCCACGCGCCAGACCCTGCCCAGGTCGCGGCTGTAGAAATAACCGGCCAGGCCGAATTGCGTGGCGTTGGCCATGGCGACGACTTCGTCTTCGCTGCCGAAGCGGAACAGGGGCGCCAGCGGGGCGAAGGTTTCCTCGGTGGCGACCAGCATGTCGCTGTTCGCTTCCAATACCACGCTGGGCTCGAAAAAGCTGCCGCCCAGCGCGTGGCGCTTGCCGCCGATGGCCAGCTTGCCGCCCTTGGCCAGCGCGTCGGCGATATGCTGCTCGATCTTGCGCACGGCGTTTTCATCGATCAGCGGGCCTTGCGTCACGCCAGCGTCCAGGCCATTGCCCAGTTTCAGCTCGGCCACCTTGGCCACCAGGCGAGCGGCGAAGTCGTCGTAGATGCTGTCCTGCACGTAGATGCGGTTGGCGCACACGCAGGTCTGGCCGCTGTTGCGGTATTTCGACATCAGCACGCCTTCGACGGCCGCGTCGATGTCGGCGTCCTCGAAGACGATGAAGGGTGCGTTGCCGCCCAGTTCCAGCGACAGCTTCTTGATCGTGCCGGCCGCTTCGCGCGACAGCCAGGCGCCCACTTCCGTCGATCCCGTAAACGTGATCTTGCGCACCAGGTCGTTGTGGCACAGTTCCGTGCCGATCGCCTGCGCCGCGCCCGTCACCACATTGAAGACGCCGGGCGGCACGCCGGCGCGCAGCGCCAGTTCGCCCAGGGCCAGGGCCGATAGCGGCGTTTGCGACGCCGGTTTCAGGACCATGGCGCAGCCGGCCGCCAGGGCAGGGCCGGCCTTGCGCGTGATCATGCCATTCGGGAAATTCCACGGCGTGATGGCCGCGCACACGCCGATCGGCTGCTTGATGACGACGATGCGCTTGTCGTTCGACGGCGGCGCGATCACGTCGCCATACGCGCGCTTGCCTTCCTCGGCAAACCATTCCAGGTAGGCCGCGTTCGAGACGATCTCGCCCTTCGCTTCCGCCAGCGACTTGCCTTGCTCGCTGGTGAGGATCAGCGCCAGGTCGTCCGCGTGCTGCACAATCAGGGCATGCCAGGCGCGCAGCACCGTGGCGCGCGCCTTCACCGTCTGCTTGCGCCACAGCCTGAAGGCCGCGTGCGAGGCGGCGATGGCGCGCCGCGTCTCCAACGCGCCCATGCGCGGCACGGTGGCGATGACTGCGCCCGTGGCCGGGTTGGTGACATCGATGGTGGCGCCGTCATCGGCATCGCACCAGACGCCGTCGATCAGACATTGTTGTTTCAACAGGCTTGCGTCTTGCAGGTTCAACATGAGGGTTCTCCTTGGATGGGTGATGCGGCTTAACCCGCTACAGATACTTGCGCGAGGCCCGCGTCGACGATGATGTTCTGGCCCGTGATGCCGTCCGAATCGTCGGCCGCCAGGAACAGGGCCGTGCGGGCCACGTGGCCCGCATCAAGCCGGTATTTCAGGCATTGCAGTTCGATGAAACGCCGGTCTTCCTCGGGATCGCGCCACAGGGCGGCCTGGCGGTCGGTGACGATGGCGCCCGGGGCGATGGCGTTGACGCGGATATTCTGTTCGCCCAGTTCGCGCGCCAGGGTGCGCGACAGGCCCGCGATGCCGGCCTTGGACGTGGTGTAGCCGACCAGGTTGGGGCGCCCGCGCATCCATGAAATCGAGCCGAGGTTGATGATGGAGCCGCCCCCGGCGGCCGCCATGCCGGGTGCCACCTGCTGGATGGCGAACACATGGTGCTTGAGGTTCAGGGCCAGGCAGTTGTCCCAGTACTCGGGCGTCAGTTCTGCCAGGCTGTGGCGGTCGTCGCGGCCCGCGTTATTGAGCAGCACGCGGATGGCGCCGAAACGCGCTTCGATGTCGGCCAGGCTGGCCTGGTAGGCGGCGATGTCGCGGATGTCGCTGTACACAAAATAGGGCGCATGGCGGCACAGAGGCGCGAGGCGCGCGGCCAGGGCGGCGCTGGCGTCGCGGTCGATGTCGCAAAAAGCCACTTGCGCGCCTTGCAGGGCGAAGTGTTCGACGAGCGCAGCGCCGATGCCGGAGCCGCCGCCGGAGACGAAGACCACGCGGTCCTGCAGGCTGGGGTAGAGAGTGATGTTGGCGTTCATGCTGTCCTCGGGGGCAAATTGTGGGGTATCAATCCCGGTAAAGGGGTTCGGGGCGGCCGGCCACGTCCAGGCGCACGGCAAACAGGCCGCCGGCCTGCGGCTGGCGCGCCAGTTCATCGTCGCTTGCGCCTTCGCGCGCGCTGGTGATGTACAGGGTGCGCAGGTCGGCGCCGCCAAAGGCGATCATGGTGGGGCGCGCGACGGGCACGTGCACGATGCCGATGATCTCGCCCTGCGGCGAAAAGCGCAGCACCCGGCCGCCTTCGTACTGCGCGCTCCAGTAGCAGCCTTCCGCGTCGATGGCCGCGCCATCGGGGCGGCCGCCGTACACGGCTTCTTCGCCCTTGACGGGAAGGCGCGCGAACAGCTGGCGCTCGCCCACCTGGCCGCTGGCCGCGTCAAACGCGAAACGGTAGATCACGTGGTTCGGCGTGTCGGACTGGAACAGGGATTTCCCGTCGGCCGCGAAGGCCAGGCCGTTGCTGACTTTGACGCCAAGATCCTGTTGCGGCCCCCAGCCCAGGCGCGTGGCGCCCCGTTCCAGGCAAAACATGGCGGCCAGTTCCGCCGTGCGCGGCTCGTACATGGCGCCGGCCCAGAACCGCCCGGCGCTGTCGCAGCGGCCATCGTTGAAACGCATGTCGCGGCTGTCGTACGGTGCATCGGCCAGCTTGTCGAGCAAGCCTTCCTGCGGATAAAAACGGTAGAAACCGTCGCGCAGGGCCGCCACCAGGCCGCCCTTTTCAGCCAGGGCGATGCAGCCCGGCTCGCACGGCACCCACCAGACACGATCGAGGTTTGTCGCCGGATCGTAGCGGTGCAAACGGCGCCCGGCGATGTCGATCCAGTACAGACACTGCTCGGCCACGCTCCACAGCGGGCATTCGCCCAGCTGGGCGCGCGCATCGAGCACGAGTTCGGCTTGCCATTCACGCATGCTGTTTCTCCTCGATTGCCAGGCGCATGGCGATGTGCAGGCTCTCGCCGTGCGCCAGCAAGCGCATGCCCGTGCCCTGCGCGCCGCGCGCGGCCAGCGCAAACGCGTTATTCGCGTGCGTGACGGGTTCGATGGCGATGAAACTGCGCTCATCGTTCGGCGCGAAGCAGACGAGGTGGCCGCAATTGTCGCTGGCCGACAGGTGCACGGCATAATCGCCGTAATCGAGGCTGGCGCGGCCCGTCCAGCCGCTGTAGCAATTGTCCGCCTGCCAGCCGGCCACCGGCTGCGGCGTGGCGAATGGCGACGCCTGCGCCACGGGCGCGAGACCGGCCGGCAAGTGGTCGTCGCCCATGTTCCACACGCCATCCCACTGCGCCTGCAGGCGCAGGCCAGGGGCCAGCGGGAAGTAGGGGTGAAAACCCAGGCCGGCGGGCATGGCGCGCGCGTCGTCATTGCGCACCGATAAAGTCAGGCGCAGGCCGGCTTCGTCGAGCAGCACGGTTTGCTGCACCGTGCAGGCGAACGGCCAGTCGGCGTCGCCGCCATGCACGAGCAGCAGTTCGGCGCTGTCGCTTGTTCGCGCCGCCACGTGCCAGGCGCGCTGCCAGCCGAAGCCGTGGATGCTGTGCGGCTCGGGCGGGAAGTTGGCGCGTAGCGCATGCGCGTGGCCATCGGCTTGCAGCACGGCGTTGCCGATGCGGTTCGAATACGGCGCCAAGGGATAGCAGGCCATCTGCCGCACATTGGCACTGGCACAGCTGGGCGCGGCGCGCAGGATGTCGCGCCCGCGCCAGCGGAGCGCCGTCAGCGCGCCACCCGTAGCCGGGTGAACGTCGGCGTGGCAGTCGCCATGCGCGAGGGTGAAGGGAGGCTGGTGGTTCATTTTCAGCCTCAGCCCTTCAAGCCGCCCGAGGTCAGGCCGCTGACGACCTTTTCCTGGAAGATCACGATCAGCACGACGATGGGCACGATAGCCACTACCAGCGCCGCCGAAATGATCGGCCACGGGAAGGCGAACTCGCCCTGGTACAGCTGGATGCCGACGGGCAGGGTGCGGTAAGCCACGGCCGAATTCATCGACAGCGCCAGCAGGAACTCGTCCCAGGAATTGACGAACGCGAGGATGGCGGCCGTCGCCACGCCAGGCGCGGCCAGCGGCAGCACGATGCGCCACAGGGCGCTCAGGCGGGTGCAGCCGTCGAGCATGGCCGCGTTTTCGATGTCGCGCGGGATATCCTGGAAAAAGCTCACCATCATCAGCGTGCAGATGGGCAGGTTCAGCACCGTGTACGGCAGCACGAGCGCCCAGTAGGAATTGAGCAAGCCCAGGCTGCGCATGATTTCGAACAGCGGCACCATCAGGGTCACCAGCGGGAACATCGACACGCCGATGATGGCTGTCAGGATCAGGCCACGGAAACGCAGGCGCAAGCGGGCGATCGCATACGCGGCCAGCGCGCTGATGAACAGGCTGAGCAGAGTCGACAGGCCGGCCACGATCAGGCTGTTGGTCAGGAACGTCAGCAGCGGCTGGTCCTGGAAGGCCGAGATGAAATTGCCGATGGTCGGTTCGTGCGGCCAGTAGGTGATCGGCTTTTGCGTCAGCTCGCTCTCGGTTTTCAGCGAGGTAAACAAAATCCACAGGGCGGGGAAGACGCCGTTGAGGATGACGATCGCGGCGGCGAACCAGCGCAGGCGCTTCGATGAAAACAGGCCGCTCATTCTTTGTCTCCTCTTACATATTTCAGATATACGAACGTGGTGGCCATCGACAGCAGGAACATGAACACCGCCAGGGTCGAGCCGTAGCCCACGTCAAGGTAGTCCACCGTATTGGACTGGATATACATGGCCAGGGTCTTGGTTTCGTCGCCAGGGCCAGGCATGTTGTACGGAATATCGAAGGACTGGATGGCCGTCAGCGTGCGGAAGATCAGCGCCACCAGCATCGATGGCACCAGCAGCGGCAGCGTCACTTCCGTAAATTGCTTCCACTTGCTGGCGCCGTCCACTTCGGCCGCTTCATACAGCGAGGCGGGGATCGTTTGCAGGCCGGCCAGCAAAATCAGGGCCATGAACGACGAGGTTTTCCAGATGGTCGTGATGCAGATGGCGGCCATCGTCAGCGCGGGCGAGTTGAACCAGATTTGCGGTTCCCAGCCCAGGCCGGGGATCAGCAGGTCGATGCGGCGGATGATGTCGTTCACCAGGCCGTATTCGCTGTGGAAGAACCAGGCGAAGATCAGGCCGACGAAAGCCAGCGGCAGTGCCCACGGCAGCAGCAGCGCCAGGCGCACGGGCCAGCGGTACTTGAACGGCATGTTGGCCAGCATGGCCAAGCCCAGGCCCGCCACCAGCGCGCCCGGCACGGTGACGACGGTAATGATGATGGTGTTTTTCAGCGACTTCCAGAACAGGCTGTCTTCCAGCGCCATCTTGTAGTTGTCCAGGCCCACGAAACTGGGCAGGCTGCCGCCGGACAGGCGGATGTCGAAAAAGCTGTTGTAGATCAGTTTGCTGACCGGGTAGGCCACGATCAGCAGTAAAAACAGAATCGCCGGCGTCAGCAGGACCCAGGCCAGCGTCGTTTCGCTGGGGTCCGTGATGCGGCTTTTCAGGGTGCGTTGCCTCATGATTTCCTCGTCTGTTGCGGTGTGCGTATGCGTGTGCCGCTCGGGCCGCCGTCGTGGCGGCACGGGCGCATGCCGGTTAGCGCAGGATGCGCTTGACCCGGTTTTCGATCTCGGCCACGCCGGCCGCCGGCGTTTTCACGCCCGCCATCACGGCATTTGTATTGACGCGCACGGCTTCGGACACTTCGCTGTAGCGCGGCGTGACGGGGCGCGAACGGGCGCTTTGCACCACCGGCAGGGCATCGGCGAACCAGCCATTGGCGGCCAGCACTTCCTTGTCCTGGTAGACGGACGGGTAGACGGGCAGGTTGGAGGCCTTGATGGCCAGCTGCTTCGACACTTCCGGGCTCGACAGCCAGCGCACCAGCTTGGCCGACGCTTCCTTGTTCTTCGAGAACGAGGACACGGCCCATTGCCAGCCGCCGATGCACGAGGCAGTTTTGCCGCCCGCCATGGCCGGCAGGCTGACGACGCCGACTTTATCTTTCACGCTGCTGTCGGCGCCATCCTGGAAGTGATTCCAGGCATAACCCCAGTTGACGGCAAACAAGACGTTGCCGGCCTGGAATTCCTTGCGCGTATCGTCGGTGGCCACTTCGGCGATGTTCTTTTTCGCCACGCCCTGGTCGACCAGCTTGCGCCACATGGCCAGGCCCGCTTCCGCCTTGGGCTTGTCCAGGGTCAGCTTGCCGTTGGTGACCAGTTCGCCGCCCTGGCTCCAGTACGGCAGCAAAAAGGTGCAGACGGCGCCTTCGATGGCCTTGCCCTGGAAGCTGATGCCTTGCAATTCCGGATTCTTTTCGCCGGACTGGATGGTGCGCGCCACGGTGGCCAGCTCATCCCAGGTTTTCGGCGCCGCCAGCTTGTACTTGGCGAGCAAGTCCTTGCGGTAGTAGAGGAACATGGCGTCGGCAAAGGCGGGCAGGGCCACGACCTTGTTGTCGACCATATTCGCTTGCTTGTAGGCGGGCAGGTACTGGCCCATGATCTTGTCGCGGTCGGCGCCCAGGTATTTGTCCAGGCTTTCGATCCAGCCGGCCGACGCGTACTGGGCCGGGCGGATGATGTCGATCAGGAAGACGTCCAGGGTGGTGTCGCCGGCCGACAGCACGGTGTTCAGGTATTTCTGCTGCAGCTCGGACGTGGCGCCGCCCGTTTCCAGGTCGATCTTGACGCCGGGATTGGCCGCCATGAACTTGGTGAACAGTTCGCGCATGACTTCGGGGCGCTCCTGGCCGCCGACGAAAACCTTCACCGTTTGCGCGTGGGCCGCAGTGGCAAGAACGAACGTGGCGCCGAGCGCCAGGACGAGGGATTTGATACGCATGATGTTTGTCTCCTGTTTTGGTATGGGAATGCCGCTTGTGCGCGGCTTATCGGGATGGCAGTACCGCGCCGCCCTGCGGATCGAACAGATGGAATTTCTCCATGTCCAACTGCACCGTCACTTGCTGCCCTGGCGCCAGGGCAAACGTGGGCGGCAAACGCGCCGTCAATTCGCCGCCTTCGCACTGGAAGATGACGAGCGTTTCCGCGCCCAGCGGTTCGACCACCACGACAGTCGCGGCCAGGGCGGCGCTGGCGCTGCCGGCCGCTTCCAGCGTGATGTCTTCCGGGCGGATGCCGAATTCCACGGCGCGGCCATCGAGCTTGCCGCAGGCGGCCTGGCGTGCCGGCGGCAGGGCCAGGCGCGCTGCGCCCAGCACAATCTCGGCCTGGCCGGCGCCGTTGCGCGCCACCTTGGCGCCGAGGAAGTTCATCGGCGGCGAACCCGTGAATCCCGCGACGAATTTCGACACGGGTTCGTTGTAGATCTGGTCCGGCGTGCCGACCTGCATGATGTTGCCGCCGGACAGCACGACGATGCGCTCGGCCAGGGTCATCGCTTCGACCTGGTCATGCGTGACGTAAATGGTGGTGGCGCCGATGCGCTGGTGCAGTTTCTTGATTTCCGTGCGCATTTCCGAGCGCAGCAGGGCATCCAGGTTCGACAGCGGTTCATCGAACAGGAACAGCTTGGCCTGGCGCACGATGGCGCGGCCCATGGCCACGCGCTGGCGCTGGCCACCGGACAGGGCGCGCGGCTTGCGGTCGAGCAAGTGGTCGATTTTCAGGATGGTGGCGGCGGCGCGCACGCGCTGTTCGATTTCCGCCTTCGGAAACTTGCGCAGCTTCAAGCCAAAACCCAGGTTGTCGAACACGGACTTGTGCGGATACAGCGCATAGTCCTGGAACACCATGGCGATGTCGCGCTCGCGCGGCGGCAAGTCGTTGATGACCTGTCCCTCGATGGAGATGGTGCCGCCCGTGATGGTCTCGAGCCCCGCGACCATGCGCATCAGGGTTGATTTTCCACAACCCGAAGGGCCCACGAAGACGACGAATTCGCCTTGCTTGATTTCCAGGTCGATGCCATGAATGACTTCGACGCCGTTGTCGTACTTCTTGACGACCTTTTCCAGTTTTACACCTGACATGCTTGTCTCCAAAAGATGCGAATGACGCGTCTGAGCGCGCTACGTGCGTTGCAACAGAAATAGATTAGTAGGCACCCGTGTCGAGGGCTTTCGCCAGCGACGGTTTCAGGGCCGTGATAAAGGCATTGGCCTGGCGCATCATCATGCCCATGTCCGAGGCGATGGCCACGTAGTCATAGCCGTAATGGATGAAAGTGTGCACCATTTCCGGCGAGGGGCCGACAATGCCGATGGGTTTGCCGATGGCGCGGGCGCGGCGGGCCGCGTCGGCAATCGCCGCCTGGACATCTGGATGGCCGATATTGCCGATATGGCCCATCGCTGCCGACAGGTCGCCGGGTCCCACGAACAGGGCGTCGACGCCATCGATGGCGGCGATCTCTTCCAGCTGCGCCAGGGCGGCCGGCGTTTCCAGCTGGATAATCGAGAAGACGGCGCCGTTGGCGCGGGTGGCGTAGTCGGGCACGGTGCCATAGCGGCTGGCGCGGTGCATGGCTGCAAAGCCGCGCGTCCCGGAAATAGCCTGGCCCGGCTGCGGATAGCGGGTGGCGGCCACGGCGCTGCGCGCTTCAGCGGCGTTTTCCACGAACGGGAACATCAGGGTTTGCGCGCCGATGTCGAGCGCGCGCTTGATCTGCACGAGGTCGTTCCAGGCCAGGCGCACGACGGGGCAGGCCGGCGTGCCGCCCACTGCCTGCAGGATCTGGTAGGCGTCCTGGTAGTCGATAGGCACGTGTTCCATGTCCAGCACCAGCCAGTCGAAGCCGGCGCAGCCCATGGCTTCGGCCGTCACGGGCGTGCCGGCCATCAGCCAGCTGCCCAGCGGTACTGCTTTGTCCGCCAGCAGGGCGCGGAAGCGGTTGTCCAGGATATCCATATTTACTTTTTGCTCTCTATATATATGTAGGGAAGACGGCGGCGTCAGAAGATTGGCGGCTCGGGCGTGGCGGCGTTGCCCAGCAAGAAGTCCAGGTCGCAGCCCTGGTCGGCCTGCGTCACGTGCTCCATGTACAGCTTGGTGTAGCCGCGCGCATATTTTTGCGCCGGCGCCTGCCATTCGGCGCGGCGGCGCGCCAGTTCCTCGTCCGTCACGTCCATGTTCAGGCTGCGCGCGGCGATGTCGAGTTCGATCATGTCGCCGTTGCGCACCAAAGCCAGCGGACCGCCCACGGCCGCTTCCGGCGTCACGTGCAATACGCAGGTGCCGTAGTGGGTGCCGCTCATGCGCGCGTCGGAGATGCGCACCATGTCGCGGATGCCTTGCTGCAGCAGCTTTTTCGGCACGGGCAGATTGCCCCATTCCGGCATGCCGGGCGCGCCGATGGGGCCGCCGTTGCGCAGGATCAGGACCGTGTTTTCATCGATGTCGAGGTCCGGCGCGTGGATGTGCGCCAGCATCTCCGCGTTCGAGTCGAACACGAGGGCGCGGCCCCGGTGCTTGGCGAATTTCGGATTGGCGGCCGACGGCTTGATGACGGCGCCGCCAGGGCACAGGTTGCCGCGCAGCACGGCCAGCGCCGCGCCGTCGGCCACCGGCTGCGACACCTTGCGGATCACGCTGTCGTCGAGGCACACGGCGTCGGCGATGTTTTCGCCCAGACTGCGGCCCGTGACAGTCAAGGCCGTCAAGTCCAGCTGCGGCGCGATTTCCTTGAGCAGGGCCGACATGCCGCCCGCATAGAAGAAATCTTCCATCAGCTTGTCGCCGGACGGGAAGAGGTTGGCGATGACCGGGACTTTTTGCGCCATCGCATCCATTTCATCGAGCGACAGGGCCAGGCCGGCGCGCCCGGCGATGGCGACCAGGTGAATGGCCGCATTGGTCGAGCCGCCGAGCGCCATGTAGGCGGCCACGCCATTCGACAGCGCGGCGCGGGTGAAGAAGCGCGACGGCTTCAAGTCTTCCCACACCATGCCGACGATGCGCTCGCCGCATTGCGAGGCCATGCGTACGTGATTGGCGTCCATGGCGGGAATACTGGTGGCGCCCGGCAAGGTAAAGCCCATCGCTTCGACGATGGACGTCATGGTGGACGCCGTGCCCATGGTGTTGCAGGTGCCGGGCGAGCGCGTCATCTTCGCTTCGAGCTTGATCCACTCGGGCTTGGCGATGTCGCCGGCCACGTAGTCGTCCCAGAATTTCTTGGTGTGCGTGCCCGCGCCCACGCTCTGGCCGCGGTAGCGGTCATTGAGCATGGGGCCGGCAGGGCAGAAGATGGCGGGGATGTCCATGCTGATGGCGCCCATCAGCATGCCGGGCGTGGTCTTGTCGCAGCCGCCGAGCAGCACGGCGCCGTCGATGGGCAGCGAGCGCAGCAGTTCTTCCGTTTCCATGGCGAGGAAGTTGCGGTAGATCATGGTGGTGGGCTTGACCATCACTTCGCCCAGCGACAGGGCAGGCAGCTCGACGGGGAAGCCGCCTGCCAGCAGGATGCCGCGCTTGACGGCCTCGGCCCGTTCGCGCAGGTGCGAGTGGCACGGCGACAGGTCGCTCCAGGTATTGATGATGGCGATGACGGGGCGGTCGAGGAATTCCTCGCGGCGCAAGCCCATCTGCTGCAGGCGCTGGCGGTGGGCGAACGAGCGCATGTCGTCTGGGGCCAGCCAGCGCTGGCTGCGCAGGGATTCCAGCGTGCGGCGGGAGGTAGCGGAGTTCAATGTGTGTCCTTTTTGGTTGCCTGGCCCGCTGCGTATGGCGTTCCAGTGCTGCTGTCTCGGGTCTTGCTTGTCGCCTTTGTTAGCGCTAACATTGCAAGTACAGCGAAATATAATTTGAATCGCACGGGGCTGTCAACAGATTTAATGCAGGGTGCAGGCGCAAAGCCCTTACACTATCGGCATGATTTCATTGACGCCAATTTCCAGGATGAAATTTCTGCGGCCCAGCCGATGAGCCGTAGCGCACCGGCATGACGCCGGCATCCCCCGTGCGTGCGGCCATGGCATGATGCGTGGTGATTACCGATTTTTGAGAAGGCAGTACCCATGAACGACCCAGTACGCAAGCGGCGCGGCCTCGGCCGCAGCACCGTGTTCGATGTGGCCAAATTGGCACAGACCTCGGCCATTTCCGTGTCGCGCTATTTCAAGGAACCGGACCGCGTGTCGCAGGAAACGCGCGACCGTATCAAGAGCGCCATCGACCATCTCGGCTACATCCGCAACGAGGCGGCCGGCGGCCTGGCCTCGACCCAGGGCCGCATCGTGGGCGCCATCGTGCCCAGCGTGTCGAACTCCATCTTTGCGGAAACCATCCAGGGCTTGTCGACCACCTTGTCGCAGCACAATTACCAGTTGCTCCTGGCCACCCACGATTACTCGATCGAGACGGAAGAGAAGGTGGTGCGCGCCTTTCTCGGCTGGTCGCCGCGCGCGCTCGTGCTGACGGGCGCCGATCACAGTGCCGCCACGGAAACCTTGCTGGCGGGCTTGCAGATTCCCGTCATCGAAACGTGGGATATCCGCCCCGAGCGGCCGTATCCGCAGATCGGCTTTTCGCATATCGCCACGGGGCGCGACATGACCTTGTACTTGCACGGGCAAGGCTACCGGCGCATCGTCTACGTCGACAGCGGCATCGGCAGCGATTTCCGCGCGCGCAAGCGGGCCCAGGGGTATGAGGAAACCATGCAGCAGCTGGGCTTGCGTGCGGAAATCGTGCAAGCGTCGGTGACGGCGCCGCTCGATGCGGGCGGGCAAGTGTTCAGCGAGCAAATGGCGCGTGCCGAGCGTCCCGACGCCCTGTTTTTTGCCAACGACAACATGGCTGCCGGCGCCATCTATGAAGCGGCGCGCCTCGGCATCCGCATTCCCGAGCAATGCGCGGTGGCGGGCTTCGGCGACTTCCCGTTCTCGGAAAAACTCATGCCGGCGCTGACGACGATACGCGTGCCCCGCTATGACATCGGCCGCCTGGCCGCGCAAGCCATCCTGCAGCGCCTGGGCGAAGTGGACGAGGGTGCCGCGCCACCGGCCTTGGCGCCGCTGCCTTACGAGCTGATCGCGCGGGCCAGCGCCTGACGGCCACTGTCAGGGGTAGATATTGATGAATCATATTTCTATCATCACAACATGCAATTGGCTTGATATGCTGCGATGCGGCATCATGCATCTGTCTCCTCTACTTCCTCACAGGAATTAGATTCAGCCCGCTCCCGCAGCGGGCTTTTTTTTTGCCTGCTTCCATGGCCTTATCGCTTCAGATAAGCTTGTTTAAACATAAACATGCAAGGAGACAAGTTGATGATGCCTTTGTTTCGCGTCGCCGGCACGCTGGCGCTGATGGCGCTCGGTGCCTGTTCGGCGGAGAAGCACCCGTTTGACCGCCATTTGGCCCAGTTGCGTCCGGTCACGGTCGCAGCGCTGCCCGATATGGGGTGGCCGCCCGGCACGATGTTGTGCCCGATGGGAATTTATCAGAGCGAGCTGAGCGACTCGGTGCCTCATGCAGACCGCGTTAACGCATTCCTGAAGCAAAAGAAATTTCTGGGTGATGAAGGCCGTTGGTCGCTGATCGTCGTCACACCGATGTCCGAAGGGGGCGCCGGTATCGAGCAATTGCTTTTCAAGCGCGGCGATTATGACGTGATCAATGATCCGCAACTCATCGCGCGCGATGCGGAAACGGTGCCAGCGGGGTTTGCGCCGCACGATTGCGTGGCCGTAGAGCAAGCCCGCGTGCTGGTGACGCGTGAACAAAGATCGCATCGAAAACGCGTCATTTTTGGAACGAGCTAGGCCCGCTTCCGTCGCGGTTTTTGCCCGCGTCGTGCGTGGTGCGCTACAGCACATTCGCCGCCACAGCCGAACTGTAGTTGCGCGCCAGCGCCGCGATGATGGCGGCCATCGCCTGCGGGTTGTCCGTCACGCCGAAATGCGCGGCATACAGGCGCTTGGCCGCCTCGACTTGTGCATTCGTCAGTTTCACGGCATAGGCCATGCGCACGGTTTCAGGATTGTTCAGCGTCATTTTTCACCTCGAAGACAGGATTTTGCTTGGCTCGCGTCACTTGTACGCGCAAAGGATTGCAACTACAATCGTTGCATTTGCAATCGTATAGGCAATATCTGCCTTACGCAAGCATTGTTGCGACAGGAGCCTGCATGCATTCTTCCCCTTTATTCCCTCCACAGTCATTGGACGTGGCGCGCCACGCCGTCCAAGCCTGCCTGGCCGTGCTGGCGGCACCGCCGGCGTTGCCGTTGCGGCAGGTGTCGCCGCGCCGGGCGCTGGGCGCCATGGCGGGCAGCTTGCAGACGGGCCCGGGCGCGGCGAACGCCATCCGCGTCGTGCGCGCGGAAGTGACGCACCGGCCTGGCGATGCCTGGAATGTGACGGCGTCCGCCAGTGCCTGGCCGCTGCGCTATGGCGCCGACAAACCGCTGCTGTATCTGTGCCGCCCCGCCTCGCTCCAGGCATTGAATGGCGTGCTGGTCGATGCGCGCGAGCGTGGCATCGTCTGCAGCGATGCGGAAACGCAATCTTCTCGCTGGCCAAAAGGCGTGCAGCCCGCGCTGCCCGCCTGGCTGGCCACGCAGCACAATTGCACGCCGTTCGACCCGGCCACGGGCGAGGAAGTGCGCGCCATCCTGCGCTCGGCACTGGAAACGCTGTACCTGGAACAGCAGTCAGGCTATTACTATCTGGCCATACATGACGAAGATGCGGACGAAGGTGCGGATGAAAATGCGGGCGAAGATGCGGTGGCGGCGCCCTTGTCGGACGCCGATGCGGCAGCGGCCAGCCTGGGCATGTACCGCGTGTCGCCGCCGGGGCCGGCGCCATGCCGGATGCGTCTGTGCGGCGCGGGAACGATGCTGGCCGTCGTTGCCGAAGCGGCACGCTTGCTGAAGGAGGACTGGGATATTGCCGCGCAAGTGTGGAGTTGCCCCAGCTATACGCGCCTGGCGCGCGATGCGCAGGCGGCGGAGCAGTGGAACCTGCGTCATCCGCGCGCCGTCCCGAGACTGGCCCATGTGCGGCGCTGCCTCGATGACAGTGCCGCGCCCGTCATCGCCGTCACCGGCTATGGGCAGCACATCGCGGGCCAGATCGGCGGCTACGTGCGCGGGCGTTTCATCGCCGTCGGCGCTGACGCCATGATGGAGGTCAGCGCGCCATGGCTGGCCGTCACCGCCTTGAAAGCCCTGGCCGACGATGGCGCGCTGCCCCTGCAGTTCGTCGAGTACGCGCTGCGGCGTTACGCTTTGCTCTGAGCCTTGCCCTGACCTGCGTTGCGTGCCGCCTCGGCGGCGCGCGCGAGGGCGGCGCTGAAGTCCTGCTGCTCGCCGCTGTCAAATTGCGCCAGGAACAGGTCGGCCACCGTGGCCTGGTAGACGGCCCACATCTTCTTGCGCAGGATTTTCCCGTCTTCCGTGATGGAAACGAAGGCGGCGCGCCCGTCTTCCATCGAACGCGTGCGCGTCACCAGCCGGTCCGTTTCCAGCCTGTCCACCAGGCGGGTCAGGTTGTAGCGCTCGATGGCCAGAGCGTCGGCCAGTTCATGCATGCGGCGCGAACCGTCCTGTCCGCTTTCGAGTCCCCACAGCACGTCATACCACGCATACACGGGCAGGCCGGCGGTGGCGAGGCGGCGCTCGATTTCGCGGATCATCAAACGGTGCGTGCGCACGAACGCGAACCACAGGTCGGGCGCAGGGGCCGAGCCAATTTCAGGCGCAGTTTCAGACATCGGTATTCCTCCAGATCGATCACGGTTGCAAATGCAATTATAGCGCTATACAATGGCCGCCGTAACGATTGCAAATGCAATGATTGCATAAGCAATTATTCGCGTTTTGAATTCCCAACCCAGGAGACTGCCATGACCATATCCCTTGCTGTGCCCGATATCGACCCGCAGGAAACCAAAGAATGGCTGGAGGCGATGCAAGCCGTCGTCGCGGTGGAAGGGCGCCCGCGCGCCCATTATTTGCTTGACCAGCTCGTCGATTCCGATTCCGCGCAGCACGGCGGCATGCATGGCCGCGTCACCACCGCCTATACCAACAGCATCGCCGCCGAACGCCAGGGCGCGTATCCGGGCGACCTGGCCATCGAGCGCCGCCTGAACGCGTATATCCGCTGGAATGCGATGGTGATGGTCTTGCGCGCGGCCAAACACTCGAACGTGGGCGGCCACATCGCCACCTACCAGTCGGCGGCCGTGCTGTACGACGTGGGTTTCGACCACTTTTTCCGTGGCCGCACGGACCAGTTCGCCGGCGACCTGGTCTACATCCAGGGCCATTCCGCGCCCGGCATCTATGGCCGCGCCTATCTGGAAGGGCGTATCACGGAAGCGCAGCTGGACAATTACCGCCGCGAAGCGGGGCGCGAGGGCTTATCCTCGTATCCGCATCCCCGGCTGATGCCCGACTTCTGGCAATTTCCCACCGTCTCCATGGGCCTGGGCCCGCTGACGGCCGCCTACCAGGCCCGTTTCATGCGCTACCTCGAGTACCGTGGCTTGAAGGAGCACCAGGGCCGCAAGGTATGGGCCTTCCTCGGCGATGGCGAGATGGACCAGCCCGAATCCCTGGCCGCCATTTCCCTGGGGGGACGCGAGCGCCTCGATAACCTGATCTTTGTCGTCAACTGCAACTTGCAGCGCCTTGACGGCCCCGTGCGCGGCAACAGCAAGGTCATCCAGGAACTGGAGGGCACGTTCCGTGCGGCGGGCTGGCATGTGATCAAGGTCATCTGGGGCAGCGGCTGGGATGCCTTGCTGGCGCGCGATACGAGCGGCTTGTTGCGCCAGCGCATGATGGAATGCGTGGACGGTGATTACCAGACCTTCAAGTCGCAGAATGGCGCTTACGTGCGCGAGCATTTCTTTGGCAAGTATCCGGAACTGCTGGCACTGGTGGCGCACATGTCGGACGACGACATCTGGAAGCTGACGCGCGGCGGCCACGACCCGGAAAAAGTGCACGCCGCGTATGCCGAGGCGATGCGCACACCGGGCCGTCCCACCGTGATCCTGGCCAAGACCGTCAAGGGTTTCGGCATGGGCGAGGCGGGCGAAGGACAGAACATCAACCATCAGCTGAAAAAGATGAGCGCCGACGCCGTGCGCGCGTTCCGCGACCGCTTCGCGTTGCCCGTCAGCGACGCCCGGCTGGAAGAAATGCCCTACCTGAAACCGGCGCCGGACAGCGAGGAAGGCCGCTATTTCGCCGCGCGCCGGGCGCAGCTGGGCGGCTACATTCCCGCCCGCATCAGCAAGGTCGTGCCTTTGCCCATACCGCCGCTGTCCGCGTTCGCCACCCAGCTCAACGATAGCGGCGAGCGGGGCGCGTCCACCACCATGGCCTTCGTGCGCATCCTCGGTACCTTGCTGAAAGATCCCGCCTTGAGCAAAATCATCGTGCCCATCGTGCCGGACGAGTCGCGCACGTTTGGCATGGAAGGCCTGTTCCGCCAGATCGGCATCCATTCCTACCTGGGCCAGCTGTACACGCCGCAGGACGCCGGGCAGCTCAGCTATTACAAGGAAGCCAAGGATGGGCAGATATTGCAGGAAGGGATCAATGAATCGGGTGCCATTTCTTCCTGGATCGCCGCCGGCACGTCGTACAGCAACCATGGCCTGGCCACCATCCCGTTCTACATCTTCTATTCGATGTTCGGCCTGCAGCGCGTGGGCGACCTGGCGTGGGCGGCGGCCGATGCCCGCACGCGCGGCTTTTTGCTGGGCGCCACGTCAGGCCGCACGACACTGATGGGGGAAGGCCTGCAGCACGACGATGGCCACAGCCACGTGCTGTCGTCCGTGATTCCCAACTGCATTTCGTACGACCCCACGTTCGCGTATGAGCTGGCCGTGATCATCCACGACGGCATGCGCCGCATGTTTGCCGAGCAAGAAGATATTTTCTATTACATCACCTTGCTCAACGAAAACTACCCGCACCCGGCCATGCCGGCAGGGGCCGAGGCCGGCATCCTGCAGGGCCTGTATCTGCTGCAGGAAAGCCCGGAAGCCCTCACGGCAACCACGCCGCGCGTGCAGCTGATGGGCAGCGGTTCCATCCTGCGCGAGGTGCTGGCCGCCAGCGTGCTGCTGCAGCAGGATTTCGGCGTGGCGGCCGACGTGTGGAGCGCCACCAGCCTGACGGAAGTGCGGCGCGACGGCCTGGCCGTGGAACGCTGGAACATGCTGCATCCGGACAGCGAACCGCGCGTGCCGTATATCGAGCAATGCCTGGCTGGCCGGCACGGCCCCGTGGTGGTGGCGACCGACTACATGAAAATCGTCGGCGACCAGGTGCGCCCGTTTGTGCATGACCGGCGCTTCATCACCTTGGGCACGGATGGCTTCGGCCGCTCCGATACGCGCGAATCCTTGCGCACCTTCTTTGAAGTGGACCGCCATTTCATCGTGCTGGCCGCGCTGACGGCGCTGGCCGATGGGGGCCAGCTGCCGCGCAGCAAGATTGGCGAAGCCATCGCCAAATACGGCATCGACGTGGACAAGCTCGATCCCGCGTCCGTGTAACTTTTTTCGAGGAGGGCATCATGAAACTGTATTACGCAACGGGAACGTGTTCTTTGTCGCCGCATATCGTGGCCATCGAGGCGGGCATTGCGCTGGAACTGGAACGTGTCGATATCCGGAAGATCCCGCGCATCACGGAAACCGGCGCCGATTATGCGCGCATCAATCCGAATCTGTACGTGCCGGCGCTGGCGCTGGACGACGGTACGATCTTGCTGGAGGGCACGGCCATCGTGCAATACCTGGCTGACCTGGCGCCGGCCAGCGGCCTGGCGCCGCCGGCAGGCACCATGGCGCGCGTGCAGCTGCAATCGTGGCTGGGTTTCATTGCCACCGAGCTGCACAAGGTGTTCAGCCCCTGGCTGTTTCATCCGGAGTACGGCGCGCAGGCGCAAGACGTGGCCCGCTCGCGCCTGGCCGCACGCCTCGACTATGTGGAGCGGCAACTGGGCGATGGTGGGCAGTACTTGTTGGGGGGCACGTTTACGGTGGCCGATGCGTATTTGTATACCGTCCTCAGCTGGTCGGAGGTCGCCAAAGTCGACCTCGGCGCTTTCCCGCAGGTGAGGGCGCTGCTGGCCAGCATAGGCGATAGGCCAGCCGTGCGCGAGGCGATTCGTTGCGAGGCGCAGCGGCAGGCCCAATGAGATATTGATAAATCGAATTTCTATCATCACAACATAGAATTGGATGAATATGCTGCGATGCGGCATCATGCACCTGTCTCCTCTACTTCCTCACAGGAATTAGATTCAGCCCGCTCCCGCAGCGGGCTTTTTTTTGCCCGTTTTTATGGCATAAAGCTGCGCACGCTTGCTTGTCATCATCGCCATCGTGTTGCTTTTGTGCATGCTAAACTGGGCCTTCCCCAGACCAAGGTTGTTCGATGCTTCCATTATTTCGCCACACGCTGGAGTCCACGCCGATCCTCGCCCTGTTCCTCGTCATCGGCGCCGGTTATGCGCTGGGGCGCATCAGCGTGTTCGGCTTTTCGCTGGGCGTGGGCGGCGTGCTGTTCGCGGGGCTGGCGCTGGGCGCCTTTGCTCCCGGCTCCGTGCCGCCGCCGATGGTCGGCTCCATCGGCCTGCTGCTGTTCCTGTATGGCATCGGCGTGCAGTACGGCGTGCAGTTTTTCGCCGGCCTGCGCGGCGCGGGTCAGAAACACAATCTGATCGCCTTTGCCGCCGTCATGGGCGGCCTGGCCGTATCGATCTGGGGTGGGCAGTGGATCGATATCTCGCTGCGCATGGCCAGCGGCGTGTTTGCCGGCGCCATGACCAGCACGGCCGCCCTGCAGGCGGCGCTGGAAGCGTCGCACGGCAATGGCGACGCGGCAGTCGGCTATGCCGTCGCGTATCCGTTCGGCGTCGTCGGCCCCATGCTGGGCCTGTACCTTGCCGGACGCATCTTGAAGCCCGTGCTGACGCCGCCGCCGGCGCCCATCGTCGTGTCCGAAATTACCATCGATGCAGCCAAACTGGCGGGCGCGGCCCTGTCCGAACTGGCCGATGGCCCGCTGGCTGGCGTGCAAGTGATCGGCGTGCGCCAGGGCCACCAGAACCGCTTGCCTGATCCTGGCCTCGTGCTTGGCGTGGGCGACGCGCTGATGGTGTCGGGCACGGTGGCTGGCGTGGAAGCGGCGCGCACGGCGCTGGGCCACCTGGACCCGGGCCGCTTGATGAAGGACCGCAGCGATTTCGACGGCACGGAAGTGTTCGTGTCGGACGCGGAAATCGTCGGCGTGCCCTTGGGCGAACTGGATCTGGCGAAGGATTTCCCGCTGCAGATCGCGTTCATTCGTCGCGGCGACGCCATGATTTTGCCCCACCCATTCCTGACCTTGGAGTTTGGCGACAGGGTGATGGCCATTGCGCCGGCCAAACATGCGGCCGAGGTGCGCAAGCTGTTCGGCAATTCCATCACGGCCACGGCCGAGTTCAGCTATGTCTCGCTGGGCATGGGCATGGTATTGGGCGTGCTGCTGGGGCTGGTGCCGATTCCGTTGCCGTGGATAGGCTCGTTCAGCCTGGGCCTGGCCGGCGGGCCGCTGGTGATGGCGCTGATTCTGGGGCGCCTGGGCCGAGTCGGCAAGATCAGCTGGCGCTTGCCGCTGTCGGCCAATCTGGTCATGCGCAACTATGGCTTGACGATATTCCTCGCCTCCGTCGGCATGGCGTCCGGCTTGCCCTTCGTGCAGCAAGTGGGCGCCGACGGCTTGCCCATGCTGGCGCTCGGTGCCGTGACGGTGCTGGTGGTGGTGGCGCTTGTCGTGATCCTCGGCAAGGTCTTCCTGCGCCTGCCGTTTCCCGAACTGCTGGGCATCGCGGCCGGCGCCACGGGCAACCCGGCCGTGCTGGTGTTTGCCAACCGCCTGGCCAAGTCGGACCGGCCGAACCTCGGTTATGCGATGATTTTCCCCAGCATGACCATCGTCAAGATCGTCGCCGTGCAGGTGTTGCTGCACTTGTATGGCTGATGGCGGCCACCGTCAATCCCTCGCAGCGCCAGGCTGCTTGTCGGCTCCAACAACGCTGATGCCAAACGACAGCAGCAAGGCGGCAGCGGCGAAGCCTGCGGCAAGCCACAGGTTGGCGGAGAGGCCCAGCTTGTCGACGGCTTGGCCACCGGTCCACGCCCCGAGCGCAATGCCGATATTGAAGACGCCCACGTACAGCGCGGCGACGATCTCCACGGCCCCGGGCGCCGCCTTCATCATCAAGGTCATCAGGCCGACCGATACGCCGCCGTAGGCCAGTCCCCAGGCCAGCAACACCACGCCGCCACCGATGCCGGAGCCGCCGATAGCGAGGAACAGCAGTGGCGTGAGCAGCAGGCCGCCCGAGATGGCGATGATGGTAGTCGCCGTGCGCCGCGCCGCGACGACACCGGCCAGGAAGTTTCCAATGATGCCGGCGAAGCCATAGGCAAACAGCAGTGCGCCCAGCCATTGCGTGTCGAACCCCGACACGGACAGCAGTAGCGGGCGCACGAAGGTAAAGGCCATGAAATGGCTGCTCACCAGCAGCAGGGTCAGAAGCAGCCCCGCTTGCAACTGCCTGTTGCGCAGCTGTTTGCCGAATTGGCGCAAGGTCGTCGAAGCGGCGGCGGGCAAGGCGGGAATGACGGCCAAGTGCAGCGCCAGTACCAGGCCGCTGAACAGCGCCATAGAGCCGAAGGCCCAGCGCCATCCTGCAAGGTCGCCGATGTGTGCGCCAAGCGGCACGCCCAGCACGGAAGCGGCCGCCACGCCACCGAAGATGACCGACGTTGCCAGGCCAACCGAGCGGGCAGGAACCAGCCGGGAGGCGAGGCCGCCGGCGATGGCCCAGATGCCGCCCATGCAGAAACCGACGAGAACACGCGCCGCCAGCATCCACGCCATGTTTTGCGCCACGGCCGAGGCAATGTTTGCGATCACCAGGAGTGTCAGCAAACCACAGAGAATCTTGCGCCTGTCCAGGCTTCCCGATGCAAGCACGACCAGCGGCGCGAACAAGGCCGCCAGCAATGCGGGCAGCGAGATCATCAGGCCGGCCGTTCCCGTGGAGGTGCCGAGGGTGTCGGCAATCGGCGTCAACAGGCCGACCGGGAGCATTTCCGTCGTCACGACTGAAAAGGTGGCCATGCCGACAGCGGTGACCGCCAGCCACGGGTGGCGGGCAGAAGTTTCTGCGGCAGCGCAGGAAGACGTACTCATGGTGCATATCCTTCATGTGATCAGGCGATAAAACGGGTGTGCCCCGCTTGCAACGGAAACACGCCGCAGCGATAATACATACATCGCGTATGAATAAAGTATATATACATACGCAGTGAATGTAAACAATCGTACGTTACGTATGTAAGGAGAAAACAATGGTTCGCCGCACCCGTGTGGAAATGGAAGAAACCCGCGCGTCGTTGCTGGCCACCGCCCGCAAAGTGTTCAGCGAGCGCGGTTATGCCGACACGTCCATGGACGACCTCACCGCGCAGGCAGGGCTGACGCGTGGTGCGCTGTATCATCACTTCGGCGACAAGAAGGGCTTGCTGCTGGCGGTGGTGGAGCAAATCGATGCGGAAATGGATGGCCGCCTGCAGACCATCTCCGACAGTGCAGGGGACCTGTGGGAAGGCTTTCGCCATCGCTGCCGTGCCTATCTCGAGATGGCCCTGGAACCGGAAATTCAGCGCATCGTCTTGCGCGATGCGAGGGCGGTCCTTGGCGGCGCTTCACCGGACTCGCAGCGCCATTGCCTTGAGTCGATGCAAGGTCTTATCCAGCAGCTGATGCATCAAGGCATCGTGGCCGACGCTTGTCCGCAGGCGCTGGCTTCGCTGATCTACGGCAGCCTGGCGGAAGCGGCGTTCTGGATCGCAGACGGCGACGAAGGCAATGCGAGGTTGATAAAAGGAACGGCTGCATTGGAATTACTGTTACGCGGATTATTGCTGAAAAGGTAGTCGCGAAAAGTGCCAATCTCGCCAGTAGCGGACATGCCTGGAGAAGGGGATGACGATATTGAGCAGGGTGGGAAATAGCGGTCGAAGCTTATATTGACACGGAGGAAAACTATGCAAGTCACGCGTATCGTTGCAAATTTCCCGGCGTCGGATCCGGGCCTGGCGCGGACGTTTTACGAGGAGGTGCTGGGCCTGAGCCTGTTGATGGACCATGGCTGGATCATGACGTATGGTTCGCAAACCGAGATGAGCGTTCAAGTGAGCTTTGCGACGGAAGGCGGCTCGGACACCGCCGTGCCCGACCTTTCCATTGAAGTCGATGACGTGGATACCGCATTCGAACGCATGTCCGGAGCAGGGTTCCCCATTGAATATGGCCCTGCCGATGAACCTTGGGGGGTCCGGCGGTTTTTCATGCGCGACCCGTTCGGCAAGCTCATCAATATTCTGTCGCACACATAGACGAGGTGGCTGCGCCAGCCAGCCGATTGCATCGACTTCCCTTGCGCGCTAGCCATTGTAAAACCCCTGGCGCCGCTTCCAATCTGTTGTACAATCCTTGAGAACGGTCGTGCTTTTTTGTGCGCTGAGCTTCCTTGCGTGCAGTTATCACGGCAACCGACAAGAACCAGGAGACAGACATGGACCTGCATTACACGGCCGAGGAGATGGCCTTCCGCGACACGGTGCGCGCCTTCCTCGACACCCATTTGCCGGCGGATTTGCAGCGCAAGGTGCGCCAGCATTTGCGCTTGAACCGCGACGATTACGTGCGCTGGCACAAGATTGTCGCGCAGCAGGGCTGGGCCGCGCCGGCCTGGCCCGTCGAATATGGCGGCACGGGCTGGACGTCCGTGCAGCGCCATATCTGGGAAGACGAGTGCGCACGCGCCGCCACGCCGCCGATCCTGCCGTTTGGCGTGAACATGGTGGCGCCCGTCATCATGGCCTTCGCCAGCGCCGAACAAAAAGCATACTACTTGCCGCGCATTTTGAATTGCGACGACTGGTGGTGCCAGGGCTATTCCGAGCCGGGCGCCGGTTCCGACCTGGCCTCGCTGAAAACCACGGCCGAGCGCGACGGCGACCATTACATCGTCAATGGCCAGAAAACCTGGACCACCCTGGGCCAGCACGCGGACATGATCTTTTGCCTGGTACGCACGGACAGCACGGTGCGCAAGCAGGAAGGCATCAGTTTCTTGCTGATCGACATGAAAACGCCGGGCATCACCGTGCGCCCCATCATCATGCTCGACGAAGAGCATGAAGTGAACGAAGTCTTCTTCGACAATGTGCGCGTGCCCGTCAGCAATCTGGTTGGCCAGGAAAACAAGGGCTGGACGTACGCCAAATACCTGCTGGGCCATGAGCGCACGGGCATCGCCGCCGTCGGCCGCTCGAAGCGCGAGCTGACGTTCCTCAAGCAGCTGGCCATGCAGCAAACCAAGCGCGGCGCGCCGCTGCTGCACGATGCCGCCTTCGCCGCCAAGGTCGCCATCCTGGAAATCGAATTGATGGCGCTGGAAATGACGGTCTTGCGCGTCATCAGCGAAGAAGACAAGGGGCCTGGGCCGCAGGCGTCGATGCTGAAGGTGCGCGGTTCGGAACTGCAGCAGCAGCTGACGGAACTGATGGTCGAAGCCATCGGCCCGCAAGCCTTGCCGTTCGACCCTGACTTCCTCGACGGCAGCGCGCAACACAGTGCTGGCGGCGACGACCTGGCCGCACCGCTGGCCGCGTATTACTTCAATTACCGCAAGACATCGATCTATGGCGGCTCGAATGAAATCCAGAAAAACATCATCACGCAGATGATCCTGGGCCTGTAAGCCAGAAGGAGACGACATGGATTTCCAATTTAATCAGGAACAGCAGCAATTCGCCGACGCGCTCAGGCGCTGGGTCGACAAAGATTACCCGTTTGAAACGCGCAAGCAGATCGTCCACTCGGCCACGGGTACGTCCGACGCTGCCTGGGCCACCCTGGCCGAGCTGGGGATGACGGCCTTGCCGCTGCCGGCCGGCGTGGGCGGTTTCGACGGCACGGCCGTCGACATGCTGCTGGTGCTGCAGGAACTGGGCCGCGGCTTGGTGGTCGAGCCCTACCTGGCCACCGTGCTGGGCGCGCGCTTCCTGAGCCTGGCCGGCGGCCACGACAGCGTGCTGGAACAGGTCGCCAGCGGCAGCCTGAAACTCGCTTGCGCGCTGGGCGAGCGGCAGTCGCGCCACGATATGCACGATATCGCCACGACCGCCACCGCCGGCGGCGACGGCTTCGTGCTCGACGGCGAGAAAACCGTCGTCATCCATGGCGCCCAGGCGGGTGCGCTGGTCGTCTCGGCGCGCAGCAGCGGTAGCCAGAGCGATACGGACGGCATTTCGCTGTTCTTCGTGCCTGTCGACGCGCCCGGCGTTTCCGTGCGCGACCACCGCACCATCGACGGCCAGCGCGTCGCCACGGTCACCCTCGTGCAAGTGGTGCTGGGGCAAGACGCTCTCATCGGCCAGGCGGGGCAGGGCTGGCCCGTGCTGGACGCGGCGCTCGACTATGGCGCCGCCCTGCTGTGTGCGGAAGCCGTGGGCGCCATGGACGCCATCTTTGCCGCCACCCTCGAGTACCTGAAGACGCGCCAGCAGTTCGGCGCGCCGATCGGCAAGTTCCAGGCCTTGCAGCACCGCATGGCCGACATGTTCATCCACCTGGAGCAGGCGCGCTCGATGGCCATGCTGGCCGCCGCCAAGGCCGAAAGCGACGATGCGGTTGAACGCCGCCGCACGGTCTCGGCCGCCAAGGCGCGGGTGGGACTGGCCGCCACTTTTGTCGGCCAGCAAGCCGTGCAATTGCATGGCGGCATGGGCGTCACGGACGAATTGCCCGCCGCCCACCATTTCAAGCGCCTCTCCATGATCGCCCTGACCCTGGGCGACGTGGACCATCATATCGAGCGCTTTATCGCCCAGCCGGGCTTCTTGCCGACGGAGACCGCATGACCGCATCGCCTGCCATCACCCCGAAACACTGGTATTTCGAAGACTTTACGCAAGGCCTGGAAATCGACCTGGGCCAGCGCCATGTGACGGAAAAGGAAATCATCGCCTTCGCCACGGATTTCGACCCGCAACCGTTTCACGTCGACCATGAGGCCGCCGAAAAGACCATCTTCAAGGGCGTCATCGCCAGCGGCTGGCATACGTGCGGCATGATGATGCGCCTGGTGGTCGACAACCTGCTCAAGCATTCGTCCAGCATGGGCTCGCCCGGCCTGGACAGCATCCGCTGGCTCAAGCCCGTGCGCGCGGGCGACACCTTGCAGCTGACCTACCAGGTCAAGGAAGTGCGCCCATCGAGCAGCAAGCCGGACCGCGGCATCGTCATTTCCGTGTGGAGCGTGCGCAACCAGCATGGCGAAGTGGTCACCACCGTTGAAGGCATGGGCATGTTCGGCCGCCGTCCTGCCGGAGAGCAGCATGCGTGATATCGCCGGCATCGCCGGTTTTCAGGCCTTGGCGGGGCAGCACGTGGCCGTCTCCGACTGGCTCACCATCACCCAGCAGCGCATCGACACCTTTGCCGACGCCACGGACGACCATCAGTGGATCCACGTCGATACGGAGCGCTGCGCGCGCGAGTCGCCGTACGGCTGCACCGTGGCGCACGGCTTCCTGACCTTGTCGCTGCTGCCCGCCATGTTGCAGGGCGCCTTGCACATGGCCGGCATCCGCATGGCCATCAACTACGGTTTAAACAAGGTGCGCTTTCCCGCGCCCGTGCCCGTCGGCAGCCGCCTGCGCGCGCGCCTCGACATCCTTTCCGTCGACGACTTGCCGGAAGGGGCGCAAGTGAACTGGGCCGTCACCATGGAGCGCGAAGGCGACACGAAACCCGTGTGCGTGGCGGAGTTTTTGATGCGCTGCTATCCCTGAGCGGCAAGCCGAGCCCACATCGTAGGTCGGCGTAGGTCGGCTTAGCCCGCAGGGCGTAAGCCGACGCAGGCAGGCAGCAGGCGCGCGCGCCTCCTCTTCACTCCCCCTCCGACGCGCAATACCTGTCCCGCCCCGTATGCTTGGCGCGGTACAGCAGGGCGTCGGCGGCGCGGATCAGGGCGCTGGGGTCCATGCCTTCCGTGGGCATGACGCTGGCCATGCCCAGGCTGACGGTGACGTGCGGGCCGACGCTCGATCTGGCGTGGGCAATGTGCAGGGCGCGCACTTCGTCGAGGATGCGCTGGGCCACCACTTCGGCGCCGTCGCGCGTTTCCTGCGGCAGCAGGATGATGAATTCCTCGCCGCCGTAGCGCGCCAGCAGGTCGGGCGGGCGCACGGCACAGCGGCGCAGGGCGGCGCTCACCTGCTGCAGGCACAGGTCGCCCGCCTGGTGGCCATACGTGTCGTTGTAATCCTTGAAGTGGTCGATATCGGCCATGATGAGGGTCATCGGCATGCCGTCGCGCGCGCAGCGCCGCCATTCGCTGTCCATCGTGTCGTTGAAGCTGCGCCGGTTGGCCACGCCCGTCAGCGAATCCGTCAGCGACAGTTCGCGCATGGCGTCGGCCTGCCGCTTGATGGTCAGCTGGCTGCGCACGCGGGCCCGCACGACGGCCGCGTTGAACGGTTTCGTGATGAAATCGACGGCGCCCGCTTCCAGCGCCCGCGTTTCGTCTTCGGGCTGGTTCAGGGCCGTGACGAAGATGACGGGAATGGCGCTGAGGATGGCCGACTCGCGCAGCGCATTGCAGACGGCATAGCCATCCATGCCGGGCATGACGGCGTCGAGCAGGATCAGGTCCGGCAGTTGATTATGCGCGATTTCCAGCGCCTTCTCTCCGCTCAGGGCGAACAGCACGTCGTGTTCCTCGCGCAGCAGCTGGTGCAGGATCTGGATGTTTTCCATGGCGTCATCGACGATGAGGATGCGCCCGTTCATGGCAAGGTTGGTCCAGCTCACTTGTTTTCCTCTCGTTTCAGCTGATCGAGCACGAGTTTTTCCGCTTCGGAAAAATTCAGCGTTTCAATCGCGTTGGCCAGCGCCAGGGCCGCTTCCCGGTCCGACTGTTGTAGGGCGGGGTGCAGGATGCGGAACTGGGCCAGCGCCTTCAGGTTATTGTTGCGGATCAGCACGAGCAGCTCGGCCAGGCCGACGCGCAGGTCGACCGGTGGGCTGCCGGGCGCGGCCTGGGCCGGCTGCCCGCGCCGTGGTGGCGAGGGCAGGGTACGCGCCGCATCGATGACTTCGGCCATCGCCAGTTCCAGCTGTTCCAGCAGGGCGGCCGTAGCGTGTGATTGCGCCGTTTTTAACGCTTTTTCAGTCTCGGCAGCCAGGCTGGCGACATGCGTGGCGCCCAGGTTGGCCGCCACGCCGCACACGCGGTGCAGCAGTTGCGCCGCCTGCCGCGTGTGACCGGCGGCCAGCAGGCGCCGGGTTTCCTCGACGGCGTCGCCCTGCGAATTTTCAAAGCGCTTGAGCAGCGCCAGGAAGGCGCCGTAGTCGCCGCCGAAGCGGTGCAGGGCGGCAGCCAGGTCGATGCCGGGTATCGAGGCCGGCATTTCCAGCACCTCCGTGGCGGCGCTGCCTGGCTGAACGGCGCTGCTGCCGCCGCCTTGGGGGGCCGGCACCAGCCGGGTCAGGGTCTCGATCATGTCGTCGACGTCGATGGGCTTGGCCACGTGCGCATTCATGCCGCTGGAAATCGCGCGCAGGCGGTCTTCGTCCATGGCATTGGCCGTCATGGCGACGATGGGCAAGTCCGGCAAGCCCAGCGCGCGGATGGCCAGGGTGGCGTCGTAGCCATTCATGACGGGCATCTGCAAATCCATCAGCACCACGTCCCACGCTTGCGGGCTGTGCGCCAGCATGTCGACGGCCAGCCTGCCGTTGGTGGCCACGGCCACGCGCGCGCCCGAGTGCAGCAGGATGTACTGCGCCACTTCCTGGTTGATTTCATTGTCTTCCACCAGCAGGACGCGCATGCCTTCCAGCAAGCCCGACAGGGGCGTGGACACGGGCAGCATGGATGGCGCGCTGCGGCCATTGCGTCCATCCCGCACGGCGGTGACGGTCGCCAGCAGGCGCGCTGGCGTCGCCGGTTTCGAGACGATGCCGGCCAGCATCAGGCTGTCGGCCAGGCGTTCGAGGTTTTCGCTGTCCTGGTCGGCCACCAGCATGATCACGGGCGGCAGCACCAGGTGTTCGTCGGTGCGCGCCTCGGTGAGCATGGAAATGCCATCCATGCCGGGCATGGCCGCGTCCAGCAACACGAGATCGGCCGCCGGTTCGCCGCTGGCATGGGCGCGCAGCAGGGCCAGGCCGGCCGCGCCGCTGTCGGCGCTGCGGCTGCGCCAGCCCTGCGCCGCGCACCAGTCTTCCAGCATGGCGCGCACGCTGGCGTTGTCGTCGATGATCAGCAGCGACAGCGCCCTGGACGCGCCCTTGCCGTGCGGCTCGGGCGGCGGCGCCACCTTGTCGAAGCGGCAACTGAAGCGGAAGTCGGACCCCTCACCCAGCGTGCTTTTCACGCTGAGCTGGCCGCCCATCAATTCCACCATGCGCCGGCAGATGGCCAGCCCCAGTCCCGTGCCGCCGTATTTGCGGCTGGTGCCGCTATCGCCCTGGGAAAACGCATCGAAAATGTGTTCCTGTTCGGCCGCGCCGATGCCGATGCCCGTGTCGCGCACGGAAAACTCGAGGGTGGCGCTGGCAGCATCCTCGGCCACCATGGTAATGGCCAGCACCACTTCGCCATGCGAGGTGAACTTGACGGCGTTGCCCATGAGGTTGATCAGGATCTGTTCCACGCGCAGGGCGTCGCCGATCAGTTCGTCCGGCACGCCGGGGTCGAGCACGAACACGGGCTCCACGCCGCGCGCCCAGGCGCTGCTGGCCAGCAGCACGCCGACGCTGCCCAGCATGCGTTCGAGCTGGAAGCGGCGCTGTTCCAGCACCATCTGCCCCGCCTCGATCTTGGAAAAGTCGAGCACGTCGTTGACAATGTGGAGCAGCGACTGCGTGGCCATCTGGATCTTGCCGACATAGCTGCGCTCGCGCCGTTCCAGCGGCGACTCTTCCAGCAGGCGCGCCAGGCCGATGATGGCGTTCATCGGCGTGCGGATTTCATGGCTCATGTTGGCGACGAATTCGCTCTTCGCCGTGCTGGCCGCCTCGGCCTTGTCGCGCGCGCGCACCATTTGCTCGTTCAGTTCGTGCAGGCGCAATTCCGTGCGCTTGAGTTCGGACACGTCCGAGGCCAGCACGAAGAAGCCGCGCACGCCGCCGCCGTCGTCGAGGTCGGGAATGTAATTGGTCCACGTATGGCACACCTGGCCCGTGGGGTCGAGCAGGTCGCGCTCGAAGCTTTGCGGCCGGCCTGCCAGCACGCCCTCGACGTGGGGCGCGTACACGTCGAACAGTTCCTGTCCCAGCAGTTCGCTCATGTGGATGCCGGCCAGCTCGGCGCTGCTGCGGCCAAACCATTCATTGTAAAAATTATTGGCGAAGCGGCAACGCAGATCGGCGCCCCAGTACGACACCATGCCGGGCAGGTTGTCCGTGACGGTGCGGATGAAGCGCTCGCTCTGTTCCAGGCGCAAGGTGGTGGCGTGCAGCACCTCGGTGGCGCGCTTGCGTTCCGTGATGTCGATCGATACCCCCAGCACATGGCTGGCGCGCCCCGCATCGTCGCGCAACACCACCTTGCGCGTGGTGAAGTGGCGCGTCGTGCCGTCGGCCGTGTTGATCGCCTCCTGTTCGATTTCCACCATCTGCCCCGTGGCCAGCAGCTTGCGGTCGGCGCTGACGAAGGCGGACGCCTGCTGCGGCGGGAAGAAATCGTGGTCGGTCTTGCCCAGCAATTGCTCGCGCGAGCGTCCCAGGGTCAGTTCCGCGTGGCGGTTGATCATTTCAAAACTCAGCTTGTCGGCGCGCTTGACGAAGACCATGGCCGGGATGTTTTCGATGATGGTGCCGAACAGGTGTTTTGAGCGGCGGAACTCCGCTTCGCTGCGCTTGCGCTCGCTAATGTCCAGCCACAGGCCCGATACGCCCAGCAATTGCTGTTCGGGGCCGAAGATCGGGTGATACGAGACGATCCAGTGACTGAGCTGTTCGCGCTGCCGCCCGCCATGGCCTTGCAATTCGAGGTCGACGATGGGCGTTCCTGTTTCAATCACCTGGCGCACGCAGCGTTCCACCTCCATGCGCACGGCGTCGTCGAACTGCATGGCGCCCACGGGCTGGCCCAGATGCTGCGCCACGCTGGCGCCGCTGATGGCGGCCAGGTAATGGTTGATCATGACGATGCGCAAGTCCAGGCCCACGAACAGCATGCCGATGGGCGCCGTCGCGTACACGGTTTCCAGCAGGCGCGTGGATTTTTCCAGGGCCAGCGTGCGTTCGGCCACCAGGCTTTCGAGCTGCGTACGGTGGCGCCGCAAGTCGCGTTCCAGCGCGCCCAGGGCGCCTGCCATGTCGGCCGATTCGCGGTCCGCGTGGCGGTGCGAGAGCAGCGGTTTGCCCTGCGCCAGCGCGTGGATTTGCTGCGTCAGTTCCTGCAAGGTGCGGGCCAGGCGGCCGCCCACGCGCCAGGCCAGGGCAAAGCCGGTGCCCAGCAGCAGGGCCAGGATGAGGGAGCCGGTGACCACCGACCCAAGCAGGGCCTCGGCCACCGTGCTGGTGCGCATGGTGACGGTCACCGTCCAGGCGTCGTCCGGCGCGCGGCGAAAGCCCGTATATACGTCGAGGCCTTCCAAGGTGGTATGGCGCAGCACGCCTTCGCGCGCCCGGCGTATCTGCTCAAGCAGGGGCGCTGCGGTGCGCTGGCCCACATAGCGCTGCGGCGCCAGGGTGCGCGCCACATTGATGCCGTCGGCATTGACGATGGCCGCGCCCAGATAGGCGGGCAGGTGCAGTTCGCGCAGCAGCAGGGGCAGGTAGTTGGACGGGTACAGCGCCGTCAGCACATAGGCGGCACCCTTGTCACGTGGCAAAGGTTGGTTCAGGGCCAGCCGTGGCACCTCGTCCGGCGCGATGAGCAAACTGGTCAGCCGTGGCTTGCCGTGCTCGCGCGTGCGCTCCATGCTGGCGGCCCATTTTTGCGGCAAGGGAGGCGGCACCTGGCCGGCGGGCAGGGCTGTATTGACCAGCTGGCGTCCCTTCGCGTCGGAGATGATGAAGGCGCTGACGGCCAGGCCCGGCTGCAGCAGGCTGCCGGCCAGGGCGCGCAGGGCGCCGATGTCGTCGGCTTGCAGGGCGGGCGAGGCGGCCAGGATGTGCGCGGCCAGCTGGGCGCCGCTCAAGTCGCGTTCGACGGCGGCCGTGACGGCCCGCGCCGCCTGCGCCGTTTCGCTGACGACATGGTCGCGTTCGCGCGTGTAACTTTGCGCCACGAGCAGGAGAAACACGAGGGCCGTCGGAATGACCCAGGCAAGCACCAGCCATGAAATTCTTGAGCGTATCGAAGGCAAATCTTGCACCCGGAAAGCTCCCAGAATGGATGAGTCGACAGGCAGGCTCACGCTGGCGCTGGCTGATCTTGAATGAAAAGATGCTAGACGAAATTGATTGTTCTGACAAGCCTAGTTTCTGGAGTGGAAAAAAGGTTGCGCAAGGCATACAGAGGAGGGTGGCGCCCACCCCGCCGTGGCGGCGGGGTGGCAAGGCAGTTTACGGGACCACGGTCAGTACGTCGACATCGATTTCCGGGCTTTCCATGAAATCTTTTTCCACTTCGCCACGGATTTCCACGCGGGTCTTGGCGTCGATCTTGCGGTTCATGAAGACCTTGTCGTCGATGTCCACGCGGATTTCCGCCGTGCCGTCTGAGAAGGTATATTTCTCGTTGCCCACTTTGCGCAGCAGGTTGCCGCGCAGTACGACGGCCTGGTCGTCGACGGGATTTTTCAGGATGGCGGCCACATTGGCGGGCGCGGCCGGGCCGGTCGTCGGTCCCACATATTGGGCTTGCGCGCTGCCGGCCAGCGCGGCGCAGGCGGCCAGGAAGACGATGAGTGTGCGGTGCAGTGACATGGTATTCCTTCGATAGTGACTGGTGGCTCAGAAAAATACGGCGGTGCGGGGAATGATAGCACCGGCATTGCCATAGGGCATGTTCGCGCGGACGCTGCCCGTGCTGGCCACGCCATCGTCGAGTTTGCTGTCGATCTGCTCGGCATAGCTTTCGGGCAGGTTGTCGAAACGGATGCCGTTGCCGGCCCGGCCGCCCACTTCGTCGTTGTACAGGTAGACGGCGCCGCCCTGGGCGCTGGTCATGAATTGCGAGGTGCCGTTGAACGAGCCGGTGATGAAGCCGCCCAGCGCCAGGTGCTGCGGCGCCAAGGTGAATTCGCGCGGCTGGCCGTCGCCGATCTGGCCATCGCCATTGCCGTTGCCGGCCGAATTGGGCACGTGCACGGTGCCCTGGATATCGTCGCCGGGCAGGGCGCGGAACTTGTCCTGGTAGGCGTTGACGGCGGCCGTCAGCGCATTCGACTGCTGGATGATGTTTTTCACCTTGGCGCTGTCGATCAAGCCTTGTCCCTTGAGCACGCCACCGAGCAGCAAGCCGATGATGACCAGGACGATGGCGATTTCTACGAGCGTAAAGCCGTGCTGGCGGCGTGGGAGCATGGGATTTCCTTGGAAAAAAGTGCTGGTGCTGGGTATGGCAGCTTCAGGACCGCAGTTTACTGCAAATGGCGCCGCGCGCGCAGGGCATTTCGGACGGTGGCTCATGGCGCCGCCTTTTTCTTTTTGGCCAGTTCGTCGAGTTTGCGCGCGAGGAAAGCGAGCTCGTGCGGGTCGCTGATCTGGCCGCTGGCGATCAGGCCGCCGATCACCAGGCGGGCGCTGTCGAGCTGGTCCATGTCTTCCAGGATGAACGCTTCCATTTCGCGCACCCACGGCGGCACGTGCGGCCCCGTCGCCAACTGGCGTAGAGCGCGGGCATAGCCGAGCGCCAGCGGCAGGTCGTGCAGCTGGTGCTTCGCCACCAGCACCGCCTGCGCCATGGCGGGCCAGCGCTGCTGCGGGTCGGCCGCGAAACTGGCGGCGACAAAGGCCAGCATGCGCCGCGCGCGCTGTGGCTCTGCCACGCCCGCGTACACTTCGCTGGCGGCCACCAGCGCGTAGCGGCTGCGCGGGTCGAGCGTTTGCGCCGTCTCCAGCCAGCCGGCCAGGCGGTCATAGTCGAGCGCGCGCCACGGCAGGCTGACGCCGGGCTGGTCCTCGAACGACTGCAGGTACAGCAGCATGGCCTTGGACATGGCCAGCGGTTCGCCCAGGCTGGCCAGGCGCGCCACGCTGGCCGGCGGCGCGGCGGGCAGGGGCCGCGCCTGTGCGGGGGCATGTTGCTGCGCCAGGCGCCAGCCCAGCTGCAGCAGCAGGCAGGCCGCCAGCAGCCAGCACAGGGGGCGCGGCACGCTGCTCCAGGGACGCTGGGCGGCGGCCATCAAATGTTCCTGCGGTAAAAGTCGCACAGCGCGCAGCTGGCCAGCAAGCCGACATAGATGGCCGTTTGCGCCGCCACGCCGGCCAGGGCTTGCCAGTCGCCGGTCGCGTACAGCAGCCATTCCGTGCGGGTGAAGGCGTCGAGGCGGGGCAGCAGCAAGGCCAGCACGTCGATGGCGCCGGCCGTGGCCCGCTGCGGCCAGGAGTCGCCCGCCTGCGGGCCGTGCGCCAGCAGTTGCAGGCTGCCCAGCATGCGCGCCAGCACATAGAAGCCGCCCGTGGCGGCCAGCGCTGGTAAGGCCTGCTGCAGGCTGGCCGCGCACAGCAGGCTGAAGGCGGCGACGATCCACAGTTCGCCCAGCAGGGACAGGGCCCACAGCGCACTTTGCGCGGGCGCGGCGAACAGCGCCATCAACAGGCCGAACAGCACGGCGGGCACGGCCGCCAGCGCCCCGTAGCCGAGCAGTTTGCCCAACAGGTAGGCTGCGCGCGGCATGGGCAGAGCCAGCAGCAACTCGAGGCCCCGGTCGGCCGCTTCGCGCGCCATGCTGGTAATGATGAACGTGGCCAGCAGGAAGACGCTGGCCAGGCGCAAGGTGGCGGCCAGCAGGGACGCCTGCACGGCGCCGCTTTCCGTCAGCGCCAGTTGCTGCAGGAAGCCGGCCAGGCCGGCCGCGGCGCAGGCGGCCAGCACGAACAGCCACGGCAGGCGGCTGCGCAGCGCTTCGAGCAGCGTGTAGCGGGCGATGGTGAGGGCGGGCCGGAGCATGGGCATCAGCGGGGCAGCCTTTGCGCCGCCACCATGCGGTTGAACAGGATGTTGGGCGAGAGCCAGACGATGATATCGTCGAACTCGCCGCCGGGCTGCTGCGGGCCGCTGGCGGCGCGGCTGATGAAGGTGGTGGCGTTCGATGCATTGTTGCGTTCGTCGACATTGTTGCCGAAAGGCACAGCCTGGCGCTGGCCCTGCACGCCCGTGGCGCCGAAGCCGTTTTTCCCATGCGACATGATCATGGCGGGGATGTCCCGCAAGGCCGTCGCCTGCAGCAGCGCGCCGCCGTTGCGCGTGACGATGCTGATGTCGCGCGGCGTGCCCAGATTGAACTGCTGCTCACTGTCGCTGAAGGCCGGCGTGACGCTGTAGCGGAACAGATTGTTCCAGCTGTCGCCCTGGCGCAGCCCCAGGGTGGCCCATGGCAGGAAACCGGCGCGTTTTTCGCCCGTGCAGCGCGTGCCGCGCCGGTCTTCCAGTCCGCTCATTGCGGAAATGGCGGGACACGGCAGATAGCCGTAGCGCAGCGCGTAGCCCGTCAGCGCTTCCTTCGCTTCATTGAGCGCCTGTTGCGTCTCGGCCACCTTGCGCTGTTCCAGTTGCACCGTCAACGGCGTGACCAGGCCGCCTATCATCAGGCCGACGATGACGAGCACGATGGCGATCTCGATCAGGGAAAAGCCGCCCTGGCGGCGCGGATGGAGGGCGCTCATGGCAGGTTGCGCGCGGCGCGCATGCGTTGATACAGGGTAGGCAAGGTAATCCAGGTGAGCATGTCGTCAAAGGCGCCACCGGGCAGCGTGGCAAGGTCGGTGGCGGGGCGGGTGATGAAGCTGCGGCTGGCGCTGTCGTTGGCCGCTTCATCGATATTGCCGCGCGCCGTATTGGTCTGTGGCACGCCGCTGGCGGCCGTGCCATAGTGATCCTTGCCTTGCGAGAACAGCACGATGGGCAGGCATTGGGCGCTGACGTCGCACTGGTCCTGTCCCGCCACGAAGGAGATGGCGCCGCGGCCGTCGCGCGTGACGACGACTCTGTTGGCGACGGCGGAAAACGAGACGATGGGCGCGCGCGCCATTTCCGGCGTGACGCTGTAGCGCAGCAGCTTGCCCCAGGCATCCACGCCATCCACGCCCAGCGCGACCCACGGCAAAAAGCCGCTGCACTCGGTATCGTTGGCGCAGTCGGCGGCCCGTTCGCGCCCGTCGAGGGCGGAAGCGGCCGGACGGGGCAGGCGGCCATTGGTCGCCGCAAAGCCCAGCAAGGCGTCGCGCGCCTGCGCCAGGGTGGCCAGGGTGCGCTGCTGGCGTTCGGCTTCGCCCGTGTTGCGCCCGAAGGCGCTGATCAGCAGGCTGGCCGTGCCCAGGCCCAGCACGGCCACCAGCAGCAACAGGGCGGCGCCGCGCTGGCGACGAGGTTGACGATGCGGTTGGCGCGGCGTCATGGCGGCGCCTCGGTGACCGTGCCGCTGGCCGGATCGTAGCGCTGGCCGGGTTTGAGCAGCAGCACCTGGCCGTTCGACAGGCGCAAGGTCAGGGTGCCGGGCGTGCCGGACTTGTCGCGCGCGAGATGGTTGTGCGGCTCGTTCTGCGCTTCCTGGTTCAGCCAGACGGTGGTGCGGCCGCTGCTGCGCTGTACCACACCATTCAATTCCACGGGCGGGGCGGGCGGCGGTGGCGGCGGCGGGGATGGGGGCGCCGCCAGGGCCGGATCGGGCGCCGGCGGGCCGTAGCGCTGCGCGTCGAGCTGGGCGCGCTGCTCGGGCGACAGGAACAACCGCCCCAGCTGTGGTGGCTGCGCCTGTGCCTGGGCGATGAGCGCGGCGCCAGCCAGCAGCACGCTGAGGACGGGGGCGCGCAGGACGAGGGGGCGCTTCATGGCCGCCCCGGCACGGGCGTGCTGCCCAGGGTCAGCCACAGCAGCTCGCATTCGGCGCCCAGGGCGGGCGCCATGGCGCCCGTAGCGATTGCGTTGCCTGTGCCTGGACTCGCGCCGGCCGTGGCGTGCCGCTTGAGCGTGCAATCCTGCACGGCGAAATAGCCGGCCTGGCGCAAATCGTCCAGCAGGTTCAGCAAATCCATCTCGTGCAGCAAATCCATCTGCAGGCGCATGCGGCTGCCGCGCAGCTGATATTGTCCCATCACCATGGGCAATGGCACTTGCAGCCCTTGCTGCGGGCTGATGTCATAGCTGATCGGCAGCAGTTTGCGCTGTTCCTGGCTGCGGCGGATGGCGTCGATCCAGGCCAGGCGGTTTTCCTCGCCGATCAGGCCGCGCTGGCGCAAGGCGATGAATCGCGGTTCGTAGGCGCGGATTTCCTGCTTCTCCGCCTCCACGTGGTTGAACAGCATGGCGGCCGCCGAACGCGTGCGCTGGGCCAGGTCCAGCTGCTGCGCCTCGCGCTCGCGGTAGGCGATGCTCAGGCTCAGCAGCACCAGGCCGGCCAGCATGGTCAGGGTAAAGCACAGCAGGGCGCGGCGTATCAGGTGCAGTTCGCCCAGCCAGGCGGGCAGCGCGCGCGCGGGCGTGCCGGTCCGCTGCATGCCGGGCAGGGGCGGCTGTTTGACGGGGCCGCTCATGGCTGCCACGCGAGCAAGAGGGTGAAGCGGGCCTGGCTGGCCGGCGCGGGCACGGCGCTCTTGCCGGACAGGGCCGCGCTGGGGCGCAGGTCCAGCGGCGTTTCCTCGATCGTCACCTGCAAGCCCGGCTGGCGCGCCAGGGTTTGCGCGAAGGCCGTGATGGCGGCCAGGGCCACGCGGTAATCATTGTTCGGCATGGCCACGTCCGCTTCCAGGCGCAGCGCCTGCGGCGGTGCGACGGGAATGCCGGCCATGGCGCTGCCGGTCGGCCCTCCCGTACTTTGCTGCTGTTGTTGCTGCTGTTGCGGCGGCTGACTGCCGGCCACGCGCGCGGGCGCCTGGCCCGCATGCCAGTGCAGCTGGCCGAGCGCCACCTGCGGCGCCTGGTCCAGCGCGGCGCTCAGCATGCCCAGCAGCCGGCCCGGCTCCGGCGCCTGGCTGGCGATCATGTAGCCCAGGGTCACGGCCACTTTCATGTTCTGCGTCTTGGTCGGTGCCGGCGGCTGGGTCGACATGACGCTGCGGTAGCGCTCCTGGTAGGACGCCGTTTCCTGCGCCAGGCGCTGCGTGGTGGCTCCGTCGGCTATGCCGCCAAGCAAGTTAATCGCGCACCACAGGGCTGCCGATGCGCCGATCAGCGTGCTGGCGCCATACAGCGTCTTGCGCGCGCGCTGGAAGTGGTAATAGCGGGCCAGCGCGCCGGGCGGATAGTGGCTGGATGGCGGATGCTTGCCCAGCAAGGTCAGCAGCAATTCATCGGCCAGTGCCGGCGTCCGGCGCAAGCCCACCCGTTCGCCGGCCAGCTGCAGGTCGATGAAGTGGTACGCCACTTCGACGCCGTTATCGCACAGCAGTTCTAGCTTGGCGATCTGCGCGGCTGGTGCCAGGATGACGGTATTCAAGACGTCGCCGCGCGCCAGCATGCGCGTGCTGGTGAGAAATTGCCGCGTCTTTTCCGTTTCCAGCGCAATATTCACGGCCACGCCGTCGAGCGCGATGGTGGCCGTCTGGCGCGAAAAGCGCAGCTGGCCCTTTTCATAGTAACTTTGCCGCAAGCCGCCCGACTGCTGCGTCACCAGCAGCAAGTGTTCATGCGCGATCGACAGCTTTTTGACCAGCGCAATACTGAGCAGGCTGGTCGAATAAATGCCGGCCACGGGCACGCGCAAGTGCTCGAGCGCCTCCGTCCACGGCTGCAGCAAGGATGGGTTGGTCAGGGCAAAGAACAGCACCTGGTCGTCGTGGCGGCCGGTGCTTTCGCGGCCCAGCAGGGTGCTGCCCCTGTAGGGCGTATCGCGGTGCAATTGCTGTTTGCGCCGCTCCAGCAGCGCTCGGCCCGCCTTGCCGCGCACGTGGGGCAGCAGCTGGCGCTGGAAATCTTCCTCGATCAAGTCCGTCAGCAGGTAAGCGGGCACGTCGAGACGGTGCGCCTGCGGATCTTCCAGCCACGCGGCGAAACCGTCCAGCCCGGCCGCGCTGGCGGGAAAGGCCTGGCCCGGGCCCAGTACGCCGTGGTCCCAGTCGTAGGCGCACAGGGCGTCGCTGGTGATGTAGAGTAATTGTTTGCGGAACACGGCGGCCTCAGGTCTTGATTGTACTGATGGTGTCGTAGATCGGCCCCAGCACCGACAGCATGATCCAGCCCAGCAGCAGCCCCAGGATGACCGTCATGGTCGGCTCGATCATGGCTTGCACTTTTTCAATCAATTCCTTCACTTCCCGGTTGTAAAAGTAACTGACATTGCGCAAGGCCGTGTCCAGCGAGCCTGTGGCCTCGCCCACCTTCAGCATGCGGATCACCAGCGGCGGAAAGATGCCCGTGTGCTGGAAGGCGGCCGTGACGCCGTAGCCCTCGCTGATCAGCTGGGCGGCGCGGCGCAGGCCGGTCGCCACCACCTGGTTGCCGGCGATGCCTTCGGACAGGCGAATGCATTCGAGTATCGTGATGCCGGAAGCATACATCAGGGCGAAAAATGTGGCGAAGCGGGCCAGGATGATCTTGTGCAGCACCGGTCCGACCAGCCACAGCCGCAGCTTCAGGCCATCCCAGGCATAGCGCGCACCGCTGCTCCTGCGGATGAGGGAGCGCAGACCGAAATACAGCAGCACGGGCAAGGCCAGCAGCACATACCAGTATGCGATGAAGACATTCGACACGGCAATCAGCACGCGCGTGTGCAGCGGCAGCTCGCCGCCCATGTTGCGAATAAACGCCGTCAGCTGGGGGACCAGATAAATCATCAGGAAAAACGTCACGGCCGCCACGACGATGGCGACGATGATCGGATACATGACGATCTTGCGCGTCTGCGACGCCAGCTCGTCCTGCCATTTCAGACTTTCCGACAGGTTCTTGAAGACTTCGGCGATCTTGCCGCTCTGTTCACCCGCCAGTATCAGGCTCGTGAACGTGGCGTCGAAGATGTCGCCATGCTGGGCCAGCGCGCCCGACAGGGGCAGGCCGCCTTCGATGCTTTCGATCAGATCCGTGACGACTTCGCGCAGGCGCGGGTGGTCCGTGCTTTCACGCAAGTCGTTCAAGCCATCCAGGATGGGCACACCGGCGCCCGTCAATTGCTCCATGTGGAAGCAGAAATTGATCAGGTCGCGGCGGTGGATGACCCGCTTGCCCAGCAGCACCAGGTACTGGCCCGTGATCTTGCAGTCGATCAAGTCGAGCTGCATGCGGTGCAGGCGCGCTTCCAGGTCCGGCACGTTGGCCGCCTCCATGCTGCCGGGAATCAATGTGCCGGCGGCATCCATGGCGCGGTAGACATATTGCGCCATCAGGCCAGCCTTTCCGTCAGGTCGACCACGCGGCCCACTTCTTCCAGCGTGGTGACGCCTTCCATCACGCGGCGCATGCCGTCGTCGACGAGGCCCTTGAAGCCGCCCGCGCGCGCCGCGTTCTTCAATTCGCGCGAACTGGCGCGGCGCGCCGTCAATTCATCGAGTTCGGCCGTCATCTTGAGGATTTCCATGATGGCCAGGCGGCCCTTGTAGCCCTGGTGCGCGCAGCGCTCGCAGCCGACGGCGCGGCAGATGGACACGGGCGCATCGTCCATTGCCAGGCCCAGCAGGCGTCGCTCGACGTCGTCGGCGATCGCGGTTTCCTTGCAATGCGGACACAAACGGCGCACGAGGCGCTGCGCCACGATGCCGATGATGTTGCCGGCCATGATGTCGGGCAGGATGCCGATATCGAGCAGGCGCGAGATGGAGCCGATGGACGAGTTCGTGTGCAGGGTGGAATACACCTGGTGGCCCGTCATGGCGGCGGCAAAGGCCATTTCCGCCGTTTCGCGGTCGCGGATCTCGCCAACTAAAATGATGTCCGGGTCTTGCCGCATCATCGAGCGGATGCCGTCGGCAAAGCCCAGCTTGACGGATTCGTTGACGGAGGTCTGGCGTATCATGTTCATCGGATACTCGACCGGATCCTCCAGCGTCATGATGTTGACGCTTTCCGTATTGATGTGATTGATGATCGAATACAGGGTCGTGGTCTTGCCGCTGCCCGTCGGGCCCGTCACGAGGATCACGCCGTCGGGCCGCGCGATCATGAGTTTCAGCAAGTTCAGTTCCGCCTCGGCCAGGCCCAGGGCGTCGAGCGGCACGATGCCTTTCTGGCGGTCCAGCACGCGCAGCACGAAGTTTTCGCCATGGGTGGTGGGCTGCGCCGACGCGCGAAAGTCGATTTGCCGCCCGGAAAACTTGATGCTGATGCGCCCATCCTGCGGCGCGCGCGCCTCGGCGATATTCATGTTCGACATCACCTTCAGGCGCACGGCCATGGCCGGCCAGTACGATTTGTGCAGGCTGCGGATTTGCCGCAGGATGCCGTCGATGCGGTAGCGGATGCGCAGGAACGACTGTTCCGGTTCGAAATGGATGTCCGAGGCGCCGTTCTGCACGGCATCGGCCAGCAGTGCATCGATCAGGCGCACCATGGGCTGGCTGTACTCGTCCGACGGCGAGGCCATGCTTTGATAGCTGACTTCGCCCGTTTCGATTTCGTGCAGGATGCCGTCGATCGACAGTTCAAAGCCATAGTACTGGTCGATGGCGCGCGAAATGTCCGACTCGTTGACGAGCACGGTGGAAATCGTGATGCCCTTGACCAGCATGGCGCTGATCTGGTCGAGCGCGACGATGTTGCTGGTGTCGGCCATGGCCAGGATCAAATTGTCCGCCTGCCGTTCATACACGATGGGGAAGACGCGGTAGCGCTTGGCCACGTCCTTCGGGATCAGTTTCAGGGCGATGGCGTCGACCACCAGGCTCGACAGGTCCGCGCTGACCTGTTTCAGGTTTTCGCTGAGCGCTTCGCGCACGGTGGCTTCCGTGACGAAACCCAGGGTGATCAGCAGCTTGCCCAGCGGTTCGCTGCTGCGCCGCTGCTCGATCAAGGCGATGCGCAGCTGGTCTTCGCTGATCACGCCTTTCTGGATCAGCAATTTGCCCAGCGGAAGTTTTGCCTGTTCTGCCATGTAATGCTTATTCCTGACGGGGTGTGATGGTGGCCGGCTCGGCCGCGGGTGCTGCCGACGCCGCAGGGGCGGCCAGTTCGCGCAAGCGCGTTTGCACGACGGCCTGGTCGAACGCGGCCTGCGTGGTTTGCGCCAGGGTCAAGGCGCGCTGGTAATAGGTGGCGGCCAGTTTCGGCTGGTTCAGCCGGTCCAGGCCCACGGCCAGGTTGAAGGCGTAATCGGGATTGCCGGGCGCGGCGCTGTAGGCACGGAAAAATTGCTGCTGCGCTTCATTCCAGCGGCGCTGCTTGGCGTACACATTGCCCAGTGCAAACAGCACGGGGCCGCTGTCGGGGGTACGCGCCAGGATGGCTTTCAGTTTTGCCTCGCTCTGCACGACGTCGCCCTGGCGCAGGCCGATCAGGCCGGCCAGCGCTACGCCATCATCGGGATTGATTTCCAGCAAACGCACGTACAGCGACGCCGCTTGCGCGCCCTGGTTCTCGCGCTGGGCCACGGCCGCCAGGCCCAGCAGCGCGTCGCGGTTGTTGGCATCCTGCTGCAGCACGCTTTCATATTGCTGGCGCGCCGCGCCCAGCTGGCCCCCGTTAAAGGCTTGGTAGGCTTGCTGCACGCCGGGGTTGATCTGCGGCGCCGTATCGTTGCGTACTACCTGGATCTGGCTGTTGTCGGGCGCGGCGACCGGTGGCAGGCTGGGCGGCGCAGGCGGCTGCAGTTGCGCCAGCTGGGCGGCCACGGCCGCTTGCGCGGCGGCCTGTATCATCGCCTGCTGTTCCGCCGCGCCGGCCGGCTGGCGCTGTTCGCGCGGCATGTCTTGCGGCAGCGGCGCGGGCGCGGGGGCGTCCGGCAGGGCGCCGCCGGCCCCTGGCAACACCACGATGGGACCGGCAACGCCGGATGTGCCCGGGGCGTCCGTCAGCGGCATGGGCACGCCGGGCAGGTTGGCGCCCGCGCCGGGGCTGCTGCTGGCGCGCCAGTACCAGTAGGCCATGGAACCTGCCACCAGCAGCAGGATCGCCAGCAGCACGGCCAGGCGCACGGTGGCCGGGTCGACGCTGATGGGACCGCTGGGACCTTTCGGCGGCGGATTGCTGCGGCTGGCGCGCGGCTTGGCGGGCGGCGGTTCCGGGCGCGCGCGCGGTGGCTCGGGGGGCGGGCCGGCTTGCGGAGCGGGCTGGGCGCTACTCGGCTCGGGCCGCGGCGCGGGAGCGTCCGTCAGCGGTTCCAGGCGCAAGGTGCTTGCCGGCTGCACGGGCGGTGGCGCAACTGGCGCGGGACGGGGCGGCAGGGCGTCGGCCGGCGCCAGTTCCAGCACCTGGTCGTAGGCTTCGGACGGCTTTTCCAGTTCCTCGTCGGAAAGGCTGTTCTGCTTGGCGCGCTCGGCTTTCTTGAGCGCCTGCATCAGCAAGCTCATGGGACGTCTCCCTGCAGGCGTGCCTGCGGCTGGACGGCGGGCGCCGGCGGGCCATCCGTGTACGGCTGGCTGTTGAGCGGCGCCTGGCCGGGCAGCAGATAACGGTAGTCGCGGTAATCGCCCTCGACGCTGGCATCCTTGACCACGACGGGGCGCATGAAGATCACCAGTTCCGTCTTGCTGCTTGCCTCGTTACGATAGGTAAACAAATTGCCGACCAGGGGCAGGCTGGACAGGCCGGGCACGCCATCCTTGGCATTGTCGACGGAGTCCTGCATCAGGCCGCCCATCACGGCGATCTGGCCATTGCCCACTTTCATGATCGATTCCAGTTCGCGCGCCTGGATCACGGGCACGCGGCTGATCACGGTTGCCAGGGCCGGATTCGGGTCTTGCACGTAGCCGACGATGCGCGTAATGGTGGGGCGCACGTTCAGGGTGACTTCATCGCTCTCGGAAATTTGCGGCGTGACGCTCATGACGAAGCCGACGGGCACCGTTTCCAGTTTCGACTCATACGTTGCCGGCGTGGTGATGGTGCCCGTGGAGCTGATCACGGCGGGCGTCACCTTGATGGTAAAGAAGACATTGTTGTCGACCACCTTCAGCATGGCCGTCTGATTGTTGAGCACGCTGATCTTCGGGCTGGACAGCACTTTCACCTTGCCGAACGATTCGAGCAGCTGGATGGTCGTGCTGAAACTGTCCTTCAGATAATTGAGCACGAAGATGCCCGGCGTGGCGCCGGGCGTGACGCCGCTGCTGAGCGCCTGGGTGCCCACTTGCCTCTGCGTCAGGCTCAGGCTGCCCGTCAGGCGCGACCAGTTGATGCCTTGCTGGTACTCATTGCTCAGCCGCACTTCGATGATGGTCGCTTCGATCAGCACCTGGCGCTTGGCGCTGTGTAATACCGCGTCGAGGAATTCGGCGATCTTTTCGTGCTGGCGCCCCGTGGCCCGCACGGCGATCAAGCCGCCTTCCACATTGACGACGACGGACGAGGGACTGCCCTTGTTGGCCAGTTTCAATAGCGGCATGCCGTTCGCGTCGAGCGGCTGGGACGGGGTCGCGTTGGCGTTGCCCTGCTGCTGGCCTGGCGCATACTGGCCGCCGGTCTGCATCGGCGCCTGGCTGCCATATTGATTGCCGGCCTGATTCTGCTGCTGGCCAGGCTGGCCTTGTTGTCCCTGCTGTACTTGTTGCCCTTGCTGTCCTTGCTGTCCTTGTTGACCGGGCATGCTCGTCAATTGCTGGTTCAGCTGCGCCAGCGGGTCCACCTGCACGTCGTTGAGCGTGGTCTCGCGCAGCAGGTCGCGGATATTCTTTTCCAGGCTGTACCAGAAATTATTTTCCGAACGATTGACGACCAGAGTGGTCGAGTTGTTATTGCCGCCGCTGCCGCTGCCTTGCGTGCCGCCGACGGGGTTGCTGGCGCTGTTCGACCCGCCGCCCGCCGTGGAAATTTGCGTGGCGATATTCACGCTGCTGTTGGTGCTGCGCGCCATGTTGACGTAATCGACCTTGTAATTGCGCCATACGGGCGCGTCGGGCAGCACCGTCAGGTTCTTGCCATCGATTTCGTAGCGCATATCGACTTGCTTGCCGATACGCGTCAGCAGTTGCGGCAGGGTCTGGTTCAGCGCATTCAGGGTGACGCTGCCCTCGATCTGCGGGTGGATGTCGATATTCATGCCCGCGTCGCGCGCCAGCGCAAACAGCAGCGATTGCACGGGCACCTTGTGTACGGTGACGCTGTAGGTTTCCACTTTGGGCGCAGGCAGGGGCGCGGCCAGCGCGCTGCTTTGCTGCACCGGTTCGGGAATGGCGCCGGCTGGCCGGGGCGGGGCATTGATGTGGGCAGGCGACAGCGGCGTTTGATGCGTGGCGCAGCCGGACAGCACGGTGCTGCAGGCGAGGGCGACCCAGGAGGCCAGCACAGGAATAGGGTGTTGATTCATGAAAAGTTCGCCCTTTGAGTCGTGTTGTGCTTTTGTAATTTTACCCAGCATGATCGCCTAAAAGCAATCGGCTGTGCGGGCCCCGGAGGCAATATACCGAAATAAAGTCAGGGGGCGCCACGCCCCGTGTGTGCCGGTGCTGCGGCTTTAATTTCCGTACGGATACTATCTATGTCGTTCAGCAATATTTTCTGTGGCGACGTAGGGGCCAGCCTGGCCCAAACGGCCTCGGCGCTGGCCCGGTCGGCGAAGCTGCCGTAGACGATGTCCAGGCGCCCGGCGGTGCTCGCGGACGCTGCGCCAGGCAGGCGAAACACGTGCAGGTCGCGCAAGCCGATGGCTTGCTGCGCCTGCTGCAGGAAAGTTTCCGCCGCGGCCGTTTCGGTGGCGGGCAAGCTGGCGATGTGCAGCACCAGTTGCTGCGGTCCTTGCCGTGCCAGCCAGTCGCGCGATTCGGCCAGCTTGCTGTCGAGCAGCGTCGAGCGTGCTGGCAGCGCAGGCAGCGGCGCGCGCGGGACCGCGCCCGGGGCCGGGATCGCCGCTGTCGTCCCCGGCGTCAGCCATTGCCACAGCAGCGCAGCGGCCAGGAGCAGCATCAGTGCGCTCAAGGCGCCCGCCACCAGCTTGCCCGCATGCCAGGGCGGGCGGTGAAATGGGCTGTCGGCAATGGCCAGGCGCACGTGGCGCGCGCCAATTTCCTGCGCATCGTCCGCAAACGCGGCCAGCAGGGCCTTGTCGGCCAGGATATTGACCCTGCGTACGATGCCTTGCGCCGCGCGCGCCAGCCGGCGCAGCGCGGCCGGTGTAAACACGAGCGGCGCCATGCGGCCGGCGGCGGCCAGGCGGCAGGTCAGATAATCGTTCAGCAAGGCTTGCGGCAGGCGCGGCACGGTGAAACTGTGGGTGATGCGCTCCTTCAATTGGCGGAACTGGGGCAAGTCCAGCGTGTGCTGCAATTCCGGCTGGCCAAACAGCACGATTTGCAGCAGCTTGTGGCTGGCCGTTTCCAGGTTCGTCAGCAGGCGCAGCGCTTCCAGGGTGGCGCCCGGCATGGCTTGCGCTTCTTCGGCCAGCAGCACCACCTGGCGCCCCGCCGCATGCCGGGCGATCAGCTCGCTATGCAGGGCGCGCAGCACGGCATCGGCACGGCAGTCGTCCAGTTCCAGACCCAGTTCGGCGGCGATGGCGTGCAGGACTTCGTCCGGCTCCAGGCGGGGATTGAGCAAATACAGCACGTCGACCTGGGGCGGCAGGCGCTCGGCCAGCATACGGCACAGCATGGTCTTGCCGCTGCCCACTTCGCCCGTCAGCTTGATGATGCCTTCGCCTTGCGTGACGGCATACAGCAGCGCGTCGAGTAGTTCGCCCCGTGTATTGCCCGTATAAAAAAAGGCCGGGTCTGGCGTGATGCCGAACGGCGCCGTGCGCAAGCCGAAATGGCGCAGATACATGCCGTGCGGCGAGGGCGCGTAGTGGCTGGAAACCTGCGTGTCGGCGTTCATGTCGCGATGCAATTGAGGAAAGCCTGCTCCAGGCTGGCGTCTTCCGTGCCGCCATGGCGGGCGCGGCATTCGGCAGGCGTGCCTGTAAACACGATGCGGCCCGCATGCAGGATGGCCATGCGGTCGCACAATTCTTCCACGTCGGCCAGCGCATGCGAAGTGAGCAGGGCGCCGCGGCCCTGCGCGCGCGCTTGCCGCAGCACTTGCTTGAATTGCGCGCGCGCTTTCGGGTCGAGTCCGCTCATCGGTTCATCGAGCACCAGTTGCCGCTTGCCCGACAGCAGGCAGGCGGCCAGCCCCAGTTTCTGCATCATGCCTTTCGAATATGCGCGCGCGGGGCGCAGCAGGGCGTCCGGCGCCAGGTCCAGCGCATCCAGGGCTTGCTGCACGGCTTGCGCATCGGGACGCACCTCGTGCAGGCGCGACAGATAGCGCAGGAAGTCGCCGCCCGTCAGGTAATACGGCGCCTGGAAACGTTCCGGCAGAAACGACAGCGGTTGGCGCGTCGCGCCGTGCCGGTGCGGCTGGCCGAAGATGGCGATGTCTCCCCGCTCCGGTGTGCAAAAGTCCAGCAGGCATTTCAGCAGGCTCGTTTTTCCCGCGCCATTCACACCGACCAGGCCGAACAGTTCACCCGCGCGCACCTGCAGGTCGACGCCGCGCAGCACGGCGCTGCCCGCCAGTTGCAGATGCACGTTGTGGAACTCGATGGCGCAGGCATTCATAGGGGCAAGGGTCGGCAGGGAAGACGGGGAAGGACCTCCATTATTGCCATGGGCGCAGGTGGGCGGCAAGCGTTTCCTTGCAGTGTGTTGAAATGCACAAAAATCAAACGTTGGAATGTATTTTCTTTAAGAAACAACAGGTTCTGGAATAAAATACCCCCGCGCGCCGCTGGCGTGTATCGTCTGTGGAATTTGTTTGTCGAGGAGCATGCAATGGCAAGGCCAGAGAAAGTCCGGCTCGGTGAAATTTTGGTGCAGCAGAAATTGCTGACGGAAGAACAGTTGGGCCAGGCCTTGACGGAACAGAAGCGTTCGGGACGCAAGCTGGGCCGCGTTTTTGTCGAGCACGGCTTCGTCACGGAAGAGCAGATTTCGGGCGCGCTGGCGCGCCAGCTCGACATTCCCTACATCAATCTGAAGTTTTTCAACATCAATCCCGAACTGGTGCGGCTGCTGCCGGAAACCCAGGCGCGCCGTTTCCGCGCGCTGGTGCTGGAAGACCGCCGCGAAGGCTTGCTGGTCGGCATGTCCGATCCGACCGACCTGTTCGCGTACGATGAAATTTCGCGCCTGGTCAAGCGCCAGATCGAGCTGGCCGTGGTCAATGAAACGGAAGTGCTGGCCGCCATCGACCGCATCTACCGCCGCACGGAAGATATTTCGACCCTGACGCGCGAGCTGGAGCAGGACCTGGGCGACGTGTCCGTCGACTTCGGCGCGCTGGCCGCCAATCCGGGCCTGGAAGAGGCGCCCATCGTCAAGCTGCTGCAATCCGTGTTCGAGGATGCCACGCAGGTGCGCGCATCGGACATCCACATCGAGCCGCAGGAAGGCCGGCTGCAAATCCGTTTCCGCATCGATGGCGTGCTGCACCTGCAGACGGAAGCGGACAGCAAGATCGCCAGTTCGCTGGCGCTGCGTCTGAAACTGATGTCGGACCTCGATATTTCCGAGAAGCGTCTGCCGCAGGATGGCCGCTTCGCCATCCGCGTGAAAAACCAGCGCATCGACGTGCGTATCTCCACCATGCCGACGCAGTACGGCGAATCCGTCGTGATGCGTCTGCTGAACCAGGGCGGCACGACCTTGCGCCTGGATGCCATCGGCATGCCGCCTGCGCTGGTGGCGCAGTTCCGCGCCATCGTCAGCCGCCCGAACGGTCTCGTGCTGGTGACGGGGCCGACCGGTAGCGGCAAGACGACGACCTTGTATTGCGCCTTGTCCGAACTCAATTCCGTGGAAAAAAAGCTCATCACGGTGGAAGACCCCGTCGAGTACCGCTTGCCCGGCATTAACCAGGTGCAAGTGAACGAGAAGATCGAGCTGAACTTTGCCAGGGTGCTGCGTTCGGCCTTGCGGCAAGATCCCGACATCGTGCTCGTCGGCGAGATGCGCGACCAGGAAACGGCGCAGATCGGCCTGCGCGCCGCCATGACGGGTCACTTGGTGCTGTCGACCCTGCATACGAACGACGCCATCAGCACGCCGCTGCGGCTGATGGACATGGGCGTGCCCCGCTACATGGTGGGCAGCTCGCTGCAAGCCGTGCTGGCGCAGCGCCTGGTGCGCGTGATCTGCGAAAGCTGCAGCACGCCATACCAGCCCACGCCGAACGAATACGAATGGCTGCGCCTGGAACTGGGCGAGCTCGTCGAGCGCAACCAGTATTTCCACGGCAAGGGCTGTTCGCATTGCAACGGCATGGGTTACCGTGGCCGTACGGGCGTGTATGAATTGCTGGAAATCACGCGCGCCGTGGCCGACGCCGCCAACCATGCCGACCCATCGCACTTCATGAAGGTGGCGACGGCGCAGATGGCGGGCGAAACTTTGCGCCGCCACGCCGTGCAACTGGTGGTACAGGGCCGTACGACGGTGATGGAAGCGATGCGCATCAGCAACCAGAGCGAGGATTGAGGTGCCGTTTTTCTCCTACAAGGCACGTAGCGCCAGCGGCGAACTGCTGACCGGCGTGATGGAAGGCGCCGACAGCGGCGCCGTGGCCGACCAGTTGATGGCGGGCGGCAGCACGCCCGTCGATATCAGCGCGACGAAACAGACGGTGACGAAGGCCGGCGCCAACCAGCTGGGCTGGTGGGCCAGGCTGACCGAGAAAAAAGTCGCGCCCATGGACGTGCAGCTGTTCAGCCGCCAGCTGTACACCCTGCTCAAGGCGGGCGTGCCCATCATGCGCGGCCTGGCCGGCTTGCAGGAGTCCGCCATCAGCCCCGCGTTCGGACGCATCATCAAGGATGTGCGCGAGTCGCTCGACGCGGGGCGCGAGCTGTCGGCCGCCATGGCGCGCCACCCCACGATCTTCACGCCGTTTTACTTGTCGATGGTGCGCGTGGGCGAAATGACGGGGCGCCTCGACGAAGTGTTTTTGCGCCTGTTCAACCACCTGGAATTCGACCGCGACATGCGCGCGCGCGTGAAAACGGCGACGCGCTACCCGACCTTCGTCGTCTTCGCCATGCTCGCCGCCATGATCGTGGTGAATATCTTCGTCATTCCCCAGTTCGAGAAAGTGTTCGCCAGCTTCCACGCGGAACTGCCGCTGATGACGCGCATCCTGATCGGTACCTCGCGCTTCACGGTGACGTACTGGCCCATCCTGCTGATGCTGGGCGTGGGCGGCTTTTTCGGCTGGCGCGCCTGGCTGCGCACGAAGGATGGCTTATATAAATGGGACCGCGCCAAGCTGCGCTTGCCGATCGCCGGCAAGATCATCCTGAAGGGCACGATGGCCCGCTTTGCGCGCAGTTTCGCCTTGTCGAGCACGAGCGGCGTACCCATCGTGCAGGCGCTGACGGTGGTGTCGCAAACGGTCGACAATACTTACCTGAGCGCGCGCGTGGAACAGATGCGCGACGGCGTCGAGCGGGGCGAAAGCATCTTGCGCACCTCGGTCGCGGCCGGCGTGTTTACGCCCGTGGTGCTGCAGATGATCGCCGTGGGCGAGGAATCCGGTTCGCTCGACGACCTGATGGACGAGATCGCGGATATGTACGAGCGCGAAGTCGACTATGAATTGAAGACCCTGTCGGCGCAGATCGAGCCGATTTTGATCGTCTTCCTCGGCGCCATGGTGCTGGTGCTGGCGCTGGGCATCTTCCTGCCGATCTGGGACCTGGGCCGGGCGGCCCTGCACTGATGGCAAAGCCGTTCCGCCAGCGCGGTTTCACCCTGTTCGAGCTGGCGGTGGTGGCGGGCGTGTTCGCCATCCTGACGGCGGTATTGTTGAACCGGGTCGGCTATTACCAGCGGCAGGCGCAGCAGGTGGGCGTGGCGCAGATGCTCGGCATCTTGCGCACGAGCTTGCGGGTGCAGGTGCTGCAGCTGTACCTGGCGGACCGGCGCGACAGAATGCCGGCGCTGGCGCGGCAAAACCCGTTCGACTGGCTGGCCGACAAGCCAGCCAACTATCTGGGCGAGTTCGCGCAGCCGGACCTTGCAAAATTACCAGCGGGGAATTGGTTGTACGACAAAAAAGAACAAAAAATTATCTATTTGTTTAGTAATGGCAATATTTTTCCGACCACAAGGGTTGATTCAGTGAAATTTAAGGTAACCTTGCCGGGTGCAGACGCCGATCTTGGCAAGCTCGCCCAGGAGCCCGATATCGTGGTGTGGAAATCGCCGGACTCGGCAGCAAACTGACGCGCTTTCTGGTCAGGTGCAGCGACAGTTTCATGGCGTTGGTTTTGATGTTTTTATTTGATTTTGGAGAGCAAGAATGAACAAGTCTTTACGTAGTATGAAAAGCGGCGCCCAGGCAGGTTTTACCCTGATCGAACTGATCGTCGTCATCGTGATCCTCGGCATCCTGGCGGCGACGGCGATTCCTAAATTTATCGACATGTCGACTGATGCGCGTATTGCCAAGATGAATGCGGCGGTAGGCGCCATGAAGGCAGGTGCGGCGCTGTACCATGCGCAGTGGCTGGTCAAGGGCTCGGTCGATACGCCGAAGGTGCAGATGGAAGGCAAGGATATCGACGGTGCATTTGGTTACCCGACAACTGCCAGCATCATCGATGCTGCAGGCTTGACTGATCCTGACTACAAGTTTTCTGGTGGTGTCGTGACGCCTGATGCAACGCGTACAGCGTGCAAGGTTACCTATGTCGCTCCTGCCGCGGCTGGCGGCGCGCCGACCATCACGCCTGCTCTGGCGACTGCAGATTGTAAATAATTTGTACTGACTTGCAAGGATGGCCAGGTAATACTTGGCCTTCCTTGCGCACCACCAGCCCAACCCCAGGCGCCAGCCCGTTGGGCTTTTTTACGGGCCATCCATTGCAGCAGCCACCGACAGTCTTTCCGCATCGTTACGCAGGGCCGCCAGGCCGGCTGCGACACACGGCTGCGCGCGGCTTCACCTTGATCGAACTGGTGGCCGTGATGGTGATCGCGGGCTTGCTGGCCACCTTTGCCGTCAACCGGTTTTTCCAGCGCGACACGTTCGACGCGCGCGGTTTTGCCGACCAGGTGACGAATATCGTGCGCTACGGGCAAAAGCTGGCGGTGGCGCAAAACCGTGCCGTGTTTGTCAGCATCGATACCAATAAGGTGGCCCTGTGCTTCGACGCCGGCTGCAGCGATGCGCAGAAGGTGGTGCCGCCGACGGGCAACAACAGCGGCAGCAAGGAGACGCTACAGCATTGCCTGGGTAGCAATTGGCTGTGCGAAGGCCGTCCTTCCGGCGTTACCATGTCCACCGATCCCGTCAAGTCGGCAAGTTTTTATTTCGACGCGCTGGGCCAGCCATATGCGCTGGCCAATGTGTTTCCTGACGCATCGACCTTCCCGGGCCCGCTGCAAATCAGCATCCAGAGCAACGGCCTGACGCGTACCGTCACGGTTGAAGGGGAGACAGGCTATGTCCATTAGCCAGCGGCGCCAGCGAGAACGTGGCGTGACCCTGATCGAACTGGTGCTGTTCATCGTCATCGTCGGCCTGGCTTCGGCCGCCATCCTGGGCGTGATGAGCCTGACGACGCAACACAGCGCCGACCCGCAGCTGCGCAAGCAGGCGCTGGCGATTGCCGAAAGCATGCTGGAAGAAATCCAGCTGGCGCGGTTTACGTTTTGCGATCCGCAAGACCCTGCCGCGGAAACGGCCCCCAACCCCGCCGGTTGCGCCATCCCGGAAGTGGCCGGACAAGAGGCGGGCGGCGCGGGGCGTCCTTTCGATAACGTCAACGATTACGTGGGCGCGTATGGCGCGGCCACGGCTTACACGACGGATGCGCAAGGCGCCGTCTGGGCTGCCGGTTCTCCCCAGGCATATGTGGCCTCGGTGGTCATCACCCAGGTAGCCCTGAACGGCCTGCCTGCCACGGAAGGCCTGCGTATCCAGGTGGTCGTGCCGTATGCCGACCAGCAGGTCGTGCTCGACGGCTATCGCGTGCGCTATGCGCCGAACAGTATTCCATGAAAAAATTCCTTGACACCAGGCGCCGCTCGCGCGGCTTTACCCTCGTCGAGATGGTCATCGTGATCGTCATCACGGGCATCATCGGCGCCATGGTCGCCGTCTTCATTCGCGTGCCCGTGCAAGGCTATATGGATGTCGCGGCGCGCGCGGCGCTGGCCGACACGGCCGATACGGCGGCGCGCCGCCTGACGCGCGACGTGCGCCTGGCGCTGCCCAACAGCGTGCGCGTGACGGGCGGCGGCCAGTTCCTGGAATTGCTGCTGACCAAGACGGGCGGGCGCTACCTGAGCGACAGCGATCCGGCCGGCCTCGGCACTGTACTGAGTTTCGAGACCCCTCCCGCCGCCGGCGTTCCGGCAAGCTTCACCGTCGTCGGCGCCATGCCCGCCAATGCGCTGGGCGCGCGCCAGGCGATCAGCGTGGGCGACCAGATCGTCGTCTACAACCTGGGCGGAGCTTTCGCACCGAACAATGCGTATGCGTGCAGCGCGGCAAACGGCTGCAACCGCGCGCCCGTCACGGGCGTGGCCGGCCGTGTCGTTACGCTCGGCAGCTATCCTTTCACGACGGCGCCCGCGCCGCTGCCGTCGCCGTCGAACCGTTTTCAGGTGGTGTCGACGCCCGTCACCTATGCCTGCAATCTGACGGATGGCACCCTGACCCGTTACGACGGCTATGTGATCCAGGCCGCCCAGCCGGCTGTGGAGGGCGCCGCGCCGCTGGCGGCGGCGAATGGCGACCTGCTGGCGCGCCAGGTGACGGCGTGCGCTTTCAGCTATACGGTGCTGGCCAATGTGCAGCGGGGCCTGGTGAATATCAGCCTGAGCCTGGGCGCGGCGAACAGCAACACGGGCGTGCTGCGCCTGGTGCAACAGGTGCAGGCGAGGAATACGCCATGACGCACTTGCTGCGCCACCGCGCGCGCCGCATGCGCGGTTTCAGCCTCGTCACGGCCATTTTCCTGCTCGTGGTGCTGGCCGTGCTGGCGGCTGTGATGGTGAATATGTCCACCTTCCAGCAGACGGAATCGGCGATGGACGTGCAGGGCGTGCGCGCCGAGCAAGCCGCCCGCGCCGGCCTTGAATGGGGTTTGCAGCGGCAGATCGGCGCCGGTTTGACCGCCGGTGCGGCGTGCATCGGCGCCACCACGTTCAGTTTACCACCTGGCACGACCCTGTCGGCGTTCAGCGTCAGCGTGCAATGCAACACGGCCACGGGGCCCGGCACCTTGACCAGCTGGACCATCACGGCCACCGCTTGCAACCAGCCTGGGCCTGCCGGCTGCCCGAACGCGGGCAATAACCCCGATTACGTCCAGCGCCGCCTGCAAGCCGTGTTGTCGCAGTAAGGTCAACTGCGTGAAAAAAAGATCGCTAATTTATTGTTTTTACACAATAAAGTTGGCTTCATGAATTAAAATTGGCTGGATGCATTAACTGCGCGACAAGATCGGGCAGGCACTTACACTGGATAGTTCGCATGGGTTTATTCGCAAGAGCAAAGAAGTACGATGGCTGGCTGGCCACGGCGTTTGGCCGCGAGGGCGTCGGCGCTGTCGTTGTCGAACGTCCCGCCGGGGGCATGCCGCGCGTGCTGCGTGCCAGCTACCAGGCGGCCGCACGGCCGGCGCCGGCCGAGGTGCTGGAAAAACTGGGCAAGGAGCTGCAGGCCCCATCGCGCCACTGCACCAGCGTGCTGGCCGGCGGCGAATACCAGCTGCTGTCGCTGGAAGCGCCGGCCGTGCCGCGCGAGGAGTTGAAGACGGCCGTGGGCTGGCGCCTGAAAGATATGCTGGACTTTCCGCTGGCCGACGTCACCATCGACGTGTTCGACATTCCCGGCGACCCGAACGGCACCCAGCGGGGCAGCAGCCTGTTTGCCGTCGCCGCGCGCAACAGCGCCGTGTCGCGCCGCCAGGCGCAGTACGCCGAATGCAAGATCGGCCTGTCCGTGATCGATATCCCTGAAATGGCACAGCGTAATATCGCCACCTTGCTGGAAACGCCGGGACGCGGCATCGCCGTGCTGTTTTTCGATGGCGACGGCGGCTTGCTGACCATGAGTTTCAATGGCGAGCTGTACCAGGCGCGCCGCATCGACGTGACCCTGTCGCAATTGCAGTCGCCCGACGCCAGCCAGTACTACGACCGCGTCACCCTGGAACTGCAGCGCTCGTTCGACCACTTCGACCGCCAGTTCCATTTCATTTCGCTGGCCCGGTTGATGCTGATGACGGGCGCCAGCGATGGCTTGCACGCCTACCTGGCCGACAATCTCTACATGCCCGTCGAACAGCTGGACCTGGCCACCGTGCTGGACTTGTCGCAGGCCGCCGAATTGCGCGACCCCGCCATGCAGGCGCGCTACTTCCTGGCCATCGGCGCGGCCTTGCGCGAGCTTGGCCCGCACCCGGGCAAGCACGAAGGGAAGGGCGCATGAGCCAGCAGATCAATCTGTTCAATCCCCAGTTTGAACTGAAAAAACACCATATGTCGGCGAGCACGGCCGGCCTGGGCCTGAGCGCGCTGGCGCTCGTCTTGCTGGTCCTGGGCGTGCTGGCCCGGCAGGCGATGGCCGGCCTGGAACAGCGCGAAGCGGGCGTCAAGGCGGCATTGGCGCAAGTCGAGGCGAAGCGCGACCAGATTTTGCGCGATTACCCGCCACGCAAGAAAGATCCGGCCCTGGCGCAGGAACTGTCGGCCGTCGAGGCGCAGCGCCAGTTGCTGCAAGACGCGGCTAGCATGCTGGACAGCGGCAAGCTGGGCAATACCCTCGGCTATGCCGGCTATTTTCGCGCGCTGGCGCAGGCCAGGGTCGAAGGCGTATGGCTGACGGGCGTGGACATCGCCGGCGCCGGCAATGACTTCGGCTTGCAGGGCCGCGCCTTGCACGCGTCGCTGCTGCCCGCGTACATCACGCGCCTGGGCCAGCAGGAAATACTCAAAGGCAAGAGCTTCGCCAGCCTCGACATCGGCCAGCCCGAGCAGCCGGCCGTAGCCGAGGGCAAGGCGGCCAGCCTGCCTTATGTCGCGTTCAGCCTGCAGTCGGCGGAGCGTGCTGTCACGCCGGCCAAACCTGTTGCGGGAGGAACACGCTGATGCTGCCCCTGCTGAAGAAATGGGCCACCGCCTTCGATGCCCTCAGCTTGCGCGAGCGGCTGATGGTGTTTGGCGCCGGTGCGGCCGCCGTTCTGTTCGTATTTTATTTCATGAGCCTCAATCCCTTGCTGGCGAAGCACGCAGCGCTGGAAGCGAGCATTGCGCAAAAGCAAAGCCTGTTGACCGCGACGAACAAGGAAATCGAGCTGACCATGCTCGCCCATGCCACCGATCCCGACAAGGAAGCGCGTGCGCGCCTGCTGGCCCTGCAGATGGAAACGGCGTCCCTGGCGCAGGCGCTGCGCGAGAAGCAGCATGGCCTGGTGGCGCCCGAGCGCATGGTTACCTTGCTTGAGCACCTGCTGCGCCGGCACGCGGGATTGCGCCTGGTGTCGCTGAAAACCTTGCCCGGCAGCGCAGTCGGCGCACATCAGGCTGAAACCGCGAATGGCGATGCGGCGGCCAAGGCGGATGCCGCCAAGGCGCCGGCCCCGGCGCCGTTGCTGCACCAGCATGGCGTGGAAGTGGTGCTGCAAGGCAGTTATGCGGACATGGTGCAATACATGCAGGCGCTGCAAGCGATGCCGACGCGGGTCTTCTGGGGCGCCGCCCACCTCGACGCTGCCAGCTACCCAAGCGCCACCCTGACCCTGACCTTACATACCCTCAGCATGGACGACACATGGATCGCACTCTGACCTTTGGTCCCGCGCTGCTGGCGCCTTTTCTTGCGTTAAACCTGGCATGGCCGGGCGCGCAGGCGCAGGCGCTCGACGATCCGACGCGTCCGCCCGCGGCCCTGTGGGCGCCCGCCAGCGCCGCGCCCGCCGTTGCGGCCCGGCCTCAGTTGCAATCGGTGCTCATTTCCACCCAGCCGGGCGGACGCCGTCTGGCCGTCATCGATGGCCAGACGGTCAAGGTTGGCAGCAAGGTGGGCGACGCCGTGGTGACGGAAATCCACGACACGGCAGTGCTGTTGCGGCGTGGCAAATCACTAGAAACCTTCAAGCTGTATCCGAGCAGCAAGTCCGATAACAAGACCGATAACAAGGCCGATCGCAAGACCGATAGCAGGACCGGCAGCAAGCAGGAGTAGAAGAAGTGGCCAAGCAACTCAATCAACACAAGGCGAGCATGTTCAAGATCAGTACGATGGCGGCTGTCATCAGCGTCAGCCTGGGCCTGGGCGGCTGCAATGTCGCGCCCGTCAAGCGCGACACCTACAATGCGATCTCCGATGCCGTCAAGGGCGCGGCGGCCACCACGGCGCCAGCGGCCCAGCCCGATGCCGTGGAAGCGGCGCTGCTGCCGCCCGTGGCGGCCCTGGCCCAGCAATTGCCAAAGGCCCGCGCCGCGCTCGATGAGCGCTTCAACGTGGCTTTCAACAATGTGCCGGCGCGCCAGTTCTTCACTTCCATCGTGGCCGGCACGCGCTACAACATGCTGGTCCATCCCGACATCGGCGGCACGATTTCCGCCAACCTGAAGGACGTGACCCTGTTCCAGGCGCTCGACGCCGTGCGCGAACTGTATGGCTACGATTACAAGGTCGAGGGCACGCAGATCTACATCAAGCCCCTGACCATGCAGACGCGTTTGTTCCACGTCAATTACCTGACGGGCGCGCGCCGCGGCAGTTCCAACCTGCGCGTCTCGTCGACGTCCGTGGGTTCGGTGGGCTCGACCAATTCTGGCGGCTCGGGCAGCAATAACAACCAGGGCAATAACCAGGGCAACAACCAGAATAACGAGCAGAACCAGCAAACCAATGGCGGCCAGGGCGGCCGCACCCTGGACAGCAGCAACCTGACCACTTCGTCCACGGCAGATTTCTGGCCGGAATTGAGAGCGGCGCTGGAAGCTATCGTCGGCAGCACCGAAGGCGGGCGCCAAGTGGTATTGAGCCCGCAGTCGGGCGTGATCGTCATCCGCGCCATGCCGGAAGAGTTGCGCAATGTCGACATGTACCTGAAGGCCACGCAGCTGTCCGTCGACCGCCAGGTCATCCTGGAAGCGAAAATCCTCGAAGTCGAGCTCAACGACAACACGCAGACGGGCATCAACTGGGCCTCGTTCGCCTCGATCAAGAGCGGTCACACGAACCGCATCTCGACCGGCTTCATCCAGCCGGGCGGCACCCTGGCGCCGCTGCCGTTCAACGGCGGCCAGCCGCCCAACATGACCACCGGCAACGGCTTGACGGCCAGCAGCGGCTTTGGCCTCAGTTCGGCGGCCAACGCGGCCGGTTCCATGTTCGGCCTGGCTTTCCAGACAGCCAATTTTGCCGCCATGATTTCCTTCCTGGAATCGCAAGGTTCCGTGCACGTGCTGTCGAGCCCGCGCATCGCCACCATGAACAACCAGAAGGCCGTGCTGAAGATCGGCACGGACGAGTTTTACGTGACGGGCGTGTCGACCACGACGAACACGACGGCCAGCGGTGCGACGACCAGCCCCAACGTGACCTTGCAGCCCTTCTTTTCGGGCGTGGTGCTGGACGTGACGCCGCAGATCGATGCGGACGGCAACATCATCCTGCACGTGCATCCGTCCGTCAGCCAGGTGTCGACCATCAGCAAGGAAATCGACCTGGGCAGCGCCGGTTCGCTGAAACTGCCGCTGGCCGCATCGAGCACGTCCGAGATGGACAGCATGGTGCGCAGCCAGGATGGCCGTATCGTCGCCATCGGCGGCCTGATGCGCCAGGCCACCACGGCGGACCGCTCGCAGGTGCCGGGCGCGGGCGATCTTCCCGTGCTGGGTGCGCTGTTCCGCAACACGGGGCAGGTGATCCAGAAGCGCGAGCTGGTGGTGCTGATCAAGCCGACCATCGTCGATGGCGCCAATAGCTGGAACGAGGACTTGCTCGATTCGGGCAAGCGCATCGAGGCGCTCGACCCGCGCCGAGCGTCGGAGCGGCGCTAAATGTACCAGGCCCATTTCGGCTTGCGCGAGGCGCCGTTCGGCCTCACGCCCGATACCAGTTTCTTCTTCAACGGCCCGCAGTCGCAAAAGGCGCTCAATACCTTGCTGGTGGCGGCGCGCAATGGCGAGGGCTTCATCAAGATCACTGGCGAAGTGGGGACTGGTAAAACCTTTTTGTGCCGCAAGTTCATGCAATCGTTGGGGCCGGATTTCGTCACGGCCTACATCCCGAATCCGAACTTGCCGCCCCGTTCGCTGATACTGGCGCTGGCGGACGACCTCGATGTATTGCTGGAGAAAGATGCTGATCAGCATCAATTGCTCAAGTCCCTCAACCTGCGCCTGCTCAACCTGGCGGCGCAGGGCAAACGCGTGCTGCTGTGCCTGGACGAAGCGCAGGCGATTCCCGTCGACAGCCTCGAAGCGCTGCGCCTGCTGACGAATCTGGAAACGGAAAAGCGCAAGCTGCTGCAAATCGTGCTGTTCGGCCAGCCGGAACTCGACGTCAAGCTGGCACTGCCGGAAATCCGCCAGCTGGCGCAGCGCATCACCTTTCACTACCACCTGGGTCCCTTGTCGCGCGACGACGTGGATTTCTATGTGGCGCACCGCCTGCGCGTGGCCGGTTTCGATGGCGCGCGCCTGTTCAGCCGTGGCGGCGTGCGCAAGCTGTACCAGGCTTCCGGCGGTATCCCGCGTCTGATCAACATCATGGCGCACAAGGCGCTGATGGTGGCGTATGGCGAAGGGCGGCAGCAGGTCAGCGGGCGCCACGTGGCGCTGGCCGCCAGCGATACCCTGGCCAGCAAGCCGCGCTTCTGGCAGAGGCCCTGGCCATGGCTGGCCGGCGCCGGCGTGCTGGCCGCCGCCTGCGGCGTGAGCTGGACTTTATTGAACCGATGACGAAGATGAGCCTGTAGATGAGCCTGATTAACAAGATGTTGCAAGACCTTGACGCGCGCGGCACCCCCGATGGACGCGGCGACGCGGCCGGCATCCGCTCCGTGCCCGAACGCGAGCGGGGCCTGCCGCGCGCGCTCGTCTTCGGCGGCGCTGCCGGCCTGACGGCCGCCGCCATCGCCCTGAGCTGGGTCTACCTGAAGCGCCCGGCCGTGCCGCCCATGCTGGTCAATGTGGCCAGTACGCCTGTTCTGGCACCGGCACCGTTGCCTGTCGTTGCACCGGCTCCCGTGGTGGCGGCACCAGTTGCGCCGGTCGTGGCGGATGAGCCCGAGCCCGTGTTCCAGGCCGAGGAAGTTGCCCCGGCGCCCGCCAAGGCGAGGCCCGCCGAATTGCGCCGCATCACGGAAAAAGCGGCCGAGCCTGCCGCGGCGTCCGTGGTAAAAACGCCAGAACCGGCCGCCAGCGAGCGCATCATCGACGGCAAGCACGTCACTGCCCAGCAGCGCGTGGAGAATGAATACCGGCGCGCGCTGGCCCAGTTGCAGGACGGCCGCGTCTCCGACGCCATGCTGGCCTTGCAGCACACCCTGCAGCTGGACCCGCGCCACCAGGGCGCGCGCGAAACCCTGGTGCGTCTGCTGCTCGAAGCGCAGCGCCCCGACGAGGCGGCCCGCCAGTTGCAGCTAAGCCTGGCATTGGACCCGAAACAGCCGGCGCAAGCGATGATGCTGGCCCGTCTGCAGCTGGACAAGGCCAACGGCGGCGCGGCCGCCCTCGAGACCCTCACGCGCAGCTTGCCGTACGCGACCGACAACGGCGAATACCACGCCTTTCTGGCCGGCGTGCTGCAGCGCGAACAGCGCTACCGCGAAGCATCGGAACATTATCAGCAGGCCCTGCAGACGGCGCCGGACAACAGCGTCTGGTGGATGGGCCTGGGCATCGCCTTGCAAGCGGACAACCACCCAGCCCAGGCGCGCCAGGCATTCGAACGGGCCAAGGGCTTGCAAACCCTGTCGCCGCAATTGCAGGCGTTTGTCGAGCGCAAGCTGGTGCAGCTGACGGCGGCTGCGGCGAAGTAACTTTTACCTCAATGAAAGAAACCAGCTTGAAGCCTCTCAAACTGCTCATCGTCCTGTGCTGCCTGGCCAGCAGCACCTTGGCCAACAGCGCTCTGGCCGCACCCGCCAGCCCGCCTGCCAGCTACGTGCTGGAAAATACGGAAGTGCGCGACATCCGTGCGCAAGCCCTGAAACGCGACTATCAGCTATATGTCGCCTTGCCCGATTCCTATCGGCAGGGAAATAAACGCTATCCGGTGCTGTTCGTCGTGGACGCCAATTATTCGTTCGCCATCGTGCGTAATATCGCGCAGCGCCTGAACAAGCATGCGGGGATGGAAGAAGTCGTGGTGGTCGGCCTGTCGTATGCCAACGGCGATGGCGGGGTGTACAGCCGCCGCCGCGACTACACGCCCACCACGCCGCGCAAGCACGATTACCGCTCGGACATGCCGGGGCGGCAGCCGGCGTTCGGCGAAGCGAAGGCGTATGGCCAGTTCATCTCGGGCGAGGTGTTTCCCTTTATCGCCAGTAACTATCGCGTCAACATGCAGCGCAAGGTCTTTATCGGCCATTCCTACGGGAGCCTGCTGGGCCTGCAATTTTTGCTGACGGAACCGCGCACCTTCGAGCACTACATTCTCGGCAGCCCGTCGCTGTGGTACGACGCCGGCGTCATGTTCGATCGCGAGCAGGCGTATGCCGCCAGCCACAAGGACTTGCCTGCATCCGTGTTCTTCGGTATCGGCGGCCTGGAAAAGCTGGCGGCGGGCAAGAAGCGTTCGCGTTTGGAGGAAGAGGCAGATATGCTGGCCGACTTGCGCGAGTTCGATGGCAAGCTGAAATCGCACAAATACCCGGGCCTGAAGACGCGCTTGCGCGTGTTCGAGGATGAAGACCATGCGAGCGTGTTTCCCTTTATTTTGACGCATGGCTTGCGCGCGTATTTGAAGTCTTCAAACTGACGCTTCTGGTGCTGGCCGTTTGAATTCGCAGCCACGCAGGGGGCGAGGGTATAATTTCCCCAGTTGAAGGTTGTAAACCAAACGACAATATCCCCATGAAAACTTCTGATGCTGACGGAAAAGCGACTTCGCCGCTCACCATACTGGCGATTTCATTTCTATTGACAAGCGCTGTATTCGCTAATACCCATGCTGAGAATAATGCATATGCAGACAAGTCGGATGACTACGCTGCTCAAATTGACAGCTTGATCAAGGAAACCAGTCCAAGAAGTTTTAATGGGGTCATTCTCATTACGCAACATGGAAAAACGGCATACTCAAAAGCCTATGGCTATGCGGATTTTGAAAATAAGGTACCGTTGAAACTGGACGATAACTTCCGGATCATGTCGAATAGCAAGCAGATCACGGCAGCGCTGATTTTGAGGGAAGTTGAAAAAGGCAGGATAGACTTGCATAGTCCCGTTAGAAAATACCTGCCTGATTTGCCGCAGGCGTGGGCCGACAAGGTGACCGTGCATCAGCTGCTCAACTTTTCGGCAGGAGTCACCGAGATTGACCAGCCACTGAGCTTCAAGCCCGGAACGGACTTTTTATATGGCGTGACGACGTACGCCATGCTGGGGCATATTTTTGAAAAAGTAAGCGGGAAAAAGTATATCGAAGCGGCAAATGACTTGTTCAAAGAGCTGGCAATGGATAATAGTTTTTGCTATGAGGAAGGCAAGAAGAATAATGTTATCAATGGCTATGTCAATTCGAAAAATGTGTTTGCATTGAAAATGCATCCGGTTCAGGGGAAAGACTGGGTTGACTTCATTCCGGCAGGAGGCATTGTTTCAAATGCAAGGGATTTGAATATCTGGGATGAAAAACTTCACAAGGGAAAAATTTTAAAGCCGGAAACCTACAAGCTGATGACAAATTATGACATATCCAGTCAGCACGTCGCTTTCGGTGCTGAAAAAAATGGCTATGGTTATGGTGTCTATGTGAGCGACAAGACACCGATGAAGTACATCGGCCACTCCGGAAAAGGCTTGGGGTTTGCATCAATCAAAATGTATTTCCCTGAAGAAGATGTCGACGTTGTTGTCCTGGAAAATCAGTTCAGCGAAGACAGTGCGCTTCATTACTATTTTGAAATAAAAATAAGAGAAATAGTGATGAATAGCAATCTTGTAAAATAGTTAGATCTCTCTGGCATAAGCAGTGCTTAAGGCTGCGGCTGCGGGCTTGCCGGGGTGCGTGCATGTTTTCGAGGCGGGCAGATGCCGGAAATGCCTGCGGGATGGCCGGCAAAGTGATTTTGTGCGAAAACTGGAACAATAGCGCTGCAAGCAGCAATTTCCGCAGTGTCCTCGCGCTCCCCGACTGCCGCGAGCGGTATCGATAAGCATGGGAGCCGGCGCTTGCCCTGATCAGGCAATGGGCCGACGAGACCGATGTCGCGGTAGAATTGCTGCCCCCTTGGCCGGCAGGATAGATGTGCTGCTGAGCCTGCAGCTCAGCACGCGTGCTCCCCTGGGGGCGATTGCCTATGAAAGGAGGGGGCATCCTGGTGGAGGACGGTTGGCTTTGCTTGCCGCGATCGCCAGCATGGCCAGTCAAGCCGGCGAAATGGCGTTTCAATCCCCCGATCCAGCAGTTTGTCTCAATGGCATGTGCCGGAAAATGGCAAGGGGATAGCATGCGGTGGCTTACGCGCGATCGGTTGCCCGCCAGCGAGTGTTCGATGATGACGGTAGCACCGTCATCATCGGATGCTTCTCAATGACCTTGACCAGGATGAAATACGCATGAAATTATCCCTTTCACATATTCTTTCCACCTGCCTGCTTGGCGCCTTGGGCGCGATGGCTGGTGCGCAGGCAGCTCCCGCCGATGCCGAACTGTTGGCCCTGGTGCAGCGCCATGCGCAGGCCCAGAGCAGCTTCGATCAAGCCACATTGAAAGCCATTACGGCCGAGAATTATGTGGAAATATCGCCGGTCGGCGAGGTGGACGGGCGTGAAAAAATGCTCTCCTTCTATGCGCCAGAGCAGAAGCGGCCGAGCCCTCAAGTTCAGGTCGATGAGCCGGTGGTGCGTATTTTTGGCGATACGGCGCTCATCTCGGCACGGCTGTCTTATCGTGTCAATCAAGATGAGGCTGGACGCACCTTCGCCATGCGCGCCGGGTATGTCGCCCGGCTTGTCGACAAGCAATGGCTGCTGGTCAACGCACAGTACACGGGCATCCGTCCGCCGAAACCGTGAAATAACATTGTGCGGCGCTGGCCGCCGGCGTTGCCCAGCCTGACTACAACCGCGCCTCATCCCCCCACACATGCCGCATGCTGAAGCGCACCCCCGCATCATCTTCGTGCAGCGACGAAACGATGGCGAACTGGCTGTCGCCCGTGTCGCGCGGCGTCATCTGCGATAGCTGGGCGGCGGCCAGCGGCGCGCCCAGCGGGTCGCTGAGTGGATGCACGTGGCCGGCGCCCCGTTGCGTGACCACCCCCAGTTCGCCGCTGCGCAGGCGCACCAGAGTGCCCGGTGGATATTTTCCCAGCAGGTTGACGAACTGTTCTCCCAGCAGCGGATCGATGGGCACGCCCTGGTCGAGGAAGATGTGTTGCAGCGCCTGGTCGGGCACGATGGAGCGCCGGTAGTTGCGCGCCGAGACGCGGGCGCAATAGCGGTCCGCCAGGCCGATCAGCTTGGCATTTTGCAGGATTTCATCGGCCGTGCGCCCCTGCGGGTAGCCGCTGCCGTCGTCGTTTTCATGGTGCAGCAGCACACAACTGAGCCACTCCTCGTCGTCGACACCGGCGCAACGCAACAGTTCCGTGCTTTCCTGCGGATGCTGGCGCACGATGCGCATTTCTTCGTCATTCAGGGGGCCACGCCGGTCCTGGAAACTGTCGTGGTGGCGCAGCATGCCCACGTTCATCGTCAGCGCGGCCGCGCCGATCAACAGCAATTCGTCGTGGGACTTGTGCATGCTGCGTCCCACCAGCATGGCCAGCAAGGCCGTTTCGATGCAGTGGCGCACGGCGTAGCTACCGGCGATCTGATTGAGCAGGATGCTGGCCAGGGCGATATCGGCATCGTGTTCGAGCGCGCGCAGCAGTTCGCGCGCGATGTCGCGTACGTCGCGCTCGGCATTGTTTTCGCTGCGCAAGGCTAGCAGCAAGCGTTCCAGGCGCTGCGCCGCTTCGTTGAGCAGGCGCAAGACTGAGGGCTGGTCCGGTGCGCCCACGTACAGGCCCAACTGCATTAGCCGCCCCAGTTGCGCGCCATCCGTGATGATCTGTCCCTTGCGCAGTTGCGGGCCGGCGCTGTGGTCGGCAAGAAACAGATCCCAGGGCAGGGGTTCGCCGGGAACCAGGTCGGCCGGGCCGATGCGACGCTGTACCATCTGTCATCCTTTGCCCCGCCGCAGCGAAGCCATGTTCAGTGCTCGGTTATATGTTGCGCAGGCGCTCGAGTGCCAGGCGCAAGGTTTCGTCTTTCTTGGCAAAGCAGAAGCGCACGATGCCCGACTCCTTGCCCTGCGTATAAAACGCGGACACGGGAATGGCGGCCACCTTGATTTCCGTCGTCAGCCATTCGGCGAACTGTGCTTCGGTCTCTTGCGAAATGGCATCGTAGCGCACGCACTGGAAATACGTGCCGTCGGCCGGCAGCAGGCTGAAGCGGCTGCTCGCCAGGCCGTCGCGGAACAAGTCGCGCTTGCGCTGGTAAAACGCGGGCAAGTCCAGGTAGGGCTGCGGATCGGCCATGTAGCCGGCCAGGCCGTGCTGCATCGGCGTGTTGACGGTAAAGACGTTGTACTGGTGTACCTTGCGAAACTCCGCCGTCAGTGCCGCTGGGGCGGCTACATAGCCGACTTTCCAGCCCGTCACGTGATACGTCTTGCCGAAGCTGGACACGATGAAGCTGCGCGCCGCCAGTTCCGGGTTGCGCGCGAGCGACTCATGGCGCACGCCGTCGTACACCATGTGTTCGTAGACTTCGTCGGACAAGATCAAAATTTGCGTGCCGCGCACGATGTCGGCCAGGGCGGCCACATCGGCGGGGCGCAAGATCGTGCCCGTCGGGTTGTGCGGCGTATTGATGATGATCAGGCGCGTCTTGCTGCTGACGGCAGCGGCCAGCTTGTCCCACGGCACGCTGTAGCCGTGTTCACCCACCTCCATGGAGACGAGCACGGGCACGCCGCCGGCCAGCGCGATGGCGGGCAGATAGCTGTCGTAGGCCGGTTCGATGACGATGACTTCGTCGCCCGGGTGCACGCAGCACAGGATGGCCGTGGTGAGCGCCTGCGTGGCGCCGGCCGTGACGGTGATTTCCGTGCCGGCATCATAGCTGTGGCCGTACAGGCTGGCGACCTTGGCGGCGATGGCTACGCGCAAGGGCGCGGCGCCCGTCATCATCGGATACTGGTTGTGGCCGGCGCGCATGGCGTCGCTGACGAGGTCGACCAGTTCAGGCGCGCAATCGAAGTCGGGAAAACCCTGGCCCAGGTTGACGGCGCCATGCTGGGCCGCCAGGCTGGACATGCGGGTAAACACGGTGGTGCCCACGAGAGGCAAGCGGGTGGTCAGGGCGGGAGCCGTGTAGGGCAGGGACGGGCTGTTCATGAACGGTGGGGGCGCGGTGCGGAAAGTGGAATCGTGTCCCATTCTAGCGCAGCGCGCCCCGTTGCGTGCGGTGCTTTAAAGGCTCAGCCTGGCAATGCCCAGCTTTCCGGCACCATGATCTTGAACATGCCGGCCTTGGCCGTCTTGCGGGCCAGTTTCAGCAGGGCCTTGTCCTTGGTGATCAGGATGTCGGCGTTGGCGTCGCGCGCCAGTTCGAGGAATTTCTGGTCATCCTTGTCCGTGCAGACGGGCAGGCGCACGCCGGAGACGGGCGGCGCCACGACCGTGATGTGGGCGTCGAAGCGGGCGGCGGCAACGGCGCGGCTCGCTTCATCGAGGGGCAGATGTTTGTAGTGCAGCACGACCAGATATTCCGCGCGGCAATCTTCGCGCGTGATGGCGTGTACGGCGCCGCTTTCCATGGCCGCCAGCAGGCCCGCCCAGCGCGGGTCGTTGAAGACGAACAGGTCGAGGCAAACGTTGGTGTCGAGGACGAGTTTTTGTGGAGCAGGTATCATGTCGGCAATTCTATTCTGTAGTGATAATTTATGTTGATCGTGCTTTCGCCCGCCAAGAGTCTCGACCTGGAGACGCCGCCAACAACCTCGTTGCACAGCACTCCCGATTTTCTCGACCATTCCGCCCAGCTCATAGCCCGCATGCGCCAGTTTTCGCCCGCCGAAGTGGGCAGCCTGATGGGCATTTCCGACGCCTTGTCGGCCCTCAACGTGGCCCGCTACGCGTCCTGGACACCCCAGCTTGACGACGCGCGCCAGGCCATCATGGCCTTCAATGGCGACGTGTATGCCGGTTTCGAGGCGCGCAGCTTGCAGTCGGCCCAGCTCGACTATGCCCAGTCGCGCGTGCGCATCCTGTCGGGCCTGTACGGCTTGCTGCGCCCGCTGGACCTGATCCACCCGCACCGCCTGGAAATGGGCACGCGGCTGTCGACCGCGCGCGGCAAGGATTTGTATGCGTTCTGGGGCGACACCATCACCAACGGCCTGAACCGCACGGCGAAGGAGCAGGGCGCGAAAGTGCTGGTCAACCTGGCTTCCGAAGAATATTTCAAGTCCGTCAAGCCGCGCCAGCTGGACGTGCCCGTCATCGCGCCCGTGTTCGAGGACTGGAAGAATGGCAAATACAAAATCATCTCGTTCTACGCCAAGCGCGCGCGCGGCATGCTGGCCCGCTATGCGGCCGTCAACCAGATCCGCGATCCCGAGCAGCTGAAGCAGTTCGACGTCGATGGTTACGCGTATGTGCCGGAAGCATCAAACGATACGAGCTGGGTGTTCCGGCGCAAGGTTGGTGAATAAGTAAAAAAACCGGGCTAGCCCGGTTTTTTATTGCAGCTTACTGCCAGAATTTCCACCACTTGCGTTCCTTGTTCACCCCTTCCGGGCTGAGGAATGCCGTGTTCGGGTAGTTCTTGGTCAGCACGCGCAAGGCATCGTCGCGCAGATCGGTCAGGCCCAGCTTGTCATACGAGCGGTACATGATGAACAGCGCTTCTTCGATGGCCGGCGAGGCGGAAAAGTCGCTGATCGTCGTTTGCGCGCGGTTGGCGGCGGCCAGGTAGGCGCCGCGGCGGTAGTAATAGCGCGCCACGTGTACTTCGTATTTCGCCATGGCGTCGATCAGATAGTTCATGCGGGCCAGCGAATCGGGCGCATATTTGCTATTCGGGAACTTGTCGACCAGTTGCTTGAAGGCAGCAAACGCTTCGCGCGTGGCTTTCGGATCGCGCTCGGTCGGGTCTTGCTCGTACAGGAAGTTCAGGAAGCTGATCTGGTCGTTAAAGCTGATCAGGCCACGCAAGTAGTACATATAGTCTACATTGGCGTGGTTCGGATGCAACTTGATGAAGCGTTCGACGGCAGCCAGTGCCTGCGCCTGGTCTCCCGACTTATAATACGCGTAAGCGATCTCCATCTGCGCTTGCAGAGCATAGTTGCCGAAAGGATAGTTAGCCTCCAGCTTCTGGAACAGGCCGATTGCAGCTTCATAGTGCTGCCCGGCCATTTCTTCACGCGCCTCCGAGTATAATTTCGTAACGGACCAGTTTTTGGTCTCATCCACTTTTTCAGGCAACAAGCTGCAAGCGGACATGCCGAGCAGAACGACTGAAGCGACTACCAACGATAATTTTTTTTGCATGACGTTTTGCAAGAAGGTTTTAACCAAGATTTTACAATAGGCTGATTATAGCCGATGGGAATGCTGTGATATTAACTCCGAAGCCTAATTTGGCTGACCCCGCGTTTGACTCCCTTTCTGACCATGCTACCGAAGAGGCGTTTGACGGCGATTTTGCCGCCGACGACGTCTTCGAGGAAATGGCCCCGATTACATTGGAACTGACGCCGGACGCCTGCGGCCACCGCCTCGATAAAGTCATCTCCAAGCTGGTGCCGCAATACTCGCGCAGCCGCTTGCAATTGTGGCTGGAAGCCGGTTTCGTGACCGTCGATGGAAAAGTTGCCAAACGCAACATGACCGCCTATGGCGACGAAAAGATCGTCATTCTGCCGCAAAGCGCGCCGGAAGACGAGGCTTTTAAGCCGGAAGCGATGGAATTGAACATCGTGCACGAAGATGAGCATATCATCGTCATCAACAAACCGGCCGGACTGGTCGTGCATCCGGGCCCCGGCAACTGGTCGGGCACCTTGCTCAACGGCTTGCTGCACCACTGTCCGCAGCTGGCTGGCGTGCCGCGCGCGGGCATCGTGCACCGCCTGGACAAGGATACGAGCGGCCTGATGGTCGTCGGCAAGACACTCGCTTCGCAAACGGACCTCGTGCGCCAGTTGCAGGCGCGCACCGTCAAGCGCGAGTATTTCGCGCTCGTGTGGGGCACGCCGAAAATGGCGGGCACCATCGATGCGTCCATCGCGCGCCACCCGCGCGACCGGGTCAAGATGGCCGTCTCGGAGAATTTCACCGCCAAGCCTGCCATCACGCACTATGAATTGATCGGCAGCGGCGAACTCGACCGCCGTCCCGTGAGCCTGATGCAATGCCGCCTGGAAACAGGCCGCACGCACCAGATCCGCGTGCACATGCAGCATCTGGGCTTTGCGCTGGTCGGCGATTACGTGTACGGCAAGCAGCACCTGGTATCCGTCTTCTCGCGCCAGGCGCTGCAGGCGCGCCGTCTGGGCCTCGTACATCCGGGTACCCTGGAAGCGTGCGAATGGATCGTACCGCTGGCCGATGATTTCGCCGAGCTGATCGCCACGGCCGGCATTCCCGAGCCGGAACAGGTCTGATGATGTCGCCGTTGCCTTGCATTGTTCCCCATTGGCCAGGCTTGCCCGCGAACGTGGGCGCGCTGGCGACTGTGCGCGCGGGTGGCGTCAGCCAGGGTCCGTATGGTGACGGGCAGGGCGGCGGTGGCTTGAACCTGGGCACCCACGTGGGCGACGAACCCGCGCATGTGGCCGCCAACCGCGCGCGGCTGGCGGCCATCTTGCCTGCCGAGCCTGCCTGGCTGTCGCAAGTGCATGGCGTGGCCGTGGCCGATGCTGGCAAGCTGGACGGCCATGTGCCGGACGCCGATGCCAGTATCGCCGCCTTGCCTGGCGCCGTGTGCGTGGTGATGACGGCCGATTGCCTGCCGGTACTGTTCTGTTCGGCGGATGGCCTGATCGTCGGTGCGGCCCACGCGGGCTGGCGCGGCCTGGCCAACGGCGTCTTGCAGCGTACGGTAGACAGCATGCGGGTGCAGGGCGCGACGGATATCCTCGCCTGGCTGGGGCCGGCCATTGGTCCGCAGCAATTCGAAGTGGGTCAGGACGTGCTACAAGCGTTCCGCGACGGCGCGCGCGATGCTACTGAGCGGCAAGTACTGAGCGCGGCCTTCGTCGCCATCGCTGGCAAGCCGGACAAGTACCTGGCCGACATCTATGCGCTGGCGCGCACCATGCTGCTGCGCGATGGCGTGGCGCAAGTGGCGGGAGGGGAATACTGCACCGTCAGCGATGCGGCGCAGTTTTACTCGTACCGGCGCGATGGCGTCACGGGAAGACAGGCCAGCTTGATCTGGCGCAAATAATCTGCACGGCAGACACTTATGTGTCTGCCGTTTTTGTTTTATCGTCTGCTGAGGCTTGGGCGCGCGCCTTCTGTTCCGCGATGCGCGCCGCCTTGCGTTTGCGTCGCCGCGAGCCCGTCAGATAGAATAGGATGGACAGGGGGATGACGCAGTACAGCACGAAGGTCATCACCCCGGCGACGATGGACGGTTCCGTCAGCGCCATGAGGCCAACGACATAGATCCAGGCAACAGCGGTCATGAGCATCATGAGTAGTGGCAGTCAGTAAAAGTTTGCATGCAGGTGGCCCGGAAGTAATTATTTATTAATTCTTGAATGGACTTACATATACCTATGAATATGCCCGATCCTCAAATGATGACCAAGGAATGGATGGCGCAGATCAGCAATCCTGAGCAGTGGAAGACGTGGTTCAACATGGTACCGCAGTCCCAGGGCAATCCGATTGCCGGCATTTTGCAGGATGCGGGCGCCAGCATCAAGCCGGAAGCGATCGAGCAACTGAAAAACGCCTACGTGGCCAAACTGACGGGCTTGTGGGCCGACTTTATGGCCGGCAAGGCGCCGGAGCTGAAAGACCGCCGCTTCGCCGCGCCCGCCTGGCACGCCAGCCCCCTGTCGGCCTTCAATGCGGCGGCCTACCTGCTGAACGCGGAGTTTCTCGGCGCCATGGCCGATGCCGTGGAAGCGACGCCGCACCAGAAGCAAAAGATTGCGTTTGCCGTGCAGCAAATCGTCGACGCCATGTCGCCGGCCAACTTTCTTGCCACCAATCCCGACGCCCAGCAAACCCTGATCGAGACCAAGGGCGAGAGCCTGACCAAGGGCTTGAGCAATATGCTGGCCGACATGCAGAAGGGCCGCATTTCGCAGTCCGACGAATCGGCCTTCGAAGTGGGCCGCAACGTGGCCACCACGCCGGGTACGGTGGTATTTGAAAACGCCCTGTTCCAGCTGATCCAGTACACGCCGACGACGGCTACGGTACACCAGCGGCCGCTGTTGATGATACCGCCGTGCATCAATAAATTCTATATCCTTGACTTGCAGCCGGAAAACTCGCTCGTACGCTACGCGGTGGAGCAGGGCAATACCGTGTTCCTGATGTCCTGGCGCAACCCAGACATGAGCATGCAGCACCTGACGTGGGACGATTACGTCGAGCAAGGCGTAATCGAAGCCATCAAGGTGACGCAGGACATCTCCGGTCAGGACAAGCTCAATATGTTCGGCTTTTGCGTGGGCGGCACCATCGTCTCGACGGCCCTGGCCGTGCTCAAGGCGCGTGGCGAGAACCCGGCCGCCAGCCTGACCCTGCTGACCACTTTCCTCGACTTTTGCGATACGGGCGCGCTCGACGTCTTTATCGACGAGCCGCAAGTGGCGCTGCGCGAGCAAACCCTGGCCAAGGGCGGCCTGATGACGGGCCGCGACCTGGGCAGCACTTTTTCGAGCCTGCGACCGAACGACCTCGTGTGGAACTACGTGCAATCGAACTACCTGAAGGGCAAGGAACCGCCCGCGTTCGACTTGCTGTACTGGAATGGCGACGGCACGGGCTTGCCGGGCCCCATGTTCTGCTGGTATCTGCGCAATACGTACCTGGAAAACAGCCTGAAAGTGCCGGGCAAGCTGACGGTGGCGGGGGAAAAGGTTGACTTGAGCAGCATCGACGCGCCCGCTTTCATCTACGGTTCGCGCGAAGACCATATCGTGCCCTGGGGCGCGGCCTACGCCAGCACGGCCTTGCTGAACCCGAAAAAACCGAAAGCCAACCGCTTTATCCTCGGCGCTTCGGGCCATATCGCCGGCGTGATCAATCCTGCCTCAAAGAAAAAGCGCAGTTACTGGAGCAATGACAAGCCACGTACGGCGAAAGCCAAGACGTTGACTGCCGAGCAGTGGATGGAAGGCGCGACCGAGCACGTGGGCAGCTGGTGGCCCGAATGGGCAGCTTTCCTTGCCGAACACGGCGGCACCCAGGTGAAGGCGCCAGGCAAACCGGGCAACAAGCGCCACGCGGCAATCGAGCCGGCGCCAGGGCGGTATGTTAAAGTCAGGGCGGACTAGTTTACAAAAGCTTCTCGCCTGACAAGAACGGCGTAATCTCCGGTCTTGTCAGGAATCTACTTTTAGTTGCGTTGCAATAAATGCGGGAATCTACTACCCTGATGTGCAATGGAGCCGTTTTCCACTCTATAATGGAAAACGTAGGCAGGTGCGAAAGCGGACCCTCGTTCGCTTTTTTTTCGGATTAACTCAGTATGCGCTGCGGCGCAATAAGTGGAACTTGTGATGAGTAGTGCAAAAAAAAGTATAGACCGCCTGATTAAAAAATATCCTAACCGCCGTCTGTATGACACGCAAACCAGTTCCTACATCACCTTGACGGACGTCAAGCAGCTGGTGTTGGACAATGAGGTGTTTACCGTCGTCGATGCCAAATCCAATGAAGATCTGACGCGCAGCATCTTGCTGCAAATCATTTTGGAAGAGGAAGCGAACGGCGCGCCCATGTTCTCGAGCAGCGTGTTGTCGCAGATCATCCGCTACTATGGCCACGCCATGCAGGGCATGATGGGATCCTACCTGGAAAAGAACGTGCAAGCGTTCACCGATATCCAGCACAAATTCACGGGCACGTCGGCCGGCAGCTTCGAAGGCAAGCCATTCAGCCCTGAAATGTGGACCCAGTTCATGAATGTCCAGGGCCCGATGATGCAAGGCATGATGAACAACTACATCGACCAGAGCAAGAGCCTGTTCGTGCAAATGCAGGAGCAGATGCAAAGCCAGAGCAAGAATCTGTTCGGCACATTCCCGTTTGTTCCGCCGGTGCCGCCGACGGACAAAAAGTAATCAATGCCACGCGCTCACCGGGCGATTTGATCGCCCGGGAGTTGTATTGGTGTCATCAAAGCAGCATAGTTCTGCCAGCAAGGGGCGGCTCGGGGTACAATAGCCGATTCGCCTCACCATTTTACTAGCTGCCAACTATGTCTGAAATTCACCGTATTCCTGTTCCTTCCGCCCAGCCCGAGGCCATGCTGGCCATGCCAGGTGCGGCGCCGAAAGTGGGCTTTGTCTCGCTCGGCTGCCCGAAAGCGCTGGTCGACTCCGAACAAATCCTGACCCAACTGCGCGCCGAAGGCTACGAAACGGCGAAATCCTACGCTGGCGCCGATCTGGTGATCGTCAATACCTGCGGTTTTATCGACGCCGCCGTGCAAGAGTCGCTCGACGCCATCGGCGAAGCGCTGGCTGAAAACGGTAAAGTGATCGTCACCGGCTGCCTGGGCGCCAAGAAAGATGCTGCCGGCGACGACATCATCATGAAGGTGCACCCGAAAGTGCTGTCCGTTACGGGCCCGCACGCGCTGGCCGAAGTGATGGATTCCGTCCACTTGCACCTGCCGAAACCGCATGCACCGTTCCTCGACCTGGTGCCGCCGCAAGGCGTCAAGCTGACGCCGAAGCACTATGCCTACCTGAAAATTTCCGAAGGCTGCAACCACCGCTGCAGCTTCTGCATCATCCCATCCATGCGCGGCGACCTCGTCTCGCGCCCGATCGGCGAACTGATGATCGAAGCGGAAAACCTGTTCAAGTCCGGCGTCAAAGAATTGCTGGTCATTTCGCAAGACACGTCGGCATATGGCGTGGACGTGAAATTCCGCTCCGGCTTCTGGAATGGCCGTCCCGTGAAAACCCACATGACGCAGCTGACGGAAGCGCTGGGCGAGCTGGCCAAGTCCTACGGCGCCTGGGTGCGTTTGCATTACGTCTATCCGTACCCGCACGTGGACCAGATCATCCCGATGATGAGCGGCGGCCACATCCTGCCTTACCTCGATATTCCGATGCAGCATGCGCACCCTGACGTCCTGAAACGCATGAAGCGTCCGGCCAGCGGCGAGAAAAACCTCGACCGCATCCAGGCCTGGCGCGCCATCAACCCGGACCTGACCATCCGCTCGACCTTCATTGCCGGTTTCCCTGGCGAAACGGAAGCGGAATTCGAATACCTGCTCGACTTCCTCAAGGAAGCGCAGATCGACCGCCTCGGCTGCTTCGCCTATTCGCCTGTCGAAGGCGCGACGGCCAACGCCATCGCCAATCCTGTGCCGGAAGAGCTGCGCGAAGAGCGACGCGGTCGCGTCATGCTGCTGCAGGAAGAAATTTCCAAGAAACGCCTGCAAGCCAAGGTCGGCAAGACCGTGCGCGTGCTGATCGATGAAGTCACCCGCTCGGGCGGCGTGGGCCGCTCGTCCGCCGACGCGCCGGAAATCGATGGCGTCGTGTATGTGAAGCCGCCGTTTGAGCCGCACCGCAAGCTGGCCGTCGGTCAATTCGTGGATGTCACCATCACATCAGCGGATGCACATGACCTGTGGGGCGCTGCCGAGTAAGCAGGTGTAACAACAGTACGGCAGACAAGGGCATAAGCCCTTACAATCAAGGCGGACCGGCAATTGCTGGCCCGCCTTTTTATTTGCCTAAGCCCCGTTGCCGACGCCATGACCACACCCAAATCTCCGCAGACCGCGCTGATCCACAGCGATTACCAGGCGCCGCAAGGCTTTGCCGCGTTCCCGAACGCCATCCACCATGCGTCCACCGTGCTGTTCAAGGACGTGGCGGCCATGCGCTCCGGTGACTGGAAAGAGAAGAACGCCTACACTTACGGCTTGCACGGCACGCCGACCACCTTCACGCTGGAAGCGCGGCTGGCCGAGATCGAAGGGGGCAAATACTGCCTGCTGGCGCCGTCGGGCCTGGCGGCCATCGCCATGGCGGACTTTGCGCTGCTGAAAACGGGCGACGACGTTTTATTGCCGGAAAATATATACAATCCGAACCGTGAGCTGGGGCGCTGGTTGTCGCAGGACTTCGGCATCGCGGCCCGCTATTACGATCCGCTCATCGGCGCCGGCATCGCCGCCCTGATCCAGCCAAACACCAAACTGATCTGGACCGAAGCGCCCGGTTCCGTGACGATGGAAGTGCCGGATTTGCCCGCCATCTGCGCGGCGGCCCATGCGCGCGGCGTGCTGGTGGCCCTGGACAACACCTGGTCGGCCGGCCTGGCCCTGCGCGGCTTTGACCTGGGCGTGGACATCATCATGCAGGCGCTGACGAAATACCAGTCCGGCGGCTCGGACGTGCTGATGGGCGCGCTGATCACGCGCGAGCGGGCGCTGCACGACCGCCTGGCGCAGGCGCACATGCTTCTGGGCATGGGCGTGGGGGCGGACGACGCCTATCTGGTGCTGCGCGGCTTGCCCACCATGAAGCTGCGCTTCGACGCGCACGATGCGGGCGCACGCACGGTGGCCGCCTGGCTCAAGGGGCGCAGCGAGATCGCCACGGTGCTGCATCCGGCCTTCGCCGATTGCCCGGGCCACGCCATCTGGCAGCGCGATTTCACGGGCGCGGGCGGCCTGTTTTCCGTGCTGTTCGATGCCCGTTACACGGAGGCGCAGACGGACCGTTTCGTCGATGCATTGCAGTTGTTCAAGATTGGCTACAGCTGGGGCGGCGCGAACAGCCTGGTGATGCCGTACCGCATCGCCGCCATGCGCAAGGGCTGGCAGTTGCCTGGCCAGCTGGTGCGCCTGAACGTGGGGCTGGAAGATCCACAGGACTTGATCGCCGATATCGAACGGGCGTTCGCGGCGATGTAGGCGGCGGCAAGCCGTTGGCTTGCCGCGAAGCACCTGTTACATGGGCACGGGCTTGTTGTTGTTCAGGTCGAGGAAGCCGCGCAGCAAGCGGTATGCCTTCCACAGCCAGGCCACGCCCCACACGATGATGGCCAGCGGAATGCCGATCAGCGTGACCCACAGGATGGCGCCGACGACGACCCAGGCCACATACCACCAGAATGAACGGATCATCCAGCTGTGATGGCTGTGCACGAAGGTCCCGGCAGCCTCGTCCCGCTTCACGTAATTGATGATGAGCGGAATGAAGGAAAACGCGCCCAGCGAAAACACGAAGCTGGCGCCATGTATCAGGTACAACCACCAGGCCAGGTTTTTGGTCTGCTGGAGTTGGGTATCCAAAATAATATCTTGTGACATGAAAGCTCCCGTCGTTGCTCAATTTTTAATTGTAACAAGCAAAGCGGCGCAGGAGCGCAGTCCATGGAAAAAGGCAGAATACATTGTTGAAACGAGATCGATATCCTACCCTGGCCGCGCGCGCCAGGTCGTGGCTGCAGCGCGCCGTGCCTGCCTTGCTGCTGTGCTGTGCCACCGTGGCTCATGCCGCCGGCCCCACCCTGGAGGCGGAGTTCGCCGCCGGCTTGAAGGACGAGGGCCTGGCGGGCGCCGTCTGGAGCGAAGTCTTGCCTGACGGAACAGTCAAAGTCGGCGCGTCCGGCTTGCGCGATGCCACCAAGAACATACCCATGCAGACGGGCACGCGCATGCAGGTGGGATCCGTGGGCAAAGTGGCGCTGGCGCTGGGCGTCTTGCGCCTGGTCAGCGAAGACAAGCTCACGCTCGACACGCCCGTGCAGCAGGTGCTGCCGGAACTGGCGCTGAAAAACCCGTGGCAGGCCAGCGACCCCGTGCGCATCCGCCACCTGCTCGCGCATACGTCGGGGCTCGATAACGTGCGCTTCTGGCAGGCGTTCAGCCTGAACCCGGCGCCGGAGACGCCGCTGGCCGAGGCGTTTGACGGTGGGCGCAATCTGCTGCGCGTGCGCGCGCGGCCCGGCAGCCGCTATGCGTACTCGAACATGGGCTATGGCTTGCTGGGCATGGTGATCGAGAAGGTCACGGGCCAGCCGTATGAACGCTATCTCGACGCGCAGCTACTGCAACCGCTGGGCATGGCGGACAGCACGTTTGCCTATGTTACGCAAATGAGCACGCAAACAGGATCGCATGCGGACCCGCGCCTGGCCATGGGCCACGTCGAGCATGGCGTGGCGCAGCCGGCCGTACCCCAGTATTTGCGTCCGGCCGCGCAATTTACCACCACGGCGGCCGACATGGGCAAGCTGGCGCAATTCCTCATGGGCGATGGCAAGCTGCAGGGCGCGCAGTTCATCGACCTGGCCGTGATGGGCGCCTTGTCCGAACCGGCCGGCACGGATGCGGCGCAGGCGGGCCTGGCAACGGGCCACGGCCTGGCGCTGGCCGTGCGCGACCGCCATAACGTGGTGGGTGCCTGCCATCCCGGCACGACTGTCGGTTTTCGCGCCATGCTGTGCATCTACCCGGAGCAGGACAGCGCCTTCTTCGTGGCCTTCAATACGGATGCGGAGCAGGCCGACTATGAACGCTTCAACCGCCTGCTGCTGCGCGACCTGGAACTGCCGCTGCGCGCGCCGGCCCCACGCGGCACGCCCGCGCCCACGGTGGAAAACTGGCAGGGCGTCTACGTGCCGTCGCCCAGCCCCATGGCCAGCATGGCCTGGGTCGACGCCATCTTCGGCTTTACGCGTGTGAAATGGGATGGCGAGTCGCTGTTCCTGATCCCGTTCCAAGGCGAGCCGAAGGAGCTGGAGCCGGTGCGCGGCTTGCTGTTCCGCGCCAGCGACCGCAGCACGCCATCGCACGTGCTGATGCAGGAGGATGGCAAGCATGTGCTCAGCGATGGCTTGCGCAGCTATGAGCGCGCGTCGATGCTGCGCATGCTGGTGCTGTGGGGCAGCCTGGCCCTGGGCGCGGCGGGCTTGCTGTATGTGCTGCTGGTGGGCGTGTGGCGGGCGGCGCGGCGCAGCCTGGAACGGGGCGACCATCTGTTCGCGCCTTTGCTGGCCATGCTGGCGCTGCTCTTGCCGCTGCCGTTTTTCTATTTCCAGTCTTATCTGCGACTGGGCGACGTCACCATCGCCAGCGTGCTGCTGGCATTGACGACGGGCGCGCTGCCGCTGGCGACGGCGTTCGGCCTGGCCCGCTGCTGGCGCAGCCGCGGCACGGCGGCCGAGGCGGGCTTGCTGGCGAAATGGGATTGGGTGGCCTTGCTGGCGGCCTTGCAACTGCTGCTGGTGCTGGCCTGGTGGGGCTTGCTGCCGCTGCGCATGTGGCAGCTGTAGCGGGCGCTTAGCGCCACATTTGCAGCAGCCGGCGCCACCAGCGTTGCGCTGGTTTCGTCTGGCCACCGCGCCCGGCGCGCTTGGCGCGATAGCTGGCCGCCGCCATCTGCAGGCCGATGCGGTCCATCGCCGCCATCGCCTCCGCTTCCTGCGGCGACAAGCCATGCAGCAAGGCTTGCGCGCGCGGATCGAGCAGGAAGGCGGCACGCAAGGCGTCGTCCGTGTACAGCCTTGCCAGGTACGTTTCCAGCGCGGGAGAACTCATGCGGCTCGCCCCGCGCGCAAGGCCGCGCGCGCCGATTCCAGCTGGCCCAGCACATGCCCGAACGACGGGTAATTGCCGTCGCGTTCGACGATCACCGTCAACGGTTGCGGTGCATGGCGCGCCAGCAACGTCAATAAATCGAAGACTTCGGGCGGCACGTCGTGCAGGTGGTCGTCCAGCAGGCGCTGGCCGCCGCCCGGCGCAGCGATCCAGTGGCCGCCGCTCAGGTGCACGGCGCCGACCCTGTCCAGCGGCAGGCGCAGCAGCAGTTCCTGCGGCGACTCGCCGGCATTCACGGCATTCGCATACAGGTTGTGCAGGTCGAGCAGCAGCGGCACTTGCGCGCCATGGATGATGCGCGTCAGCCATGCCGCTTCGTCCATGGTGCTGGCCGGCGGCTGGACGAGGGTGGCGATGTTTTCCATCAGCGGGGCGCTGCCGACGATGCGCGTGGCCAGCGCGATATTGGCGATTGCGCCGGCGGCGCTGTGCTGCGTGCGCGGCGGCGCCGCCAGGTGGCCGATCTCGACGCCGCCGGCGCGCACGAAACTCAGGTGCTCGGACCACGATTCCGCCTGCACCGTTTTCATCAGGCGCGCCATCGCATGCAGGCGGCGCGGATCGGCGGGAATCGTCGAGGCCAGCCCCATGCCCACGCCATGCAGGCTGACCGGCACCTGGCGCGCCAGGCTGCGCAAGGCGGCGATGCCGGCGCGCGAGGCGCCGTAATAATCGTCGGCGATCACTTCCAGCACATCGATCCGCGCCAGATTGGACAGGATGCCGGCGGCCAGTTCGCCGCGCCAGCCCAGGCCGACGCGGTCGCGCGTGGCGTCCTGGCTAACTGCCACAGCCGCCGCCACCACCGCAACCGCCACAGCCGCTGCCGCCGCCGTCACCGCCGCCGCCCGATGACGAGTCGCCCGAGTCGCCCGTGCTGCTGGACGAGGAGTCGCCACCGCCGTTTTGCCGCGGCACCGGATACAGCTCGGCGACATAGGCGTACACGGACAAGGGCAGGGCGCCGATGCCGAAGATGGCGGCCAGCAGGGCCATGTCGGCGCTGCTGCTGCCCGCCTGCAAGCGCGCCGAGCGCATGTTCAGGCGTCCGAACAGCATGCGCAGGTCGGTCAGCAGCCGCTGCGCGCTCCAGCTGGTCGCCTGGGTGCGCAAGCCGCGCAGCATGAGGAGAAAAATCGCCAGCAGGACCGCCAGGAACAGCAGATTGTAGTGCTGGCGGCTGATGGCGATGACGGCCTTGACGCCGGCCACCGTCAGCAGCAGCCAGTGCGCGGCCCAGGTGATGCGTTCGCGCCGGCGCAGCAGCGGCGGGCCGACCAGCAATTCCTGCCGCGTCAACGTCTCCTGGTAGGCGCGGCACGATGGCAGCATGTCGGCCTGCACGGCCAGTTCCTTGCTGTGGCCCTGGCGGCCCAGGTACAGCCGCAGCACGTCGCGTTCGATGTCGTGGCTGGCAAAGCGCAGGCTGTCGGCGCTGGCCGTTTCCAGCAGCGGGCCGTCGGCGCGCAGCAAGCCGCGGTCGACCAGCACGATGGCGGCGATTTTCACGGCTTCGAGCGCGCCGCCACGCAAAAAAGCAATGCGGTAGGGATCATCGGCCAGCGACAGCTGGGCGTGCGGATTACGCAATTCCATGCGGATCAGCAGCTCGCGCGCCAGGTAGTACACGAGCGCGCCGAAGATCAGGTAGGCCAGCAGGAACGATGGCCCGCTCCAGTCAAACGGATTGTAGCCGTTCACCGCATCTGCTCCGCATGTTCGCGCAGGCGTCCGGTAATCGTCATCAAACCCGTAAAGGCGGGCAGGGCTTGCCCCGGTGCCAGGCGCGCCGTTTCGCGCGCGGCCGACATGGTGTGCAAAGCCGTGTGCAGGGCCGGGTCGCCCAGCTGGTCGACAAATGCTTCGAGCGCCTGCTTGCCAGATTGTGCAGACTTGCCCTCGAGCTGCGCCAGCGAGGCCGCCGCCGAACGCAGGGGGCCGGCCGCGTCGGCGATGGCGCCGGCCAGCTGTTCTTCAGTCAGGCTTAGGAGCATATAGCGTTCGCGCATGCGCAGCTGCTGGTTCAGCAGCACTTGCCGCAGCCGGCGCAGCACGGCGTCGCGGCTCGTGTGCAGGCTGGCGAATGGGTCAACGCCATGCAGCACCCGGTGGCGCGCGATGATGTCGGCGAACTTGACGGCGAAGGCGTCGGCGGCCTGCGTCAATTCGCTTTCGAGCAGGAACATCACCTGCAAATCGATGGCGGCGTGCGCCAGGCGCAAGGGACCGCGCAGCGCATCGGCCGCCTGCGGCGTAAAGCGCTTGAGCAGCAACAGCAGGTTGACGTCGGAGGTGGCGCGCAACTGGCCATCGGCGGCCGAGCCAAACAGCACGGCGGCGGCCAGGTCGGCGCCGAAGGCCGTTTGCGCGGCGGCGATGAATATATCGAGGTGGCGTTGTATTTCTTCTGGCAGCGGTGGCGGCATGCGGTGTTCTTTCACGATGGGCTGGCGGGGTGATCACAAGTTTGCAATATAGCAAACTTGTGCCGCCGTGCGCGCACCGCCCGCCAGATAGCGCTAAGCTGGCGCCGACTCAGCTCAACACGTTGAGCAAGCCATCGAGTCCGACAAAGTTCAGCGCCACGTCGGCCTGCGAGCGCACCACGGGCTTGGCGCGGAAGGCGACGGACAGGCCGGCGATGCCCATCATTTTCAAGTCGTTGGCGCCGTCGCCCATGACGATGGCCTGCGATGGCGTAATGCCCATCTCCGCACACACGCGCTCCACCGTGCGCTGTTTTTCCTCGGCGTCGACGATGCCCCCTAACACTTTGCCCGTCAGCTTGCCGTTGACGATTTCCAGTGCGTTCGCATGCGTGTAGTCGAGGCCCAGGCGTTGCTTCAGGCGTTCGGTGAAGAAGGTAAAGCCGCCCGACACCAGCAGGGTTTTCAGGCCGGCCTTTTGCACGGCCGCCAGCATGGCTTCCGCGCCCGGCGACAGCTTCAAACGCTCGTCGTAGACGCGCTGCAGGGCCGATGCATCGAGGCCTTCGAGCAGGGCCACGCGCTGTTTCAGGCTGGCCGCAAAATCGAGTTCGCCGCGCATGGCCGCTTCCGTGATGGCCGCCACTTGCGGTTTGAGGCCCTGCATGTCGGCGATTTCATCGATGCATTCGATGGTGATCAGGGTCGAATCCATGTCCATCGCCACGAGCTTGAATTCGCTGAGTTCACGCTGTCCCATCATGTAAGTGGCGTCCAGCTGCGCCGCCTGCGCCGCCACTTCGATCGTGGGGCGCAGCGCGGGCGAATAGGTGATCTGTTCGCAGCGCACGGCGTTCGGACCGAGCCGCGTGACGGACGTCGGCGCGGCCAGCGCGGCAATGCGTTCGAGGCGGGCGCTATCGCCGTCCAGGCCCTGCAGGATCAGATTCATGGTGATGGTCTTGGTATTGGTCATGGGACAGCCCTGCATAAATTATCGAAATGGTCTACACCGTCAATTGCTTGATGGCGGTCTTGATCTGCGTCACGCGCGCGGCCAGGTCCGGCATGGCGGCCGTGATTTTCAGCTTGTCCTGGCCATGCAGCTTGATATGGCGGTTTTTCTGGATCAGGTCGATGATGCGCATCGGGTCGATCGGTGGCTTGGCCATGAATTGCAGGGTGGCCGCCTCGCCATGCACGTCGATCTTGACGATGCCCACGGTTTTCGCCGCGATGCGCAATCGATGCGTCTCGACCAGGGCCTTGACGGCGTCGGGCAGCTTGCCGAAGCGGTCGATCAGCTCTTCCTGGATATCGTCGATCTTCTCTTGCGTGGCGCAGTTGGCCAGGCGCTTGTAGATCGACAGGCGCTCGTGCACGTCGCCGCAGAAATCGGCCGGCAGCAGGGCCGGCACGTGCAGGTTGATCTCGGTCGTCGAGGCCAGCGGCGCGGCCAGGTCCGGCTCCTTGCCCGCTTTCAGCGAGCGCACGGCTTCGTTGAGCATGTCCGAATACAGCTGGAAGCCGATTTCCGTCATCTCGCCCGACTGGCTCTCGCCCAGCACCTCGCCGGCGCCGCGGATTTCCAGGTCGTGCATGGCCAGGTAAAAGCCGCTGCCCAGTTCTTCCATCTGCTGGATGGCGTCCAGGCGGCGCTGCGCCAGTTTGGTAAGACCTTGCACGTCGTGCACCAGCAGGTAGGCGTAGGCCTGGTGATGCGAGCGGCCCACACGGCCGCGCAGCTGGTGCAGCTGCGCCAGGCCGAACTTGTCGGCGCGGTGCATGATGATGGTGTTCGCCGTCGGCACGTCGATGCCCGTTTCAATGATCGTCGTGCACAGCAGAATATTGAAACGCTGGGCGACGAAGTCGCGCATGACTTTTTCCAGGTCGCGCTCGTGCATCTGGCCGTGCGCCACGGCGATGCGCGCCTCTGGCAGCAGTTCCGTCAGCATGGCCAGGCGGTTCTGGATGGTTTCCACCTCGTTGTGCAGGAAGTAGATCTGGCCGCCCCGTTTGAGTTCGCGCAGGCATGCTTCGCGGATGATGGCTTCGCCTTCGCTGCGCACGAACGTCTTGATGGCCAGGCGCTTTTGCGGCGCCGTGGCGATGATGGAAAAGTCGCGCAAGCCTTCCAGTGCCATGCCCAGGGTGCGCGGGATCGGCGTGGCCGTCAGGGTCAGCACGTCCACTTCCGCGCGCAGTGCTTTCAGCGCTTCCTTCTGGCGCACGCCAAATCTGTGTTCCTCGTCGATGATGACGAGGCCCAGGCGCGTGAATTTCACGTCGTCGGACAGCAGTTTATGCGTGCCGATGACGATGTCGATGGTGCCGTCGGCCATGCCCTTGAATGCCTGCGTGATTTCCTTGCCGCTGCGGAAGCGCGACAGTTCCGCGATGCGCACGGGCCAGTCGGCGAAGCGGTCGGCAAAGGTCTGCGCGTGCTGCTCGGCCAGCAGGGTGGTGGGCGCCAGGATGGCCACCTGCTTGCCTCCCATCACGGCGATGAAGGCCGCGCGCAGCGCCACTTCCGTCTTGCCGAAGCCGACGTCGCCGCAGACGAGGCGGTCCATCGGTTTACCGGAAGTCATGTCCTTGATGACGTTGTGGATGGCTTCTGCCTGGTCCGGCGTCTCGTCGAAGCCGAAGCTGTCGGCGAAGCGCTGGTAGTCGTGCGACGAGAATTCGAACGAGTGGCCCTGGCGCAGCGCGCGGCGCGCATACAGGTTGAGCAGCTCGGCGGCCGTATCGCGCACCTGTTCGGCCGCGCGCTTCTTCGCTTTTTCCCACTGGCCCGAACCGAGCGAGTGCAGCGGCGCGTCTTCCGGCGATGCGCCCGAATAGCGCGAGATCACATGCAGCTGCGACACGGGCACGTACAGCTTGGTGTCCTTCGCGTATTCGAGATGCAGGAACTCCGTCTCGCCTTCGCCCAGGTCCATGCTGGTCAGGCCCATGTAGCGCCCGATGCCGTGGTTGATGTGCACGACGGGGTCGCCGATCTTCAGCTCCGACAGGTCGCGTACCATCGACTCGACCTGCGTCACGCCTTCCTGTTTCTTGGTGCCGACCCGGCGGCCGGAACCGGCATACAGCTCCGTCTCCGTGATGAAGGATAAATTTCCGTCCGGCGTAAACAGCTCGAAGCCCGCATGCAGCGGCGCCACGCCCAGCATCAGTTTGGCGTCGGATTGCAGGAAGCCATCGCTGCCTTCCACCGGCGTCAGGTGCAGATCGTATTCGGTGAAGTACTGCTGCAAGGTTTCGCGGCGGCCGTTCGATTCGGCGCAGATCATCACGCGGCGGCCCGATTGCAGCAAATAGCTGCGCAGGTTGGCCAGCGGATCGTCGGCGCGGCGGTTGACGGCGATGTTCGGCACGGGCGCCGACAGTTCGGATGCCAGCGCATCGTTCGACTTGGCGATCGCCAGGCGCGCATACGGCTTGGCCAGGCCGAAGAACTGCTCGTCGGACAGGAACAGCGATTCGGGCGGCAGGATAGGCCGTTCGCGGTCCGCCTTCAGGAAGCGGTAGCGCGACTGCGTATCGGTCCAGAAGCGGCCAATGGCAGAGTCGATCTCGCCTACCAGGGCCAGCGAGGCGTCGGGCGGCAGATAGTCGAACAGGGTCGCCGTCTGCTCGAAGAACAGGGGTAAATAATATTCGATGCCGGCCGAGGCGATGCCGCTGCTGATGTCCTTGTAGACGACCGAGCGCGATGGATCGCCCTCGAACTGTTCGCGCCAGCGGTTGCGGAAGGTGGTGCGCGCCGCTTCGTCCATGGGGAATTCGCGGCCCGGCAGCAGCCGCACTTCATGCACGGGATACAGCGAACGCTGGGTGTCGGCATCGAACGTGCGGATGGTGTCGATGGTGTCGCCGAACAGGTCCAGGCGGTAGGGCAGGGCCGACCCCATGGGGAACAGGTCGAGCAGGCCGCCGCGCACCGAGTATTCGCCCGGCGACATCACTTGCGAGACATGGCTGTAGCCGGCCAGGGTCAGCTGCGACTTCAGGCGCGCTTCGTCGAGCTTTTCGCCCTTCTTGAAGAAGAAGGTGTAGGCGGCCAGGAACGATGGCGGCGCCAGGCGCACGAGCGCCGTGGTGGCCGGCACGATCAGCACGTCGCATTGGCGCGTCTGGATTTCGTGCAGCGTGGCCAGGCGCTCGGAGACCAGGTCCTGGTGCGGCGAAAACGCGTCGTAGGGCAGGGTTTCCCAGTCCGGCAGCAGATGGCAGCGCAGGTCCTTGCCGCCAAACCACGGGATTTCATCGAGCAGGCGCTGGCCGTCGCTGGCCTGCGCCACCACCACGGCCAGCATCTGGCCCCGCGCTTTCAAGGCCAAAGCGGCCAGCGCCAGGGCATAGGCGTCGGATGAACCATACAGGGCGGGCAACGCATAGCGGTTGCCGGGCTTGGGGAGGGCTTTCGTTAAGTCTAAGGACATGCAGGCGATGACACTAGTGGCAGAGGCAGTTGAATGGGACAGCTGTGGTGCGCGCCGCGCCGCCAGTGACGGCGCTGACAGGCAGGATTATAGACCATCGCCCGCGCGCGCATTGGCAACGCCGAAGGGAACATGCACCATCGGGATGGTGCCGCCCGCCGATTTGAGGTGGCTCAGCTGGTCGTCGAAGAAGATATGCGGCTTGAACACGGCCAGCACGCGCGACTTGTCCATGCCGCCGAGGAAAAACGTCTCGTCGGCCGCCACGCCCCAGCTTTTCAGGGTCGTCACGACACGTTCGTGCGAAGGCGCGTTGCGCGCCGTGATGATGGCGATGCGCAGGATCTTTTTATAGCCGGGGTCGCGCCGCTGGGCTCTTTCTTCCAGGCGCTGCATGGTGGCCAGCTTCTGGAACAGGCCGGCCAGCGGTCCGGGGCGGTGCGGCGTGCCCACGTTCAGGGTTTCATGGGCGTGGAATTCATCGACGTCGTTGTTGCGCTTGAAGACGGTTTCCGCTTCGTCGTCGGCGATCACGCCGTCGAAATCGAAGGCCACGCGCAATTCCTCGTCGTCCTCGTCGTCTTCCGTGCGCGACGGCAGCACCAGGCCGGCCGGGTAGTCGCAGGCCAGGGCGCTGCGCACGTCGCCTTCATTCGCGCTGAGGAACAGCGAAGCGTTGAAGGCGGGCAGGTAGGGGTAGGGCGACTTGCCCGTCATGAAGGCGGCGCGTGAAATGTCCAGGCCGTAGTGGGCGATCGAGTGCATGACGCGCAAGCCCGTTTCCGGCGAATTGCGCGAAAACAGCACCACTTCCACGGGCGACTGGCGCGGATAGTGCTTGTTGATGTTCAGGAAACGGCGGATGAAGGGGAAGGCCACGCCGCGCGGCAGGACCGTGTCGATATGCGTTTCCTGGTACTTGCGGTACTCCTCGGGGCCGTTGTCGAGGTAGACCTGGTGCGATTCGGCCAGGTCGAACAGGGCGCTGGAAGCGACCCCGATCACCAGTTTGTGTTCGATAGGATAAGCCATGGTCTGCCTGTTGTTTGCTTGTTGCTCATCTTATACGACTATTAACTGCGTAGCCAATAGTGAAGCACGGTCACTTTTTGCACCAAAGCGGGGCGCCATGTCAATTTTTTTGACCGCTGTGCAATACGCACCACAGTAAAGAAATAAATATTGTCTTGTATCAAGTATATGGCAGTCAGCGCGCTCTTTTTCCACTATGCTTCCACTTATGAAATCTCGCCAATTGTAACGAAGCGTACGCCCTATCCCCGCCACCTTTATACAAGTGTCAGCTGTTTTACTCGAACATGCCAGCCCCGACTTCGCCAGCAGTCTTCGTGACTTTATAAAGGATCTAGCCATGTTTAAGAATTTACTGATCAAATGGAAGCTGGCGACGCTCGTCGCCGTGATGATGGTGGCATTGCTTGTGGTGGGCGTCAGCGGCTATTCGGGCATCGCCACCGTCGGGCGCGCCGTCAATGAAATCGGCGTGGTGCGCCTGCCGTCGATCCAGGGCCTGATGATGATGAGCGAAGGCCAGACGGCCGTCGCCGCCGCCACCCTGACGGCCGCCATGTATGAAAACAATTACCAGGCACAGGACAAGTTCGCGGAAGCGCTGCAGCTGCGCACCAAGGCATGGACGAATATCGAGGCGGGCCGCAAGCTGTACGAGCCGCTGCCGCAAACCCCCGAGGAAGCCGTGCTGTGGCAGCGCTTCCAAGGCGAGTGGGCGGCCTGGAAGGCGGACGACGACAAGGTGCGCGCCATCTTGCGCCAGCTGGCCGACAACCGCGACGAGCCGCGGCAGAAAGAGTTGTTTGCGGCGTTCTACAAGCAGTACCAGGATTCGCGCGCGCTGTTCGGCAAGGCCGAAGGCACGCTTAACGAGATCATCAAGCTCAATAACGGCGTGGCCGATGCCAGCGTCAAGGATGGCAGCGCGGCCGTGATCCGCTCGGAAAGCCTGATGGTCATCCTCGGCTTGCTGGCCTCAACGCTGGGCATCGGCTGCGCCGCCTACATCACGCGCGCCATCACCCAGCCGATCAATGCGGCCGTGAAAGTGGCGCAGACGGTGGCCTCGGGCGACCTGACGAGCCAGATCGAAGTGCACACGACGGAAGAAACGGGCCAGCTGCTGCGGGCGCTGAAAGACATGAATTCCAGCCTGGTCAGCATCGTCGGCCAGGTGCGCAGCGGCACGGAGACTATCGCCACGGCGTCGTCGGAAATTGCCAGCGGCAATCTGGACCTGTCCTCGCGCACGGAAGAGCAAGCCAGTTCGCTGGAAGAGACGGCGTCATCGATGGAAGAGCTGACGTCGACTGTGCGGCAGAACGCCGACAACGCCCAGCAGGCGAACCAGCTGGCGCTGAACGCCTCGGGCGTGGCGGTCAAGGGCGGCGCCGTGGTGGGCAAGGTGGTCGAGACCATGGACGCCATCAACGATTCGTCGCGCAAGATCGTCGACATCATTTCCGTCATCGACGGCATCGCCTTCCAGACGAATATCCTGGCGCTCAACGCCGCCGTGGAAGCGGCGCGCGCGGGCGAGCAGGGACGCGGTTTCGCCGTCGTGGCCACCGAGGTGCGTAATTTGGCGCAGCGTTCCGCAGCAGCCGCCAAGGAAATCAAGACGCTGATCGGCGACTCCGTCGTGGCCGTCGACACGGGCAGCAAGCTGGTGGCCGAGGCGGGCAGCACGATGGCTGAAATCGTCGCCAGCGTGCAGCGCGTGACGGACATCATGGCGGAGATCAGCCTGGCCACGCAGGAGCAAAGCTCGGGCATCGACCAGATCAACCAGGCCATCGGCCAGATGGACCAGGTGACGCAGCAAAACGCGGCCCTGGTGGAAGAGGCGGCCGCCGCGGCCGAATCGCTGCAGGAGCAATCGGGCCAGCTGGCCCAGGTGGTCAGCGTCTTCAAGCTCGATGGCGCGCAGGCGCCTGCCGCGCGCGCAAACGCAAAGCCGGCCGCGCCGCGCGCCGTGGCGGCCAGCGCCGCGCTGAAGCGTCCGGTACCGGGACATGCTTCGCGCCCCGCCGCAGGCCGCCCGGCCCTGCACGCCGTGCCGTCCCAGCGCCAGAGCGCGCCGCGCGACGACGAGTGGGAAGTGTTCTGATCGATTGACGGCGCCCGCATGCGCTACCGGACGGCCGCCTTGCGCGGCCGTTTTTACAGGCGTGCACAGATGCGCACTGCGGCTACTACTTACCAAAAAAACAGCGTTACAAAAATAGCTGTTTTGTCATCTAAGCAAATCTTTTCAAAACTTAACGCGACATTGCCTGTGAGATAACTCACACTGCCAGCCGTACCACCCTTGTTCCCGCCTCGGCCACATCCCGGCTGACCCTTCCGCCTGCTGCGTCCGGCCATACCTGGCAGGCGGCAGCCATTGCCGTCAGCCTTGCATGCGAGCCCGGCGCGATGACCGATGCACCACACTGAAGGATGCGAATGAAGATGGCAAATATGAAAATCGGCACACGCCTGCGCTGCGCCTTTGCATTGTTGACCTTGCTGCTGCTGGCGACCGCCGTGCTGGGCATGCTGCGCCTGTCCAGCCTGGAACTGCGCATGCGCGACGTGATCGATGACAAATATCCGAAAACCGTGCTGGCCAACGACATCATCAAGAATGTCAACATCATCGCGCGCTCCTCGCGCAACCTGCTCCTGATGACGGAACCGCAGCAGCTGGCGCAGGAACGCGCCACCATCGCCAGGGCGGGCGGCGAAACGGAAAAAAGGCTGGCGCAGCTGGAAAAGGCGGTGCAGTCGCCGCAGGGCCGCCAACTGATGGCGGCCGTGACGCAGGCGCGCGCCGCGTTCAACGGCGGGCGCGACAAGGTACTGGCCCTGCTGGAAGAGGGCGCGCGCGATGAAGCGACCAGCTTGCTGCTCGGCACCGTGCGCGGCGAGCAGCTGCGCTACATGGCGGCGCTGGAAAGCCTGATCGCGTACCAGCATGAGCTGATGGAGGAGGCGGGCGCGCAGGTGCATCACGAATACGCGACGGCGCGCAACATGATGCTGGCGCTGAGCGCGCTCGCCGTGCTCTTTTCGCTCGTCACGGCCTGGCTGGTCACGCGCAGCATCGTCGATCCGCTGCGCCATGCCTTGAGCGTGGCGCAGACCGTGGCCGCCGGCGACCTGACGTCGAGCTTCGGCCGCCACGGCGGCGATGAAACGGGCAAGCTGCTCGACGCGCTGTGCATCATGAATGGCAACCTGCTCGACATCGTGCAGCGCGTGCGCAGCGGCACCGACACCATCGCCACGGCTTCGTCGCAGATCGCGGCCGGCAATATCGACCTGTCCTCGCGCACCGAGGAGCAGGCCAGCTCGCTCGAACAGACCGCGTCGGCCATGGAGGAACTGAGCTCCACGGTGCAGCAGAACGCGGACAATGCCCGCCATGCCAGCGTGCTGGCCGTCGAGGCGGCGAACATCGCCGGCGCCGGCGGGCAAGCCGTGGGCCAGGTGATTCATACGATGGACGCCATCAGCGCGTCGTCGGCGCAGATCGCCGACATCATCGGCGTGATCGACATGCTGGCCTTCCAGACGAATATCCTGGCCCTGAACGCGGCCGTGGAAGCGGCGCGTGCGGGCGAGCAGGGGCGCGGTTTTGCCGTCGTGGCAACGGAAGTGCGCAACCTGGCGCAACGCAGCGCGGCGGCGGCGCGCGATATCCGCGCCCTGATCGCCACCTCGACGCAGCAGGTGGACGCAGGCGCGGCGCTGGTTGCACAAGCCGGCGCCACGATGCAGGAAGTGGTGGCGGCCGTGGGGCGTGTGAGCCAGATGGTGGCCGACATCACGGCGGCCAGCGCCGAGCAAAGCACGGGCATCGGCCAGGTCAGCCAGGCGGTCGTGCAGATGGACGAAGTGACGCAGCAGAATGCGGCCCTGGTGGAGGAAGCTGCGGCCGCTTCGCAATCGCTGGAAGGCGAGGCGGCGAATCTGCTGCAGGTGGTCAGCGTGTTTCGCCTGCGCCAGGGGCCCGCGGTTCTGGCGGGCCGCCCTGCGCCTGCCGTGCCGCGCCTGCTGGCCTAGTGGCGCGCCTGGCAAGGTTCTGGCACGGCGCGCTGGCGCTGCTGTGCCGGGCGCCGGCGCGCAGCCGGGAGTTGCAGGGGCGCCTGGACAGGGCCATCGTCGATGGCGAATTCTGCTTTCACTACCAGGGCAAGTTCGATACGGCGCAGCTGCGCCTGGTCGGCCTGGAAGCGTTGCTGCGCTGGAACCATCCGCGCCACGGCCTCGTTTACCCGAACGAATTCATCGGCCTGGCCGAGCGGACGAACGCCATCGCCGCGCTGGGCAACTGGGGCATCGACGCGGCCTGCCGCCAGCTGGCGCAGTGGCGCGCGGCGGGCCTGCCTGTGGTGCCGGTCGCGGTGAATGTCTCGGCGCGCCAGCTGTGCCAGCCGCAATTGCCCGATTTTGTGCTGGGCTGCCTGCGGCGTCACGCCATTCCGCCCGGCCTGCTGGAGCTGGAAGTGACGGAAAGCTGCTGCATCGACGACATGGCGCAGGCGACGCAGGGATTGCGCCGGCTGCGCGCGCTGGGCCTGTCCATTTCGCTCGACGACTATGGCACCGGCCATTCGGGCCTGAGCCATGTCAGGATGCTGCCGATTCACACCATCAAGATCGACCGCTCCTTCATCCACGACGTGGCCAGCGGTGGCCGCGACGCCGTCATCGTCGCCTCGACCATTGCGCTGGCGCGGGGCCTGGGCTTGCAGGCGCTGGCCGAGGGCGTGGAAAACGGTGAACAGCTGGCGCAGCTGCGGCGGCTGGGTTGCCCGCAGGTACAGGGCTTTTACCTGCACCGCCCGGCGCCCGCAGCCGACGTGGCCGCGCTGCTGGCCGCGGGCGCGCCGGCCGGCCTGGTACGGCCTGGCGCGGATGCTCAGTAGAATATGGCCACTGCAAGCCGCGTGCTTTAACACCTACTCCCCCACGCAAGAATGATAAACAGTCCTGCCCCGGCCTATGTCTTCGGCCCGTTTCGCCTTTTGCCGCTGGAGCGCCTGCTGTTCGAGGGCGAACGCGCGCTGCGCCTGGGCAGCAGGGCCATGGACTTGCTGCTGGCCCTGCTGGAGCGCGCCGGCGACATCGTCGATAAGCATGAGCTGGTGGCCATCGTCTGGCCCAATGCCGTGGTCGACGACGCGACCTTGCGCGTGCATCTGGCGGCGCTGCGCAAGGCGCTCGGCGATGGCCGCGATGGCCAGCGCTACATCACCACCATTCCCGGGCGCGGCTACGGCTTCCTGGCGCCGCTGGCGCACACGGGCCGGCCGGCGCCCGGTACGGCCGGCACCGAGCCGCGGCACAATCTGCCCGTCATGCTGACGCGCATGCTGGGGCGCGCCGAGGTGCTGCAGACGATGGCCAACCAGTTGCTGCAATTGCGCCTGCTGTGCATTGCCGGCCCGGGCGGCATCGGCAAGACCACCCTGGCCGTCGTCCTGGCCACGCGCGTGCTGCGCCGCTATGCCGACGGCGTGTGTTTCGTCGACCTGTCGCCGCTGGAAGAGGGGCGCCTGGTGCCGCTGGCGCTGGCCACGGCGCTGGGCGTGGCCGTGGCGGCCGGCGACGCCATGCCGGTCTTGCTGGCCTACCTGCGCCCGCGCCACATGCTGATCGTGCTCGATAACTGCGAGCACGTGATCGGCGCGGCCGCCGCGCTGGTCGATGCCTTGCTCAAGGGTGCGCCGCTGCTGCACGTGCTGGCCACCAGCCGCGAGCCGCTGCGCATCACCAGCGAGCAGTTGCAGCGCCTGCCCGCGCTGGAATTGCCGCCGGCCGATGCCGTGCCCGATGCGGCGGCAGCGCGCCATTTCGCCGCGGTGCAGCTGTTTTGCGAACGCTGCGCGGCCGTCGACGATGCTTTCGTGCTGGCCGACGCCGACGTGCCCGTGGTGGTGGACATCTGCCGGCGGCTCGATGGCATCCCGCTGGCGCTGGAGCTGGCGGCCGGGCGCATCGGCCATTTCGGCCTGCACGAATTGCGCCGCCAGCTCGACGACCGTTTTCGTTTGCTCACGCGCGGCGCGCGCAACATGCCCTTGCGCCATCAGACACTGCGCGCCACCCTCGACTGGAGCTACGGCCTGCTCGACGCGCAAGAGCGCCAGGTGCTGCAGGCGCTGAGCGTGTTCAGGAGCCGCTTCCGCCTCGAGTCGGCCAGCGCCGTGGCCGGCTGCGACGTGTTCGACACCCTGGCCGACCTAGCGGCCAAATCCCTTGTCAGCATCGAATTTTGCCGCCAGTACGTGTATTACCGGCTGCTCGACACCACGCGCGCCTATGCCGGCGCGCTGCTGTCGGCGGGCGGGGATGCGGGCGCCGTGCTGCTGCGCCACGCGCGCCATTGCCTTGGCCTGGCCCAACGCATCGCGGCCGACTGGGGGAGCATGCCGCCGGCCAGCTGGAGCGCGCGCTACGGCCGCCATGTCGACGACCTGCGCGCCGCCATCGACTGGGCTTTTGGCGAGGAGGGCGACGTGGCGCTGGGCGTGTCCCTGACCCTGGCCGCGCAAACCCTGTTCTATCAGCTGTCGCTGATGGACGAATACCGCGTGCGCGTCGGGCGGGCGCTCGAGCGCATGGCCGCGCATGCGCTGGACGACCCGGACAGCGAGATGCGGCTGCATGTCTCGCAGGCGCACCTGCTGCTGCATACGCAGGGCATCACCGGCACCATGCTGCGCTCGTTCCAGCACGGCTATGCGCTGGCCATGCGCACGGACGATGGCAGCCGCCGCTTTGAGGCGATTTGCGGCATGTGGATCTGCAGCCTGAAGCTGGCCGATTTCCAGCGCGCCGACAGCTACGCCATCGAGCTTGCCGTGCTGTGCGACGCGCGCGACGACACGCCGATGCGGCTGGTGCTGGCGCGCATGCGCTCCGTGGGCGAGTATGTGCAGGGACGCTACGCGCAGTCGGCGGCGCTGGCGCGCATGGTGCTCGCCCATCCCGAGGGTGCGCGGCAGCTCGGCTTCAATCATGCCTTGCTGGCCGATCACCAGGTCTGCCTGCGCGGCACGCTGGCGCGCTGCCTGTGGATGCAGGGCCGTCCCGACGACGCCCTGGCCCTGGTGCGCGAGGCGGTGGCGGTGGGCTTCGAGCACAATGGCGTCACGCTGTGCGTGGCGCTGGCCGTCAATGCCATTCCCGTCGCCCTGTGGTGCGGGCAGCGGGAACTGGCGCATGCGTGGACTTGCCTGCTGTGCGAGCATGCGGCCCGCTATGGCTTGCTGTACTGGAGCGCCTGGGGCGCCGCCTACCAGCGCCTGCTCGATGGGGGCGAGGCGCAGACGCAGTTCCCCTGGCCTGCGGTGCGCAGCTGGCCGATACAGGTCGATTTGATGGCCACCCTGCACGACGCGGCCGCCGATAGCCAGGCGCTGCGACGCGCGCGCATGGGCATGGCGCCGTGGAGCGCGCCGGAAGTGCTGCGCCGCGACGCGCACCACCGCTGGCGGGCGCTGGCGCAAGACGATGCTGCCGGCCTGGAAGCGGTACGGGTGCAACTGGAAGAAGCGCTGCGGCTGGCCAGGGGCCAGCAGGCGCCTGGCTGGGAGCTGCGCTGTGCCACCAGCCTGGCGGCCGTGCTGCAGGCGCAAGGCCGCCGCGCCGCCGCGCATGCCGTGCTGGCCCCCGTCCATGCGGGCTACCGGCAGGGGCGCGACACGACGGACGTGATGGCGGCAGCGGCTTTGCTGGCGCAGCTGGCTTGAACGCTATTCGTAGGCGCCCAGCCGGCGCTGTTCGTCCGGGGTAAAGCTGGCGTCGCGCAGCTGCTGCAGGGCTGCCGCATCCTGTGCGCCGCCGGGCAGGCTGGCCTTCTGGGCTTTGAGCGCTTGATAGGCGATGATGCGCTGCTGCCACTGCGATTCTTCGCGGTCCAGTTCCGCCAGGCGCGCGGCCGCCGCCGGCGTGAAGGTGCTGGCGCGCAGGCGGTAGACTTCGTTGTCGCCGCCGCCCTGTGCCCGCAAGGCCTTGACGGAGGCGTCCAGCTGCGCCACCCGCAGCGGCGCGTCGCGCGCGGCGCGCTGGGCGGGCGTCATTTTTTGATCGAGTGCCGCCAGTTGCGCCTGGCGCTGCGCTTCATCGAGCGACGTGTCGCCGAGGATGGCCATGCGCGCCACGGCATCGTCGTCATACGCGTCGCTGGCGTCGAACAGGCCCGCGCTTTCTTCGGCTGTAAAGTAATTGCCGCGCAAGGCGCGCATGGCTTGCAGGCGCGCGCGCGCCGCCAGGGCCGCATCGGCTTGCGCCGGCAAAGCCTGTTCCGCACCGGCCAGCGCCTGCTTGTAGGCCAGGTATGCGTCCAGCAGGCGCTTGGCATCGCGGGCGGGGACGGGCGCCAGGCGCCGGTCCAGTTCCGCCTCGATCTGGCTGCGGATGGCGGCCAGCGGCTTTTCACCGAGGCCCGCCAGGTAGTAGTCGAACAGGTGCGCCAGTTCCGCGTCGACCACCAGCATGTCGCCGGTGGCCACCGTCACGTTGCCGTCGGGCCGCGTGCCTTCCATCGAGCGCACGAACGCGAACAGGTCCGGTTCCGCCTTTTCCGGCGGCGGGGCCGGTGCTTCGCCAGGGCGCAGCGCCAGGTACAAGGCCAGGGCCGCCAGGCTGCCGCCGATGATCCATTTCGCGTGCATGCGCGTCTCCTTACAGTCCCAGGCCTTGCAGGCGGTTGGCCTGCTGGCGGAAGACGGTGACGGGGTTCGTTTCGAACAGGTTGACGATGCCGACGAACTGGTTGACTTCATCGAGGTGGTTCATGGCGTAGTCGTCGCGGATCACCTTGCCCAGGTGGCTGGAGCAGCTGCTCACCAGGCCATCGTTCTTGGCACCGCCGAAGGCCAGGCTGATGGCGGCCAGCAGCGGGTCTCCCACGTCGAGCACGTTCGTGTACGGTTGCGCGCCGCTCCAGGAAAAATAGTGCACGCCTTGCACTTGGTACGCGCCTTCGCCGCAGGCGGACGTGGGCACGCCTTGCGGATGGCGGCTATTAAAAGCGAGCGAGCCGGCCGTGGACAGCGACGCCAGCGAGGCGCCCGCGTTTTGCGGCAATCCCTTGTTGCCCGACAAAATGCCGATCAGGGAGGCCAGCGCATTGCCCAGCGCGTTGCTGGTGTTGGGAATGGCGCCGCTGAGGATGTCGGCCACCTTGGAGCCTTTGTTGACGCCGGCCACGCTGGTGACGGATGCCACCAGATCGGGGCGCACGGAAGCGACATAGCGGGCCGTGGGGCCGCCGTGGCTATGGCCGATCAAATTGACCTTGGCCGCCCCCGTGGCGGCGAGGATTTGCCGCACCTGCGACAGCAGCTGCTCGCCGCGCACTTCCGTGCTGTTGGCGGCCGACACGGTGGTCACATACACTTGTGCGCCGCCGCTGCGCAGGGCGCCGGAGACGCCATAAAAATAATCGACGGGACCGAGTTTGTCGAAGCCGAACAGGCCGTGCACGAGCACGATCGGGTACTTCGTTTGCGTGTAGCCGGCGGCGCTGGCGCTGCCGGGCAGGATGGCGAGGGTGAGGAGCAGGGTCGATAGCAGTTGCCAAAAGCGAGTCTTCATTTTGTCTCCGTTATTTGAATAATATGGAAATGTCGATGCTGTAGCGGTGAACCGTGCGCTCCTTTACATTCTCGATGCATTAAAAATAGCGAGCGCTCGGTTTTTTAAATGTAGCACCGCTCGATGTAAATTGCATTTGAATTGCATGATGCAGCGCAATAACTGTGGGTATTTGGCGTGGCTTATGCGCCCATTGCATAGTTGAAAAGTAAAATAGTTGTTTTCCTGAGCTATAATCGGCCCCGCATCCGCCGCCCCGCCGTCTTGCAGTGCCTTGCCCTGGCATTGCATGGATATCGCTCTTACACCGTTATTTGGGAATGCACTTGTCGACCCATTTTAATTTTGAACAGTTTCAGCAGATGACGCCTTTAAATGGCGAAAACATCTGGGAATATATTCTTGACCGCCACGCGGAACGTATCGGCGTCAAGCGCCGCAAGCCGGCGCTGGAAAATCTTGAACGCATCTTCGTCGCCACCTTCCGCCTGGCCAATGACGTGGGTTTTCGCGCCATGAGCTTGCGCGACCTGTGCCGCGAGACGGGGCTGTCGATGGGCGGCCTGTATGGCTACATCACCAGCAAGGATCAACTGGCCGAAATGATCGAGGACGTGGTGCGCCATGCCACGCAAGCCTTGCCGCTGCTGTTCGTCGACGTGAGGTCGCCGCTGGACCGCCTCGAAGCGATGATACGCTCGTCGATCTACCTGTCCGAAGTGCTGCAGCCGTGGTTTTATTTTGTCTTTATGGATTCGCGCGTGCTGCAGGTCGAGCAGCGCAGCATGGCGAAGAATTCGGAACTGTATGTCCAGACCCTGATCGCCGCCACCATCGCCGAAATCGAACCGAAGCCGCAGGGCGATCCCACCTTGCTGGCCGCGCACTGCCTGGCCCTGTTCCAGGACTGGTACGTGAAACGCTGGAAGTACCGCGCCGCGAAGGTCAATGTCGACGATTTCGCCGACAGCGTCGTCAGTACCGCGCGCGGGTATTTGAGCATGGTCAAGGCGCCGTAACAACGCAGAAGTGGGTCGGGTTACGCGGTGCCCGCTAACCCGTTTATGGCTGTTGTTTGACGCAGTAAGAGGTAGGTCGGATTAGCGCAGCGTAATCCGACAAGAGCCGACTGCGGCTTGTCGGGTTACGTCGTTCCTCCTAACCCGACCTACGGGGCCATCAGTTCGTGGTTTCTATGGGCAGCGTCTCCGGCACGGCTGCCGGATCCGTCGGCGTCTCCACGTCCATATCCAGGGTCCTGATCCCGTTCATGTCGATGAATTCATCGTACAGCCACTCGCCGTCGACCTGGCTCAGGCCCTCCGGCACGGCGCGCGTGATTTGCGGGCGCGTCGACAGGGCCGTGCGCATGTAGTCGATCCAGATCGGCATGGCCAGGGTGGCGCCGAATTCGCGTCCGCCCAGGGACTTGGGCTCGTCGTAGCCCATCCACGCCACCGCCACGATGCCGCCGCTGTAGCCGGCGAACCAGCCGTCGACGGCGTCGCTGGTGGTGCCCGTCTTGCCGGCGATGTCAGTCCGGCCCAGTTTTTTTGTTGCCGCCGCGCCCGTGCCCGTGCGCGCCACTTCGCGCAGCATGCTGTCCATCACGAAGGCGTTGCGCGGGTCCAGCGCCAGGGTCTTCTCGTCGTTCGGCGCGGGCGGCTTGGTCTGCATCAGGATGGCCCCCTTGGCGTCGACGATGCGGTCGATCAGATACGGTTCCACCTGGTGGCCGCCATTGGCGAACAGGGCGTAGGCGCCCGCCATCTGCACGGGCGTGACGGAACCCGTGCCCAGCGCCATGGTCAGATTGTTAGGCTGGCGGGCCGGGTCGAAGCCGAATTTTTCCATGAAGTCGTGCGTGTACGACACGCCCAGCGCGCGCAGGATGCGCACCGAGGCCACGTTCTTCGATTGCGCCAGCGCGTAGCGCATGGTGATGGGACCGTCGAACTTGAAGTCGTCGTTCTGCGGCGCCCACACCTTGCCGCCCGCCTGCATTTCCAGCGGCACATCGTTGATCAGGGTGGCCGGTGAAAAGCCTTTTTCCAGCGCCGCCGAATACACGAAGGGCTTCATGGCCGAACCGGGCTGGCGCCAGGCTTGCGTGACGTGATTGAACTTTTGCAGGTTGTAATCGAAGCCGCCCACCATGGCGTGGTAGGCACCCGTGTCCGCGTCGAGCGAAACGAAGGCGGCGGCCACCAGCGGCACTTGCGTGATTGCCCAGTTGTCCTTGCCATCTTTGGTGATGCGGATCACGGCGCCCGGGCGCAGCTTGATGCCGGCGCTGGCTTTGGCGGACAGGGCCGGGGCGGCGAAGCGCAAGCCGTCGCCCGTGATGGTCTTGGCGTCGCCGTCGCCCGTATCGGCTACCACCTTGCCGCTGGCCACGTCCGTGACGACGGCGGCGATCAGGCCATCGCTGTCCGGGCGTTTTTGCAGCGCCGCGTCGATGGCGTCGTCGCGCTGCTCCGGATCGGCTGGCATGTCGATGAAGGTTTCCGGGCCGCGGTAGCCGTGGCGCTGGTCGTAGGCGATGACGTTGCGCCGCGTCGACGCGTAGGCCGCGTCCTGGTCCGCTTTCAGGATCGTCGTGTAGACGCTGATGCCCTTGGTGTAGCTGTCTTCCTTGAACTGCGCGTAGACGGCCTGGCGCGCCAGTTCGGCCACGTATTCGGCGTGCGTGTCGAAACCCTGCTTGCCGCGGCTATTGATATGCAGCGGCTGGGCCAGCGCCTGCTGGTACTGGCCTTCGCTGATGTAATCGAGTTCGCGCATGCGTTTCAAGACCAGCCGCTGGCGCGCGTGCGCCTTTTTCGGATTGCTGATCGGGTTGTGGCGCGACGGGTTTTGCGGCAGGCCCGCCAGCATGGCCATTTCCGCGATCGACAGTTCATTGAGCGGTTTACCGAAGTAGGTTTGCGCCGCGCTGCCGAAGCCGAACGAGCGCTGGCCCAGGTACATCTGGTTCATGTACAGCTCGAGAATCTGGTCTTTCGACAGGGCCGACTCGATTTTCAGGGCCAGCATGATTTCATTGAGCTTGCGCGAAGCGACTTTTTCGCGCGTCAGGAAGAAATTGCGCGCCACCTGCATGGTGATGGTGGAGCCGCCGCCGTGGCCGAAGCCGTGGCGCAGGTTCGACAGCACGGCGCCGCCGGCCCGCACGAAGTCGATGCCGTGATGCTCGTAGAAGCGGCCATCCTCGATGGCCAGCAGGGCCTTCTTCATCATTTCCGGCACTTGCGCAATCGGCACGAAATCGCGGTGTTCCTCGCCGAATTCGCCGATCAGCACATTGTCGGCCGTGTACACGCGCAGCGGTATCTTCGGCTGGTAATCGGTGATGACGCCCAGTTCGGGCAGGCGGGGGCGCACGTACAGGAACAGGTAGGCGGCCAGGAGCAGGGCAGCGGCCAAGGCGGCGCAGCCGGCGATGATGATAGCGCGCACGGTGGTGCGGCGGGAAGGCCAGGGGAATCCGGTTCGTTTGGCAGTCAAGGCAGTCTCACGTGAGCGTGCAAGGCACGGTGGCAGCGATTATAGACCAATGCGCCAGCCGTTCCGGCGCGGGCGGGGCGCAGGGAGCGGGCGCAAAAAACCTTTTCATCGAAACGCGGCTGTGCGATAGTCTCGGCTTCAAGCAAATAGCCCGGGCATCGATCCGGGCTGTTTATTTTAAAAGATTAAGGATTGATTTATGGCAAAAGATGCAATGCCGAGCGCCGTGAAGCCGTATATTCCGGCCGATGCGAAACTGCCCGAGATGACCTTCCGCGCGCTATTCATGGGCGTCATCCTGGGGATGGTCTTTGGCGCCTCCTCGCTCTACCTGGTGCTGAAAGTGGGCCTGACCGTCAGCGCCTCGATTCCCGTCGCCGTGATCGCCATCACCCTGTTCGGCCTGGCCAAGAAGGTGGGCGGCAAGGATTCGTCGATCCTGGAAAACAGCATCACGCAAACGGCCGGTTCGGCCGGCGAATCGCTGGCCTTCGGCCTGGGCGTGACCATGCCGGCCATTTTGATCCTCGGCTTCGACCTGGAAATCTCGCGGGTCATGCTGGTCGGCGTCCTTGGCGGCCTGCTGGGCATTTTGATGATGATCCCGATGCGCCGCACCATGATCGTCGATCAGCACAAGGAACTCAAATTCCCCGAAGGCACGGCGTGTGCCGAAGTGCTCAAGGCGGCCGCCACGGAAGAATCGCGCATCGCCGCCGGCGAAAGCATCGAGAAGGATTCGGCTGCCGCGCTGGACGCCAAGCGCCGCGCCAAGATCATCTTCGGCGGTTTCGCCGTCGGCTTGCTGTACAAGGTATTCAATATCTCGTTCAAGGGCTGGAAGGATACGCCCGGCGTGGAATTTGCCGCACCGCTGAAGGGCGGCTCCATCGGCGCCGAGATTTCCCCTGAATTGCTGGGCGTGGGTTACATCATCGGCCCGCGCATCGCCGCCACCATGGCGGCCGGCGGCGTGCTGTCCTACCTGCTGCTGATCCCGATGATCAAGTTCTTCGGCGACAGCCTGACCACCGTGCTCTCGCCGGGCACCAAGTTGATCAGCGAAATGGGCGCGGACGACGTGCGCAGCGCCTATGTGCTGTACATCGGCGCGGGCGCCGTGGCCGCAGGCGGCCTGATTTCGCTGGTGCGCGCCATGCCCATGATCTGGCGCAGCCTGTCGGCCGGCCTGAAGGGCATCGGCAAGGGCGTCAAGAGCAATTCCACCTTGCGCACGGACCAGGATATCCCCCTGAAATGGGTCGTCATCGGCTGCCTGTCCATCATCGCCGTGATCACCTTTGCCACGCCGCTGCACATGAATTTCCTCGGCGCGCTGCTGATCCTCGTCTTCGGCTTTCTGTTCGCCACCGTCTCGTCGCGCCTGACGGGCGAAATCGGCTCGTCGTCGAACCCGATCTCGGGCATGGCTGTGGCCACCTTGCTGTTTACCTGCCTGATCTTCCTGATCATGGGCTGGACGGGCGGGCGTTACTATGTGACGGCCCTGTCGGTGGGCGCCATCGTCTGCATCGCCGCCAGCAATGCGGGCACCACGTCGCAAGACTTGAAAACCGGCTACCTGGTGGGCGCCACGCCGCGCCTGCAGCAGTATGCGATTTTGGCGGGCGCGCTGTCGTCCGCGCTGATCCTCGGCCCGATTCTGCTGAAACTGAACGAAGCGAGCACCGTCTACGTGCCGGCCGCGCAAGTGGCGCCGGGCCTGACGGTCGATGCATCGAAGCTGACGGTGACGGGCGAGTTGCATGGCACGCAAGCCGATACCGACCACAATACGTATAAAGTCTGGCAAAAGACGGATACCGTGGGCGGCCCGGCCGGCAAGTATTTTGTGAAGGAAGACGGTCAGCTGGCTTACCTGGTCGATCCGGGCATCAACGGCCATTACAGCAAGCGTCCGGACGGTTCGGAAGTGAAAAAATACGATGCGCCGAAGGCCGTGCTGATGTCCTACATCATCAAGGGCATCCTCGACCAGCAGCTGCCGTGGACCCTGGTGCTGTTCGGCGTGATGATCGCCGTGGTGCTGGAAATGGCCGGCATCCCGTCGCTGGCGTTTTCCGTGGGCGTGTACCTGCCGCTGTCGTCCACCTTGCCGATCTTCGTCGGCGGCCTGGTGCGCTGGCTGGCGGACCGCCGCAACAACAAGCTGGAACACAATGCGAAACTGAACGAGGAAGAGCGCCAGCTGGCGGGCGACCGCAGTTCCGGCGTGCTGCTGGCTTCCGGCTACATCGCCGGCGGCGCGCTGGCCGGCATTATCATCGCCATCACGGCCGGCGTGCTTACGCACTTCGACCAGATGATGGCCGACTGGGCCGAGCACGGCAACCCGTTCTACGCGGGCCTGCACCCGGATGCGCTGTCGCTGCTGCCGTATGCCGTCATCATCGTGCTGCTGTATATCGTGGCAAGAGAGAAGAAGGCGGATCGCCCGCAGGCTTGATGTCCCAGTCTATCCAATGAGAGCCGCCCGGTGTCACGATGATCCGGGCGGTTTTTTTATGCGCGCCCGATGGGCCGCGCCGCCAGTTGCGCTGCGCTCGCGTAGATCGTCACGTTGTCGGACGCGAGCCGGCCCAGGTGCGCATAAAACGCCTGCGCCGGTATGCACCACGACGCCGCATCGCCCACTTGCCCATTGACGCGCAGGCCGGCGGCGTCGAATTCACGGTGAAAGTAGTCGCGCAGGTCGGCGCGGCCGGGATGGTCGATGCGGCGCTGGGCGGCTGCCGGATCGAACGGGCGCACGGGCACTTCCCAGCGCCGGCCCGAATGGTCCAGGCAGGCCAGCAGCTGTGTATCGTCTTCCCACACGGGCACGGGAAAGGCGTCGCCCATGGCGTCTTCCAGCGCGTGATAGAACGTCACCGGTCCCATGGAAATGCCGAGGCCCAGCACCTTCGCGTGATCGCAGCCGATGAAACGCTGCCAGGGCGAGTCCATGCCGAAGATCGAGGGCGCGCGGTGGTGCGCTTCGGTAAGCTGAACGGCATGGCGGCCCCACGCGGACACTGAGTGAGTCGGGTGGATGCTGCGCCGGACACCGGCGCTGGCCAGGAAGGCTTCGGGCAGGCGTCCCATGTGCGTGCCATGGCGGCGCGGGTCGAACACATAGTCGGGCATGGCGCAGGTGGCGCGCACGGTGCCGCCCGGCAGATAGTAGGTGGGCAGCAGCAAGGTGCCTTGCGGGCCGACGGCGTCCTGCAGGGCGCCTATCACGACGAGTGCGCCGCCTTCCACGTAGCCGAGGCTTTTCAGCGAAGAATGGATGAACAGCGTATCTCCGTGCGCGATGCCCAGCCGCGTCAGATCGGCGGCCAATCCGGCGCGCGTCACATGGGGCGCGTTCTGGCGCACGTGCCGCGCGCTGGCGGTGCGGCGCCATGCTTCCAGCGCGGCCCTGGCGGCGCGTTTGGCCTCGTCAAGCATCTCCGATTTCCATTTCCAGCAGGTTGGCATCGATGCAGAACTTGGCGGCCCAGTTCAGGTAGGCCCAGGTGCCGTAGTCGCCATCGACGGGAAACGAGCCCTTGACGCCGCCGCGCGCGTGCGCGGGACCGTCGATGCTGACCGCGCGCCGCACGAAACGGTTCAAGCGGCGCCCCGCGTCGAGGTAGCGCCGCTCGCCCGTGAACTGGTACAGCAGGAACAGACAATGCGCGTTTTGCGCGGAACCCGTGAGGCAGGCGTAGCTGGCTGCCTGCTGGAAGTCCGGGCCGAGGCGACCCGCCAGGTAGCCATCGTCCCTCACGGCCTTGGCGACGCTCGTGCCGGTGCGCGCGGCGGCGTCCAGCAGGCCGGCGCGCGCGGAAAAGCGGTGTGCTTCGAGCAGGCCGCGCAAGGCGTAACCGATGGTGTGAGTCAGCGGCAGCAGCGGGTTGTCCAGGCAGTTCGAAGCGAACCAGCCGTTGGGGCGCTGCTTGGTCAGCGCCCAGTCGACCTGGCGCAGGCCGGCCGCGCCATAGCCGTGGCCCGGTGCGATGCGGTCCGCTTCGAACAGGCCCCACGCCACATGCGTTTCGTAGGCCTTGTCGCCGGCGCTGGCGAACGGCGTCGGATGGCGGCGCCAGCAGCCGTCGGCATCCTGGCTGTCGCGCAGCCAGCTTGCCGCGCGGTGCATGGCGTTTTCGTAGGCTTCGCCGTACGCTGCCACGCCGGCGGCCAGGCCCAGCAAAATCTGGCCCGTGTTGAAGGTGACGGGCACGCGCGGCGTGGAATCGATTTTCCCGCCCTGGAAACCGCCTTCCGGAAACTGGATGGCCACGCACCAATCGAGCATGCGGCGCGCGCGTCCGTGCAGCGCCTCGTCACCCGTGCGCTGCGCCAGGGCGATGACGGTGGGGATGAGGTAGCCGGTGGTCTCCGGGTAGGAACTCGACCAGCCTGTCAGCAGGCTGTAGTCGCGCGCGACGCCGCCATCGTTTGAGCTGGAATGATCCTGCGCCGCGCTCAGCCAGGCCGTGCAGGCCTTGACGACGGCTTGCGGCCCGGGGTCAAGGGCGGGCAGGCCGCGCCGGTCCGACAGCCGCTCCATGCGCGCCGCGGCCGGCAGGCTTGCCTGCGGCGCCAGTGTGTTCCGTATCTTCGTGAGCAAGGTGCGCATGGCAGTGATGGCGTAGTGGTGGGCTCCGGCTACTGTAGCGCCGGCAGCCGGCACGGCTATTGACTTGCCGCAAGGATCAGCCGCCGCATCGCCGCCGCTGGAATTGACGCATAATGGATGCCTAATCGACACATAATGGACGCTACAGCACCATCGACGAGGCCCGCCATGAACAATGTCACGCTTGAGTATTCGGTCGTCACCAATCCCGACTCCTTTGTCGGCTTCAAGTATTACGTCAAGGCGGGGCAGGCATTCGATGCCGATGATTTCGCCTATTCCTACAAGCTGAAACGCTCCGACCTGGACCCGGACAGCGTGCTGGCCACGCGCGAGGCGGCGGCGAATCTGCAGCCGGGCGAGTGGCTGACGGTGTCGCATTCGATTGCGGCGTAGCGACACGCTGTGTGTTTCTTGTTTAACTTACCTGGCCCGCCAGGGACATATGCATCTGACTCTTTCAGCATTTCCTGATATCTCTATTGTTCCAACCTTGCCTGAACACGCCGAAGCGCTGGCCGCCTTGGTGGCGCAAAACCGTGAGCGCCTGCAAGCTTATCTGCCCGCCGTGCTACAGCTGGACTCGTTCGGCGAGGCGCAGGCCTATCTGCAGGCCGCTGCCGCGCGCGCGGCCAACGGGGAAGTCCTGGAATGGCATGTTTTCTCCGGCACGGCCTTGTGCGGCAGCATCCGCCTGAAAGACATCGACACAGCGGACCGGAAAGCGAAAATTGGCTACTACCTTGGACACCAGTACCAGGGCCGGGGCATCGCCAGCGCTGCGGTACGCGCCGTCCTGGCGCATGCGTTTGGCGCGCTGCAGTTGCACCGCATCGAATTGCAGTGCGCGGCCGGTAATCACGCCAGCATGGCGCTGGCCGAGCGGCTGGGATTTGCGCGCGAAGGCGTGCGGCAGCAGGGGGAGCTGTTAAATGGCGTGTTTGTCGACCTGCATGTCTTTGGTTTGCTGCAGCCCGATTTTGTGCAGGAGGTGTAGCCTTTAGCCGGGCATGAACCACGCCCGCAGCTCATCCTCGGCCCTCCGCGCCGTTGCCTGCGTCAGGTCAGCACGATGATCTTTTCCCGCACCGGGCGGCGGCCATCGCCGACGGCCAGTTCGATGGCTTGCTCGAAGCTTGTGTAGCCGTGGCCGAATTCATGCGGGCATTGCTGCACGATGCGGGCCGCCTTGCCGGCGTTCCGGTCCGCCAGGTTGACGATGGGATTACCGTCATGGAATGACTGGCCGGCTAGATGCCGAACACTTTCAATATCGCGTCCGTGAATCCCTCGAACCAGCTACCCACCTTGCCCGCATGCTTGCCGTGGCGCGGGGTTTCTTCGTACAGGTAGACGCCGTTGTCGCCGTCGAAGCGGTCGTTGAGCAGCGCTTGCTGGCCGCGCAGATAGGGGATGAAGGTTTCGCTGCGCAGGGTCGAGTACAGCACGTCGGTGCTGAAACCCAGGGTGGCGGACTGGCTGATGGAGCGTCCCTGGCCGGCCCGTTCCAGGCGCACGCCACGGCAGCCGCGCACGATCAGGGTGACGGGGCCGCGAAAGACGATGAAGCGCAGCTGCAGGGTGAGCCAGGCGTGCAGGCTGCCCAGGCGCCAGTGGCTGCTGATCACCAGAGGCTGGCCCGCATCGGCAATCAATCCGACCAGGCCCCGCGGCTGGAATACCAATGCGCTGCCGGCCGGCAGGTGGACGATGGCCACTTCCAGCAGCGGGTCGTCGCTGGCGGATATCGTCACGGATGCCGGCTCGCCGCTTTCCAGCCGGGTCAGCGCCACCATGCCGGCGGCCAGGCTGGTGAACGGGAAGCGCCAGTCCAGCAGCCATTGCGTGCGCTTGCGTGTGCCGACGGGCGACGATTGCAGGTATTCGGGATGGATCAGCATCCGCTGCCCGGGCTGCAGCAGCAAGCCGTGCGACACGGCGGAAATGCGTGACTCGCCATGCGGCGGCAAGGGGAGGGAGCTGTCCGCGACCTGCAGTTCGTGCGCGACCGACAGCGGCGGCAAACGGGCAGCGATGGGCGCCAGCACGAAGTAAAAGAATGCTTTGATCGCCACGGGCAGCAAGATGGCCGACAGCACCAGCAGGGCGGCCGTGGGCGCCACGTCCATCACGGGCGCGCGCCAGCGGGCGATCCAGTTGCTCGCCAGCTGCGTTTCGCCGGCCGCGATGGCTTTTTGCACGGGCGCCAGCGCACCGGCCAAGGCTTGCTCGTCGATGGAAAATGGGGCGGGGCGGGCAGCGTTCGTGGCGCTGCTGTGCACGCGCTGCGCTGTCCAGGCCTGATACGCTTGCAGGTTGATGTCGCGCAGGCGCTGGCCTTGCGTTTCGAGCTGCGACAGCTGCGCATAGGCGTCGCTGCCGGGCAGGCGGGTGGCCAGCGGGTGCTGCGTTTCCAGTTCCCGGCGCTGGCGCAGGTTTTCCTGTAGCGCGGCATACGCGCGCACATGTTCCGCGTGCAGGCGCGTCAGGGTCTGCCGCGCATCTTCGCCACTGATCGCCGCTTGCAGGGCCGTCAGATAGCGGGCTTCCTGCGCCAGCACTTCGATCTCCACGCGCCGCGTGGCTTCGTCCTGCGCGTGCAGGGCCAGGGTGGTCGTGTCGGGCAGGGGAAGCGTAAACAGCGACGGTTGCTGCCGCGCGCGCAAGGTGGTCAATTGCACCTGCACTTCCTTCAGGCGGGTGGCGATGGCCGTGCGCGGGACGTGCCGCAAGGCGTTGACCCGCGCCGTGGCGGCAGCGGCCAGGCCGGCGCCATGATGATCGGCGCCGTCGGCGGCCAGCCTCAATGCGGCGATGGCCTCGCTGCCGGCGCTGTAGGCGCGCCATTCTGCCAGCAGCATGCGTCCGGCCAGCAAGATGACGATGAACAGGGCGAACTGCAGCGCGTGGCGCAGCAGGAAGCGCAGGATGGCCGTCAGCAGCTGGCGCAAGGAGGAATCGCCTTAGGTCGCCGCGCTATCGGCGTCGGCACAGCATTTCTTGTACTTTTTGCCGCTGCCGCAGTGGCACGGGTCGTTGCGGCCCGTCTTCGGCAGTTCGCGCAGCACGGTGGCGCCGGGCTGGCTTTGTTTCAGGTGGCGCTGGCGCGCCCAGGCCGCGTTGATGGCGATGACGGCGGGAATCACGCCATCCATGGCCGTTTCGGCTGCATCGTCATCGAGTTCGCTGGCCGTGGCCAGGTGCTGGAATGGCGCCAGGTACTCAGGGTGGCTGACGGCCAGGGCCGCCCACTGGGGCTTGTCCAGGCTCGTGCCGAGGATAAAACCGGCGCACCAGGCGGGCACGCTCCATTCGGGGCCGCAGACGTAGATGGGCTCGAAGCTGTCCGGGTCCTTCGCCAGCCATTCGACCATGTAGGCGTGGTGGCGCTGCGCCAGGCTGGCCGCCCGTTCGCTGGTCTCGTCCTGCGCTGGCGAGGCGCCGCCGGCCGCCTTGTCCCACACCCATGGCAGCCACTGTTCCGGCGCGATCTGCTTCGGGCTCAGGACGACGGCCGTGAGAAAACCTTCCAGCATCGACACGTCCATGGCGCGGCTTTCCAGCGCAGGCGCGGCCAGCAGGGTGTCGAGTTCGGCGTATTCGTCGTCGGAGAGGGGCGTGGTGGTGGAGATGCTGGACATAATATTCTTTGGTGATGTGAGTGGAGTGGCAGGCGGCCCTGGCCGTATTGTACCGCCCGGCCGGGCAAAAACCGGCGCCGGAATGAAAAACGGCGGCCCGCAGGCCGCCGTTGTCAGCTAAGGCAGAAGCTTACTTCACGCCGTGCATCAGTTTGTTGATCAGCGGTGCGATCAGGAACAGCACGACACCGGCACCCAGCAGGGACCAGAAGCCGAAGGTGTAGCCGGACAGGGCCGACTGCACCGACATGCCGCTGGTGCCGCTGACGTGGCTGGCGAAGATGCCCGACAGGTTGTTGCCGATACCGGTCGACAGGAACCAGCCGCCCATGCCCAGGCCGACCAGGCGCACTGGTGCCAGCTTGGTGACCATCGACAGGCCGATAGGCGACAGGCACAGCTCGCCGATCGATTGCAGCACGTAGACGGTGGTCAGGGTCCAGAACGGGATCTTGTTATCGGCGCCAACCAGGCTCGACAGAGCGAAGATCAGCAGGCCGAAGGCCAGCGCATTGCCCAGCAAGCCCAGGCCGAATTTGCGCGGGATCGAAGGATTGACGTTGTGGCGCGCCAGGAAAACCCAGATGGCGGCGATGATCGGCGCGAAGACGATGATGGCGACCGAATTGACGGTCTGGAAGTAGGCGGTCGGGAAGATCCAGAAGCCCAGGTCGCGGTTGACGATCTTGTCGGCCAGGAAAGTAAACGAGCTGCCTGCCTGTTCGAAGAACATCCAGAACAGGATGTTGAAGACAAAGATCAGCAGCATGGCGATGACGCGGTCACGCGCAACTTTACCGTTGCGTATGCCTTCGATCATCAGCATCACGGCCAGGCCGACGAACAGCACGGTCAGGACGATTTGCAGCTTTTCAGCGCCGACGGTCAGCAGGAAGTACATCAGCGGGATCACGCACAGGGAACCGACGGCTACCCAGACGACGCGCATCGGGTTGCCGGAACCGGCTTCAGGAGCGCCGATGCCTTTCAGGGCGCGGCGGCCGATGGCGAACCATACCAGGCTGATCAGCATGCCGAAACCGGAAGCCATGAAGACCATCTTGTACGATGGCATGGCGCTGGTGCCGAAGATCGACTCGGCCAGCCACTGGGTGAAGACGGGCGCGACCATGGCGCCCATGTTGATACCCATGTAGAAGATCGTGAAGCCGCTGTCGCGGCGCGGATCGGCTGTCGTGTACAGCTTGCCGACCATGGTCGAGATGTTCGGCTTGAACATGCCGTTGCCGACGATCATGGTGGCCAGGCCCAGGTTGAAGATGTCCTGGTTCGGTACCGAGATGCAGAACAGGCCTGCAGCCATGAAGACGGCGCCCAGCAGGATCGAGCGCTGGTAACCGATGACACGGTCGGCGATGTAGCCGCCGAACAGGGCGCCGGCGTACACCAGCGCGAGGAAGGAACCGTAGGTAAGGTTGGCCGCTGCCTGTCCCGAACCGTCGCCGCCATGGAACTGGGCCACGATGTACAGGACCAGCGCCCAGCGAACTCCGTAGAACGCGAAGCGCTCCCAGAATTCAGTCATGAACAACATCCACAATGGGCTTGGATGGCCCATAATCTGCTTGAACTCGGGAATAACGGCTTCCTTGTTGGGCGTAGTCGCACCGCTCATGCGGTTCCTCCTGAAAAATTATTATAGTCAATCGATACAACGAACTTATGGAAGCCTGCGGGCGGCGGGGACTCTCATGAAGAACCTCACGCACGGGAATTCCAATAGGCTGGCATTCTAATCTACAAATTGCGCTGAGCGAAGGTTTCGATTCGCATTAGCAAGAATGACTGTTTCATATTAGTCAAACCGGTTTGCAGGCAAGGGCGGGCCCGGCGATTTTGCGGCGGCACAGCACAACTTGCCTGACTTGTCGTATATTAAGGCTGCAAGACCTTCGAGCATCGATTTTTAAAGGGATTTTTCGCATTATGGAACACGACGTTATCGATACTCTGGTTTCACCGGAAGGCCGCCTGGACGTGCTCTCCAAGACTGAAGTCAACAAACTGCTCGATACCAGCCAGGGCGGCCTGTACAACACCTTCCGCCGCTGCGCGCTGGCGGTCTTGAATTGCGGCAGCACCATCGACGATGGCCGCGCCCTGCTGGAGCGCTACCAGTCGTTTGAAATCTCGATCATCCAGCGCGAGCGCGGTATCAAGCTCGACATCAAGGGCGCGCCGGCCATCGCCTTTGTCGACGGCAAGATGATCAAGGGCATCCACGAGCACCTGTTTGCCGTGCTGCGCGACATTATCTTCGTCAGCGATGAAGTGACGGGCAACCCGAAATTCGACTTGCAGAGCACGGAAGGCGTGACGGACGCCGTCTTCCATATCCTGCGCAACGCCAACGTACTGCAAACCCAGCTCAACCCGAACCTGGTCGTGTGCTGGGGCGGCCACTCGATCAACCGCGCCGAATACAATTATTCGAAGGAAGTGGGCTACCAGCTGGGCTTGCGCGGCCTCGACATCTGCACCGGCTGCGGCCCCGGCGCCATGAAGGGCCCCATGAAGGGCGCCACCATCGGCCACGCCAAACAGCGCCTGCACAATGGCCGCTACCTGGGCATCACGGAGCCGGGCATCATCGCGGCCGAGTCGCCGAACCCCATCGTCAATGACCTCGTCATCATGCCGGACATCGAAAAACGCCTGGAAGCGTTCGTGCGCGCCGGCCACGGCATCGTGGTCTTCCCGGGCGGCGCGGGCACGGCCGAAGAGATTCTGTATATCCTCGGCATCCTGCTGCATCCGGACAATGCCGAGATACCCTTCCCGTTGATTTTCACGGGCCCGGAAACGTCGCGCGAATACTTCGTGCAAATCAACCAGTTCATCCACGACACCCTGGGCCCGGAAGCGCAGCAGCGCTACAAGATCATCATCGACGACCCGGAACTGGTGGCGCGCGAAATGCTCGAAGGCATCCGTCAGGTGCGCGAATTCCGCAAGGCGCACAGCGACGCGTATTACTTCAATTGGCTGTTGAAGATCGACCACGAGTTCCAGAAGCCGTTCCAGCCCACGCATGAAAACATGCGCAACCTGAGCCTGCACAAGAACCAGCCCACGCACTTGCTGGCGGCCCAGTTGCGCCGCGCGTTTTCGGGCGTGGTGGCGGGCAACGTCAAGGACGACGGCATCCGCTCGATCGAAAAGTACGGCAACTTCGAGATCCACGGCGACAAATCCATCGCCGGCCCCATGGATGCGCTGCTCGCTTCCTTCGTGGCGCAGCACCGCATGAAACTGGCGGGTACGGCATACGTGCCGTGCTACACCGTGGTCCAGTAAACAGTCTTGAAACCACCGCGCCGCCCGCTCCCTGCGTTTGCCGGGGGCGGGCGGCGCCTTTCCACTGATGCCCCCATCGCGTTCCTTCGCCGCCACAGGCAATCAAATCGCTTGCGTCATCGATTCGTGGGTGCTATCTTTGGAACCGGTTCCAAAATAAAAATATACAGGTCAACAGGTAGTGGAGAACAAGCTTGGATTCAGTACGCGGCAATAAAAAAACAGTTTCCGGCGAGCCGGCACGTCCCGTGACCATCGCCCAGGTGGCGTCCGAGGCAGGCGTGTCGAAGACGAGCGTGTCGCGCTTTCTCGGCGGCGAACTCGACGCGCTGTCCGAGAATATCCGCCAGCAGATCACCAGCACCATTGCGCGCCTCGGCTACCAGCCGAACCAGATGGCGCGCGGCCTCAAGCGGGGACGCACGCGCCTGATCGGCATGGTCGTGGCGGACATGCTCAATCCCTACACGGTGGCCGTGCTGCAAGGCGTGGAAGCGGCTTGCCAGCAGCATGGCTATACCCTGATTTTATGTAATACCGGCAATGACGAACAGCGCGAACGCCAGTCGCTGGCCGCGCTGCGCTCGTACAGCGTGGAAGGGCTGATCGTCAACACGCAGGGACGCAACATCGAGTCGTCCGACTTGCAGCAGGCGGGCATGCCCATCGTGCTGGTCGACCGCCGCATCGAGGGCGCCGACTTCGACCTCGTGGGCCTGGACAATGTGCAGGCGGGCCGGCTGGCCACGGCGCATCTGATCGAGCAGGGTTTCGACGCCATCGCCTTCGTTGCGCCGCCCTTGACGGGCGTCAGTTCGCGCCTGATGCGCGCCGACGGTTTCCAGTCCGTGATGGCCGAGCATCCGGGCTGCGTGGGCGAAGTGCTGGCGGTGGACCTGGACGACCGGCCGGCCATCGACGCACAAATGCGGCAATGCCTGGCGCAGTGGCGCGGCCGCCGCGTGGCGCTGCTGGCCTCGAACGGCATGGTCGCGCTGGAACTGGCGCTGATGCTGCAGCGCCTCGCATTGCGCATGCCGCAGGACGTGGGCTTGCTGGGCTTTGACGAATTGCCGTGGTCGCCGCTGGCGGGCCTGAGCACGATCGAGCAGCAGACGTACGAGATCGGCTTTTCGGCGATGACATGCATGCTGTCGCGCCTGCAGGGCGATCAATGCCCGCCGCGCGAGGTGCTGTTGCCAGGCAAGCTGATTGTGCGCAACTCCACCCGGGGCGGCGACTGACGGGGAAGAGGGCCTTGCCCTTTTTTTTGGGAAGGTTATGGAACCGGTTTCATAGATTGTATTCAGCCAGGAAAGGGGCATGGATAGACAGGCAGGGCAATGGTTGGCAGGAGCTTGAAAAGAAGTTGAAACGACACGGCAAGAGACGAAATAAATCGTCCATTTGACAATATTCCCGGAAGCGCCTCGACGAGGCCGGTACCGGGATCACAGGAGACTGAGCATGAAGATGACTACACTGTTTTACGCGAAGATCGTGGCTTGCGCACTGGCAGCAACGTGCGCTCTCGGTGCGGCGGCCGACGCCGGCGCCCAGACGCTTGGCGACTTGATCAAGAAGGGCAAGCTGACCATCGGCGTCGTCAGCGGCACGCCGCCGTTTGGCAGCATCGATGCCAAGGGCGTGCCCGTCGGCTATGACGTCGACGTCGCCAACCTGATCGGCAAATACCTGAACCTGCCCGTGGAGATCGTCCCGTTGACGGCGCCGTCGCGCGTGCCGTCGCTGGAATCGGGCAAGGTCGACTTCCTCGTGGCGACCCTGGCGCCCACGCCGGAACGGGCCAAGACCTTGATGTTCACCATGCCTTACAGCGCGTTCGAGCTGGCCATCGTCGCACCGGTCGGTGGCAAATTCAAGGCCCTGGCCGACTTGAAAGGCAAGAAGGTGGGCGTGACGCGCGGCACCACGAATGACACGGCCCTGAGCCGCATGGCGCCGGCCGGCACCAGCATCGTGCGTTTCGAGGATGACGCCACCGTCACCCAGGCCTTGCTCAGCAAGCAGGTCGACGCCGTCTCGATCCCCAGCACGATGGCGCTCGACATCATCAAGACGCGCGGCGCGGGCAAGATCGAGGTCCGCTTCTCCTACTCGCTGCAGCCCAATTCGATGGCCGTGCGCCGCGGCGACTTCGAGCTGCACCAGTGGCTTAACAACTTCATCTACTACGTCAAGCTGAACGGCGAACTCGATGCCATCGCGCGCAAGTGGAGCGGCGCGCCGCTGCCGGCGCTGCCGACCTTCTGATACCGCCACCCGCACAGCGATAGTGCTCGTCCGCACGGCGCGCCGCCACGGTGGCGCGGCCGGGGACGCACACGTAGAAAAGGAGTTGAGTATGCCGTATGAATTTCATTTCGAACTCGTCATGCAATCGCTGGACCGCCTGTTGTGGGGCGCGGCGCTGACGATACGCCTGAGCGCCCTGTCCATGGTGCTGGGGCTGGCGGTGGGCGTGTGCGCCGCCGTCATCCTGAAGAACGGTCCCGCCTATGCCCGCGCGGTGGTGCGCGCCTATGTCGAGATCATTCGCAGCACGCCGTTCCTGGTGCAGCTGTTCATCATCTACTTCGGCTTGCCGTCGCTGGGCTTGCAGCTCGACGCGAACGGCGCCGCGCTCGTCGCCATGACGGTCAACCTGGGCGCCTATGCGACCGAGATCGTGCGCGCCGGCATCGGCGCCGTGCATCCGTCGCAGCTCGAGGCGGCGCAGGCGCTGGGCATGACGCGCTGGCAGGTGATGCGCCACGTGGTATTGCTGCCGGCGCTGGAAAAAGTGTATCCGGCGCTGGCCAGCCAGTTCACCTTGATGATGCTGGCATCGAGCGTCGTGTCGGCCATTTCCGCCGAAGAGCTGACTGCCGCCGCGCACCTGCTCGACTCGGAAACCTTCCGCAGCTTCGAGATCTACCTCGTCGTGATGGTGCTGTACATCCTGTTGGCCCTGCTGTTCCGCTTCAGCTTCTGGGTGCTGGGCCAGATCGTCTTCAAACGCCGCCGCCGTCTGGGCGCGGTGCGCATGGGAGCATGACATGATCAGTGACTTTTCCTGGGATAACCTGCAATTCCTGCTCGAGGCCACGCGCTGGACCATCGGCCTGTCGCTGATCGTCTTCATCACGGGCGGCATCGCCGGCTTCGCGGTGGCGCTGCTGCGCACGGCGCGCAGCCCGTTCCTGCGTTTCATCAGCGCCCTGTACATCCAGCTGGTCCAGGGCACGCCGGTGCTGATCGTGCTGTTCCTGACCTATTACGGGCTGGCCCTGTTCGGCTACAAGCTGTCGCCGGTCATCGCGGCCGGCGCGGCGATGACGATCTTTGCCAGCGCCTACCTGGGCGAGATCTGGCGCGGCTGCATCGAAGGCGTGCAGCGGCAGCAGTGGGAAGCTTCGGCCGCGCTGGCGCTGAACCGCTACCAGCAGCTGCGCTACGTCATCCTGCCGCAAGCGCTGCGCCATTCGCTGCCGCCGACCGTGGGCTTCATGGTGCAGATCATCAAGAACACTTCGATCACCTCGATCATCGGCGTGGTGGAACTGACGCGGGCAGGGCAACTGGTCAGCAATGCGACCTTCCTGCCGTTCATCGTCTTCCCCATCGTCGCCCTGATCTACTTCGCGATGTGCTATCCGCTGTCGCGCTACAGCCATTTACTGGAAAGGAAATTCCATGCCCATCGTTGAAATCGACAATATCTGCAAGAGCTTCGGCGCCAACCACGTGCTCAAGGGCGTGTCGTTCGCAGTCGAGCGGGGGCAGGTGATCGCCGTGATCGGCCGCAGCGGCTCCGGCAAGAGCACCATGCTGCGCTGTATCAACGGCCTGGAAACCATCGACAGCGGCAGCATCGTCGTGGCCGGCCACACGCTGACGGCGCGCCAGGAACACCTGCTCGACTTGCGCAAGGACGTCGGCATGGTCTTCCAGAGCTACAACCTGTTCCCGCATCTGACCGTGGAAGAAAACGTCATGCTGGCGCCGCGCATCGTCAAGAAGGTGCCCGATGCCCAAGGCCGCGCCACGGCGCTGCGCGTGCTCAAGCAGGTGGGCCTGGACCACAAGCGCGAGTCCTATCCCGAGCAGCTGTCGGGCGGCCAGCAGCAGCGCGTGGCGATCGCCCGGTCGCTGGCGATGGAGCCGCAAGTGATGCTGTTCGACGAAGTGACGTCGGCGCTCGACCCGGAACTGACGCAGGAAGTGCTGAAGGTGATGGAAGAGCTGGCGCAGGCTGGCATGACGATGCTGCTGGTGACGCACGAGATGGAGTTCGCGCGGCGCATGGCCGACGTCACCGTCTTCATGCACCAGGGGACGGTGTGGGAGAGCGGGCCGTCGGAAGCCTTCTTCAGCAACCCGCAAACGCCCGAAGCGCGCCAGTTCGTCGGCGCGGGAGCGATCAAGTGAGCCCCGTTCTGGTGGCGGCGTCGGCCTATGGCGCAAGCAGGGTAAGGCAGCTGGGGCAAAGCCATTTCATCGACGTGGTGGCCGATGCGGGCGGTGCCGGCATCGAGATCCGCCGCGAATTGTTCACCTCCGACTTGCCGGACCTGGCGCGCATGGGCGCGGCGGTGGCCGCGCGCGGCCTGTACTGCGTGTATTCCACGCCCATCGAATTGTGGGGCGCGGACGGACAGCTGCAGCACGAACTGCTGCGGCAGATGCTGGACGAGGCGGCGCGCCTGGGCGCGCGCTACCTGAAGGTGTCGCTGGGCCATTACCCGGCCGCGCCGGAGCTGCCGGCCTTGAAGGCGCAGCTGGAGGCCGCGCCCGTGGCGCTGCTGGTGGAAAACGACCAGACGGCCCATGGCGGCAGGCTGGCGACGATGGCGCGCTTCCTGGCGGCGGCGCGCGACATCGGGCTGCCCGTGGGGCTGACCTTCGACATCGGCAACTGGCGCTGGGTGGGCGAGGACGCGCAGCAGGCGGCGCGCCTGCTGGCGCCGTACGTGCGCTATGTGCATTGCAAGACGGTTCTTGACGACGGGGGCCGCTTGTCCGCGTGTGCCGTTTCCGAGGCCGATCCGGCCTGGCGCGCCGTCTTCGCGCACTTTGCGCCGGGCGTGCAACGGGCCATCGAATTCCCGCTCGAGGGCGCCGACCTGGTGGCCGAAACGGGCCGCTATATTCAGATACTGGAGGCTGTATGATGAAGCTTGACGTTGTTACCTATGGCGAGGCGATGGCGATGTTCGTTGCCGAGCAAACGGGCGACCTGGCGACCGTGGCGCACTTTACGCGCCGCCTGGCCGGTGCCGAGACGAATGTCGCCATCGGCCTGGCGCGCCTGGGTTTGAAAGTCGGCTGGCTGAGCCGCGTGGGCGACGACTCGTTCGGCCGCTTCATCCGCGCCAGCGTGCAGGCAGAGGGCGTCGATTGCAGCCGCGTCGTCGCCGTCGCCGGCCAGTCCAGCGGCTTCCTGCTCAAGGAGAAGGCCGAGAACGGCGCCGATCCGCTGGTCGAATACTTCCGCAAGGGTTCCGCCGCCAGCCGGCTGGCGCCCAAACACTTCGACCCCGCCTATTTCCTGTCCGCGCGCCACTTGCACGCCACGGGCGTGGCCGCGGCGCTGTCCGAGACCAGCCTGGCGTTCGCAGGCCAGGCGCTCGACTTCATGCGCGCCAACGGCCGCACCGTGTCGTTCGACCCGAACCTGCGGCCCTCGCTGTGGCCGTCGCAAGCCGTCATGATCGAACAGATCAACCGCCTCGCCGCCAAGGCGGACTGGGTGCTGCCCGGCCTGGGGGAAGGAAAAATCCTCACCGGCCACGACCTGCCGCACGACGTTGCCGGCTTTTATCTGCAGCAGGGCGCGCGGCTGGTGGTCATCAAGCTGGGCGCCGAGGGCGCCTATTACCGCACGGCCGATGGCGACAGCGGCATGGTGGCGGGCGAGCGCGTGGCCAACGTGGTCGATACGGTGGGCGCCGGCGACGGCTTCGCGGCCGGCCTGGTCAGCGCCTTGCTGGAAGGCTTGCCGCTGGCGCAGGCGGTAGGGCGCGGCAACTGGGTCGGCGCCTTCGCCATCCAGGTGGCCGGCGACATGGAAGGCTTGCCGACCCGCGCCCAGCTCGATGCGCTGGTCCCATCTTGAACCGTACAGGGGAAACACTCGTGAAAAAACATGTGGTTGTCTATAAAAAGCTGGCCGAACCGCTGCTGGCGCGCTTGCGCGCCGAATGCGAGGTGACGTACTTCGAGGCGATCGATGCGGACAACCGCGCCGCGTTCGCCGCCGCCATCTGCGGCGCGCACGGCTTGCTGGGCGCCAGCGTGCGCCTGGACCGCGAACTGCTGGACCCGGCCTTTGATCTGCGCATCATTTCCACCATTTCCGTGGGCGTCGACCAGTTCGACGTCGATTACCTGCGCGAACGGGCCATCATGCTGGCCAATACGCCGGACGTGCTGACGGAAACGACGGCCGACACGATCTTTGCGCTGATCCTCGCCAGCGCGCGGCGCGTCGTCGAACTGGCCGAATTCGTCAAGGCCGGACGCTGGACGCGCAGCGTGGGCGAGATCCAGTACGGCGTCAATGTGCACGGCAAGACTATCGGCATGCTGGGCATGGGCCGCATCGGCCGCGCCGTCGCCCGCCGCGCCGCGCTGGGCTTCGGCATGCAGGTGCTGTACGTGAATGGCGAAGCGGTGCCAGAAGTGGAAGCGGCGCTGGGCGCGCGCCAGGTGGCGCTCGACGACTTGCTGGCCGGCTCCGATTTCGTCTGCGTGGTGCTGCCGCTGACGGCGCAGACGGAACGCATGATGGGCCGGCGCGAGTTCGCGCTGATGCGCCCCGGCGCCATCTTCATCAACGGCTCGCGCGGGCGCATCGTCGACGAGGCGGCGCTGATCGAGGCGCTGCAGCAGGGCGCCATCCACGGCGCCGGTCTCGACGTGTTCGAGCGCGAACCGCTGGCGCCGGATAATCCGCTGCCGCACATGGCCAACGTGGTGGCGCTGCCGCATATCGGCTCGGCCACGCACGAAACGCGCTACGCCATGGCGCAGCAAGCCGTGGACAACCTGCTGGCCGGCTTGCGCGGCGAGCGTCCGCGCCACCTGGTCGGCTAAGAACCATATCGATAAAAAGACAGACAGGGCAAGACATGAAGAACAAGGTAGCAAGGGCAATGATCATCGGTGCCGGGGCCTGCGGCGGCCTGTGTTGCGCGCAGTCGAACGTGACCATGTACGGCATCGCGGACCTGGGCGTGGTATCCGAGAACGGCGGCCCCGGGGGCCGGGTGCTCAAGCTGACGAGCGGCATCGCCAACGGTTCGCGCCTCGGTTTCAAGGGCAGCGAAGACCTGGGCGGCGGCACGACGGTGATATTTACGTTTGATGCGGGCATCCTGGCCGACACGGGCGCATCGGCCCAGGGCGGCCTGCTGTTCGGGCGCCAGGCTTTCGTCGGCCTGGCCGGCGCGGCGGGCACGCTGCGCCTGGGCCGCCAGTACACGTTCATCGACAGCAGCCTGGGAGCGCTGGACCCGTTTTACCTGGGTTTTGCGGGCAGGATAAGCAATGTCTTCACGGCCGGCTACATCAGCCGGGTCGACAACAGCATCACCTACAGCTCGCCCGCGCGCGGCGGCCTTTCCGGCGAACTGGCGTACGGCTTCGGCGAAGTGCCGGGTGACGCGTCGGCCAAACGCTACGCGGGCGCGGCGGCCACCTATGCCAGCGGGCCGCTGTATGTGCGCATGGCGCACCAGGACGCCAATACGATATCAAGCGCGCTGGTGGCGGGCAGGGTGCGCAACACGGTGCTGGGCGCCACCTGGGACTTCGGCGTCGTCAAGGCGCATGGCGCCGTCGCCGTCAGCAAGAGCACGGCGGGCGCCGCCACCACGGTCGACAGCGCGGACCTGATGCTGGGCGCCACCGTGCCTGTCGGGCCGCACCGCGTCCTGTTCTCGTACGTGCGGCGCGACGACCGGCGCGCCGCCAACGGCGATGCTTCCCAGATCGGCATCGGCTACACCTACGCGCTGTCGAAGCGCAGCACCTTGTATGCGGCCTACGCGCATATCGACAACCGCAACGGCGCCGCCTATGTGGTGGGCAACGCCACCGACAACGGCACGGGCAACCAGGCCTGGAACCTCGGCCTGCGCCACACTTTTTAACGGGAGAATCGAATGAAGAAAATCGGATGGATACTGGTCGGCGCCAGCACCGTGGCGCGCGAATGGATGGTCGACGCAATCGGCCAGCAGGGCGATGCCGAAGTGCTGGCCGTGGTCAGCCGCGATGCCGCGCGCGGCGCCGCCTTTGCCGAACAATTCGGCATCGCCGCCAGCTACACGGACCTCGATGCGGCGCTCGCGCATCCGGGCGCGGACGCCGTGTACATCAGCACCACCAACGAGTTGCACATGGCGCAGACCTTGCAGGCGGCGCGCGCCGGCAAGCACGTGCTGTGCGAGAAGCCGCTGGCGCTGAACCTGGACGATGCCCGCCGCATGGTCGACGGCTGCGCCGAAGCGGGCGTGGTGCTGGGGATTAACCATCACCTGCGCAACGCGGCCAGCCACGGCAAGGTGCGCGAGCTGATACGCGCGGGCGAGATCGGCCAGCCTCTGTATGGCCGCGTGCTGCACGCGAACAACCTGCCGCAGCACTTGCGCGGCTGGCGCCTGGACGCGCCCGAGTCGGGCGGCGTCACGCTCGACATGTTCGTGCACGACGTCGATACCTTGCGCTTCCTGCTCGACGCGGAACCGCGCCACGTCACCGCCTGCGCCACCAGCGGCGGCATGACGGTGGCCGGGCTGGAAGAGGGCCTGATGGCCGTCATCGAGTTCGACAACGGCACTTTGGTGCAGGTGCACGACGCGTTCAATGCGCCGTATTCGCTGGCGGGCGTGGAAATCATCGGCAGCAAGGGCACCATCTTCGCCACCGGCGTGATGACGCAGCGCCCCGTCGGCACCATCAGCCTGACGCGCGATGGCGGCAGCATCGATATCCCCGTCGAGCATGAAAACCTGTACGTGCGCTCGGTGCGCGCCTTCCAGCGCGCCATGCGCGGCGAAGGGCAGTCAGCTGCCACCGGCGGCGACGGCATGCGCGCGCTGGCCACGGCGCTGGCTGCGCAGCAGGCCAGCCGCAGCCACCAGCGCGTGACCCTGGCCGGCTGACGGCCGCAGACGTAAAAAAGCCGCCTGATCGCAAAATCAGGCGGCTTTTTTTGTCTTGAAGCATCGAACGCCTGAAAAATCGTAGCGAGCGGATGGGAGTTGCGGCTAAGAAGCGCAACTGTGCCAAGCACGGGGCCGCCGAGGCAGTGAGCATCGCAGGCCGCAAATCGCGACGCGCAGTAGATTTTTCAGGTGTTCATCACTCTTCGCGGCGCAGATGAGGGAACAGCAGCACGTCGCGGATGTTCGGCGAATCCGTGATGATCATCATCAGGCGGTCGATACCGATGCCGCAGCCGCCGGCTGGCGGCATGCCGTATTCCAGCGCGCGGATGTAGTCGGCGTCGTAGAACATCGCCTCTTCATCGCCGGCGTCCTTGGCGGCTACTTGCGCCAGGAAGCGGGCCGACTGGTCTTCCGCGTCGTTCAACTCGGAGAAGCCGTTGGCGATCTCGCGGCCCACCATGAACAATTCAAAACGTTCGGTGATGCCGGCCACCGTGTCGGACGCGCGCGCCAGTGGCGACACTTCGACCGGGTAGTCGATGATGTAGGTCGGTTCCCACAGCTGCGCTTCAGCCGTCTCTTCGAACAGCGCCAGTTGCAGCGCGCCCAGGCCGGCCGTGGCGAACGGCTTGACGCCGAATTTCTTCAGCTCTTCCTTGATGAAGTCCGCATCGTTCAACTGCTCCGGCGTGTAGCCCGGCGCGTACTTGTTGATCGCTTCGACGATGGTCAGGCGGTGGAACGGTTTTGCCAGGTCCAGCTCGCGGCCGCCGTAGGTCAGGGTGGCGGTGCCGTGCGCGTCGATGGCGGCCTGGCGGATGACGGCTTCCGTGAAATCCATCAGCCATTTGTAGTCGGTGTAGGCCGCGTAGAATTCCATCATCGTGAATTCAGGATTGTGACGGATCGACACGCCTTCGTTGCGGAAGTTGCGGTTGATCTCGAACACGCGGTCGAAGCCGCCCACGACCAGGCGCTTCAGGTACAGCTCGGGCGCGATGCGCAGGAACATTTGCATGTCCAGCGCATTGTGGTGCGTGACGAATGGCTTGGCCGCAGCGCCGCCAGGGATCGTGTGCAGCATCGGCGTTTCCACTTCCATGAACTCGTTCTTTTCCATGAAGCGGCGGATCGACGAGATGGCGGCGGTACGCGCCTTGAAGGTGCGGCGCGTCTCTTCGTTCATGATCAGGTCGACGTAGCGCTGGCGGTACTTCGTTTCCTGGTCGGCCAGGCCGTGGAATTTGTCCGGCAGCGGGCGCAGCGACTTGGTGATCAGGCGCAGTTCCGTGACCTTGATGGTCAGCTCGTCCGTCTTGGTCTTGAACAAGGTGCCTTGCACGCCCAGGATATCGCCCAGGTCATAGTGGTGCAGGGCGGCCATGGCCGCTTCGCCGGTCAGGTCCAAGGTGGCGTAGATCTGGATGCGGCCGTCGGCCTTCGGGCCGGAAGCGTCTTGCAGGGTGGCGAAAGCGGCTTTCTTGCCCGCTTCGCGCTTGAGCATCATGCGGCCGGCCAGCACCACTGTGACAGGTTCGGCTTCCAGCTCTTCGCGCGTCTTGCTGCCGTATTGCGCGTGCAGATCGGCCGCCTTGTGCTCGGGGCGGAAATCGTTCGGGAAGGCGACGCCTTGTTCGCGCAGTGCTGCCAGCTTGACGCGGCGCTCGGCGATGATCTTGTTTTCATCGGGGGCGGCGGCTTGTTCTTGGATATCCGTAGTCATGGTGTTCTTCGTTGGTGATTATTGATGATGTGGTGCCAGCGCTGGCGCCACGCTGGCAAACAGTGCGTCGACGTCGAGCGAGGAGAAATCCGGCACGATGGCAATGACGTTGTCGAAGGCGGCAAATGCCTCGGCCGGCAGGGTGGTGGTGAGTACCACGACCCGCATGCCGGCACGGCGCGCCGCTTCCACGCCCAGGGGCGCGTCTTCAAAGACGATGCAGTTGTGCGGCAGCGCGCCGGCCAGCAGCGCGCCTTTCAGGAAAACGTCCGGGTGCGGCTTGCCCCGTTCCACGTCGGCGGCGCCGACGATGGCGTCGAAGCGGTGGCGCAGGCCCAGGCCGTCGAGCGTGAACGCGATGTTCTCGGCCGGTGCTGCCGTCCCGACCACCAGCCCCACGCCAGCCTGGCGCGCGCTGGCGATCAGCCGGTCGAAACCGGCGACTGTCGCCAGATGCGGGCCATACAGTTCGCGATAGACGACTTCCTTTTCCGCCAGCAGGGTGGCGTGGTCGGCATCCTCGCCCAGGTACTTGGCGATGATTTCATGCCCCTGCCGTCCTGCCGTGTCGCGGAAAAAGGCATCCGCATCCAGCGCATGGCCGTGGCGTTCAAAGAACGCCAGCCACGACGTCGTGTGGAAGGCCATGTTGTCGACGATCGTGCCATCCATGTCGAACAGGAAGGCGCGCTGCGCTGGAGCGGATGTATTCATCCTTATACGCCTTGCTTGAGCGAGGCGGAGATGAAGTCGTCGATGTCGCCATCGAGCACGCCCTTGGTATTGCCCGTCTCGAAACCGGTGCGCAAGTCCTTGATGCGGGACTGGTCCAGCACGTAAGAGCGGATCTGGTGACCCCAGCCCACGTCCGTCTTCGAGTCTTCCAGCTTTTGCTGCTCGCTCATGCGCTTGCGCAGCTCATGCTCGTACAGCTTCGCTTTCAGCATTTCCATCGCTTCGGCGCGGTTGCGGTGCTGCGAACGGTCGTTCTGGCACTGCACCACGATGCCTGTCGGCGCGTGGGTCATGCGGACGGCGGAGTCGGTCTTGTTGATGTGCTGACCGCCGGCGCCCGACGCGCGGTAGGTATCGACGCGGATATCGGCCGGGTTGACGTCGATCTCGATCGAATCGTCGACTTCCGGATACACGAACAGCGACGTAAACGAGGTGTGGCGGCCGTTGGCCGAGTCGAATGGCGACTTGCGCACCAGGCGGTGCACGCCCGTTTCCGTGCGCAGGAAGCCGTAAGCGTGATCGCCCTCGACCTTCAGGGTGGCCGTCTTGATGCCGGCTACCTCGCCGTCGGACTGCTCGAGGATTTCGACCTTGAAGCCCTTGCGTTCGCAATAGCGCAGGTACTGGCGCAGCAGCATCGAAGCCCAGTCCTGGGCTTCCGTGCCGCCGGCGCCGGCCTGGATGTCGATGAAGCAGTTGTTCGGGTCCATCGGATTGTTGAACATCCGGCGGAATTCCATGCTTTCGATGACCTTGCGGATTTCCTGCACGTCCTGCTCGATCGCTTCGAGCGTGTCGTCGTCGCCTTCTTCGCGGGCCATGTCGAACAGATCGCGGGTGTCGCGCAGGTCGGCATCGGCCTTGGCCAAGGTGAAGACGATGGCTTCCAGAGCCTTCTTCTCTTTACCGAGGTCCTGGGCGCGTTTGGGATCGTTCCAGACGGTTGGATCTTCCAGTTCTTCGTTGACTTGCTCTAGTTTCTCCGACTTGACAGTGAAGTCAAAGATACCTCCGAAGTTCGGCTTCGCGGACCGTCAGGTCGTTGAGCAGGGCGGAGATGATATTGATGCGTTCGGCTTCCATAATGTTCTGGTCTTCTATGGTGAAATCAAACCCTGAATTATACGCGAGCGCGGCGCGTTTCTGATGCCGGCGGCGTCGAATCGATGCCGCACGGGGCAATAAAATCGTCATTTCGCTGTATTTGCGACAATATTTTTGCCTTGATAGGGGCTGCCGTGCTGCGTATGATGCTGGCGATATTGTCTTTCCACAGGAATACATCATGCTTCAATCTCCCCGTTTCGCCCTGTTGCCGCTGCTGCTGGCCGGCTGCGGCGCCTTGCCGCCCGCCGCCACCGGTCCGGTCCAGTCATCGGCCGCGCCGGCCGGCAGCAGCGCCATCCTGGCCCTGCTGGAGACGACGGACTTGCACGCGAATGTGCTCAGTTATGATTACTACAAGCTGCAGGCGGAGCCGTCGATCGGCCTGGAACGCACGGCGGCCCTGATCGCCCAGGCGCGCGCGCAGTTCCCGAACAACCTTTTGCTCGACAACGGCGACACCATTCAGGGTACGGCGCTGGCCGACTACCAGGCCCTCGTGAAACCGCTGGCCTGCGACCAGACCCTGGCCATCTACAAGGCGATGAATGTGCTGAAAGTGGACGGCGGCGGCATCGGCAACCATGAATTCAACTACGGCCTCGCGTTCCTGAGCCAGGTGACGGGCAACCGCTTCGACGTCGACAGCGTCGACGCCAGCAAGCCGCGCTGCGCCGGCCCCGCATTTCCGCAAGTGCTGGCCAACGTCTACAGCGTCAAGACGGGTAAACCCCTGTTCGCGCCATACCACATCATCGACAAGCAAATCACGGCCACCGGCCCCGATGGCAAGCCCGTGACGAGCAGCGTGAAGGTCGGCATCATCAGTTTCGCGCCGCCCACCATCATGGCCTGGGACAAGCGCTGGCTCGAAGGCCGCGTCTACACGCAGGGCGTGCGCGAGACGGCGGAAAAATTCATCCCCGAGATGCGCGCCAAGGGCGCCGAACTGGTGGTGGCCATCTCGCACGGCGGCCTCGATGACAACCCATATTCGCCGAGCATGGAAAACGGTAATTACTACCTGTCGCAAGTGCCGGGCGTGGACGCCATGCTGATCGGCCACTCGCACCAGCTGTTCCCGAACGCGGCCAGCACGGTGCCGCAGTTTAATTTGCCCGGCGTCGACAAGGCCCGTGGCCTGGTCAATGGCGTGCCCACCGTGATGGCCAATCTATGGGGCAAGCACCTGGGCGTGATCGGACTCGCGCTGCACCATGACGGCAAGCAGTGGGTGGTTGACAAGAGCGCCACGACGGTGGAAGCGCGCGGCATCCAGAACGCGGACAAGAATTATGTGGCCCCCGATCCTGCCATCGCCAGACTGGTGGCCGAGGAGCACGCGGCGACGATCGCCTACGTGCAGACGCCCGTGGGCGCGACGGATTTCCGCATGTCGACGTATTTCGCCGACGTGGGCGACGTGAGCGCCATCGAGGTGGTGAACCAGGCGCAGGCGGGCTATCTGGCCGCATATGTGAAGGCGAACCTGCCGCAGTTTGCGCACTTGCCCGTGCTGTCGATGTCGTCGCCGTTCAAGAGCGGTTCGGCCGGCGTGTCCGACTACACGGACGTCAAGGCGGGCAATGTGGCGCTGAATAACGCGGCCGACCTGTACTTGTATCCGAACGCGCTGTACGGCGTGAAGATGACTGGCGCGGACCTGAAAGCCTGGCTGGAACAGTCGGCGCAGCGTTTCAATACCATCGACCCGAACAAGCTGGAAGCGCAGGAACTGGTCAACACGGCCCACCCGAGCTACAACTTCGATGCGATCACCAACGCCGACGTGCGCTACCAGATCGACGTCACGCAAAAGCCCGGCCAGCGCATCAAGGGCCTCAGCTACAAGGGCAAGCCGGTGGACGCCAGCCAGGAATTTTTGATCGCGACGAATAACTACCGCGCCAGCGGCGGCGGCAATTTCCCGGGACTCGACGGCAGCAAGACGGTGGTGGCCTCGCCCGACAACAACCGCGAACTCCTGATCGCTTACGTGACCCAGGAAAAAAACCTGACGCGGGCGAAAAACGGTTCGGCGCGCAGCTGGCGCTTCGCCAGGGTGACCACGAAAGGCCCGGTGGTCTTCCATTCGGCGCCGAACGTGATCGACCTGGCGAAAGCGGCCGGCATCGACAACGTCACGCAGTTGAAGCTGGATGATGGCGCGGGCAAGGGCTTTGCGCTGTACCAGGTGGATCTGTCGAAATGAAGCTATGGTTGTTTGCCATCGCCTTGGCCGGAGCGCCGCTGGCATCGGCAGGGCCGGACGTCACGGCCCGGGCCAAGGTCTTGATGCGCGCAGGAGAAGCGAGCCAGCCCCAGGCGCGCGCCCTGTTCGAACAGGCTGCGGGGCAGGGCAGCGGTCCTGCCGCATACTACCTGGGCTTGATGCACAAGAACGGCATGGGCGGCCCGCAAGACGGCGCCGCCGCGCTGCGCTGGCTGGAACTGGCAGCGCAGCGCGGCGTGGCGCCGGCCATGTTCATCGTGGCGAACATGCTGCTCGATAGCGACGAAGCCAGGGCGCGTTACTGGCTCGACGCCGCCTGCGACCTCGAATACCCGGAAGCGCTGCAGCAGAAATCCGTGGCCCTGGCCGAAGGGCAGATGGGTTATGCGCACAACGAGGAGCAATCGTTCCTGTACTTGAAGATGGCCACGCACGCGATGGGACACCGGACGCCCGAGCCCTGAGTTAGTCCGGCGCGTCCTTCTTCGGTTTGGCCCGCAGGCTGGCTGCCGCCTCGCCGATGGCGAACGGGTCGCGCGACAGGATGGCTGCGCCCAGGTCGACCAGCCTGGCCGCCGCACCGATGGCGGCTTTCACGTCGGCGATGCGCTTGAGCTGCAGCTTGCCCTTGGCGATGGCGCCCTCGATATCGCCGCGCGCCTGTTCCGCGCCTTCGGCCGTCAGATAAATGCCATACGCGCGAAACAGGGACACCATCTGGTCCAGGTGGTCTTCATATTGCTCCAGCAGCGCGCGCTCGTCCGGCGCCAGCGCCTCGCGTTCGCGGATGCGCAATTCCAGCACCAGGCTCGATGCCTGCGCCAGACTGTCGGCGATGGCGTAGCTTTGGTCTTTTGTCAGTTCGGACAGTTGGGCCATGGGATACTCCTGTGTGCGCGCCGCTTACCAGCGGGCGGGGCCATAGAAAACAGCCTGTTTTTGCAGCGTCTCGACCTGGCGTGAAAACTGCGCCAGCTGCTGTTCCAGTTCGGGCGCCTGCAGGCGGTCGAGATTGGCTCGCAGCGCGGCCACGCTCGCTTGCAGCGCGTCGACGGCGGCAACGTACGCGGCGACGATCTTTTCCCTTTCCTGCAATTGCCGGCCTTCCAGGTGCAAGCGCGTGCGGATGTAGTTGGCGGCCAGCGGCTCGCGCGGCGCGGCCTTGTCGACGGCGCCACGCAGCAGGTCCAGGTCGCGCAACTCATCCTGCAAGCCGGCGCGGTAGCTGCGCTGCGCATACTCCTTGAGCGCATTGCTGACGATGTCGACGGCTTCCTGCTCGTCGAGCAATTCGCGCAGGGCCGATTTCTGCAGGCGCTGCGTGGCCAGGCGGCTCAGGTGTTCGCTCAATTTGACGACTTTCGACAGCTTGCCCGCATCGAGCAGGGGCGCGCCGCCACCCGGCTGCGCCAGGCCGCCCAGCGCATCGCCGAGTCCGGCAAACTCTTCCTTGTAGACAGGTAGCTTGTCATCGGCCAGCGCCGCCAGGGTACGGGCATAGCGCAGCAGGAGGTCGTTCAGGCTGGCGATCGAGGCGCTGGCTTGCGCGATGGCGGCGCAATCGGCGCGCGCCGCCTGTTCGCTCGCTTGCGCATCGAAACGCTCGGTCAGGATCAGGCGCTTGCGCATGGCCTTGTCCATGCAGCTGTGGACGCCGCCCGCCAGCATGGGCTCGAAATGGACCGACATCTTTTGCGTCTGTTCGGCAAACGTGCGCACGGGCGCCAGGTTGGTGGCGCAGCCGCCCAGCAGCAGGCTGGCGATGGCGCCAAGTAGCAAGGGGGAAATGGACGAGTTCGACGGGCGCTGCATATCGCCTCCATGCGGTGGGAGTGGCTGATCGGACCTGCGCGTACGCGCTGGCAAGGGGACGTTAGCATGCTGGACAGTGCCAGTATTGCGCCAGATCAGCGTCCTGATGAATCGCCGAGCTCGCCTTTTGCCTGTCGCGTTTTGCCACAGCAGTGTTGCCCGATGGCGCAAGGTGCGCCAATTTGCGTCATATTTTCCTTACAAAAGGCTGACATCGGGCCAGCAATTGGCGCTTTTCTGCATGTTGCGACGCGTCATATGTAGTTGTTGCTGGGGCATGTTTACTCACCTACAATGATTTATCGATGGGGCGGTTATCCAGCGTACGACAATAAAAATAAGTGGCATTAAAAACGTTGTAACAGAGGAGATGACAATGAATTTGAAACAGAAATTGCTTGTAGCAAGTTTGGTTTTGGGTTTCTCGCAGGCGGCAGTCGCAGCCGACCCCATCAAGATCGGCGTGTCCGGTCCGTTCACGGGCGGTTCCGCGCCGATGGGCGTGTCGATGCGCGACGGCGTCAAGCTGGCCGTGGCTGAAATCAATGCCAAGGGGGGCGTACTGGGCCGTTCGCTGCTGCTGATCGAGCGCGATGACGAAGCGAAGAACGAACGCGGCGTGCAGATCGCCCAAGAGCTCATCAACAAGGAAAAGGTCGCCGCCACCGTCGGCTACATCAACACGGGCGTGGCCCTGGCCTCGCAGCGCTTTTATCAGGAAGCAAAAATTCCCGTCATGAACAATGTGGCGACGGGTTCCATCGTCACCAAACAATTCGCCGACCAGCCGGAAAACTACGTCTTCCGCAATGCGGCCAATGACACCATCCAGTCCGGCATGATCGTGCATGAGGCGATCGAGAACCGCAAGTTCAAGAAAGTGGCGATCCTGGCCGACTCCACCAACTACGGCCAGCTGGGCCGCGAAGACCTGGAAAAGGCGCTCGACAAGAAGGGCATCAAGCCCGTCGTCGTTGAGAAATACAACATCAAGGACGTCGACATGACGGCCCAGCTGCTGAAAGCCAAGCAGGCGGGCGCGGAAGTCGTGCTGACCTACGGCATCGGCCCGGAGCTGGCGCAGATCGCCAACGGCATGGAAAAACTGGGCTGGAAAGTGCCGCTGATCGGCAGCTGGACCCTGGCCATGGGTAACTTCATCGACAACGCGGGCAAGAACGGCAATGGCACGCGCATGCCGCAAACCTTTATCCAGGATGCCAGCACGCCGAAGCGCAAGGCCTTCATCGACGCCTACGTGGCTGCCTACAAGCCATCGGGCGGACGCATGCCATCGGCCGTCTCGGCCGCGCAAGGCTACGATTCCATCTACCTGCTGGCAGCCGCTTTCAAGCAGGCGGGCGGCACGGACGGCCCGAAAGTGCGCGCCGCGCTGGAAAACCTGAATGAAAAAGTGGAAGGCGCCGTCACCACCTACAACAAACCGTTCAGCAAGACCAACCATGAAGCGATCACGGCCGAGCTGACAGTCTTCGGTGAAGTCAAGGACGGCAAAGTCGTCCTCGCGAAATAAGCCCGGCGGACATTCGCCGCGCAGTGGCCAGCCTTGAGGAATCAGGACTGGCCATTTTTTCATCGTTCGTCTTCCGGGGAATACCATGGAAATCTTCCTGCAGCTCGTCTTCAGCGGCATCGCGCTGGGCATGATCTATGCCGTCATCGCCTTCGGCTACCAGCTGACCTTTGCCACTTCCGGCACCCTCAATTTCGGCCAGGGCGAATCCCTGATGCTGGGCGCGCTCGTGGGCCTTTCCCTGGTGGGTACCATCCACGGCGGCCCGTACATGAGCTATCTGTTGATGATCCCCATCGTCATCGTCTTCGGCGCCTTGCAGGGCGTGTTCGTCGAATGGATAGGCGTGCGGCCGGCCATCAAGATCAAGTCCGAATTCGGCTGGATCATGTCGACCATCGCGCTGGCCATCATTTTCAAGAACGTGGCGGAAAACATCTGGGGCAAGGATGACCTGATGTTCCCGTCGCCGCTGTCGGCCGCGCCGTTCCAGGTGTTTGGCGCCAACGTGCAGCAGATGCAGGTGGCCGTCATCGTCGGCGCGCTGGCCATCATGCTGGCCGTCGAAGTATTCAACCGCAAATCGATCTACGGCAAGGCCGTCGTGGCCACAGCCAACGACCGCGACGCGGCCGGCCTGATGGGCATCAACACGGGCATGGTCATCACGTTTTCCTACGCGCTGTCGTCGGCCACGGCCGCCTTTGCGGGCGTGCTGGTGGCGCCGCTGACCTTGACGGGTGCCACCATGGGCGCGTCGCTGGGCTTGAAAGCGTTTGCCGTGGCCATCATCGGCGGCCTGACGTCGGGCGTGGGCGCCATCGTCGGCGGGCTGATCCTGGGCATCGCGGAAACGACCACCGGCTACTACATCTCCACCGGCTACAAGGAAGTGCCTGGCCTGCTGCTGTTGCTGCTGGTGCTGGCCGTCAAGCCGTCCGGCCTGTTCGGCAAAGCCGCGATCAAGAAAGTCTGAGGACGACATGAACAAGAAAATCACCATGCTGGCGCTGAGCGCGGCGGGACTGGCCGCGCTCGCGCTGTTCCCCATCGTCATCCCGAACCCGTATTACATCCACCTGGCCGAGACCATCCTGATCTACGCCATCCTGCTGTTCGGCCTCGATATCGTCGTCGGCTACACGGGGCAGGTGTCGCTGGGCCACGCGGGCCTGTTCGGCATCGGCTCGTACGTCACGGGCGTGCTGGTGTTCAAGCTGGGCGTGTCGTTCTGGCTGGCCATCCCCGCCAGCATCCTGGGCGCGGCCGTGTTTGGCGCCATCCTGGCCTTGCCGGCCCTGCGCGTGACGGGGCCGTACCTGGCCATGGTGACCTTGGCCTTCGGCACCATCGTGCAAATCCTGATCAATGAAATGAGCTTCCTGACGGAAGGGCCGATGGGCATCAAGATCCACAAGCCCGTCCTGTTCGGCCACAAACTGACGGAAGTGGAGTACTACTACATGGTCGCCGCGCTGCTGGTGATCTCGCTGGTGGTGGTGCACCGCATTTTGAAATCGAACCTGGGCCGGGCGTTCGAAGCCTTGCGCGACAGCCCCATCGCCTCGGACTGCATGGGCGTGTCCGTGTACCGCTACAAGGTGTACGCCTTCGTCATCAGCGCCGGTTTCGCGGGCCTGGCCGGCAGCCTGTATGCGTATTCGGAAGAGTATATTTCGCCCAATACCTACAACTTCGAGCTGACGATCCTGTTCCTGCTGGCCGTCATCATGGGCGGACGCAAGACCCGTTCGGGCGCGCTGATCGGCGCCCTGATCGTCGTCATGCTGCCCAGCCTCTTGTCGGACATCGAATTGTTCCGCAAGATCGCCGTCGGCGCCGCCGTGCTGGGCGTGATCGGCTCAGCCTTCATGCTGGCGAAAAAGCGCTCCACCTTGCGCGGCGTGATCGTGCCCCTGGTGGCCACCATCGGCCTGGCCGCGTTTTCCTACAAACTGGAAAACATGGTCGACTGGCGCCTGACCATCTTCGGTTTGATGACCCTGTTCGTCGTGTACTACCTGCAGGACGGCATCGTGGGCTTCTTGATGAGCTTTATCGGCAAGGGCCGCCGCCATGTGCAAGCCGTCGCTTCGCACGGCGTGGCGCCGTTCGACCACGCCCAGGGCGGGCAGCAGGGCGCGACCCTGCTGCGCGTGGATCAGGCCCTGATGCAGTTCGGCGGCCTGAAAGCGCTGAACCAGGTGGACCTGAACGTCACGCAAGGCTCCGTGCACGGCTTGATCGGGCCGAACGGCTCGGGCAAGAGCACGATGATGAACGTGCTGACGGGGATCTACAAGCCGACGGCGGGCAAGGTGGAATTTGCCGGCGCCGTGATCTCCGGCCGCACGCCATCCGAGATCGCCTTGGGCGGCGTGGCGCGCACCTTCCAGAACGTGCAGCTGTTCGGCGAGATGACGGCCACCGAGAACGTGCTGGTGGGCCTGCACAACACCTTCAAGTCGAACGTGCTGGACGTGATGCTGCATACGCCGCGCTACAGGCGCGAAGAGACGGCCGCACGCGAGCGGGCCGCCAGCATCCTCGAATTCGTGGGCCTGGCGGACCTGGCCAACGAAGAGGCGCGCAATCTGCCGTATGGCAAGCAGCGGCTGCTGGAAATCGGCCGCGCGCTGGGCCTCAATCCGCGTTTGCTGCTGCTCGATGAACCGGCGGCCGGCTTGACGGCACCCGACATCAAGGAGCTGATGGCCATCATCCGCAAGATCCGCGAGCACGGCATCACCATCATCCTGATCGAGCACCACATGGACGTGGTGATGGCGCTGTCGGACGTGGTGACGGTGCTGGACTTCGGCCAGAAGATCGCCGAAGGCGCACCCGCGCTTGTCCAGAGCGACCCGAAAGTGATCGAAGCCTACCTGGGCGGCAGCGCCGAAACCCTGGCGCCAGCGGCGCACTGAGAGGAAGACCATGCTGACCATTCAAAATTTGCACGCCGCCTACGGCAAAGTCGAAGTCCTGCACGGCATTTCGCTCGACGTCCCGAAGGGCAAGCTGGTGACCCTGATCGGCTCGAACGGGGCCGGCAAGACCACCACCATGCGCGCCATTTCCGGCATGCTCAAACCGAAGTCCGGCACCGTCACCCTGGGCGGCAAGGATGTCACGGGCCTCGATTCGCACAAGATCGCGCGCGCGGGCCTGGCCCATTCGCCGGAAGGCAGGAGGGTGTTCGCCTCGATGTCGGTGACGGACAACCTGCTGCTGGGCGCCTTCCCCCGCTTCACGCGCTCGCGCCCGAAAGGCAACATCAAGCGCGACCTGGACAAGGCCCTGGAACTGTTCCCCCGCCTGAAGGAGCGGCGCGACCAGCTGGCCGGCACCTTGTCGGGCGGCGAGCAGCAAATGCTGGCCATGGCCCGCGCCGTGATGCTCAATCCCGAAGTGATACTGCTGGACGAACCGTCGATGGGCCTGGCGCCGATTTTGGTGGAAGAAGTCTTCCGCATCATCACGCGCTTAAAGGCCGAAGGCGTGACCATGCTGCTGGTCGAACAATTCGCCGCCGCCGCCCTGAACGTGGCCGATTACGGCTACGTGCTGGAAAACGGCAGCATCTCCGTGCACGGCCCGGCGGAAAGCCTGAAAACCGATCCGAAGGTGATCGCGGCGTATCTGGGGGGAGGGCATTAATGTTTGGTGGGCTTTTCCTGCTGCACCAGAATGAACGGGCTGACGACGACGGCCCATAGCGCGCTATCGGCCGCCTGCCAGTCCAGCGCCTGCTGGTCGGAGACTTTGGCCACTTTGCCGTCGGCCATCCATTGCGTGATGGTGGCCTTGTCGTCGTGCGAGATGCGCACGGCCACTTCGACCAGGTCCAGCTCGTTGGCGACCCAGACGACGTTGCCTTGGGCGAAGTGCTTTTCCAGTTCGCTCCAGGCCAGGCGGGCCGTTTCGCTGTTGACTTTGAGGCGCAGTTCGGTGTCTTTTTCAGGATTGGTTTGCATGTGAGATCAGGTTGCGGTGAGTCGGGTGCCGATGCGCACGGTTTATTTGCCCGGGAGGGCTTCCACGTGCGGCGTCGGCGTACCCTGCCATGTTAACCGATAGGCGGTGCCTTTGCGAACATTGCCGACCAGAGCAGGGCGGAAGCAGGCCAGGTTGGTGCCGCCCGCCAGCCGGGTGCTGGGGAAGATGATGCCCATGGAGCCCGCTTCCAGAAGGATGGCGGCCAGGTCTTGCGAGGCGATGTAGCTGGCCGGGTCGAGGCAGGCCGCATAGCGCTCCTGGCCGCGCAAGTCGTGGAAGCTGGCGGAAAAATCGGCCAGCAGCGACTGGTAGCTGACGCTGTCGCCGAAATAGTCGATTTCCTGGTATTCCACGGTTTTATGAAAAATGATCTCGGCCAGCGCCGTTTTCATGTCGAAGGCGCAATACCAGGCGCCCCGTTCGCCATCGTTGAAACGCGCCCCTTCCGGCCGGGCATAGGTGTAGGCGGCGTTGATGATGCGAAAGTGCGGCACGCCAAAAACCAGTTCGTCCACGCCAATTCCTGGCGCGCCGCCGTACTCTGCCACCAGGCGCGCATTCGTCGCGTTATCGAGCTCGAACAGTTCGCGCAGGTGCTCGTCGTCCTCGGCCAGCGGTGCCAGCACGGAGTCTTCCATGTCGGCGAAGCGCGATGGAATCAAACGGCAGGTGTCGATCTGGCGCAGCGCGGCCAGTGGCGGCAGCTGTGCTTGCGGCGTGGTCGGCACGATTACAGTCCTCCGCGGCGCGCGTCGAGCAGCTTGCGCACCGTCTGCATGGCCAGCAAGCCGCCGGCCAGCATCTGCGACAGGGGCGTGCGGCCGCCAAACACGGGATTCTTGTTGGACAAACTGACCCATTCGTCGGCCAGCTTGTCGCCATACAGGATGTGCAGGGCTTTATAAATGCCCAGCAAGTAGGAAATGCGCGTGATGCGGTCCACTTCCAGCACGCGGTCCGGGTGTTTCTTCCACTCGTAATAGGCGCTGCTGGATAGGCCGCCCAGCAATTCGCGCGCATCGTCGTCGCGCAGTTTCCAGGCGGCGGCCAGCTTGAAAAACCCCTTCAAGGCCGCCTGCGACAATCGCTCGCGCTCGGCTTTGGCGTTCAGGTCAACGAGCACGGCCGGTTCGAAGCGACTCTTGGGGTAGGCGTAGGCAAGATTCATGATGAACTCCTTTTATGGAATAATATTACTCCTTTTCGGGAATTTGTGCTGTCCTCGTCCAAATGTGCGCGCCAACCCCCTTAGAGTGCCTAACAGAACCGTAGCGAGCGGCAGTGAGTTGCGGCTGAGAAGCGCAGCTGTGCGAATGCACGGGGACGCCGAGTCAGTGAGCATCGGAGGCCGCAAATCGCGACGCGCAGTAGGTTATGTTAGGTGCTCTTAGTCTTCAAAGAATTGCATGCCAGCATAGGGCGCCGCCCGGCAGGCTGCCAGCCGCTGCGCCAGGCTGCCCGCATGGGCTTCCAGCCGGTGGCCGTCCGGATCGAGAAAATACAGGGAATTGCCGTCGCTGCGGTTTTGCTGCCATTCGGGCGCGCCGGCGGCGCGCAGGCGGGCGGCAAACGGGGCGAAGTCGGCGGGAGCGATGGAAAACGCGTAATGCGTGTAGCCGGGGCTGGCCAGCACAGGCGTGTCTTGTCCGTCAAGCGACAGGCACAGCCATAAATCCCCGGCCGACAGATACGCGCCCCTGTCCCAGCGTGCATGCAGGCACAGGCCCAAGGTGTCGCGGTAAAAGATGATGCTGCGCGCCAGGTCGCGCACGGACAGGGTGAGGTGGTTCAGGCCGGTTAGCATGGTGCTGCTTTCAGGTGGTGTTTCGGGGTGTTCCAGCCATTGTTGTACCTAGCAAGAATAAGATCACAAACGTTGCAACACCTGACAGTACCGTAGCGAGCGGAAGGGAGAGGTGGCCGAGAAGCGCAACCGTACTTCTAGTACGGTGAGCATCGCAGGCCGCCTATACCGACGCGCAGTAGGTACTGTCAGGTGTCACTACACAGGTTCGGCGTGCTCCACCATGAGCTGCACTTTTGTCGTGCCATTGTATTCATTCGCATCTAGTCTGAACGCGACCCTCGTGCGTTCGCCCAGGGCGTCCGTATGCCCGAACCAGATGGCATCAAAACGCACGCCGTTCTTTTCCAGCAGCAGTTTCAGATGGCGCTCTTTGAGGATGCGCTGGCTGACGACGCGGAATTCGTCGCAGAAGACGGGCGGGGCGAAGCCCTGGCCCCACACCTGGCCATCCATCAGCTCGATGAAGGCCGTCGTGTAATAGGCGTCTTCCAGCGGGCCGTCCGTTTCCACGACCCGTTCCAGCTGTTGCTGGCTGAGCCAGGCCTGGCCCACGGCTTCGAAGGCCTTGGAAAAGGCATCGAAAGCGTCGGCGCGGATGGTCAAGCCCGCCGCCATGGCGTGGCCGCCGAACTTGTCGATCAGGCTCGGCGCCCGTTTCGACACGAGGTCGAGCGCGTCGCGCAAGTGGAAGCCGGGAATCGAGCGTCCGGAGCCCTTGATCCAGCCGTCCGCGCCCGGCGCAAACGTGATGGTCGGGCGGTAGAATTTTTCCTTCAGGCGCGATGCCACGATGCCGATCACGCCCTGGTGCCACGATTCATCGAAGACGCTGATGGTGCTGCTGTTGGCCGGCTCGAACGTGTCCAGGTGCAGCAGGGCCGTGTCCTGCATTTCCGCTTCGATCTCGCGGCGCTTCAGATTGATGTCGTTCAATTGCTGGGCCAGCGCCCAGGCGCGGCCTTCGTCGTCCGTGACCAGGCATTCGATGCCCAGCGACATGTCTTGCAGGCGGCCGGCCGCATTCAGGCGCGGTCCCAGGGCAAAGCCCAGGTCGAACGGCGTGGCGCTGCGCGCTTCGCGGCCCGCCACGCGGAACAGGGCCGCCACACCTGCGTGCATATTGCCCTTGCGCATGCGTTTGAGGCCTTGCGCGACGAGGATGCGGTTGTTCGTATCGAGGCGCACGACGTCGGCCACCGTGCCCAAGGCCACCAGGTCGAGCAGGTTGTCGAGCTTCGGTTGCGTTTGCGCATCAAAGAGGCCGCGCCGGCGCATTTCCGCGCGCAGGGCCAGCAAGACGTAAAACACGACGCCCACGCCCGCCAGATGTTTACTGGGGAAACCGCAGGCGGGCTGGTTCGGGTTGACGATGACGGCCGCGTCGGGCAGGGTGTCGGCCGGCAAATGGTGGTCGGTGACGACCACCTGGATGCCGCGCCGGTTCGCTTCGGCCACGCCGTCGATGCTGGCGATGCCGTTGTCGACGGTGATGATGATGTCGGGCGACTTTTCGCGCGCCGTCAGTTCGACGATTTCCGGCGTTAGGCCATAGCCATACTCAAAGCGGTTGGGCACGATGAAGTCGACGTCGGCGCCCATGGCGCGCAAGCCGCGTATGGCCACGGCGCAGGCGGTGGCGCCGTCGCAATCGTAGTCGGCCACGATCACCATACGCTTCTTGGCGGCAATGGCGTCGGCCAGGAAGACGCCGGCCGCGCCGATGTGCAGCAAGCCCGATGGCGGTATCAAGTCTTTCGGCTCGATCGAGAGTTCTTTCGCGTCGGACAGGCCGCGCGACGCGTACAAGCGGGCCAGCACGGGGTGGATGCCGCCCTGGCGCAGCAATTCGGATTCGCGGTAGGGGCAGGGACGGGTGGCGATGCGGGTACGGGTCATGATGCTTTCAACTTGTTCAGGGTAATCGCGCGCCAGAATTTGCGCTGCGCGTTCTTGCTGGTGGTGCAGGCTAGCCAGGCGTCGCGGTGGCTCAGCACCAGGCGCAACTGGCCCAGGCGGCCATCCTTGAGGGCCGCCAGCAGCGGCGCGAACCAGTTGGCTTCCAGCGCTTGCAACTGCTGCAGCCACATGCCCCATTCTTGCGCCTGCGCCGCTTCGGTCAAGCCGCCGAGCACGACGATCGCGTCCTGTGTGCTGGCCAGCACACTGTTTGGACTGGCATCGCGCTGCGCCGGTTCCGCCAGTGCGGCCAGCCAGCCCGGTGCGTCCTGCGTATGCAGGCTGGCCGCGCAGCGCGCCGATGCAGATGCAGCCGTGGCCAGGCTGCCGCCCCAGATCCAGAAGGAGTTGATGGCTTTCAAGCCCCGCTCTTCGCGTGCCGCATTGACCGGATGTTCATGCCACAGCATCTGCACTTCGTTTTGCAGGCGGCGCGCGGCGCGCGCGTGCTCGCCTTCGGGCATCCACACGGACAAATCTTGCGTGGTGGCGGCGTCCGGCGTGGCGCACTGCAAGTCGGACCAGGCGTCGGCGCGCATGAACCAGGTACCCGCGTCGCCATACGCCAGGGGCTGGCCGATCTCGTCGAAATATGGGGCCGCAATGTCGAACAGGGCGCGGCCGTCCGCCTCGCTCAGCTTGAGCTGGCGCAAGTCTTCCAGGCTGATATGGCTGCGGGCGATGGCCAGGTGGGCCGGATGCAGCAGAAAGTAGCGCGCGCCCGGTTCCGGCACGAGGCCGTAGCCGCGCATGGCCTGGGCCGCGAAGGCCGCCTGCGCCGCCTCGCCGTTGGGCGCGGGCGACAGGGTCAAGGCGTGCGCCAGCCACGCTTCGTGCGGCAGCAGGCGGTTGGTGTTGTCAAAAATTTCCAAATTGCAAGTGGATGTGCGCGACAGCAGCGCCGCCAGCGCGGGCGCCTGCAAGACCTTGAGCAGGTCGGCAGCCAGTTCGGCAGTGGGCAAGGCGAAGGGCAGGACGAGGGTAAGTTGATTCATCCCGAGATTGTAGGCGATTGTGGTGGGGGCCGAGAAGGTGCATCTATTTTCAGGCCCCGGATGGCAACATCGCCCGCGCTGGGCATATGCAAAAAATTATAAAAATTTTATTGATATTGTTGGAAATTAATTTGCTTTTGAAAATATATTGGATATAATTGCGACAACTTAAATATTAGAAAGACAATCACCCCCCGCTGCGTGGTTGCGTCGTCTGGCTCCTGTGTCCCTCGAAACTGTATACAAGATCTGCCGGCTTCATTTTTTAAACAAGTCCCTTCTTGGAAGCCCACCTATGTATACATTCGCCGCTTTGCGCGGCCAGGCTGATCGCGCCCTGGCCCCCCGTATTTCCGCTCCTGCAGCCGCCGTGGCATGCCGTCAGGAGGCCGCATGACTACCTATAACCTGTCGACCACGGTCCACGTCTGCGAAGACATCAACAAGAATTTCGATATCCGCGACCTGCTGATCCAGGCCGGCTACTCGGTGCAAGGCGAACTGAATATCAAGAATTTCACGGTTTTGTTGCCGGACGATACCGAATCGACGGAGAACACGCCGCTGTTCGGCATGCTCGACGCCGATACCGTGTACGTGCGTCCCGGCGACTGGGCCGCCAACTACAATGGCAGCTTCTCGACCATCCAGGTGACGATTGACAAGGGCAATGGCGACATCGTCCAGCTGAGCTTGCAAGTCATCATCGATCCCGTCAATGATGCGCCCGATGCGGCCGACAAGACCTTCACCCTGGTCGACGGTTCTAGCGTCGTGCTGAGCGAAAGCGATTTCGGCTTCCACGACGACGTCGAGCATGACGGCTTCAAGTCCATCGTCATCACGAATACCACCACGGCGGGTCAGGTCTTGCTCAACGGCGTGGCCGTGGCGGTGGGCACGGAAGTCTCCATCGACGATATCCGCGCGGGCCACCTGGTCTTCGTGCCCAGCCAGACCGTGGCCGGCGACTTCGACCTCGGTTTCAAGGTGCGCGATGATGGCGGCACGGAAGGCTGCAATGCGCAAGACCTGAGCCTGGCGCCCCATTACCTGACCTTCAAGGTGCCGATGGCCCACCTTGGCGACTTCGTGTGGGAAGACAAGAACGCCAACGGCGTGCAGGACGCGGGCGAGGCGGGCATCGCCAATGTCGTCGTGCAATTGAAGGATACGGCCGGCAATGTGGTGGCTTCCACCACGACGGACGCCAGCGGCGGCTACCACTTCGACGTCAATCCGGGCACCTATTCGGTGACCGTGGTGGCGCCCGCCGGCTACGTGCCGACGGCAGCGAACCAGGGCGGCGACACGGCCAAGGACAGCAATATCGATGCGGCCGGCAAGATGGCGCCCGTCACCCTGGCGCCGGGCGAAACTAACTTGACCCTTGATGCGGGCCTGTACCGCACGGCCGAGCTGGGCGACCGCGTCTGGTTCGATACGAACAAGAATGGCGTGCAGGATGCGGGTGAAGCGGGCACCGCAGGCGTGAAAGTGACCTTGCTCGATGCGTCGGGCAACGCCGTCGGCAGCCCGCTGCTGACGGATGCGAACGGCAACTACCTGTTCACGAACCTGAAACCGGGCGCCTACAGCGTGCACTTCGATAAAACCACCTTGCCAGCCGGCCACGCCTTCACGGGCCAGGACCAGGGCGGCGACGATCAGCGCGACTCCGACGCGAATGCCGACGGCCGCACGGCGCAAGTGCTGCTGGCCTCGGGCGACAGCAACCACAGCGTGGACGCCGGCATCGTCGCCTTGCCAGCCACTCTGGGCGACCGGGTCTGGCATGACAGCAATATGAATGGCGTGCAGGATGCGGGCGAAGCGGGCATGGTCGGCGTCACCGTGCAGCTGAAAAACGCGGCCGGCAGCGTGATCGGCTCGACCTTGACGGATGCCGCCGGCTATTACAACTTCAATGTCGATCCCGGTACCTACTCGATCGCCGTCGTCGCCCCCGCCGGTTATCTGACGACGGTCAAGGACGCGGGCGGCAACGATGCGCTCGACAGCGACATCAATACGCTGGGCAACAGCGGCCAGGTGACGGTGGCTGCCGGCCAGAACTACAGGGATCTCGATGCCGGCCTCTATAAGACGGCCGCCATCGGCGACCGCGTGTGGTTCGACGCGAACGGCAACGGCACGCAGGATGCGGGCGAGGCGGGCGTCTGTGGCGTGAAAGTCAACCTGTACAACGCGCAAGGGGCCGTCGTGGCCAGCGCCACCACGGATGCCAGCGGCAATTATCTGTTCAGCAACCTGGTGCCAGGCAATTACTATCTGGGCTTCGTGCCGCCGGCCGGCTACGGCTTCACCAAGGCCGACATCGGCGGTTACGCCACCGATTCGGACGTCAATCCGGCCACCGGCTTCACCACCACGTGGACCACCCTGAAGTCGGGCGACGCGCAGCTGGACTGGGATGCGGGCCTGGTGAAACTGAACACGGCTTCCATCGGCGACCGCGTGTGGGAAGACAGGAACTACAACGGCGTGCAGGAGGCGGGCGAACTGGGCGTGGCGGGCGTGAAAGTCAACCTGCTCAATGCGTACAACCAGGTCATCGCCACGACGACGACGAATGCCAGCGGCAATTACCTGTTCAGCGAACTGGCGGCCGGCAGCTACAAGGTGGAAGTCATCCGTCCATCGGGCTTTTACTACACCAAGGCCAATGTGGGCGTTGACACGACCGATTCCGACGTCGATGTCAGCACGGGGCGCTCGGGCCTGATCAACCTGGCCGCGGGCCAGAACGACATGAGCTGGGATGCGGGCATCTACCGCAAAGCCAGCCTGGGCGACAAGGTGTGGCGCGACGCCGACCATGATGGCGTACAGGACTACAACGAGGCCGGCATCGCCAACATCAAGGTGCAACTGTACTCGGGCAGCGGCGTGCTGCTGGCCACCACCTACACGAATGCCTACGGTAACTATTTGTTCAGCAACCTCGATCCGGGCAGCTATTCGCTCAAGTTCGACAAGTCGGGCGTGTACCACGCGGGCTATGCCATGGATACGTGGCGCTGGGGCGCGAAAAACGTGGGCACGAACGACAACATCGATTCGGACGTCAACAGCAATGGCACGACGGGCAACGTGGTCTACACGGACATCCTGAAACTGGCCTCGGGCCAGAACGACATGAGCTGGGATGCGGCCATCACGCCCATCGTCATCGACCTCAACGGTGACGGCGTGCACACGATCGCCCGCGCCGACTTCCACGGCAGTTTCGACTTGCTGGGCACGGGCAGCGCCATCCAGACGGGCTGGGTCTCGGCCCAGGACGGCTTGCTGGCCATCGACAGCAATGGCAATGGCAAGATCGACAACATCTCCGAACTGTTCGGCGGCAACGAGAAGGGCACGGGCTTCGCCAAGCTGTCCAGCCACGACTCGAACGGCGACGGCGTGGTCGATGCGCACGATGACAAGTTCGCGGAATTGCGCATCTGGCGCGACGCCAACAGCAACGGGGTGACGGACGATGGCGAGCTGATGTCCTTGTACGACGCCGGCGTGGCCAGCCTGACGGTCGGCTACACGGAACTGCCTTTCCTCGACGCCAACAGCAATTTGCACCTCGAACGCAGCAGCGCCACCCTGGCCGACGGCAAGACGGTCGACATGACGGACGTGTATTTCAACGTCGATGCCAAGGATGCGGCCGCCGCCGGCGTGAGCTTGCCCAGCATGGCCGATCTGCTGCGCGACGACAGCACGCTCGACGTGGTGCTTGGCCAGGATGGCACGGTCAACACGGTCGCTGCCGCCCAGGCTGTCCCGGCTGCCGAAGCCCAGGCCCAGTGCGAGATGGCCGACCTCTTGCGCCGCGCCATGGCCCACGCGAATGTCCAGCCCCAGGAAATGGCTGCCTGATGTCCCTTGCCGGCCCGTAATCCTGCCCGGCAATGCCGCACCGGCGCACCGTCACGGGGCGCCGGCGCTTTCCACGCTTTTTCCACACTTGATAATAGAAATAGGGAAACCAATGAAACAATCCATGCACCTGTTCGTCCGCGGCGCCATCGCCGCCGCCACGTTCGCTCTTGCCAGCGGCAGCGCCCTGGCCGCCTCCAACCTGCAAGTCGTCGATTCGCACAGCGTCAGCCTGTTTACGGCTACCGGCGGCGCCTTTGGCTCGGGCAGCGCCATCTCGCCGACCTTGTGGGAAGTCAAGTACGACAGCAACACCTTCCTGGCGTTTTGCCTCGATCCCCATGTCGCACTGAGCAACAGTTCGAACAGCTACAGCAGCGGCGCCTTCGCCGCCAGCGATTCCGTCAAGCGCCTGTACGAGGGCTATTACGCCTCGTCCGTCGCCAGTGTGTCGACCAGCGCCAACAGCGCCGCCGCCTTCCAGCTGGCTCTGTGGGAATTGAATAACGACAACACGAACCTGCTGACGGGCGATTTGCGCTTCAAAAGCCTGAGCAATGCCGTCGTCAGCGAGGCCAACACCATGCTGGGCGTGGCCACGGGCAATGGCGCCATCCAGAACCTGTACAACTACACGAGCTTGAGCAGCGTCAACCCCGCTTCGCAAACCCTGCTGGCCGTGTCGCCAGTGCCGGAAGCGCAAACCTGGGCCATGCTGGTCGCGGGCCTGGGCCTGCTGGGCTTCATGGCGCGCCGCCGCAAGGGCGCTTCCGCGCTGACTTAATTATTACTCATTAATTATTGCTCATCGCTCATCGCGCAAGCGATAGCGTTCCGCTGCGGCGCGCCCGACTGGTGCGCCGCAGCGTTTTATTGTGAATCCATCATGACCCCACCCCCCGACACTTCCACCGCTTCCGCCGGCATGTCCACCGATGCGCTCGCCAACGCCATCGTCTTCCTCGCGCGCTTTTTCGGCGTGACCGTGCAGGCCGAACGCCTGCGCGCCAGCGTGACCGCGCATGGTGACCCGGCCGCCGCCGGCTTTCCTGAGCAGGCGCTGGCGCAAGCCGCCCTGGCCGGCACCGCTTTGCCGGCAGGCAAGCCGCGCCGCGCCACGGAAATGCCGGCCTTGCTGTACAACGGGGAAGGGCAGGCGCTGGTGGTGCTGACTATTGCTGACGGCAAATACGAATGCCACGTGCCCGGCATCGAAGGCAGCGCATGGCTTGACGCCGCTGCACTGGCGCAGGAAGTGCCCGATGCACGCTGGGTGGCCGTGCGGCCCGTGCTGTTTTTCGACCAGCGCAGCCTGCTCTACAGCATGCCGGTGGCGGGGCGCTGGTTCTGGGATGTCTTCAACCGCAACCGCTGGGTCTTCCGCTGGGCCTTGCTGGGCACCCTGGTGCTCAATATCATCGGCGCGCTGGTGCCGTTCTATGCGATGGCCGTGTATGACCGCGTGATCCCGAACAATGCCACGTCCAGCCTGTGGGTGTTGACGATCGCCGTCGTGGTGCTGACGGGTTTCGAGCTGGCCCTGCGCCTGCTGCGCGGCGAACTGGTGGAAACGGCGTCGCGCCGCATGGACGTGGCGCTGTCGTCGAATATCTTCGCCCAGTGCCTGCGCCTGCGTGCGGCCAGCCGGCCCGCTTCCGGGGGCACCCTGGCCAATACTGTGCGCGATTTCGAATCCGTGCGCGAATTCTTTGCCTCCACCACCCTGACGACCCTGGGCGACTTGCCGTTCCTGCTGCTGTTCCTGCTGGTGATCGCCCTGGTGGGCGGCTGGCTCGTGCTCGTGCCCCTGGCCGTCATCCCGATTTTGCTGCTGGTGGCCTTTGCCTCGCGCGCGGCCCTGGCGCGCCACGTGGCCGCCTCGATGCAGGAAAGCGCGCAGCGCACGGCGCACCTGTTTGAAACCATGAATGGCCTCGACACCATCAAGGCGCTGGGTGCCGAAACGTGGAGCCGGCGCAAATGGGAAAGCCTGACGGTGGCCATCGCCGCCAACAGCGTCGAGACGCGCGAAATCGTCAGCCGGGTCAATTACATCAACACGGCCGTGCTGGCCCTGTCCGGCGTGGCCGTGGTGGCCACGGGCGCCTTGCTGATGGGCGAACACCTGCTGACCCTGGGCCAGATCATCGCCGCGAGCATGCTGACGGGCCGCGCGCTGGCGCCCGTGAGCCAGATCGCGGGCCTGATCATGCGCTGGGAGCAAACCAAATTGTCTTACCATGCCCTCAATAAAATCATGGAAGCGCCGACCGATGACGACGCGGCCAGCCTGCAGGCGCCGCCGCTGTCCGGGCGCATCGAGTTTCGCGACGTGGGCTTTGCCTACCCGAATTCGCCGCCGCTGCTCGATAAACTCAATTTGCACATCCGCCCCGGCGAACGGGTCGGCGTGATCGGCAAGCTCGGTTCCGGCAAGAGCACCTTGCTGCGCTTGCTGCTGAACCAGTACGGCCCGCAAAGCGGCAGCGTGCTGTTCGACGACCTGGCGAGTACCCAGCTCGAACCTTTGAGTCTGCGCCGCCAGATCGGCTACGTGCCGCAGGACGTGACCCTGTTCCACGGCACCCTGCGCGAAAACATCGAACTGGGGCGCAGCCAGCCCGACGACGCCAGTCTGCTCGACGCCATCCGCCTGGCCTGCCTCGACGACATCATTACGCAGCTGCCCAACGGCGTGGCAACGGAAGTGGGCGAGCGGGGCGAGCGCCTGTCCGGCGGCCAGCGCCAGGCCGTGGCCATGGCCCGCGCCTTGTTGGCGAAACCGCCCATGCTGCTGCTCGATGAGCCGAGCAGCATGTTCGATCCGGCCACCGAGCAGCGGCTGATCGGCCGGCTGCGCACCTTGAAAGACACGACCATCGTGCTCGTCACCCACCGCATGGCCATGCTGGCGCTGGTGGACCGCCTGATCGTCTTCGACAAGGGGCGCATCGTGGCCGATGGCCCGCGCGATGAGGTCATGCGCGTGCTCAATAAGCAGACGGCCAGGCCTGCGGCGGAACAGGGAGTAGCGGCATGAGCGCCCTGAACGCCCCGAACGCCCGCTCTCTGCCGGCGGCCCACCCGGACCCGGAACGCGAACCGCAGCGCATCGTCCTGCGAATGGTGGCGCTGATCGCCGTGCTGCTGGTGCTGGTGCTGGCCTGGGCCGTTTTCGCCCAGCTCGACGTGTCCGTGAATGGCCGTGGCGCCATCACGCCGCCATCGCACCTGCAGGAAGTGCAAAGCCTGGAAGGGGGCATCGTGCGCGAAATGCTCGTGAAACCGGGCCAGCACGTGCGGCGCGGCGACTTGCTGTTGCGCCTGGACACGGCACAATACGAGGCCAACCTGGGAGCCAGCGTGCAAAACCGCCTGGCCGCGCTGGCGGGCAGGGCGCGCCTCGACGCGCTGCTGTCCGGCGGCACGCCCCGGTTTGCGCCGGAATGGCAGCAGGAGGCGCCCGAGCTGATCGCCAAGGAAACGCAGTTGTGGCGCGATGGCCAGCGCGAGTTCGCGTCGGCCACGGCGGCCGCGCGCGAAGGCGTGACGCGCCGGCGCGGCGAGCTGGCCGAGGCGCACAGCCGCATCGCGCAACTCGATACGGGCCTCAAAATTGCGCTGGAAAGCCTGTCGATCGAGGAGCGCCTGTTCAAGGAGGGCGCCGGTTCGCGCGGCGACTACCTGAATGCGCAGCAGCGCGTGCAGCAGCAGCGCACGGAACTCGACAGCCTGCGCGCGTCCGTGCCGCGCCTGGCGGCCACCCTGGCCGAGGCGCAGGCGCAGGCGGGCGAAGTGGAAGCGCGCATGCGCGGCCAGTGGGGTGCGCAGCGCAGCGAATACGAAACCAAGGCCGGGGCCCTGGCCAGCACGGTGAAAGGGCAGCAGGACCAGGTGAGCCGGCGCGACGTGACGGCCCCCGTCGACGGCGTCGTCAACCGCGTGCTGGTGGCAACCGTGGGCGGCGTGGCGCAGCCGGGCAAGCCTATCCTGGAAATCGTGCCCGCCGATTCGGAAATGCTGATCTCCGTGCGCGTCAAGCCGTCGGACATCGGTTTTATCCACGTGGGACAGCGCGCGTCGGCCAATGTGCTGGCATATGACGCCACCACCTATGGCCGCCTGCAGGCGCAGGTGGTGCGCGTGGGTGCCGACGCGATTCCCGATGAACGCAACGAGCCGTATTTCGAGGTGCAGCTGAGTACCGACCGCAGCCAGCTGACGGCGCATGGCAAGGTGCTGCCGATTACGCCCGGCATGCCCGTTGACGTGGGCATCCTGACGGGCCGCCGCTCGGTGCTGCAATATGTGTTCAAGCCCGTGTTGCGCGGCTTGCAGTCTTCCCTGCAGGAGCGGTGATGCGTACTCTTTTACTTTGCATGGCATTTGCCTGCGCCAACGCGGAGGCCCAAACGGCCCAGTCCGCGCCACCGGCCACTTTCCAGGCGCAATCCATGCGGGGCTTGCCCGCCTTGCTGGCCCGCGCCGTGCCGCGCGATCCGCAGGTGATCGCGGCGCAGGCGGCGCTGGCCACCACCGAAGCGCGCTACAAGCAGGCCCGCTCGCGCCTGTTCCCGACGGCGGCGCTGCAGGCCACGCGTGGGCGCAGCAACGACCTCGATGGCACCCTGGACGTGGAACGCCGCACGCACCAGGTGGAGGCGAGCGTGCGCTGGAATGTGTACAACGGCGGCGCCGACCGGGCCGAACTCGATGCGGCCGAGCGCGAGATGGCGGGCGCCGCCTTTGACGTGGAACGGGCACGCGCGGACAGCGCGGAAAAGCTGGCCGAAGCATATTTCGACATGCAGCGCCTGGAGCGCAGCCTGCTGCAGTCGCAGGAACGCCTGCGCGACGTGACGCTGCTGGTGCGGCAGGTGACGCGCCAGGCGGAACTGGGCAAAGCGTCGGAAGTGGACCGCGAACTGGCGCAAAGTTCGCAGCTGGACGCGGAACTGGTGCACGACGGCTTGCTGACGGACCAGCAGGCGGCGCGCATCAAGCTCGAAGCGCTGGCCTTCGAGCCGGTGGCGCAGTTTGCCGATTTCGCGTTTGCGCCGCTGCCGGCGCAGGCATTGGAAAACGCCGACACGCAGCAGGCGCAGTTGCGCGCCGCGCGCGAGCGGGCGGCGGCGGCCCAGCTGCGCGTGCGTGGCGTGGCGGCCACCCTGGCCCCTAAAATCGACCTGAATGTCAGCCACCTCCTGAATAACAAGACGACGCCGCCGCCGTCGACCATCCAGCAGCGGGGCTGGTCGGTGGGCGTTTCCTGGGAATTCCCGCTTGGCGGGGGCAGCCTGGCGCAGCGCGACGAGACCATCAGCCGCGCCGAGGCGGCCGAGGCGGACGTGGCGCGCGCCGAGCAGGGCACGCGCGCCGACCTGGCCAGCATGCTGCCGCGCATCGCCAATGCGCAGCGTACCCTGGCCCTGCTCGACGAACAGGAAAAGAAGATGGCCTTCGTCGTGCGCGGCGGGACCATCCAGTATGAGGCGGGCCGGCGCAACCTGCAGCAGGTCATCCAGACGCGCGACAGCTATTTCACGATACAGCAGCGGCGCAGCGACCAGCTGCACCGTCTGACCCTGGCGCAGATGCGGCAATATGCGCTGGCGGGGCGGTTGCTGGACGCGTTCGGCCTGGCGCAGGAGGCAAAATAGGGCCGGCGTGCGCGGTTTCACACATGGATCACGCAGACTTGATGCATGAAATGCCCATTATGTGGCACACTGCGCGCTCGCATATCATCGTTGTCGCGGGAGCGCATGAGCATCATCAAACAATTTCCCTTCGAGTGGCAGGTCGGCGTGCGCTATACGCGCGCCGGGAAACGCAGTGGCCGCAACAGCTTCATTTCCTTCATCTCCCTCATTTCCGTGGCCGGCATCGGCCTGGGCGTGGCCGCCCTGATCGTCGTGCTGTCCGTCATGAACGGCTTCCAGAAGGAAGTCACGGACCGGCTCATGTCGGTGCTGGCCCACGTCGAGGTATTCGATACCAGCGGCTTCATGCCGAACTGGCAGGCGCAGGAGCGCGCCGCCTACGCCAACCCGCAAGTGAAAGCCGTGTCGCCGTTCGTGGAAACCCAGGGCATGCTGCTCAACGACGAAACCATGCGCCCGTCCGTTGTGCGCGGCGTGCTGCCGCAGCAGGAAGCCACCGTCTCCAGCGTGGCGAGCCAGATGAAGCAGGGCAGTTTCAACGATCTGACGCCAGGCTCGTACCACATCGTGCTGGGCATCGACCTGGCCAAGGCGCTCGACGTGAAAGTGGGGCAGAACGTCACCCTGATGCTGGAACGCGAGCCGAGGGCGGGCGATCCGGCCAATGGCATCGTCATGCCGCGCATGCGCGCGCTCAAGGTTGCCGGCATCTTCGAGGCGGGCCACAATGAACTCGATGGCAGCCTGGCCTTCGTCAACATGCAGGATGCGGAGCAGATGCTGCAGCTCGATGGCCCGTCCGGCCTGCGTTTGCGCCTGCATGACATGAACAAGGCGCCGCAGGTGGCGCGCGAACTCAAGGCGTCAATGCCGGGCCAACTGTGGATGCGCGACTGGTCGCGCGCCAGCGCCAGCTGGTATGCGCTGGTGCAAAGCCAGAAGAACATGATGTTCATCATCCTCAGCATGATCATCGCCGTGGCCGCGTTCAACCTCGTCTCGACCCTGGTGATGTCGGTGACCGACAAGCAGGCCGACATTGCGATCCTGCGCACCCTGGGCGCCTCGCCATTCTCCATCATGAAGATTTTCATGATCCAGGGCGCGCTGGTCGGCTTGCTGGGGAGTGCGCTGGGTGTGATCGGCGGCGTCGTGCTGGCGCTGAACGTGGGTGTCATCGTACCCTTCATCGAAGGCATCTTCGGCCTGCACTTCATCTCGAAGGAAATCTACCAGATCAGCGCCGTGCCGTCCGACGTGCATTGGCTGGACGTGGCGCAGATTGGCCTGATCGCCTTTGGCCTGGCGCTGGTGGCGACGATCTACCCGAGCTGGCGCGCCGCCAGAGTCAAGCCGGCAGAGGCGCTGCGCTATGAGTAATTGGCTGATCAACAAACTGCCGGGGTCAGACCCGGCGGGGGGATAGCGCCCAATGGGCGATATCCCGATCCCGCAGGGACGGACCCCAGCCTTTTTCTGCTGCATGAGTAATTGACTGATCAACAAACTGCCGGGGTCAGGCCCATCGGGTCTGACCCCTTAGAAATAACGAATCAATGAGCATGTTAAAAAATCTTCCCTTCGAATGGCTGGTCGGCCTGCGCTACACGCGGGCCGGCAAGCGCAGTGGCCGCAACAGTTTTATCTCTTTTATTTCGCTCATTTCCATGGCCGGCATCGGCCTGGGCGTGGCGGCGCTGATCGTCGTGCTGTCCGTGATGAACGGCTTCCAGAAGGAAGTGACGGACCGCATGCTGTCCGTGCTGGCCCACGTGGAAGTGTTCGACAACAGCGGCAGCATGCCGGACTGGCGCGCGGAAGCGGCGCAAGCGTTCAAGAATCCGGCCGTGAAAGGCGCCGCGCCGTTCGTGGAAACGCAGGGCATGTTGCTGCGCGACGATGCGCTGCGTCCCGCCATCGTGCGCGGCGTGCTGCCCGAGGAAGAACCGAATGTTTCCGACGTGGCCGGCCAGACGCGCATGGGCAGCTTCAAGGCCCTGCAGCCGGGCACCTTCAATATCGTGCTGGGCATCGAGCTGGCGCGCGCCCTGCGCGTCAACCTCGGTGAAAAAGTGACGTTGATGCTGGCCCAGGGCCAGGTCACGCCGGCCGGCGTGCTGCCGCGCATGCGCAGCTTTACCGTCAGCGGCATCTTCCAGGCGGGCCACAATGAATTCGACGCGGGCCTGGCCTTCATCAATATCGAGGACGGCCAGCGTTTGCTGCGCCTTGACGGCCCGTCGGGCCTGCGCCTGCGCCTGGCCGACATGAACCAGGCGCCGCAAGTGGCGGTGGAGCTGAAAAAAACCATGCCGGGCGACCTGTGGCTGCGCGACTGGTCGAAGCTGAACGCCAACTGGTTTGCCGCCGTGCAGACGGAAAAGCGCATGATGTTCATCATCCTGACCCTGATCATCGCGGTGGCCGCCTTCAACCTCGTCTCGACCCTGGTGATGACGGTGACGGACAAGCAGGCCGATATCGCGATTTTGCGCACCCTGGGCGCGTCGCCCCGTTCCATCATGAAGATCTTCATGATCCAGGGCGCGCTGGTGGGCATCCTGGGCACGATCCTGGGCGTGGGCGGCGGCGTGCTGGTGGCCATGAACATCGACGTCATCGTGCCGTTCATCGAGCATTTGCTGGGCGTGCAGTTCCTCTCCAAGGACATCTATTTCATCAGCACCGTGCCGTCCGACCTGCGCTGGCCCGACGTCACCAAGATCGGCGTGCTGGCCGTGATCCTCGCCTTTCTGGCGACCCTGTACCCAAGCTGGTGGGCTGCCCGCGTGAAACCTGCGGAAGCCCTGCGCTATGAATAAACCACTGACTACGACCATGACCGATCTGAACAAACCTGCTTCCAATGGCGGCGCTGCCGTCCTTTCCTGCCGCGGCCTGGGCAAGACTTTCACGCAGGGCAGCTACAAGGTGCAGGTGCTGGCCGGCATCGACATCGACATCCACCGCGGCGAGCGGGTCGCCATCGTCGGCGCCTCCGGCTCCGGCAAATCGACCCTGCTGCATCTGCTGGGTGGCCTCGATACCCCGACCAGCGGCAGCGTGACCTTGCTGGGCAAGGATTTCGCCACCCTCAGCGAAAAGGCGCGCGGCGATTTGCGCAACGCCTCGCTGGGCTTCGTCTACCAGTTCCACCACCTGCTGCCCGAGTTTTCCGCACTCGACAACGTCGCCATGCCCCTGATGATAAGGCGCATGAAGCGCGCGCCCGCCACCGAGCTGGCGCAGCAGATCCTCACGCGCGTGAACCTGGCCAAGCGGGTCACGCACACGCCCGGCGAGTTGTCGGGCGGCGAGCGCCAGCGTGTTGCCCTGGCCCGCGCCCTCGTCACGCAGCCGGCCTGCGTGCTGGCCGATGAACCGACGGGCAATCTCGATCACGCCACGGCCGAACAAATTTTCGACCTGATGCTGGAACTGTCGCGCACCCTGGGCACGGCCTTCGTCATCGTCACGCACGATATCGAACTGGCCAAGCGCTGCGACCGCGTGCTGCGCCTGACGGACGAAGGGCTGCAACCGTACCAATATTAAGGAACCGCCATGCTGTGGATCGACACGCACTGCCACCTCGACGCGCATGAATTCGGCAGCGAATCGCTGCAGGTGGCGGCGCGCGCGCAGCAGCAGGGCGTGGGCATGATCGTCATTCCCGCCGTCGAACGGGCCAATTTCGCCATCGTGCGCGACCTGGCGGCAGCGGCGCCCAACGCCTGCTATGCGCTGGGCATCCATCCGATCTACGTGCCGCAGGCCACCGATGACGATTTGATCGCGCTGCGCGAAGCCGTGGCGCAGGCCATGGCCGACCCGCGCTTCGTCGCCATCGGCGAGATCGGCCTCGATTTCTTCATTCCCATGCTGTGCGAACCGGCCATGCGCGCCAAGCAGGAGCATTTTTTGCGCGAGCAGTTGAGAATCGCCCGCGACTTCGACCTGCCCGTGCTCACCCACGTGCGCCGCTCGCAGGATATCGTTCTCAAGCACGCGCGCCAGATCCGCCCGAACGGCGGCATCGCGCATGCGTTCAACGGCAGCTTCCAGCAGGCGCAAGGCTATATCGACCTCGGTTTCAAGCTGGGATTTGGCGGCGCCATGACCTTTACCCGGGCGCTGCAGATACGCCGCATGGCCACGGACTTGCCTTTGGCGTCCATCGTGCTGGAGACGGACGCGCCCGATATTTCCCCCAGCTGGGTACACCCGGGCCGCAACAGCCCCGAAGAATTGCCGCGCATCGGCGCCGTGCTGGCCGAACTGCGCGGCCTGGCATTGGCCGACGTGGCCGTTGCCACCAGCGCCAACGCGCGCGCCGTGATGCCCCGATTACCTTTGATGGAATGAGACCATGAACAAGAAAATGCTCGCGGGCGCCCTGGCAGCCTGCCTGTCCGGTGCGTTCGCTCCCGCGATGGCTGCGACCAGCGCCCAGTGCGACGGCATGCCCCGTCTCGACGTCGCCACACCGGCCGGCTTTTGCGTGGCCGTGCTGGCCGACGGCCTGAAGTTCCCCCGCGGCGTGCTGCCGCTGACGAATGGCGACATCCTCGTCACGGACATGACGGGATGGGCGCCGAAGCAGGGTAAATTGTGGCTGTTGCAGCACAAGGCGGCCGGCGCCGGCTATGAGCGCAAGCTGCTGCTCGACAAGCTCGATCGCCCGAACGGCATCGTGCAGGGCCCGGACGGCATGGTCTACGTGGGAGAAGTAGGGCGCATCTTCCGCTTCGACTTGCGCGACACCACCCGCAAGCTCACCGACGTGATCGGCGGTACGGCCAAGACGCCGCGCCTGCCGGGCCTCGGTTTGCACCTGCTGACGAATATGCGCTTCAGCCCCAAGGGCGACCTGTATGTGAACGTGGGCTCGAGCACAGACCATTGCGAGAACGACGGCAAGGCGCCCGATCCGGCCAAGGCATGCCCTTCGGCGGAAGGCCTGGAAGCGCTGGGTGCCATCCGCGAATACACGATGGCCTGGCCGGCTGGCACGGTGACGAGCTGGCGCACGCATGCGCGCGGCTTGCGCAACTCGATGGCGCTGGCTTTTCACCCTGCGACGGGCGAGCTGTGGCAGGCCGAAAACTCGCGCGACGCCATCCAGGCCGCCATGCCGCAACTGAAAAGCGACGAGAACCTGCCGCACGAGGAACTGAATTTGATCAAGCCCGACCGGCACTACGGCTGGCCGTACTGCTATGACGACAACGTCGCCAGTCCCGAATATCCGAAGACGGCTTGCGACGCCCAATACGCGGCACCCGAGCGCCTGCTGCCCGGCCATGCCGCGCCGCTGGGCATGACGTTTTACACGGCCAGCCGCTTCCCGGCGCTGTACAAGAATAGCCTGATCATCGGCTACCACGGCTACCGCAGCAACGGCCACCGCCTGGTGGCCCTGCTGCCCGACAAGGCGGGCGCGCCGCTGGGCAAGTCTGTCGACTTGATCGGCAACTGGGAGCGCAAGGGCAAGCAGGGCAGGGGCGCGCCCGTCGACGTGAAGCTGGGACAGGATGGCGATATCTATATGGCTGACGATCATAATGGGCTGGTGCTGAAATTGCATTATGCGGTGCCGGGCAAACCATAACTTTCACCGGTCTCGCACGTGTAGGTCGGATTAGCGGGGCAACGCCGCGCGTAATCCGACATCATTGTTGGCGTTACAGATGTTGTCGGGTTACGGCCTTTGGCCTAACCCGACCTACCGGGCCTACGCTTGACCCCGCTCAGTGCGGGGCTGCCGCATCGTCCTACAATCGGCCTGATGTTCCCTGTCGACCAGGGGCGACGGGAGGCTGGCGTGAAACCTGCATTCATCAATCTGCGTGAAAATTACTCGAGCGTGGCGGCCGTCGACCAGGCGGCCCTGTTCCGCGAAATCGGCTGGGAAGACTTGATCGGCAAGGACAGCTTTGCCAACACCTGCGCCATCCGCGTCAGCCTGGCGCTGATCAAGGCCGGCGTGAAGGTCAAGGGCCGCATGGCCATCCGCAGGGGCCCATTCAAGGGCGCGCTGATCGAACCGGGGCAGGCCAAGCTGGCGCACATGCTGGCCAGCCCGTCGATGTTTGGCGCGCCCGAAAAATTCGCTGCCGATGCGGCCATCGAAGGCATCGGCCAGCGCCAGGGCCTCGTCGCCTTCTTCCGCATTCCCGGCTACCTGGGCGGCGCCGGCGGGCATATCGACATCCTGTTGCCCTCCATCGGCGTGAAGGTGTGCGGCACCGAATGCTACTGGGATTGTGGCGAGGTCTGGTTCTGGCCACTCCGTTGACGTTTACCTGAATTTCTTCGAGCGTCCCCGTGACGCCGCATTGTGCGCGCGCAGGATGGAATCGACCCGCTCCGACGCATCGCGCGACAGGTTTTGCGCCACGTCGATATCGGGGAAGAATTCGGGCAGGCGGTAGCTGAGCCACGCATACGCGGAATAGTAGCGGCAAGTGTCCTCCACCTGCTGCAGATTCTGCGTGCCGCCGCCATACGCATGCTGGCGCAAGGTGCTGACTTTTCCCTGCGACAGATTCTTCGCCCAGTGTTCCCACGCCGTTTGCAAGGATGGCACCTTGCTCGATATCGGCACCAGCGACAGGGTGAATTTGTCGGCCACGGACAGGGGCAGTGTGTCGAGCCAGACGGCGCGTTCCTTCTGGTCTTCCGTGATGCGGGGGAAGAAGAAGCCATCCGGCACGTCGATATTGTGGATGAAGCGGCGCAGCAGTTTTGACAGCGACAGTTCGCCCGTCACCGACGAAATGCGGTGCAGATGTTCGAGCGAGGGGGCCACGGCAAAGCCGCTCGTGTTCAGCGGATGCAGCTTTTCCTTCAGCAGGGCGCGCATGACTTCATGCGTTTCGTTGTCGTAACCGGCCACGAGTCCCTCTTCATGCACGCCGTAGCGGCCCGCGCGCCCGGCGATCTGGCGCGCCAGCGCGGCCGAAATCTCTTCCTCTTCGCGGCCATTGTATTTGACGCAGGTGGTCATGACGATGCGCGCGATCGGCATGTTCAGGCCCATCGCCAGCGCATCCGTGCCGACGACGATATCGGCCGTGCCGTCGCGGAAGCGCTGCGCCTGTGCGCGCCGCACTTCGGGCGACAGGTTGCCATAGACAGTCGCCACCGACAGCCCCGTTTCCGTGATCATGTCGCGCCACATCAGCACTTCGCGGCGCGAGAAGGCGATGACGGCGTCGCCGCGGCGCAGGTTGCGCACCTTGCGCACGGCGTTCGCTTCCATCGACAGGGGCGCCATGCGCTTGAGTACATGTACCTCGAGCGGGCAGTCGAGGCGCTCCGCCAGTGCCTCGATGGCGCGCCGCGCTTCCGGCGCCCCCACCAGGTACACGGTGTGGGCAGGCGCGCCGCAGACGGCCGCCGTCCACGCGGCGCCCCGGTCCGGGTCGGCCAGCATCTGGATTTCGTCGATGACAGCCACCTCGACGACGGTTTTCGTGTCCAGCATTTCCACCGTGCTGGCCACGTGCGTTGCACCGTCGACGACCCTGCGTTCCTCGCCAGTGATCAGGCTCACGGCCAGCGGTTTGCCGTGCGGTGCGGCTTCCTGCAGGCGTTCGTAGTTTTCCAGGGCCAGCAGGCGCAATGGAGCCAGGTAGATGCCGCTTTTCGCCTTGACCAGCGCTTCCATGGCGCGGTGCGTCTTGCCGGAATTGGTGGGGCCCAGCAGGGCGATGAAGCGGCGCGGCAGGCGGCGGGCCATCTCGAACGAGGCCGGATATTCGGCCAGGTTGATGCTCTGGCGCGTGCGCGCCGCGTGCTGTTCTTCCTGCTGGCGCTCGATGGCGTGATTGAAGCGCTGGCGGATGCGGTCGAACACCATGCCGGCCGGCTCGGACGTCTGCATGTCGGCCAGGGAGTGCAGGAAGACCATGGGGTCCGTGTCTACATCCTCGCTCAAGCCCGCGATATCGGCCACGAAATCCATCACGTGCTGGCGCAGTTCCTCGAAGACGGCCGCGCTGGCCCGTTCGCGCACGAGGGCAAGCTTGGCTTCGCGGTCCATCTTGCGCCACTTGGCCGGCCGCGCCAGCACGCCCTGGCTAGGCACCAGCGCATACGGCACCACCAGATGGCCGGCCTTGACCACGCCGGAAAAGCGCACGAAGACGCGGCCTTCCATCTTGACGAGGCGGATATGCTCGGCCAGTTCCCCCAGTTCCGCGACCAGGGTGGCGTCGTTATTGTCTTCGCTGCTGTCGGAAATGTCGGTGGCGATGTCGGGAGGAAGTGCGGAGGAAGTCATGTCGTGCCTGGGTGTTGAAGTAAGCGAGGCCGATTATACCGTCGATGGCGGTGGCCGGTGGTGGCCGGCCCCGGTAGCTGCATGTTCAGGAGGCCCGGGCCCGCACCAGGCGCAATCCCCATCCTGTGGCGACCTTGCCATCGCCGCCTTGCAGCGGCGCCACGGCGTCCAGGAACGCGCTGCGCAGGCGCTGTCTGGCGCCGTCGTCCAGGCGGTCGATATCATAAGTGTCCAGCAGGGCCGTCCACAGTTCGCCCGGCGTGGGCGTCCATGGTACGTTGATGTCGTCGAATTCAACATCTGCGAAACTGCCATCGAGCAGCTCGCGCCAGCCCGCTTCGGAGCCCGTGCGCCGGTCGCCAAAGCGCAGCGGCGGCAGCTCGGTGCTGGCGATTGGCTTGAACACGCGCATGAAAACGTCGTTGACTTCTCCCAGCAGGAAAGTCCTGCCGACGATGGCGGCAAACCGGCCATCGGAACGCAGCACGCGGTGCATTTCGCGCACGACTTGTTCGATGTCGTCCATCAGCATCAGCGCCATGTGCGACACGAGATAATCGACGCTGGCCGATGGCAGGTCCAGCGCCTGGCCGCGGCCATGCAGCAGCCGCACGGACGGGGGCAGGGCGGCGCGCGCGGCGGCCAGTTCACTCTGGCTCATGTCGACGCCGAGCAGTTGCAGCCGGGGCTGCCGCCTGGCTGCCAGCAAACCCAGCAGATGACCGTCGCCGCAGGCCAGGTCGAGTAAGGTCAAGGGCGTGTCCACGGCCGGTACCAGGCTCGTCAACACTTCGTAGGACGAGGCGTAGGTAGCTGATGCCGCATGTGCCGGCAGGTGCGCAAACGCGGCGGGCGTCACACCGACCTGGCGTTGATGGAAGTCCTGCAGATACATCTCGGCGGTTGAAATCGCGTTCATGTAGCGTTCGATATGGGAAGGGCGGACGCCCCAGGGCGTGGACAGGCATGCTAGCATGGAAACGTTGAGAAATGGATTGCGGTGCTTCAGCCTGGCTGGCGTCGCTTGCGATAGGGAGGCTGGGAAAGTAATAATGTTGAGTCGCCAAGGTTTTTTCGCTGTCGATGCGGCAACTGCCGAGAAGGTCATTCTCGATGCGCAAGCGCAGGGCATGCGTGTTTTTCACCTTGCCGGGAAAATGTCGTCCAGGGATGCTTTCTTTGATGGCGTACGCGATACGCTTCCTCTCGATCCGCCATTACAAAGTAATGCAAGCTGGGATGCGCTTGACGATTCCGTATGGTCGGGTCTGGATGGATTGGACGAGAATGGCATCGTGATCGTTTGGCGCGATTCCAGCGACATGGAGGCACAAGCCCCGGAAGATTTTTCCATCGCCTTTTCTATCCTGAATGAATTGCCTGGCATGCTAGCCGATGTTGTATCCACGGTGAATCATCCCAAGAAATTAGTGGTGCTTCAGGTGATGTGATCGGCATATGACGCTGACTTGCCGTGCATGCGCAATGCCGCTTGTTCAGGCGCCTGCAGGGTTAAAGAAAAATACAACTGGAAGTCAGCGAGGGCAATGATCAGGTTGCAATTCCTTAGGATTGACGGTTCTTTATGTTGATGGCGCATGTGAGCCGTTGAATACGGAATCTGCACTTCTTCAATATTTTCATTGATTAACAAGAAAAAACGGTTTGACGATGGCGCTATGGTGAACCTTGCGTGCTGGCTTATGTCTTTCTACCAGCCGCCGGTCGATTTGCCGCGCAGATAGCGTGCCATGGCAGCGATGAGAGAAGCGTGGTATTGATTGAGCTATTCCGCTTTTCCCTGCGCCGTATCAAACCTGTCGCCCGCATGTTCGCGCGCATTCATGTAGCGCCGTTTATATTGGTGAGCTTGAGTCGCGCCGCTTCGGCCTGTCATGCGCACCTTCCTACTCGGCTTTTCCGCTGGCGCTTTCTGGCTGCAGATGCAGGCGGCACTGCCGGCGCATGCCGGTGCGGCGCTGCTACTGGCCAGCCTTTTGTTCATGATGCTCGGTTATGTCACGCGCGGCTGGCATACAGGCTTGCGCCTTGCGATGCGATGCCTGTTCGGGCTGGTGTTTGGCTACCTTTGGGCCGCGTTCCTGGCGCACGCGGCCCTCTCATCCGAGCTGGCATTGAAAGATGAAGGCCAGGACATCACCGTGACGGGAACCATCGCCAGCCTGCCCTACCGCTTCGAGCAGGGCGTGCGCTTCAACTTTGCCGTGGAAAAGGCTGCTGGGGCGAAGGTGCCGCCCTTGATCGCCCTGTCGTGGTACGCGGGTTTTCGCGATGCCGTGACGAACGCCGTGGGCGACGTGCAGCCGGGCGAACGCTGGCGCCTCACGGTGCGGCTGCAGCGTCCGCACGGCAATGCGAATCCCATGGGTTTCGATTACGAGGCGTGGCTGCTGGAGCAGGGGGTGCGCGCCACCGGTTATGTACGGCCGCAGCCGCGCGCGGACACGCCGAACGTGCGCCTGGCTGCCTTCGTGCCCGGCTTCGGCAACGTGGTGGAGGCCAGCCGCGCGGCGCTGCGCGCACGCATCGCCCGCAGCCTGGAAGGCAAGCAGTATGCGGGCGTGATCGTGGCGCTGGTGGTGGGCGATCAGCGTGCCATTCCCCAGTCTGACTGGCAAGTGTTCAACCGCACGGGCGTCAGCCATCTGATTTCGATTTCCGGCTTGCACATCACCATGATCGCGGGACTGTTCGCCCTGGGCGCGGGCGCATTGTGGCGCCGCTCATTCTTTACCGACTGGCAGCTGCCCTTGCGGCTGCCGGTGCAAAAAGTGGCGGCGCTGGCCGGCGCGTTGGCCGCGTTCCTGTACGTGTTGCTGGCCGGCTTCGGCGTGCCCGCGCAGCGCACCTTGTATATGTTGCTGGTGGTGGCGCTGGCCCTGTGGCTGGGGCGTGTCACCAGCATCGTTCACGTGCTGTGCCTGGCGCTGGGCGCCGTCGTGCTGCTCGACCCGTGGGCCGTGCTGTGGCCCGGCTTCTGGCTGTCGTTCGGCGCCGTCGCCACCATGCTGTACGCGACGGCGGGCCGCACCACGGCGCCGATGCCGTTGCAGGCGGGACGCTGGCGTCGCCTGCGCGCGGCCGTGGCGCTGGGCGCGCACACGCAGTATGTGGTGACGGTGGGGCTGGTGCCGTTGACGATGCTGCTGTTCTCGCAAGTGTCGCTGGTTTCTCCCGTGGCCAATGCACTGGCCATTCCCGTCATCAGCCTGGTCGTCACGCCTTTGTCGCTGACGGGCAGCCTGCTGCCTGCGCCCCTGTCCGATGGGCTGTTGCTGCTGGCGCATGCCATCGTGCAGATGTTGGCGCAGATGCTGGAATGGCTGGGTGCGCGCCGTTTTGCCGTGTGGACGGCGCCCGCGCCGCCAATGTGGAGTTTTTGCTGGGCCTTGTTTGGGACGGCCTGGCTGCTGGCGCCTCGCGGATGGCCGCACCGCTGGGCCGGCATGCTGGGCTGGCTGCCGCTGCTGACGGCCTTGCCATCGAGCCCGCCGCCGGGCCAATTGTGGGTGACGGCCTTCGACGTGGGGCAGGGCATGGCAGTGCTGGTGGAAACCCATGGCCACCGTCTGCTGTACGACACGGGACCCGCCTACAGCCTCGATTCCGATGGCGCCAGCAGGGTCATCGTGCCTTACTTGCGGGCGCGCGGCATCGCCAAGCTGGACGGCGTGATCATTTCCCACAGCGACCTCGATCACGCGGGCGGCGCCATGTCCCTGCTGGAGAACGTGCAGGTGGGCTGGCTGGCCTCGTCGCTGTTCGATGGCCATCCGGCCGTCGAGTTCCAGCGGGAATCGCACCAGCCTTATCTGCACTGCACGGCGGGCCAGAGCTGGACGTGGGAAGGCGTGCACTTCGCCATGCTGCACCCATTGCCCGCCAGCCACACGGACATTGCACTGAAGCCGAACGCCCGCAGCTGCACCGTGAAAATCACGGCTGGCAAGCACTCGATCCTGTTGGCCGGCGATATCGAAGCGGCACAGGAGGCGCAATTGCTGGCCCGTTCTGCGGAGGGCGAACTGGCGGCCGACGTGCTGCTGGCGCCGCATCACGGCAGCGGCACGTCATCCACGCAGGCTTTCCTGAATGCCGTCCATCCGGCCCTTGCGATTTTCCAGGTGGGACACAGGAATCGCTACAAACATCCGAAGGCGCAAGTGTACGCGCGCTATGGCGACATGGGCATTACCCGGCTGCGCACCGATGTGACGGGGGCGGTGGTGCTGGAATTCGGGAGCAATATCGATGTGACGCAGTATCGGGCCAGCCGGCCGCGCTACTGGCATGGACGCTAGCGGACGCCGCTGCATTAATGGTATAAATCTGTCATGGGTTGGCAGCCCCGGTGCTGCCTGGAATATGCTGAAAGGGTGGAGATGGGCTGGTTCAGTTGGAAGAAAAAGGCGTCCCTGCCGGAGATCAGCTTCGAGTAGCGGATCCGTTTGCAAAGTAAGCAGGCAAGGTCCCGTCAGTTTGATTTGCAGGGAGGGCAAGCTGATGCCGTTCGCCTGCGGCACCCGTATTTGTTTCATGTGACGGACCTGCCAACTGCCGAGGCAATCGTGCAACACTGCCTGCTGCAAGGCGTTTATGACTATGTGACGCTGTCGCAGGAGTTGCGAGGCGCGGCGCAACAGGCGGAAAGAAAAGGCTGTGCGCTGATTTTTCGCTTTCAGGGATCCGCCGTTGTCGGGCCGGCGCCGCCAGCGAAAGCGAAGGAGGTGGCTTACCACGATGTCGGTTCTGAAGGCTATGTGGAAACCTTTATCGCGCATGGAACGGAAGCGCTGCTGGAGCTCATCGCGATATCGTTTCGCGGCGAGGCGCCTATCTATGATGTGGCGTGGGTCCTGGACAAGCCTGTTTTTGTTCGTATACAGCCATAGCCGCCATTCATCGGCGCAGTGTCAGCTGTGCCGCTCGTCCGGTATCTCCAGCCCCCGCTGCCGCACATATTCGAGAAACAGTCGCGCCCCCTTGGCCATGCGCGAGGTACCGTAGACCGCATGGATGCTGGGATCGAGCTCCTTCGACGAGGTCAGCCGGTACGCCGTGCAAACCCGGCGCAGGGTGCCGGCGGCCACGGCGGGTTCCGCCAGCCAGCTGGCAAGGCGCACGATGCCGGCGCCTTCCAGGGCGGCCTGGAAAGTGGCGATGCCGGACGTGAAGCGGAAACGCGGCTGCACCTGGTAGCGCACGTTGCGTTCGCCGGAGACGAAATGCCAGTCGCGCAGGATGCGGGGGGCCGAGTGCATGATGATATCGTGGCCGGCCAGCTCCTCCGGTTCCTCGGGTGCGCCCATGCGTTCTATATAGTCGGGCGAGGCGTACATGTAGCGGCGGTAATTCCACAGTGGGTAGCCGATCAGCTCGCTCGACTGGGGGAAGGCGCCGCGGATGGCAAAGTCGAGCTTTTCCTGGATGGGATCGATCGATTTGTCCGAGAAGTGGATGTCCACGGACACGTTCGGATAGTCGCGCGAAAATTGCGCCACCACTTTCGGCAAGAAGCCCAAGGACAGGATCTCCGGCGCCGAGAGGCGCACCCAGCCTTGCGGCGAGTTGCTCAGCTCGGCCAGTTGGTCTTCCGCTTCGGCCTGCGTTTCCAGCAAGTGCTTGGCCGATGCGTAATACGTTTCGCCAGCCGTCGTCAGGGTGAACTGCTTTTGCGTGCGCAGGATCAGCTCGGCGCCGATCGCGTCTTCGAGGAACTGGATGGCGCGCGTGACGGCCGATGGCGAGCGCCCCAGCATGCGCGCCGCGTGGATGAAGCTGCGCTTTTCGACCACGGTGCAGAAGGCGCGGATCTCCCACATCAGTTTCATCGACATCGTGACTCCCGGCAAAAGAGGCCAGTAGACCGCATGGGGCGCATTCCGTCAAGCGTTACGCCTGATTGCGTTTTCCGCAATTTGAAGTTGCATCGGAAAAAATCCACGGCGCCTATACTGCCGCTGTCGATCATTCCATATTGCCTATCATGCTGACCATCTCGCTGCTGTGTTTATTTGCCTTCTTTGCCGGCCTCATCGATGCCGCCGTGGGCGGAGGCGGGTTGATACAGCTGCCGGCCCTGTTCAACCTGATGCCGAACATGGCCTCGACGTCCTTGCTGGGCACGAATAAACTGGCGTCCGCCTGCGGCACCACGTTTGCCGCCCGCTCGTTTGTCGGCAAGGTACATATCCCCTGGCTGCTGGTGCTGCCGGCCGTGGCCAGCGCCTTCGTCATGTCCTTCATCGGCGCGGCCGCCGTGTCCTACGTGCCGCAACAGGTGGTGCGCCCCATGGTGCTGGTGCTGATCATCATCATGGCCATCTACACCTTCATCAAGAAGGATTTCGGCACGACCCGCGAAGCGCGTCCCATCGGTCCGCGCGAACGCATCCTCGCCATCGTCATCGGCGGCGCCATCGGTTTTTATGACGGCCTGTTCGGGCCGGGCACGGGCAGCTTTTTGATTTTCCTGTTCATCCGCGTCTTCGGTTTCGATTTCATCCTTGCATCGGCCTGCTCGAAACTGGTGAATATCGCCACCAACGTGGCCGCGCTGGCCTTCTTCATTCCCGCCGGCCACGTGGTGTATGCCGTGGCCGCACCGATGGCCGTATGCAATATCCTGGGCGCGCTGACGGGCACCTGGATCGCCGTGCGCCGTGGCGCTGCCTTCGTGCGCATCCTCTTCCTCGTGCTGCTGGTGCTGCTGATCGTCAAGTTGTCCTACGACATCTTCTTCAAGTAAGTTTTTGAACGACAACAAGCCATGAAAACCATCCAGGGCGTGCTGTGGGACAACGATGGCGTGCTGGTCGATACCGAACAGCTGTTTTACGAAAGCAACCGCGACTTGCTCTTGCCCTACGGCATAGACCTGACGCCGAAGCAATTCTTTGACTGGTTTCTGGACAATAACTACGGCGCCTGGCATGTGCTGCTGGGGCTGGGCCACGAGATCGAACTGGTCGAGCGCCTGCGGGCCGAGCGCACGGTGCTGTTTGCCGAACGCTTGCGCCAGGCGCGCCGGCTGGCCATGCCCGGCATCGGGCAAATACTGGCGGCGCTGCGTCCGCACGTGGCCATGGGCGTGGTTACCAGCGCCTACGAACAGCATTTCCGGATCAGCCATGCGGCCACAGGCTTGTTGCAGCACTTCGACTTCGTGCTGACGCGTGAAATGTATGGCGAGAGCAAGCCGGCGCCCGACGGCTACCAGCTGGGCTTGCAGCGCCTGGGCCTGGCTGCCGCCGACTGCGTGGCCGTGGAAGACTCGCCGCGCGGCCTGCGCGCCGCCAATGCGGCTGGGCTCGAGTGCATCATTGTGCGCAATCACATGAACCGCGAGCATGCATTTGATGGGGCTTTTTGCGTGGTGGATTCAAATGCCGAGCTGGGCGAAGTGCTGGCCTCGTTCGTGCCCGGCATGGCGCCAGTGCGCCCGCAATTAGAGGTCTTCCTCTGATCCGTCTTGCCGGCATGCCATTACAATTGCCTATCGCATTCACCGGCACCGCCCCACGATGACCCACCCGCAACTGCACTTTGCCCACGCCAACAGTTATCCTGCCGGCACCTATCGCAAGCTGTTCGGCTTGCTGGGCCAGCACTACACCGTGCAGGCGCTCGACATGCATGCGCACGACCCCGCATACCCGGTCAGCACGGGCTGGCCCGAGCTGGTGCGCGAGTATATCGACGAGCTCGAGCGCCGCTACAGCGCGCCCGTGATCCTCGTCGGCCATTCTCTCGGTGGCATGCTCAGCGTGATGGTGGCCAAGCAGCGGCCCGACCTCGTGCGCTGCGTGGTCTTGCTCGATTCGCCCGTGGTGGCGGGCTGGCGCGCCTTGCTGGTGCGGCTGGCGCGCAACACGGCGCTGGGCGAGCGCTTCTCTCCATCGCGTTTTTCCGCCAGGCGGCGCAAGCTGTGGCCCGACGCGCAAGCCGCGTATGAACATTTTGCCGCCAAGGATATGTTCGCCATCTGGGCGCCAAACGTGTTGCGCGACTACATCGACAGCGGCCTGGTGCCACATCCGGAAGGGGTGCAGCTGCGCTTTACGCGTGAAGTGGAAACGGACGTCTACCGCAGCCTGCCGCACCATATTGGCGGCCTCGTCAAGGACGGCTTTCCAGTCCCCATCGGCTTTATCGGCGGCACGGAATCGGTGGAATGCCGCCAGGCGGGCTTGAAGGCCACGCGCAAGCTGGTCGGCAAGTTTTTCCGCCAGGTGCCGGGCGGCCATCTGTTTCCCATGGAAAACCCCGAGCTGACGGCGCAAGTGGTGCGCGAAATGATCACGGCATTGCTGGCGAAACAATAGAATATCGCCGAGGATTTTCAGGCGATGGGGGCCAACAGCGGCGGATTTTCGCGTAAAATCCTGCCATCCGGGCCGCGCCTGCACCAGGCGTGCGGTCCCAGCCATTCCGATATTCTAGAAAGATACTGCTGCGATGACGATTAAAAGCGATAAATGGATACGCCGCATGGCGGAAACAACGGGCATGATCGAGCCGTTCGAACCAGGCCAGGTCAAGGAACGCGACGGCAACCGCATCGTGTCCTACGGCACGTCCAGCTATGGCTATGACATCCGCTGCGCCGACGAGTTCAAGTTGTTTACCAACATCAACACGACCATCGTCGATCCCAAGGATTTTGACGCGAATAACTTCGTCGACGTGTCGGGCAAGGGCTATTGCATCATCCCGCCGAACTCGTTCGCGCTGGCCCGTACCGTGGAATACTTCCGCATTCCCCGCAACGTGCTGACGATTTGCCTGGGCAAGAGCACCTATGCGCGCTGCGGCATCATCGTCAACGTCACCCCGTTCGAACCGGAATGGGAAGGCTATGTGACCCTGGAGTTTTCCAACACGACCCCGTTGCCGGCGAAAATCTACGCCAACGAAGGCGTGGCGCAAGTGCTGTTCTTCGAGTCCGATGAAGTGTGCGAAACGTCGTACAAGGACCGCGGCGGCAAATACCAGGGCCAGGTTGGCGTGACATTGCCGAAGACCTGATTGCGGTGCAGGCGGGGCGCCAGCCGTCCCGTTCTTGGCTGTCCCCACTTGTCTTTACCTGCCTTTACATCCACCGCCCTAGATCCGCGCTCCATGCCTGCCGTTAAACTTGGTATTGAAACACTGAGGAGACAGTATGGTAGCGGCAATTGGTTCAGTCGGCGCGGCCAGTAGCGCCAGTACGGGCAGCGGTTCGCAGATCGCGGCGCTGCAAAAGCAGATCACGGCGGCGCAAAAGCAGTTGACGGAATCGCAGAAGGGCGAGCAGACGGACGCGTCGCAAAAGCTGCAGCAGCAGCTGGCGCAGCAAATCCAGGCCTTGCAGGCGCAGATTGCTCAGTTGCAAGCGGCGGCCGCGCAACAGGCGGCGCAACAAGACTCTCAGGCGGCCAGCAGCGCCGAGACGGCGGCCAGCCCGGCCAGGTCAAGCGCGTCGACCCTGGGCAGCATCATCGATACGCAGGCGTAACAACACATCCACAAATAAGACGCCAGGCTCGCCGATAGCTCAGCCTGGCGTTTTGACGGGCAGCAGCATTTCCACGCACAAGCCGCCACCACTGCGCAAGCTGGCTCCGATGCGGCCGCCATGGGCGCTGATGACGTGCTGGGCGATGGCCAGGCCCAGGCCGTGGCCATCCGTGCTGTGTTGGGTATTGCTGGCGCGAAAGAATGGTTCAAAAATGCGGGCCAGGTCGGCGCTGGCGACGCCGGGGCCCCGGTCCAGCACGGCGATGCGCAGCCAGTCCGTCTGGCGCGACAGCTCCACGTTCACCGTGCCGCCATCGGGGCTGTGCTTGATGGCATTGCGCACCACGTTTTCCACGGCGCGCGCCAGCAGTTCCGGCTGGCCCGTGATGCTGGCGTCGGCAGTAGCCGCGTCGCCCGCCAGGGCGATGCCCAGCTGGCGCGCCCTGGCTTCATAGCGGGCGTCGTCCACGATGTCGTGCACGAGGTCGGCGATGCCGACGTCTTCGCTGTGCGCTTGCCCGGCTCCCGCCTCCAGCCGCGACAGGGTCAGCAGTTCGCCGATCAGCTTATCCATGCGTTCGCTTTCGCGTTCGATGCGCTGCATCGAGGCGGCCATCTTTTCCGGCTGCTGGTGCGCCAGGCCGATGGCGGCCTGCAAGCGCGCCAGCGGCGAGCGCAGCTCGTGCGAGACGTCATGCAGCAAGCGCGTCTGGCTATCCATGAGGTTGCGCAAGCGGCCCGTCATGCGGTCGAAATCGCGGCCCAGGTCCGTCAATTCATCGCCGCGCTTGCCGCTGGCCTGAAAGCGCGGCGCCAGGTTGCCGTGCGAGGCGGCCTCGAATGCCTGACGCAGGTCGCGGATGGGGCGTGCAAAATACCAGGCCAGCAGAAAGGCGAACAGCAGGCTGGCGGCGATGGCGGCGCCCAGGGGAATGAAGTTGCGGTAGGGCGTGTCCATGCGCGGCGGCGGGCCGCGGCCGAATTCGCCACGTGGCGGAGGGGCGCCCGCTTCGTGGGGCCGTGGAGCGGGTCCCATGGCGCGCGGGCCGCGCATGGCGACGGCGTTCAGCGTGTCGCGCGCGGCGCCCGCCTCGGCATTGCGAAAGCGCTCGGACGAGGGCAGGAACAGCAGGTAGCGCTTGCCGTCGCTGCCGGCCGCGTCGCGCACGACGGGATGGACCTGGCTTTGCTCCAGCATGGCGCGCGCCTTGGCCAGCATGGCGGGGTGCACGGCGCGGCCCATCAATTCTTGTCCTTTGGCATCGACGGCGAACACGCGCATGCGCTCTAGCTTGCCCAGGAATTGCCGCAAGGCCTGGCTGCCGCCCGCTTCCAGGGTGGCGCTGGCGGCCTCGATGATCATTTGCGCGGGCGGACTGGTGTCGATGTCGAGGGCCCGTTCCTGCTGCGCAGCCCGGTTTTTCAGCCAAAAAGTGCCGCCGATGCCGATGGTGGCCGTCACTTGCGCCAGCATGATGCACAGAAAAAACTTCCAGAACAAACGGCCCACGCTTACTCCTTGATCAGCTGGTAGCCGAGGCGGTATACGGTTTGCAGGCAGGAGCGGCCGTCGGCCAGGCTGCCGAGCTTGCGGCGCAGGCTGCTCAAGTGCACGTCGATATTGCGGTCGAAGCGGGCCATCGGCCGTCCCAGGCCCAGTTCCGACAATTGATTCTTGCTCACGGGTTTGCCCGCATGGCGCACCAGCACTTCCAGCAAGTTGAATTCCGTGCTCGTCAGCTCCAGATGCGCGCCGGCCCAGGAAACGCGGCGCTGTTCGGGCCACATCGTCAGTTGCCCCACGGTCAGCGGCGCCAGGCCCGACGCGTCGTGCGGCGCCGCTTGCGCGCGGCGCAGGATGGCGCGGATGCGGGCCGTCAGCTCGCGCGGCGTGCATGGTTTTGTCACGTAATCGTCGGCGCCCAGCTCCAGGCCCACGATGCGGTCCGTGTCGTCGCCGCGCGCCGTCAGCATCAAGATGGGCAGGTTGCTGCCGGCGCGGATGCGGCGCAGGGTTTCCAGTCCACTCATGCGCGGCATCATGACATCGAGGATGGCGATCGCGTACAGGCCCGTCAGCGCTTCGGCTGCACCGCTTTCGCCGTCATGCACGGTGCGGGCGTCGAAACCTTCCTGCGTCAGGTATTCCTGGAACATGCCGACCAGTTCCACGTCGTCATCGATTAACAAAACCTTGCTCATGCCTGTGCTTTTTTCGGGTGAATATCGTCCGATGATAGCAGTCAACAGGCGCTGTTCAGCGCGGTTTTACCCGCTTTTACACACGTTCGCTTACATTTCCGGCCTTTCCTTTACACGCTTTTACGCGGCCCTGACGTTGCTTTACACGCCAGACGCCGACAATCAGGGCTGACCGTCACGAAAGGAAATCCCGATGAAATACCTGAGCATCATTCTATCCCTGTTGCTGCTGTCCGCCTGCAGCATGCCCTTGCTGGCGCTGGCCCAGCCAGGGCCGCCGCCCGGCTTGCCGCCGTTTTTGCACGGCATCGAGTTGAACGAAGCGCAGCAGGACAAGATTTTCGCCGCCACCTATGCCCAGGCGCCCTTGCTGCGAGAACAGGAAAAGATCGCCTTCAAGGCCCATGCGCAGCTGCGCGAGCTGGCCGCATCCAGCGCCTACGACGATGCGAAAGCCGGCGCGCTGGCGAACACGGCGGCGCAAGCCATGGCGAAGATCAGCTTGCTGCAGGCGCGCCTCGAGCAGCAATTGCTGGCCGTGCTGACGCCGGAACAGCGCCAGCAGGCGCAGCAGCTGCACGACGGCCGCCAGAGCCCGCGCCACCTTGAGCGCCCCGAGTAAGCGGCCGGCGCGAGCCCAGGGAGAGTCAGCATGCGCATCCAGGCGCTCTCGCGACGGGCCACGCAGGTTTTGTACCTGTGTGCCAGCCTCAGTCCCGCCTTGGCGGGCTTGCCCCACTTGATGGAATATATATGGCATTACATGATCACGGTCTGGTATCCGACCTCGAAATGATGCGCCGACAGGCCGCTGAACGGCGGCAAGTGCTGCGCTGGCTGCTGGCCGGCGCCGCCACCTTGCCTTTGATCAGTTGCGGCGGCGCCTCGGACGCCAGCGATACGGCGGCAGGCAGCGGTGCCGGCACCGTCGCAATATCGACCACGGGCGCCTGCACGGTGATGCCGGAGGAAACGGGCGGGCCGTACCCGGCCGATGGCACGAACACGAATGGCGGCAGCATCATCAACGTGCTGAAGCAGTCGGGGGTCGTGCGCAGCGATATCCGCGCCAGTTTCAATGGCGCTGCGGGTGTGGCGGCGGGCGTGCCGCTCACCATCCAGTTGCAGCTGCTCAACGCCAGCGGCAGCTGCGCCAGCCTGGCTGGCTACGCCGTGTATGTATGGCATTGCGACCGCGATGGCTTGTATTCGCTGTATTCGAGCGGTGTGACGGCGCAAAATTACCTGCGCGGCGTGCAGGAAACGGACAGCGCCGGCAGCCTCAGCTTTACGACCATCTTTCCCGGCTGTTACGCGGGACGCATGCCGCACGTGCATGTTGAGGTCTATCCCAGCCTGGCCAAGGCGGCCTCTGCCTCGAACCGCATCAAGACCTCGCAATTCACGTTTCCGCTGGCAACGCTGAGCGAGGCCTACGCGGCCAGCGGCTACACGGCCAGCGTGCGCAACCTGGCGCAGATCAGCTATGCGACCGACAATGTTTTCAGCGACGGCACCAGCCTGCAGATGGCCACGGTGACGGGCAATGCCACCGATGGCTATGTCGCCACCCTGGTGATCGCCGTGAACGGTTAAGTCATCGTCATGAAACCCAGGTCGCGCCGGCTGAAGTTGCCGATGTTCGGGAACACCTCGGCAAGCTGGCTGTCGGCCACGCCAAACCACTTGGCCAGAGTGGCGCCGTACTGGTCGACGGACGTGGTCGGCAGCAGGGCGCCGGAACCGACGTCCAGCGCATGGCCGACGCCCGTGACGGGGAAGGCGCCGTAGATGTCGCGGCCCTTCACGGCGCCGCCCACGACAAAGTGGTGGGCGCCCCAGCCGTGGTCCGTGCCATCGCCGTTGCTGCTGAAGGTGCGGCCGAAGTCCGACGCTGTAAACGTCGTCACCTGGCGTCGCAGATCCACGCCTTGCAGGGCCGCCAGGGCCGTGTCGAAGTACGCGAGCGCATGGGCCAGCCGGGCCATCAGGTCGCCATGCAGCACTTTTTGCCGGTCATGCGTGTCGAAGCTGCCCAAGGTCACATAAAACACTTGCCGTTTCGCCCCCAGGGCGCCGCGTCCGCCGATGATGCGCGCCACCGTCTGCAATTGCACGGCCAGCTGGTTGACGCCGGACGCGCCCGTGTTCGGATTGACATAGGGCGGCGGATTGGGCACGCCGCCCGCGCCGGCCGCCAGCATGGCGCCGCTGAGGATGCTTTGGCTGGAAATGGCGCGCTGCACGACTGCCACGTGTTCCTGTTCGATCAGGTCGCTGCCCGCCTCGTTGATGATGGCTTGCAGCGCGCCCGCGCCGCCCGTGCTGCCATACAGGCTGCCGCTCAGGCCGCGGATGGGCACGGCACCTGCCTGGCCCACCTGGAACTGGCGCACCTGGCGCCCGCTGAGGAAGACGGTGTTGCCTGCTGCGGAAATGGCCGTGAACATGGCATTCGTATTAAGCGCGCCGGCCACGTCGGCCACCCGGCCGCCCCAGCCCGTGCTGGCGCCTTCCGGCGAACCCGATTGCCACGTCGATTGCTGGTCGTTGTGCGAGAACAGCTTGGGCGGCAAGGCCACGCTGCCCGCCCTGTACTGCGCCAGGGTGGCCGGCTGGATCAGGGTACCCACATTGGCCACGATGGCGGCGCGGCCATTGTCGAACAGGTCTTTCAGGGGCTTCAGCTGGGGATGCAGGGCGAAGGTGCGGCCCGTTTGCGCCGTGGCGGGCACGATGGACAAGACGCCGCCCGTCTCGCTCAAGCCGGGCAGATGGATGGAACCTGCGCCGCCCGTGTTGCGCAGGCGCGTGTATTGAGCCCATGACGTGGGATCGGTGGCCAGCACCGTGTTGAAGGCGTCGTTGCCGCCTGCCATGAACAGGCAGACCATGGCCTTGTAATCGTCGGCCGATTGCGCGGCGGCGTTACCCATGGCGGCCAGGTTCATGGCGAAGGGAGCGGCCGTGGTACCGGCCAGGCTCAGCATGGAACCGAGGAAGCGGCGGCGGGAAAATGGAAAATTTTGCATGTGATCGCTCTTACTTTTGTACCAGGTAGGCCGGCGAGGCCATGGTCAGGAAAATGGCCAGCTTGACGCGGTTGGCCTGGGCCGTGGCAACTTGCGTGGCATTGCTGGCCGTGGCCGCAGGGATGCTGATGCCATTGACGGCGGTCAGGATTTGCCCGCGCAGTCTGGCGGGCATGCTGCCATGCATCAGGAGCAGGTCGATGCGATCGAGCAGGGCGCCCGCGTCGGCGGCCAGCGCCAGTTCGCGTGTGTAGTCCGGCGCGATATCGCGGTAGTCGCCGCCGCCATTGGCAATGGTGGCCTGCATGTAGTTCAGGTAGCCGGTGACCGATGGTTCCGATGTGATCTGCAATTCCGGCGCCAGCAGGCCCGCGCTGGCCAGGGCCGAGTTGGGCGGCATATAGCCGGGCCTGAAGTAGTTGAAGACGGAAGGCGCGTTCAAGGGACTCTGGCCCAGGCCGGCTAGGGGATCGTCCACATAATAGATGCGGTAGCGACCGCTCGCGGGTTTCGCGTCGAAGGCGCGCATCCAGTGCGCCAAGCGCAGCAGCGGCTCGCGCAACTTGCCGGTGCGCATGGTGCTGCCGGCCGGGGCCAGCGCGTCCGGGTCAAGCAGCACGGCGCGGATGACGGCCTGCATGTCTCCGCGCACGCCACTGCCATTGTTGGCAAACACGGCGGCAACGCGGCCCACGTAGGCGGTGCTGGGATTGCTGCTGACGAGGCGCTGGATCAGCTGGCGGGCAAAGAACGGTCCCGTATTCGGATGGTTGAACAGGGTGTCGAGCGCCAGTTTCAAGTCCCCCTCGCCGCTGGTGGCGCCGGAAATGGCCTGGCCCAGGAAGCGTTTTTCCGACGTGGAGTGGAAGTCCGGGTAGTTCTGCATGGGCTGCCAGTCGCGGTCGGGAGCGATCACGCCGCCATTGAAACGCATCCAGTTGCGGTCGGGACCGGCCCAGCCCCATCCCGTCAAGACCTTGGCCAGGCCCGCCACGTCGTCGTGGCTGTAAGTATCGATGGGCTTGCCACCGGACAGTTTCAGGCTGCCGTCCGCGTTCAACTGATGCAAGCCGATGGTAAATAGCTGCATCACTTCGCGGGCGAAGTTTTCATCGGGCGTGCGCGTGGCCGTTTCCTTCTGGTTGTGCAGGTGCGACAGGTACAGGCCCATCATCGGGTGCAGGGCCACGCCTTCGAGCAGGTCGCGGAAATTGCCAAAGGCGCGCTGGCCCAGCATGTCGTAGTAGCTGGCGATGCCGCGCGGCCGCGCCACCAGTTCTTCATTCTGTATGGAAATGACGAAAATTTCCGACAGGGCGAAGGCCATGCGCTGGCGCAACTGGTCTTCGCCGCGGATGCCTTGCTGCCAGAACGATTCGTAGAACTGCGTATAGCGGGTCTTTTCACCGCCGGCGGCCTCTGTGGCCAGCATCGTGTCGATGTATTTGCGGTGCAAGGTTTGCGGCTTGGAAAACTGAGTATTGAACCAGGTGTCGCTGTCGCTGGCCACCAGCGCATCGATGGCAGCCATGTTGGGCCCGAACGTGGCGCGGCCCAGGAAGCGCGACGCTTGCTGTCTGTTGAAGGTGGTGACCGCCTGGCTGGCCGGGGGCGTGGTCAGGGTCGGCGGGCGCGACATGGTATCGCCCGGCGTGGCGCCGGGGGCGGTTGTCGCAGGCGGCACGACCGAGATGTCAGGATTCTGGGTGGAGCCGGTCTTGCTGTCACCGCCACCGCCACCGCCGCAGGCGGAAAGCAGGCTGAACAATGTGATGCCCAGCAAACGGCGCAAAGTAGGGTCAGTCATTTAGTTTCTCTCAGGCAATCAAATTCTAGCCCGTTAATTGTAGGCCTTAGCTACCAGAATCCTGTTTTCAATTAACTATTTACGTGTTGGCCACATTTTCATTTACCGGACGTTGGCGTGGTGTTGGGTATGGTTTCGGTGCGGTAGCGCGAACTTAACTGTTTGAAAATAAAAAATATTTTTTGCCGATCATGGCCACTGTGGTGGATAGACGACGTAATCAATTTCATCGAATTAAGCTTGTTTGAAAGCTCATGGACAGAGCGAAAACAGCTTCGCCGGAAACCATGGTTTTTACGCCATCGGCGAAACACCGTTCGCCGTTACCCGCCGCTTTTCCCTTGTCCTTGCTGGCACGACCCTTGCAATAACAGGGCATGGGCCGCGTGCCTTCCCTTGTTGCCGGAGCCTGCCATGACCAGCCGTCTGCTCGCCTATCGCCCCGAAATGGAATTGCCTGAAGCGCCGGGCATGCTGCCTTTGCAGCAGGAAGATGAATTGGCACTGGCGGCGCAGTTGCTGGAATTGCAGGCGCCGGCGCAGTTCGACGCTTTCCTGGCGCGCCAGCTGGGTGCCACGGCGGCGGGCCAGCAAGTGCGCGGCACGCCGCTGGAAGGGCCGCTGCGTCAGCTGCTGGGCAAGGTGGTGGCGCCCCTGCTGCCCCTGCATGGCGGTTCGCCGCAGGCGCTCAAGCGGCGCGCCGCCGGCATCTTCGGCATGGAACTGGAAGGATTGAGCCCGGAAGACAAGGAATTCGAACTGGCGCGCCAGGTCGTGCACCTGATCGATGCCGTCAATACGGCGCTGGCGCAGGACGGCGGCACGGGCGCGCGCGCACCCAGGGCGCGGGTGGAGACGGCCTTGCTGCAAGTGGCACGCAGCGTGGCGCCAGGCTTGCTCAGGCAGGCGCCGCAAACGCCGGGGCCGGACGGTGGCCGCTGGCGCCGCGAGGGCGGGCACATCGTCGTGCTCGATTGTTAGCCGGACGGGCATCTGTCCGGCGCTGTAGTGTCAACTGAGTGTCAACCGAGGTGTTAACTTACAGGAGCTCATCATGCATGACTTAGATCGTACGACCCTGGAATACGGGCAGGAGATGTCCGGCTTTGAAGCGGAACAGTTCGAGTTTGGCCAGGGCGAGTGGAGCGGCGAGGGCGGCGCGAACGCCATGTTTTCCGAGACCGAGGAGATGGAACTGGCGAATGAACTGCTGTCGGTCAGCAATGAAGCCGAGCTGGAACAGTTTCTCGGCAATTTCCTGCGCAAGGCCGCCTCGGTGGCGGGCGGCATCATCAAGTCGCCCGTAGGACAAGCGATCGGCGGCGTGCTCAAGGGCGTAGCGAAAAAGGCCATTCCCCTGGCCGGCGGCGCGATCGGCGGCTATTTCGGCGGCCCGCTGGGGGCCAAGATCGGCAGCGGCCTGGCCTCGGCCGCCGGCAACGCGCTGGGGCTGGAGGCGGAGGCGTCGTCGAATGAGGACCGCGAATTCGAGGGCGCCAAGCAGTTCGTGCGCCTGGCCGCCGACACCGTCAACCGCGCCGCGCAGGCACGCGGTGCGGGCGACCCGCGCGCCATCGCCCAGGCGGCCGCCAGCGCGGCGGCGCGCCAGTTCGCGCCCGGCTTGTTGGGACGCCCCGGCAGCCAGGTGGCCACGCAGGGCGGCAGCGGCGCCGGTGCGGGCGGCGGCATGACGCAGGGGAGCGGACGCGGCCAGGGCCAGGGCGGCATGCGCCAGTCCAGCGGGCGCTGGGCGCGCCAGGGCCACAAAATCGTCTTGTACGGTGTCTGACATCATGGCCATCGGCGCTTACGCTGCCTGGATGCTGGCGCAGGAAGCACGTTCGCTGCTGACGCGGCTGGCGCGGCTGGAACCGTTCGCGCTGATCGAGCCGACGGTGCTGGCGGCCGCCCTGATGCCCAGCGCCCAGTCGGCCATCGAAAGCCAGCTGGTGCAGGGCCGGCGCGCATTGCGGCGCATGGTGGCCCAGTTCCAGTGGTGGCTGCGGCGCGAGCACGCCGACGGCGCCAGCATGGCCACGGCCGCCGAGGCACAGCGCCGCTTCACTTTCCTGCGCCTGAAATTCAATGCCGCGCTGACCCAGTTCGACCTGTTCAACGAAGTCATCACGCAACGCAGCGAGCACAAGACGGGTGTGTGGCTGGCCGGTCTCGACATCGTTGCCGCCGACGCGCTGGCGCTGCCCGGCAATGTGTACCAGGCGCCGCCCGTGATCTGCTACCTGGACCGGGGCCCGGGCGCGGCCATCCGCCGCGCGCGCACGCGCCTGCCCGGCGGCGGCGACAATCCCGTCGCCATCATCCGCCTGCCGCGCGAACGCATGATCGGCAGCAGCATCGCCTCGTCGCTCGTGCACGAGGTGGGCCACCAGGGCGCGGCGCTGCTGGACCTGGTGGCGTCCTTGCGGCCCGTGCTGCAAGCCATGCAGCACGGCGGCAGCGGTGCCGTGCACGTGTGGCAGCTGTGGGAACGGTGGATTTCCGAGATCGTGGCCGATTTCTGGTCGCTGGCGCGGGTCGGCGTGGCCGCCACCCTGGGCCTGATCGGCGTGGTCAGCCTGCCGCGCGTGTTTGTCTTCCGCCTCAATATCGACGATCCCCACCCGGTGCCGTGGCTGCGGGTGCGCCTGAGCTGCGCCATGGGGCGGGCCCTGTATCCGCATCCGCAGTGGGACCGCCTGGAGCAGCTGTGGCTGTCGTACTACCCGCTGGCCGGCCTGCCGCCGGCCCGGCAGCGGCTGCTGGAGCAGTTGCAGGCCAGCATGGCGGCCCTCGTGGGCTTGCTGGTGCAGCACCGGCCGCCTGCCTTGCGCGGCGGCTCGCTGGTCGAAGCCATGGCCGTGCGCACGCGCCAGCCGGCCATGCTGGGGCAGCTGTTTCGCAGCTGGACTCTGGCGCCGGCGCAGATGTACCAGGCCGCGCCGACCCTGGTCTTCGCCGTGCTGGGGCAGGCGCGCGCCAGCGGCACCTTGAGCCCGGAAGACGAAAGCGAGCTGCTGGGGCGTTTGCTGACCCACTGGGCCTTGCGCAGCACCCTGGACACCTCGGAGCTGTGCGCCGATGTCGTGCGGCATGGCAGCCAGTCCGGCAGGCCGCTGCCGCCCCTGGCATCCCGTTTGATTATCCATTGAGGAGAATGACATGAGCAGCAAGACGAGCAGTAATATGGGTGGCAAGAACAGAGGGGCGGGCCAGGCGGGTCCGAAACACCACGGCGGCGGCATCGCCGTCACCGTACACGAGCAGGACAGCGGGGCCATGGTCGTCAATGCCGCCATCAGCCTGTACCGGGGCAATGATGCTGATTGCCATCTGTTCAATGCCGCCACCTGGGTACCCGACCCCGCCATGCTGGTGGGCGTGCGCTGGACGGATGGGCGTGGCGGCACCGTGTTTACCGACCTGGCGACGGGCAGCTACGTGGGGGTGTATGGCAATTTCCCCGCCACAGCGCCCCAGTGCGTGACGGTGCAGGCCGGCTGCAGCGCCGTGCTGTGCTTCACGCCCCAGCTCAATCCACAGGTGACGCTGGCGTTTGAAACGGCCGACTGCCATCCCAGCGACTGCCATTTCGGCAGGGTGGGCGACCGTGCCGTGGCCACGATCTCGTTTGACGGCGACCAAAGCGCCGACGGGCGCGACCAGGTGCAAGTGCTGGCCGCCGCGCCATGGGTACCGATGCGCGGCGCGGACAACGCGTTTACCACACAAGTGCGGCGCGCCGGCATGCACCGCTTCATGGGGCAGATGATGCTGTCGCAGCGGCCCGAACTGCGCAGCGCCTTGCCCGTGCCGGAAGGCCTGAGTCCGAACGCCATGCTGGCGCTGGATGCGGAATACGAGACGGAAGAGCGCCAGCCGCAGCCCATCTCCGGCAATGTGGGCGTGTCGCTGACGCGCACGGAAACGGAGCCGACGGAAGACTTGCCGCTGTGGACCTTGATACGCAACAGCACCGAGGCGATGTCGTTTACCAATTACCTGCATTTCATGGACAGCCTGTTTTGCGGCGACCTGGCCAGCGTGCGCGGCTTCGAGCAGGAACGCTTCGTCAAAAAGACGGAGATGTTCCAGCAGCTCAAGCAGCGCCGCGCGCTGCCGTTTTCCGATGCCGATTCCTACCGCGTGCTGAAAGTGGCGACGGAAGCGTTCGTGATGGTCAATTGCGGCGTGCTGAACCAGCCGCTGGCCTTCAATCCGGCCGAGGACAACGCTTACCTGGACCGGCGCGACATCCCCCAGGGACGCGACCTGGAAACCGTGCTGCGCAACGACTACCTGGAAAACATCGACGGCTTCCAGACCTTGCCCTATTTGGCCGTGATCCGCCGCAAGCTGCCCGACATCCCCATCAGCATCCCGCGCGGCCAGGAAGGCGAAGTGGACCTGTGCTTTGGCATCATCCAGGAAAAGCTGGCCAATCCTTGTCTGCTGGAACTGATCTGGTCGTACTGGCATGAAGAGGGCATGCTCGTGCAAACCATGAACGCCATCGCGCAACGCTTCCAGAACCTGCGCGCGCCGGGCAACCATCTCGACCCCCTGTCGAACACGGAAATCGACATGCTGCGTCCGCTGAATAATTTGCTGTGGGGATACACGCAGGATGAACAGCATCGGCTGACCGTGATGCGCCGGAACTATGAGTATGACCATCACTACGGTGTGCGCCTGGACGGCAAGGCAGTGCAGCACTTCCGGCCAGCCGATAGCCGCTCCAAATTCCTGGAAGCGTTCCACCACTTGCTGCGCCTGCTGACTTCGTTCTACAAGCAGGATGACGACACCACCGTGAAGGCCGACGCCTTCCCCGTGCTGAATGCCTTGAAAGAGATCCACCTGATCCTGTCGCAGGGCGCGCATAACCAGTTCGGCGACTTGCCGTCGACGGCACGCATCGAGATGCTGATGCAGCAATGGATGCTGGCGCGCCCCGAATTCCGTGAATTTTTACCGACGCGCGTGATGGTCGCGTATCCGGAACCGTGGATGGACAGGGTTGACGCCATGAAGAAACTGCAGGGCTGGACGGATACGAGTGTGATGCATTTCCGTAACTTGGCCATCTTTGGCGAGCAATTGCTGCTCTCCGTGCGCTACGGCAATTGGAGCGACATTTATGAGCCGACCCAGGCGTTCAACTGGGCGCGTTTCTGGCGCCCACAAGTGCAGGGCTATATCCACGGCTACCGCGCCGCCACCGGGGTCGACCTGTCCGTCGACAGCAGCGACCCGGTGGTCGAATCGACGATGCCCTCGGTGTTGCTGCGCCAGCGCCTGAGCCAGCAACTGCGCAGCGTCTAGGGCGGGAGCGGGGCGCGTGCATGCTCGACTTTACCAGTGCCCTGTACCTGGGCATGCGCCATCCGGCCGCCGCGCTGGCGCCGTGGAGCAGCCTGACCCTGGGCCAGCCGGCCGCGCTGCAGGAGCCGCCCGGCGCGCAGGCCCTGGCCGCGGATCTCGCTGCCCTGCAAGGCTGCGAAGCGGCCTGCGTGCTGCCGTCGACCCTGCACCTGTTCTGGGACCTGTTCGGCATGCTGGCTGCCGAGCGCCTGGTGATCCTTATCGATGGCGGCAGCTACGCCATCGCGCGCTGGGGCGCCGAGCGGGCGCAGGCCCTGGGCTTGCCGCAGCAAGTGTTTCCCAGCGGCGAGATGGCGGCGCTGCGGCAGCTGGTGACGGTCTGGGGCAGGCAAGGGTGGCGTCCATTGATCCTGGCCGATGGCTATGTGCCGGGCAGCGAACAGGTCTTGCCGCTGGCCGGCTATGCGGCCCTGGCGCGCCAGGGCGACGGTTATTTGCTGCTCGACGACACGCAGGTGCTGGGCGTGACGGGTACACAGGGCGGCGGCTCGGCGCGGCTGCATGGCTTGCATGGGGAATCGCTGATCATCGGCGCCTCGCTGGCCAAGGGATTCGGCGTGCCGCTGGCGGTGCTGACCGGCAGCCGCAAGCTGCTGCGGCGCTTCGCGGCGCACAGCCAGACGCGCGTGCATGCCAGTGCGCCCTCGGCGGCCGTGCTGGCGGCGGCGCGGCGGGCGCTGGCGCTCAATGCGCGCCACGGCGATGCCTTGCGCGCCAGGCTGGCGGACAGGGTGGCGCAATGGCGGGCGGGAATGGTGGCGGCCGGTATCGCTTGCCGGGGCGGCAGCTTCCCCGTGCAGCGCCTGCCCGGACGCGCCCATTTGCAGCCAGCCTTGCGCGAGGCGGGCGTGCTGGCGCTGGCGCAAGCGGGGAACGGTCCCGGCGCGCTGACGTTTCTGCTGCGGGCCGACCAGACGCCCCGGCAACTGGAACAGGCGATGGACTTGCTTGAACATCACACGAGGAGGCGATATGAACGAAGCGTTTGAAATGCTGCCCTTTGCGGGACAGGCGGGAGCGGCCGGCGAGCAGGAATGGCTGGGGGAATGGTCGCAAGAGTGGTCGCAAGAAGGGACGCAAGAAGGGGAGGACGGGGGCGAGTGGGAAGGTGAATGGGAGAGCGAATGGGAAGGCGAGCGTGCGCGCCCGGGAGGTGGGCGCGGCGCCCTGCGCGGTGGCGGCCTGCGTGCAAGGCCGCCGCTGCGGGGCCCGCGCCGTCCCGCGCCGCCACGCTACCAGGGCCAGGGGCGCCGGCCGCCCCGCTATCCGCCGCCGCCCTTGCCGTATCCGCCGCGCTACCGGGGCTGGGGCGGCTATGGCGCCATCTATCCCACCATTTATCCGGCGCCGTATCCCGTGTTCGGCGGCCAGCACGAGCCGGCGCCGTATCAGGACACGGGCCAGTATCAAGGACAGGATACAGGACAAAATCAGGACCCGGACCAGGATGACGGCCAGATGCAGGGCGAAGTGCCGCCCATCCTGGCGTCCACCCTGGGCCGCGTGCCGAGCGCGGCCGCCTTGCGCTACCAGGCGGTGGGAGCGATTCCGCAGGCCGTCAACGATGCGAACGCCACGGGGCCGGGCCTGTATGTGATCGAGTTCGACACCAAGGATGGCCGGCGCGCCTACAGCGGCCAGACCGATGATTTGCGGCGGCGCCTGAAACAGCACCATTTGTGCGGCAAGATGATGGGCATGGACATGAGCGCGCATGACGTCTATGTGGCGCCGCTATCGTCGGCGGCACAGCGGCGCAGTCTGGAAAAGGGTATCCACAGCGACATGTTTACCCACCGGCGCGGCGTGTTGACGAACCAGCGGCGCGAACTGGAAATGGCCGTGCTGGGCGAAATGTGGGGCTGACGACGACAGTACCTTGACGACTGCGAAGGAGAGCATCATGCACCAACTCGAATGTGAATGCGGGCAATGCCGGCAGCGGGCCGGCGCCGCGTTTGAAGTGTTGGAATTCGGCCGGGAGTGGCCCGGCAAGGGCCGCGCGCCGGCCGTCTTCAGCGAGGAGGAAGAACTGCAACTGGCCATGGAGTTGCTGGAAGTGGCCAGCGAGGAGGAACTCGACCAGTTTCTCGGCAATGTCTTCAAGAGCGTGTGGAAGGGCGTCAAGAAAGTGGGCGCTACCATCGCCAAGGTGGCCAAGCCCTTGGGCGGCGCCTTGAAGGCCGTGGCCAAGACGGCCTTGCCCTTTGTCGGCGGCGCCCTTGGTTCGATGATCCCGATACCGGGCGTGGGCACGGCGCTCGGTTCGGCCCTGGGGCGCGCGGCCAGCAATGCGCTGGAGCTCGAAATGGAGAACGCAGCGCCGGCCGACCGCGAACTGGAGCTGGCGCGCCGCTTCGTGCGCATCGCGGGACAGGCGGCGCGCCTGGCCGGCGACGGCGATGGCAGCACGCGCGCCGTGGAAAGCGCGCTGACGCGGGCCCTGCACCAGCAATTGCCGCACTTTCGTTCGCCTGCGCCGCAGCAGGAGGAGGAAAGCGGACGCTGGCGCCGGCGCGGCAACCGCATCGTCGTCATGGGCGACTGGCAATAGCGCGGCACGATGATCATCGATTGCCACTGCCATGCGGGACCGGGCGACGGCTTGAGCGGGCCGTGGGACAGCGATGCGCCGCTGCAGGCCTACTTGCGCCGCGCGCAGGCGGCCGGTATCGCCCGCAGCGTGCTGTTCGCCGCCTTCCACTCCGATTACGCCATCGCCAACCATGGCGTGGCGCGCCTGGTCGCCGCCGATCCGCAGCGGTTTTACGGCTTTGCCTTCGTGCATGCGCGGCGCGACCGGGGCCGCATCCAGGACCTGGTGCGCACGGCCGTTGAGCGTTACGGTTTTGTCGGCATCAAGGCGCACCGGCTTGACGCGCGCATCAGCGGCGAACTGTGCGAGGCGGCGCGCTTCTTCGGCTTGCCCGTGCTGTACGACCCGGCCGGCGAGGTGGCCGTGGCCGAGCTGCTGGCGCAGCAGTACCCCGACGTCAATTTCATCCTGCCCCACCTGGGCAGCTTTGGCGACGACTGGGCGGCGCAGCTGGCGCTGATCGACCACCTTGTGCGGCATCCGAACATCCATACGGACAGCTCGGGCGTGCGCCGCTTCGACTTGCTGCAGCAGACCGTGCGCCGCGCGGGGCCGCACAAGGTCCTGTTCGGTTCGGACGGCCCCTGGCTGCATCCGGGACTGGAATTGCACAAGATTCATTTGCTGGGCTTGCCGCCAGCCGATGCGGCGCTGATCACGGGCGGCAATTTTTTGCGGCTGGCGGGGCTGGCGTGAGGCAGATCAAAGGGCGGCTGGCGGTGTCGCGGCAGTAGCGGCTTGCTCCTCGCAGGCGGCCGTCTTGCGGCGTATCTGCAGGGCGCGGTCGGTTATGCCCAGGCGGGCGGCGGCGCGCTGGTTGTTACCGTGTTCCTCGGCCAGCACGAGGCGGATGGCCACGTCGGTGGCGCAGCGCGTGATGTGCGACAGCTTGCAGCCCTGGGCCAGGGCCCGCCGCACGGCCGCTTCGAAATGCTGGTCGGGCCAGAGCGGCGCCAGCAGCCGTTCGTCGGGTGGCAGGGCGCCGATGGTGATGGGGCCGGGTCCGCAATGGCGGTGCCAGATGCGCGTGACGGTCTGGCGCAGTTCGCGCACATTGCCCGGATAGTCGCGCAGCAGCAGGTATTCGCGCACGGCCGCGTCCAGCGCGGGCGGAGGGCACTGCGCCAGCTCGGCGAGGAAATGCCGGGCCAGCGGCAGGATATCGTCCTGGCGCTCGCGCAGGGGGGGCGTCTGGCAACGCCAGCCGGCGATGCGGTAATACAGGTCGGCGCGGAAGGCGCCGCGCGCCACCTCGTATTCCAGTTCGCGGTTGGTGGCGCAAACGAGGCGAAACTGGGTCGGTTGCCAGGTATTGCCACCCACGCGCTTGTATTTGCGCTCCTGGATGGCCCGCAGCAGCTGTGCCTGCAGCGGCAGCGGCAGTTCGCCCACTTCGTCGAGAAACAGCACGCCGCCGTCGGCCAGGGCAAAAGCGCCGTCGCGCGCGGCCGCCGCGCCCGTAAAAGCGCCCCGTTCATGGCCGAACAGTTCGCTGCCAGCGAGGTCCGGCGACAAGGTGGTGCAGTCGAGAATGGTGAAGTCGCCACTGCAGTTGCCTAAACGGTGGATCAGTTGCGCCAGTAAATCCTTGCCCGTGCCCGTCTCGCCCGTGATCAGCATCGACGCCTGGCTGAAGGCGGCCATTTCCACCACCTGGTGCAGCAGCGCGGTCCAGGCCGCGCTCTCGCCCACCAGCTGCTGGCGCACGGTGCTGGACGCCAGCAACTGCGCCACGGCCTGCCAGCGCTGCAGGCGCGCCAGCACCTGGCCCGCATCGATGCTACCGGCCGGCCACAGCAGCACATCGAGCGCGCCGGCCGCCATCAGGGCACGCTTTTGCGCGCAACTGGTGGGCTGGCCGCAGGCGGCAATGGCCAGCACGGAGGCATGGCGGCACAGCGCAGGCAGCGCTTGCAGCAGCGCGGCATTGGCCTCGGCAAACAGCACGATGCCCGCGCCATCCTCCTCGCCATCGTGCCGCCGGGCTACAGTTACCTGAGCCTGCTCCAAGGCCGTCATCAGCAAGGCGCCACTGCCAGCCGCCGCCTGCTGCACGATTTCCAGCCACACCTTGAGCGTCATATGCCAGCCATCACGAGGGCACGAGTGGCCCATCTTAGAAGCCCGATACCCCAGCCGTTTGATCTGGCGCAAGCGTGCGCGGTAGGCCGCAATGAAAAACGCCGCCTGATCTGCATCAGGCGGCGTTAAGTCGCATTAACTGTTTTTAACGAACGTCACAAGAATGGCTAAAAACGTTCAGGGCAAGGCGCATTGCCGAAGACAGTACGAGTAGTACGGCTAGGCAATGCAACGCCGCCATGGACGATTTTTAGACGTTCTCGTCCAACTTGACACAGTCAACAAAGTATCCGCGTTTGCCATCGACTTCGCGTTTCACGAGACCATGCACATCCGTCTCGAAGCCAGGGAAGCGCTCGTTGAAGTCGCGCGCGAAGCGCAGGTAGTCGACGATGGTCTTGTTGAAGCGCTCGCCCGGGATCAAGAGCGGAATGCCCGGTGGGTATGGCGTCAGCAGGATGGACGTGATGCGGCCTTCCAGTTCGTCGATGGCCACGCGCTCGATTTCGCGGTGCGCCATCTTGGCGAAGGCGTCTGACGGCTTCATGGCCGGGATCATGTCCGACAGATACATTTCCGTCGTCAGACGCGCCACGTCGTAGGCCTTGTAGAAATCGTGGATTTGCTGGCACAGGTCGCGCAAGCCCATTTTTTCGTAGCGTGGGTTGGCCGCCGCAAATTCCGGCAGGATGCGCCACATCGGCTGGTTTTTGTCGTAGTCGTCCTTGAACTGCTGCAACGCGGTCAGCAGGGTATTCCAGCGGCCCTTGGTGATGCCGATGGTAAACATGATGAAGAACGAGTACAGGCCGCATTTTTCAATGATGACGCCGTGCTCTGCCAGGTACTTGGTGACGATGGACGCGGGGATGCCCGTGTCGCCGAACTGGCCGTCCAGCGACAGGCCCGGGTTGACGATGGTCGCCTTGATCGGGTCGAGCATGTTGAAGCCGGGAGCCAGGTCGCCGAAGCCGTGCCAGTCATCCTCGGCACGTATCATCCAGTCTTCCTGCTGGCCCATGCCTTCGTCGTTGAAGCTGGACGGACCCCACACCTGGAACCACCAGTCCTGGCCCCATTCCTGGTCGATCTTCTTCATGGCGCGGCGGAAATCGAGCGCTTCCATGATCGATTCTTCCACCAGGGCCGTGCCGCCCGGCGCTTCCATCATGGCCGCGGCCACGTCGCACGAGGCGATGATGGAATACTGCGGCGACGTCGACGTGTGCATCAGGTAAGCCTCGTTGAAGGCGTCCTGGTCCAGCTTGACCGTATCCGATTCGCGCACGAGGATTTGCGACGCCTGCGACAGGCCGGCCAGCAATTTGTGCGTCGACTGGGTGGAGAAGATCATCGATTCCTTGGCGCGCGGACGGTCCTTGCCGATGGCGTGCATATTCTTGTAGAAATCGTGGAAGGTGGCGTGCGGCAGCCATGCTTCGTCGAAGTGCAGGGTGTCGATCTTGCCGTCCAGCATTTCGCGCAGGGTTTCCACGTTGTAGATCACGCCATCGTAGGTCGATTGGGTGATGGTCAGAATGCGCGGTTTCTTGTTCTTTGCTTCGCGCGCGAACGGGTTCGCCTCGATTTTGCGGGCAATGCTTTCCGGCGTGAACTCGTGCAGCGGGATAGGGCCGATGATGCCCAGGTGATTGCGCGTCGGCATCAGGAACACGGGAATCGCGCCGCACATGATGATCGAATGCAAGATCGACTTGTGGCAATTGCGGTCGACGACGACGATGTCGCCTGGCGCCACGGTCGAGTGCCACACCATCTTGTTCGAGGTCGAGGTGCCGTTGGTGACGAAATAGCAATGGTCGGCATTGAAGATGCGCGCCGCATTGCGCTCGGACGCGGCCACAGGACCCGTATGGTCGAGCAGTTGGCCCAGTTCTTCGACGGCGTTGCAGACGTCGGCGCGCAGCATGTTTTCACCGAAGAACTGGTGGAACATCTGGCCGATCGGCGACTTCAGGAAGGCCACGCCGCCCGAGTGGCCGGGGCAGTGCCACGAGTAGGAACCGTCGTTGGCGTAGTGCACCAGCGCGCGGAAGAACGGCGGCGACAGGCCGTCCAGGTAGGATTTCGCTTCGCGGATGATGTGGCGCGCGACGAATTCCGGCGTATCTTCGAACATGTGGATGAAACCATGCAGTTCGCGCAGGATATCGTTGGGGATGTGGCGCGACGTGCGCGTTTCGCCGTACAGATAAATGGGGATGTCGGCGTTCTTGTAGCGGATTTCCTCGACGAAGGCGCGCAGCGATTTCAATGCGTGGTCGGTTTCCTCGATGGAACCGCCGCCGAATTCCTCATCGTCGATCGACAGCACGAAGGCTGACGCGCGCGATTGTTGCTGGGCAAATTGCGACAAATCGCCGTAGCTGGTCACGCCCAGCACTTCCATGCCTTCTTTTTCCATTGCGGCGGCAAGGGCGCGAATGCCCAGGCCGGACGTATTTTCAGAACGGAAATCCTCGTCAATGATGACGATAGGGAAACGAAATTTCATGCATGTCTCCAAAAAAGCAAGCCGCCCCTGACAGATGTGAAGGGGCGGACTAGGGCGCGACCTCAGGCGGTGATACAAGCCGGCAGCCGCAGAAAAAAAATAAGAACGGGATTCTCGCAGAAATGCGGCCTCTGCGGGAAAAAATATCGTAGCAAAGCGTCACAAGCGTACGCTAGCGTGACGCATGGGTGTGACAGGGGTATTACAGCAACATTCTGGCCATCATTCTCAACCTTGTCAGGCTTTGCGTTCCAGCGTGACAAAGGCGTAAGGCAGGCCGGATTTCTCCGAAACATGCGCTACACGCGCGGTCTCTTGCCACACGGCATGGTCAACGGCGGGGAAAAAAGCGTCGCAATCGAATGTCTGGCCGATTTCCGTGATCAGCAAACGCTGTGTCAGGGGTAGTGACTGCTTGTAGATCTCGGCGCCGCCGATGACGTAACCTTCGGCGCCGTCGAGCAGGGCGATGGCCGCTTCCACCGACGATACCGCTTCCACGCCCTCATGGCGCCAGTCCGGGTTGCGCGTGATGACGATGTTGCGGCGGTTCGGCAGCGGACGGCCGATGGAATCGAAGGTCTTGCGGCCCATGAGGACGGGATGGCCCGTCGTCAAGCGCTTGAAATGCGCCATGTCTTCCGGCAATTTCCACGGCAGGGTGTTGTCGATGCCGATGCCGCCTTGCTGGTCGGTGGCGACGATGATGGTCAGATGGCTCATTGGTTCTGTCAAAGTGGTGGGGGCGATGCCCGATGCCCGTCATTATCGTTGAAATTGCCCGCTGCCTCCAGATGCACACGCATGGCGTCGGCCAGCGGGCCCGGCGCCTCCAGCGGAATCATGTGGCCGGTGTTCTCTTTCAGCAGGTGCAGGGTGGCCTGCGGCAGGCGGGCGGCCATGGCGCGCAGATCGTCGGGATCGACGAGCTTGTCGTCTTCGGCGCCCACGATCAGCACGGGAAAATCGAGTTCCGGCAAGCGCGCCATCAGGTCGGGGCGATCGATGGTGGTGACGAATTGCGCCAGCAGCACGTCCTTGCCCAGGTCCAGCCCCATTTGCCGGATCAGATCCGTGATCGATGCATCGTCCAAGTGCGACGGGTGCAGCAGTTCGCGCAGGCGCTGGCGCGTGATGCCCGCATAGGCATTGCGTTCCAGCATGGCGACAATGCGCTGGCGCGCTTCGATTTCCGCCGGCAGCAAACCTTTGGCGGAATTGGCGATCAAAGTAAGGGACTGGACACGCTGCGGGTGCGCCAGCGCATGTTCGAGCGCCAGATAGGCGCCCAGCGAAAAGCCCACCAGATGGGCCTGTTGGGCGCTGTGGCTGGCGATCATCTGCTGCATCTGCGGGCGCGTGCGCGCCTCATGCAGGGGCACGTGCCGCAGATCAAAGGCGCCGCCCAGGGCAGGCGCCAGGCGCGACCACAGGCGCTCGTCGCACAGGGTACCGGGGATGCAGTCGAGCCGTATCTTGGTGTTGTTCAAGGATAAGCCGGGGTTCAAGGATGATGAAAATTTTTGTCGAGCGGCATTATCCATCATTTTGCGCATTGGGACAGCGGCATGGTATTTTCTGTATGGCATTATTTTTAATAGTGCGCGGCTGGCAAGTAGTCACTTTATGGTAGGCTCATGGCTCATCAAGCCGGTACACCGGCGACGTGACCTGTAACACCGAATGCAACCCTTAGCAACCAACCCTATTAAACAAAGAGGAATTACCATGGCGATCAGTTTGCAAAAAGGCGGCAATGTCAACCTGAGCAAGGAAGCTCCTGGCTTGAAGAAAATCGTGATTGGCCTGGGCTGGGACCCGCGCGCCACCGATGGCGCCGCATTCGACCTGGACGGCAGCGCCTTCCTGCTGAAAACGGATGGCAAGGCCCGTTCCGATGCCGATTTCATTTTTTACAACAACCTGAAGTCCGCCGACGGCTCCATCGCTCACGCTGGCGACAACACCACGGGCGGCGGCGATGGCGATGACGAGAAAATCGCCGTCGACCTGGCCAACGTGCCTGCCGACATCGACAAGATCGCCGTGGCCGTCACCATCCACGACGCGGAAAACCGCAAGCAGAACTTCGGCATGGTCGGCAAGGCCTACATCCGCTGCCTGAACGGCGACAACGGCGCGGAAATCGCCCGCTACGACCTGTCGGAAGACGGCTCGACGGAAGCGGCCATGATCTTCGGCGAAGTCTACCGTGCCGGCAGCGAATGGAAATTCAAGGCCATCGGTCAAGGTTTTAAAGGCGGCCTGGGCCCTCTGGCCCGCTCTTTCGGTATTAATGCTTAAAAAGCAGTTATTTGCGTAAATGTACCGGGTGGCACCGCTGCCCGGTTCTGCCTTTCCCATCTTTCTCCCTGATTCCATGGAAAACCTGATCAAGGGGCAGCGCCTGGCGCTGTCCGGCCTCGTCACGGGCAATATTGTGCAGCTGGGTCTGGCCAGCGCCGGCGTGCCGCTGGACTTTGCCTGTTTCGGCCTCGACGCCACCGGCAAGCTGTCCGATGACCGCTACATGACTTTCTTCAACCAGCCCCGTACGCCGTGCGGCGGCGTGGAAACCTCGTCGCCGTCCGGCGATGCGGCCGGTTTCAGCTACCAGCTCGACCGCTTGCCTGCGTCCATCGAGCGCCTGGTCGTCACGGCCGCCATCGATGGCGACGCCACCATGGCGCAGCTGGGCAGCGGTCATCTGCGGCTGCTCGACGGCGGCAGAGAATTGGCCCGCTACACGTATGCGGGCGCCGATTTTGCGCAAGAAAAAGCCGTCATGCTGGGCGAGTTCTACCGCAAGGATGGCGGCTGGCGCTTCATGGCCGTGGGCCAGGGTTTCAATGGCGGCCTCGATGCGCTGGTCGCGCATTTCGGCGGCGAGGTAGCGCAGGCGTTAGCGGAACCGGCGCCGGCGCCCAAGATTTCCCTATCCAAAATTTCGCTGACCAAGGCGGGTCAGACGCACAAGGTGTCGCTGGAAAAGGGCGCGGGCGCGCCGAGCAAACTCACCGTCAAGGCCACCTGGGTCGATAACGGCGATGGCGACGACGATAACGACGACCTCGATTTACGTGTCGGCATCCTCTTGCCGAATGGCCAGATGCGCTTCATCCAGGCGCCGGACACGGCAGGCAGTTTCGACGCCATGCCCTACGTGCGCCACCTGGGCGACGTGGCGGGCGCGGCGGGCAAGGAGCCGGCCACGGAAACAGTGGAAGTCAATCCCGCGCTGGCGCAGCATTACGGCGGCACGGTGGGCCTCGTCTTCAGCGTGTATTCGGCGGTGGCCAATGGCGCCGTCTCGGTCGCGTCCATGCGGCCGAAGATGGTCATGCAATACGGCGAGCAGATCGTCGAGTGCGCGTTCGACTTCCGCCTGTCCAAGGCGGCCGACGATGATTCCGTCTACACCTATGTGATCGGCATGGCGCGCGTCACGAACGACAGCATCATCCTCGAGCCGTCCGGCAAGACGTCGGAGCCGGGCAGCGAAGCGACGCCGTGGCTGAGCTGGCAGGGCGAGAACCTGCAACTGGCCTTCAACGGTCCCGTCGTCTTCAAGGGCGAGGACAAGGAAGACGAAGATGATTGCAATGCCGACAATCCACGCCGCTACATCGCCTAGGAGACACTGATGGAAACCTTGTCCAAGGGACAGCGCTTGCCGCTGGCCAATCTCGTTCCCGATGGCGTGCTGCAGATCGGCGTGGCCGCGCAGGGGCTGGCGCTCGACGTGGCCTGCTTCGGCCTCGATACGGCCGGCAAACTGTCCGACGAACGCTACATGACCTTTTTCAACCAGCCGCGCACGCCGTGCGGCGGCGTGGAAGCGCGTGCCGGCAGCGGCGGCGACACGACCGAGTTTGCCTTGCAGCTGGCGCGCTTGCCGGCCGGCATAGACCGCCTCGTCGTGACGGCGTCCATCGATGGCGGCGGCGTGATGTCGCAGCTGCAAGCTGGCCACGTGCGCCTGCAGGCGGGCGGACGCGAGCTGGCCCGCTTTGCCTTTGCCGGTACGGATTTCGCCCAGGAAAAAGCCGTCATGCTGGCAGAGATCTACCGCAAGGATGGCGGCTGGCGCTGCATGGCCGTGGGACAAGGTTTTAATGGCGGACTCGATGCGCTGGTGCGCCATTTCGGCGGTGAAGTCGAGCAGGCTGTCCCCGCAGCGGCCTCGGCCGTCATGCAGGCGAAGATCAACCTGGAAAAGCGCGTTGAACGGGAAGCGCCGCAACTGGTCAGCCTCGTCAAGCAGGCGGGCGTGTCCCTGCAAAAAGTGGGGCTGTCGGAGCACCGCGCCAAGGTGTGTCTGTGCCTCGATATTTCCGGCTCCATGGGACGGCTGTATAAAGAGGGGCTGGTGCAGCGTTTTGCCGAACGCATCCTGGCCCTGGGCTGCAAGTTCGACGACGATGGCGAGATCGATGTTTTCCTGTTCGGCAAGAACGTCCACCATCCGGCGCCCATGGCCTTGAGCAACTGCAATACCTATGTGAGCCAGGCGATTCAGCGCCATCCGCTCGAAGGCGATACGCGCTATGGCGCCGCCATGCAGGCGATCCGCGCGTTTTATTTTCCCGACAAGGCCGGCGGCGAGCGCACGCGGCCCGTCGCGGCCGAGCTGCCCGTGTACGTCATGTTCGTCACCGATGGCGGCACGAGCGACCAGGCAACGACGGAGAAACAATTGCGCTGGGCCAGCAATGAGCCCATCTTCTGGCAATTCATGGGCATCGGCAAGGGGCGCAAGTCGAAAAGCAAGTTTCTTTCCGCCTTCGCCGATTCCGATTTTCCCTTCCTGGAAAAGCTCGACGAATTGCAGGGGCGTCTGGTCGACAATGCCAATTACTTTTCCGTCAGCTCGCCCGACGAGCACAGCGACGCGGAACTGTATGACTTGTTGATGACGGAGTATCCGGGCTGGCTGAAACTGGCGCGCGGCAATGGCTTGCTGAGGTAATGGCTATCGGATGAGGCTGTATGACCACAAGTGCAAGAGATTTGTAAATTGAAGTAAATAACAATGGTTCGCATTTGCTTTGCGTAATGGAGTCATGGCATGCTTTAACTGTGCCCACACCTGTGCCCTCACGCCACGGCGTAGTGCCTCATCCGTAGCGTCTCCATTATTTTTTAAGCAAATGCATACAATCCTCTTTCACTGTCTGGCGGGCGGCAGCCTGCTCGTCTCCGGCGCCGCTGTCCAGGCCCAAACCACGACTACCAGCGGCGATACCGTCGTCAAGCCCGCGCCGGTCAAAGCGCCCGCTGCCGATGCGCCGCCTTCCGTCAGCGTGACGGCCGAGCGCCCCACGGGCCGTATCGACAGGCAAGTCTACGACGTCAAGTCCGACGTGGGCAGCAGCAACGGCACGGCGGCCGATGCCTTGAACAATGTGCCGTCGGTGGCCGTCGATCCCGATGGTTCCGTATCCCTGCGCGGCAGCAGCAATGTGCAGATATTGATCGACGGCAAGCCGTCGGCCATGCTGCAGGGTGATTCGCGCGGCGCCACTCTGACCGCGATGGCCGCCGACGATATCGAATCCGTGGAAGTGATCAACAATCCCGGCGCCCAGTTCGGCAACGAGGCCGGTGGCGGCCCCATCCTGAACCTGGTGATGCGGCGCAACCGCAAGCCGGGCGGCTTTGCCACCGTCAACGCGAACGCGGGCATCGCGGGGCGCTACAACAGTGCCGTATCCGGCACCTACAACGAAGGCCCGTGGGGCTACCAGGGCGGCATCAATGTGCGCCATGACGGCCGCAATTCCGTGGGGGAGGTCAGCCGCGAGCGCCTGGAACGTGGCACGGGCGCCTTCGCCCCCAGCAGCCAGCAGTCCACCAACAATGGCTTGAACGACTCGCTGGGCTTGCACGGCACCGTCAATTACAACCTGAACGCCAACGACACCCTGGCCGCCAGCGTGTCGTATAACGGACGCAGCAACGACCAGCGCTCGCTCGACCGCTACATCAATGGCGACAGCACGGGCAGCACCATCGGCGACTATGCGCGCAGCACCGTGCGCAATGGCGACAGCCGCAACACCAGCTGGGGTGCGCGCTACGACCACAAGGGAGAATTGCCGGGCGAAACCCTCAAAATCGACTTGCGCGTGTCGTCGTCGACCAACGAGAGCGACAGCGATTACGCGAATACCTACGCGGTGGCGCCCGTCACCACCTTCGACAGCCGCGCGCGCCAGCACAGCGAAACGGGCAACCGCATCGTCGACTTCAGCGGCGACTACGAGCGCCCGCTCGCGGGCGGCACGGCCAAGCTCGGCTACAAAGTGGCTGACAACAAGAGCAGCTTCGACACTTTGTATACGGACATCAACCCGGCCAGCCTGGCGGAAATCGTCAACCCCATGCGCAGCAACCGTTTCGAGCTCGACGAGCGCACTGTGGCCCTGTATGGCTCCTACCAGATGCGCCTGACCGAACGCTGGGGCGCGCTGGCCGGCTTGCGCGCCGAATACACGGACTTGAACGTGCGCCAGATCACGAGCGGCATCGAGGCCAGCAACAATTACGTCAGCTACATTCCCAGCCTGTTCGCCACCTACAAGGTCAGCGACGAGAGCAACTTGCGCTTCAGCTATGCGCACCGCATCCGCCGCCCGAATGCGGGCGACCTGAATCCGTACGTGGTCTACCGCGACGAGTTCAATGTGTCGGCCGGCAACCCCAAGCTGAAACCCACGCAGACGGATTCGTTCGAGATCGGCTATGAAACGAAGATCGCGGGCCTGGAAAGCAGCTTGCGCGCCTACCACCGCCGCGACACGGACGCCATCGTCGATTACCGCTACTTTATCAGCGACAATGTGCTCTTGACCACGCGGGAAAACGGCGAGGGCAGCCATTCGAGCGGGCTCGAGTTCAGCGTCAGCGGCAAGCTGACGCCGTCGCTGACCCTGAACACGAGCGGCAACCTGGCGCGCAGCCAGCAGACGAGTTCCGACGACCTGGGCAACCGCAGCACGCGCACGGCGAACGCCCTGAGCGGCCGCGCGCGCCTCAATTACCAGTTCGATGCGGCCAACCAGTTGCAGCTGGCCCTGCAAATGCAGGGCAAGACGCTGTCGGGACAGGGCTACCGCTCGCCCAACAATACCTTGAATGTGAGCTGGCGCCACACGGTGACACCGCAGCTGAGCCTGGTCATGAATGTGACCGATGTATTCAGCAGCAACAAGATGGAAACCGTCATCAACAGCGCGTCCCTGCGCGAGACAAGCACGCGGCGCTTCGATGGACGCATGATTTATGTGGGGCTGTCGTACCGCCTGGGCGGCGCCACGTCGGCGGCGAAAGAGGGCGAACGGGAACCGCGCTTCGGTCCGCCTGGCGGACGCGGGCCAGGCGGACCAGGCGGTCCCGGACCGGGCGGCCCCGGTGGCGAACCGGGCTAAGCAGCTTTGGCGATTTCCTTGAGGAAGTCGACAAAGCTGTCCGCGTGGCGTTCAAAATGCCATGCGCCTGCGCCGTGCTCGGCCGTGTAGACGGGCGCGTCGCCATTTTCAATGGCAGATAGATCCAGGCAATACGGATCGGCGCCCGCATCGGCAATCACCACGTAGTGGGCCGGCCAACCGGCGATGACTTCCTGGTCAACCGGATTGTACGAGTAGCCGTGCTGTGCCTTGAGCAGCTCTGCCGCGCCGTACACGTTCAAGCCCTGGAAGTAGCGCTTGCTGTCGATATACACGCGCAGCGGAGAGTAGCGGGCCAGGAAGCGCCGGTACTGTTCCGGCAAAGCCCAGCGCTGGTCGATGGCGGCCAGGTCGGCATTATCCGCAATGACCAGCCAGTTCGATGGGCGCGCCAGGTCCTGGTCCTTCTTGCGTTCGGCCGCCAGTTTTTTTTCCAGTTTCGCTGCCGCTTTTTCCAGTGGGGAGCGAGGGTCTTCCAAAGACGCATGCGTGGCCGGTGGCGCAAACCCCGCACCGTCCGGATAGCCATCGCGCTGCCAGGCCAGCACATCGTCGAGGGGCAGGCTCTCGGCTTTCCAGTAGTCGGGAACGGCCGACAAGCCGGCGTCAAATGGCTGGCGGCTCAGCATGGCCAGGCTTTTCACGGCCTTGGCCCTGACTTGTAGCGGTTGCGAGTCCGAGAGAGCCAGCGCCACCACGGTCTCGTAAGCATCCTTGCCCTGGCTTTTCAGCAAGCCGTCGATGCCCCAGTAGGCCAGTTGCGGCATGGTCACGGCCCAGCTGAAAAATTCCTGCAATTCCTGCGCTTGTATCAGGTCCGCCATGGTGTGTACCAATGAGGTGCGCCAGTGCAGCAGCTGGCCGTCGCGCGCGTAAGCGCTCAATATGTCAAGCACGGCCAGTCGGTCGGTCTCGCCGTGTTTCTTGATCAGCCTATCCTTGAGCGTGGCGAACTTGACGCCGTCGGTTTCGTCGAACAGTTTGCGGTGCAGTGCTGCCAGTGGTGTGATCGCCATCGTCTTCCTGATTAATTTGTCTGCTGACTTCGGTTGAATGGATACTGTTCCTGACGGCCACCAGTAGAAATTCTGGACAATGCCGGACAGGTCAAATAATATTTTTATTGTAATATGTTGCCTGCTTCCATGATGGCAGGTTCGATCAAATGATGAAATTGTATTTCAAGACCAGTGTATTTTTATGCTGTCTGCTGGCTATCGTCTATTTGTTCTTGATGCGCAAGACCTTCCCCATGGCCAGTGATGGCAGTGGGCCCAATGGCGATGCGTTAATTGCCTTTTTCATCTTCGTTATCGCATGCATACTGCATGTCCATACTTTCATTCTGGCGCTTTTTCTATACAGGAATAATAAGAATGGCACCAGGATCGCATTGGGCATGCTGGCTGCAAGTGCGCTTTTATTGTCATCGCATGAAATCAGATCCATCGCCAAAAGGCAGCTGTCCGATTATCGATACAATTCCAGTGCGACCACCAAAACTTTCAAAGCGATCTGTTCAGGGACGCCTGCCGAGTTTTTCAGCTATTTCGATCAGATCCCGGACCGGGAAAAAACGTGGCGCTATGTGCGTGACCTGATGGCAGATTTGGCCAAGGCAGGCAGGGTCGATCTGCTTGAAGCACTAGAGATAAAAGGTTTTCCTGTCGCGGAGGCCGGTCACGAGCAGGACTGGACTGACGTGGTGTACGCGGCTGTTTACAGCGAAACACTGTCACCGGAACAACGTCTGAAGGTGCTGGAATGGCTGTTTTCCAGGGCAGAATCTTTTGAATTCTCCCTGAAACAGTCCAGGCATGCGTTTTTCTCGATTGAGAATTTTTCAAATGCGTTCAAGGATATCAATAATCCGAGCACCAGAAAAGTCTTTGATCTCCTGGTACGCCACGACGCCGACTTCAGGGGCAGCAATACCGGATATGTGCTCTGGTATTCGGCCCGCTTCGGGAACCTCGATCACGTCAAGTTTTTAGTTGCCCAAAAAGTCGACCCCAATTACGTTGACGGGAACTGGCATACAACCGCCCTGGACGAAGCCATCGATAAAAAGGACCAGGCTATTGTTCAGGAACTTTTGAGGGCCGGCGCAAAGAAGGCGAGTGAGTTGAAAAGCGCGGTTCAATAATATGAACTGATCCGCGCGTTACGCTACCCGGCTCAGACGGCCATCGCGGCCTTGATTGGCGCGTGATGTTCATAGCCTTCCAGCGAGAAATCCGATGGCTCGATCTTTTCCAGCCATTCCGGCTCGTACTTGCCCGTTTTCGCATAGTCGGGCACGCGGTCGGAAATGACAAACCTGGGCGCCGGGAACGGCGTGCGCTTCAATTGCTCTTCCACCATGTCGAGGTGGTTTTCATAGATGTGCGCGTCGCCGATGAAATAGGTGAACCAGCGCGGCGTGTAGCCCGTCAGGCGCGCCACCAGATGCAGCAGGGCCGCGCCTTCGGCGATGTTGAACGGCGTACCGAGGCCGATATCGTTGCTGCGCACATATAAGCACAGCGAGATTTCGCGCGTGCTGGCGTTCGGGATGAACTGGTACAGCAAGTGGCAGGCGGGCAGGGCGACGGCATCGAGCACGGCCGGGTTCCAGCCGTGGAACAGGATGCGCCGGCTGCCGGGATTCGTCATGATGGTGTCCAGGCATTCGCGCAGCTGGTCGACGGCCTTGTACAGCAGCACTTTTTGCACGCCGTCTTCGACGATGGGAGCAACGAGCGTAAAACCGTTCGCTTGCGCGTCGGCGATTTGCGCGGGCTGGGCGGCGTCCAGCAGTTTATACGCAGGCCACTGGCGCCATTGCACGCCGTACACGGGGCCCAGGTCATCCTCGCCTTCGCGGTAGGGGTTGGCCAGCCATTGCGCATTTTCATTGGCGTTCTGGTCCCACACCTTGCAGCCCAGCGCGCGGAATTCGGCCGCGTTGCGCGAGGCGCGCAGGAAGGCGCACAATTCGCCGATCACGGATTTGAAAGCCAGTTTCTTGGTCGTCACGGCAGGGAAATTGCCGTTGGCCAAGTCGAAACGCATCATGGCGCCCGGCACGCTCAGGGTGCGGATGCCCGTGCGGTTGTCTTGCCAGCTGCCCGTTTCGAGCACGGTCTTGATCAAATCTTGGTATTGCTGCATGTATTTCTCCAACGGTAAGGATGGTGATTGTAACGCAGGCGCGACAGGCGGGCTGCGGCCCGCACACATAATTACGCTGCTGTCTTACCTGCAAACATGACTCTGTGGTAATTTGTGTGTCCTTAAAGAAATACACAGAAACGGCAGACGCTGCACCATGTTCTTGCGACAATTTGTAAACAATAATAACGGCGCCATGGTGGAGATGAGCAGGGCCGATTTTCTCAAGGCCAACTTGCGCCTGATCCTGGCCTGGCCCTTGCTGGGGCTGGTCTTGTGCGCCGTGCTGTGGACGGCCACCTTGCTGCAGCTGGAGGCGGAAAAAAAGGTGGCGCAGCAGCAGGCGCTCGACAGCGTGTCTTCGCTGTCGAAAGCGTATGGCCAGTATCTGCTGCGCACCCTGGAGCAGATGGACCAGCTGACCTTGCAGCTCAAGTATGAATGGGAAAATTCGCGCGGCCAGCTGCGTCTCGATCAATTGAAGACGCAGGGCATGTATGCCTTGCCGCAATTTGCCATCGTCGCCATCCTTGACCGCAAGGGCCATGCCGTCACGGCCACGGCGCCGCTGCAGCGCCTGCGGGTCAACGAGCGCAGCGATTTCCTGCTTCGCCACTGGCGCAGCAATTCCAGCGCGCTGCGCATCGCGCTGGGGAGGGCCAATGCGGCCAATGCGGACGATGCTGCCACGGTGCCCGGCGCCGACGAAAGCCTCGTGCATTTCACGCGCCGGCTGGAGGACGAAGATGGCAATTTCGACGGCGTGCTGCTGATCTCGATTCATTCCAGCTATTTTTCCGAATTCTATAACAGCGTCAGTTTCGGCAAGTTCGGCATGTCCGCCATGGTGGGCGAAGAGGGCGAGCTGTTCAGCACGCGCCTCGGCTCGCGCGTGCTGCCGGCCCGGAGCGTACAAGGCACGCCGTTTCTCGACACCAGCTTCCTGGAAACGGAGAGCGGTGCCCTGCATTCGAGCGGCAGGATCGCTTTTTCCGACAAGCAAAGCCGCTACGTGGGTTGGCAGGCACTGAAAGCCTATCCGTTTACGGCCGTGGTCGGACTGTCGGACGGCGAAATGCTGCACCCCTACGAGGAAACGCGCGCGATCTATATCGGCATCGCCCTGGCCGTCACCTTGCTGCTGCTGGCCTTTACCGCCATTGCCACCATGTTGTCGCTGCGCCTGGCGTGGCGCCACCACCAGTCCGAAGGCGTGCGCAATGCCTACCGCATGGCCACCGAAGGCACGAGCGACGGCTTTTATATCATTGCCGCCCTGCGCGGCGCGGACGGCAGTATCCTCGATTTCGAGATGGTCGATTGCAACGAGCCGGGCGCCGGCTATTTTGGCGTGCGGCGCGAACAATTGCTGGGCATGCGCCTGCAGTCGCGCGCCCACGAGCCGTATTTCCGCGACCTGATCCATAATTACCGGGCCGCCATGGTTTCCGGTTTTTCCGAGGAAGAGATCGAGCTGCCGGAAGGCAACCCGTTCAAGCTGCGCTGGATACGCCGGCGCGTGGTGCGCAGCGGCGACCGCCTGGCCGTCACCCTGCAAGACATCAGCACGGCCAAGGAGCACGAGCGCGACTTGCGCCGCCTGGCCAACGAAGATGGCTTGACGGGCTTGCCCAACCGCTACTGGCTGCAGCAATTCCTGCCCGGTGCCCTGGGCCGTGCCGCCATCGCGCGGCATATGCTGGCGCTGCTGTTCATCGACCTGGACGGCTTCAAGGATATCAACGATACGCAGGGCCACGCCGAGGGCGACAAGGTGCTGCGCGCCGCCTCCTTGCGCCTGAAAGCCGTGCTGCGGCCGGGCGACCACGTGGTGCGTCTGGGCGGCGACGAATTTGTCGTCGTGCTCGACCCCGTGGAAGACGACAGCCGCGCCGAACAGGTGGCGCAGCGCATCGCCATCGCCTTCGACGAACCGTTTTACCTGGGCAGCGAACGCCACAAGATGGGCGCGTCGATCGGCATCAGCCTGTATCCGCGCGATGGCGCCGAAACGGACGTGCTGCTGAAGAACGCCGACATCGCCATGTATGCCGTCAAAGTGGCGGGCAAGGGCCATCACCGCTTCTTCCAGCCCGAACTGTTCGAAACCATCCGCAGCCGCCGCGAACTCGAGCAGAGCCTGGTGGCGGCGCTGGAGCTGGACCAGTTCCTCGTCGTCTACCAGCCGCGGGTCGACGCCATGAGCGGACAGCTGTGCAGCATGGAGGCGCTCGTGCGCTGGCATCATCCGCAGCACGGCATGGTGCCGCCGCTGGAATTCATCCCCGTGGCCGAGAGCAGCGGCCTGATTTCGCAGCTGGGCGAAGTCGTCATCGAAAAGGTGTGCCTGCAGATGGCGCGCTGGCAGGCGAGCGGGCTGGAACTGGTGCCCGTGTCGATCAACGTGTCGGCGCGCCAGTTCGGCCGTGGTGACGTGCACCAGGTGCTGGCATCCGCGCTGACGCGCCACCGCATCGATGCGCGCCTGATCGAGGTGGAAATCACGGAATCGGCCATGATGGATGAACAAAACCGCGCCGTGGAGCAGCTGTCGGCCATCCGCGCGCTGGGCGTGCGCCTGTTGGTCGACGATTTCGGTACCGGATACTCGTCGCTGTCGCAGCTGCAGAAGTTCGCCATGGATGGCTTGAAGATCGACCGCGCCTTCACCATGGAGCTGGGCCGCTCGGAGCAGGGCGAGGTTTTTGTGCGCGCCATCCTGTCGATGGCGCACGCGCTGGGCATGAGCGTGGTGGCAGAGGGCGTGGAGACGCGCGAGCAACTCGACATCCTGCGCACGCTGCAATGCAACGAAGTGCAGGGCTATTTCATCTCGCGCCCCGTGCCCGCCGAACAGATGCTGGCGCTGATGCATCAGCGCTTTCTGATACCGCTTCCAGCCCCGGCGCTGGCCCTGTAGAACGCCGTGATTGGCGTGGAAAACAACGCTGTTTCATAAAAAGAGCGAACGTTCGCTTTTTTCTAAAAAATATTATATGCTTCGCTCATGCCGTCAGTGAATTGGAGTTCACGGCGGCAAGAAAAGTGCAAGACGGGGCGGCTTGAGATGCCCGCGATAGTGTGCCGAAGACCTTCATATAATAAAGAGAGACTAACTTGAAACATAAATATCTGCCCCTCCTGATCGTTGCCGCGTTCGCCGGCATCTCCTCCACCGCACAAGCATCGGGCTACCGTTTCGGCTCGCAAAGCGTTTCCGCGCAAGGCACGGCCGATGCCAGCGGCGCGGAAGCGGCCGACGCGTCGACCATTTTCTACAACCCGGCAGGCATGTCGCGCCTGGAAGGCACGCAATTCCTGGGCGGCGGCACCCTGGTGGTACCGCATTCGACCTACCAGGACACGGGTTCGAAGACCTTCACCGGCCGCACGCCGGGCGGCACGACCAAGGACTACGCGCCGGACGCCGTCTTCGCGCCGGCCCTGTATGCGAGCAAGAAGCTCAATGAGCAATGGACCGTCGGCATGGGCCTGTTCGTGCCGTACGGCGCCAAGCTCGATTACGGCAATGACTGGAGCGGCCGCTATGCGATCACCAACATCAAGCTCGAAGCGATCGCCCTCAATCCTTCCGTTTCCTTCAAGGTCAATGAACACCATTCCTTCGGTTTCGGCGTCACCGCTGAACACATGAAGGCGGAACTGGGCCAGGCGGTCGACGTGCCGGGTTCCGTGGCCTTCCTGGCCCAGCATGCGCCAGCCACGTCGCAAGCCTTCCTGGCCAATATCGCCAAGACGCAGGGCCTGGCCGCAGCGCAGGCAGCCGGCGCCGCGCTGAGGGGCGCCAAGGATGGCCATGCCTCGATGGATGGCGACGACTGGGGCTTCGGCTTCAACCTGGGCTACCTGTACCAGATGAATGAAGGCACGCGTTTCGGCATTTCCTACCGTTCGTCGATTTCGCACAAGCTGAAAGGCGACACGATCTGGGACTTCTCGCAAGTGTCGGACAACGCCGCCGTGAACGCCTTCATCGCCAAGGCATCGAACAAGGTCAATTCCAAGGCGCTGGTCGAAGTGCGCACGCCGGAAACCCTGTCGATCAACGCCTTCCATCAGATGGATGACCGTTGGGCCCTGATGGGCGACGTTACCTGGACCCGCACTTCGCGCCTGCAGAACCTGGACATCCAGTTCCCGCCGACGGCCGAAGGCGCCGAGCGCATCCGCCAGCAGTGGAAGAACACCTACCGTGTCTCTCTGGGTACCAACTACAAGTACAGCGAAAACCTGCTGCTGCGCGCCGGTATCGCACATGACCAGGCGCCAGTGCGTAGCGCCGAGCTGCGTCATCCAGCGCTGCCGGACAGCGACCGCATGCAGTACTCGATCGGCGCGAACTGGAAGCTGAACGCCAATTCCTCGCTCGACCTGGCTTACAGCTTCATCGACTTCAAGGATGCTGACGTCAATTACAAGAATGACTGCTCGCCGGTGACCCCTGGCTGCACCGGCAACGGTGAAACCACCAAGGGCCTGTTCAAGACCCGCATGCAGTTGATCGGTCTCGCTTACAACTACAAGTTCTAAGCAGGTAGTGGCGGCCGACCCGGCCGCCATGAAATGAAAAAAGCGCCTTCGGGCGCTTTTTTTTTGGTCACCATTGTGGTGGCGTCGGGTTACGCGCTGCGCGCTAACCCGACCTACCCCGACCTACGTCGACCTACGCCGCTCAGGCTTTGATGCGCATGGCCTGGTCCAGCAATGTCAAGGCCAGCCGCACGGTGTCGTCGGGCAGGTCCAGCAAGTTATCCCCTACATACCATTCCACCACGCTGTGCCCGGGCAGGGCGGCGTGGCTGGCGCGGCCGAACAGCCAGATGCCGTGGTCTTCCGCCACCTGGTTGCGGATGGCGATGGCCCGCTCGCGACTGACGGGCAGGTGCAGGTGCAGCATGTTGGCGTGCGGGGCGGCGGGATTGACGGCAATCGATGGAAAATCGCGCAGCAGCGCGTACAGCCACTGCGTGCGCGCAAAATACTGCGGCATGGCGGCGAGGCGCGCGTCGAACTGCATGGCGGCGGCCACCACGTAGGGCGTGCGGTGCACGATATTGCCGCCCTGGCGGCGGAACCACTCGCGCGCCCGTTCGACAAACGGGCGGCTGCCGGCAAGCACGGCGCCGCCGAGGCCGCCGATGCCCTTGTACAGCGACACGTAGACGGAATCGAAGCCGCCGCAGATGGCGGGCAGGGACTGGCCAAAACCCGCTTGCGCTTCCCACAGGCGCGCGCCATCCATGTGCAAATGGATGTTGTGGTCGCGGCAGTGCCGCTTGATGTCGTTCAATGCGTCCCACGACGGGCACTGGCCGCCGATTTCGCGCATCGGCAGCTCGACCTGCGCGGCGCCCAGGGCATCGGGCACGGCGCGCAAATCGTCGACCGTCCACGGACGGTGCGGGTCGCCCAGTATCAGACCTTTGAAGTGGTCGAGCAATTCGTGGTTGCCGCGCTCGTGGCGCAGGATGTGCGAGGTCGGGTGCAGCGCCACCAGGCGCGAGCCCCGGTCCTGGCAAGCCAGGCGCAGGGCCGTCACCTGCGTCATGGTGCCCGTGATGCAGAACACGGCCGCTTCGAAACCGAGCAGGCTGGCGATCTTGTTCTCGAACTGTTCGATCAGCGCGCCTTCGCCATAGGTGTCGTGCGCAACAGCGTTGGCGTCGCACCAGGCGGCCATGGCTGCGAAGGTGGCCGCTGGCGTTGGCTGGCGGTGGCCGGGCAGGACGGTATGGCAGCGCTGGCGCAGTTCAAGCTCGTTCACGGTGAATTCCTTACAAGGTGGCCGTGGCCAGTTTCGCGCCAAAGCCAATGAACATGGCGCCGACGCCGCCACCCATGCCGGCCGACAGGCGGCGACGGCGGCGGAAGGTGTCGGCCAGACGCGCGCCGACAAAGATGATGGCCGTCAGATAGGTAAAGCTGATCACCTGGCAGATCAGGCCCAGGCCGACGAAGGACAGCACGGGATTCGGGAAGGCCGGGTCGACGAACTGGATGAAGAACGAGATGAAGAACAGAATCGCTTTCGGGTTCATCAGGCTGATGATCAGGGCCTTGCGGAATGGATCGCTTTCCTTGACGGGCGCTGGCGCGGCAGGCGCCTCACCGTCGGCTGGCGCGGGCGCGCGCAGCTTGCGCCAGCAGCCGATCAGCATTTGCAGGCCGATCCAGCCCAGGTAGGCCGCGCCGATGTATTTCACCACGTAGAACAGGGCCGGGCTGGCTTTCAGCAAGGAGGCCACGCCGCAGGCCGACAGCACCATCAATATCAGGTCGCCGGCGAAGATGCCGAAGGCGCCCTGGTAGGCGGTGCGCACGCCGCGCTGGGCCGCGACCGACAGCACGTACATGGAATTGGGGCCGGGCAGGATGACGATGAAGATGGTCCCCAATAAAAAAGTCCAGAAATCGGTGATGCCCAGATTGGCGTGGAAAATTGCGTTCATGATGGATCTGTTTAATTGACTTGTACGTGATGGAATTGCAGGGCCGCCAGGTTGGCATAGATGCCGCCCAGGGAGACGAGCGACGCGTGCGTGCCCGTCTCGACGATCTTGCCGTCTTCCATGACGATGATGCGGTCGGCCCGCTGAACGGTGGCCAGGCGATGGGCGATGATGACGGTGGTGCGGCCGACCATGGCCGCTTCCAGCGCTTTTTGCACCAGGCGTTCCGATTCCGCGTCCAGCGCGCTGGTCGCTTCGTCGAGCAGCAGCAGCGGCGGGTTTTTCAGCAGGGCGCGGGCGATGGCGATGCGCTGGCGCTGGCCGCCGGACAGGCGCACGCCCCGTTCGCCGAGGAACGATTTATAACCGTTCGGCAGGCGCTCGATGAATTCGTGGGCAGCCGCCATCTTCGCGGCCGCGATCACTTCCGCGTCACTGGCGCCGGCGCGGCCGTAGCGGATGTTTTCCATGGCGTCGGCCGAGAAGATCACCGTATCTTGCGGCACGATGCCGATGGCGTCGCGCAGGGTGTGCAGGTCCAGCTGCTTGATATCGACGCCATCGAGGCGGATGCTGCCGCTTTGCGGGTCATAAAAGCGCAGGAACAGCTGGAACAGCGTGGTCTTGCCGGCGCCGGAAGGGCCGACCACGGCCACCGTTTCGCCGGCGCGGATGTCGAGGCTGACGTGATCGAGCGCTGCGGTATCAGGGCGCGACGGGTACGAGAACATGACGTCGTCCAGCGACAGCGCGGCGCCGGTGGCGGCGCGCGCGGGCAGCGGCAATGGCGTGGCCGGGGATTCGATTTCCGATTTGACGGCCATCAGTTCCAGCAGGCGCTCGGTGGCGCCGGCCGCGCGCTGGGCTTCGCCCATCACCTCGGACAGGGCGCCGATGGCGCCGGCCACGATGGACGCGTACAGGATGAACTGGCCCAAATCTCCGCCCGTCATCGAGCCTTCCAGCACGGCGCGCGCACCGAGCCACAGCACGAACACGATGGTGCCGAAGACGAGCAGGATGGCGATCATGGTGAGCAGGGCGCGGGCGCGGATGCGGCGCATGGCCGTCATGAAAGCGCCTTCGACGGAGTCGCCGAAGCGCTTCGATTCGATTTTCTCGTGCGTGAATGCCTGCACGGTGGGCATGGCGTTGAGGATTTCGCCGGCCATGGCCGACGCGTCGGCGATGCGGTCTTGCGAGTCGCGCGACAGCTTGCGCACACGGCGGCCAAAGACGATGATGGGCACGACGACGAGGATCAGCAAGCCGATGATGATGCCGGCCAGCTTGGCGCTGGTAACGAACAGCATCACCAGGCCGCCGAGGAACAGCAGCACATTGCGCAGCGCCATCGAGATGCTGGTGCCGACGACGGCCTGGATCAAGGTCGTGTCGGTGGTGATGCGCGACAGGACTTCGCCCGTCTGCGTCGTTTCAAAGAAGGCGGGGCTTTGCGTGACCACGTGGCGGTACACGGCGCTGCGGATGTCGGCCGTGACCCGCTCGCCCAGCCACGACACGGTATAGAAGCGCGCGGCCGTGGCCAGCGCCAGGATGGACGCCACGCCGAACAGGGCGAGGAAGACCAGGTCGACGTGCTGGATGCTGCTTGAACCGGCTGCGCCGCCGAAACCGAGGTCTATCATCTGCTTGAAAGCGGCGGGAATGGCCAGGGTCGAGGCGGCAGCCACCACCAGCGCGATACCGGCCAGGAAGAACTGCTTGCGGTACGGCGTCAGGAAAGGCATCAAACCCTTGAAGGCAGCCAGGCTGCCCTTTTTCAGTTCGCGGCTGGTGCCGGTGTCGGGCGTGGGTGCGGTGCTTGCGGCGGTTGCTGCGGTTGTTGAACTGGTGCTGCCTGTTTCTGTGCTGGTTGTCATTGTTTTTCGCTTAGTCTTTACTGTATTTTGTACTGCTTATAACTTCATCGGCTGGACGTAGCCCGTCATTTCCAGGTAGGCGCGGCCCACCGGCTGGCCATCGCGCTCCACCGTCACGGCGCCTTCCCAGTACACGGCCCCCGTCGAGCGGCGCGAATCGAGTTCCTGGTCCGGCTGCAGCGGCTTGATGTGCCAGCGCGTGAGGCCAGTGCGGATCTCGGCGGCGACCGGGTATTCGGCTTGTGTGCGGGGCGAGCGCCACAGCTGCGTGGGCGTGAAATCGACGTCGCCGGGCGCGAACTGCGTCATCTTACCGGAGGCATCGCGCCATGTCGCGTGCGCCCATAGTTTAGCACCTGTCTTGCTGCGGATCTGGAAGGCCATCAGGGCGCCGCCGTCATCGAGGTTGGCGCCTATCCAGTTCCAGCCGCTGGCGTCCGCATCGAGCACCTGGCTCGACCACTCGTGATCGAGCCAGGCGGTGCCCGTCACGGCTTCCGGCTTGCCGCCCGTGCGCGCGATCGTGCCCGTGGTTCGCAGCTGCGGCTCGCTGTAGTAGTAGCTCGATTGCGCGGGCCGCGCGCCCTTGCGCGAATAGCCGCCTTCGCCCTGCAGCAGCACGGGCTGGGTGGGGGCCAGGGCCAGCTGCAAGCTGAAGTCGCGCGCCGCCAGGCTGACCCGGTAGCTGCCGTCCGCCTGCCGTTGCATGCGCCAGTCGTCGAGTTTCACGTCCGTGTCGCCCACCTTGGCGTAGGCCAGGCCGAAGCCCTCGCGCGCGCTTTTCTCGTCGTGCAGCAGCTTGCCCACCTTGGGGTCGGACAGGGCCGCATGGCCGATGATCAGCTGTTTCGGTGCGAACGCGCTGGAGTTGTCCGTATCGGTGGCCGTGGCGCTGCGAAAGAAGGTCACCTGGTAGCCCAGTTGCTCGCCGCCGGCGGTTTTTACCCAGCCCGTGGCGTACCACCATTCCGTTTTATAGGCGGGATGGGCGCCGAAGTCGTGCGGCAGGCGCAGGGCCTGGCCGGCCGGCAGCGGCGTGACGGGGGCGAAGGCGGGCGGCGCGGCCAGGGCAGGCAAGGCCAGCGCAAGCAACAAGATGGCGATATGGCGCATTACCAGTCCTCCCTGACGGCGCGGATGGGGCCAGCGGACAGCGCCTGGCGGCCCGCGATCAGCGCCGTGGCGGCGGCTGCCGTCAGCAGAGCGCCGGCTACGGTGGCGATCAAGGGCCACGGCAGGTGCAGCTGCATGGTCCAGTGGAACGATTGCGGGTTGACGATGAAGACGAGCACAAAGCTGATCAACAGGCCCAGGACAAAACCGGTGGCGATGCCCAGCGCCGTCAGCGCGCCGCCTTCGAGCGCCAGGATGGATAAAATCTGCCCGCGCGTCACGCCCACGTGGCGCAGCATGCCGAATTCGCGCGCGCGCGCCAGGGTTTGCGCGGAAAACGTGGCGGCCACGCCGAACAGGCCGATGACGATGGCGATGGCTTCCAGCAGATACGTGACGGCGAAGCTGCGGTCGAAGATCTGCAGGCTCAGGGCGCGGATGGCCGACGGGTTCGATACTTCCAGGCTGGCGCCGAAGGGCAGCGCTTTCAGGCGCTGTTGCAGCTCGTCGCCCGTGGCGTCCTTGGCCAGCCACAGGGCCGCATCGCTTACGTCATTGTCGCCGGTCAGGGTGCGGTAATCGTCGAGCGGCATCTGGATGGCGCCGGACGAGCGCGCATAGTCGCGCCAGATGCCGGCCACAAAGAACTGGTGCAAGCCGCCCGCCAGCGGCAGGGCTATCTGCTGGCCAGGTTTGACGTTGTACAGGTCGGCCGCCGCTTCGGACAGCCACACGGGTTTCGCGCCATTGGGAACGGGCAGGGTGTCACCCACCAGCACCATGCTCTTGCCCGGGTCTTGCAAATTGATGGGACGCGCCAGCAGCGCCACGTTCGGGCGGTCGGGCGCCAGCGACAGCGAACGTACGCGCTGGAAATCCACCCTGGCTACCTCGGGCAAGGCGGTGATGCTCGCCTGTTCGCGCGGGTTCAAGCCTGCCGTGCCGCCGCTGGCGGCCGTGCGCGCATACACGTCGGCGGGCAAGATCTGCAGCAGCCAATCGTCGACGGAGACGCGGAAACTCGACACCATGATGGCCATCGCCACCATCAGGCTAAAGCTCGACAGCACGCCGCCGAGGGCGATGCCGGCCTGGCCCGAGGCGTTCGCCAGGCGGGCCAGGGTCAGGCTGCGCACGGGCGCATGTTTGCTCGTTTCCGTGCGCAGCCAGGCGCGCTGCAGGAAACGGAAGACGACGGCGGCCAGCTGCGGCATCAGGGCGATGGCGCCGATCAGCAGCAGCGCGATGGACAGATAGCCGAACAGGGGCAGCTCGAACACGGGAGGCAGGAACGTCAAGGCGCCGGCCAGCAGCAAACAAGCCAGCGCCGGCCAGGTTTTTGCCAGGCGCGTCGTCACGACTTCCTCGCTGCCCGATTTCAGTGCGATGGCGGGGGCCGCGCGGGCCGCTTCCAGCGCGGGCGCGGCGCAGCCCAGCAAGGCGACACCGAGGCCCAGCGCAAAATAGACGAAGGCGGCGACGGGCGTGAACTGCACCTGCGGCTGCACGCCCGCGAAATAGCCGGCGCCCAGATCGCCGCCGAAAAAGCGCAGGGCCACGGCCGCCATGGCGTAGCCGCCAGCGATGCCCAGCGCGGCGCCGACGACGCCGAGGCTGGTGCCTTCCAGCAGCACCTGGCGCAGCAACTGCCCCCGCTCCATGCCCAGCACGCGCAGCAGCGCGAACTGGCCGCGGCGGCGGATGACGGACAGGGCCTGCGTGGAAAAGACCAAAAAGGCGCCCGTAAACAGGGCGACGAGCGCCAGCACCGTCAGGTTGACGCGGTAGGCGCGGCTCAGGTTATTGTTGCGGCTATTCTGGTTTTCATCATTGGGCTGGCCCACCTGGAAACGCCCCGGATACTGTGCTTCCAGCGTGCGCGCCAGGTCCGCCTGGAAGGCGTCGCGATTCACGCCCTGGCGCAGTTTCAAGTCGATGCGCGACAGCTTGCCCACCTTGTTGAAGCGCCATTGCGCCGCGCCGATATCCATCACGGCGATGCGCTGGCCGGCGCGCGCCCGTTGCAGTGAACCTGCCACGCGCAGCTGTACCGTGCCCGTGCCCGATTGCAGGGTGACGTGGCCGCCGTCGGCCACGTCGAGCCAGCGCAAGGCCGCTGGCGACAGGAAAACCGCGTCGTCGGCCAGGGTGTCGAAAGGCTGGCCTTCGGCAGGCGCGCCGATCAGGTCGGGCGAGATGAAGCCGGCACGGAAGACGTCGAGCGCCAGGATGTGCAGCGGGCCGCCGTCTTTCTTGCCGGTCACGCCGGCTTGCAGCTCCAGCACGGGCGAGGCCACGGCCACGCCGTCGCGCTGCGCCAGCTGCGGGTAGATGCTTTCGTCGAACAGCGCTTCGCGTCCGGCCACTTGCACGTCGGCCTGGCCGGACAGGCTTTTGACGGCCGTGGAAAATTCATTGAAGGCCGCCGCATTGATCAAATGGATGGCAAAGCCCAGCGACACGCCGATGGCGATGGCGAGGATGGCGACGAAGGCGCGCACGGGGTGAAAGCGCCATTCGCCCAGCAGCAGCCAGCGTGACAGCAGGCGCGTCGTTGCCGGGCTTTCCACCTGCGCACTCAATTCAGGCATTCGACGGCCAGGCGTTCACCGGCGCGCCGCGCTTTCAGTTGCGCCGCGTCGCGGGTTTTATCGCCCGCGCCGACGGCGTCCTGTGCCGCCCATTTCTGCTCCAGGCGCAGCTGCGCGCAATGCTTGTCGCGCGCCTCAAGCTGTTTTGCGGCCCGTTCACGGGCCTGGTCTTCGAGCTTCTCGCGCTGCTTGCGCGCCGCTTCCATCTGGCTGGCCACCCGTTCCTGGCGCGTGGCCGCGCCCTTGTCGACGGCAGGCGGAGGCGAGGGGACTTCCAGTATCTGCAGCTGCCCGCCCGTGCAGGGCGTGGCGCTGTAGCTGGTCTGGCCATCCTGCACGCATTTGTAGACGTCCTGCGCACTGGCGGAGCCGGCCAGCAAGACCATGGCACATAGCAGGAGGGACAGCGATTTCACAATATCTTCCCCGGATTCATGATGTTCTGCGGGTCCAGCGCCTGTTTGACAGCGCGCATCAGTTGCAGTTCCAGCGGCGACTTGTAGCGTGCCAGGTCGTCTTTCTTCAGCGCGCCGATGCCGTGTTCGGCCGATATCGAGCCGCCGAAGCCGTGGACCTGGTCATGCACAATGCGGTTGATGGCATCCTGGTTGGCCAGGAAGTCGCGGTCCGTCATGCCGGCGGGCGGCGCCACGTTGTAGTGGAGGTTGCCGTCGCCCAGGTGGCCGAAGCACACGAGCTGGCAGCCGGGGAAGGCCGTTGCCAGGGCCGCATCCGTGACGCTGATGAAGTCGGCGATGCAGGAAATCGGCAGCGAGATATCGTGCTTGATGTTCTTGCCCGCTTGCGCCTGCGCCAGCGGGATGTGTTCGCGCAGCTGCCACAGTCCCTCGGACTGCGCCACGGAACTGGCGACGACGGCGTCGGCTATCAACTCGTCTTCCAGGGCCGCGCCGATGCTCGCTTCCAGCAATTCCACGGCGTGCGCCTCGGACTGGCTGCTCGATAATTCGAGCAGCACATATTGGCCATGCTGCTCCGCGAAAGGCCGTGGCAGTTGCGGGAACTGTTTCGCCACCAGCTGCAGACAATACTGCGACATCAATTCAAAGCCCGTCAGGCTGGCGCCGCAATGGTCCTGCATCAGCGAGAGCAGGCGCAGCGCGTGGGCGGGCGAGGGCATGGCGGCCAGCGCCGTGATGCAGGCTTTCGGCTGTGGATACAGTTTCATGACCGCGCCCGTGATGACGCCCAAGGTACCCTCGGCGCCGATGTACAGGTCGCGCAAATCGTAGCCCGTATTATCCTTGCGCAGGCCGCGCAAGCCGCTCCAGATCTCGCCTTGCGGCGTGACCACTTCCAGGCCCAGGCACAGTTCGCGCGTATTCCCGTAACGCAGCACGGCCGTGCCGCCCGCGTTCGTCGCCAAATTCCCCCCGATGGTGCAACTGCCTTCGGCCGCCAGCGACAGGGGGAACAGACAGCCGGCGGCGGTCGCCGCTTCCTGGATGGTTTGCAAAATGCAGCCCGCGTCCACCGTGATGGTGCGGTTGACGGGATCGAGCGCGCGGATGCTGTTCAGGCGCGCCAGCGACAGCACGACGGCCGTGCCGGCGTCGTCGGGTATGCTGCCCAGCACCAGGCCCGTATTGCCGCCCTGCGGCACGACGGGCACCAGCCATTGCGCGCAGGCGCGCAGCACGCCCGCCACCTGTTCCACCGTGGCGGGGCGCAGCACGGCCAGGGCCTTGCCCGTAAACCGGTCGCGCCAGTCGGTAAGGAAGGGTGCCGTGTCGGCGTCGTTGGTGAGTACATAAGTGTCGCCCAGCAGGTCGCGGCAGGCGGCGAGGAAATCGGCTCGGTCAGTCACAGGCATGTCGCTCATTTTTTGATGCTCACTTTATTCACTTTTTCCAGCAGTTCTTTGGCCATGCGCTTGGCTGCCTTTTTATACGGGCGCAGATACAGCACGGCGCAGACAAAATAGATGCAGACGATGGCCGCCTCGCCCCAGGCCATCAGGGCCGAGGTGGCGTTGGTGTCGCTGTAGCCGCGCACCACGCCTTCCGTGAAGTACAGCAGGATCACCATCGACGACCATTGCAGGGTATAGACGTCGCGCTTGATGACGCCGTACAGTGGAATGAGCAGGGGTGCGGCCTTCAGGACGACCCAGGAGCCGCCCGGCTGCAGCGGGGCGATCAAGGTTTCCCACAGCACGCACCAGACGATCAGGGTGACGAGGCTGGCGATGGCGCCCCAGTGAAAATACTTGTGCAGTACGCCGTGCATCATGCGCCTGCCAGTTTCGCGGCGTTTTCCGCCAGGCGCCGTCCCAGGGCGATGGCCAATCGCTTTTCATCGTCGCTGAGCGCCTTGTCGCCATCGATGCCCGACCAGTGCGTGGCGCCATACGGCGAGCCGCCCGTGGACGTCGTCATCAGTTCGGGATGCGTGTAGGGCAAGCCCATGACCAGCATGCCGTGGTGGAAGAGGGGGATCATCATCGACAGCAGGGTCGATTCCTGGCCGCCGTGCAGGCTGCCCGTGGACGTGAATACGCAGGCGGGCTTGCCGGACAGGCTGCCGGCCAGCCAGTCGCTGGCCGTGCCATCCCAGAAGTACTTCATGGCGGCGGCCATGTTGCCGAAGCGCGTGGGCGAGCCCAGGGCCAGGCCCGCGCATTCCTGCAAGTCGTCCAGTTCCACGTAGGGTGCGCCATCAGGCGGCACCTCGGGCGCTGTTGCTTCGGCCACCGTCGAGACGGCGGGCACGGTGCGCAGGCGCGCGTCGCAACCGGGCACGCTTTCCACTCCCTGGGCTATCAGCTCGGCCAACTGGCGCGTGGCGCCATGGCGTGAATAAAACAATACGAGAATAATCAGATTGGTTGGCTTCATCATTGGTATTATAGGGCGCTTTACAGCCTGATACGACTGCTGTCATGGCGCCGTTCTGATTTTGCACATGTTTTCAAAATATATATTCCCGTTCTTTCAATACCTGTGGCGCACCCTGCACATCGGTGCCGACATTGTGCGCGGCCTGACGTGGTCCGAAACGCGCGACCTGCTGCAGTTCGCGCGCCGCCGCGTGCGCGAGGAAAGCCTGCCGCAAGTGGCCGGCAGCCTGACGTTCGCCACCGTGTTCGCGCTGGTGCCGCTGCTCACCCTGGCCCTGGCGATCTTCACCACCTTCCCCCTGTTTAATACCTTCCGCCACGCGCTGGAAGATTATTTCGTGCAAAGCGTGATGCCGAAGGGGATATCGAACACCATCCTCGATTATCTGACCACGTTTGCATCGAAAGCCACGCGCCTGTCGGCCATCGGCGCGGGCGCCCTGATCGTCACGTCGATAGGCATGATGGGCTTGATCGAGCGCGTCTTCAACCGGATCTGGCGCGTGCGCCAGGAGCGCCGCTGGACCAAGCGTCTACTGGTTTATTGGGCCATCGTCACCCTGGGACCGCTGCTGGTGGGCGTGTCGCTGACGGTGACCTCGCGCCTCTTCATGGCCACCAGCGGCGTGGTGGGCGCCGTGCCTTTCATCGGCGCCGTGTTTTATACCCTGGTGTCGATCGGCCTGACCATGCTGGCGTTTACCCTGCTCTACATCGCCGTGCCGAACCGCGACGTGGACTGGCGCGACGCGGCCTGGGGCGGCTTGCTGGCGGCGCTGGCGTTCGAGGTGGCCAAGCGGGGCTTCGGCGAATTCATCCAGGAATTCCCCACGTATTCGCGCATCTACGGCGCGCTGGCCGCCTTGCCGCTGTTCCTCGTGTGGATATACCTGAGCTGGATGATCACCCTGGTGGGCGCCTTGCTGGTGGCCGCCTTGCCCGTCGTAAAATATGAACGCTGGTGGTACGAAGCGGCGCCGGGCAGCGAATTCGTCGATGCCGTCGCCATCCTGAAAGTGCTGCACCAGGCCTGCCAATGCGCCGATTCGGCCCTGGTGGGGGCGGCCGAGATCCGCCGCAGCACGCGCCTGGGTTTCGAAGAGATGGAAACCCTGCTCGACAAGATGGTGCAGCAGGGCTGGGTGGGCCGAGTCAACGTGGATGGCGCCGTGCGCGTGCAGTGGGGCAAGCGCGTGGCCGACAGTTCCGACCACTGGGTCTTGCTGGGCAACGTCAACCGCATCAGCCTGGCCGATGTCTACCGGCTGTTCGTCTTCGGCGGCATGCGCGTGAACTCCGGCTATCCGGCCGGCTCCACCAATGAGCGCGACATCAAGGCGGCGGAAGAAGCGGCCGCGCTGGCGGCGCAGGTGGAAAATGCCGTGGAGCAGGGGCTGGGTTTGAGTCTGGCCCAGCATTTTGGGGAGGTGCGCTGCGCGTGACGGGCCGGGGAGGCCGCTTCCTTGCCCGCCTATGCCCCGCACGATAGGGCGCGCATGTCATAAACTGGTCACCGAAGGCCGGTAAGCTTTCCTCTTCATTTATCTTGTTGAGGAAGCAAATATGCGTTGTCATTTGAGCGATTTGAATGTGTGCCGCGGCTTGGCCATCGTGGTGGTCAGCGGCGTGCTCGCAGCCTGCGGCGGCAGTTCCTCTGCCGCTCCTGAAGCGGCGCCCAAGGACGGGGAAGGCTTGCCGCACCAGCTTGCCGGCTGGGCAGCGCTGCCTGACACGGCGCGCTGGCCAGGGCCGGTTACAGGACAGTTCACAGCCGCAGTGCTGGGCGTCACCCCGCCGTTTGCCAGTGGCGTGCCGATTCCCGGCTTTTCCGCGCTGCTCAGGAATGACGACGGCAGCTGGACTGCCATGGCCGACAATGGCTATGGCGCCAAGGGCAATTCGGCTGATTTCGTGCTCGGCCTGTATAACGCCAGCATCAACTTCCGCACGGCCGCTGACGCCAGCAAGACGCCTGGCAGCATCAAGCTCAACAGCTTCCTGGCCTTCAACGACGCCAAGGGTTTCTTAAACGACGGCAAGGGCATCGATCTGAAAATCACGGCCGACTACGCCAACTACCCCAGCAACACCACCGGCGGCCTGGTCTTTGCCGACAGCGGTATCGCCGTGGATGCACGCATTCGCGCTGGCCGTTTGCTGACCGGTTTCGATTTCGACATCGAGTCGCTCGCGCGCGCTGCCGACGGTACTTACTTCGTGGGCGAGGAATTCGGCCCCTATATCCTGCACTTCGACAAAAACGGCACGCTGATGGGCGACCCGGTTCCCCATCCTTTCCTGCGCAGCCCGGCCAATCCGGAAGTGCTGGGCAAGGGCGCCAGCATTACCTTGTCAGGCAGCCGCGGCTTCGAAAGCCTGGCCTACAATGCCGACAGCAGCCTGCTCTACGCGGTACCGGAAGCGGCGCCAAGCGATCCGTCGCTGCGGCCCGTCGTAGCCGATGAACGTTACCTGAACATCTTCGAGTTCGACCCCGGCACCATGCGCTACACGGGCAAGAACCTCGTGTACCGCAAGGATGGCGCGGCCAAGGACAATGGCGTCGTGATCGGCGACATGACCAATGTGGGCGGCAGCAAATTCGTGCTGATCGAACGCGACGGCTTCTGGGGCGCCAAGGCCGTGATCAAGCGCCTGTACCTGGTGGATCTGAAAGAAAAAGACGCTGACGGTGCGCTCAAGAAAACGCTGTTGGTGGACTTGCTGAACATCTCCGACCCCAAAGGCATAGGCGGGCAGGCGAGCAATATGCCCATGGGTAAGTTCAGCATGCCTTTCGACTCGGTGGAGAGCGTTGAAGTACTCGATGCCCAGACGCTGGTCGTGGCGATCGACACGAACTACCCGGGTGAAGACGGCCGCAAGCCGGGCAAGCCGGACGACACCGAAGTCATTACCCTGCGTTTTGACAAGGCGCTATTCGACCGTTCCACCAAATAAAGACGACGTGCCTGCAATCCGCTCATAGCAGGACCGGCCGCAAGGCCGCCTGCAGCGCCACTGTCTTGAACGCTTCCACATCCTGCGCCCGCACCACGCCCAGGTAATACGTATCCTCGCCGTCCTGCATGTTCACCAGGCGTAGCTGGTGCGGCGCCAGGTGCGCCGCGATGGCGGCCAGTCCCTCGGCCATGGCGTCGCCGTCTTGCTGGTCCGCCCAGCGGAAGTCCCGTAGCGCGGGCAGGCCGATATACTGGCCGATGAGGGCGATCTGTTCGACCGATTTCCAGTCCAGGGTGGTGCCGTGGCCCAGCGTGTCGGCGGCCGTCGACCACAGCAGGAAAAAGCACGCCGCTTCGGGCGAGTCGCCGTCGTATTCCTCTTCCGGATCGTCCTCCGCCAGCGCTTCCAGCGTGATGTCCACGCAGCGCGCGGCCAGTTCCCCATCGCCCAGCAAGAGCAGGGCGGCCATGGCGCGCAATTGCCCGCGGTCGGCCTTGGCCAGGATCTGCGCCGGCGTGAAGCTGCGGCGCTTGGCTGGCTTTTTCTTGCCCAGGCCCAGGGCCGCGCTCAGCTGGGCCGTGACGGCTGCCTTGAAGTTTTCCACGGTGTCGAACTGTTCCAGCAGCTGGCCCGTGAAATCCATGCTCCAGGCCATGCCATCCTTGACGACATATAAGAAATCGCTTTGCACGGCCACGCCGCGCAGATGGTGGGCGGGTGGATACAGGGGCGTGAAGACCTGTTTTCCATCGAGCGCCAGCATGCAGGCGAGACCCTGCGCATCGATGGCGAAGATCAGGTTCTTGCGCAATTTGGGTGGCGACGAGGTCGTGGCGCAGTCGATGGCTTCGTACTGGCAGGGCGCCAGCAGCTCGCCCTGGCTATTGACCAGGCCAAACAGGAAGCGCCCGGCGATGCGCTGGCTGACGACGGCGATTTTTTTCTTCGTGCCGAAATCCTGCACGGAGCTGTAGGCCGGCGGCACTACGACCTTGCCCGTGGCGTCGATCACGCCGCAGACATTGTGCTCGTCATCGTGCGTCTGGCGTTCGATATCGATATAGCCATCGTCGCGCTGGCCGATTTGGTGCACGTTTTCGAACAGCAGCGCGCCGTCGGGCAGGTGCAACAAGCGGCTGGCGCCGTCTGTATCGATCTGCTGCACCAGGTGGGGGCTGATCACGTACAGAGCGCCGGGGGCGGGCGGCAGCACCAGCGTGCCATTGAGGTCCAGCACGCCGTGCGCATCGGGTGCGCCCGCCGTGGCAAAGGTAATCCAGCCATTTTCCGCATCGTGGGCACGCAGGTCGACATAGCGCTGCGACAGCGGCACGATCCAGCGGCCGTAGGGCGTGACCAGGCCGGTGACGGCCGGTTCGCCGGCGGTGCGCACCTCATAGCACAGCGCGTCCTCTTCCCAGCCCACCACTTCCAGGCCTTGCAGGAAGGGCAGGTCTTTCCCTTCAAGCTCCTCGACATCGGCAAGTTGCGCATCGGCCGTGGCGGACCAGTAGCCGGTGGCCGGCGACGCGGCGCCGATGGTCAGCAATGGCGCCAGCGCGTCCCGGTCGCCACGCAGCAGGGCAGAGTGCAAGGCTTGCGCTTCAGCGCGCAGGGCCTCGAGCGCGGCCGCGTAGCCCGGCGTGTCGATATCGTACGGAATCAGCTGCACGCAATCGAGGATCAGCCACGGCTGGCCGCCGGCCAGCAGGGCGCTGATGGCGCTGCGCGCGACGATGGCGGCCGCGTCGCGCGGCTTGTCCATCAGGGCGGACAGGGCTTGCCAGCTGGCTTGCGCCTGCGCCATTGGCGCGGCCAGCACGCAGGGGCAGTCTTCGCCATCGCCGTAGATGGGCCAGGCGACGGCTTGCGTGCCGGCGCCGACGAGCAGCTTGAACAGCATGGGGATGTCCAGCCGCCATTCGGCCAGGCCCGTGATTGCGTCGGTGTCGAAGCCGGCCTGGCCGGGCAGGGAGGCGGTGCTGAACAGGGCTGCGGTATTGATCATTGATATTTATCTAAAAGTGAACGGGATATTCAGGGCGATGGCGGCATGAGCCAGTGCGCCAGCGCGCTGCGCTCGAGGCCCAGCTGCTTGGCCACGGCGGCTGCCTCGAAGGCCCACAGGCCGTAGTAGCCGCCCAGGCCCTGCGCGCGCAAATGGCCGTTGAACCAGTCTTCGCGCACCAGCGCACCGTGCCAGCTGGCCAGGTAGTGCCGCAGGTGCTCGAGCTGCTGGGCGGGATCGTCTGCGTCGAGGCACTCGAACAGGGCCGAGTAGGGTTCTGCGAAATACCATTCATCGACGGCGGGACGCTGCGGATCGATGGTGGCCAGCAACGCCTCGTACACGCCGTCTTCGCCGTCAAAAGCCGTTTGCAGGGCGGCCAGGCGCATGGCCAGATCGCGGCGGCCGAACAGCAGGGTCGCGCCCAGCAGTTGCAGGGTGCGCGCATAATCGGTCAACTGTTCGAAATCAAAGGCGGGCAAGGCATCGTCATCATAGGCGGCGCCCAGGGCCGCGCGCGCCGTTTCGCAGGCGGCAATGGCCGCTTCCAGCGCTGGCTCCACTTCCGGCAAGGGCAAGCCTGCCGTGTAGCGCAACGAGAAGACCTGGTAAGCCGTGCTGGCGGCCGCGCATGCCCAGTAGGCCGCGTCGCCGCCATCGTCTTCCGCCTGCGTCTGTGCGCGTGCGTAGCCGGCCAGCAAAGTGTCGAGGTAGGCGAGGTTGCGGGCAAAATCGAACGGTGCGGGCGGCGTCTGGCGCGGCGTGCAAGGCCAGGGCGTGGACGAAGCCGGGCAGGCGTCGGCGCAAGCGCGCTGGATGGCCCAGTCGGCGAACACTTGCTGCAGATACTGCGCCGTCTCGTCGTCGTGCGCGATGGCGCCGGCGCCCACCATGGTCGTGCCCAGCAGGGTGTAGCCGGGAAAGCGGCTGCTTTCGTAGGCGATGGTCGTCACGCTCTGGATGGCCTTGCCGTCACTGAGGTCGCGCACGCGGAAGTATACATCGTCCCAGCCCGCCAGTGGCGGCGCTGGCGGTTCATTCGGCAAGATGGTCCAGTTGCCGTCGGCCTGTTCTTCATAGGCGTCGAGCAGTTCATCGAGTCCGCCGGGGCGGTCGATGCGGTTGTTGGCGTCGTATTGCAGTCCCAGTTCGGCCGCGAATGCCGCCGCGTGGCGGCCCGCGAAGACCAGGTATTGCGCGTTCAGGGTGCCGACCAAAAGGTCCGTCTGCTGGCCTGCCACGGCCAGCGCCTGCGGCAGCCGGTACCAGTGGTGGCCGGGGATGCCCGCCATGGGGCCGTTTTCGTCCGCTTGCTGGTTGGCGCAGCGTAGCTGTTCCAGCCAGTTGTAGCGTTCGTGCCGCGCCGCTTCCGTGCCGCTGCCGCGGCCAGTCAATTCGTCAAACAGGGTATTCAACAACATGTGCATCTATCCTAAAAAAAGCGTTCATGCCGCTGCCGTTTGCGCAAACGCAAACAGCGCGTCGAGCACGGCGTCGGGTTGTTCGGCCATCAATTCGTGCCCGCTGTCGACCTGCACCACCGTGCCATGCGCGATGCTTGACGTCAGCAGCTTGGTCGACTTGGGCGGTGTCATCATGTCGCGCGCGCCGAAAATGAATAAAGTGGGGCAGTGTACCGAAGCGGCGGCGATTTCGCCGTTCGCGTAGGCATTGCAGGCGAAAAAATCCGTGTGAAATACATGACCGGGGTTGAGGGCGGCGATGCGCTGTTTCAAGCGCCGCGCGCCGCCCATGGCATAGAATCCGGGGCCGGGGAACGACGGCTTTTGCGCGATCGACGAGTGCGACCAGATATTGACCATGTCGATGGCCGCCTGTTCATCGTTCAGCGATGTTTCCAGCAGGGCCGGCGAGACTTTCATCGGGTAGGTGGAGCCGAGCATGGCCAGGTGGCTGACCCGTTCCGGCGCCAGGTGCGCCGCTTCCAGCGCGATCAGTGAGCCCATGCTGTGGCCGATCAGCATGGCCTTGTCCGCGCCGGCCGCATCCAGCACGGCCAGTATCCAGCGCGCCAGCTCTTCAACGCTGCTTTTCGCCGCGCCCAGGCTGCGGCCATGGCCCGGCAAGTCGACGGCCAGCACGTTCCAGCCATGGTGGGCAAAATAGCGCGTTTGCAGCGCCCACACGGAGTGGTCGTTCTGCGCGCCGTGGATGAAGACGGCCGTCGGCTGATGTGGGTTAAAAGCCTTGCCACCCGTGTAGCAGTAGGCGACGGTATTGTCGATGGTGAACAGCATCTCAGGCGCCTTTCTGCGACAGTTTCAGGCCACGGGCCAGGTCTTCGATCAAATCGTCCGCGTCTTCCAGGCCCACGGACAAGCGCATGGTGCCTTGCGTGATGCCCGCCTGCGCCAGCTGGTCGTCGGGTACGCGGAAGTGCGTGGTGGAGGCGGGGTGGATGACGAGCGACTTGGCGTCGCCCACATTGGCCAGGTGCGAGAAAATCTTGAGGCTGTCGACAAAGCGCTGGCCGGCCGCGCGGTCGCCGCGCAGGCGGAAGGTGAACACGCCGCCCGCGCCTTTCGGCAGCAGGGTTTTCGCCAGCTCGTAATCGGGGTGCGACGGCAGCTCCGGATAGGAGACGGACTCCACGGCCGGATTGGCCAGCAGAAAGTCGATGATTTTGCGCGTGTTGGCCACGTGGCGGTCCATGCGCAGACCCAGGGTTTCGACGCCCTGCAGGATGGCGAAGGCATTGTGCGGACTCATGACGGCACCGAAATCGCGCAAGCCTTCGCGCCGCGCACGCAGGGCGAACGGCGCTACAGTCGATTCCTCGGCGAAGACCATGCCGTGGAATCCCTCGTACGGTGCGCACAGTTCGGCGAAACGGCCCGTCTTGTCGTACGCCGTTTGCCAGTCGAAGGTGCCGCCATCGACGAGCAGGCCGCCAATGGCCGTGCCATGGCCGCACAGGAATTTGGTGGCCGAGTGGAACACCAGGTCGGCGCCATGCTCGAAGGGTCGCAGCAGATACGGCGTGGTAAACGTCGAATCGAGCATCAGCGGCAAGTGGTGTTCATGCGCCAGGGCGGCAATGGTCGGGATGTCCAGCACGTCGAGACCGGGATTGCCCAGGGTTTCGGCAAACAGCACTTTTGTATTTGAGCGGATGGCGGCGCGCCAAGAGTCCACGTCGCGCGGGTCGACAAAGGTCGTCTCGATGCCGAAGCGTTTCAGTGTGTAGGCCAGCAGGTTGTGCGAACCGCCGTACAGGGCGCGCGAAGCAACGATGTGCGAACCGGCGCCCGCGATGGTACATAAACCAAGATGCATGGCGGCCTGGCCGCTGGCCGTGGCGATGCCGGCCACGCCCCCTTCCAGCGCGGCGATGCGCTCTTCCAGCACGGCGTTCGTGGGATTCGAGATGCGCGAGTAGACGTGGCCGGCCCGCTCCATATTGAATAGCGAAGCCGCATGCTCCGAACTCTTGAAGGCAAACGAGGACGTGAAGTGGATGGGCGTGGCGCGTGCGCCAGTGGCCGGATCGGGCGCGGCGCCCGCATGCAGGGATAAAGTATCGAAACCGGGGTATGTCGGGCCGCTCATGGTGTCTCCGCCAAGTTTTATAGTGGCAAGATCGTAACCTGATTTGCAGCTGAGCAAAAGGGCTCCTGTGCAGGGCGCATGGCGCCGTGCTGGCGGGCAGGGCCTGTAACCTGCAGTGTAAAAAAAGTGACCGGCGCGGTGCGGCGGTGGTAGGATACCGGATCAGCGATATTCGGGCTGTTTGACCTGTGCGCGTGCGCCGCGCCGCAGGGAAGGCGGCTACGTGCCAGCGAATTCCTGGGCTTCAGGCGAACTCTCATCGCAAGTCCACCAGGAAAGATTTTATGCCCGCAATATCGTTCGACGGCTCCCTTGCCGTTCCCGGACTCTCTATCGTCGACGGCCTGTGCCAGGCAGGTTGGCTCATGCAAGAGCATTTTATCTCCCCTGAACTGAGCCGCCAGCTGGCCGCCGAATGCGTGCAATCCATGCTCAGCGGCAAGATGAAGGGCGCCGGCGTGGGCAGCGGCCATGCGCCGCTGCTGCAGCCCGATATCCGCGGCGACCATATCGAATGGCTGGAAACAGGCCGTTCCGAGGCGTGCGACCGCTACCTGGCACACATGGAAGCGCTGCGCCGCATGCTGAACCGCGAGCTGTTCCTGGGGCTGGAAGAATACGAAAGCCATTTCGCCCTGTACGCGCCGGGCGCCTTTTACCGGGCCCATCTGGACCGTTTCCGCGACGACGACAAGCGCACCGTGTCCGTCGTGCTGTACCTGAACGACGACTGGCTGCCCGAGCACGGCGGCGCGCTGCGTCTGCACCCGCAAGGCGCGCCCGTGTTGGACATCCTGCCGCAAGCGGGCCGCATGGCCATGTTCATGTCGGGCGAGATGCTGCACGAAGTGCTGCCGACTGCGCGCCAGCGCCTCTCCATAGCTGGTTGGTTCCGCCGCAGGGGCTGAAGACGTCTAACCAAAACTACTGCGCGTCGCGGGGCGCGGCCGGCGATGCTCGCTGTACTAGTGTACAGCTGCGCTTCTCGGCCGCGCCGCGCATCCGCTCGCTACGTTTTTGTTAGACGTCTTGATAGTGGATCTTGTTGCGTGCAATCCCCCACGATTTGATTGCGCGCAAGGCTGGATTTTTCCGCAGGCATAGGCTACAGTCGCAGTAAGGGCTAGAATAACTAAAATACCAATCACGCGGACAGGACGGCCAATATGAAAGTATCTGAAATTCTCCAAGTCAAGGGCAATATTCTCTACACGGTCACGCCTGACCAGCCCCTGCTTGACGCGGCCAATACCATGGCTGAAAAAGACATCGGTTCGCTGGTGGTCATGGAATTTGGCGACCTGGTCGGCATGCTGACCTTCCGCGAAGTGTTGAACGCGCTGCATGAAAACGCGGGCCAGATCGGCGGCGGCACCGTGCGCAAGCACATGGATGACTACCCGATCACCGTCACGCCCGACACGGAAGTGAACGAAGTGCGCCGCATCATGCTGGAAAAACACGCGCGCTACCTGCCCGTCATGAACGCCAAGACCCTGCTGGGCGTCATCTCTTTCTACGACGTGGCGCGCGCCGTGCTCGAAGCGCAAAGCTTCGAGAACCAGATGCTCAAGGCATATATCCGCGACTGGCCGGCCGAAACGACGGACTGATACCACCATGCAGTAAAAACGACGCCGGCAACTGCCGGCGTTTTACATTGACTATCCAGGGTGGCGTCTACGCCGCCCCCTGCAGCGCCTCGTTGTTCAGCCAGCTGCCCAGCGCGCTGGCCGTCATCGGGCGGGCGAACAGAAAGCCTTGTGCCATCGGGCAGCCCAGCGCCTGCAAGATTTGCGCTTGCCGCTCGTCTTCCACGCCTTCCGCGATCACGGCCAGGCCCAGGTTGCGGCCCAACTGGATGACCATCTCGGCGATGCTGCTGCCGCGCGCCGAACCGGTGATTTCCGTCACAAACGCGCGGTCGATTTTCAGGCGGTCCACCTGCAGCCGCTGCAAATAGGACAGCGAGGAAAAACCCGTGCCGAAGTCGTCGATGGCGATGCTGACACCCGTCTGCTTGATCTGCCACAGCATCTTGATCAGCAGGTCCGGCTCTTCCATGGCCATCGATTCCGTGATTTCCAGCTCGATGAACTCGGGCGGCGCCTGTGTCTCTTCCAGCGCCGCGCGCAGCATGTCCAAAAATAGCGGATGGCGGAACTGCACCTGCGACACGTTGATGGACATGACGAAGTTGCGGTGGCCCTGTTCGCGCAGCAGCACCAGTTCGCGGCAGGCCGTGCGCAGCACCCATTCGCCCAAGTCGATGATGATGCCCGAGTATTCGGCAATCGGGATGAAGCGGTCGGGCGAGATGAACTTGCCGTCCGGCGTCTGCCAGCGCAGCAGCGCTTCCGCGCCCACGGGGCGGCGCGTCGTCAGGTCGATCTGCGGCTGGTACACGACAAACAGCTGGTCCTGGCTGAAAGCCGTGCGCAGCGCGTGCATCATGCGCACCCTTTCGCGAATTTCGATGCCCATGCTGCGTGAGAAATAGAAGTGGCCGGCGCGCTGCTGGCTTTTTGCCCGCTTCAGGGCGATATCGGCATCTTTGAGCGCATCGGCGCCCGTGCCCGCATGTTCACCGAGCCGCACCAGGCCCAGGGTGGCGGACAGCTGCACGTCCTGGCCGTCAATGCAGAACGGCGGCTGGAACAGGGCGAGGATCTTGTTTGGGTTGACTTGCGACGAATCGCCCAGCACGCAAAAGATGTCGCCGCCCAGGCGCGCCACCGTCAGCTGGGGACCCAGCTGGGTTTGCAACCGGCCCGCCACGGCGATCAGCAAGGTGTCGCCGAACTGGTGACCCAGTGCGTCGTTGGTCTCGGCAAAATGGTCGAGGTCGACCAGCGACAACGTGGCGTCGTCGCGCGCGGGGCCGGCCAGGGTGGCGTCGAGGATTTCCACCAGGCGCGTGCGGTTGGGCAGCTTCGACAACTGGTCGTAAAAGGCGGCATTGTGCAGGTGCGACACCAGCTCGACGTTGTCCAGGCCCACGGCGACGTTGCTGCAGAAGACTTCCAGCAGGCTTTCATCGATGGCGGAAAGGGGGCGCGGCAGCATCAGGTAGGCGGCCGCATCGCGGCTGGCCTTGCCCGCGAAGTACAGGGTGGCGTAGTCGTGCGCGTACACATTGCGCCGCTGCGCCAGCGTGTGCTCGATGGCGGCCATCACGCGGGGATTTTGCAAGCCGCACAGAGCGCTGTGCGGCAGGCTGGAAAAGCTGCCCGTGCAGGCCGAGACGAGCAGCTCCTTGCTGCCGTTGTCCTGCAAGTCCTGCACGCACAGCACGCCGTCGGCGCGGATGCCCAGCAGGTCGGCGATCTGCGCCAGCACGCCGGCCGAGAAGTTCTGCACGCCGTGCAGCGCCATCAGCTGCGTGCTGGCGTGGACGATACGGTCCAGGCCGCGCCGGCTGCTGTTGATCGAACGGATCTGCTCGTACGAGCGGATGGCCGCCGTCACCGTCGTAAACAGCTTGATGCGCGTCAGTTCGGATTTGGTCTTGTAGTCGTTGATGTCGAAATCGCGGATGGCGTCGATTTCCGGCGCATAGCCTGGCTGGCCCGTACGCAGGATGATGCGCACATCCGTCATTTTCAGGGTTTCGCGGATGTAGCGCACCAGGTGCAGGCCCGCGTCATCCTGTTCCATCACCACGTCGAGCAGGATGACGGCGATGTCGTCTTCATGTCTGAGCAGTTCGCGCGCCTGGCCGGCCGAATACGCATGCACGAATTCCAGCGGGCGGTGCTGCATTTCCAGGTTGCCGAGGGCGAAAGTGGTGGTGGAGTGGACGTCTTCATCGTCGTCGATGATCATCACCCGCCAGACGCTGCGCGGTGCGGCGGCCAGCGGCGCCGCTGGTTGTTCATCGAGGAATACCAGGTCGTCGTGATCGTCCTTGTTGGCGTCAAGGGGGATGATCGGTGCGGGCATGTATAGCTTCTCCAGGATGACTCGATGTTTATACGAGCGCGTCGCAAAAGCCCATGGCGTTGTTGCGTTGCCTCGCCGTACTTGCGTACTGTCTTCGGCAACGCGCCTAGCCCTGGACATTTGTGACGTGCTCTCGGCGCAGTCCAGATCGGTTTGACAACCAGTATTGTGTGGTGCGCTTTGATCCAAGTATATAGCTATTTAATAAGCAAAATGTTTTTTTAAATCTATTCTGTGGAGCAATATTTCTTGTTTTGCATTATTGCAACTCATATTTGGTGTTTTTGTGTGAAAAAATACACGGGATGTAAAAATGGCGATTTGGGTGGGGGAATATCGGGCCTGGGCGCGGCATTAGCGGCATGGCACGCCCCGCAGGCTGGTAGAATTGAGTTTTCCAGTCCTCACACTTCCTACTATGTCCGGCAATTCTTTTGGCAAGCTGTTTACTGTTACCACTTTCGGCGAATCGCACGGTCCGGCCATCGGCTGCGTGATCGATGGCTGTCCGCCGGGATTGATCCTGTCGGAAGCCGATATCCAGCCCGAGCTGGACCGTCGCAAGCCGGGCACGTCGCGCCACGTGACGCAGCGCCAGGAATCCGATACGGTCGAGATCCTCTCCGGCGTGTACCAGGGCGTGACGACGGGTACGCCCATCGCGCTGCTGATCCGCAATGAAGACCAGCGCAGCAAGGACTACGGCAATATCGCGGAAAGCTTCCGCCCCGGCCACGCCGACTACACTTACTGGCACAAGTACGGCGTGCGCGATCCGCGCGGCGGCGGGCGCTCGTCGGCGCGCCTGACGGCGCCCGTGGTGGGCGCGGCGGCGATTGCCAAGAAATGGTTGCTGCAGCAATACGGCACCACGTTCAAGGGCTGCATGAGCCAGCTGGGCGACATTCCCGTGCCGTTCCAGTCGTGGGAACACGTGCATGCGAATCCGTTCTTTGCCGCCAGCGGCGACGCGGACCTGATCGCGCGCATGGAAGAGGCGATGGACCAGTTGCGCCGCGACGGCGATTCCATCGGCGCGCGCATCGACGTGATCGCGCAAAACGTGCCGGTCGGCTTGGGCCAGCCCATCTACGACAAGCTCGACGCCGACATCGCCTACGCCATGATGGGCATCAATGCCGTCAAGGGTGTGGAAATCGGCGCCGGTTTCGATTCGGTGGCGCAAAAGGGTTCCGAGCACGGCGACGAACTGACGCCGGAAGGTTTTATCGGCAATAACGCGGGCGGCGTACTGGGCGGCATTTCGACGGGGCAGGATATCAGCGTCTCGATCGCCATCAAGCCGACCTCGTCGATCCGCACGCCGCGCCGTTCGATCGATAAAGAAGGCAATCCCGTGATGGTCGAAACATTCGGCCGCCACGACCCGTGCGTGGGCATCCGCGCCACGCCGATTGCCGAAGCCATGCTGGCGCTGGTGCTGATCGACCACGCGCTGATGCACCGCGCGCAGTGCGGCGATGTGTCTGTTTCGACGCCGAAGCTGAAGTAAGTTGAATGGTGTCGGATGGCGGGCCTGCGTTGCGGTGATGTCGGGTTACGCCATTCTGGCTAACCCGGCCTACGGCCCACGCCATGCGTGCGTGTAGGTCGGATTAGCGGGGCATCGCCCCGCGTAATCCGACAACATCGTTGGCGCTTCCGGTCACGCCACCTTGTTCGCCACCAATTCCAATTGGTGCCGCATCTCCACTGACTGCACCAACAAAGCCCGGATATCGTTAATCAGGTTGAATTCCGTCTGGTTCAATTGGATCGGCGGGAAGCTGTCATCCCAGTCGCCATATAAAAATCCCGTGGGGTGGCCGTTGGCCGACAGGGGCAGCACGACGAAGCTGCGCGCTTCCGACAACGTCGCTTTCCACCATTGCGGCAGCTTGGCGGCAAATTTCGGGTCGCGCGCATTGTCGATGAAGATCACGCGGTCGCTATTGAGGGCCGCGTGGAACACGTTCGGTTCATACGCGTCGCCAAACACCATCAAATCCTGCAAGTCGGCCATGCCTTCGCCCATGCTGATGCGCGCCGAATACAGATGATCCCTGTGGTTGCGCACGAACGCCACCGAGCGCGAAAAATCGAAGCCCTGGTGCAGCGTTTCAAGCGCCATCGAGACCATCTGTCCCGGGCTGGCGCTGCCGATGGCGCTGCGCAGGTCGGCCAGGCCGCCGATCAATACGCGGTTGCCTTCGGCGCGCATGCGCGTCGACGCCAGCTGGCGCGCGCGCCGTTCGGCCGGTTTCGACAGGGGCGCGATCGACAGGTCGGCCGCCGCCATCGCCTTGGCCTTGTCCACCGCCGCCACGAGGTCGGTCGCCGTGACGCCCAGGGTGCCCGCATAGTCGTCGATCAGCGCGTGCACTTGCGCCGCGCCGGCCGCATCGTCATGCCACAGCGAATCGGCGCAGCGCGCCGCCATCGTCGACAGGCCCGCCATCCAGTCGGCACCGCTGACGGGAGAGTTGTCCGGCGACGGATCCATCGGACGCATGCCGTTGATAAGGTGCTGCGGCAAGCCCCAGTGGGCGGCCGTGGCATAGCCCACTTCGGGCAGCGACAGCCCTAAAATTTCGCGCGCGGCGGCCGCCTCGTTGCCGGGACCCGCATGCGCCTGCATGCGCGCCCAGAAATCCGTCATGTAGAACGTCACCATCATGCGGCCCAGGGTGTGCAGCATCGAGCAGACGACTGCCTGCTCCGCCTGCAGGCTGCCGGCGCTGGTGGCCACCTGTTGCGCCACCATCCCGGCCAGCACGGCCTTTTCCATTTCCACATGGGCGCTGACGGAATCGGGCGACGCCTGCGACAGCTCTTCGATCAGCTTCAGGCCCAGCGCCAGGTGGCCGATGGCGTCGATGCCCAGCACCAGCACGGCCTTCGACACCGTGTTGACGCGCTGGCCAAACGCCGAATACATGCCGCTGTTGGCAAGCCGCAGCACCTTATGCGTGAGGACAGGGTCGGACAACACCGTTTGCGTGATGTCGAATTCGTGGTCATCCTCGCCGCGCATGGCGCCCAGGATGGCGCTGATGGCTTTCGCGAAGCCGGGCATGTCGCCCTGCTGGCGCGTGCGCGCCCACAGCAGGTCCAGGGTGTTTTTGCCCAGCTGTGTCGGTACCGTGAAATGACCTGGATTCATTGCACCCCTCCGCGCGGTTCATTGGCAGACGGCACAGGCACCAGCGCCGCATAGGTTTTGTCGCTCAAGGCCGCTAGCGCGGCGTGGGCCGGCATCGGTTTGCCCGTCAGGTAGCCTTGCACGTACTGGCAGCCGCGCGATTCGATGAAGTGCATTTGCTCTTCGGTTTCCACGCCTTCGGCCACCACGGACAGGTTCAAATGCTTGGCCAGGTCGAGAATGGTGTTGCAGATGGCCGCATCCTTGCTCGATTCGGGCAAGTCCTTGATGAAGGTGCGGTCGATCTTCAGCACGGAAATGGGGAAGCGTTTCAGATACGCGAGCGAAGAGTAGCCGGTGCCGAAATCGTCGATGGCGATGCGCGCGCGGCGCTCCGTCATCTTGACGAGGATGGTTTCCGCATGCACGGGGTCGATCATCAAGGTGCCTTCCGTAATTTCCAGCACCAGGTGTTCGCCCGAGAGTCCCGAAAACGCGATGGCGTCATCAAGCACGTCGAGGAATTTGTCGTTGCGGAACTGGCGCGGGCTGATGTTGACGGAAATGTACAGCGGCCGCTTGGCCACTTCCTGGAACTGCTTGAGCTGCACGCAGGCCGCCTTCAGCGCCCAGGCACCGAGCAGGTTGATCAGGCCGTTGGCTTCGGCAATCGAGATGAAGCGCACGGGCGGCACCAGGCCCAGGGTCGGGTGCTTCCAGCGCATCAGGGTTTCGAAACCCTGGATTTGCCGCGTGTGCGCATCGACGATGGGCTGGTAAAAGAGCAGGAATTCGCCTTCGCGCACGGCGTGAAACATGGCCGCTTCCAGCGAAATATCGTGTTCCGACGGACCATTCAGGCGCGGGCTGTAGACCAGGCAGCGGGCCTTGCCCGTTTCCTTGGCGCGTGACATGGCCGCATCGGCCAGCGCCACCAGGCGCACTTCATCTTCCGCATGCAGCGGGTAGATCGACACGCCCACGGACGCGCCCACGTAGATCGTGTGGCCATCGACTTCGAATGGGGCCTGCAGGGTGGCCAGCAGGCGGCCTGTCACCAGTTTGATTTGCGCGTCCGTGGCGCTGCCGGGCAGCACGGCGACGAATTCATCGCCGCCCACGCGCGCCAGCGTGTCGCTGTCGCGCAAGGTCTTGCGCAGGCGCGCGGCGGCCAGGCGCAGCACGGCGTCGCCGACGGGGTGGCCCAGGCCGTCGTTGACCTTTTTAAAGCCATCGAGGCCGATGGTGGCGACGGAAAAACCTTGGCCCGAACGGGCGGCCTGGGCGATCACCATGCGGATGCGGTCCGACAGCAGCAAGCGGTTCGGCAAGCCCGTGAGTGCATCGTGCGTGGCCATGTGGCGCAGCCGTTCTTCCGTATTGTGCTGGGCCGACGTGTCGCGACCGACCACCAGCAATTCGGCCACGCCTGCCGCGTTCATATAAGAAGACAGGCGCAGCTCGAACCAGATTTCCTGGTCCGGCGTTTGCAGGCGCACTTCGAGGCGGCCTGGTTCTTCCAGCGCGTCTTCCAGCGCCGCCTGCAGCGCCGCGCGCGACGCTTCAGTGGCCAGCGGCAGCAGCAAGTGGCCCGTCATGCCCGATGGTGCGCCAAACAGGGTGGCCGCGCGCTTGCTGGCGAACAGGATCAGGCCGTCCGTATCGAGCCGGAACACGACGTCGCCTGCCTCTTCCATGAGGTTGTCCAACTCGTGGCGGGCCTCGCGGTGGGCGGCGGATGGGGTACTGGAAAACATCGTGCTGGCTTTTACCTTTTTATTATCAGTGCCGGCGCTCGCTGCAGGGCAGGGCGCCAACGGAAAGAGTGCGTCTTGCGTGACGCGCGCCATAGGGGCCGAAAGGCGGCTATCGGAACGCGATCCACACGAAATGTATCATTGAAAAGCACCCGATTACATGAAATAGAGCAACATTGCTTCAGGTTTTGTAAATATTCCTGCCTTCCATGAAAAAAATCATGCTGCGCGACACACACAGGCATTTTCATTCTGCATGGAAACATTTATCTGCGCTTGCTTCCGCTGGTGCGCTTGCCCCGCCATGCGCTTTACGCTAGTCTGGCTGGCAGACGGTGTTGACGGTGCGTCCGCGGCAGGCAAGGGCGCCATGATAACAAATCGCGGGAGACCCCCATGAATGCTTTTGACACGCATGAAGTTTTCAACCAGGCCACGCCGTTTGAAAACGTCAATCTGTTCGCCTGCGACCCGGCGCTGATCGAGGCGCTGCTGCGCGAGGGCGGCGGGGCGGCGCTGCAGGAGCTCGACGCGCTGGGCGAAAAGCTGGGCCGCGCCGAAACCTATGCGCTGGCGCGCCTGGCCAATATCCACACGCCCGAGTTGCAGCAGTTCGACCGGGCCGGGCGCCGCATTGATGAAGTGCTGTTCCATCCGGCCTGGCACGAACTGATGGCCATCCTCGTGGGCGCGGGCGCGCATGCTTCGCCGTGGGCCACGCCCGGTCCCGGTGCCCAGGTGGCGCGCGCGGCCGCTTATCTATTAGTGGGGCAGGTGGAAAACGGCACGCAGTGCCCCGTGACGATGACGTATGCCTCGGTGCCCGCCTTGCGCCAGGCGCTGGATCTGCCGCAGATCGCGCAGCGCTGGCTGCCGAAAATCCTCTCGCGTGACTACGATCCCCGTTCCCTGCCCGTGGAGCTGAAGCGGGGCGCACTGGTCGGCATGGGCATGACGGAAAAGCAGGGCGGTTCGGACGTGCGCAGCAATACCACGCGCGCCGTGCCCGTGCCGCCGGCCGAGGCACAGGCCCTGTTCGGCGGCGAGGCTGATGGCGTCTGGCGCATCGTCGGCCACAAATGGTTTTTCTCGGCGCCCCAGTGCGACGCCCATCTGATCCTGGCGCAGGCGGACGGGGGCGGATTGTCGTGCTTCTTCCTGCCCCGCTACCTGCCCGACGGCAGCCGCAACGCCATCCGCGTGCAGCGCCTGAAGGATAAATTGGGCAACCGCTCGAATGCTTCGTCGGAAGTGGAATTTACCAACGCCTACGGCTGGCTCGTGGGGCAGCCGGGGCGGGGCATACCCACGATTCTAGAAATGGCCAGCCACACGCGCCTCGATTGCGTGCTGGGCAGCGCCGGTATCATGCGCGCCGCCTTGACGCAGGCGTTGCACCATGCGCGCCAGCGGGCCGTGTTCGGCAAGCCGCTGGCCGAGCAGCCGCTGATGCAAAACGTGCTGGCCGACCTGGCGCTCGAATCGGAAGCGGCCACGGCCTTTGCGCTGCGCCTGGCCCGCTGTTTCGATGAAAAGGACGACCCGCAGCAAGCGATGCTGGCGCGCGTGCTTACGCCGGCTGGCAAATACTGGATCTGCAAGCGCGGTCCCGGCTTTGGCTTCGAGGCCATGGAGGTGCTGGGCGGCACCGGCTATGTGGAAGACGCGCCGCTGGCGCGCCTGTACCGCGAACTGCCCGTCAACTCGATCTGGGAAGGCTCGGGCAATGTCATGTGCCTTGACGTCTTGCGCGCCTTCGGCAAATCGCCGGCCGCGCGCGATGCCCTGGCGGACGAGCTGGCGCTGGCCGGCGATGATGACGCCGCCTTTGTTGCCTACCGCGGGCGGCTGCTGGCCGACCTGGACGGGCCGCAAACGGATGAATTTGGCGCCAGGCAATTGTCCGAACGCATCGTGCTGGCCGTGCAGGCGGCCTTGCTGCTGCGCCATGCGCCGCCGTTTGTTGCGCAAGCATTCCTGCGGTCGCGGCTGATGCAGGCGCCGGGCGGGGCGTATGGGCGCTTGCCGGCAGGCACCGATTGCGCGGCCATCCTGGCGCGCGCGTTGCGCGAGTATTGATTGCAATAAATCCGATTATTTCGAAAATTCCGGCCACAGGCGGGCTGCGGGCTGGGATAATGCTGCAATCCATCATTTTATCGATACACAGCGCGCTTGCGGCCCAGGCTTGCCGCCGCGCCAGACAGTAGAGAAAGAAAAACAATATGAAACAAGACCCACGCTTCCCGAATTTGTTCATTACCGATCACCCTTTGATTCAGCACAAACTGAGCCACATGCGCGAGCACGACACATCGACGCGCACCTTCCGCGAATTGCTCAAGGAAATCACTTTGCTGATGGGCTATGAAATCACGCGCGACCTGCCGCTGACCACGCGCGAAATCAAGACCCCGCTCGTCACCATCGACGCGCCTGTTATCGCCGGCAAGAAACTGGCCATCGTGCCCATCCTGCGCGCCGGCATCGGCATGAGCGACGGCTTGCTGAACCTGGTGCCATCGGCGCGCGTCGGCCACATCGGCGTGTACCGCGACCCGGCCACGCATATGCCCGTGGAATACCTGGTGCGCCTGCCCGACTTGAACGAGCGCACCTTTATCCTGTGCGACCCGATGGTAGCGACCGGTAATTCGGCCGTGTATGCCGTCGACGTGCTGAAAAAACGTGGCGTGACGGACGAGCAGATCATCTTCCTGGCCCTGGTGGCCGCACCGGAAGGCGTGACCGTGTTCCAGAACGCGCATCCGAACGTCAAGATGTTCTGCGCCGCGCTCGATTCGCACCTGGATGACCACGCTTACATCGTGCCGGGTCTGGGCGACGCCGGCGACCGTATCTTCGGCACCAAATAAGCCACGTCAGGCGAGTATTGCGATGGCAACCTTGATCGACCCGGACTTTCGCGCGCGGTTGCGCGCCCTGAATGAAAAATATGCGGCTGGCGTGCCGGCCCTGTTGCAAGCGATCACGCAGGCAAGCAGCCGCTGCGACAGCGATGGCCCCCGTCTGGAACCGTTGACGGAGCTGCACCGCGCGCTGCACGCCGTAGCCGGCTCGGCCGCCACCTTTGGCTTCGCCGCGCTGGGCCAGGAATGCCGGCGCATCGAACAGCTGGTGCGCGCCATGCTCAATGCCCCCGCGCAAGCGGTGGCGGAATGGCCTGTTGTGCGGGCGCAAGTGACGGCGTTGCTGGACTGGGCGGGACGCGATGCGGCCGCCACCCATTTCACGGCGTGAGCGACCGCAATATATAGCTGTGGTTGCAATGATTCATTTGATGCAACGCAAAGCACCCGCGTCGAAGATTAGGATATAGTGTGTCCATGCCGCTGGTACAGGGCGCCGCAAGACGGGGATTTGGCTATTAAAGTAGTGTTCGTAAGTTTATTTTGCGAAAGAATGGTTTTTCTCAGTTTTGTTGGTATAATTGGGCATCGTTGGATTCGAGGTAGTAGTGCAGTTTGTCTGTCATTTCTTTCTTGCTTCAAACGATATAACGGGCGCAAGCCCAACTTAACTGAAATAGGAAATTGTAATGGCAACTGGCATCGTAAAATGGTTCAATGATTCGAAGGGTTTCGGCTTTATTACCCCTGACGAAGGCGGCGAAGATCTGTTCGCTCACTTCTCGGCTATCCAGTCGAACGGCTTCAAGTCCCTGCAAGAGAACCAACGCGTTTCTTTTGAAGTGACCGCTGGCCCTAAAGGCAAGCAAGCTTCGAACATTCAGCCAATCTAATACGCTGGATCAAACGAAATAAAGAAATCCTCGGTCTCCGAGGATTTTTTTTCGCCTAAATTTCCGTGAAGTATCGGTTTTGCTTGGACTGCGCGCTTTTTCGGCGTGCTTTGCGTCATCAGGTAGGTCGGCCTAGCGCTTGCGCGTAAGCCGACAAAGGGTGGTGTTGGCAGATGTATGGGCTGGTGTCTACGCCGACCTACACCGACCTACGCCAGCCTGCGTCAAACTGCGCTCTACCGGTCCTGCCGGCAGTGACTAGATTGCCCGTTCGCGCCAGTAGTCGGGTTGCGAATAACTGTGCCTTAAAAAATCCACAAACGCCCGTATGCGCAGCGGCAAGTGGCGGCGTTGGGCGAACACGGCGTAAATGTCATTGCCCGGGGCGGCGAACTGGTCCAGCACCGTCACCAGTTGGCCCGAGGCGATTTCGGCGCCCACTTCCCACATTGAGCGCCACGCCAGGCCCTTGCCCGCCAAGGCCCAGTCATGCAGCACTTCGCCATCGTTGCAGACCATATTGCCCGCCACTTTTAAAATCACGTTCTTGCCGTTTTCGCGGAAGGTCCAGCCCCGCTGGCTGCCTTCGCTGCTGATCGCCAGGCAATTGTGTTTGGCCAGGTCGGCCGGGATACGGGGCGTGCCCGCCCGTTTCAGGTAGGCGGGAGAACCGACGAGCACGCGCTGGTTGTCCGCCAGCTTGGTGCTCACGAGCGAGGAATCGGACAGGCTGGCGATACGGATGGCCACGTCGATGCCTTCGCCGATCAGGTCGACGAGACGGTCGTTCAGGTTCAGCGACACCGTCACGTCGCGGTGTTCGGCAACAAAAGAGGGAATCAGCGGTGCCACGTGCTGGCGTCCGAAGCCGGCCGGCGCGGAAATGAGTAAATGGCCGCTGGCCTTCACGCTGCGTTCGGCCACGGCCGCTTCCGCCTCTTCCAGTTCGCCCAGGATGCGCTGGCAATCTTCGAGGAAGGCGGCGCCTTCATTCGTCAAGGCCAGCTTGCGCGTCGTACGCTGCAGTAATTTGACGCCCAGGCGCTGCTCCAGCGCATCGAGGCGCCGGCCTATCATGGCCGGTGCGATGCCTTCCGCGCGCGCGGCGGCCGAAAGGCTGCCTTTCGCTACCACTTCCACGAACGTCGATATTTGTCTGAACTGTCCCATGCCGTGCTCCCGCAATACCTTCACTTGTGATAAAAACGCATAGATGAAGTGATTTTTAATCTCGTTTCCATGCCTTATAGTGCAATACTATAGAACAAACGCGCCGCCTGGCAGAGTGTTTTTGCGCCTCTGCCCAGCTTGTCCGCGCAGCCGTTCAGCTTATACTTGGCTCACCAGATTACCTTGCTTATATTGACTAAAAAACGGAGAACTTCATGACGCAGAACACGATCGCACTTCCAGAAGGCATGCAAATCACGGGTGACATCCAGCCCGGCTATGAACAGATATTGACGCCGGCCGCGCTGGCGCTGGTGGCCAAGCTGACGCGCGCTTTCGAGCCGCGCCGCCAGCAGTTGCTGGCTGTGCGCGGGGAGCGGGCCAAGCGCCTCGACGCGGGCGAGCGTCCTGATTTCCTGCCAGAAACCGCGCACATCCGCGAAGGCGACTGGAAGATCGCGCCGATTCCGAAGGCGCTCGAATGCCGCCGCGTGGAAATCACGGGTCCCGTCGAGCGCAAGATGGTCATCAACGCCTTTAACTCAGGCGCGGACAGCTACATGACGGACTTCGAGGACTCGAACACGCCGAACTGGGACAACCAGCTGACGGGCCAGATCAATATGTTCGACGCCGTGCGCAAGACGATTTCGCTCGAGCAAAATGGCAAGTCGTACAAGCTGAACGACAAGACCGCGACCCTCGTCGTGCGTCCGCGCGGCTGGCACCTCGATGAAAAGCACGTGCTGGTCGACGGCAAGCGCATTTCCGGCGGCATTTTCGATTTCGCCCTGTTCATGTTCCATAACGCCAAGGAACAGCTGGCCCGCGGCGCCGGCCCGTATTTCTACCTGCCGAAGATGGAATCGCACCTGGAAGCGCGCTTGTGGAACGATATTTTCGTGATGACGCAAAACGAATTGGGCTTGCCGCAAGGCACGATCAAGGCGACCGTGCTGATCGAAACCATTTTGGCCGCGTTTGAAATGGATGAAATCCTGTACGAACTGAAAGAGCACAGCTCGGGCCTGAACGCGGGCCGCTGGGATTACATCTTCTCGTGCATCAAGAAATTCAAGCTGGACAAGGATTTCTGCCTGGCCGACCGCGCGAAAGTGACCATGACGGCGCCATTCATGCGCGCCTACGCCTTGCTGCTGCTGAAAACCTGCCACAAGCGTGGCGCGCCAGCCATCGGCGGCATGGCAGCCTTGATCCCGATCAAGAACGATCCGGAAAAGAACGACATCGCCATGGGCGGCGTGCGCAATGACAAGGCGCGCGATGCCACCGACGGCTACGACGGCGGCTGGGTTGCCCATCCGGGTCTGGTGGAACTGGCCATGGGCGAGTTCACGAAAGTGCTCGGTGACAAGCCGAACCAGATCGAGAAACAGCGTCCCGACATCGATGTGAAAGCATCGGATCTGCTGAACTTCCAGCCGGAAGCGCCGATCACGGAAGCGGGCTTGCGCTACAACATCAACGTCGGTATCCACTACCTGGGCAGCTGGCTGGCCGGCAACGGGTGCGTGCCTATCCACAACCTGATGGAAGACGCGGCCACGGCCGAGATCAGCCGCTCGCAAGTGTGGCAATGGATTCGCTCGAGCAAGGGCGTGCTGGAAGACGGCCGCAAGGTGACGGCCGAGATGGTACGCGCCATGATTCCGGAAGAGCTGGCCAAAGTGCAGCGCGACGCGCCAGGTGGCAACGGCCCGACCTACGTACGCGCCGGCCAGATATTCGAGGAAATGTCGACGTCGGAATCGTTCGCCGAATTCCTGACCTTGCCGCTGTACGAGGAAATCTGATCCTGATTAAATAGATCAATAAAAAATCCCGGCGGTACCTGATGGTATCGCCGGGATTTTTCTTTTTGGAAGTAGAAGCTTAAAAGCTGTTTTTCCACATCCGTAGCGCGGCAAACGCTTCCACGGGGGAGGCATCTGCCGTCAGCTTGCCTTCCACCTTCAGGCTGGTCAGGATCGCCGGTTCGCGGTAGCGCAGGAAGGGATTCGTGGCCTTTTCAAGGGCGATGGTCGACGGCACGGTCGATAAACCCTGCTGGCGCTTTTCCGTGTCGATGGCGATGCGTTCCTGCAAGGCCACATTGCCCGGCTCGACGGCGTTGGCAAAGCGCAAATTGGACAAGGTGTATTCATGCGCGCAAAATACCTCGGTATCGTCGGGCAGGGCGGCCAGCTTGCCCAGCGAATCGGCCATCTGGCCCGGTGTGCCTTCGAACAGGCGGCCGCAGCCGCCCGCAAACAGGGTGTCGCCGGAAAACAGCCATGGTGCGCCGCTACGCTCGTCACGCTGGCGCACATAGGCGATATGCCCCTTCGTATGGCCGGGCACGTCGATGACGGTCATTTGCAGGCCCAGCTCGGGCACGTGTGCGACATCACCTTCGGCAAGCGGTTCCGTGATGGCTGTGATAGCCTCATTGCGTGGGCCGAAGACGGGTACGGCGAAATGCTGCAACAATTCAGGCACGCCACCCGTGTGGTCGGCGTGGTGATGCGTGAGTAAAATGGCGGACAAGGTCAGCTGATGGGCTTGCAGCGCATCGAGGATGGGCATCGCGTCGCCGGGGTCGACCACGGCGGCGTGGCGGCCGTCGTGGATCAGCCACAGGTAATTGTCGGCAAAGGCGGGCACGGCAAGTACCGATAGAGCGTGTTCAGGGGAGTGTGTCATGAGCAAAAGAGAAAACTGAATGGACAGTGTGGCATCCGAAAAATCCATTATAGCGCTTGACGGCTGGCTGCAGACGCCGGCCGGTCTGTACGTGCGCGCCTGGGAGCAGCAATGTCTCGACAGCCTGACCGTCGATATCTTCGGTTTTAATGCCGTGCAGATCGGTTTGCCCCAGCTCGACGCGCTGGCCGCCAACCGCATGCCGAACAAATGGCTGCTCGATGCGCGCTTGCCTCCGCGCCCGCCGCAAGAGAAGCGCCTGACCCTGGTGTCGGCCTTTGACGAGCTGCCGTTCGATTCGCAAAGCCTGGACCTGGTGGTCTTGCCGCACGTACTCGAATTTGCCGCTGAGCCGCACCAGGTCTTGCGCGAAGTCGAGCGCGTGCTGATCCCGGAAGGGAGGGTGATCGTCTGCGGCTTCAATCCCGCCAGCCTGTGGGGCATGCGGCAGGGCCTGGGACGGGTCACGGGCCGCCACTACCTGCCGCAGGCGGGCGAGCTGATCTCTATGCCGCGCATGAAAGACTGGTTAAAATTGCTCAACATGGGCGTCAGCCAAAGCTACTTTGGCTGCTACGCACCTGCCTGCAGGACAGAAAAATGGCTGCGCCGCAACGCCTTCATGGACAAGGCGGGCGCGCGCTGGTGGCCATATCTGGGCGCAGTGTATATAGTGCAGGCGATCAAGCGCGTCAAAGGGATGCGTTTGATCGGTCCGGCGTGGACCAAGAAACCGGCGACGGCGCCCGCAGGCGCACCGGTCACGAATAAAAGGCGGGAACAGCAAGATGGATAAGGTTGAGATTTACGCCGATGGCGCATGCAAGGGCAACCCCGGCACGGGCGGCTGGGGCGCGCTGATGGTGGCCGATGGCGCCAAGAAAGAAATTTATGGCGGGGAACTGAATACGACGAATAACCGCATGGAATTGAAGGCAGTGATCGAAGCCTTGACGGCGCTCAAACGTCCCTGCCAAGTGGTGCTGTATACCGATAGCCAGTACGTCCAGAAGGGCATCAGCGAATGGATCCACGGCTGGAAAGCGCGCGGCTGGAAAACGGCGGCCAAGGCGCCAGTGAAGAACGTCGACCTGTGGCAGGCGCTGGACATCGCCCAGGCCGTGCACGAAGTGGAGTGGCGCTGGGTGCGCGGCCATAATGGGCATCCGGGCAACGAACGGGCCGATCAGCTGGCCAACTTGGGCGTGGAAACCGTGCGCGCGTAAGAGTATCCAAGCTCGGGAGTTGTAATCGCAGGGCACAGGTTTGCTATACTGTGGCCTTCGCTTTTTGCTTTTACGAATGAATCCGCCATGCGTCAAATTGTTCTCGATACTGAAACCACCGGCCTGAACCCGCGCACGGGCGACCGCATCCTGGAGATCGGGGCGGTCGAGCTGAACAACCGCATGTTGACGGGTAATAATTTTCACCATTACATCAATCCCGAGCGCGATTCGGAAGAGGGCGCGTTGGCCGTCCACGGATTGACGACGGAATTTCTCAGCGACAAACCGAAATTCGCGGAAATCGCCGACGAGTTTCGTGCCTACATCGCTGGCGCCGAACTGATCATTCACAACGCCCCGTTCGATATCGGCTTCCTCAACGCGGAATTCAAGCGCCTGAACCTGCCACCCGTGCATGAGCAAGTAGTTGGCGTGATCGACACCCTGGTGCAGGCGAAGGAAATGCATCCGGGCAAGCGCAACTCGCTTGACGCCCTGTGCGACCGCTACGGCGTCTCGAACGCCCACCGCAAGCTGCACGGCGCGCTGCTCGACTCCGAATTGCTGGCCGACGTCTACCTGGCCATGACGCGCGGGCAAAACAGCCTGAGCATGGAAGAAGAAGTGGAAGTGGCCGCCGACGGCGCCGTGCTGGAAATCGTTCCCCTGGCCGAAGTCATCTTCCAGAGCGCCACTGCCGACGAGCTCGCCGCCCATGAAGCCACCATCGCCGGCCTCGACAAGGCCGCCAAAGGCCAGTGCATCTGGACCGCCGTCACGTCGCCGCCAGCGGCCGCCTGAGAAAAAAGCGGGGCAAGGTAAATTTCCTGTTGCCAGCCCTTGCAGATGCCGCAACACCTATGCGATAATTCGCCTCGCTTCGGGAGGTTAGCTCAGGGGTAGAGCACTGCATTCACACTGCAGGGGTCGCAAGTTCGAAACTTGCACTTCCCACCAAGAATACATAGTGAAATCAATCACTTACAGAGAAAGCCGACACATCATGTGGTTGGCTTTTTTTTCGGGTGTGATTTCCGGGTGTGATTTACTTTTTTTGTACCAGGGCCGAAAGCTTGCTGAGTGCTGCACGCTGCGCGTCGACTTGTAGGTGGGCATAACGCTGAGTCGTTTGCACATTACTGTGGCCGAGGATTTTGCTGATTGTGTAAAGGTCAACTCCCAAGCCCAGCATGATGCTTGCACACGAGTGGCGCAGGTCGTGAAAATTCACATGCTCCATCCGCGCTTTTACCCTCGCTCTACGCCAAGATGATTTCAGGCCGTCGACTGAGATCGTGAGCGGAAAGTGCTTGAGCCAAGGCCTCAGTGCAGGGATGATCGGTATCACCCGGGTCTTCAACGTCTTTGTGTGGCTTGCTGGCAGCCTGATGGTGTCGACGCCGATATCTTCTCGCCGGATCTGGAAAAGCTCGCCACGTCTTGCTCCAGTCAGAAGTGCAGCCCAAATCGCCGCCTGAGCCTGCTCGGTGCAGTGCTCTGCAATTATTCTCACCTCGTCCACGCTCAGGAATACTTCGCGCTTGTTATCTACGCTAACGTTTTCTATTCTCAAGCCATAGTTTCCCGGGATAAGGCGACGACGCCAAGCGAGCGCCAAACCCTTCTTTGCGCATGCCAGCGAACGATTGATCGTAGTGGGCGCGTAGGCCGCCTTCATTTTTCTTGTTGTCTTATCAGTGACCTTCTTGCTCATATCCCTGATCACGTGGTCGGCAAATTCTTGCGCCTCGCTCGCTTTGTATTTGACTGCCCATGGCCCCAGACGCATAGCATGGTGCCGCGACGTTTCGGCGCTGCGCAGACTTTCCGAATGCTCTACATATATCGCGAGAATTTCGGTCATCGGCGGGTCGCCGGGTATATTGACCTGCCTGGGTGATGCTGCTGTCGCGCGTACGAGTGCAGAGCGAAGCTCCGCCTCTACTCGCTTGGCATCACTCGCAGTTGCACCTTTCGGCAACTTTCGGTGAACTCTTTTCCCGCCAACCTCAAGGCCGACGTGTTTCCTGCCGTCTTTGTCGTCCCAGATGGACATTGATTATTCTCCTTTAACTAGTTCTTGCATTCATTCAGGTCGTAGCGCTTGGAGCGCGTGCCGACCGGTGTATAGGGCAGGCCAACCTGTTCGAGCCGGCGGATCGTTGATTCGCTGACGCCCAGCGCGGCGCAGATCTGTTGCCTGTTCAGTTCGGAGGCCGTGTTGGCGGCGCGCTTTCCACTAGCCTTGTCCAACGCTGCCACCATTTCGGCGATGTGTCGCATCTCGACTTCGCTCATGTTCATGGCGCGCTCCCGGACACCAATGTCGGCACTGCTACCGGCAGAGGCGAGTGCTTCGGCTTCTCCGCCTGCTTGGCGCGGATCGCCTCGACCTTCGTCCAGATCCTGGCCAGTTCCGTCTCGCCAGCGGCGTGCATGTCCAAGCCCTGGGCCAGGCACAGCGCGGCCAGCGTGACCATGATGCCTCCGACTTCCTGCGCGCGCTCGCCGACAGGGCGGCCGTACACATAGTCGACCAGTTGGTGCGCTTCGCTGGCCGTGCAGCCGCATGCCTGCACCAGTTCTAGCGATTCTTCCAGGAAGCGGTGATTGCGCTCGGCACCGTCAGCAGAGATTTTGGCGCCGAAGCACGCCATCATCCATGGCTGCACGCGGCTCTGGAATGAATCGGTGGGCGTTGCACTGACGGGTGGATTGTGTTGCTCGTTATTTATCATTGCGGTTGCTCCAATATGGTTATTTCGGTGGGCGCAACCGGTTCGGCCAGGCCCTCTATGTACACGGTCATGTCGGCATCGCCTTTGTGCCAGCAGAACCCACTGATAAAACAGTTCAAGCCCCGGTAGCCCAGCGGCCTGGCCAGCTGCTTTGCGCGGTGCAGGCGCAGGTCGTGCTGGTCGGCCAGCTCGCGCGGCGATTCGGCCGGCGCCGGCGTGCGGGCGCTCATGTTGCCGCTGGCGCACGAGAGGCGGACCAGGCCACCGGGCCGTCCTCGGTGTCGTAGATGGCCAGCAGGAACCAGTCCGGGCCCGGTGAGGTGGGCGTCCAATCGGCGGTCGCGGCGATGTCACCATCCATCACGCGGTCGTTGAGCTCGTCCGAGGCGTCGTCCTCCATGTCGACGCGCTTGGCCATGATCTGATGCTGTGCAAGCCACAAGCGGTACTTGTCGCCTTCATCCTCTTCAAAGCCTGGTAGGTCGGGGTGGCTCCAAAAGCCATATTCATCGCGTGCCACCGGTGCTGCTTCAATCATCTTTTTCATATTCGTCTTTCAGGTTGTAGCGGCCAAGACGCCCGCCAGGGTCGCCGCCACGTAAATCAGGATCAGGGTCACCGCCACCTGCGCGGCGGCCGGCCGTTTCGTTTTGCCGCTCATCGCGTCGCGCGGACGCTGCCAGTGCGAACCCAGCGAGCGATGCCCAGCTCGCATGCGCTGGTCAGCGCCACGCCGTTTGCCATCCCGCTATGGGTGGCCGGGCCGTTGCAACCGCAGTAGCAGGTGCGCCGCCGGCCAGGGCGCTTGGGCTTCTTCTCGCTGTAGCGGACATGGTCATCGGCAGAGCCGATGTTGCCCCAGCCAGCGGTGCCGCCACGCATTGCGGCTGACAGCGCGCTTTGCTCAGGTCGTTCAAGTCGGTCATGGCACCTCCGCAGGCGGCTCAATGCCGCGCCAGGCGTAGTAGGCCGGCAGATCACCTTGCGCAACGTACAGTTCTGGCGATCCATATTCGTAGGTCGCGCCGTATCGTGAGCCCGGGAATAAGAATGAAACAGTGCACTTCATTCCGCCGCCATCGTCGCGGGGCTCCAGCTTGGCGCCGTAGACGTGCACTGCCTTGATCGAGCAGCCGGGAAACTTCGCTTCAAACAGCTCAATCAAAGCAACCTTTGCGGCGCCGTTGGCTCGCCGCTCGGCATGGTTCCGCGCCTGGCAAGTCGAGCAGCAAAACACGTTCTGGCCCGACGCCACAGGAGTGCAGTTATCTGGATCGAAGTTCTCGTCGTCCATGTAGTCATCGATCTTGCGGCTGCAGTGATGGCATTCAAACCATCATCCATGCTCTATCAGCACGAGCGGCGGTACTGGCCCGCGGGCGCGTACTGGTCAAAATGAGGCCGGCGACGGCAGTGCTCCACCTCGCCAAACTCGCAGTCCAGCTCGCTTCCGCCCTCGCGCCGCGCTGCGGCGTTGTTGGTAGCGAAGACGATCACGCAATGGCCCTCGTTAGGCTCTCGCACCTCATAGGCAAGCAGGCGCTTCATGGCGTCACCCGCTTGAACGTAATGGCCCAGCACCACGCATTGGCATCCCAGTCGCCGCCTGTCGATTCCCACAGGTCGCGCCAGGCCGAGCGCTCGGTTGCGCGACCGCTAGCGCCAGACCCTTTGCACACGATGTCGTAGCGATCCTGCGATTCCGCTAGCGCTTCCATATCGATAACTGTGGTTGAGGCCATGCTCCCGTCGTTTTCGCTGTTCGATGCCGCAGCTCATGCCGAGCGCCTGGCACGCCAAAGGAAAATGTCCAATGCTGTCTGCGAGAAAATGCTCAGTGGCGCCCGCATGGAAGGGGTGATTGCTCTTGCTGCCAGCCATTTGCGTTTGGCGCTGTATGCAGCCGAAGTGATGAACTCCACAATGCAATATTTGGTTCGATTGTGGGGAATCGCAGTTGGTTGTGATGCTTCCGCTGCTCAAATCCTTTTCCTGCGGCTTGTTACTGATCAGCGCGTGACACACGCGCAGCTGATCTCGCACATGGCTGCTGGCGCCGTCAACGAGCTTCACCAACTGCGCGGCGCCGAACTGCCAGCCGACAAATTCATTGAAATGGCATTTCTCGCTCTCGACAATAACTTTGATGAGGCGGACATGCTGCTTTCCGTCACTGACGTGTGGAATTTTTGGCGTGAAATGGACGACAGTGCGCTTAATCTCGCACCGATTGAGGGCGTCGATACCGGATCTGGCGAGGTGGCATTGTGACTGGCCAAGCTGACAATCGCACGCGCCCGCCTGCTGGCGTAGCATCTATCCGCAATTCTGCCAACGCCGACCGCGCCGCCGATATTCTGGCAACGGTCAAGCGCTGTGGCGCCGCAACCATTGGCGATATCGCCCTGGACCTGACTCTTCACCGCGAAACCGTGCGCAAGCGCTTGGCCAAGCTGGTCAAGGCCGGCCACCTTGTGCTGATCGAGGCCGCCGCAACCCATTCGCGCGCCCTGTACGGCATGCCCGACTTGGACGACCAGGACGAATTCGACCTGTACCGCAATCGAAGCAGCAACTGGCCGCGCGGCGAGCACGGCCGCGATCCGTTGGTGGCAGCTATTTTCGGTGCACCCGTGACAATGACCACCTCCAGTCCGCCATGCGCTCATTTTGCACCTCAGTTTGTCGAGGTGCGCCCATGAAGCGCGACGTCTTCACCTTGTCCCTCGACTTGGGCAGCGAGCTCATTATCGACAATTTCGCCGGTGGCGGCGGGACCAGCATCGGCCTGGAGCAAGCATTCGGCCGCCCGGTCGATATCGCCATCAACCATGACCCCGAAGCGTTGGCCATGCATGCGGCAAACCACCCGCACACCACGCACCTGTGTGAGAGCGTATGGGACGTCGACCCGATCAAGGTCACAAACAATCGTCCCGTGGGCCTGGTCTGGCTGTTGCCAGATTGCAAGCATTTTAGCAAGGCCAAGGACGGCAAGCCCGTCGAGAAACGCATCCGTGGCTTGGCCTGGGTGACGCTGCGCTGGGCGGCTAAGTGCAAGCCGCGCGTCATCATGCTGGAAAACGTCGAGGAATTTAAGACGTGGGGCCCGCTGCTGGTCGAAGCTGACGGCACCGCCAAGCCGGACCCGGCCAAGAAGGGCAAGACGTTCGATTCGTTCATCCGCCAGTTGCGCGCCCACGGCTACACCGTCGACTACCGCGAAATGCGCGGCTGCGACCACGATACTCCCACCATCCGCAAGCGCTTCTTCCTGGTAGCGCGCCGCGACGGCATCGCCATCAAGTGGCCAGAGCCAACCCATGGCGCGCCGGACAGCATCGGCGTGCGCGCCGGCAAGTTGCTGCCGTATCGCACGGCGGCCGAGTGCATCGATTTCAGCCTGCCATGCCCGTCGATCTTCGAACGCGACCACCCGCTGGCGCCGGCCACGCTGCGCCGCATCGCCAAGGGCATCATGCGATATGTGGTCGATGCGGCCAATCCGTTCATCGTCGGCGCCGGCGGCCCGGCACGCGCTGGCGAGCCACGCCCGACGGCCAAGCCGTTCGGCACATTGCTGGCGCGCAACGACAGCTATTTCTGCGCACCCACTATCGTTCCGGTCACTCACCAGGGCGGCGACCGCACCGAATCCATCGGCGAGCCATTCCGCACCATCACTGGCGCACATCGCGGCGAGAAGGCGCTGGGCGTGGCCACGCTGGTGCAGGTGGGGTATGGAGAGCGGCCGGCGCTGTACCACTGCGAGGCCTGCGGCGACAAATTCCACGACCAGCACGCTACTGGCGTCGGCGGATTGGCGCCCGCCGAATGCCCGCGCTGCGGGGAAGAGGAAAACATCATGCTGTTGCAAGCGGCGCAGGAGCCGCGCGCGCTCGACATTGAAAAGCCGCTGGGCACGGTGGTGGGCGCGGCATCGAAGCATGCGCTGATCGAAGCCGAGCTTGCCCCGTTCGTCATGACCAATACCACTGGCCACCCTGGCGCTAGCGCCGACATGCCGGTACCGACGATCACCGCTGCCGGCAACCAGGCGCTGGTATCGGCGCTGCTGACCGGCGTCGGCGGCCGTGCTGGCCAGAGTCGCCCGCGCGGCGTTGACGAGCCGACAGCAACAGCCACGTCGAAGGCCGACGCGGCGCTGGTGACAGCCGTGCTGGTTGATGCCGCTCACGGCGAAGTGTCGCCCGGCGGCGTCAAGCGCTGGGGCACTGGTGCGCACGACGTCGAGGCGCCACCGGGTACCGTTACGGCCAGCGGCAACAAGGCCGTGGCCACCGCATTCCTGGCCAAACATTACACGGGCGTCGTCGGCTCCGACCTGACCGACCCTATCGATACAGTCACCGCATGCGACCACCACAGCCTGGTAACGGCATTCTTGACGGAGCACGCCAACGCGAGCAACCAGCGCGTGATGCCGGCCGACGAGCCGCTGCGCACGATATGCGCCCAGGTTAAGGGAGGCCATTTCAGCATGGTGTCGGCGCACATCACTAAATTCCGCACGGGCGCCACCGGCAGTCCCCTCGATGAACCCTTGCACACGGTCACTGCTGGTGGCCGGCAGGCCCGGCCCGGCACCGGCAATGCCATGGGCATCGTCACGGCAAATATGGAGCCGATCAGCCCTCAAGCGACGCTTTCATCGCAGGCGCCGGTCGAGCAGCAGGCCGCTGCATTCCGCACGATGCAAGAATGGGCTGACCGTGCTCGCAGCGAAGATGCCAGTGCCATAGCGGCGCATATCCAGCGCGACATGGGCGCCAGCGTGGGCCACGCCGCCGATGCGCCACTTGGCACGGTCACGGCAGGCGGTGGCGGCAAATCAGCGCTTGTCACCAGCAACATGATCAAGCTGCGCGGCACCAGCACGGCGGCAGGTACCGACGAGCCGCTGGGCACCGTCAGCGCCGGCGGCCAGCACCATGCCGAGGTGCGTTCATTCCTGCTGGCTTACTACGGTACCGACCAGTCCCAAGGCCTGGCCGACCCGCTGGCCACCGTCACCAGCCGCGACCGCTTCGGCCTGGTGACGATACACGGCCAGGACTATCAGATCGTGGACATCGGCTTGCGCATGCTGCAGCCGCGCGAACTGTTCCGGGCCCAGGGATTCCCTGACGATTACATCATCGGAGACGACCCGGCCCAGGGCCTGAAATTGACGAAGAGCGCCCAGGTGCGCATGTGCGGCAATTCAGTCTGCCCACCCATGGCGAAGGCGCTGATCCTCGCCAACTTCATGCATGAGCGCGAGATTGCGAGGGTGGCGTGATGCTATTCATCGGGCTCACCGTAGAGATCAAGTTGAGACGGCGCGACAGCGTGGGTCTGTGCAGCATCGTTCATCTGCCGCGCTATCACATTAACTCGATCGGCGAGATCTTCTACCCAGTCAAGCCAGACTCGCGCGGTAGACGGAGGAAGCGGGCGGCGCGGGTCTCCAGCTGTTTGCGCGTAGGCCGCAATGTCGCTTTTTACCATCGAAAATTGCGATTGGACGAATGCCAGTTTTGTTGCGCAATTATCGGACATGCTTTCGAGGGCGATCAGTTCTTCAGTGCTAGCCGGCTCATAGTCGATGTTTATAAATTTTGCCGCCACCTCATGCGGGCGCCCATGAGTCATTTCTTCCCATTCTGTGAAGATCAGTTCTCCCTGGAAGCAACTTATTTGATAGGCGAGTTTGTTCAACCGAGGCGCCAATGCAGCGGCCACTATAAACCCTCGCGCTGCCTCCTGTCGCGCGCGCCGTCGAGACTCCGAAGTGGCCAGCCAAGTCGTGCCCAGCAAGGTCCCCACAGTGCCAACTGCGGCGATCCAGTAAGCCCATTCTGCCGTATTGAGACCCGCATACAGACCAGTAGTTGTCAAGGCGCAGGTGAGCCCCAACGCAAACAATGGGTACCGGATAACCCTCGTTTTGAAATGATTGATTGTAATTGCCATAAGGAAATTCTAGCATGATCCCGGACCTATCGAGGACTACCCGCCAGCATTTGGCGAATCAGAAGGCGCCGGCATTCTCGCTGATCCGCCAGCGTTGCTCCTGCGGCAAACGTACCACCGCCAAGCAGCTGGCCTAGCGCGGCAAATGTGCAGCATGCGCGCTGGCGGCCGTCCGCGACGCGATCCTGCCTGGCGACTTCGCCAAGCTGCAGCACATGCTGGGCGCCGTGACGCAATACCCGAAATCCAAGTGGGGCTGGCGCAATTACTTTGCCGCTGGCAGCGGCCAGCAGCACGAGGCCATGCAGCGCCTGGTGGTTGCCGGCCTGGCCACGGCTGGCCGCGCTGCCAACGAAATGACTTATTTCCACGCTACTCGCCTGGGCTGTAAGGCTGCTGGACTCGACGGCGCTGGCGTCAAGCGCGCGATGGAGGATGCATCGTGAGCGAATTGACCTTTACCGGCGCCGAGATCGACACCCTTGTAGCACTCATCGAATGCGGCCCTTTGTCGCATGGTTACGAGCCGAGCAAATCTGCGCGCGACAGTCTGATCGAGCGTGGCCTGGCCGTGTCGATCGTCAACAAGCTTGAGGACGGCTGGACGGCCGCGACACTTGAAGGCCGCGATGCGTACAAGGCGCACTTCGGCACCGCGCTGGACGGCAAGGCGGACTCTATGCTAGAGGCCCACGCTGCGCGGCTGGCACGCCGCGCAATCCGTAGTGCTGGGAGTGCGCCGTGAGCCAATTGCCGTTATTGCGAAAGGAATTTCGCCATGAGTGAGAGGAATATTTTTTGTGCGTCAAATAGCCCGACCGAAGGAGCGGACGAACCAAACATTAGTTTGGGCTATTTGACGGGAACGCTTTATTTGGACTTCGTCGGCAGTGGTCTATGTACTGCTATACGACCAGGCGGAATCACTTCCGTCTTTACTGATCTCGTAGCCGGTGGTGGCGGTGGCGGCGGTGGTGGTGGCTTACTTGCCATTTGGGCTCCTAGGTGGTGGTGCGGAAGGGCGTCGGTCATCTCTCACGTGACGTGTGGGCGGCGGCGGCGGCGGGGGCGGTGCAGGCGGATGGGCGGCCATTTCAACTCCTTTCAGTGGGATGGAAGAAACAATATTCACTTCGATGGGTTTCGTGCGAAGCGATTTATCAAGTCCGCCAAAAAAGTAGCAGGCAAAAGTTATCGAGACAAACACAACTGCAACGATGAAGTACTTAATTGTGAAGTGATACCTGTACGAACGCTTTTCGTTAATGGCCGCATTTACGGTGGCGCAATCAATATATTTATCTCGAATGCATTTTTGCAAGGCTCCCTCTATCAAGGCAGCGCGTTTTTTTGCGGGTTGAGATGCGTACAGCGTGATGCACTGCTGGTGATAATCATGCCACTGACTGGCAAAGGAAATGAAATCGTAATTGTATCCCCATGCAGATTTAATGCAGTAGCCGGCACTGATGAGAATGAGCGCCGCTGCAATGCCGAAATTAATTTGGAAAGCAATGGTCCAGTTGCCAAGTTGATCCCTGTCCAGGTTTTGCACCATGAATCCCATGACGCCGATCACGGCTATCAGCATGGCAAGAGGGATTTGCAGCCGCGTCGTCATTTGCTCACGAGCCTCTATTTCGTGGAAATAGAGCTTTTCGTAGAAATCGAATCTGGCTTGATTATTCACGTTGTGGGTACTCGTTGCGCCACTGAAGGTCAAAAATTCTTCGGCGGCGGTTGTTTGAAGTTGCTTATTGGAATAATAACATGAAGACAAGCACGTTAAATAAAAGAAAAAAACCGCTGGCACGCACCCCATTCAAGCGCACCTCGCCCATGCCCACCACCGGCATGCTCTCCGTGCAGTCGCACCAGCGCACGGCGCCGAAGCGCAAGGCCGGCTTGAAGTCGAAAGGCCCTGTCCCGACGCCGATCCGGCGCGCCGCGCGCGGCCAGGACTGCACGCTCAATTTCCCCGGGATTTGCCATAACGACACAGCCACAACTGTGTGGGCGCATTCAAACCGATATTGCGACGGCAAGGGCGCGGGCTTGAAAGCGCGCGATGAAGAGGGCTGTTTCGCTTGCTTTTTGTGCCATTCGTGGCTGGACGGTGGATACGCGGGGAATATGGCGCGATCGGACGTTGACGCTCGATTTGATAAGGCTCGGATTACCAGCCAAGCCATTCTTAGGCAAAAAGGATTGATGAAATGAAAATAGTTAAAGGAACACGATGCGGCAAGTTGGTTGTGCTGCGGCTAATCAAACACCCAAAGAATCCAATAGCTGAATGTCAGTGTGATTGCGGGAAAGTTGTTACACGCCAACGGGGGTGGGCTTTCATCAGGCCGAACCACGTCATGTGGCTGCGAGAAAGCTAAAGCTGCCAGGTTGCAGGAAACAGTGCATGGCAAGGCCGGCACCGCCATCTATCACATCTGGCAAGCGATGCTTGCGCGTTGCTACCGAAAAAGTAACAAGGCCTTTAAAAACTATGGCGCCCGGGGAATTAAAGTCGAATGGGCAACGTTTGAAGCGTTTTACGCAGATATGGGTGATTGCCCTGAAGGGCTGACTTTGGAGCGGCGCGACACCAATGGGAACTACGGTCCAGGCAACTGCTTATGGGCAGACTGGACAGCGCAGGCTGAGAATAAGCGCACCTCCAAACGTTGGTCGGTAAATGGCGTGGAGTATTCCAGCTCGGCTGCAGCTGCGGCCGCGCTTGGTGTCGGTATGAGCACCATCAACAGGCGCACGAACGGCAGGATCGTTGATGGCAAGACTTACTCTCCAGCACCAGGTTACGAAAACAGGCTCGCGTATGACGATAAATCCTGACGTGCTCGACGGCCGGCGCCCGCGCCCGGCTGATCTGTCACTGGCTGGCCTTGAGGTCGCCTTTCGCGCGGCCGTGAACCGCACCCACGAAATTTTACGGTCGATGGGCCTGCTCGCTGCAGTTCCCAATGACCAAAAACAAAATATGGAACACACATGACGCGCATTAACTTCCGTGAATTCGTGCTGGGCGCCATGCCCGGCACCAAAGCCGATATCGTCATCAAGTCAGGCGTCAGCCAGGCGGCAGTGCTGCGCTGGATTCGCTTGCTGCACGCTGATCGCAAGATTTGCATCGCCAGTTGGAAGCCGCATCCGCGCGCCGGCGCGACCATGGCCGTGTATGCCGTCGGCAAGGGGAACAGGAAGGGAAGGAGACTCTTGTCGAGCAAACTCAGCTCGACCACGTGAAGACGATCTTCGCGTTCTGGCAAAAAGTCATGGACTCGCCCAAGTCGGTTCTGGACGAAAAACGCAAGCGCCTGATCGTCAAGGCGCTCAAGGGCTACTCGCCGGCCGACATCTGCAAGGCCATCCGTGGCTGCTCGAAGACGCCGCACAACATGGGGCAGAACGACGCCCAAACGAAGTACAACGACCTGGGCCTGATCCTGCGCGATGCCGACCACATCGACCGCTTCATCCGCAACGATGGCCGACGGTGCGCTGGAGGCGCATGAAGTGAAGGGGTACATGATGGAGGATGCAAATGTGAAGATTAAGGTTGCCGCCGATCTCTATCCAATCCGCTTTTTGATTGTCCGCGCCAAGCCTAAGCGCGAGGGCGGTGGTTGGAGAATTGAAGGGGGCGGCAATGGCGATTAATGCGGCTGGACTGGATGTGGCTGGATCCAATAACCCGCGCTGGAAGGGCGGCCTGATTAACAAAGAATGCGAAATATGCAAGACACAATACTCCGTGAAGCCAGTCCATGCGGCATCCCGTTTTTGTTCGCTTAAATGCGTTGGCATGTCGCAGCGTGGAAGGCATCTCACGCACGCACCGCTCAAGCGAACGGAGAAGCAATGCGAGGTATGTTTAGCCCCGTTTTCAGTGCCGACCAGTCACGCGAGGCGCCATCATTGTTGCTCCAAGATGTGCTCGTTCGCACGTCGATCGACGCTCATGAAGGGCAAGGACAATCCCAGTTGGTCCGGAGGGATGTCGCGCTTTCCCTATCCGTGGAATTTCCGTGAGATCAGTAAGGCGATCATCGAGCGAGACGGAGCTACTTGCAGAAACCCGACTTGCGCCGGCGTGGATTCCAGATTAACTACGCACCACATCAACTATGAGAAGCAGGATTGCAGGTCTGATAATTTAATCTGCTTGTGCTCAGCGTGCAATTCAAAAGCGAATTTTGGCCGAGAGGAGTGGAAGGTCTTTTATCAAAAGATGATGGCCGATAGAAAAATTGCTGGTGAATTGAAAACGGAGGAATTCTGATGGATGTGAACAAGAAACCGCGAAAGCGGCACATCTCGAAGCCTGCCGTGCTGCCGTCAGGCACGCACCGGGCTATGGCATTTGAAATGCCGGACTTCCAGTCCAGCAAGGTGATGGGTAAGGCTTATTTCCTTGGAAGGAGAGAAACTACTATATTTCGAAACAAATTTATCGATGTTAATTGTGCTGAGGCAATAATCGATAAAGAAAGCGATGCTTGTATAGATAATATTATTAAATTTGGCTGAGTGGTTACATAAAATCATTACTTGATTTTCGTACTGCTGGTGCTAATTAAGCGATTGCGAAACGCAATGTGCCGAGGCTGCGGACCTGGATCACGCCGTCCTGATTTACGAACGAGCGCACGCCCTCGGCGAGAATACTGTTATCAGTTTGGTAGGCTCCAGTCCAAACATCGTTAATGCAATATGGACGGCCGTCAGGACGAGAACTGCCGCCAAAACCGATGGTGAATGGTGCTACGCCATCCCTGCCTTGGCTCTTGTTAAACACCCATGCATAGTTGCCAACTTTACCTTCGGCGGTCAGTGGGCCGACAGGGCTATAGTTTGCGTTATACACGCCGGTGATGACGCCATTCGACGAATCGGCCGAACTTATTTTGAATGTGAAATTCTTATCTTCAGAAACATAGTTTCCCGGTACAGGTACATTGCTCATGATAAATTACCTTTCAATGTAAAAGAAAATAAATGTAACGACTCAGCTGAGAGGAATGCTACACCTCTTGTTGTGGAAAAAAACATTTTTCAAAATAATTTTATTTGAACTCGATATGCTTCTGAAAATGTCACGCAAATACTCGCTTTGTCACCAATTATAACTGTTAAAGTTTAATATTATGGCCAGCAGCGTGGGTAAATTCGGATGACACATTTTTGAACTATATTTTCCAGCGCCTGATGAGGTTCCCGAACGTTCTTGTTACCGGACATCAAGGTTTCTTTATGATAGTAGCGATGCGGGAAATTTCATCAACAACCTTCGAGAGTTTGTCCGCAATCCAGCTTGGCGCCGAGTGTGCGAACCTTGTGTCAGGTACATGTTGAGGTTTTTTTGTTTTAACTAAAGTTAGCGACACATAGCTTGCGCAGCTCCTGACGCTTACCTCTGCCAGGCTGCTGACATCGCATGCTACGATTGTCGAATTCGGACAGGAGTAGAGCATGGGATTTGCTGAAAAGTACATTGCGTCGATTGGATCGAGCAACCTGATGGACGACGCGCAGCACCACCAGACGGACCCGCTGGCCGCCGCGGCGCTGGCTGGCGATATCGGTGCGCTGCTGTGCCGCGTGAAGTACGCCGACGGCACGCTCAACCGAATGTTCGAGGGCAACCAGCAGAACCTGGCGCAGCTGCTGCGCATCTGGACGGTCGAGGTGATCCGCCGCGGCCAGATGCGGCGCTGGGTACCGGCGAACACGGCATGGGATGCTGCGGCGGCGCAGGCGCTTTACCGGCGCGTGGCCGAGAAGTCGCTGGCGCATTGGCTCGACAGTACCTGCAAGGGCTGCAGCGGCACCGGGGTCAAGGCGCTGCTGGGCAACGGCATCTGCACCAGCTGCAAGGGTTCCGGCGCCGCCGCTATTCACGGCACGGCCGGCCTGGAGTTGGAGCGCGTCAAGGATATGGTGTCCGAATTGAGTGCCATTGCCGACAGCCACTCGGGGCGCGCATCTGGCCTGTTGCGCGGCGGCGACCGATAGCGAAAAATATGCCGCGCCTGTGTTTACAAACAGTATTCCGTTGTATAATGCAGGCTCTTATTCAAGAAAACTCTTCCGGAAATCGTAATGTGCGCCTGGCGCCACCGATAGCTGGAACATGCGACAGTACCCAGACCCAGCGTCGTGTCTGCACGCCCTGAATTTGCCGCTCACCACGCGCTATAGTCGTGGGAGCAAGTCAAGCCCGACGCTCGCGCGATTCGGGCTTTTTTGTTTTCTGTGACCCATTCTGGAATAAGTTGACACTTTTTCGATACAGAGAAGGAGTGTCCGATGGAACAAGGATTTCGGCGCAGTCAGCGAGATTACAGCCTGGCTTTTACATTGAGCGTTGTGGAGCAGGTGGAAAAAGGCGAGCTGACGTACAAGCAGGCGCAAATGCGCTATGGAATACAAGGTCGGTCGACAGTTTTGGTATGGTGTCGCAAACACGGCCTGCAGGATTGGACGCATCCCAGGGGCCGAAGCCAACGGAGAGCGACCATGACAGACACACCGACCAAGCCACTGACGCCAGAGCAGCGCATCAAGGAGTTGGAACGCCAACTCAAGGAAGAAAAACAGAAATCCGCGCTGTTCGAGGCGGTCATCGACGTCATACGTGACGAATATGGCATCGTGGTAAAAAAGCCTTTAGGCAGGTCATCTCGCGCAAGCAAGTCCAAGGATTAAGCGTTGAGAAGGCCTGCCGCTGCATGGGCATTAGCCGCCAAGCATATTACCAAAGCCATCAGCGCGAACGGCAGTGCAAGGCGCGGGCACAAGCGGTCATGCAACTGGTGCAATCGATACGCTTGCGCCAGCCTCGTGTGGGGACACGCAAGTTGCACAGCATGCTGGGCGACGCATTTTCCCAGGCGAATATCAAGGTAGGGCGTGACGGGCTATTCGATATCTTGCGGCGGGAGCGATTGCTGGTGCAGCCGCAGCGGGCCTATCACAAGACGACGAACAGTCATCACCGGTTCCGGCGCCATCCCAATTTACTGAAAGCAGGACCGGATCAAGTGCTGGCGACACGAGCGGAGCAAGTATGGGTAGCCGACATCACTTATCTGCCGACCGCCGGCAAATTCGTCTATGTCAGTTTGGTAACGGATGCGTATTCGCGCAAGATCGTGGGCTACCACGTGCACGCGAGCCTGCAAACCGAAGAGGTCAGCGAAGCCCTGAAGATGGCCCTGCGAGCACGACGGCGCAAGACGCCGTTGATTCACCATTCTGATCGTGGCATTCAGTACTGCTCCACTTATTACCAAGAAATTCATCGTCGTCATGGACTGACTTGTTCCATGACGGATGGCTACGACTGCTATCAGAATGCGCTGGCCGAACGGATCAATGGCATTCTGAAAGGCGAGTTCTTGCTCAATCGGCCGGCAGACCTGAAGCAAGCGAGCAAATGGTGGCGCAATCGGTGCTGATCTACAATCAGGAACGGCCGCATACGGCCTTGCAATACAAAACGCCCGATGCGGTGCATCGGGCGTTTAGATAGCAATAAATACTGTCAACCTATTTTAGGACTGGACAGTGTGAAACCTCAATAGTAAGGCTGGGGGTAACGCTTCTACACTTAAGCTATCAATGTTGGCTAGGTTCCGGCAGTGTAATTTCTGTTTTCCTAGCAGCAATTTGTGCTCCTAACGAAGCTAAATCAAGTTTTGCATCGCGCGCTTGGGGGAACATTTCACCTTCCTCCTCCTTCACATGATGCTTGATTTGCTCAGATAGGACTTTTACCTTTGCGTCGTAAAGGTCTTCGCTGGGTTCCATTGCCAAAATTTGCGCAATCAGTTCTTTGGCGGACGCATGTTCGACGGTTGCTTCGTCGATAGTATCTGCATTTTTTCTATTCGCCTGGCGAACAGCGGGATAGAAAATTTCTTCCTCGGCGGTGGCATGTTTTGTAAGTTCAAGGCAAATTTTTTGTGCGAGTTTTTTTTTGCTTGCAAACGCCCGCTCGCTCAGTGATTCATACTGTTCGAAAAGGTCTTCGACGTTTCGATGGTCTTGGGTAAGAAGTTCGATTGCATCGATTTTGTCTTCACTCAAAACCGAATTCGAATTGTGACTGGCAGCTGCCTGAGTACGTTGGGTGGCCATGATTATTTCTCCAGGTAAAGAAAGGCGCACTTCTGATGAAGTGTGCCTTAATGCTCAAAATTTATTTCCGCTTGCCCGAGCTGGAATCGGACGATTTCGAGTGGCCGCCGTTATTGCCACCGCCCGACGACGAATGGCCCCCACCTGAGCCGGTACCTCCCGAGCCGCTTTGCTGATTGCCGTCATTTTTGTGACTTTGACGGCCTGCTTCAGCGTGTTGTTCAGGCGTGCCGCCGCGCGTGGCGCCACCCGACGAGTTGGACGACGATTTCGAGTTGCTGCTGTCACTGCCGCTTTGTTGATTTCCATCGTTCTTGTGACTCATGGCGCCAGCCGCGCGCGCTTCTTCGGAGCTGAACTCGTGAGCATTTCCAGAAGCATGCGCAGCACGTCCGCCTTCTGCAGCGATCTCGCGTTGCTGAGCAGGATCCATCGATGCAAAACCGCGGCCGCTGTTGCCATCGCTACCGCTTTGGCTGTTGCCAGATGCGCCTGATTTTTTCTGGCCGCCAGCCGAACTGGAGGTGCCTGCCCCTTTACTGGAATTGCGATCATCGGATTGGTTTTTACCTTGATTGCCGTGCTGGTTGTCTTGGTTGTTTGCCATGATATATCTCCAATTTGATTTCAGAAACACTGCCGTGATGTTTGCCATCGCGTAGTGAGAAATTAAATTGTAGATAAGAAGACTAACGAATCGTGTAGGACATTCACTTCCCCTGAGGTAGGCGTACTCAGCACGGCAGATTGTATCCAAGGACACAAATTCTATAGAGAATTGGTTGTTTGCCGTATGACTTTTCCGTATCTATCTTCCGTGAAGAAATCTGCCTGCAGTGGTGTCGTACTGGCGCCCAGATGCAGGGGAACTGGCCGTGTTGAATGCCGGCGACGCCGTTCGGCTGTGGGTAGTGGGCTCAACGATGCCGCCCGTGATGCTCGACTTGGAGCCATCCCCGTAGCAAAGAAATGGAATACACATGGGGCGCAAATCAGCATTGACCGAAAAGCAGTGGGCAGCGGTAGGCCAGCGACTCCTCAAGGGGGAGGCGGCCCGGGCGCTTGCCCGGGAATTCGGCGTATCCGAAGCCGCGATCAGGAAGCGCTTTGGTGCGCAGACGAAACAAATAAAAGACGTTGCAATCAATTGGTTGCGGCAGAGTCGGCATTTAGTGCGCTGCCGATTGGTGCGCAGATAAGTGCGCGCACTTTGGCCGACGAGCTGAAAGAAATCTCGATGCACTTGGCAGGCGCCGCACGATATGGCGCTGCCACCGCGCATCGGCTATCCGGCATCGCGCACAACAGGGCGGCGAGACCGATGACGCCGAGCCGCTGGACGACCAGAGCCGCCTGGCCTTGGGCGATATCGCAGTGCTGACGAGGATGGCCAACGGCGCCGCCGAGATCGGCATGAACCTGCTGAAAGCCAGTAAGGACGTGAAGCCGGACGACGACGCGCCAACTGCCGCGCACGCTGGCCGAGCGCGTGCAGGTGCGCGATACGCCGGCCATGGCCAGGATCCTGAAGGAAGACTTCAAGGACAAAGGCCACCAGGTGAAGATTTTCCCGGATGCGTCCGGCCAGAACACCAGCAGCAAGAATGCCGGCGAGTCCGACCTGTCCATTTTGCGCCAAGCGGGCTTCCTGCTCGAAGTGAACCACTCAAACCCATTGCCATCGACGCACAGATGAATCTTGCTGGTGAGCCCACTGCGGGAGCGCTCTAGCCGCTCGTCAGTTACGTCCCCCTTTTTTCTGCCGCAGGCAGTGTTTTCCTCGCGCCAGCAGCGCTACGTTGCGCCTTCACACGGATTGCGTCGAGCGCGGCGCCATCCCAATCGATACGGCCGGATGCCTGCGCAACTGCTTGCATGACCTTGAGCTGCCGCTGCCACTTGCCATCGCGCGACCAGCGCACGAATCTGTCGTAACAGGTCTGCCATGGGCCATAACGCGGTGGGATGTCACGCCATGGTGCGCCAGTTCTCAAACGCCATAACATCCCATTGATCACCTGTCGATGCTCAACATAGGCATGACCATGATGTGGGGTGGGCGGAAAATGTGGCTCCAGCTGCCGCCATTGCTGTTCAGTTAGGTCAGTTCGGCTCATCGCCTTTTGAGCACATGACGAAAATTTCGTTCAGTCAGTCAGACCCTGGCCGGCGATTTCGGTCGCGGTGTATCTTATGTAATTGGCGGGAAGGAGAAATTCGGCAATGCTATGGTGAATCAGGTGACGCGACAATTATCCTGACACCGGAGGGTATTAATAATTTTATAAGCAGCCATTTGACGGGATACTGCCGCCAGCGTGCTGTAGCGAGCGGCGAGGGCGAAGCTGTTCGTGCCGACAATTGCCGCGAAAAGATGACTGTTCAGGGCGGCGGCCTGAGTCGTCAGGATGCGCCTCCCGGCATCAAGCCATGCTGCGGCAATTGCTTGCGTATGTTAATTACCCACGGCCCGATCCGGGATGATCCATTGGAAATCCGTGAGGGTGAAGGGTGCCAGGCATGAACTCTTGGGGTTGAGCGAGGCGCGCAGGTTCGGGCATTGCGGATTTTGATAGCTGGCCACGCCCGGAGTCATGGCTTTAAAACTGCTGGGCCAGCCTGCGTTGGCGTGGCAGGTGTAGCAACTGGTGCCGACCGGATGCGTCACCAGTTCGATGTACGGGTTGGTGGCGACGGGGAGCAGGTCCGGGTTGTCTTTTTCCGGGATGCCGTAGGCTTCCGTCAGCAGATAGTGTTTCCATGGTCCAGTGGCCTGGATGTCGGCCGGGCGGTTGGCGGCATAGGGCATGCTGTCGGGGCGGTCGGACCACCACACGCTTTGCAGGCCCCAGCTGGGAATTTCCTTGGTATTGATGTGCATGGCGACGGTGACCAGGTAGTCGCCGGCGCCGAAGGGCTGGCCGTTCAGCCAGTAGCTGGCGGCGTTGATGATGGCCTTGTCGGCTTCGTCGAAACTGGCCCAGTCGGCTGCACTCACCTTGTGGTGGTAGAAGTCCTGCAAACCGTATACCTTGGCGGCTTTGGTGATGACGGGCCATGGCGTGGTGGTATCGTGCTTGTACAGGCCGTGCAGATAGCTGACCTTGGCCATCTGGCCCACCTGCTTGCCGTCCGGGTCGATGGCAACGGCCGTACGCCACTTTTCGTAGCCCGCATAACCGGTATATTTGGCGCTGAAGTCGTCGTGCCACACGGGCAATGCGGTCAATCCCTTGGCTTTTACAGGCCAATACATGTGCTTGGTTACGACATAGCTGGCTGGCGCCTTCAGGTTGTGCACGCGCTTGGCTGGATCGTCCTTGCTGTACAAGGCATCGAGCGTGCTTTGCTTGTAGACGGGCTGTTTCGGGTCGCGGATGAAATCGAGCGCCTCCTTGCTCAGCGATTCCGTCGCGATCATGATATCGCCGTTGAAGGCGAAGTGGATGCCGTCGCGGATGCTGATTTTGATCTTTCCCCCTTCCGTCGTGCGGACTATGGCGCCAGGATACGCGGCGATGACCTGTTCCGGGATGCGGTAAAACGGCGTGTTTTGCACGTTGACGGGAGTCAAAGTACTCGCCCCCATGCGGCCCATGCGGCGCTTGGCTGGCTTCACGTCCGCCGTGGCGGTTGCCGCATCGCCGCTCAACGCCGCCGTGTCGGCGAACGCGTCGGTGCCGTTGGGCCAGGTGTACCAGACTGGCCAGTCCAGGCCGGTGGCCGGCTGCATGATGCCGGCCCACAGACGCCAGCCGTGCGCGCGCACGACGGCGTTGTCGCCTGTCTTTACGGCCGTCTGCAGCGCGCGGGTTTCTGCCGGTTCCAGATAGCCATAGCCTTTGGGGAAGGGCTGGTAGGCGGGCGTGCCGGCGGCTGCGGCGGCGCAGAACAATACGGCGAGGCTGGCGGACACTAACTTGGGAGCGGACATGAATGCACCTGTTTAAGTTTGGTTACTGGAATATAGTATCCGCAAATAATTGATGAAATCTCAATAATTGTCACCGCTGATTGCCCTGGCGAACGACACCGTGTATGGTTTCGCAAGCCCGGCGCCTGGCTGGTGCCGCCGGGCGTTTGATTGCCTCACCTGAATGACATACACATGAAAAATACCAACAACGCCACCCTGACCGGGCTGGGCGCCATTCTGCTGTGGAGCTCGATTATTGGGCTGATCCGCAGTGTCACTGACTTGCTGGGGCCCACGGGCGGGGCGGCGATGATGTACAGCGTGGCGTCGGTATTCCTGCTGCTGTCCGTGGGTTATCCGAGGCTGAGCGAATTTCCGCGACGCTACCTGGTCTGGGGCAGCGTGCTGTTCGTCACCTACGAGCTGTGCCTGGCGCTATCGATAGGCTATGCCAGCACGGCGCGCCAGGCCATCGAGGTGGGCATGGTGAATTATCTGTGGCCGACCTTCACCATTGTTGCGGCCATCTTGTTCAACGGACAAAAGAGCAATTTCCTCATCGTGCCGGGCTTCCTGCTGTCCGTCGCCGGCATCTGCCGGGTGCTTGGCGGCGAGCAGGGCTTTGACGTGGCCGGCACCGTGGCCAATGTACGGAGCAGCCCGCTCAGCTATGGTCTGGCCTTCGCGGGTGCGCTGATCTGGGCCGCGTATTGCACCGTGACGGCGCGCCTCGCGCAGGGCAAGAATGGCGTGACCCTGTTTTTCCTCCTCGTTTCCATCAGCTTGTGGACCAAGTACCTGCTGCAAGGGGGCGGCCAGATGGCGTTCACTGCCGAGGCCATCATCTATCTGGTCCTGGCCGCCGGCGCCATGGGCTTTGGCTACGCCGCGTGGAACGTGGGTATTCTTCACGGTAACGTCACTATCCTCGCTGGCGCCTCGTATTTCATCCCCGTGCTGTCCGCCGCGCTGTCGTCGCTGCTGCTGCGCACACCGCTGTCGCTGGCCTTCTGGCAAGGCGCGGCGATGGTGTGCGGCGGCGCCATCCTGTGCTGGCTGGCGACGCGCGCCAGACGCATCAAACCAGTCAGCAACTAAGACCGCGCCGCCAGCGGCTAATGCGACAGCACCGAATCGCGCGACTTGTGCCCGAGGTAAGGCAGCAAGCTGATGAGACCAAGTATGGCCAGCGCGACACCGACCCACAGCGGCGAGCGCAAGCCATAGCCGGCGGCGATGCCGAGGCCGCCGAGCCAAGAGCCGGCGCCCAGGCCGATGTTGATGACCGAGGTATGGACGGTGTTGACCAGCGGCCCCGGATGGGCGGTCTTCATCACGCGGGCGATGATGGCGGGATTCATCGACATGCCGACCAGGCCCGTGACGACCAGCAGGGCAACGCTGATGGTCTTGTCGTGCGCGAAGACGGCGAACAGCGCCAGGCTGATGCCCAGGATGACCATGCCCCAGACCATGATGACAGTGGTGTAGCGGTCCGCATAACGGCCGACCACGCCATTGCCCACTACATTGGCGATGCCGTAGACGCCCAGCAGCCAGGGGATAGCGGACGCCGGAAAGCCGGTAACTTCCGTCAGGATGGCCGCGAAGTAGCTGAATGCCGCGAAAATCGCGCCGATGATGAGGCCGCTGCTGGCATACGCCGCCCACAGGTGGCGGTTGCGGAACTCTGCCAGTTCATTGCCGAGGCTGACGACTTCGGATGGCTTGGTGCGCGGCACCAGCACGGTGATGAGTGCCAGGCACATCAGCGCGAGCAGCACCACCAGCCAGAAGCTGGCGCGCCATCCCAGGTGCTGGTCGATGAGCGCGGCGACCGGCACGCCCACCACTGAAGCGAGCATGAGGCCGCCGATCACGACGGCGGCGGCGCGTCCGCGCGCGTTGGGGCTGACGATATCGGCGCAGATCGCCAGGGACAGGCCAAAGCAGGTGGCGGCGGCCACGCCCGTGACCACCCGCGCGACGGCCAGGATGTCATAGCTGGTGGCGGAAGCGGCGACGGATTGGGCCAGGACATAAAACCCCAGCAGCCACAGCAGCCCCTGCTTGTTCGGCACGCGCAGCTTGAGCAGGACGATGGTGCTCAGCGGCCCGCCGATGACCATGCCCATGGCGTAGAGGGAGATCAGATAGCCGATCCGTGTCACCGGTTCGTCCATGGCCAGGGCCAGTGACGGCATCATGCCCGCCACCATGAATTCGGATGTGGTTAACGAAAAGATCGTCAACCCCAGAATGTAAACAACCAGCGGCATAGCAATATCCTTCGAGAGTAATAACAAAAACACTAGCCAGGGATGGCGCGCGCCCCGGCCGCATGCGGCCCTGGCGCGCGCCATACCCTGGTCAGGTGTTGCAAGACGTAAAGATGCTGTCCGGAATGTCGCCGACAGACAGATTGGGAAAGTCGCGTACCGAACGGTGCTGCGGGTCGTTGCCGGTGACCATGCGCAGCAGACGGTTGCCATCGGCCTCCAGGTAAAACACCGATGGCGGCTTGCCCGCTGGCTTGACTACCCAGGCATCCGTTTCCCGGCCCAGCACGCTATGGCGGCCATCGTGACGGGCGCCGCCGTCCAGCAGCACCGCTTGCGGCAGGAACAGCGCCTGAAACGGCGTCACCTCGTCGGCCAGCGCCGTTCCCTGCAGCTGTGCGCCAGTTGCCTGCGCCTGCCGTGCATAAGCCACTTTCTGCTTGCGGCTTTGTTCACGCCGGGCGTCGCCGATTTCCGACATCCACAGCAGGTGCCCATGTTCCTTTTCCGGCCAGGGGTTGAACAGGCCATCGATGCGGCAGATGTTGCGCGCATAGTCGAACCAGCAATAGCCGGACGTGATCTGGTCGTCCTCCTGCATCGGCGTCCAGTAGGAAACATAGGCGCTGCTCCATTGCATCGGCAGCAGCGGCGGGGAGACGTGTGTCGGCATGGTATCTCCCTAGCGGCCCAGCGCGTAGCCAAGGCTGGCCATCAGCGCTTCCTGCAGCGATGGCAAGTCCTTGCGGCGGGCGTCGAAGCTGTCGGTCAGCTCTGCATTGCTCAGGTCGATACGCTCGCCCACGGTTTCAAACCACAGGCGGCTGGCGTTGGCGTGGTCCTTGAACAATTGCATCAGAGGCAAGGCGCGGGCGTTGAAGCTGTCCAGGGCGGCGGCCGTGCCGGCTTCGGTATTGAGGATTTTGACCAGCAGCAGGGCCGCCACCACCGCCATGGTGGTGCCATGGCCGATGGAAAAATGCCCCGATTGCAGCGCATCGCCGAGCAGGACGAACTTGCCGTCGCAGGCCCGGTCGCGGCTGAGGGTCATGAAGTTGCGCCAGCCCTGGCCCGGTTGGCTCTGCAGCCCATGTTCGCCGAGCTCGGCTTTGAACGTCTTGGCGACATACGCGGCGGCGTCGCGCTCGGACAGCGCTTCCAGGCCGGCCCTGGCGTACGTCTCTTCGCTGCATTCGACGATAAAGGTGCTCATCGTGTCCGAGTATTTGTAGGCATGGCCGATGAAAATGCCTTGCTCATTGCTGCGGAACACCAGGTTCATCTGGTCGAACAGCTGGGTGGTACCGTACCAGATGTATTTGTTGCGGCCGAAATCGATGTGCGGCGCCAACGCTGGCGGCAACTCCAGCGATTTGTAATTGACGCCATTCGCTACCACGACCAGGTCGTACTCGGCTTCCAGCTGCGCCCGGGGCGCCGGCGGCATTTCATAGCTGATCGCGATGCCGGCCGCCACGCACTTGGCGCGCAGCGCTTGCACCAGGGCCTGGCGTCCCACGCCGCACAGGGTCACGCCGGTGCTCATCAGATTGGGTTGGTCGTGGTGCACGAGCTTGAATTCTTCCAGGAACTGCGGATTGAGCCGTTCCGGCTGCTCCAGATAGGAGAGCGGATTGGCGGGATGGCGCGGCGGGCGTCCCGGCAGCACCACGCCCCAGCCCAGCACTTCTTCCGGGGTATTTTTTTCCGTGATGCTGATATTCCAGCCGGGCTGGGCTTGTTTCATTTGACTGGCGAAGAGCAGTCCTGCGGGGCCTGCGCCGATAACGAGAATGTTCATTAATTTACCCTTCCAAGTTTGTACCAAACGTTTTGTTTCTTCTGGATTTGCTGCAATTCATCGTAAGGAACCGATGTGAAGTACAGTTTCTCCGCCATGTCTGGCGGATAAACACGGGGGAATTTCTTGTGCATGTAGCGCGTATAGCGCGTCTGCAGGAAGAAAATCAGATTCGGATTGCTCAGCGCTTCATAGTTGGCGATCGCCATGTCCTGCATGGCGTCCGCCTGCACCTTGCGCCGCTGCGTGAACTCGGACAGGGCAGGGCCCAGGGCATTGCCATGCTTTTCCAGCAGGGAAACGAAGACGTGGACGTCTTCCAGCGCCATGTTCATGCCTTGTCCGAGGAAGGGGGCGGTGGCATGCGCCGCATCGCCGATCAGCAGGATATTGGCCTTGTAGTGGAAGGTGCTGGAACGGACATTGATGAGGTCGTTGCTGGGCAGCGCCATGAACTGGTCGAGCATTTCCTTGCGGCGCTCCGGCGGCAGGTTGCCGAAGTAGCGGCTGAAGAAGTCGGCCATGGCTTCGCGGTTGAGCGTGCCCAGGCTGGGCGTGCCCGTATAGGGCAGGCATAGGGCAAAGCTGATGCTGCCGTCCGGAATGGTGGCCGCGCGGCCGGCAAACAGGCCCTTGGAATCCATGCCAAAGAAATACAGCAAATCCTTCCGGAAACCCAGATCCGCCGCGTTCGGCAAGACCAGCGTCTTGTAGCCGTGGCGGAAGTAACTCTGTTTGAACTCGAAACGGCGCATGCCGCTTTGCATGGCGCGTCGCACGGCCGAGTGGGCGCCGTCGGCGCCAATGACCAGGTCGCCATGCAGCTGCTGCAAGGCACCGTCCGGGCCCTGGATCAGCACGATCTTTCTTTCCAGGTCGACATCCAGGCATTTATGCTCAAAGTAATACTTCACTTCGTGCAGGGCGGCATGCCGGTTCAGCAGACGCTGGAAGGCGGTGCGGTCCAGCGACAGGGGAAACAGGCCTTCGAGCGGGGTCAGCTCGCGTATGCGGTGCCGGCCGCCCACGCAAAATGCCATGCCGACGATGGGTTCGCCGCACTGGTCGAGCTCCTGCTTGCTGATGCCCGCCGCCAGGACGGCCTTGATGCCGCGTACCGTCATGCTCACGCCGATGGCGCGCGAGTTGACCGGGTCCGCGTTTGCAGCATTCTCCAGCAGCGGATCGTCGCGTTTTTCGATAACGTGGACATCGTGTCCCCGTTGCGCCAGATAAATGGCGCTGAGGCTACCTGCCAGGCCTCCGCCGACGATGATGATTTTATGCATTTCAAGCCTCTCTTGACATTTTTCCCCGAGATAAATCGGTAAGTTGCTGATTAAAAAACTCCAACATCTCTATCGGCGCCATGCCGATGACATCGCTCTCAAGGCCGCGCGCGTACTGCGCCAGCGCCTGGCATTTCTGCGCCAGCATGTTGCAGCCCAGGCTGAAGTCGCTGCTGATCAGGCTGCTGACCGGCTCTGGCACGGGCGGTCCCGCATGGCGGCCGGGCACGCCGGACGGCATGTTCATCAGGGCGGCCGACAGGGGACGCAACAGGCCGGTCATGATGTCGATGGACGCATTCATCAGGCGCGAGCGGCGCAGGCTGCCCAGCGGCCGCTGCGCGAAATGGTGCGCCATCATCAGGACGGTCAGTTCGTAGCAGCCTTGATACAGCTGCATCAGCGCGCGCGCCTTCCGGTCGGTCACCACGGTGCAGTCCGCACGCGCTTCCAGCACGGGATTCTTCAACGCCGGCAGCGCCGGCTCGAACGGTTTGTCGCAGGCTGAAAACTTGCCGGCCACGGCGCGCAGCCGCTGGAAGTGCGACGAGGCGAAATGCGGCGAATCGACGGCCACGCCTTCCCCCTGTTCGGTGACGAAGTCGATGGCAAACAGCGCGCTGTCGCGGTCCGACACTTCCAGCTGGTAGCCGGGATAGGCGCGGTTGGTCAGTTCTTTCAGGAACAGGTGGTGTTCGCCGCCGCGCTTGCCGCCGCCGCTTTCGAACAGGCCGGGCAATTCGGCAACGGCCTGGCGGATCGCGATATAGAAGGTGGCAATGGATTTGCCCGGCGTGGGAATGTAGTCGGGCCATTCGAAACGCACGAAGCGGGCCAGCACGTGTTCGGAAAATGGTTCGAATGCAAATTCCGTGTCCAGGCCGAAACGCTTGCGCGCCAACTGGCCCAGCACCGGGGTGCCGCTATAAAACGGTTCGCCAAGCGCCATCAACACATTGTTGACCAATAAATAGTGAATCATTTCTTCATGGGCGATCTCCAGCAGCGCGCCACGCGTGCCGCTGTTGCGGCGCCGGTCTTCGGCGCCGCAGGCCAGCTCCAGTTCGGCCGGCAGCCAGCGGCCGGCCTGCACCAGCGCCGCCCCTTGCGCATAATTGGGAATCGAATACGCGGCATACAGGTACTGCAGCATCAGCGACAGTTCCAGGTCGATGGCCTTTTTCAGTTCCTCGATCAGCTCGGCCCTGCTGCCGATGACAGGCGGCACCGCCGCTTCCGGCACCGCCACCTTGGCCTTTGCCTCGACCTGCGTCAGGTATGTCAGGAACAGGCGCGACTTTGGCCGCGACAGTTCGCGGGTGCTGGGCATGTAGTAGCTCTTGTCGCGGTTCTGCGGATCGCACATCTGCCACATCAGGCGCGAATACGTTTCGCACTTGCACTGGTCCGCCAGGCTGAAGACCTTGTCCGACATGAATGGATACACGAGCTCGTAATAGCTCATCACATGTCGGTAGAGGAAGGCGTAGTCGACCTGTTCGGCCGGTACGTCGTCGAGGTCCCAGTCGTCGGGCAGCACGCGCACGCCGAGGTATTGTTTATGCTTGTCCGCTCCCAGCACGATCCTGGTCGCGCCCGGCTGGCGCCCCGTCAGGGTCAGCGCCGTGTAGCCATGTCCGAGCGGCGATGGCTGCCGCTCCACCGCCAGCAGCGCGCCGTCCTCGGCCTGCGCCGGCAGGGACGCAGGCGCCGCCAGTTCGCCGCGGAAGCGGCTTTGCACGGTGATCGTCTGAGGAAATTGCTCATGCTTGTTGCGGTTCGGCGCTTCCAGGTACAGCTGGTTGCTGTCCGATTGCAGTACCCAGTCGGTTTCTTCCCACTGCGCCTGCGCGCTGCCCAGGCTGAGCGAACCCGTGGCCGCGCCGGCGTGCTGCAGCGGCACGTCGAAGACGCCGTGATGGCGCCAGTAGTCGCGGTACAACTGCTCGGGTATTCGCGCCAGCAGGTTGCCGGCGCCGTCCTGCAGCAGCAGGTCGCCGAGCGCCTGCTTGTCGCCCAGGGCATGCGTGGGATGCTGTTCCGAGACGGCGCGCGGGTCGCGCGTGGTGAAGGGAATGGCCGTCGGCATGTTGAACGCGACGCGGTCCGCATGCATTTTCACCAGCACCGGTCCCAGGCTGCCCTGGCGCGGCTGCAGCAGGCGGCCGGCCGGATAGGTTGCCAGCTCGTCGCGCCGCCACAGGCCGATGCTGCCGGCCAGGTCGTAGAACACGGGGGAATCGGGTTTTAGCGGCGTCGACATATTGAACAGCGCATATTGCACCGTCAGGCCCAGCACCGCGTCGTCGGCAAGGGCTTGCCGCAAGGCCTGCATGCTGGCCGGCAGCGGCAGATCCCCATTGAACAGGAAATGCGGATCTTGCTTGGACACGGAAAACTGGAACAGCCTGGAGCGGCCGAATTCCTCGTCCAGGAAATGCCCGCTGCGTTCCGTGACATGGCCGCTGCCGAGCCAGCGCACCGAGTGCGCCTGCGCGATATCGGCTGTGAACAAGGTGGGCGTGTTGGGCGTGGCCAGCTTGTCGCTCAAGGTGAACTGACCGGCGTAGATCAGCGTGGTGTCCGGCTGTGCCGGGTTGTTGTCGATCCACCTGGCGCGGTTGAACGTCGTGCGCAGGTACTCGTTGTAGTGCCCCCACAGGGCCAGCTTGGCGCCCACCAGCGCGTCCTGCGTATCGACCTCGCCATCGCGCAGCTGGACGCCCGTGATCCGCGCATTTTCCCACGAGAAATGATTGTTGCCGCAAAAATTGTAGCCTGCCGCCTGGCTGAAGACGCCGTCCGGATCGGGCTTGCCCTCTGCATTGAAGCGGGGGGCAAGCTGTTTCAGGTGCGCATGGAATTCGGCCGGCGGCCGACTCAGGTCGACGGCCTCGCCCGCCATCGATACCGCATTCGTGGCGATATCGATGTTGCCGTGCGTATTGCGATTCCCCGTCGGCACATTGGCGCGGGCAAAACCCCGAAAATGCAGGCGGGGGAAGTCAAGTAGGCTCATGCGCGCTCGGTCGAGGAAGTGATGAAGGTATCATTGGCGGCCGCGACCTCGTCCAGTTGAGCTAGCCGTTGCAGCAACAGACCGCTGGCTTGCTGGGCGCTGATCAGGCTGCCTTCCATCCAGCCGCAATGCCCGGTATAGGCATCCGAGCAGGAAATGATGCCGTCCCGGTGCAGCAGGAAGGCCGGATGCTCGGCTTCCGGTTCCACGCAAAACTCGACGCCATGCGGCCAGAACTTGTGGAAGTGCGCCTTGATCCGCGGCAGCGGCCGGCCATCGAGCGGCAGGACTTCTTCCAGGTGGCTGCGGACACGCTCCAGGTACACGTCTTCACCGAGTTCCAGGCTGTCGCGCCAGTAGCCGGCACTTTTGCTGTCGGTGTAGAACAGCACATACTTGTCGCTCTTGAAGTAGATCTTGCGCAGGGGATTTGCCGCCATCAGCACCTTGTCCGTCAGCCCCAGCGCGTCCCACCAGGCCGTGTCGAACGTAAGGAAACCCTTGAACAGGGGCAGCGAGTCGTACTGGAACGGGCTCCATGCGGCCGGGAAATCCAGGTTCAGGCGCGGCATGGCGGATGGCGGGATCGCCATCACCAGATGACGTGTGCGGTGCATCTGGGTGTCGCCGTGGTGGCTGAAGGCGAGCACATGGTCGGCGCCCGATTTTTCAACGGACAGCAAGCGATGTTCGAGCTGGAATTCCACGCCGGCGACCTGGGCCTGGTGCTGCAACTGGCACAGCAGCGCGTGGTAGCCATCGGTGGCATAGTGCCACTGGTTGGTGGCGTTTTCCGTGAAGTGCTGCGTTTCCGGGTGTTTCTTGATGATGTCGTAGGCCATGGCCGCCGACACCATCGGCAGCAGCAAGGCGTCATAGCCGGTCGCCTTGATGATGTGGCTGGCCTTGGCGGCGCCCAGGTAATGGCTGACGAAATCGAGGAAGGAGAGGTTCGGATGCTCTGCCAGCCTCGGGCTCAGCTCATCCAGCGTCGCCTTCAGCTCGTCCAGCACGCTATCGTGGGAGATGACCTCGGTGAACGGGTAGACCGCATGCGGCAGACCGCTGCCCTGCATCAGTTGCTGGAAATGCGGATGCAGCTGCGGCGAATAGCGGGCGGCGCCGAGTTCGGCGATTTCCTCGCCATCTATTTTCCGCGACTGGATGCGGCCGCCGACGGTGGCATTCAAGTCGAATACCCGGATGCGCAGCTTCCTGCTGGCGGCGGCGTCGATCAGGCGGCTGGCGCAAGTCAAGCCGCCTATGCCGGCGCCCACGATGCAAATGTCAGAATACGTGCTCATACGAAATTCCTTTTTAACGTTCATTAATCAAAAAGCTGCAAAATCACTAGCAAAAGTTCCCCCTGCACGTGTAGGCAAGGGACGGGGACGCTGCGTGTTACGGCACTTGGCGAGCGTTATCAGCTGGGGAATGAAGAGCCTGGCGAGAACTGGCGTTGTGTCTGGAATGGTTGAGTCTTGGCAGCAGAGTTTCTGTTTCAAATCAAAGATGGCCCGACAGTAGCCCAGGGATTGGGCTGTCAATTTGATAAATATCAATGTAGTTGCCGTCTGCCAAGCGTGCGCTGATATCGCGGAAATGTTGCTACGCTCTTCGCAAACGGGAGGCGCCATGTCCGACATCATCGAATTGTTGCAATGGCCCGCCATGGCCGCTTCGCTGCTGGCGGCCTGGCTCGTGGGTTCGCGCGCGGCCGCGCGGCGCTTTGCCGGCTTCTGGGTTTTCCTGTTCAGCAATGTGCTGTGGGTCTGCTGGGGTTGGCATGACGGGGCCTGGGCCTTGATCATCCTGAACGTCTGCCTGGCGTTGACGAACGTGCGCGGCATCGTCAAAAACGAGTGAGCGCGAGACGATTCGCTCAAATATATTTCTGTTTACATATTTGTTTCCGTTGGAGCATACATGGCTTGCCGGCCCGCGCGCACCTATTTCCCGGCGGAAAACCGCCATATTCTCCCGTCTGCTTCAGATATTTGCTGTCTTATATAAGATTCGACGCCATCGGATACACAAACAGCGGCAGGACAGTCTAAAATACGTGGTGGGCAAGCACGGCGTCACCGCCGGCACACTAGCCGTCCAAAGCAAGGCTAACCGTCCTGTGTTTGGAATGAAGAAAGTTAACCACCAGGCATCACCGCATACAAGGGAATGAACATGGCAACACAAAAATCCAAAATCATCTACACGCTGACTGACGAGGCGCCGCTGCTCGCGACGTATTCCCTGCTGCCAATCATCAAAAAATTCACCGCGCCGGCCGGCGTGGACGTGGTGTCCAGCGATATTTCGGTGGCGGCACGTGTACTGGCCGAATTTCCAGAATTCCTGACGGACGCGCAAAAAGTCCCGAATACCCTGGCTGAACTGGGCAAATTGACCCAGAATCCGGACACCAACATCATCAAGCTGCCGAACATCAGCGCGTCCCAAGGTCAGCTGATCGCTTGCGTGCGCGAATTGCAAGGCCGTGGCTACAAGCTGCCTGACTACCCGGAAGACGCGAAGACGGACGAAGAAAAAGCCTTGAAGGCCCGCTACGGCAAGTGCATCGGCAGCTCGGTCAACCCGGTCCTGCGTGAAGGCAATTCCGACCGCCGCGCACCGAAGGCCGTCAAAGAGTACGCGCGCAAGCACCCGCACTCGATGGGCGAGTGGAGCCAATCGTCGCAAACGCACGTGTCGCACATGCACCATGGCGACTTCTACCATGGCGAAAAATCGCTGACCCTGGAAAAGGCGCGCGACGTCAAGATGGAACTGGTCACGGCCTCGGGCAAGACCATCGTGCTGAAACCGAAGGTTTCCCTGCAAGCGGGCGAAATCATCGACAGCATGTTCATGAGCAAGAAAGCGCTGCTGGAGTTCTACGAGAAGGAAATCGACGATGCGTTCAAGACGGGCGTGATGTTCTCGCTGCACGTCAAGGCCACCATGATGAAGGTGTCGCACCCGATCGTCTTCGGCCACTGCGTGCGCATTTTCTACAAGGACGCGTTCGCCAAGCACGCCGAGCTGTTCGACAAGCTGGGCGTGAATGTCAACAATGGCATGAGCAACCTGTACGACAAGATCGACACCCTGCCAGCGTCGCAAAAGGATGAAATCCTCAAGGACCTGCACGCCTGCCACGCCCACCGTCCGGAACTGGCCATGGTCGATTCGGCCAAGGGCATCACCAACTTCCATTCGCCGAACGACATCATCGTCGACGCGTCGATGCCGGCCATGATCCGTATCGGCGGCAAGATGTGGGGCGCCGATGGCCGTCCGAAAGACGTCAAGGCAGTCATGCCGGAATCGACTTTCGCACGCATCTACCAGGAAATGATTGGCTTCTGCAAATGGCATGGCAACTTCGATCCGAAGACCATGGGCACCGTGCCGAACGTGGGCCTGATGGCGCAGCAAGCGGAAGAATACGGTTCGCACGACAAGACGTTTGAAGTGCCTGAAGGCGGCATCGCCAACATCACCGACCTGGAAACGGGCGAAGTGCTGCTGACGCAAACGGTGGAAGAGGGCGATATCTGGCGCATGTGCCAGGTCAAGGACGCGCCGATCCGCGACTGGGTCAAGCTGGCCGTCACGCGCGCGCGCAACTCGGGCATGCCTGCCGTGTTCTGGCTCGATTCCTACCGTCCGCACGAAAACGAAGTCATCAAGAAGGTACAGGTTTACCTGAAGGATCACGACACCAAGGGCCTGGACATCCAGATCATGTCGCAAACGCGCGCCATGCGTTACACCTTGGAACGCGCCTTCCGTGGTCTGGACACCATCTCGGTGACCGGCAACATTCTGCGCGACTACCTGACCGATCTGTTCCCGATCCTGGAACTGGGCACGTCCGCCAAGATGCTGTCGATCGTGCCTTTGATGGCCGGTGGCGGCATGTACGAAACGGGCGCCGGCGGTTCGGCTCCTAAGCACGTCAAGCAGCTGGTGGAAGAAAACCATCTGCGCTGGGATTCGCTGGGCGAGTTCCTGGCCCTGGCCGTGTCGCTGGAAGACATGGGCATCAAGACGGGCAATGCGAAGGCCAAAATCCTCGCGAAAACCCTCGATGAAGCCACGGGCAAGCTGCTGGACAACAACAAGTCGCCATCGCCACGTACCGGCGAGCTGGACAACCGCGGCAGCCATTTCTACCTGGCCATGTACTGGGCGCAAGCCCTGGCAGCGCAGAAGGACGATGCGGAACTGGCAGCGCATTTTGCGCCAGTGGCCAAAGCCCTGGCCGACAACGAAGAAAAGATCGTTGCCGAGTTGAAGGCAGTACAAGGCAAGGAAACGGATATCGGCGGCTACTACCTGCCAGATCCAGCGAAGACGGAAGCGGTCATGCGTCCTAGCGCCAGCCTGAATGCGGTATTGGACAGCATCTGATGCAGCTCTGACAGGCGGTAGGTTCTTTACTGCTGCCTGATAAAAACGCCGCCGGAAGCGATTCCGGCGGCGTTTTTCATTTCTCCTCAGTGTCTATTTGTAGTGCTTGTAGACCTCGGTGCTGCCATTGCTTTTGACCAGCAAGACGTCATACGCATCCTTGCGCGGTCCTTCCATGCCTGGCGAGCCCATCGGCATTGCCGGCACGGTCAGGCCTTTCGCCTTGGGTTTCTCGCGCAGCAGCTGCTTGATCTCGCTGGCCGGCACATGGCCTTCGATGGCGTAGCCGTTGACGAGGCCCGTATGGCAGGAGCCGAGCGCGTCGGGAATGCCTGCCAGCTTGCGGTATTGCGCCGGCATCTCGACATTTTTCGCGCGCACCGTAAAGCCGTTCGTTTCCAGGTGCTTGATCCATTCGGAACAGCAGCCGCACGAGGCGCTCTTGTAGACTTCAATGACGGGCAGGGCCGCCATGGCGAACGTGGGCAGGCCCAGCATGGCGACGAAAGCGCCGCGCACTAATAAATGTTTGATCATGTGTTGCTTTCAGACGAAGTAGGTCTATCGTGGCCACCTGAGTGGCCTGCTTGGGACGAGCTTGGAATTTAAGCGGAAAGCGGTCGCGGCGGCCGGCGCAAGCCGTCGGGAATGAATCCTGTCAGCAGGGTGGCATTGGCTACGGCGGCGTGTTGCGCGCCGTTGAGCACGGCGGCAGGCAGGGGGAAACAGGGCGGCATCAGCGCGCCCAGGCAAAAGCTGGAACAGGCGCCGCACGCGGGGTGCTTGGCAGGGGACTTGCTGTCTTCTGGCGTGCTGGCGCTGTCCGGGACGGTGGATGATTGCGCATCGTGATGCTGGCAGGCGGCCGTCATGGCGGCGGCAGACGAGGCAGCGAGCGGCGCGCACAGCCGCGTGGCGCCCGCAGCGGCCGCTTGCAGCGGCACCGCCGTGATCAACAGCAGGATCAGCCATGTTTTGAAGAGTCTGAGCATCGCGGGAAAGTATAGCATGGGGGCACTGTCGCCAGGAGCGGCATCCGCTAGCGCGAGGCGGCGGCCAGCACCTTCGACGCGTACATGGCCCGGTCCGCATGGCGCAGCAGCAGTGGCATGGTATCGCCGTCTTCCGGATAGTGGGCCACGCCGATGCTGACGGCGATCTGCAATTGCTGTCCGTTGCCCAGCTGCAGCGGCGCGGCCAGGGTCGCGTGGATCTTTTGCTCGATCAGCTTGACGTCGATCGGCGTGACGTTGCTTTCCAGAAGCACGACGAATTCATCGCCACCCATCCTGGCCAGGGTATCGGTTTCGCGCATGCAGTCGCGCAGGCGGTTCGCCACCGTTTGCAGCAGCAGGTCGCCACAGGCATGGCCGTGGTCGTCGTTGACGCGCTTGAAATTGTTCAAGTCCAGGAACATCAGCGACAAACGGCCTTCCTGGCGGTGCGCGCGGGCGAATGCCGTGTGCAGGCGGTCGTGGAACAGGCGGCGGTTCGGCAGGCGGGTCAGCTCATCGTGCATGGCCATGAATTGCATTTGCGTCTGCAATTGCCGGCGCTCGATGGCAGTGGCAAGCTGCTTGGCGACAAATTGCAGCAAATCCTGGTCTTGCTCCGTGCCGATGGCGGCGTCCTGGCCGCCTTGCAAGGCCAGTGCGCCGATGCTGCCCATGGAGCAATACAGCGGCACGGCAAGCCAGTACGAGGACAGGGCGCCGGCTGCCGTTTGCAGCGCCGCCGGCAGGCCGGCCAGTTGTCCCGCCTGCAGCAGCAGGGGGCGGCCGCTGCGCAGCACTTCATCGCACAGCAGGCTGGCCAGCGAAGACGCCGGCTGCGGCGCGCTGTCGCCGGCATGGCAGGTTATCAAAGGCTGGGCGCCGTGTTCGTCATGCAGCAGCAAGGTCAGGCTGCGCGTGGGCAAGTGTTCGCCGATGATGTGCTGGATGCGGTGCAGCAAGGCGGGCAAGTCTTGCGTCGCCTGCATGGCTTCGGAGATGGCGTACAGCGCGGCCTGCTTTGCCTGCGTCTGTTTCAGCAGGGTGATGTCGCGCGCCACCGCCACGCGCAGCTGGTCGGCGGCGGACCAGCGGGCCGTCCACATGATGTGCGCCAGGCTGCCATCCTTGCGCAGGTAGCGGTTTTCAAAATGCGTCTGCGCATGGCCATCCATGATGGCGCGTGCGGCGGCCAGGGTGCGGGCGCGGTCGGCGGGAGCGACCAGGTCGAGCATCTGCTTGCCGACCATTTCCTGCTGCGTGTAGCCGAAGATGCGTTCGCAGGCGGCGCTGACGAAGACGAAGCGCCCGTCCACGTCCACCATGCACACGGCGTCGAGCAGCAAATCGGTGAAACTGGCGACCGGCGCGCTAATCAGATGTTTCATATGCCCACATTCTAGTGGACATTGCCGGTCGATATTGAAATTGTTGTTTTTAGAAAACAAAGAGCATTGATCATGGCTTGCCGGGCCGGCAGCGGCGGCATGCTGATGCTTGTCGATGCGGGGGAGGTATCCGGTCAAAAAGTCGCCTTCAGACGCAGGAGCGCAGCCTGGGGCAGGCGATGGCCAGGCGCTTACAACACCTAACAAAACCGTAGCGAGCGGAAGGAAGTTGCGGTTGAGAAGCGCAACTGTACGAAGGTACAGCGAGCATCGCAGACCGCAAATTACGACGCGCAGCAGGTTTTGATAGGTGTTCTTAGTCGCTGACGACAAACGCGCCCTGGTCGAGTTGATCCAGCGTGACGATGGTGCTGCTGCCCAGCGCGCCGCTGGCCTGGCTGAGCCGTGCATGCAGCTGGGCCAGATAGTCGGCGCGGCAGCGGCGCAGCACGTAATCGCGGAAGTTATCCTGTTCCAGGGCATGCCAGGCGCGTTCGCGTCCTTGCGCCGAGCGCATGCCGGCCAGCTCGATCAGCGCCGGCGTGATGTTGACGTCGCCGCGGCTCAGGCGCGCGTAGCCGTAGCGGTCCATATACGGGCCGGTGAGCGTTTCGATGAGGTTGATGTCATCGTCCGACAGTTGCCGCCTGAATTTGTCGATGTTGGTCGCGATCGGCGCATAACAGTTGGCCGACCAGAGCGATGACAGCTGCGCGATTTGCCGCGCCTCCGCCGACGCGGCCACGTCCAGCATTTGCGGCAGGAAAGCGATGCCGAGAAAGTCACATACCGTTTCCAGCGTCTCTTGTTGCCGCGACAGGAAATCTTCATAGCGTATCGTCAGCACGCGCCGGGGATAGCGTTGCACGACATGGTCGACTGCCGCATGGGCGGCCAGCCAGGTCCTGGCATTGAGCAGCGTGTCGAAATCGTGGATGATGGCGCGGTTCATCGACGCCACTTGCGCGCGCGGATCGCGCACCACGTTCAGGAACAGCATGTCCGGATATAGCCGCACGATGTCGTCGGCGTAGTGCACGCTGTCGAGCGACTTGTCCATCACCACCTGCGCCTGGCGGCGTTCGCCCGCGCGCAGCAGCAGCTCCCATGCCACGCGGTGGATGCTGCGCGGCTGGCCGCGCAGCGTCTCGAACACTTCCACCGGATCGAAGACGATCCCCGGCCACTTGACCATGCTGGCCGCCGCCAGGCCCACCACATCGACCACCAGGCGAAAGTAGGCGCGGTCGTCGCGCAAGTCGCCGTACAGGGGCAGCAGCGGCATCATATCGACCAGGTGCAGTGGATACGGTGAATAAAATTGCGGCGACAGGTTCAGGCGCAGGCGCAGGGCATGGCTGCCGCAGCGGCGCAAGGGGATCATCATGACGGGGCGCGGGCGCGCGCCGTGGCCGGGATGGTGGTTGCTGCTCATCTCATCATTCCTCAAAAAAGGTGGCCGCGCGGTATCAGATGAAGCGCGGGCACAGTTGCTGGAACAGCCGCTCGCAGGCTTGTTCCAGCGACAGCACGCCCGTGTCCAGCATAAGCGCCGGCGCCAGCGGTGCCTCGTAGGGCGCGGAGACGCCCGTAAAAGCAGGGATCAGTCCGGCTCGCGCTTTTTTGTACAGTCCCTTGGGGTCGCGTTCCTCGCATAGCGCGCTCGGCGTACTGATGTAGGCTTCGATAAAATTGTCGCTGCCGATGATCTGGCGCGCCATCTCGCGGTCGCTGCGCAGCGGCGAGATGAAGGCGCAGATGACCATCATGCTGGCATCGTTCATCAGCCTGGCCACGACGGCGCTGCGGCGGATGTTTTCCTGGCGATCGCGGGGAGAGAAGCCCAGGTCTCCATTCAGGTGGTGCCGCATATTGTCGCCGTCGAGCACGCAGCTCAGGTGGCCCTTTGCCAGCAGCCGCCTTTCCAGCGCGTACGCCAGCGTCGACTTGCCTGCGCCGCTCAGGCCGGTCAGCCACAGCGTCGCGCCTTGCTGGCCGGCCAGCAGGCCCCGTTGTTCCTTGCCGATATGGCTTGCATGGGGGAAGATGTGCTTCGCCACCACGTCGCCCGCAGCGGCGATCTGTTCCAGTTTACCCACGTGTGCCACTCCCCCGTTGCCGGCTCAAAACTGTTCCCATTCGATTTCGCTGGGCTTGGCGATGGCCGGACGGGCCGGCTTTGCCGTGGCGGGCGTGCGCCGCACCGCCAGCGGCGGTGGCGGACGGCTGACCACGCGCAGCCCCGCATCGCGGCCGCCAGCGATGTTGCCCACGCGGAAGACGCTGACCACATCGTTCAGGCTGTTGACCTGTTCCTGCATCGCTTGCGCCGCGGCGGCGGCTTCTTCGACCAGTGCCGCATTTTGCTGCGTCACATTGTCCATTTGCGTCACGGCCATATTGATTTGCTCGATGCCAGCTGATTGTTCCTGGCTGGCGGACATCATTTCAGACATGATGCCGGTGACGCGCTTGACGCTGGCGACCACCTCGTGCATGGTCGATCCTGCCTGTTCGACCAGCCGGTTGCCGGCCTGGACCTTGTCGACCGAGTCGCCGATCAGGTCCTTGATTTCCTTGGCCGCGGCGGCCGAGCGCTGCGCCAGATTGCGCACCTCGGTGGCCACCACGGCAAAGCCGCGCCCCTGTTCCCCGGCACGGGCCGCCTCGACCGCCGCGTTCAGCGCCAGGATATTCGTCTGAAAGGCGATGCCGTCGATGACGGCGATGATGTCGACGATCTTGCGCGCCGAGACATCGATGGCCGCCATGGTGTCGACCACCTGCGCCACCACGGCGCCGCCCTTGGTGGCGACATCGGAGGCCGATTCGACCAGCCCGTTGGCCTGGCGCGCATGGTCGGTGTTGATGCGCACGGTGCTGGTTAGTTCTTCCATGGATGAAGCGGTTTGCTCCAGCGTACTGGCCTGCTGTTCCGTGCGCGAAGACAAGTCCAAGTTGCCCATGGCGATCTGGCTTGCCGCCGTGGCGATGGTCTCGGTGCTGGCGTGAACTTGCTGGACGATCTGCGCCAAGCTGTCGCGCATCGATTGCATGGCGTACAGCAGGCTGTGCGTATCGCCGGGGCGGGTATGGATGGGCACGGCCAAGTTGCCGCTGGCAATCTGCCCGGCGATCGCCGCCGCTTCGTCGGGCTCGCAACCGAGTTGGCGCGTCACGCTGCGCGTGATCAGCACGGCGGCCAGCAGGCTGGTGATCAGGGCCAGCGAGCCGATGCTCAGCATCACCAGGCGGGCATGGCTGTAGGCCGCCTCGGCGACGTTGGAAGCCTCGTTATTCTGCTTTTCCTCGACGGCGATCAAGGTGCGCAGCAATTCCCACCAGCGCTTTTGCACGGGGCGGAATTCATAGCGCAGCAGCTTGTAGGCATCGTCCTGCTTCTGGTCCAGCGCCAGCGCGGCGGCCCGCTGAATGAAGGGGGCCGCCAGTTCGCTTTGTATGCGGATTTGTTCGAGCAAGCTTTTTTCTTCGCTCGAGGTGCCTTCCCGCCTGGCGAACATGGCCCCCAGCTTTTGCTGGGCGGCGGTGTATTTCCTTTCCTGCTCCGCGATGCGCGCGACCTCGATCTGGACTTCCTTCTGATCTTTCAGCAAAATCAGATTGCGCAGCGCCAGCGCCCGCTCGGTGACCGTCAAATCCATGGTTTGTGCCAAGCTGGTTTCGACGTTGTTGACCTTGGTGGTCTCATCCATGCGACCCTGGATTTGCCGCATGCTGGTCAGCCCCAGCGTGATGACCAGCAACAGGAACATGGCGACCAGGCCGAAGCCCAGGCCGAGCCGCTTGGCTATGGTTAAGTTCATAAATTTCATACTGCCTCCTTAAGGCCATGCTTCCTGTTCCGAATAAGCAAATGCGGATTTATCACGAAGCACTCAGCGATCATAGAGATTGCTGGTAGGTGAAAAGTCACACATAGTCACTTTCATCATTTGAGCAACAGTATGAATTTACTTGCGACAACAGTTCTAATTGCACCCTCGCTGGCGCCGCCGCTGGGGCGGAGCGTGATTTGCATCAAGAATGAAAAATTTTCATGCCCCATTGTGCTCATGATTTCACATTTCACGTCGTTATAGCTGTGTCTGCCTGGCACCTGAAGCGGCGTGTATCCCACGTCTGGCTGAAAGTGGGCTAGCTTGACGGTTGATTGTTATCAAAAACTGAAAGTTATGAATATCTCACCCATACACCACTACTCGTTTAGCAAGGCATAACGACCATGACCTCCGTCTCCCCGATCCCGAGCTGGAATCCAAGCCCGTCCCGCGCGCCTGCCGCTACGGCAAGCAGGACGGACACGCCCTCATCGCCAGCGCCGACCCCTTCCGCCATCGTCGCCTTCGGCGGCCCGCCGGCCGTGTCATCTCTCGTGCCTTCGCCGATGGTGTGGGAAAGCGCGACGCGCGACAAGGTCAGCGAGGCGATGACGAAGAGTTTTTCGTCGTACGCGTTTGGCGGCCGCTTCAGCGGCCTGGGCGCGGCCATGCTGGGACAGGCCAAGCTGGGAAACTACAATTTCTCGCAGGCGATGCGGCAGCCGCCGCCAAGCACCACGCCGAATATCTATGGAGCGTCCGGCATCGCGCCCGGCAGCTTGCATGGCAATGGCGAAGACAGGGTGTCCCTCAGCATCACGACCAGGAGCGGCGTGGAAGTCAAGCTGTCGCTCGACAGCCAGGGGGACGGGCTGGCCGTGAGCATGACGACCAGTGGCGACCTCAGCGACGCTGAGGCGAGCGCCCTGGGTGATCTGGCGAAGGGCTTCCAGGAAGCCATCGACGGCATGGGGCAAAGTACGCCGAAAATCAAGCTGGAAGGCTTGATGCAATTCGACCAGCAGCAGCTGGCGTCGGTGAAACTGCATGCGGAAGTCAAGGTGCGCGGCGAGCCGGAAAGTATTCAAACCCTGGATTTCCAGGCCGATGGCGCGCAGCGCAAGGTCAGCTTCAGCGGCGAGGCCGGCAGCCTGGAGCTGAAGGTCGATGCCAGTCAGCTCAATACCCTGGGCAGCAAGGAAAAGCAGGCGAAGGCGCTGGGCAGCTATATGAAGCAGTTCGACCAGGCGGCGTCGCGCGGCCATGGCGACGCGGGCCTGGTGGCCATGCTCAAGGATAGCTTTACAGCCTTGCACAGCAATACCGCCGCGCCGCAGGTGGCCACGGACACGCCCGAGACGGGCAAGTGGCGCCTGGCGGCCGAAGACAAATCCATCCTGACGGGGCTGGCCGATTTCAGCGCCTCCGTGTCGCAGACCGTGAAATTCAGTAATCCCATGCGCAGTTCGGAAAAGGATGGCTTCAATTATGACGTGTCGCAAAAGACGCAGCAGGCCGGCGGCAGCCAGGATGAGCGTTCGGTCAGGCAGCAGCAGCAATCGAAGCTGAGCGCCAGTTTCCATGAGACGCTCGTCCCCGGCGTGCCGCTGCGCTTGCTGGACAATACGGAATCGCAGAACTATACCTACCACCAGATCGAAGATACGGCCAGCAGCGACGCGCAGGTGGCCTACAAGGATGGCAAGATGGTCAAGGCGAGCTTGCGGCAGGAGGGCAACCAGTCCGAGCATGTCATGAAGTATTTCCTGGGCAAGCTGGAATCGGACAAGACCACGCCAGGTAACTATTCCGTGCTGCGCGACCTGCTGCCTGTGCTGGGTCCGTACAAGACGGGCGAGCTGGGCATGACTCCCGAGAAAAAGGCGGAGCAGCGCCAGCAGGCGATGCTGACCTTGAGCGACGACGTACTGCTGCAATCGTATGCGGGCCAGACCGTCAGCATGTGGCGAACCGATGTGCAATCGGACGAGGGCGGGGCCGCCGCCGCTTAGCAATAGCGCGCGCCGAATGCAAAAAGCCCATCTGCGAAGATGGGCTTTTTGCTTGCTGATTGCAGAATACAGCGCAAGCCTATGCCTTGGCCTTGTTTTGCTTGATCCAGTAGCCGATGCCCAGCGCGGCGAGCCACACGGGGATCAGGTAGACGGAGATGCGCAGGCCCGGCGTCAAATACATGATCACGAGGATGCCGGCCAGGAAGACCAGGCACAGGTAGTTGGTGAACGGGTAGCCCAGGCTCTGGAACAGGGTCGTCTTGCCCTCGGCCTTCTTCTGCGCGCGGAAACGCAAATGGATCCAGCTGATCATGGCCCAGTTGATGATCAGCGCCGACACCACGAGGCCCATCAGCACTTCGAACGCTTCGCCCGGCATGAAGTAATTGACCACCACGCAGGCGCCCGTGGCCAGCGCGGACACGCCCAGTGCCACCAGCGGCACGCCGCGGCGGTTCAGGTGCAGCAGCGCGCGCGGCGCATTGCCTTGCTTGGCCAGGCCGAACAGCATGCGCGTGTTGCAGTACACGCCGCTGTTATACACGGACAGGGCGGCCGTCAGCACCACCACATTCAGGGCCGTGGCCACGAGGTTGCTGTCTAGCGCATGGAAGATCAGGACAAACGGACTGCCGCCGGTGACGACGTTTTGCCATGGGTACAGCGACAGCAAAATGCCCAGCGCGCCGATGTAGAAAATCAGGATGCGGTAGATGGCCTGGTTGGTGGCGCGTGGAATCGTCGTGCTCGGGTCATCCGCCTCGGCCGCCGTGATGCCGACCAGTTCCAGGCCGCCGAACGAGAACATGATGACGGCCATGGCCATCACCAGGCCCTGCCAGCCATTCGGGAAGAAGCCGCCGTGCTGCCACAAGTTGGCTACCGACGCCTGCGGGCCCGCGTCGCCGGAAGCGAGCAGGTAAGCGCCGAAGACGATCATGCCGATGATGGCGACCACCTTGATGATGGCGAACCAGAACTCCATCTCGCCGAAGGCCTTCACATTGAGCAGGCTGATGGCGTTGATGGCGCAAAAGAAGATGAGGGCCGAAACCCAGGTGGGCACGCCCGGCCACCAGTACTGTACGTAGATGCCGACGGCCGTCAGTTCGGCCATGCTGACGAGCACATACAGCACCCAGTAATTCCAGCCCGACAAAAAGCCGGGCAGGTGGCCGCAGTATTTGTCGGCGAAATAGCTGAAAGAGCCGGCGACGGGTTCGTCGACCACCATCTCGCCCAGCTGGCGCATGATCATGAAGGCGATGACGCCGGCGATGCCATAGCCGAGCAGCACGGAAGGTCCGGCCATCTTGATGGTTTGCGCGATGCCCAGAAACAGGCCGGTGCCGATGGCGCCGCCCAGGGCGATGAGCTGGATGTGGCGGCTTTTCAGGCCGCGCTTGAGCTCTTGTGGTTCGGTATTCCCGACTGCCGTCATATGTTTTATCCTGTTTTTACGGGGCTGAGGTCGCTGATTCTAAAGCATGGACGGGCAAAGCAGGAGCGAAATGCATGTTGCACTGCGGGGGCGCAAGAAAAGCCCCGCATCTTCGCCGAACGGCGCGCAAAACGGTGGCCTAGTCGTCTGCGTGCAGCGCGCCGGCCGCGACGATGGCCGGTTCGTACACGGCCAAAAACTCGGGCGGCAGGCGGCGCGCGCGGCCGCTGCTCAATTCGATGCAGATCAAGTCCCAGCGTCCGCGCACGACGGTGGCGCCGTCGCTGTCGCGCACCAGCTGGAAGCGCCGTTCCATGCTGGAGCGGCCATCGCTGGCGCACAGCCAGGTGGCCAGGGTCAGCGCTTCGCCGGCCCGCGTCGGCAGCAGGTAATCGTATTCGCCGCGGCGTATCGCCATGGCCCGGTCCAGGCGCCGGTAATCGTCGAGGTCCAGCCCCAGGGTGGCCGAGTGGTGCCAGGCGATATGCTCGCACCAGCGCACGTAGACGGCGTTGTTCGTGTGCTGCAAGCCGTCGATGTCGCCCGGTTCCGGCGTGACGGGCAGGGCGTGGGCGTGCGGATAATCCCAGTTCAAGTGCGTTCCTTTCGAGTCGGTGGCGGCTGATTGTACGTGCTTGCGCTGCGTCCTGTCTGCGGCGCACGCATGGAAAAACACCGTTTTATCCGTTGATGTATGATGCATCATAATTTTTCGAATCAGAAAACCACTATGAATCATCCCCTGGACAGCCTGGTGCACGTCAATCTGGGCAAGTCCGTGTATGCGACGCTGCGCGATGCGCTGGCGGCCGGACGCTTCCAGCCGAACGACCGGCTGCGCATCCGCGAACTCGCGCTGCAGCTGGGCACGAGCGTGACGCCCGTGCGCGACGCCATGCTGCAACTGGTGCAGGAAGAGGCGCTGGTGCTGCGCTCGCCGCGCGACTTCCGCGTGCCCGTGCTGAGCGTGGCACGCTACCTGGAAATCCGCGCGCTGCGCCTGGAACTGGAAGGCTTGGGCGCGTTCGAGGCGGCGCAGCGCATCGACGACGCCACCCTGGCCGACCTCGAGCGCCTGCTGCAGGCGAACGAAGAGGCCATCGCGCGCCACGACTTGCCGGCGGCCCTGCAGTGCAACCAGGTGTTTCACCTGGGCCTGGCGCAAGCCGCCGGCATGCCGACATTGAAACGCTTCGTCGACCATTTGTGGATGCAGACGGCGCCGCTGATCGCCGCCGGCTACGCGAGCTTTTCGCCCGACATGCGGGTGGGCCACCACCACGCCATCATCAGCGCGCTGCGCCAGCGCGACGGCGCGGCCGCGCGGCGCGCGATCGAACAGGACATTCTCGACGGCGGGACACAGATGCTCGCGTATGTGATGCGGCAGGAGCGCATGCACGCCGGGGCAACACAGAAAGAAAAGGACGAGGAAGAACATGACGAACATGAAGCACACGACTGAACAGAAAACCGCCATTGTCACCGGCGCCAGCCGCGGTATCGGCCATGCGGTGGCCGAACGCTTCCGCAGCTTGGGCTGGAGGGTCATCACCGTCTCGCGCAGCCCGATTCCCGGCGGCTGCCCGCGCAGCCAGGAGCACAACACGCATGTATGCATGGATTTGTCGGACCTGAGCCAGATCGGGCAGATGGTCGACACCCTGCGCCCCATGCTGGGCGACTCCAAATTGCATGCGCTGGTAAACAATGCGGGCGTGTCGCCGAAAGGGCCGGGCGGCTCGCGCGTCAATTCGCTGACCACCGACATGCAGACGTGGCAGGAAATGTACAACACGAATTTCTTTGCGCCGCTGGCCCTGACGCGCGGCTTTGCGCAGGAATTGTCGAACGCGCATGGCTCCGTCGTTAACCTGTGCTCGATCGCCGGCTACCGCGTGCACCCGTTTGCCGGTTCCGCCTACGCCAGTTCGAAGGCGGCGCTGGCGTCGCTGACGCGCGAAATGGCCAACGACATGGCGCCGCTGAACGTGCGCGTGAACGCCATTGCGCCGGGCGAGATCGACACGGCCATTCTGTCGCCCGGTACTTCGCATATCGTCGACACGCAAATCCCGTTGCGCCGCCTGGGCACGACGGCCGAAGTGGCGGATTTGGTGGAGTTCCTGTGCAGCGAGCGCGCCTCGTACATTACGGGCGCGGAAATTCCCATCGACGGCGGCCAGCGCATTTAATCAAGGAGGACGAGCATGAGCAAACATATCGGCATCGTCGGCTGTTCGGCCGAAGGCGCGGCCCTGTGCTACCGCACGATCTGCGAAGAGGGCGCGCATGCGCTGGGCGCGTATGAACACCCGGAAGTATCGATGCACACGCCGCCGCTGGCGCGCTACGTGGATTGCCTGAACGGGGGCGACCTGGCCGGCGTGGCCGAGCTGATGCTGGCGTCGGCGCACAAGCTGCACGCGGCCGGCGCCGAGTTCCTGATCTGCCCCGACAATACCATCCACCAGGCGTTCGAACTGATGGCGCCCCGTTCGCCGCTGCCGTGGCTGCATATCGCCAACGTCGTCGCCGCTGAAGCGGCCGCGCGTGGCTTCCAGAAAGTGGGTTTGACGGGCACGCGCTGGCTGGTCGACAGCGCCGTGTATCCGGACAAGCTGGCCGCGCGCGGCATCACGTGCGTGCGGCCCGGCGAGGATGAGCGCAGCGAAATCAACCGCATCATCATGGAAGAACTGGTGCCGGGTGTGCTCAAGCCGGATAGCGTGGCGCGCTTCCAGGCCGTCATCGCCGGCTTGCGCGAGCAGGGCTGCGACGCCGTCATCCTCGGCTGCACGGAAATCCCGCTGATCATCAGCGACGCCAATTCGCCGCTGCCGACCCTCGATTCCACAAGGCTGCTGGCGCGCGCCGCCTTGCGCCGGGCGCTGGAAACCTAGCGTTCCAGCTGCGCCTGCAGCGCGGCCACCACGAGCGCGTGGTCGTCGGCCTGCGCCAGGCCGGAAACGGTCACCGTTCCCACCAGTCCCACGCCGTGTATCAGCAGGGGGAAAGCGCCGCCGTGGCCCGCGTACTCGATGTCGTCGAGGTATTTCACGTCTTCGAAGGTGCTGCCCCGGCTTTTATACGAAATGCCCATGTAGTAGGAGCTGCGGCAAAAGCGCTGAACCGTGTTGTTCTTGCGGCGGATCCAATCCGCCTGGTCGGCCGTGGCGCCCGTCATGGCGTGGTGGAACAGCACTTGGCCATTGCGCGTGATGTTGACGGTGACGGCCTTGCCCCGCTTGCGCACTTCTTCGACGATCCACAGGCCCACGGCCAGCGCGGCATCGTTGTCGAAGCGTTCGAATTGCAGGGATTCTTCCTGTTGCGCCAGGGTTTGCAGCAAATCGGCGTAATGATCCATCGTGAAAGAGGGCGGTAGTGGCTGGAAGCGCTACTGTAGCGCACCACGGGACAGCCGCGCGCGCTTTTTGTGTGGCGCGGCTAAAATAGGCAACATGAATCTGTCCCTGTTCGCCGATGAAGAGCAAGTCCCGGCCGGCCCCGCGCCGCTGGTGCCGGGCTCGTCCGCGTCCATCCTGCTGCGCGGTTTTGCGCTGCCTTACTTGGGCGAAGTGCTGCCGGCGCTGGACGCCATCGTGCTGGCCGCGCCCCTGCGCCACATGGCCACGCCGGGCGGCTTGCGCATGTCGGTCGCCATGAGCAATTGCGGCCCTCTTGGCTGGGTCACGGATGGACGCGGCTACCGCTATGCGCGCCTCGATCCGGCCAGCGGTTTGCCTTGGCCGCCGATGCCGCCCGTGTTTCTGCGCCTCGCGCAAGAGGCGGCGCTGGCCGCCGGCTATCCGGGCTTTGTTCCCGACGCCTGTCTGGTCAACCGCTATGCGCCCGGTGCGCGCATGGCCTTGCACCAGGACCGCGATGAATGCGATTTCAACGCGCCCATCGTTTCCGTCTCGCTGGGCTTGCCCGCCACCTTCCTGTTCGGCGGCGCCGAGCGGGCCGACAAGGCGGCGCGCATCGTCCTGCTGCATGGCGACGTGGTGGTGTGGGGCGGCGCCGACCGCCTGCGCTTCCACGGCGTGGCGCCGCTGAAGGAGGGCGAACACGCGGTACTGGGCGCGCAGCGCATCAATTTGACGTTTCGCAAGGCCAGCTGACCCGTCAATATGCCTCATTAATGCAAGTTGCTTGCAAATATGGCGGCGTTTCTCCATGATATGCAACTTGTTTGCATATGAATCCATCACCATGAAGCGCGAATCGATTTCCCCGCCCCTGCCCGACGTGGCGGCCGGCCCCCACCTGGGCAGCCCCTTGGCGCTCGAGTGGGTCGGCATGCAGGGCATCGCCCTGCCGCTGTGGCTGGAAGAGGGCGGGCAGGCGCAGCAAGTGCATGCCTGTGCCGACGTGCACGTCGATTTGCCCGATCCCACAGTCAAGGGGATCCACATGTCACGCCTGTATCTGCTGCGGCGCATGGTGGACAGCCACGCCGATTGCGGCAGCACGCAGGCGCGCCTGGCGCTGGCGTTTCCCGTGCTGCGGCGCCAGCCGGCGCTGCTGACGGCGGGGCTGTCGGGCTGGAAATCGTATCCCGTGCGGTTGCATGCCAGCTGCTCGCCGCAGGGCTTTGCCCTGTCCTTGACGGTGGAGATCGGCTACTCGTCGACCTGCCCATGCTCGGCGGCGCTGGCGCGCCAACTGCTTGCCGATGCGTTTGCGGCGCAGTTCGGCGCGGGCGGCATCGACGGCACAGCCGCGCGCACCTGGCTGCGGGAACACGCGAGCCTGGCCACGCCGCACAGCCAGCGCGGCACGGCGACGGTCACCGTGCCGTTGACGGAGCAGGCGGAACTGGACCTGTTTCCCCTGATCGACCTGGTGGAAGCGGCGTTGGCGACGCCGCTGCAGACGGCCGTGAAACGGGCGGACGAGCAGGCGTTCGCGCGCTTGAATGGTGCTAATCTGATGTATGTGGAAGACGCGGCCCGCCGCGTGCAGGCGGCATTGGCGCCACGGCAGGAGCAGGCGCGTGTTACCGTACGGCATATGGAAAGCCTGCATCCGCACGATGCCGTGGCGCAGGCGGGCAGCACGGCCTGCGTTTTTTAGTCGAGTACCCTGGGGAGGACAATATGCCGGAGAAAATCGAACGCGACGCCAGCGATGACAGCCTGGAACAGGAATTGGCGCGGGAGCGGCGCGAACATGCATTGATTGACGAGGAAAAGTTGGGTATGGATGAACTGGAGGAAGAGCACTTGAAGCGTGAACCCTTGCAGCCTGAACGCGAGCTGGCGAGCCGCTAGCTTCCGGCCGGGATGCATCAGTGCTGGCATCGCGCCGTACTGCCCAGTACAATTTCGCTTTGCCATTCTCTCCCCAATCCCCGGAGGCCCATGAAATATCGCGCATTCTTCCAGTTCATCCTCGGCCTGACAGGCGCCGTACTGGCCGCCACGCAAGCCCATTCCGCCACCATTTGCACCGCCATGGCGGACGCCAAAACGGGCGCCGTCCTGCTGCAGGAGGGTAATTGCCTCGACAGAGTCACGCCCGCATCCACGTTCAAGATCGCGCTTAGCCTGATGGGTTATGACGCCGGCTTCCTCAAGGACGAGCACAAACCCAGCTTGCCTTACCGCCAGGGTTATGTGGACTGGGGTGGCGACGCCTGGCGCCAGGATACGGATCCGTCGCGCTGGATGCAGTATTCCGTCGTCTGGTATTCGCAGCAGATCACGCAGGCGCTGGGCGCCGAGCGCTTTCAGAAATACGCGAAGGCTTTGCGCTATGGCAATGCGGACGTGTCGGGCGACAAGGGCAAGGACAACAGCCTGGAACGCTCGTGGATCAGCTCTTCCCTGAAAATCTCGCCGCTCGAGCAGCTGGGCTTCCTGCGCAAGCTGGTCAACGATCAATTGCCCGTGTCCAGACAGGCCATGGAGCAGACGCGGCGTCTGACGCGCCTGGCCGACGTGGATGGCTGGCAAGTCCATGGCAAGACGGGCGCGGCCTTCCCGCGCAAGACCGACGGCAGCTTCGACGAAGCGCATGGCTACGGCTGGTTCGTGGGCTGGGCCAGCAAGGGCGAGCGCAGCATCGTCTTTGCGCGCCTGGTGCAGGACGAGCAGAAAGGCCAGCCATCGGCGGGCCTGCGCACGCGTGAGGCCATGCTGAAAGAATTGCCGGCCCTGCTGGAACAGGCGCAGAAGTGACGGCCAGCATCGTCGCCGCCACCTTTATCGCCTCCGAAGGCGAGTACCTGGAAGCCATCATCGAAGTGGATGGCCAGCGCCTGCACGTGATGGACGAGTTCGGCGGCGGGAAGATGCCTGCCGGCGCGCAAGTCCAGCTCCAACTGTGGCCCATGCCTAGCGCGATGAACGACTGGGACGCCATCTTCCGCGCCAATCCCGGCCAGGAGCAGGGCTTGCGCCCGCTGGACGGTTGGCGCTACCTGGCGTTGGGCGTCGTGACCCAGGTCGATCCCGTCATCTGCGACTGCGGCCTGGTGCAACTGGAAAACCCGTTTACGACGCATGACGCGCGCTGTGTGGGCGCCTATGTCGGCGTCATCCTGGCGCGCCTGGATGCCTGCCTGGCGTAGCACCGGGCCGCTTTCCTTGGTGTACACCTGATCTGCCCTATATACTTGCTGAAACGGATTTTCCGGCATCAGACAAGGTTACAAGCATGGCATCAGGCATGGAGCAGTTTCAGGAAAAACCACGGCAGGCATGGATATGGGCGCGCGCGCAGGCATTGCGCGTGGCGGGAGCGGCGTGGGTGAGGGCGGTGGCCTTGTATCGGCGTGGCCACGCGCACTTGATGACGTTGCCGCCCGTGCGGCGCGCACTGGTGCTGGGCTTGTGGTCATTCCTGGCCGTGCTGGCGCTGCTGACCTTCTACATGCTGCTGCTGATCCCCCTGACGCCAAGCATCCACGACTTGCGCCAGGCGCGCGCGGCCGCACCGAGCACCATGGTCAGCGCCGACGGCAAGGAACTGGCCCGCTTCGACCAGGGCTTGCAGGAACGGGTCACGTTAAAACAGATTTCGCCGAACGTGATCAGCGCGCTGATCTCGACGGAAGACCACCGTTTCTACGACCACCACGGCGTCGATTTCACGCGCACGGCGGGCGCCATCTTGCATACTGCGGGAGGCAACCCCCAGGGAGGCTCCACCATCACGCAGCAGCTGGCGCGCAATATGTTCCCCGAGGAAATCGGCCGCTCGCGTAACCTGAACCGCAAGCTGAAGGAACTGATCACGGCCCTCAAGATCGAGGCCACCTACAGCAAGACGGAAATCCTGGAAGCCTACCTGAACACGGTGCCTTTCCTGTACAACACCTACGGCATCGAAATGGCGGCCCGCACCTACTTCGACAAGCCGGCGTCGCGCCTCGATATCCTGGAAAGCGCCACCCTGGTCGGCATGCTCAAGGGCACGAATTACTACAATCCCGTCGGCAATCCGGAACGCTCCCTGCAGCGCCGCAATGTGGTGCTGGGGCAGATGCGCAAGCACGACGTCATCGACGAAGCGCGCTACCGGCAATTGATAAAACGTCCGCTGCGCCTGCATTTCGAGCGCCAGAGCGAGCGGGCGCAGTCGGACAGCCATTTCACGGCCTATGTGCGCAAGTGGCTGATCGAGTGGGCCGACGAAAATGACTATAACCTGGAACTCGATGCCCTGGTGGTGCACACCACGCTCGATTACGATTTGCAGCAGGCGGCCGAGCGCGCGGTCGAACGCCAGGCGAATGCCTTGCAGGCGATTGCCGACGTGGAATGGAGCCGCGCCGGCGTGCCGTCGTCTACCTCGACCGGCATGTACGCTGGCATGCAGGGCGGCAGCGTGCCGTTCGATTATTTCTGGAAATCGCATCCGGTCCTGCTCGACGCTTTCGTGCGCGAGTCGGGCGACTACCGCAAGCTGACGGCCGCCGGCGGCACGCCCGAGGCAGCGCTGGCGCAATTGAAGGGCGACCGCGCCTTCATGACCGCACTGCGCAAGTCGAAGACGCGCCTGGAAGCGGGCTTTACGGCCATGGACCCGGCCACGGGCGCCGTGCGCGCCTGGGTGGGCAGCCGCGACTTTGCGCGCGAACAGTTCGACCACGTATCGCAGGCGGCACGCCAGCCCGGTTCCACCTTCAAACCCGTCGTGTATGGCGCGGCGCTGGAAAAGGGTCTCAGTCCTGAGCACGTCTACCGCGACGCCGTGATGGATATCAAGGCGGCCGACGGCACGAAATGGCGCCCGACGGATATGAGCGGCACGACGGGGCGCGACATGACCATGCGCGACGGCCTCGTGTATTCGAAAAACACGATCACGGCGCAAGTGATGCAGGACGTCGGCTTGCCGCCGATCATCAAACTGGCGCGCGCGCTGGGCATCCGCGACAGCAAACTGGAAAAAGTGCCGTCGCTGGCGCTGGGCACCAGTCCCGTCACCTTGCTGGAAATGGTCAACGCCTACGCCAGCATCGCCGCCCAGGGCGAGGCGCGCCTGCCGTTTGTCGTCACGCACATCACGGACCGCGAAGGCAAGGTCATCGCCCGTTTCGGCGAAGACAAGCCCAAGCGCGCCATGCAGGCCGAATCGGCCGCCACCCTGACGGACATGATGCGCGGCGTGATCGACCGCGGCACGGGCACGGCCATCCGCAGCCGCTTCGGCATCCGCTCCGACGTGGCCGGCAAGAGCGGCACCACGCAAAACAATGCGGACGGCTGGTTTATCCTGATGCATCCGGAACTGGTGGGCGGCGCCTGGGTCGGATTCAACGACGCGCGCGTCACCATGCGCAGCAACTACTGGGGCCAGGGCGGCCACAACGCCGTGCTGGTGGTGGGCGACTTCTTCAAGACGGCGCTCGACACGGGCAAGCTGTCGCGCGACGCCATCTTTCCCGGCGGCAAGCCACCACCGCCGCTGCGCCACGTGGAACCGGTCGAGGAACCAGAGGACGAACCGGTGGAAGAGCCGGGTGACTTGCTGCAGGAAGGTGTGCCGCCGGCGCCGCTGGCCATGCCGGCCGAAGGCGATGGCGGGCAGGAGTCGCATGGCAAGGCGGTACAGGAGCCTGCTCCCGTTCCCGTACCGCAGCCGGTGCCGACACCGCAAGGATAAGCGCCGTATCCATGGCGAATTCAACCATTGAAAAGAATAACCATGACTTCACCGAAGCCCACATTGCGCCTGATACTCGGTGACCAGCTCAATGCACAGCATCGCTGGTTCACCGAAGTCGATGACGCCACCATCTATGTCTTGATGGAAGTGCGGCAAGAAACGGATTATGTGCTGCATCATGCGCAGAAAATCCTGGCGATCTTCGCTGCCATGCGTGATCTGGCGCGCCAGCTGCGCCAGATCGGCCACACCGTGCATTACATCGCCATCGACGAGGTGGAAAGCACGCGGTCGATACCGGAGAATATCGAAGCGCTGATACGCCATTATGACGCCGGCGCCTTCGAATACCAGGCGCCCGACGAATGGCGCCTCGACCAGCAGTTGTACCAGGCCGGGCGACGCTCGAGCATTCCCTGGCTGATGGTCGACAGCGATCATTTCTATACGGCCCGCCACGAGGCAGCCGATATTTTCGCCGGACGCAAGCAATGGCTGATGGAGTTTTTCTACCGCCAGATGCGCAGCGCGCACCAGGTATTGATGGAAGACGCGAAAAAGCCTGTCGGCGGCCAGTGGAACTTTGACCACGATAACCGCAAGCCCTGGCGCGGCACGCCCGCAGAGCCGCAGGATACACGCACCGTACACGACCATTCTTCACTATGGCGTAGCATCGTCGACGCCGGAGTGAAGAGCTTTGGCGCGCCGCATGCCGACCGGCTGGCGTGGGCGCTGAACCGGGATGAGGCGCTGCAGCAGCTCGATGCCTTCATCGAGCGGGCCCTGCCGCACTTTGGCGATTTCCAGGATGCGATGAGCGTCAAGGCGTGGCGCCTGTTTCATTCCCTGCTGTCGTTCGCGCTGAACGTGAAAATGCTCAATCCGCGCGAAGTCGTCGCCAGGGCGCAAGCGGCTTATCACGCCGGCCATGCCCCCTTGGCTGCGGTCGAGGGTTTTATACGCCAGATACTGGGTTGGCGCGAATATGTGCGCGGCGTTTACTGGGCCCATATGCCCGGCTATGCCGAGAAGAATTTCTTTGGCCATACGCGCCCGCTGCCGGCATGGTTCTGGGATGGCAAGACGAAGATGCATTGCCTGTCGCAGGCCATTACCCAGTCACTGGAACAGGCGCATGCGCATCACATCCAGCGCCTGATGGTGATCGGCAATTTCTCGCTGCTGGCCGGCCTCGATCCGGCCAAGGTGCATGGCTGGTACCTGGGCATCTACATCGATGCCTTCGAGTGGGTGGAATTGCCCAACACCGTCGGCATGAGCCAGTTCGCCGATGGCGGGCTGCTGGCCACCAAGCCGTATGTCTCCAGCGCCGCGTATATCGACCGCATGGGCGATTATTGCAAAGGCTGCCATTACGATAAAAAGGCGCGCATCGGCGAGCGCGCCTGTCCCTTCAATGCCCTGTACTGGGATTTTTTCCATCGCAACGCGGACACACTGGAACGCAATCCCCGCATCGGCATGGCGTACCGCCAGCTGGAGAAAATGGACGAGGCGACAATTGCGGCTTTCCGGCAGCAGGCGGCCACGATGCTGGCCAGGATCGATTCCCTGTAACGCCAGGCAATATGGCCTGCGACGTGCTCGGAGGGTATTGCGCCCGACCCCGCTTTCAGCAGGGTGGCATGAAGAAACTGTAGCGGAGAAGGTTGGAAAAAGTGCCGCGTCGCGCCGGCAGCCTGGCTACCATTTGGGTTGACGTGACCAGCGCAGCACTGTGGCAAGCCTGATTCTCACCGTATACTCATCTCCCGTTTCATGCTCCAGCCACAGGATGCCGTCTTCGATGCTGACCCAGGCATCGACTATCCGCGTGTCGAACGGCATCGCCGTGTCTTTGATATCAATCTTCATTCGTCCGGACTCCACATCGAGCGACCGTAATACCCGCGTCGTTCGCTGCGTAAACTCGATGACGTATGAAGTGCTTGTTTTTTTTTGTCATCAGGAATGCTCACCCAAAATGCTTTGAATATTTTTTTCAATATTACTACATAAAAATTTACCCTTGCGCACGAAGGTAAACACGTCAATAAGCTATTTTTTCAAAAATTACTATATGGAAATATTTATTACTTCAATAAATTAAAATTTAGCGGAACACTGTTATTTTTGCGTGCATAAAAAACATTTCCTGGTCAATTATTTCTTGATGGAATATGTATTTATTTTTTTATAATATTAAATATCGTGTATTGCTTGTATTGATATAAATCAATGTTCCTTTTGGTGATAACTTGAGGATATATTCTTGCTGCTAGGATATGAGATCAACCTTGGCTACAGTGAGTGACGCATGTCCGATGGAAATAAAGATTTCTCAGTAGAAATTAATTATGTGAATACTGCATCGGCATTTCATGCGCTGTATGTCAGATATCGTATCCGCATAAGAAATTTGGTAAGTCAATCCATTCATCGCGAGGAAGATATTGATGACATGGTTCAGCTTATATTCCTCAATATTTTTCTATGGTTTAAAAGCGGATGTGGGTATTCGATGTTTTATCCGAAGTTATATTCAATGGCCATGCGCAGTATAAGGTCTGATTATTGTGGTGACGCGGAAGTTGAATTAAGTTCGGTTGATTTGATTAGTGGCGCAGATAATGTCGTTGATGCATTGGACTTGGTTGATGAAGATAGTCCGGAAGAGATATGCCGTGCAATGGAAACGGGAATGGAAATTATTCGATTAATCGCCAATTTTCCGCCTCCCTTGAAAAAGGCATTATTGTTGCGTGAGGATGAAGGTATGCGCTATGACGAGATTGCAGTAAGGATGGGATGCCCGATGGGAACAGTGCGAAGCCGTATCCACAGAGTAAGGGCAGAGATACGCAAGATACTGGAAAAGGATCAATGAATGCCGCCTGCCGCATTGCGGTAGTCCGCAGCGGGAGGATACGGTGCTTGTCCCATACTCGACATGAATTCATATGGTAAATAAAAATTACATCGGTGGCCTCGTGCAAGTGGAGCTTGATCATCCCAGGCGGATCGATGCATTGACAGCACAAAAAATAGATGTGGCGATTATTTTCCAGGAAATGCTTGGCACCGCTGTGGCGGCAAAATACTTGCACACAAATGGCGTGTCGCTCTCTGTCGCATTGCGCGTATTGGTATGCGAGCGCAGAAAAGATCCATCGCCGCCCAAAATGATCGGAATTGAAAAACGGTAGGCCCATTGTCGCCCCCCCCAGGCTCACTGCGTGCCAGACCGTATCGTGCCTCAAGCCCGACCGGGCGCGCCATCACGGCACCGTCACGTCCTGGCGCTGGAATTCGATGCGGTTTTCCTGGTAGTCCCACTTGGTGTAAGGGCCGAACACGCGCCGGTTTTCCTTGCTGTCGGCATTCGACAGCTCGCGTTTCATGCGCCGCACGAGGGCGGGGTCCGTGAGCGGCGCGGTGGTGGCGGCGAACACGTCGTGCCGCACGCTCTGTTTCGCGTCGGCGCCGCGCGAAATGATGGTGAGCTTGCGCGAGGCGGGATCGAAATACAGGCGCATGGCGAAGGTATTCATGTCCTGCAGATACAGGCCTTCGTCGCGCTGCTGGGCATAGAAATAATCGCCGCAGACGGCTTTCGGTTCGCGTTTCCACTCGCAGGACAGGGCGATCAGCAGATGCCGCTCATCGAGTTGCTTGACCAAAATGCGTCCCTTGGAATAGCCCCAGGTGCTGGCCGGCACGGTCGCCGACGAGGCAAGATTGTATTCGCCCACCAGCTTGGCCAGGGGAAGGGGAGCTTGCGCCGAGGCGCTGATGCAGAGTGTCAAGGCGGCGGCCGCAAGGGCGCCTTGTATTTTGGAAAATGGAGTCATGATGGCCATAAAGAAAAGTTGCCATATTATAGATGGCAACTTTCTAATACGGCCACGCGCTAGCGCGGCGCGCCGGCCTTACTTCAGCTTGCTCAATTCCGCGATGTCGATCTTGACGACCTTGTCGCCCACGGCGGCGACCAGCGTCTTGAAGTGCGGCGTCGCTTCATGCGCCGTGTGGCCTGCCTTGTCGGTCCATTCTTCCAGCATGATGAAGCGCGTGGGAATCTTGTTGTCGAGGTGCAGTTCGTAGCGCAGGCAGGTGCTTTCCGCACGGCTCGGTGCTACGACGGCTTCTAGGGCGGCGCGCACGGCGTCGATATGTTGGGCTTGGGCATCGATGGTGGCGACGATGATCAGGGTCATGGTGGTCCTTGTGGTTGGGGTTCCGCAGCTTAGCGCATCTGGCGCTTCCTTGCCGGCCGGCCACCATGGGCTGCGCCGCAACGGCGTGCGGCGCAGTTGGCACTCATTAGGCCGCCTGCAGCGCCCCGATCTGCTCAAACGCGGCGCTCAAGGCTTGCGCCCTGGCTTCTTCGCTCACTTTCACGCCTTCGGCGCGCACGATCTCGATCTGTATGACGCCGAGGAAGCCGAGGAAGCTGCGCAGATGGCTTTCCTGGTGTTCCAGGCTGGCCATCGGCGTGTCGGCGCCGTAGTAGCCGCCGCGCGTCGAGGCGATGATTACGCGCTTGCTGCCCAGCAAACCTTCGGGACCATTGGCGCCATACTGGAAAGTTTTGCCGGGCACGGCCAGCGCGTCGAGCCACGATTTGAGCTGGCTGGGGATGGCGAAGTTGTACATGGGCGCGCCGATGACGATGACGTCGGCGGCCAGCACCTGCTCCAGCGCGCCGGCCAGCGCCACGCCGTCGGCGTCGCTGGGGGCGGCCGTAAATTGCGGCAACGGTTGCGCGGCCAGGTCGCGGTACTGGACGGTGGCGCCCGGCGCGGCCGCTTGCAGGCGGGCCACGATGGCGGTGGACAATTGGCGGCTGATGGAATGCTCGCCGAGGACGCTGGAATCGATGTGCAGGATGTTCATATGGGGCCTTCTTGGGTGGTATGATCGGGTGGTATGTTTTTGTAACCGAGGTAAATATAGTGACTATCAAATGAACGCACAAGAAGGCACTTTTTCCACACTGGGGCACACGGATGTGACTATTGGCGACGCCGCCGCGCAAGGGGCTGAGCTGGAACGGCGCATGCGCGACGAAGGTGGCCATGCGGGCGTGGCCGCTTCCTGCCGTCCCATCACGGACATCCTCACGCGCGTGGGCGACAAATGGAGCGTGATGGTGGTGATCTTGCTGGGCAATGGCACCAAGCGCTTCAACGAGATGCGCCGCCTGATCGGCGGCATTTCGCAGCGCATGCTGACGTTGACCCTGCGCGGGCTCGAGCGCGACGGCCTCGTGACGCGCACCGTGTTTCCCACCGTGCCGCCACGCGTCGACTACGCGCTGACGGACCTGGGACGTTCGCTGCTGATTCCCATCAGCGCGCTGGGCGCCTGGGCCCATGGCCACCGCGACGCCGTCGATGCGGCGCGGCTGGCGTTCGATGCCAGGGCCGATGCGAACGCGGCGCCAGACAGTCAGGCCAGCTGAATCACGGCCAGCATGTCGTTGCCATCGGCATCCATGCCTTTTTCCACGAAGCCCATGCTGGCATAGAATTTTTTAGCGTTGGCATTGCCGGGCTTGTAGCAAATCTCCATGCTGCGCGCATCCGGTCGGGCGCGGATTTCCGCCAGCGCCAGGGCGAGCGCGGCCCTCCCATGGCCTTGCCCCTGGCGCCGGTGGTCGACCATGAAGCGCCAGATCTGGTAGTGGCCGGGCGGATCTTCGGCATCGGGCGAGACGAACATGAGGAAACCGATCACCTCCTCGGCGCAATACACGGCGCGCGTATGCATGGTGGCGGGGTAAAAGCTGGCCTGCGCGATGGAATAGTCATTGCTGGCCAGATAGTCGCGCTGCTGGGGCAGCAGGGGCAGTTCGCTGATGATGTCGAAATTGTCGGCTGTGACGGGACGCAGGCTGATGGTCATGGTTGATAGTGGGATGCAAGGGCAAGGCCAGGCAGTATGGGGAAAAATTACTCAATTGGCAATGCTGTTCCACCGCTCGCGCCAAGCAGCGGTGAAACAATGAGGGCAGGGCTGCCATCGGCATTTACCTGGCTGCCACGGCCTCCGTCCCCGCCTGCGGCGCCTGCCAGCCGCCGCCCAGCGCCCGGTAGGTGGCGACGGCGGCGCGCGCCGATGCCGTTTGCGCCTGCGCGCGCGCGTCCGCTGCGTGCAGCAGCCGGGAGTCGGCCTGCAGCACGTCAAGGCGGCTGACCACGCCTTTCTCGTAGGCGGCCAGCGAGGCGGCGCGGGCGCGCTCTAGCGATTCCACGCTTTGCTCCAGTAAAGTAGCTTGCTCTTCGTGGCGCAGCAGGGCCGAGCCGGCGTTTTCCACGTCTTCGGCGGCGTGCAGCGCGGCGAGCCGGTAGGCCGCCAGCAGCTCGGCTTCCCGGCCGCGGGAAGCTTCGATCTGCGCGTCGATGCGGCCGAAATCGAACAGACGCCAGCGCAGGCCCAGCATGCCGGCGGCCTGGCCGGAGCCGCTGCCGAACAGGGTGCCGCCGGCCGTGGCGCTGCCCAGCAGGGCACCCAGGCTCAGTTTCGGGTAGTACTCGGCGACGGCCGCGCCGGTGCGCGCGCTGGCGGCGGCCAGGCGCCGTTCGGCGGCGATCAGGTCGGGCCTGCGCCGCAGCAGTTCGCTCGGCGAGCCGCCGGCCGTGATGCGCGGCGCGCGCGCCATCGCGCCGGCGGCGGCCATGTCATCGCCGTAGGTGCCGGGCGCCGCGCCCAGCATCACGTCGAGCGCATGCAGCGCCACCTCGCGCGCCGTATCCAGGCCGGGTACGACGGCGCGCGCCTGCGCCAGCGACGCTTCGGCCTGCCGCAGCGCCGGCTCGTTCGCCAATCCCTTGCCATACAACAGCGTGGCCAGTTCCAGCAGCGCCGCGTCCGTGCCGACCTGCCGGCGCGCCAGCTCGAGCCGTGCCTGCAGCCCCTGGATCGTCAGGTACAGGTCGGCCGTTTGCGCGGCCACGGCCAGCCGCGTCGCGGCCCATCCCGCTTCGCTGGCTGCGTAATCGGCGCGCGCCGCTTCGCGTTCGCGGCGCAGGCCGCCAAACAGGTCGAGTTCCCACGACGCCTGCAAATTCAATTCGCGCGCGCTGCCGGCGCGGTCATAGCCTGGCGTGGCGTTCAAGACCTGACCCAGCGGCGTTTGCACGGACTGGTAGGCGCGCGCCGCCTGGCCGCCAAGGCTGGCCGACGGCAGCAGCGCGGCGTCGGCCGCACCGATGGCCGCGCGCGCCTGGCTGACCCTGGCCTGCGCTTGCGCCAGGTCGAGGTTTTGCGCCAGCGCCACCGTCACCAGGCGGGTCAGGCGCGGGTCGCCGAAGGCCGTCCACCACTGCCGCAGTTCGGCAGAGTCAGCGTCCTGGCGCGCGCCGAGCGCAGCCTGGTGCAGATACTGAGCCGCTTGCGGCAGCTCGGGCCGGTGGTAATCGTTGCCGACGGTGCAGCCGGTGGCGGCCAGGCCGGCGGCGATCAGCAAAAAGGGGAGGCGCAGGCGTGGCAGTGGCATGGTGGTCTTCCAGTTCAAAAAGAGAATAATGTGTGACTATAATACAGTTTGGTCACTTATTGTGCATTCCGGCGCGGCGCGTTAAGCTGTCGCCATGAATTCCACCACACCCGACACTCCAAGCCCAGCACGCGGCCCCGCCGGCCACGACGTGCGCGACCAGATCGTTGCCGCCGCCACCGATTACTTCAGCCGCTACGGCTATGAAAAGACGACCGTCTCCGACCTGGCCAGGGCGATCGGCTTTTCCAAGGCCTATATCTACAAGTTCTTCGAATCGAAGCAAGCCATCGGCGAGCATATCTGCGGCAACTGCCTGCACCAGATCGAGACCGAGGTGAAGGTGGCCGTTGAGGCGGCCGGGCGGCCGCCAGAGCAGCTGCGGCGCATGTTCAAGGCCAGCGTCGAGGCTAGCTTGCGGCTGTTTTTCCAGGACCGCAAGCTGTACGACATCGCCGCCTCGGCCGCCACCGAACGCTGGCCAGCCGTGCAGGCCTACGAGCTGGCGATGGGCGCCTTGCTGCAGGATATCTTGCAGCAGGGGCGCAAGACAGGCGACTTCGAACGCAAGACGCCGCTCGACGAAACGGCCAGCGCGATCTATCTGGTGATGCGCCCCTACGTCAATCCCTTGCTGCTGCAACACGGCGTCGACAGCAGCGAAACGGCCGTGGTGCAGCTGTCCAGTCTGGTGTTGCGCAGTTTGTCGCCGTAAGTGCTTCAATGATAAGTGACGATTGACTTAATTGGTCACTAGTACCAGAATGAGCGCTCTGATCACTCATTCATGGAATTCCTATGCGCTGGCGCCGCCTCGCTTCATCTGTTGTCATTTCAACTTTACCCCTGGTGTTGAGCGCCTGCGCCGACAAGGCGCAGGCCGATCCGCGCACCGCCACGCCGCTGGTGCGCGCCGTCACGGTGCAGGGCGCCGAAACGGACACGCGCAGCTTCACGGGCGTGGTCGCGCCGCGCGTGCAGAGCGATCTCGGTTTTCGCGTGGCCGGCAAGGTGCGCGAACGGCTGGTCGACGCCGGCCAGGCCGTGCGCCGTGGCCAGCCATTGATGCGCCTCGACGCCGACGACTTGCAACTGCTGGCGCAGGCGCGCCACGAAACCGTCATCGCCGACCGCGCCCGCGCGCGCCAGGCGGCGGACGAAGAGGCGCGCTACCGCGACTTGCGCGGCACGGGCGTCATCTCGGCATCCAACTACGACCAGGTGAAGGCGGCGGCTGACGCGGCCGGCGCCCAGCTCAAGGCGTCCGAAGCCCAGGCCGGCGTGGCGCGCAATGCGCTGCAGTACGCGGTGCTGCTGGCCGACGCCGACGGCGTCGTGATGGACACCCTGGCCGAACCGGGCCAGGTGGTCGCGCCCGGGCAGGTGGTGGTGCGGCTGGCCCATGACGGCCGGCGCGAAGCGGCGATCCAGCTGCCGGAAACCCTGCGCCCAGCGCTCGGCTCCACGGGCCAGGCCACTCTGTTCGGCAGGCCGGGCGCCAGCGTGCCGGCCACCTTGCGCCAGTTGTCGCAGACGGCGGACCGGCAAACGCGCACCTTCGAGGCGCGCTATGTGCTCGATGCAGCGCTGTCAAGCGCGCCTTTGGGCGCCACCGTCACCTTGCGCCTGCCCGGCGCGCAAGCGGCCGGCGGCACCGTGCAAGTGCCGCTGGCGGCCCTGCATGATGCGGGCAAGGGGCAGGGCGTGTGGGTGATTGCCGGTGCGCCGGCCCAAGTGAGCTGGCGGCCCGTGAAGGTGCAAGGTCTGCACGATGACGGCGCCGATGTGAATGGCCTGAAGGCGGGCGAACGCATCGTCGCGCTGGGTGCCCATCTGCTGCACCAGGGAGAGCAGGTCAGGGTCGAACAGGCGCCAGCGACCGCCGCCGCGGGAGCGCATCCATGAGCGCGGCCCGCTTCAACCTGTCCGCGCTGGCCGTGCGCGAACGTTCCGTCACCCTGTTCCTGATCTGCCTCATTTCGCTGGCTGGTCTGCTGTCGTTCTTCAAGCTGGGGCGCGCGGAAGACCCGGCGTTCACGGTCAAGGTGATGACCATCGTCACCGCCTGGCCCGGCGCCAGCGCGCGCGAAATGCAGGACCAGGTGGCCGAGAAGATCGAAAAGCGCCTGCAGGAGCTGCGCTGGTACGAACGGGCCGAGACCTATACCACGCCCGGCCTGGCTTTCACCACACTGACCCTGCTCGACGGCACGCCGCCCGACCAGGTACAGGCCGAGTTTTACCAGGCGCGCAAGAAGGCGGGCGACGAGGCGGCCAATTTGCCGGCCGGCGTGATCGGTCCCATGATCAATGACGAATACGCCGACGTCACCTTTGCCCTGTATGCGTTGAAGGCCAAGGGCGAGCCGCAGCGCCTGCTGGTGCGCGAGGCGGAAACCCTGCGCCAGCGGCTGCTGCACGTGCCTGGCGTGAAAAAGGTCAATATCATCGGCGAGCAGGCCGAACGCATCTACGTGGAGTTTTCGCAGGAGCGCCTGGCCACCCTGGGCGTGCGGGCGCAGGACGTGTTCGCCGCGCTGAACGGCCAGAATGCCTTGAGCCCGGCCGGTTCGGTCGAGACGCGCGGGCCGCAAGTATTCATCCGCCTCGACGGCGCGCTCGACGCGCTGCAAAAGATCCGCGATACGCCTGTGGCGGCGCAGGGGCGCACCTTGACGCTGTCCGATATCGCCACCGTGCGCCGTGGTCAGGAAGACCCGGCCAGTTTCATGGTGCGCAATGGCGGCGAGCCCGCGCTGCTCTTGGGCGTGGTCATGCGCGACGGCTGGAACGGGCTGGACCTGGGCAAGGCACTGGACGGGGAAGTGACGGCCATCGGCGCCGCCATGCCGCTGGGGATGAGCCTGGCCAAGGTCACCGACCAGGCAGTCAATATCGGCGCGGCCGTCGACGAATTCATGCTCAAGTTCCTCGCCGCATTGCTGGTGGTGATGCTGGTGTGCTTTATCAGCATGGGCTGGCGGGTCGGCATCGTAGTGGCCGCCGCTGTGCCATTGACGTTGGCCGTGGTGTTCATCGTGATGGCGGCCACTGGCAAGAACTTCGACCGCATCACCTTGGGTTCATTGATCCTGGGCCTGGGCCTGCTGGTGGATGACGCGATCATCGCCATCGAAATGATGGTGGTGAAAATGGAAGAGGGCTACAGCCGCATCGCCGCCTCCGCCTATGCCTGGAGCCACACGGCCGCGCCCATGCTGGCCGGCACCCTGGTGACGGCCGTGGGCTTCATGCCGAACGGCTTTGCGCGTTCGAGCGCCGGCGAATACACGAGCAATATGTTCTGGATCGTCGGCATCGCCCTGATCGCCTCGTGGGTGGTGGCGGTGGTGTTCACTCCCTACCTGGGCGTAAAGCTGCTGCCTGAACTCAAACACGTCGCCGGCGGCCATGATGCGCTGTACGACACGCCGCGCTACCACCGTTTTCGCCGGCTGCTGGGGCGCGTGATCGCCCGCAAATGGCTGGTGTTCTGCACCGTGATCGGCCTGTTCGTGCTGGCCGTGCTGGGCATGGCCATCGTCAAGAAGCAGTTTTTTCCGATTTCGGACCGCCCTGAAGTGCTGATCGAAGTGCAGCTGCCCTACGGCAGCGCGATCGGGCAGACCAGCGGCGCGGCGGCCAAGGTGGAAGCATGGCTGGCGCGCCAGAGCGAGGCGAAGATCGTCACGGCCTATGTGGGCCAGGGCGCGCCGCGCTTTTACCTGGCGATGGGACCGGAATTGCCCGATCCCTCGTTTGCCAAGATCGTCGTGCGCACCGACAGCCAGCAGGCGCGCGACGCGTTGAAGCAGCGCTTGCGCGTGGCCGTCGCCGCGGGGCTGGCGCCCGAGGCCAGGGTGCGCGTCACGCAACTGGTGTTCGGCCCGTATTCGCCGTTCCCCGTCGCCTACCGGGTCAGCGGGCCCGATCCCGAGGTGTTGCGCGGCATCGCCGGCCAGGTGCGGCAGGTGATGCAGGCCAGCCCCTTGATGCGTACCGTGAACACGGACTGGGGCACGCGCACGCCGACCCTGCATTTCAGCCTGCAGCAGGACCGCTTGCAGGCGATGGGCCTGACGTCGGCCGCGGTGGCGCAGCAGCTGCAGTTTTTGCTCAGCGGCGTGCCCGTCACGGCCGTGCGCGAGGATATCCGCACGGTGCAGGTGGTGGCGCGCGCGGCCGGCGACGTGCGGCTCGACCCGGCGCGCATCGCCGACCTGACCCTGGCCGGCGCGAATGGCGAACGCATCGCGCTGTCGCAGGTGGGCAGCGTCGAGGTGCGCTCGGAAGAACCGGTGATGCGCCGACGCGACCGCCAGCCGACGATTACCGTACGCGGCGACATCGCCGACGGCATGCAGCCGCCCGACGTCTCGGGCGCCATCACGGCGCAGCTGCAAACGGTCATCGACAAGCTGCCGGCCGGCTACCGCATCGAGCAGGCCGGCTCCATCGAGGAATCGGCCAAGGCCACGCAAGCGATGCTGCCGCTGTTCCCCATCATGCTGGCATTGACCTTGCTGATGATTATCCTGCAGGTGCGTTCGATCTCGGCGATGGTGATGGTATTCCTGACCAGCCCATTGGGCCTGATCGGCGTGGTGCCCACCTTGCTGCTGTTCCAGCAGCCGTTCGGCATCAATGCGCTGGTCGGCCTGATCGCGCTGTCGGGCATTTTGATGCGCAATACCCTGATACTGATCGGCCAGATCCACCAGAACGAGGCGGCCGGCCTGGCGCCGTTCGACGCCGTGGTCGAAGCGACCGTGCAGCGCGCGCGTCCCGTGATCCTCACGGCGCTGGCGGCCATCCTGGCGTTTATTCCGCTGACCCATTCGGTCTTCTGGGGTACCTTGGCCTATACCCTGATCGGCGGCACGTTTGCCGGCACGGTGCTGACCCTGGTGTTCTTGCCCGCCATGTATGCGATCTGGTTCCGGATACGGGGGCAGGCAACGGTGGCGGAGATTGAAAACGGCGGGCCGGAGACGCGGGCCTGAGAAAATGCCGATGGCGGCGTTGCAGCTTCCTTGCCGTACTTGCGTACTGTCTGCGTCGCTGCGCCTTGCCCTCGACATTTTTCAGGCTCGCTTGGCCCAGGGGGGGCCTGTCTCCTTGACTTGGGCCGTTTCGTGGTTTGGCGGCTTGCTTATTGCTTGTTTCTTGTCTCTTTCTCTAGGCTCCGGCGGCATCCTGCCGGTAGCGCGCCGGCGGCAGTTCGAACTGGTTCTTGAAGAAGCGGGTGAACGCGCTTTGCGAGGAAAAGCCCAGGCGGTCGCCGATTTCCGCCACGCTCAGGCTTGTTTCGCGCAGCAAACGGCGCGATTCGCGGCTCTTGGCGCGCAGTTCCAGTGCACGGAACGAGGTCTGCTCCTGCTGCAGCTGGCGCTGCAGGGTCCAGCGGTTCATCGCCAGGCCATCGCACAGGGCCGGCAGCAGCGAGGCGCTATCGGCATCGCCCGCGCCTTGCCGGCCCAGCAAATCGATGATGGCTTGCTCCACGCGGGCCGAAAACAACTGCGCTCCCTGCAACTGCTGCAATTGCCCCTGCGCGTGCCGCAGCGCGTGGGGCGCCAGCATGGCGTTGAACTGGGCGAAGGGCCGGTCCAGCGCCGGTGCGTCAAATGTCAAGGTATTGCGCGCCTGGCCAAAGGTGACGGGGGCGCCGAAGCACTCGGAAATGGCTGGTGCGAACCATGGCGCCTTGCCCTGGAAGCCGGCACGGAAGGCGGTGGGTGCGCCATCGTCGTAGGCGCGCGCCACCAGAGACAGCATGCGGAAATTAGCCAGCGCCTGCATGGCGCCGCCCGACGGGCAGAATTCGGACAGGTATTCGATCTCGATGCGCGTACCATTTTCGCTCATCAGCATGAAATCGAATTCGCCGATCAGGCCCCGCAAGTGCAGCAGCTCGTGCAGCGCGCTGCGCAGGGTGGGGCGGTTGAAGCAGACGTGGGCGATGCCCGAGTAATGCGCGAACCAGTGTGTCACGTCGAGGTCGAGCAAGCCGCGGTGCTGCGGCAGTTGCTGGGCGTAGGCCGTCATGCGGCGGTGCCGCTCGGCGTTGATGCGGCCGCCCGGCTCGTCCAGCTGCGCCGGCGTGATGCCCGTGCGCTGAAAAAACTCGGCGGGGTCGTGGCCATCGGCCTGCATGGCGCGCGCGCATTGCTGCGCGATCCGGTTCGAAACCGTGCGCGTGTCGGGTTTGTGCAAGGCTGTCTCCTGCTTATTGTGCTTGTTGTAGTAATTTTTCACAAATATTAGCACTTTGTAAGAGATTGTTGGTTGTTGTGTCATCTAACCAAAAATTGTTCTCGCAGGTATAAAACGCGTGCTGCGCGGTCAAGAAACTCACGCATTCTCACGCTATATTGTTTTCGGCCGGCCTTGCTGCCGCGCCTTGATACCTACAAAAACAGTCTTGGAGATAATGATGAATTGCACTTTGAAACCGATGGCCCGTATGGTCGCCGGCTGCGTCGCCACGCTTGCCCTGGCCGCCTGCGGCAATAACGGCAGCGTGGAATACAAGCAGCCCGTGTTCGGCGCCACCACCTACAGCCAGATCCAGGTCGACGGCTATGCCTTCAAGGATATGAACCGCAACGGCAAGATCGATCGATACGAAGACTGGCGCCTGCCGGCCGAGGTGCGCGCCGACGATCTGCTGTCGCGCATGAGCCTCGATGAAAAAGCGGGCCTGATGATGCACGGCACGGCGCCCACCGTGGCCGACCCCACCGGCATCGGCCAGGGCGGCGCGTACGATTTGACGGCCCTGCAGGACCTGATCGTCAAGCAGTACGTCAACACCTTCATCACCCGCATGGCGGGCGACACGGCCAATATGGCGACCCAGTACAACAAGGTGCAAGCCTTGAGCGAAACGTCGCGCCACGGCATCCCGGTGTCCATCAGCACGGACCCGCGCCACCATTTCCAGTACACGGTGGGCGCCAGCGCCGGCACCAAGGGTTTCTCGCAATGGCCTGAAACCCTGGGCCTGGCCGCCATCGGCGACGATGCGCTGGTGCGCCGCTTCGGCGACATCGCGCGCCAGGAATACCTGGCCGTCGGCATCACGCAGGCCCTGTCGCCGCAGGCCGACCTGGCCACCGAGCCGCGCTGGTCGCGCATCAACGGCACCTTTGGCGAAGACGCGGACCTGGCCAAGCGCATGGTGCAGCACTATATCGAGGGCTTCCAGGACGGGAACACGGGCCTGCATGACGGCAGCGTGGTGGCCGTCGTCAAGCACTGGGTCGGCTACGGCGCCACGAAAGAGGGCTACGACGGCCACAATTACTATGGCCGTTACATGACTTACCCGGGCAACAACTTCGCCTACCACGTGAAACCGTTCGAAGGCGCCTTCACGGCCAAGGCGGCTTCCGTCATGCCCACCTACGCTCTGCCGGACGGCAATATCACGATCGACGGCATCACCCTGGAACAGGTGGCGGCCGGCTTCAGCAAGACCATGCTGACGGATCTGCTGCGCGGCAAGTACGGCTTCGAAGGCGTGATCCTGTCCGACTGGGGCATCACCTCCGACTGCGACGCCAACTGCCGCAACGGCACGGCGCCTGGCGTCGCGCCTTCCTTCATGGGCTTTGGCACGCCGTGGGGCATGGAAGACGCCACTAAGGCCGAGCGCTACGTGAAGGCCGTGACGGCGGGGATGGACCAGTTTGGCGGCGTGACGGAAGCGCCGTACCTGACGCAAGCCGTGCAGCGTGGCCAGTTGACGGAGGAGCGCATCAACGCGTCGGCGCGGCGCATCCTGATCCAGAAATTCAAGCAGGGCCTGTTCGAGCATCCGTTCGTCGATGCGGCCAATGCGGCCACGACGGTGGGCAAGGCGGACTTCATCGAGGCAGGCCTGGACGCGCAGCGCCGCTCGCTGGTCCTGCTGGAAAACAAGGACAAAGTCTTGCCGCTGGCGGCCACCGTCAAGAAGGTCTACCTGTACGGCATCGATGCGGCCGTGGCCAAGCAATATGGCTACACGGTGGTCGCCACGCCGCAGGAAGCGGACGTGGCCCTGCTGCGCGTGGCCGCGCCGTATGAAATCCTGCACCCGAACTACATCTTCGGCAGCATGCAGCATGAAGGGCGCCTGAACTATGTCGACGGCGACGCCGACTACGAGGCGATCAAGAACGCGGCCAAATACGCGCCGAAGACGGTGGTCACCGTGTACCTGGACCGCCCGGCCATCCTCGGCAACGTGCAGGACAAGGCCAGCGCCATACTCGCCAACTTCGGTGTCAGCGACGGCGCGCTGTTCGATGTCCTGACGGGCAAGGCCAAGCCGCAAGGCAAGCTGCCGTTCGAGCTGCCATCGTCGATGGCCGAAGTGCAAGTGCAGAAATCGGACGTGCCGTATGACACGGCCCATCCGCTGTACAAGTTCGGTTACGGACTGGCCTACTAAATGCCGTTCAACGTACGGTAATCCAGGTGCGCTCCTGAGCGGAGCGCAGCGCGGCGGCTATCAGCCGGTCCACCTCGTAGCCGTCGCGGAAAGTGGGCCAGACCGGCTGGCCGCCGGCGATGGCCTGCAAAAAGTCGCGCGCTTCGATGACGATCTGCTCGTTGTAACCGGTGCCGTGCCCGGCGCCCTGGCTGAACGCCAGGTAGTCGGGGTGGGCGGGGCCCATCAGCAGGCGCTGGAAACCCTGGCGCTGCGCGGGGCGGCCGGCGTCGTACAGCCATAATTCGTTCTGGTTTTCCTGGTCGAAGGCGAGCGCGCCTTTCGTCCCCGTGATGCGGTAGGTGTAACCCATCTTGCGTCCGGCCGCCACGCGGCTGAAGGTCAGGGCGCCCAGCGCGCCGCTGGCAAAACGCAGCATCGCATTTCCCTGGTCGTCATTCTCCACCGCTTCCATGCCAGTGGGCCCTTGCCGCTGCGCGTGCACGGTATGCATGTCGGCCACCAGCGAGTCGACGGGGCCGCCCAGGCGCAGGGCCAGGTTGAGCAGGTGCGAGCCCACGTCGGCCAGCGCGCCGGCACGCGTTGCCGTCGCTTCGCGCGTGCGCCACGAGGCAGGCGCGCGCGGGTCGTGCAAATAGTCTTCCACGTGTTCGGCGGCGACGTGGATGATCTCGCCGATTTCGCCCGATTCGATGATCTGCCGCGCCAGCTGGCTGGCCGGCGTGCGGATGTAGTTGTAGCCGACCATGTTGGCCACGTCCGCCGCTTCCGCCGCCTGCGCCAGCTGCAAGGATTCGGCGGCCGTCATGCCCAGCGGCTTTTCGCAAAACACGGGTTTGCCCAGGGCCAGCGCGGCCAGCACGATGTCCTTGTGCGTGGCCGGCGGCGTGGCGACGATGATGGCGTCGATGGCGCGATCATTGACCAGCGCGCGCCAGTCGCCCGTGGAGCGGTTCCAGCCCAGTTCCTGCGCGCTGCGGGCGGCGCCTTCCGCACTGCCGGTGCTGATGCATTCGCATACGGGGTTCAAGGCCGTGTGAAAAATGCTGCGCACGGCCTTGTAGGCGATGGTGTGGGCCTTGCCCATGTAGCCGGCGCCGATCAGGCCGATGTTGATGTCTTGCATAGGGAGTCTCCGAGGATGTCGCGGTATGGGATTCAGGCTTGCTGGCGCCAGGCCTGGCTGTCCAGCGCGTCGAGGAAGCGGGCGGCGGGCCAGTCTTGCGCCAGCGCTTCGTGCATGAGCTGCTGCTGCGTGGGCGGCGCCATGCCGGCTATGGGCTGGTCCCGATCGAGGTTGCTGGGGAAGGCATAGCCTTCGGCGCAGGCGGCAATCGCGTGAGCAATGCCGTCGGCGGGCAGGGCGCCCTGCGCGCGCAAGGTCAGCAGCGCCGGATACAGCGCTGCGCTCATGGCGCGGCGGTCCAGCGCTTCCATCGCGCGCCCGAACGGCGACGACACTTGCAGCAGATTCGCCATGCGGCGGATATCGGACGAACGGTTATGGCCCGCCGCATGGAACAGGGCGGGGTTGAAGAAGACGGCGTCGCCTTGTGACAGCGGCAGTTGCACGCAATGCTGCGCGAAATAATCGCGGAAGGGTGCCTGCTGCCAGGCGAGGAAACCCGCCAGGTAGCGCTGCGAATACGGCAGGTACAGGGTGGGACCGGATTCGACCGGCATGTCGCAATGGGCGACGGCGCCCTGCAAGGTCAAAAGGGCGGACATCTGGTGCACGGGCGCCGGGTAGGCGGTGCAGGCGGCGGCGCTCTGGAATCCCAGGTGATAGTCGCGGTGCGGCGCCTGGGCCGCGCCGCCCGGGTTGACGACGTTCACTTGCGCCGTCATCTGGTAGGCGGATCCCAGCCACGCCTCGGCTATCCACGCAAACACGGGATTGGCGTAGTAGCGCGCGAACGCTTCGGGCGCGCGCAGACACAGTTTTTGCTGGGCGTTCCAGATGCGGTCATTCGCGCCCGGTCTGGCGAAATGGTCGCCGCCCGCCTGGCCGCTCGCATGCTGTTCGGCGATCAGCGCGCGAAAGACGCTGCTCACCTGTTCCAGGGTCGCCGTGTCGTCGACGACGTGCCGGAGCACGATGACGCCGGGGCCATCCATCAGCGCCTTGCCCCATTCGGCCTGCAGCGCGCGCAGCGACGCGGTACTGGTGGCCAGCGCACGCACCTGGTCGCAGTCATAGACGAGAATATTGTCTTCCACCGCAGCGGCGTGGGGATAGTCGGCCAGCGCCGTGCATTGGCTGACGGTGCGGATGAACTCATCTAGCCGGCAATCTTGCTGCGACAGCCAGAATGGGGCGGGCGGCGCGGCGTCTTGGGTGATCATGCTGTGTCTCCATTGTTTAAGTTGTAGAATCAGTATAGGGATGAAAATCCGCATTTTTCATCAGGAAATCCATCAAAAAACCATCAATGGAATGGGCATGGCATGACGCATCCGTTTCCCGTCAAGGTCGTGGCGCTGCAGGCCGGCGTCAGCGTGGCGACCGTCGACCGCGTGATCAAGCTGCGCGGGGGCGTGCACGCCAATACCGTGCGCCGCGTGATGCAGGCGCTCGATGAACTGGCGCGGCAAAGCACGCAGGTGGGCCTGGCCGGCAGGAAGTTCATGCTCGACGTGCTGATGGTGGCGCCGCGCCGCTTTACGGACGCCGTGCGCGCCGCACTGGAAGCGGAACTGCCGTCGCTGCACCCGGCCGTGCTGCGCTCGCGCTTTCACCTGCATGAAACCCTGGAAGTGGACGGCATCGTCGACCAGCTGGAGCGCATCCGCAAGAACGGCAGCCACGGCGTGCTGCTGAAGGCGCCGGACTTGCCGCCGGTGGTCGAGGCGGTGAGCCGGCTGGCGGCGGCCGGCATTCCCGTGGTGACCCTGGTGACGGACTTGCCAGCGTCCGCGCGCCGCAGCTACGTGGGCATGGATAACCGCGCGGCGGGCGAGACGGCCGCGTGTCTGATCGGCCAGTGGCTGGGCGCGGGCCAGCGGCCCAGGAAGCAGCAAGTGCTGGTCACCCTGAGCAGCAATCGTTTTCATGGCGAGGAAGAGCGCGAGATCGGCTTTCGCCGCGCGCTGCGCGAACGGCACCGCCATTTATGCATCGTCGAAGTGAGCGAAGGCCACGGCATTGACGGCGCCACGGGGGCGCTGGTGCGTGAAGCACTGGCTACGCATCCAGGCATCGCCGCCGTATATTCGATCGGCGGCGGCAATGCCGCCGTCGTGCAGGCATTCGCGCAGGCGGGCCGGCCGTGCCAGGTTTTCATCGGCCACGACCTCGATGCGGACAACGTGGCGCTGCTCAAGTCGGGCGCCATCCAGGCCGTGCTGCACCATGACCTGGGCCAGGACATGCGCCGCGCCTGCCAAGAGATACTGCGGGCGCAGGGCGCGCTGCCTGCCCTGGCACACGCGTTGCCCTTGTCCGCGATCCAGATCGTCACGCCGTGGAACCTGCCCGCGCTGACCGGGCTGAATTGACAGGCATGCGAGGCTGGCCGATACTCGCCGCTTCGCTCATCGTTCACCTCAGGAAGGAATCCCCCGATGTCCGTCACTCCGCAATTGTGCAAGACCGTGCTGGTAGCCGCACTCTCCATCGCGTTTACCATGCCCGCCATGGCCGCCGTCCCTGCAACTGTCGGCGCTTCATCGGCCTGGGTTGAAGCGAGCAACCGCAACGCGGCCATCGTGCTGGCGGCGCAGGCGCAGTTTTCGCCCGAAGACGCCTCCGACACGGGCCTGGCCCAGTACGACGGCCTGGCCGCCGACCTGGGGCCGAACATCACCGAGCGCCATGTGGCGGCCATGCAGAAGGCGCGCGCGCAATTGCAGCAAAAGCTGGAACTGGAACGCGACGAGCGCATACGCCAGGACCTGGAAATCCTGATCGGCGCCGTCGACCAGGAGATCATGGGCACGCAGCTGGAAGCCAAATACACCCTGCCGTGGGTCGATGTGCCGCAAATGGTCTTTGGCAGCATGCAAAGCCTGCTGCAGGAGCAGCGTCCGGCCGCGCGCCGCGCCAAGGCGCTCGAACGCCTGCAACGCTACGTGGGCCAGTTCCCGGGCAGCACGCCGATCACGGCGCAGGCCAAGGCGCGCTTCACGGAAAAAATCGGCCAGCCTGGCCTGGCGGGACCCGTGCGCCTGCAGGTGGAGCAGTCGCTGGAAAACGTGCCGACGTATATCGCCGGCATCCGCAAGCTGTTCGCCGACATGAAAATCACTGGCGCCGAAGCTGCGCTGGCGGCCATGGAGCAGCAGTTGAACGAGTATGCGGCGTGGGAAAAGCAAGTGGTGCTGCCCCTGTCGCGCACGGATTTCCGCATTGCGCCCGAGCTGTATGCGTTTCGCCTGAAACAGGTGGGTATCGACATCGAGCCGCGCGCGCTGGTCGAACGGGCGCAGGTGGCTTACCTGGAAACGCGCGCAGCCATGCAGGCGCTGGCGCCCGTGGTGGCGGCCAAGCTGGCGCTGAAGGGCGTCGACGGCGCGGACTACCGCCAGGTGCTGCGCGCGCTGAAGGCCGACTCCATCCCCAATGAGCAGCTCGAAGCGCACTACAAGGGCGTCAATACGCAGCTGGAACAGCGCATCGCCCGGCAGCGCGTGGTCGATATTCCTGCGCGCGCCATGACCATGCGCCTGGCGTCCGCCGCCGAATCGGCGGCCCAGCCGGCGCCGCATATGCGTCCGCCTCCGCTGATCGGCAATACGGGAGAACACGGCCAGTTCGTCCTCCCCGTCAGCAATCCGGCCGCCAGCGGCAAGGGCGAGGCGTATGACGACTTCAATTTCGCGGGCGCCGCCTGGACCCTGAGCGCGCACGAAGGCCGCCCCGGCCACGAGCTGCAGTTCAGCGCCATGGTGGAGCGGGGTGTGTCGCAGGCGCGCAGCCTGTACGCGTTCAACAGCGTCAACGTGGAAGGCTGGGCGCTGTACGCGGAAGCGGAGATGATTCCGTACGAGCCGGCCGAGGGCCAGTTCATCGCGCTGCAGTTCCGCATGCTGCGCGCGGCGCGCGCCATGCTCGACCCGATGCTGAACCTGGGGCAGGTCACGCGCGAGGAAGCGGGGCGCATCCTGACGGATGAAGTGATGCTGTCGAAACCGATGGCGGGCCAGGAGCTGGACCGCTATACCTTCAACATGCCGGGCCAGGCGGGCAGCTATTTCTATGGCTATACGCGCATCCTGCAGCTGCGCGCGGAAACGGAGCTGGCGCTGGGCGAGAAATTCGACCGCCTGGCGTTCAACAACTTCCTGCTGGGGCAGGGCTTGCTGCCACCGGAGCTGCTGGCCAAGGCCGTGCGCGAACACTTCATCCCCGAGCAGAGAAAAGCCAAAAGCTGACGCCATGGCACGGGAGCGGCAGGGAAGGGGAATTTTGCCGCTATTGTCCCCGGGCCAGTCGTATAATGACGCTCATTGTGCTGGCCCACCCTGGAGTTCCACTTGCAGCTACCGATCCGTTATCCGAACATGCCGCAACTGCTGCTGAAGGCCCGCGACAGCCTGCTCCAGCATTTCCGCCCCATCCTCAATCACTTCGGCGTGACGGAGCAGCAGTGGCGCATCATGCGCGCGCTGAATGAAAGCCCGACCCTGGAGCCGCGCGAGCTGTGCGAGATCTGCCAGATTTCGAGCCCCAGCATGAGCGGCATCCTGGCGCGCATGGAAGAGATCGGCCTGATCGGGCGCAGCAAGTTCGAAGGCGACCAGCGTCGCCGCAAGGTGCACCTGTCCGAAGCGGGCGCCAGTTTGCTGATGCAGATGGGGAAGCTGATCGACCTGCAATATGCGCACCTGGAAGCGGCTTACGGCAAGCAAGTGTTCGAAGACATGCGCCGTGCGCTGGAAGCGTTTATTGCTCTTGAAACCCTGCCGGTGGCGCCCGCCATCCTGCGCTGAGCGGCAACGCCACTCCCATCTTTTCCTTCCGTACGGCCATCGGGCGCGTGTTTTTCAACATGCGCCGCCGCTGCTTTGCCCATGCCTGTCCCTGTGATTTCCCCGTGCCGCGGGGCGTGCGCCCGCACGCCTGCCGGATTTGCTATAAGACGCAAGAAGTTTTGCTATAAGACTAAGCCTTATAGTTAATCACTTACATGTTAGTAAATAAGCGTATAATTTGCTTCACTTGATCCAAATCAAGAAGAACAGCGGACGCTCCTCTCGCGGGAGGGGACTGCAACGCGGCGCCACGCCCGTATTTCGCCAGATAAAACAGGAAAGTCAGGAAAAAAATGAACACACCATGCATGCGCGCTGCGGCGCTGGCCGTCTCCACGCTCATCGGCGCAAACGTTTGCGCCCAGAGCAATGTCACCATTTACGGCGTGGTCGACGCGGCCACCGCGTACGCGAGCAACCAGGGCGGCAATTCAAATACCTATATGCGCAGCGGCAGCTTGTCCGCCAGCAAGATCGGTTTCCAGGGCGTGGAAGACCTGGGCGGCGACCTGAAGGCGCTGTTCCTGCTGGAAAACGGCTTTGAAAGCGACACGGGCGCGCAAAGTTCGGCCAGCGCCCTGTTCAACCGCCAGGCCTATGTGGGCTTGCAATCGGCAGCCTACGGCACCGTGACGGCGGGCCGCCAGTACACGCCGTACTACCTGCTCGTGGGCTCGCTGGCATCGAGCAACGTCTTGACGGGCGCGACCGGCGCCCACCCGGGCGACATCGACGGCCTCGATACGACCGTGCGCATCAGCAATTCCGTCACCTACAGCATGCCCGCCTGGCGCGGCTTGCAGGCCAGCGCGCAATACGGTTTTGGCGAAGCGGCCGACGGCAATGCCGTGGGCAGCAGCTTCAGCGCCGCCGTCAAGTACAGCACGTCGCCAGCCGAATTCGCGCTCGGCTACCTGAAACTGAAAAATGGACAGAACGGCGCCGGCTGGAGCGACAATGCTTCGGGCAACTTCGGCATTTCCGCCCTCAACCAGGGCTACGCCTCGGCTGAAAGCATAGCATTCATCGCCGCCAGCGCGCGCTACACCCTGGGCAAGTGGATGGTGGGCGCCAATGCCAGCAACGTGCAGTACCAGGCTGGCAGCCGCTCGGCCTTCCGCGACACGGCCATCTTCAACACGGCCGGCCTGATCTCGAGCTACCAGTTGACGCCGCAATGGTTCCTGTCCGCCGGCTACAGCGACACCTTCGCCAGCCACGCCAACGGCATCGCCGACCGCGCGCGCTATCGCCAGCTGTCGTTCGAGCAGACTTACGCGCTGTCGAAGCGCACGGCGATCTACCTGATCGAAGCGCGCCAGTTGGCGCGCGGCCAGACCCTGGGGCAGGACGGCGCCATCGTCAACGCCGTCGCCTCGGTCGGCGATTCGCAAAACGGCACGCCGTCGTCGAACGGCGGGCAGACGGTGGTGATGGTCGGTCTCAAGCATTCTTTCTGAACGGTTGCTGAACTCACGGGAGCTTCAATTGGACGCTACACATAATAAGGAGGGCCGTGGCCCTCTGAATCCCGGCCGCCGCATGGTGCTGGCCGGCTTGCTGTCGGCTTCGGCCGCGGCGCTGATTCCCTGGGCGCTGGCCGAACCGGTCGCCAATGCGGAGCAGGGCGCCTTCCTCGGCGTGTCGGCCATGCTGGTGGGACGGCAAGTGCTCGACCCCGTGCTGGCCACACGCCTGTATGACGCGCTGGTGGCGCAGGACGCTGCCTTCCCCGCGAAGGTGCGTGCGCTGCTGGCGCTGATCAATGCGCAGGGTTTGCAGGCTGCCGGCCTGCAGGAAGCGCTCGACGCGCTGGACCCGGCCCAGTCGCCGCTGGCGGCCTTGCCGCGCCAGATCGCCAGCGCCTGGTACCTGGGCATCGTCGGAACGGGCGAGGCGGCCGTCTGCGTCGCCTACGAGCAGGCCTTGAACGCGGCCGTCGTCGCCGACGTGCTCAAACCTCCCACGTATTCCTACGGCGCCTACGGCAGCTGGGCCAGAAAACCAATTTAAGGAGCCATCATGGCTGAAGAACTCTCCGCCGATTACCTTGTGATCGGCTCCGGCATCATCGGTTCCCTGGCCGCGCGCAAGCTCGCGCTGGCCGGCGCCTCGGTGCTGATACTGGAAGCGGGTCCGCGCGTGTCGCGCGGCGAAATCGTCGCCCGTTTCCGCAACACGACGCGCCGCAGCGACTGGATGTCGCCGTATCCATCGGTGGCCACGGCACCGCACCCGATCTACCAGCCGAAGGACAACGGCTACCTGGTGCAGGCCGGCCCGTATCCATACCCGGCCGAATACATCCGCCAGTTCGGCGGCACTTCGTGGCACTGGGCCGCGCAAGCATGGCGCAACGTGCCGAACGATTTCCGCATCCATACCCTGTATGGCGTGGGTGTCGACTGGCCGATCAGCTATGAAGACCTGGAACCGTTCTACCAGGAAGCGGAAGAAATCATGGGCGTCTCGGGTGCCGAGAACACGGGTTCGCCGCGCAAGCAGGCCTTCCCGATGGGCTCCGTGACGGAGCCGTACGCCATGCGCCGCATCCGCGAGCGCCTCGACCCCTCGTTCAAGGTGGTTGGCAACACGGTGGCGCGCAACAGCGTCAGCTACGATGGCCGCCCGGCCTGCTGCGGCAACAACAGCTGCCAGCCTATCTGTCCCATCGACGCGCAATACCATGGCGGCATCGCCGCGCTGCAGGCGGAAGCGGCGGGCGTCAAGATCGTCTGCAACGCCAACGTCTACAAGCTGGAACACGATGCGCAGGGCCGCATCACGGCCGCCCTGTACTACGACGTCGACAAGAACAGCCACCGGGTCACGGCCAAGACCTTTATTCTGGCCGCCAACGGCATCGAAAGCCCCCGCTTGCTGCTCGTTTCCGCTTCGGACAAATACCCGAACGGCCTGGCCAACAGCAGCGACATGGTGGGCCGCAACCTGATGGACCACCCGAGCACCTCGATCACCTTCGACGCCGATGAAGACCTGTGGCTGGGCAGGGGCCCGCAAAGCCCCAATTCCATCAACACCATGCGCGACGGCGACTTCCGCAGCCAGCATTCGCCGTACCGCCTGGATTTCACGAACATCTCGAGAGTCGATGGCGCCACCAGGGAGTTGATCGGCAAGGGTGTGTTTGGCGAAGCATTCGAACAGCAGCTGCGTTTCCGCTCGGCGCGTGAAATGAGCCTGAAAAACGTGCTGGAAGTGCTGCCGAACCGGGAAAACCGCATTGCCCTCAGCAGCGAGAAAGATGCCATGGGCATTCCCAAGCCGCAGGCGCATTACGCAATCGACGAGTACACGAAGCGTGGCCACGAGCGTTCGAAGCAGGATTTCGAGCGCATCGCAAAACTGATGGGCGGCACCAACCTGCGCCACAGCAAGGAAGGCGTGTTCGCCAACAACCAGCACATCTGCGGCACCCTGTCGATGGGTTCCGACCCGGCCAAGGCCGTGTGCGACCAGTGGGGCCGTACTTTCGATCACGCCAACCTGTTCCTGTGCAGCACGGGCGTGCTGCCCACGTCCGGCACCTGCAATTCGACGGAAAACGGCCTGGCCGTGGCCCTGCGCACCGTCAAGCATATCCTCGACGAACAACAGGGAGGCACGGCATGATGGCGATCTTCAGACTGGCGGCCGGCGCCGCCTTGCTGTCCCTGGCCTTGCCCGTGCTGGCGGCGCAAGCGCCGGGCGCGGACGTGCAGGCGATCGAACGTGGCCGCTACCTGGCCACGGCCGGCGACTGCATCGCCTGCCACAGCGTGCCTGGCGGGAAGCCGATGGCGGGCGGCCTGGCCCTGGCCACGCCGCTGGGTCCCATCGTCGCCACCAACATCACGCCGTCGACAACGCATGGCATCGGCAACTACACGCTGGCGCAGTTTTCCGCCGCCGTGCGTCATGGCGTGCGGGCCGATGGCGCCAATCTGTACCCGGCCATGCCCTATACGGCCTACGCCAAGGTAACGGATGACGACACGGCCGCCCTGTACGCCTATTTCATGCATGGCGTGGCGGCGGTGGACACGGCGCCGGCGCAAAAGACGGACTTGCCGTTTCCGTTCAATATCCGTTTGTCGATGGCGGGCTGGAACCTGCTCTTCCTCGATAAAAAACCGTTCGTGGCCGATGCGTCGAAAAGCCTGGAGTGGAACCGCGGCGCCTACCTGGCGCAAGGCCTGGCCCACTGCACCACGTGCCACACGCCGCGCAATGCGCTGATGGCGGAGCAGCTGTCGAAGGAGCTGGGCGGGGCGGACCTGGGCACCTGGTACGCGCCGAACATCACGTCGGACGTCAACAGCGGCGTGGGTGGCTGGAGCCAGCAGGAGCTGGCCAGCTACCTGCGCACGGGCCGCGCCGCGCACCGGGGCCAGGCGGCAGGCCCGATGGCCGAAGCCATCGACCATAGCCTCAAGCACCTGAGCGACGCGGACTTGAACGCCATCGCGCACTACATCAAGAGCGTGCCCGCCATCCGCGACAAGGCGGACGTGAAACCGGTGACGCAATGGGGCAAGGCGGGCGACGAGTTGAGCAGCATCCGTGGCGTGCCGCTGCCGCAAAACCTGAACACGATGTCGGGTGCGCAGCTCTACGATGCGCAGTGCGCCAGCTGTCACCAGGCCAGGGGCGAGGGTAGTTTCGACGGCGGCTTGCCGCCGCTGTTCCACAACTCGGCGACGGGCCGCAGCAACAGCAACAACCTGGTGATGGCCATCCTCGATGGCGTCGAGCGCCAGGACGGCAAGGGTAGTCATACTGCGGGCCACCTGATGCCCGCGTTTCGCCAGACCCTGTCGGACGAGCAGATCGTCATCCTCGGCAATTACGTGCAGCGGATGTACGGCAATCCCGCCATCAAGGTGACGGCGGAACAGGTGACGACCTTGCGCAATGGCGGCGCACCGTCGAACCTGATCGGCCTTGCCCGCGCGGGCATCATCGTCGGCGTGCTGGTGCTGCTGGCCTTGCTGCTGTGGTGGCGGGGACGCAGGCGCAAGGAAGCATCAGCAGCGTAAGAATACACCCTGAAGCAAAGGCTGGGGTCAGACCCGACAAGGTCTGCCCCCTTTTTTTACGCAGGATTTTGCAACTCGTTTGCATTCGTGAAAATTATGTACTATCATTAGTTACATGAGACGCGACAGCAAACTATCATCGATCCTCCATGTACTGCTGCACATGGCCCATGCGGGACGCCCGATGACGTCCGAAGAACTTTCCGGCTACCTGGACACCAACCCCGTGCTGGTGCGGCGCGTGATGGCCGGCCTGCGCGAGCGCGGCTACGTGGCGTCGGACAAGGGCCATGGCGGCGGCTGGCGCATCGTCTGCGACCTGCACCAGGTGACCCTGCAAGACATCTACGCGGCCGTGGGGTCGCCCACCATCTTCGCCATGGGCAACCGCGTCGATCAGCCGGGCTGCCTGGTCGAGCAAGTGGTCAACCAGTCGCTGGCCGGCGCCTTCGACGAAGCCGAGGCGCTGCTGATCCGGCGCCTTGGCGCCGTCACCCTGGCCGACCTGGCCGACCGTTTCAGCCAACAATACGCCACACACAAAGGAGCACCGCATGCACATTCCTGAATTTGACGCCATCATCATCGGCGGCAGCTACGCGGGCCTGTCCGCCGCCACGCAACTGGCGCGCGCCCGCCGCCGCGTGCTGGTGATCGACGGCGGCCAGCGCCGCAACCGCTACGCCAGCCATTCCCACGGTTTCCTGACCCAGGACGGCAGCGGCACGGCCGCCATCGCGGCCGAGGGCAAGGCGCAGCTGCTGGCGTATGCCACCGTCACCTGGCTGGACGGCACGGCCACGCGGGCGGCGGCCAGCGGCAATGGCTCTGGTTTCGACGTGACCCTGGCGGACGGCCATGTCGTGCACGGCCGCCGCCTGGTGCTGGCCACCGGCGTGATCGACGAACTGCCGCCCGTCGAAGGCCTGGCCGAGCGCTGGGGCGGCAGCGTTTTTCACTGCCCGTATTGCCACGGCTATGAACTGGAGCAGGGCGCCATCGGTGTGCTGGCCACCGGCCCCCTGTCCATGCACCATGCGCTGATGCTGCCCGACTGGGGCACGGTGACTTTTTTCCTGAATGGCGCGTTCGAGCCCGATGCGGCGCAGCTGGCGCAACTCGCTGCGCGCGGCGTCAAGCTGGTACGCACGCCCGTGGCGCGGATCGACGGCGTGGCCGACGTGGTCATGGCGGACGGCAGCCGCCATGCAATGGCCGGCCTGTTCGTGGCGACCCGTACCCGCATGGCCAGTTCCCTGGCCGGCGAATTGGGCTGCTTGCTGGAAGAGGGAATCATGGGACCGTTCGTGCGCACCGACGAGCAAAAGGCCAGCAGCGTGCCCGGCGTCTTTTGCTGCGGTGACGCGGGCCGCATGGCGGGCAGCGTGGCGTTCGCGGTGGCCGATGGCGCCATGGCAGGCGTGGCGGCGCACCGCTCGCTGATGTTCGGACTCGATCAGGCGGCAAAACCGCCATCGATCTTCAGCCCCGCGCCCGTGACGAACGCCGCTTCCGCGCTGGCCAGGTAAGCGACCATGCCGGCGATTTCATCGGCCGTGCCGTGGCGGGGCAGGGCCATCAGGCCGTGCATCAGGTCGGCGAAGTCGCCCGTCGGCGGGTTCATGTCCGTGGCGACGGGGCCCGGTTCCACGTTGTTGATGGTGATGCCGCGCGGGCCCAGGTCGCGCGACAGGCCTTGCGTCAGGCCGCTCAGCGCCGATTTGCTCATGGCGTAGGCGGCCGCGCCGCCGAACGGCATGCGGTGCGCATTCGTGCTGCCGATGTTGATGATGCGCCCGCCCGTCGGCATGTGCGCCACGGCCGCCTTGATGGCGACGAACACGGCGCGCACGTTGACGTTCAAGGTCTTGTCGAAGTCTTCCAGCGAAAAATCGTCGATGGCGCCGGGCAGGAACACGCCCGCATTGTTGACGAGGATGTCGACACGGCCAAACTGCGCCGCCACCTTGGCGATGGTTGCCGTCAGGGCGGAGGCGTCGGCCGCATCGGCCTGCACGCCCAGGGCCTTGCCGCCGCTTGCCTCCACTTTGGCGGCCAGCGCCTGCGCCTCGGCGGCGGAACTTTGATAGGTGAAGACGACGTTGGCGCCCTGGCTGGCAAGGCGGCGCACGATGGCGGCGCCGATGCCGCGCGAGCCGCCCGTCACGAATGCGATCTTGTCTTGCAGTGGCAGGGTGGTGCTGGTGGTGGCTTGAGTTTGCATGATGTGCTTTCTTTCTATGTTGGGGAGTGGATGAAGCCAGTATCTGCCTTTCATTCCTGCCGCGCTAGCCGTGAATCGCTACAATCACTTTCAACTATAAGTATCAAGATAGCGGGTAGAATAGGCGCATGGACGCCCTCAATCACTTGCAATCGTTTGTGCTGTCTGCCGAGTTGGGCAGTTTTTCGGCGGCCGCGCGCCGCCTGGGGCTGACGCCGGCGGCCGTCAGCAAGAACGTGGCGCGCCTGGAAGCGAGTCTGGGGCTGCGGCTGTTCCAGCGCAGCACGCGCCGTTTGACCCTGACGGAAGGGGGCGAACGCTTCCTGCAGCAGATAGGCGGCGCCCTGTCCACCCTGCGCGAAGCGATCGCCGGCGTGGCCGAAGAGGGCGGCCAGCCGGCCGGCATACTGAAAATCAGCATGGCGCCATCGTTCGGCCGCAGCTACGTGGTGCCCTTGCTGGGCGACTTCATTGCCCGCAACCCCGGTGTCATCCCCGACTGCCATTTCGACAACCGGCAAGTGGACTTGATCGGTGAAGGTTTTGACGTGGCCATCGGCGGCGGCATCGAATTGACGCCGGGCGTGGTGGCGCGCGAACTGGGCCACGCCCACATCGTCGCCACGGCGTCGCCCGCCTTCATGCGGGGCAAAGCCATGCCCGTGCACCCTTCGGATCTGGCGCAATTCGACGGCGTGGCGCGCCGCTCGGCCGGCAGCGGCAGATTGCGCAGCTGGATACTGCGCGACGGTTCGGGCGGCGAAGGCGTGGCCGAATGCCGTCCGCGCGCCATCTTCGACGATCCGGAAGCGATGGCGCAGGCGGCCATCCTCGGCGTTGGCGTGGCGCTGCTGCCCATGCCGCATGCGCTGGCCCACTTGCGCAGCGGCGCCCTGGTCCGGCTGCTGCCCGGCTGGCATGCCGATTCCGGCCCTTTGTCCGTGTACTATCCGAGCAAGAAACTGCTGCCCGCAAAGACGCGCGTGTTCGTCGATTTCCTGCTGGCGCAATTCCGCCAGCGCGATTTCGCGGCGCAGATGCGGCCCGATTAACCGATGAAAAATTTTCATGCATAGCAATTACAGCCTGTTTTATACCTTTAACCATGACCAGCCGGCCCGCTTCCAGGAAGTGCGCGTCTTCGGCACCACGGTGTGGACGGCCGCCGGTGCGGCCATGACCTGGGGCGAGGAGACGCGCACGCAGTATGCGAGCGTAGCCGAAGCGCAGGCCGCCTATCTGGCCCATTGCGATGTGGCTGTCGCCGATGGCTATACCCTGGCGCGCGCCATGCCCATCGACCCGGCCGTCTTTGATTTCGCGCTGCTGCAAATACTGGTAGCGGATGCCGCGCGCCTGGCATTTGGGGCCGTGCGCCGTGCCCATCCCGGCCAGCACATCAACGCTTTCGCGCTGGTCAGCGACGACAGCGCCATGACCATCGGCCCGGCGGCCAACAGCCGCGAAGCGCTGGCCGCCTCGGAGTACGGCGAAGAGATGTTATGGAATCCGGCCGAATGGGCGTTTGAGGACGGGGTCGCGTATTTCGACAGCGCCTACCGTTTGCTGCTGCAGGCGCACCGCGACTTGCCGTTCGACGTGGACTTCAGCACCTTCCGCAGCGGCGTGTTCGATGCCTGCATCGCGGCGCTGGCGCAGCTCGATGCCGACGAATGCTTCGGCACGGGCGCGCAGCGCGACGATTGCGTGCTGCTGTTCGAGGTCAGCGACAGCGTACCGGTGGAAGGCGCGCTGGCGCGCTTGAATCCGCCGGCCGTGGTGGCGCGCTTCGAGGCGTGGATGGCCAGCTGGGCCGATTAGGTTCTACGCCGCCACCAGCCTCAATCTCGTAATCTCCGCCGGCGCGCCGATGCGCTTCGGCGGGCCCCAGTAGCCGGTGCCGCGGCTCACATAAATCCACAAGCGGCCTTGCCGGTGCAGTCCCGCTACATACGGCTGCTGCAGCGGCACGAACAGATTCCAGGGCCAGAACTGGCCGCCGTGCGTGTGGCCCGACAACTGCAGGTCGTAGCCGGCCGCTTCGGCATCGGGCGCGCTGCGCGGCTGGTGCGCCAGCAGGATGCGCGGGATGCCGGCTGGCGCACCGGCGATGGCCGCCTGCGGGTCGCTTTTCTGGGCAGGGTCGAAACCGGCCGCGTTGAAATCGGTGACGCCGGCCAGGGCCAGGTATGCGCCGTCGTGCTCGAGCACCGCATGTTCGTTCATCAGCACGCGCAAGCCCAGGCGGCGGAACTCCGCCACCCACGGTGCGGCGCCAGAATAGTATTCGTGGTTGCCCGTGACGAGGAAGACGCCATGGCGCGCGCGCAGCTCACCCAGCGGCGCCGTATGGCTGCCCAATTGCGCCACCGTGCCGTCGACCACGTCGCCCGTGATGGCGATGATGTCGGGCTGCAGGCCGTTGGCGCGCGCGACGATGGCTTCCACATAGGCGCGCTTGATGGTGGCGCCCACGTGGATGTCGCTCAGTTGCACGATAGTCAAGCCCTGCAAGGCGGGCGGCAGGCCGGCGATGGGCACGTCGACTTCGCGCACGCGCGCCACCTTGCGGGCGTTGATGAAACCGACGGCGGTGGCCAGCAGGGCCAGGACCAGCACAAGCACGGCGGACGCCTGCGCGTGCGGTCGGGTGGCGGGAATCAGCATCAGCAGCTCGCGCAGCACGGTCAGCACGAACAGCGAGGAAAAAAAGCCCATGCACAGCGAGCCGGCCCAGCTCAAACGGTCGGCCAGGCGCGCATCGTTGGTGATGGCGCGGGCGAAGATGGTCATCGGCATCAGCATGGTCGACGCCAGCAAGACCAGGCCGCCCAGCAGCCAGCCGGCCAGGCCGACGGGCAGGGCAGGCAATAGCAGCCAGCCCAGCAGGGCGTGCAGGGCGCCCAGCAGCATGGTGATGCGCAGCAGCGGCGTGCGGGTTTTCATGTCATGGTTCCAGAGGTGAGGCGGCCGCCGATTATAGCGGACGCCCTGGCGGCATGCAGCCGCCACCCCGCTCATGGCGCGATATGCAGTCCCAGCCTGGCCAGCTTGCCAAAATCGACAGGCTTGGCGAAGTGCTCGTCGAAGCCTGCCTGCAGTGCCGCCTGGCGGTCGTGTTCCTGGCCGTAGCCGGTCAGCGCGACGAGCAGGAATTGCTGCGGTATCGGCAACTGGCGCAAGGCCACGGCCACTTCGTAGCCGCTCATGTCGGGCAGGCCGATGTCGAGAAAGACGATGTCGGGCATGAACTCCTGCGTGCGTTCGATCGCTTGCGTGCCCGTGTAAGCCGTGCGCACCGTGTGGCCGTACATTGCCAGCAGTTCGGCCAGGGTGTCGGCCGCGTCGCAGTTGTCGTCGACGACAAGGATGCGCTGGCTGTCGCCGGACGGTGGCTGGGCTGGCGCCGGCACGGCGGCCGGCGGCGGCACGGGCGCGCCGGCATCGAGCGGTAGCACGATCTCGAAGGTGCTGCCCTGTCCGACGCCGGGACTGTGCACGCTGACCTCGCCGCCGTGCAGGGTCACCAGCTTGCGCACCAGCGACAGGCCGATGCCCAGGCCGTCCTGCACCCGGTCGGGCGAGTGTCCGCTCTGTTTGAAGAGGCCAAAGATGCTGTCGATGCTGGCGGCGGCGATGCCGATGCCGTTGTCGATCAGGCATATGCGCACGGTGTCGCCTTCGCGCACGGCGGTGATGGCGATGCGCCCGCCCGGCGCCGTGAACTTGGCCGAGTTGAGCAGCAGGTTGGCGACGATCTGCGACAGGCGCACGGCGTCGCCGCGCACCCACAGCTCGTCTTCGGGCAGGCTCACCTTCAGCGCATGGCCGCGCGCCTCGATGCTGTGCGAGCTCGTTTCCAGCGCGCTGCGGATGACGCTGGCCAGGCTCACGCTTTCCCATTGCAGCGAGATCTTGCCCTGCGAAATACGCGACACGTCGAGCAGGTCGTCCACCAGGCGCACCAGGTGGTCCGTGTGGCGGCCGATGGTGCGGCGCGCATTGTCCTGCATCGGTGGCACGACGGGGTCGAGCTTGCACAGCAGGGCCAGCGCCGTGCGGATGGGGCCCAGCGGGTTGCGCAATTCGTGCGCCAGGGTGGCCAGGAATTCATCCTTGCGGCGGTCCACGTCGCGCAGCGCGCGCTCGACCCGTCCCAGGCGCAGCAGCGCCTTGACGTTGGCGATCAGTTCATCGGCCTCGATCGGCTCGACCAGGTAATTGTCGGCGCCGCCATCGAGGGCGCGGATCTTGTCGGCCGTGCCGATGCAGGAAGCCGACGTTTGCAGCACCAGGATGGTGTTCGTCTCGGCGCCGCCCTTCAGTTGGCGGCACACTTCCAGGCCGTTGATGTCGGGCAGCTTGACGTCGAGGAGGATCAGGTTGGGGCGGTCCTGGCGGGCGCGCAGCAGCGCGTCGCCGCCGTTCGAGGCTTCGATGACCTTGAAACCGGCGCGTTTGAGGATGCGCGATTTGGCGTAGCGTGCGCCATCGCTGTCATCGACGTTCAGGATCAGAGCATCGCTGTTGTTATCCGGTAGCATGCGCATTGTCCCATGTGGTTGTGCCTTGCGGCGGAGCCGGCTCCTGCCGGTGATGTGTGTTGCCGATCAGCGCGCGCAGGGTCGCCAGCAATTGCTGGCGCGACAGCGGCTTGATGTAGTAGGCCTCGGCGCCCAGGGCCAGGCCCTTGCGCACGTCGTCGATTTCGGTGGCGACGATGACGGGCACCTGGCGCCGCAGCGGGTCGTTTTTCAGCTCGGCCAGCCAGTGCCAGGCCGTTTCGCCGTGCAGCAGGATGTCGAGGATGACGGCGGCGGGACGCTGCTGTTCCCAGCGCTCCTGCGCTTCGCGCACGCTGCGTGCGGGAATGACGCGAAATTCGCTGCCGGCCAAAAATTTTTCGTACAGGAGGCGCACGGGCGGATTGTCTTCCACGACCAGCACGGCGACGCGCTGGTCGTTGCCATTGTCGTTGGCCGGCGCGCATGGCGGCAGGCTGCCTTCGGGCGCATGGTAGCTGGTGGGCAGGACGACGGAAAACAGCGAACCGCGGCCCGGCGTGCTTTCCACGGACACCGTGCCATTGAGCAAGGTGGCCAAGTTGCGGCACAGGGGCAGGCCCAGGCCCGTGCCCTTGACCTTGCGCTGCAGGTGGTTTTCCACCTGGCTGAATTCCTCGAAGATCAGCTGCACGTCTTCGGCATCGATGCCCAGGCCCGTGTCGGAGACGGAAAAGCGGATGGCGTCCTGCTCCGGCAAGGGCGTGGCGCTGACGACGATGGCGCCCGCTTCCGTAAACTTCAGGGCGTTGGCGATGAAGTTGCGCAGAATTTGCGACAGCTTGCCTTCATCCGTGTGGATGTGCAGCGCCGGGTCGGGGTCGATGAAGGTCAGGGTGAGCGACTCGGACACCAGCAGCGGGCGCAGCATGCCGCGCAGGGCGCTGAACAGGTCGGCCACCTGGAAGCTGTTGGCGTGTACGTCGACCTTGCCCGCCTCGATCTTGGCCAGGTCCAGCAGGTCGTTGACCAGGTCGCTCAGGCTGACGGCGCTTTGCAGGATGAACATCACCTGCTTTTCCTGTTCCCCGGACAGATCGCCGTCGATGCGGTCGAGCAGCAGCTTGGACAGGGCGCGGATGGAGCTGAGCGGGGTGCGGAATTCATGGCTCATGTTCGACAGGAAGCGCGATTTCATCTGGTCGGCGCGGCGCAGGTGGTCGGCTTTTTCGTCGAGCTCCGCGAACAGCGCCACCACGCCGCGGTTGGTGTCTTCCAGTTCGCGCGTCAGCTGCAGCAGGTCGTCCTGGCGCGTCTTCAGTTCGGCCAGGGTGGTCAATAGTTCGCGGTTCTGCTGCTGCACTTCGGACAGCGTGATATCCGAAGGTAGCGCCTGCAGGCTGCCGGACAGCGTGCCGATCATGCTCCCGTCGAGCAGGCGCGCGTCGCGCGGGAACAGTTTGTGCAAGGTGATGTGCGTGCCGTCGCCGGGCGCGCTGTGGATATGGCAGCGGTCCATCAGGCGCTGGGCGCCCAGGATGCCCAGGCCCATGCCCGTGGGCGAGCGGTAGGTGCCGGCCAATATCTTGTCGAGCTGCGCGATGCCGGGGCCCTGGTCCTCGATGCGGATGCTGAGCACCTGCGGCGCCGTCTGGCCGTCGATGGCGAAATGCACCTTGCCGCTGCCGGCGTAGTTGTAGACGTTGCGCGCCAGTTCCGACACGGCCGTGGCGATGCGCACCTGGTCCTGCACGCCGAAGCCGCACAGGGCGGCGATCTGCCGCGCGCGCTGGCGCGCCCCCACCACATCGAGCTCGCTCCCGATATGCGCCGTCAATATGCGTTGCGTCATGGCGTACCGCTCCTTTCCGCACCGGCCGGCCGGTATTCCTCGTGTTCGCGCAGCACCACCACCGTGACGTCGTCGCGTCCGCGCGCAAAATCGCGGTACAGCACGGCGGCGACCAGGCTGGGGTGGCACTGCGCCAGGCCCGGATACTGTTCCAGGTCCCAGCGCGTTTGCAGGCCGTCGCTATGCATGATCAGCGTCGCGCCCGGCTGCCACGCATAGCAGAATTCCTGCACCTTGCGCAGGTTGCTGCCGACGATGCCGTTATGCGACAGCAGATGCCGGCGCTGCTGCGCATCGAAGGCGCAGGCGGCGATATTGCCCACGCCGGCGTAGCGCAATTCGCGGCGCGCGCTGTCGATATGCGCCACGGCCATGGCCGCGCCGCGCGTGCCGCGCAGGGCGTCGTGGGCCTGTTCGATGAAGGGGGCGGGCAGGGGCGCCAGGCCGGGCGTGCCGCCTTCCAGCAGGGCGCTGGCGCGTTCCGAGGCGCGCGCCGCCAGCGGGCCGTGTCCCAGGCCGTCGGCTACCAGCAAGCTCAGTTCATGGCCTTCGCAGACCACGTTCCAGGCGTCGCCGCACACCTGTTCGGACGCCAGCGGCAAGCACACGGCGCCGACTTGCCAGCCAGGATGGGGCGGTATGGCGCCGCCGGCATGCTGGCCCCCGACCACCACCATCAGCGCCGTGCCTTTGCCGGGCGCCGTGTACAGGTCGAATTGCTGTCCCAGGCGGCGCATCGCGCCCAGGCCCACGCCATAGGTGCCGGTGGTGGAATGGCCATCCTGCATGTGCTGGCGCACGTTCTCCATGCCGGGACCGCTGTCGATGGCCAGCACTTCGATGCCGCTGGTGCCGCCGCGCAGCACCTTGCGCAGCAGGATTTCACCGCGCTGCGCGTGCTTGACGATATTCGTCGCCGCCTCGCTGATGACGATGGCCAATTCGCCCGCGCGCACGTCGTCGAAGCCGATGTGGCGCGCCAGTTCGTTGCCGGCGCGGCGCGCGGCGGCGATTTCGCTCGGTTCGCCGATGGAGAAACGACGTTGCCTGGCGATGTCCGGGGTGTGCTCGATGTGGTTCAAAACAGCTTCCATTTCGCGATAATGACGGTAGTACCGGCGCCGGGCGCCGTGTCGATGTGAAATGCGTCGGCCAGGCGCCTGGCGCCGCCCAGCCCCAGACCCAGGCCGCCGCCGCTGGTATAGCCATCGGTCAGCGCCAGGGCAATATCGGCTATGCCCGGTCCCGCATCGATGAAGCGCAGTTCCAGCCCCTGGCGCGCGCCATCGCTGATGCGCGCGATGCGCGCTTCGCCGCCGCCGCCGTAGCGCAGGGTGTTGCGCGCCAGCTCGCTGGCCGCCGTGATGATCTTGGTCTGTTCGATCAGGCCAAAACCCATGGCGACCATGCTGTCGCGCACCTGCCTGCGCAGCCGCACAACGTCTTCGTCGCCGCGCAGCGGCAGTATCTGCTCGCATTCCCGCGCCTGCGCGCCTAGCACGGCGCCACCGTCATTCCCATTCGCCGTCCCGTTCCAGCAGCTTGATGCCGCGTTCCACGTTGAGTGCCGTGCTCACGCCTTCCAAGGTCAGGCCCAGCTCCACCAGGGTGATGGCGACGGCCGGCTGCATGCCGACGACCACGGTGCGTGCGCCAAGGATCTTTGCCATCGCCGCCGTGTTGCTGATCATGCGGCCGATGAAGGAATCGACGATGTCGAGCGCGGATATATCGATCAGCACGCCCGTGGCGTGGTCCGTCACGATGCGCGCCGTCAGGTCGTCCTGCAAGGCCATCGCCAGGCGGTCGTGCATGTCCACCTGGATCGTCACCAGCAGCAGCCGGCCCATGCGTAAAATAGGGATTTTATCCATGCGCGCCTCAGTGCTGCTGCCGGTAGTCGATGCTGGAACCCGTGCGCTTCAGGGCCACGACGAAGGCGTCGGCCAGCGTGGCCTTGGTGATCACGTCTTCCAGGTTGACGCCCAGGTGCACGATGGTTTGCGCGATCTGCGGGCGGATGCCGCTGATGATGCAATCGGCGCCCATCAGGCGCGCGGCGGCGATGGTTTTCAGCAGGTGCTGCGCCACCAGGGTATCGACGGTGGGCACGCCCGTGATGTCGATGATGGCGATCAGGGCGCCCGTGTCGACGATCTTTTGCAACAGGCTTTCCATCACCACCTGCGTGCGCGCGCTGTCGAGCGTGCCGATCAAGGGCAGGGCCAGCACGTCTTTCCATAACTGCACCACGGGCGTGGACAGCTCCAGCAATTCCTGCTGCTGGCGCAATATCACCTGTTCGCGCGCCTTCTGGTAGACGGCGATGGTCAGCAGGCCCAGCTCGTCGAACAGATTGCTGGTGCTAACGAGGGCCTCGCCCAGTTGCTGCGGCTGCGCCGCGAGGGCATTGCGCAGGTAGGCGAACAGGGGCTCCTTGAGGGAAAACACGAAGCTGGCCGTGTCGACCGGCGCGTAGCCCTGGCGCGCGCGCGATTGCGATATGTCAGCGAGCAGCTGGCGCGTGTCGTCCCAGGCGGCGCCCTCGATGTCGAAGGAGTCGGCGCTTTCCAGCGCGCTCGCCAGCAGCGGCAGGAATTGCGATGCCTGCTGGCGCAGCTCGTTTTCGGCGATCTTGTCGCGCCGCAGCAGGCGGGCGATCAGGCCGGCCATCCAGCCGTCCAGCAATTGCGCGTGGTGTGTGCTGATGATGGCGGCCAAGTGCTGCGCCTGGCCTGTATCTGCAGTATCGGTCTTGTTTGTCATGCTCATCCTTGGCTGGATTGGAGGGGGCGGCATGGCCGCAAGCAGGCCAGCGCTGTCCTGCAAATTATAGGCAAGCGTGGCCTTGGCTTGTGTTTTGTGGCGCACACAGTGGCGCAAGTCGATGTACATTCCTATCGGAAACTACAGGGTCATAAAGATGCATTTGATTTGCATGTTTAACTGAATTCCGCTACACTGGCGCCACTCAACAAGAGAAAAACGCCATGAATATCGACAAATTCAAACAGCAGCATCTGGCCATCCTGGCCGCCATCGATGACTTGCGCCAGTTGGCGCGCGGCGGCGTCGCCGCGCAGGCCAGCGTCATTGCGCAACAGATCGTCGCCATGAGCGGCTTGATCAAGCTGCACCTGGCCGTGGAGCAGCGTTTCCTGTATCCGGCCGCGCAAGCCTGCGGCGTGGCCAAGGTGGCGCAGATGGGCCGCCGGTACGAAAGCGAGATGCACGGCATCGCCGGCGCCTACCTGGAGTTTGCCGGTCGCTGGAATACGCCGGTGCGCCTGGCAGCCGAGCCGGACGCCTTCCGCAGCGAAGCGAACACCGTGCTGCACGCGCTGTTCCAGCGCATGCGGCGCGAAGACCACGAATTGTATCCAGCCGTTGAATCGCTGGCCTGACACCGCTTACCACCAATAGACATACAGGAGTTGCACATGCTGACCCAAGAACAACGCGCCATCATCACGGCCACCGTCCCTATCCTCGAGCAGGGCGGCGAAGCGCTGACGCGCCACTTCTACAAGAATCTGTTCCGCGACCATCCCGAAGTGCTGCCGTACTTCAACCAGGCGCACCAGCACAGCGGCGAGCAGCAGCGCGCGCTGGCCAATGGCGTGCTGATGTACGCCAGGCATATCGATCAACTCGATGCGCTGGGCGATCTCGTGTCGACCATCGTCAACAAGCACGTGGCGCTGCAGATCCGCGCCGAGCACTATCCGCTGGTGGGCGCCAGCCTGCTGCAGGCGATACGCGAGGTGCTGGGCGAAGAAGTGGCCAGCGATGCCGTCATCGATGCCTGGGGCGCCGCCTATGGCCAGCTGGCCGACATCCTGGCCGGCGAGGAAGGGCGCATCTACAAGGCGCAGGCGGCCGCACCGGGCGGCTGGAGCGGCGCGCGCGACTTTACCGTGCGCAGCAAGACGGTGGAAAGCGGCGAGATCACGTCCTTCCTGCTGGCGCCCGTTGATGGCCAGCCCGTGCTCGACTTTGCGCCAGGCCAGTACATCGGCGTGCTGGTGATGGTCGATGGCGTGCCCATGCGCCGCCAGTACTCGCTGTCGGCCGCCAGCAATGGCCAGACCTACCGCATCAGCGTCAAGCGCGAAGCGGGCGGCAAGGTGTCGAACTATTTCCACGACCACGTGCAGGCGGGCGACACGGTGCAACTGACGCCGCCATCGGGCGACTTCGTACTGAAGGAGAGCGACAGGCCGCTGGTGCTGATCAGCGGCGGCGTGGGCATCACGCCCACCCTGGCCATGCTGACGGCGGCCCTGCGCGGCAAGCGTCCCGTGCACTTCATCCACGCGGCGCGCAACCACGGCGTGCATGCGTTCCGCGCGCAGATCGACGAACTGGCCGCGCAGCACCCGCAGCTGCAGCGCTATTACTGCTACGCGGAACATGGTGGCGAGCACGATGCGCCGGATGCCGTCGGCCTGCTGAATAAAGAGCAACTGAAAAACTGGCTGCCGGCTTCGCGCGACATCGACGCCTATTTCCTGGGACCGCAGCCGTTCATGCGGGCCGTCAAGCAATACTTGCGCGAACTGGGCGTGCCGGAACAGCAGACGCACCATGAATTCTTCGGACCGGCTGCCGCCTTGAACTGATTTTTCTTCCTGTCTTGTGTTGTCCCCGCGAGAAAAAACGCTGCCGTAAGGGGCGGGTAAGCCTCGCGCTGTACTGTAAATCCAAGCTCGCACAAAAGAGCACGCTTTTACATAACAGGAGGCAACACAATGCATGACGATCTGGTTCAAAAAATCAAGAGCGATCCCAGCTATCATCAGCTGGTCAAGGTACGTTCCCGCTTCGGCTGGGCGCTGACGGGCCTGATGATGCTCGTGTACTACGGCTACATTCTGCTCATCGCCTTCAACAAGGAATTCCTGGCCACGAAAACGGGCGCCGGCGTGATGACCTGGGGCATGCCGATCGGCCTGTTCGTCATCGTGTTTACCGTGCTCGTCACCGGCATCTATGTGCGCCGCGCCAACAAGCAATTCGACGACCTGAGCAACGCTATCCAGGCACGGGTGCAAGCATGAGCGCCGCCAAGCATGGGCTGCGCGGCATGTCTTGCCTGAGCGTCCTGGCCTTGCTGGGTGCCAGCAACGCCGCGTTTGCGGCCGGCGCCGACCTGGGCCAGGCAGTCAAGCAACCGACCAACTGGACGGCGATCATCATGTTCGCCGCCTTCGTCATCTTCACCCTGTTCGTCACCAAGTGGGCAGCCGCGAAGACCAAGTCTGCCTCCGATTTCTACACGGCCGGCGGCGGCATCACGGGCTTCCAGAACGGCCTGGCCATCGCGGGCGACTATATGTCGGCCGCATCATTCCTCGGCATTTCCGCCGCCGTCTTCCTGAACGGCTACGATGGCCTGATCTACGCCATCGGCTTTCTCGTCGGCTGGCCCGTCATCACCTTTTTGATGGCCGAGCGCCTGCGCAATCTGGGCCGCTTCACCTTTGCCGACGTGGCCGCCTACCGCTTCAAGCAGGCGCCGATCCGCATCTTTTCCGCGTCCGGCACCCTCGTCGTCGTGGCCTTTTACCTGATCGCGCAGATGGTGGGCGCGGGTCAATTGATCAAGCTGTTGTTCGGCCTCGAGTACTGGATCGCCGTCGTCCTCGTCGGTACATTGATGATGATTTACGTGCTGTTCGGCGGCATGACGGCCACCACCTGGGTGCAGATCATCAAGGCCGTGATGCTGCTGGGTGGCGCCACCTTCATGGCCGTTGCCGTGCTGGCGCAATTCAACTTCAGCCCGGAAGCGCTGTTCGCCAAGTCGGTGGACGTGCACGCCACCAAGGAAGCCATCATGGGTCCCGGTTCCTTCATCAAGGACCCGATTTCGGCCATCTCGTTCGGCATGGCGCTGATGTTCGGCACGGCCGGCCTGCCGCACATTTTGATGCGTTTTTTCACGGTGCCGAGCGCCAAGGAAGCGCGCAAATCCGTGTTCTGGGCCACCACCTGGATCGCCTATTTCTACATTCTGACCTTCATCATCGGCTTTGGCGCCATCGTGCTGGTGAGCACCAATCCCGAGTTCAAGGATGCTGCGGGCAAGCTGCTGGGCGGTAACAACATGGCGGCAGTGCACCTGGCCAAGGCCGTGGGCGGCAATGTCTTCCTCGGCTTCATGTCGGCGGTCGCGTTCGCCACGATTCTGGCCGTCGTGGCGGGCTTGACCCTGTCGGGCGCGTCGGCCGTGTCGCACGATCTGTATGCCACCGTCATCAAGAAGGGCAAGGCCACGGGCGCCAACGAGTTGAAGGTGTCGCGCGTGACGACGATCGTGCTGGGCATTATCGCCGTGGTGCTGGGCATCGCCTTTGAAAAGCAGAACATCGCCTTCATGGTCTCGCTGGCATTCGCCATTGCCGCCTCGGCCAACTTCCCCGTGCTGTTCATGTCGGTGCTGTGGAAGGATTGCACGACGCGGGGCGCCACCATCGGCGGCTTCCTCGGCTTGACCACGGCCGTCGCGCTGACGGTGGTGTCGAAGTCCGTGTGGGTCGACGTGCTCGGCCATGGCGAAGCGCTGTTCCCGTACGCCTCGCCGGCGCTGTTCTCGATGACGGCGGGCTTTGTCGGCATCTGGCTGTTCTCGGTGCTCGACAAGAGCCCCCGCGCGCGCATCGACCGCGCCGGCTACGAAGCGCAGCAAATGCGTTCGGAGACGGGCATCGGCGCGGCAGGCGCCAGCGCGCATTGATGTTTTAGATAGTCGCTGCAGGAAACAATGCCCGGTTCGCCGGGCATTGTTGTTTTTGGCGCGCTTACTTTGCCACGCGCAGGGGGATCGCGCCGGCCGCCAGCGCTGGCGCGCCCGGCGTCGCTTCGAGTATCGATGCCAGGGTCACCGTGTCGAGCACGGCAAGGAAGGCGGCCGTGGCCTGGCCCAGCTTGGCCTTCAGCAGGCAATCTGGTGTCAGCGGGCAGGTATTGTTTTCCTTGTTAAAACATTCCGCCATGAAAAAATCGTTTTCCGTCTCGCGCACGACGGTGCCGATATTGATCTCGGCCGGATCGCGCGCCAGGCGCAGGCCGCCATTGCGCCCACGTACCGTTTCCACGATGCCTGACAGGCCCAGCTGGTGCACCACCTTCATCAAATGATTTTTCGAGATGGCATGCAGGTCGGCGATGTCCTGGATGGTGACGAGGTGGTCGCGGTGCACGCCCAGGTACATCAGGGTGCGCAGGGTGTAGTCGGTATAGGCAGTCAGTCGCATGGGAGTAGAGAGTAAGCACCCGACAAAGCTACCGCGCGTCGCGATTTGCGGCCTGCGATGCTCACTGTGCATCCGCACAGCTGCGCTTCTCGGCCACAACTCTCATCCGCTCGCTACGTTTTTGTCAGGTGTGTGAAAGATGTGGATTACATCCTTGTTTCATCCGCAGCATACAGGAGAGCGCCGGCCGTGTGTGTTGCGCCGTCACTTTTCCGCCCCGAAAGACAAAAGTTGATTGCCTTTCGCTTAAATGCGTAGTAAATTTTCATATTGTTGCCCTGGTAAATAGCTTGCAAGCCCTTGTTGGCCCTTTGGATATGATTTTTATTGATGGCAATCAAGAGGATGGTGAAACAATAAGGTAAATTTACTACAAATTCGACGATGGGCGTTTCCCGGGCCGGGAAGCGCGAACTACGCAATCTGTGCGGTGCCGCCATGGCCGCCCCAGGAAATACATACCATGCAAATGAATGAAGTGAAAGACGAGCTGCTGAGCAGCGATATCCGCCAGCTGGGCCGTCTCTTGGGCGACGCCATCCGCAACCATCTGGGCGATCCCGCCTTCGAGCGCATCGAACATGTGCGCCAGCTGGCCATCCGTTTCCGCCGCGACAATGATGAAGCGGCGCGCGCGCAGCTGTCGGACGCGCTGCAAGCGCTGTCGCAGGAAGAAACCACGCAGCTGACGCGCGCTTTCAGCTATTTCTCGCTGCTGGCCAATATTGCGGAAGACCAGCATCACATCCGCCGCACGCGCGCCCACTTGATCGCCGGTTCGCCGCCACGCCAGGGTAGCCTCAGCCATGCCGTCGGCAACGTGTTTGACGCGGGCAAGGCCGATGCGCTGGAAACCTTCTTTGAAGATGCGTTTGTCAGCCCCGTCTTCACGGCGCATCCGACGGAAGTGCAGCGCAAGAGCATCCAGAATTGCCAGATGGCCATTGCCCGCCTGTTGAGCGAGCGCGACCGCGTGCAAATGACGCCGGAAGAAGCCGAGCAAAACGAAGAAGCGCTGGGCCGCGGCATCGTTACCCTGTGGCAGACGCGTTTGCTGCGCACGAGCAAGCTGTCCGTCATGGATGAAGTGGCCAATGGCCTGTCGTTCTACGACCACACGATCTTGCGCGAATTGCCGAAACTGTATTCTTCGCTGGAAACCATGCTGGCCCAGCGTGACGCCCGCTGGGAAGATGCGGAATTACCCAATTTCATGAAGGTCGGCAGCTGGATAGGTGGCGACCGCGACGGCAACCCCTTCGTCACGGCCGACATCCTGCGCAGCACCCTGCAAACGCAGGCCGACAAGGTCCTCGACTTTTACCTCGGCGAATTGCGCAAGCTCGCTTCGCAACTGTCGCTTGCGCAAATACTGAACGCCTGCAGCGAACCGCTGCGCGCGCTGGCCGAGCGCTCGGCCGATGCCTCGCCGCACCGCGTCGACGAGCCGTACCGCCGTGCCCTGCATGGCATCCATGCGCGTCTGGAAAACACGCGCGTGGTTCTTTCCGGCAAGGGCAGGCAAGCCGACGGCGTACAGCCCTACGCCGCGGCTGCCGAACTGCTGGCCGACCTGGACGTGGTCCAGCATTCTCTCGTCAGCAATGGCTTGCGCGCGCTCGCGCGTGGCCGCTTGCGCCAGTTGCGCCGCGCCGTCAAGGTCTTCGGCTTTTCGCTGGCGCCGCTCGACTTGCGCCAGAATTCGGATGTGCATGAGCGCGTCGTGGGCGAACTGTTCGCGGGCGCCCAGCCGGGCCTCGTCTACCTGGACCTCGATGAAGAGCAGCGCATCAGCTTGCTGCTGGCCGAGCTGGAATCGCCACGCCTGCTGACGTCGCCATATGCGCAGTACTCGGAAGAAACGACGTCCGAACTCGACATCTTCCGCGCCGTGCGCGAAGCGCACGTCAAATACGGCCGTGAATCGGTGCCGAACTGCATCATTTCGAAGGCGGCCAGCGTGTCGGACTTGCTGGAAGTGGCCTTGCTGCTGAAAGAAGTGGGCTTGCTGCGCCAGGACAGCCGCGAAGCGGACGTCAACATCATCCCGCTGTTCGAAACCATCGACGACTTGCGCGCCGGCCCCGCCATCATGGCGCGCGCGTTCGGCTTGCCCTTCTACCGTGGCTTGCTCGAGTCGCGCGCGGACCAGCAGGAAGTCATGCTTGGCTATTCGGACAGCAACAAGGACGGCGGCTTTTTGACGTCCGGCTGGGAACTCTACAAGGCCGAGATCGAACTGGTGACCGTCTTCAAGGAGTATCACATCAAGCTGCGTCTGTTCCACGGCCGCGGCGGTTCCGTGGGACGCGGCGGCGGACCCAGCTATGAAGCCATCCTGGCCCAGCCGGCCGGCGCCGTGCAGGGACAGATCCGGCTGACGGAGCAGGGCGAAGTCATCACGGCCAAGTATGCGAATCCGGAAGTGGGGCGCCGCAACCTGGAAGTGCTGGTGGCCGCCACCATCCAGTCGACCTTGCTGCCGCAGGCCCAGCTGCAACCGAAGGCTTCGGCCGGCGCCGGCCATTTGGCCGCGATGGAAGAGTTGTCCGGCACGGCTCTGAACGCCTACCGCGACCTCGTCTACGGCACAGAAGGCTTCGAGCAGTATTTCTGGGAATCGACGGTGATCGCGGAAATTGCCGCACTGAATATCGGCAGCCGTCCCGCTTCGCGCAAGAAATCCACGTCCATCGAGGATTTGCGCGCCATTCCGTGGGTGTTGAGCTGGGCGCAATGCCGCTTGATGCTGCCGGGCTGGTTCGGTTTCGGTTCCGCCGTGCAAGCCTACCTGGCCGCCCATCCCGCCGATGGCGCGGACGTGCTGCGCGGCATGTACACGGACTGGCCATTCTTCACGTCCTTGCTGTCGAACATGGATATGGTCCTGGCCAAGAGCGACATCGCCATTGCCGGCAAGTATGCGGAACTGGTCAAGGACAAGGCTTTGCGCGACGCCATCTTCACGCGCATCCGCGCCGAATACGCGGCCACCCTGGACGCCTTGAAACTGATCACGGGCCAGGAAGAATTGCAGCAAGCCAATCCGCTGATGCAGCGTTCGATACGCAACCGTTTCCCCTACATCGACCCGCTCAATCACGTGCAGGTGGAGCTGCTGAAGCGCTTCCGCGAGGGCAAGCAGGATGCGGCGGCGCGCACGGGAATCCATTTGTCGATCAATGGCATTGCGGCGGGGTTGCGTAATAGCGGTTAATTTTTAGGACAGAGCCGCCGAAAATCCGGGGTCAGACCCGCCGGGTCTGACCCCGGCAGTTGCACTCTGGGTGGCTTTACGAACTCAGCAGAAAACATCAAGGAGACAGCATGACCATCAAAGTTGCCATCAATGGCTATGGCCGCATCGGCCGTAACGTCTTGCGCGCGTTTTATGAAGGCGGCAAGCAGCAGGATATCGAAATCGTCGCCATCAACGACCTGGGCGACGCCAAGTCGAATGCGCATTTGACGCGCTACGACACGGTGCACGGCAAGTTTCCCGGCGTCGTCACCATCGACGGCGACAATATGCTCGTCAATGGCGACCGCATCCGCGTGTTCGCGCAGCGCGACCCGGCCCTGATTCCGTGGGGCGAACTCGGTGTCGACGTGGTGCTCGAATGCACGGGTTTCTTCACGACCAAGGAAAAAGCGTCGGCCCACCTGAAGGGCGGGGCAAAGAAAGTCATCATTTCCGCGCCGGGCGGCAAGGATGTGGACGCCACCATAGTGTTCGGCGTCAACCAACACGTGCTGAAAGCCACGGACACGGTCATCTCGAATGCCTCGTGCACGACGAATTGCCTGGCGCCATTAGTGAAACCTCTCAACGACGCCATCGGCATCGAATCGGGCCTGATGACCACCGTGCATGCCTACACGAATGACCAGGTGCTGTCCGACGTGATGCATGAAGACCTGCGCCGCGCCCGCTCGGCCACGCATTCGATGATTCCCACCAAGACGGGCGCCGCTGCCGCTGTCGGCCTGGTCTTGCCGGAACTCAATGGCAAGCTCGATGGTTTCGCCATCCGCGTGCCGACGATCAACGTGTCGCTGGTTGACCTGTCCTTTATCGCCAAGCGCGATACGACGGTGGAAGAGGTGAATGCCTTGCTGAAAACGGCGTCGGAAGGCGCGCTGAAAGGCATCCTGACGTACCAGACGGAACCACTGGTTTCCATCGATTTCAATCACAACCCGGCTTCGTCGAACTTCGATTCGACCTTGACCAAGGTCTCGGGCCGCCTCGTGAAAGTGTCGTCGTGGTACGACAACGAGTGGGGCTTCTCGAACCGCATGCTCGATACGACGGTCGCTCTGATGGCGGCCAAGTAAGAACGTAGTACCGCTGATCCAGCGCACCAGGACGGCCGGCCCACAAGGCTGGCCCTTGTAGCAACTTATTTTAGAAAGCAGCAACCATGACCATGCAAGTACAGCAACGCGCCACCAAGATCGTTTCCACCATCGGCCCCGCTTCGAACGATATCGATACCCTGGTCCGCATGTTCAAGGCCGGCGTCGACGTCGTGCGCCTGAACTTTTCGCATGGCAAGGCACAAGACCATATCGACCGCGCCCGCATGGTGCGCGAAGCGGCAGCCCTGTGCGGCCGCGAAGTGGCCATCATGGCCGACTTGCAAGGCCCGAAGATTCGCGTCGGCAAGTTTGAAGAAGGCAAGATTTTCCTGGAAAACGGCGCCAAGTTCATCCTCGACGCGAAATGGGGCGAGAACGGCGAACTGGGCAACATCGAGCGCTGCGGCCTCGACTACAAGGAATTGCCGCGCGACTTGCGCGCCGCCGACGTGCTGCTGCTCAACGACGGCCTCATCGTGCTGACGGTCGATAAAGTCGTCGGCAGCGAAATCCACACCACCGTCAAGATCGGTGGCGAGTTGTCGAACAACAAGGGCATCAACCGCCAGGGCGGCGGCTTGTCGGCGCCGGCCCTGACGGCGAAAGACATGGAAGACGTCAAAACGGCGATGAGCTTCCAGGCCGATTACGTGGCCGTGTCCTTTCCGAAAAACGCCACCGACATGGTCATGGCGCGCCAGCTGGCCAATATCGCCGGCGAAGCGTGGGACCACAAGCCGATGATGATCGCCAAGATCGAGCGCGCGGAAGCCATTCCTGCCTTGCAAGAAATTCTCGACGCTTCCGACGGCATCATGGTGGCGCGCGGCGACCTGGCCGTGGAAGTGGGCAATGCGGCCGTGCCGGCCTTGCAAAAGCGCATGATCAAGATGGCGCGCGCGTCGAACAAACTGGCGATCACGGCCACGCAGATGATGGAATCGATGATCGTCAACGCCGTGCCGACCCGCGCGGAAGTGTCCGACGTGGCAAATGCCGTGCTCGACGGCACGGATGCCGTCATGACGTCGGCGGAAACGGCCTCGGGCCGCTACCCGATCGAAACGGTGGAAGCCATGGCCGCCATCTGCCTGGACGCTGAAAAATGGGATACCTGCAAGCTGGACGCCGATTTCCTCAACGCCACGTTCTCGCGCATCGACCAGTCGATCGCCTACGGCGCCCTGTTTACGGCCCATCACCTGCGCGTGAAAGCCATCGCCACCCTGACGGAATCGGGCTCCACAGCCTTGTGGATGAGCCGCTGCAACATCGATATTCCCATCGTGGCGCTGACCCCGAGCGTGGGCACGCGCCGCAAGCTGGCCCTGTACCGCAACGTCAGCACCCTGGAACTGACGTCCGGCACGGACCGCGACAAGGTCTTGCAGCAGGCGGAAGATTTGCTGGTGGAACATAAAGTCGTGGCCAAGGGCGACACCGTCGTGCTGACCTGGGGCGAGCCGATGGGCAAGGTCGGCGGCACGAACGCGCTGAAAATCATGAAGATCGGCCAGCATTAAGTTGCTTTCAGGTGCCGGTTCCCGCCTGGCGGGGCCGGTACTTTCCTGCGTCGCCCTGGCTGTCCAGCCGTGCGCCACCGGCGCAGGCGCCCCGTGCATATCAGTTGTTCCCTTCCTTTGCCGCGCGTGGCGCTATCCTGCCCAGTTGATGATGGTTATAAAAAACACACTTATCAATTGTTGAAATTAGTATATTTAAATATAATTGCCTGCATCGTGTTTTTGATAGCCAAACCATACAAGGCTTTGCATGCAGTAATTTTGTCTTGCCGCCATTTCCTTATTGACCGTTGCGGGCTTGCAGGCATATGCCGTTGCGGCCGTCTTTCCTGGCGTTCCGGCGGCAGACATCGCGCAGCATTTCTCCGATTATTACGGCGTACGCCAGCACGCGCAGCAACGTGTCCAGGCGACTGCAGCTACGCTGGGCGGCGTCACGCGGCCCGTGGTGCGCACGGACTGGTATGGCACGGACGCCACGCCGCATAGCGATTTCTACCTGTTGAATGAACAGCACCCCGTGCAATCGACCCGCCGCTGGTATGCCATGAGCGTATTCCTGCCTGCAGACTGGATCACGAGCAGCGTGCCGATTACCGTGGCGCAGGTCGACAACGGCAGCGGGGCAGGCGCACTGGCGCCGCCCCTTGCCCTGCAGATACGCGGTGACCAGTTGATGTTGAACATGAACTTCAATCATCGGGCGAGCGATATCACGCCAGCCAATTCCGCGCGCCGCACGGTGATGGCTGGGCCGGCAACCTTGGGTAGCTGGCATTGCATGGTGGTGCGCGCCGACTGGTCCGCAGTGGCTGGCGCTGGTGAATTGCGCGTGTACATGAATGGCAGTGTGAAGGAAACTTTTTTCGCCCGCTCAAGCCACAACAGCTATGCGGGCGCACTGCACGTGCCGCGTGTGGGCTTGACCGTGCCCGAGGGGGCAACGCCTGGTCATCGCGCGATGTATGCCGACTTTTTATGGGTGGGCGATTCCGCCGCTTCACTCAATGACATGACGCAAAAGACGCCTTGCCATGTGGCGTCTTGAGTCGTCTCCGAACCCAGGATTTCCTATGCGCGCATTCACCGCCATCGCCACGCTGGCATTGCTGGCCGCCACGCCGCTGCACGCGCAGGTCGTCAACAGCATCGGCGGCCCCGTGACCACGATGGCGCAGCCCAGCCTGCCCAGGCCAGCCAGCTTTGACAATGTGACGACACGCTACTTCAACTGGCTGTACGGCATCAGCGCCGGCAATCCTGCCGGAGTGGAATTGGTGGGCGATCCCGCCGTGACTCAAGGTGTCGAGACGCGCAAGGTGTTTCGCATGACCGTCAACGCCAGCGATCCCGACGAGTATGGCAAACGCACCGAGATAACGCCATCGTATGAGCGCGTGCCCCAGGGACGGCGCTGGTATGCGGGTGGCGTGTATTTTCCTGCGGACTGGGACCTGACGGGCAAGGATGGCTGGATCGTCGTGTTCCAGGTGCATAGCGCCAGGGGTATCGTCGTGACGGCGCCGCCGTTCTCGATCATCGCCGATGGTCCCGATCTGCTGATGGAGACGCGGGCCAATCATCGCGATACCTACACGCAGAAGGGCGATGTAATGGTGCCGGATGCAAGTCCGGACAATACGATGCAGCAACGGCTGATGTTGGGAAAGATTGAGCGTGAGAAATGGTATTGCCTGGTGCTCGATGCGGATTGGCAGCATGCTTCCGGCACGGGCGCATCGCGCCTGTGGCTGAACGGCAAGTTGGTGTACGAGGGAAGCAATTTCCCTACCCACTATATGAATGTGGACTTGCCGTCGCGCGGTAATTATCCGAAGACGGGCGCCTACTTGGGCGGATTTCAGGACACGCTACACGGCAAGCGCGTTGTATACACGGATTTCATGCATCTGGGCGGCGGCGCCAGTAGCTATGCGCAAATGGCCGGTCAGACGCCGTGCCCCGCGCCGCCGGCCACGTAGTCAAGGCGAGAGCTTTACCGCTGTCACCAGCGCAATGATCTGCAAAAACATGAAAGTCTGACAGCCGAGTGAGCTGCAGTCTTAAGAATTGCTGAAAAATTCGTGCTCGACGGCGCATCGCCTGGCCGATGCCCAATCTGCCATTGCGGCGAGCACATTTCCGTGTCAGCATGGTTTTCCTGCCTTCCAAGGCGCATCCGGAGTTCATGATGACTGAATACTTGCCTGCCTTGATCTGGTCCCTGTCGGCCTTCGCCTGCATGTTCATTGCCAAGCGCCGCCTCGTCAAGACAACGGCCGTCCGGGCCGTCCTGGTGACCTTGCTGGGGCCGTTTGCCATTCCTTTCGTGCTGGCCGCAAAGCCCGGGAAACCCGCTCTGGCGTAATCGCCCGCGACCGTCATCTACGGCTAAGCGTGCGGCCTGCGGGCATTCCTCTTTGCTATATTCAAACTTTTAGCTAAAAGGAATGCCCATGAAGCGCAGCGCCACCCTGTTCCTGATGACTATCCTTCCCCTGTGTGCGGCCACGTTCGCTTCGGCGGCCGAGCCTGTGCAGCGTTTGCAGCGCGCCACGGGGCTGTGGAAGGTGACGCCCGCCACCTCGCCATTTTCCTGGGAAATCTGCGTCGACCACGCGCGCGACCGCCTGATCGACGACGATCTGTGGTCCGGCTTCGAGCAGGAATGCAAGATCGAGTCGCAAAGCCGCCAGGGCGATAGCTACCAATTCGCGTCCAGCTGTCCGGACGCCAAGCTGGCCGGCACCTTCAAGGGCGACCTGGCCAAGGCATATACCTTGAGCGCCGACACCACCGTGCAAGTCAATGGCAAGAGCGAAGTGCAGCGCACGGAACTGGCGGCGGTGTTCCAGGGCGCTTGTCCGGCGGGGCTGGCGCCGGGTGCGAAGAAAATGCGCGGCGGCATGGTGATGAAGAGCTTGTATACCGACCGCTAGAAGAGCGCAGCCACGCTGAAACAACAGTTTCAGGGATAGGCGAGCATCGGCATTGACGCCAGCGGCAATGATTTGTGATAATGAGAATTATTATCAATTAGCCGCGCCTTGCCTTGCGCGCATCGGAGTCCCAGTGAACATTGCGCAGCCCAGCGAGTCGATAACCGGTATCTACAGCCACCATCATGGCTGGCTGATGCGCTGGCTGCGCGCCAAGCTGCAGTGCGCCGACCATGCGGCCGACCTGGCGCACGATACCTTCGTGCGCCTGCTGATGGCGCCGCCGGAGAACCGGCAAACCTTGCGCGAACCGCGCGCCTACCTGACGACCGTGGCGCAGCGCCTGCTGATCGACCATTACCGGCGCCTGTCGCTGGAGCAGGCGTGGCTGGAAACCCTGGCGCAGCAGCCTGAATTGCTGATGCAGTCGCCGGAAGAACGGCTGCTTGTGCGCGAAGCCCTGCAGCGCATCGATGCCATGCTCGACGGCTTGCCGCCGCTCGTGCGCAGCGCCTTCCTGCTGGCCCATGTCGACGGCCTCGGCTACGGAGAAATCGCCAGGCGCCTGGCCGTGAGCGAGCGCAGCATCAAGCGCTACATGGTGCAGGCGTTCGAACGCTGCATCCTGCTGATCCTGTGACCGCTTCCATCGATCCCCGCGCGGCGCGGACGGCGGCGCAATGGCTGGTGCGCCTGCACGGGGGCGCCTTGACGCCAAGCGAGCAGCAAGCGTTCCAGGCCTGGCGCGCCAGCGATCCCGCGCATGAAGCGGCGTGGCAACGGGCCGAGCTGGTGTGCAGCACTCTCGCCAGCGTGCCGCCAGCTCTGCGCCAGACGGCGGATGCGGCGCCGCAGTCGCCGCAGCGGCGCGCCGTGCTTTACGGCCTGGCCGGGCTGATCGCGGCCGGACCGGCCCTGTGGCTGGCCAGCCAGTCTGCACCGTGGCAAGCGTGGCGTGCCGGCATCCGCACGGCCAGGGGCGAAATCCGCCACATGACATTACCCGACGGCACGCAACTGGTGCTCAATACGGACACGGCCATCGACGTCCACTTTGACCACGCGGCGCGGCAGGTCTTGCTGCATGCGGGGGAAATCCACGTCGCCACGGCCCACGACGCAGCCGTGCCCGCGCGCTCCTTCCTCGTGCGCAGCAGCAATGGCGCCGTGCGCGCGCTGGGCACGCACTTCAGCGTACGCCACCTTGGCACCTTGCTGGCGCCGCGCACGCAGGTCAGCGTCAGCGAGGGGGCGGTCGAGATCCAGCCAAGCGAAGCTCGCGACGCCTTGCGCAGGATCGATGCGGGCCGGCAGGGTAGTTTCGATGACCGTGCCGTTTCTGCCTTGACGCCGCTGGCATCGCATGCGGAAGCTTGGCTGCGGGGCGTGCTGATCGCCGAGCGCATGCCGCTGGGCGAGGTACTGGAACAGGTGGCGCGTTACCGTTACGGCGTGCTGCGCTGCGATCCCGCGCTGGCAGCCATGCCCGTGGACGGCATCTTCCAGTTGAACGACCCGGACAATATCCTGCTTCTGCTGCAGCGATCCTTGCCGATCCGGCTGGCGCGCCGCACGCGTTACTGGATCAGCGTCGAGGCGGCTTGAGCTTGTCGGCTGACGAATGCCGGGGCTTGTAGGTCGGCTTGGCCCGCAGGGCGTAAGCCGACAGGCAACGTTGGCTGGCCTTGCCGGCTTACGCATGGCTGCGCCCCGCCAAGCCGACCTGCGATTTCCCGCCAAGCCGACAGGCGCAGCTTATTTGCATTTCCCCTGTCCCTTTTTCCGGATTGCTTCGTCATACAAGGTAGAGAACGAACAATCCGAACCATCGAAAGGGTCCACATGGCTTTGCAGCACCGTAAGTTTATCGCAGCACGCATGACGCTCCATCCCACCACCGGCGCCGTGCGCGCCGCGCTGGTCCTGCTCCTCGCCGTGGGCGCCGCCGGCGCCGGCTTGCCACACATGGCGTTGGCGGCCGAGGCCAGTCCGGCCGCCAACGTGCGCGAGTACAGCATTCCCGCCGGCAGCTTGCGCAGCGCACTGGCCTCGTTTGCCATTGCCGCGGGGATCAACCTGTCCACGCAGAGCGTGATGCTCGACGGGCTGGCGACGCCGGGTTTGCAAGGCAGCCATGGGGTTACGGCCGGCTTGCAAAAACTGCTGCAGGGCAGCGGCCTGGAAGCGACGGATGGTGGCAATGGCAATTACCTGCTGCGCAAGATCACTATCAGCACGGCCGATGGCGGCCTGGCCAGCATGCCCGCCGTCGTTGTCAGCGCCGAGGCGGACCGCGCCACGGAAGGCACGGGGCTGTATACGGCGCGTAATATGTCGACGGCCACGGGGCTGAATTTGTCGCAGCGCCACACGCCGCAAACGGTCAGCGTCATTTCGCGCCAGCAAATGGAAGATTTCGATCTGACCACCTTGCAGGACGTGGCCCGCGCCACGCCTGGCATCTATGGCAAGACGCAAGGCGTGTCCGACCAGGAAACCACATATTTCGCACGCGGCTTTGCCTTAAGCCACGTCAACGTCGATGGCTTGCCGCTGGACGTCACGGGTTTTAACGAGCGCAACGTCTCGGCCGACATGCTGATGTACGACAGGGTGGAAGTGGTGCGCGGCGCCACGGGCTTGATGGAAGGGGCTGGCGCGCCGTCGGGCAGCATCAACATGATACGCAAGCGGCCCACGACCACGCCCTTGCTGAACGCTTCCGCTCATCTGGGCAGCTGGAAGGAGCGGCAATTGACGGTGGACGCCAGCAATGCGCTGAATGCCTCGGGCAGCGTGCGGGGGCGTGTGGCGGCCAGCTGGCGCGACAGCGACAGTTTCGTCGACGTGGTCAACAACAAGAACAGCACCGTGTATGCGATCGTCGAGGCGGACTTGACGCCGTCGACCACGGCTGGCATCGGCTTTTCGCGCCAGCACAGCCGCACGGACGGCGTGTTCGTCGGCTTGCCGACCATGCTTGACGGCCGTCACATGGACTTGCCCCGCTCGACCTTCCTGAATAATGCCGACTCGTTCCAGAAGCGCGACAACAACGTCGTCTTCGCCGACCTGGAAACAAAGCTGGAGCAGGGCTGGCGCAGCCGCTTCGCCATCACGCGCATCGACGCTTCTTCCAGCACGCGCAATACCACCAACAGCCGCATCGATGGCGAAATATACAAGCTGAACCAGTCGGAAACGGGATGGAAGTACAACACGGAACAAGTGGTGGCCGACTGGCGCTTGAGCGGCCCCGTCACCTGGTTCGGCCGCCAGCACGACGTGATCGTCGGTGTCAGCTACCGCCATGACGATTCGGACGCGGGCCAGAGCTGGGAAGGCGCAGGGACGCGCGTGATCGATATCCGCCAGTGGAATCCCTACGCCTATCCGATGCGCGGCGCGCCGTTCGAGCCGTACAATTGGGGTCGCAAGACGGACGAGAAGGGGATTTATGCGGCTGGCAACTTCAGCCTGGCCGATCCACTGCGCCTGGTGCTGGGCGGGCGCTTCGGCTGGTATGCGCAGGATGTCACGGGCTGGTATGCCTCCAACCCGACCTGGCGCCGCGGCCTGACGGAAAACGCGAAATTCACGCCGTACGCGGGCCTCGTCTACGATGTGGACTCGCATCATTCCGTGTATGCGAGCGGCACGCAGATTTTCGAACCGCAAAGTTCGCTGGACGTGCGCGGCAACACCTTGCCGCCGTTGAGCGGCACCAACCTGGAGGTGGGCGTCAAGGGCGAGTATTTCGGCGGCAGGCTCAATGCCAGCGGCGCGCTGTTCCGCATCAAGCAGAATAATCGCGCCATGGCCGATGAGCTCAACTGTCCCACTGGCGGCGCCATCTACTGCGCCCGCGCGGCCGGGCAGGTGCGGAGCGAAGGCGTCGATCTGCAATTGTCGGGCTCGCCATTGCCGGGCTGGCAGATCGCGGGCGGCTACACCCATGTACTGGCCAAGTACACGCAGGACAGCGTGGCCGCCAATATCGGCCAGCGCATCGCCACGGACGAACCGAAGCAGCTGTTCAAGCTGATGACGAACGTACAGCTGGGCGGCAGCCTGGCGCAATGGAATGTGGGCGCTTCCGTGTACGCGCAAGACAAGATTGAGCGCCGCGACACGGCTTACCTGACACGGCAGGGCGGCTACGCCATCGTCGGGCTGACGGCCGGTTACCGTATCAACGAGCAGCTGCAGCTGCGCCTGAATATCGACAACGTGCTCGACCGCCGCTACTACCAGGCGCTCGGCTATGCGTGGTCGGGCGGGCTGGAGCGTTACGGCGCGCCGCGCAGCGTGCTGCTGTCCTTGCACTACAAGATGTAGCCGTTGCGCCAGCAGAGCGCGTCCCTTGCGGCGCCTCTGCTACACTGCCGCCGTCTTTATCTTTTCACTTTGCCATGACCGCTACTCCTGTCCTCACACCCTTGAAAAGCGCTTTCCAGCAATCGCGCACCGAGAATAACATCGAGCTGATCCTGCCCGAACTGCTGGCCGCGCAATTGCACGTTGTTATCGGCGGGCAGAGCGAGCAGATCGACCTGTTCCTCGTGCCGTCGCCCAATCCCGAGCGCCAGTGCGTGACGGTGGCGGAAGACCTGGCCTTCCTGGCCGGCATCGCGTTTCCGAAGATTCCCGTGACGGGCGCGCAATTGCTTGCCTCGATTCCCGCCGAGATCGAAATCGTCATCCTGCACGGCGATGGCGCCAATTATTTGACGCGCGAGCAACTGGCATGGTTCCGCCGCATGCTGGCGCAGAACGCCTGAGCGAAATAAAAAAAGAATGGTCGTCAACGCTGCCTTGAATCTGCATCCCGTATGCGCGGCGAACGCCGAGGCCGTCATCGGGCTGCCGCTGCATGCGGCGCAACGCGATTTCATTGCCAGCAATGCCGAGTCGCTGGCGCTGGCCGCCAGTCACGCCAACATGCAGCCGCGCGCCATCTATGCCGGCGACGAACTGATCGGCTTTGCCATGTACGCGCTGCCGGGCAGTGCGGGGCGGCAGGATACGCATGTGCTGTACCGCTTGATGATCGCGGCGCCGCGGCAGGGGCAGGGATTTGCCCGGGCGGCCCTGGCCCTGCTGCTGGACGAGATGCGTTCGCGCGGGGCGGGCAGGGTGGTGCTCTACTACGTGCCGGCCAACGTGCGTGCCCGGCAACTGTATGCGCAGTCCGGTTTCGTCGAAACAGGGCTCGACGGCGATGGCGAGATGATGGCCGAGCGCCTGCTTTCCTGAGCTGTGGCATCGAGGCCGCAGAATATGTTTGTTTTGGCAACTGTATTGCTGAAGTCCTATGAATATTTTCGTAAAGCAACTATACTCATGGCTCTTTAAAAAAATCATCGTCACGCTGGCGGCCAGACATCCGCGCCAGAGTTCGTACGCATTCCGCTTGTTCTCTCTGAACGGGCACCTTTCCCCCGCGCGGCAGGCGCGGGCGTGATGACCGAGCCTTGCCCTGGTCGACTGCTACCGTTGTCATTTCCGCTGTATTGCCGCTTTGGTAAGAAGCCTGGCGACGGCGCGCGGTGTGCCGTCATGTTTTGCGACGTTAGGTTTTACTCCACTTATGCCACGACAGTATGTTTAGTTCCATCTTTGCCGTATCGACCGATACCATGCAGTACATCTATGGCACGCACAATGCCTGGCTGGTGCTGTTTTCCATCGGTATCGCCATCTTTGCCTCGTTCATGGCCCTGCAGATCGCCGGCATGGCGCGCAGCAGCGAGCGCGGCTTCCAGCGCCAGACGGCCATCATCACGGGCGCCATCGCGCTCGGTGGCGGCATCTGGTCGATGCACTTCATCGGCATGCTGGCCTTCGATATCTGCACGCGCGTCTCGTTCGATCCCGGCCTGACCTTGCTCTCCATGCTACCCGGCATGGCCGCTTCGTGGGTGGCGCTGCACTTGCTGGCGCGTCCGAGCATCAACTGGCAGCAACTGGTGGTTGGCGGCGTGCTCGTCGGCGTGGGCATCGGTTCCATGCATTACAGCGGCATGGCCGCCATGCAGACTTCGCTGACCCTGCGCTACCAGCCGTGGCTGTTCGCCCTGTCGCTGCTGGTGGCCGTCACCATGGCCATGCTGGCCCTGTGGGTGCGCTTCGGCCTGAGCGCCATGCGCCAGCGCCAGCGCCTCAGCCCCCTGGCGTCCTTGCTGCTCAGCAGCGTGGTGATGGGCCTGGCCATTTCCGGCATGCACTACACGGGCATGCTGGCCGCGCGCTTTTCCGGCACGCCCACGGCAGGCGAGAACACGATCACGGTGCAAGCCTCGTTCGTGGCCCTGGCCGTGGCCCTGATCACTGTCACCCTGACCGTCTTCGTGGCGGCCGCGAACGGCTTGCTGCGCTACCGCCAGCTGTTGCGCCACGCCAGCGTCAGCGAATCGCGCCTGCGCGCCATCGTCGACACGGCGGCCGATGGCCTGATCACCATCGATGGCCAGGGCAAGGTGCGCTCCTTCAATCCCGCCGCGGAAAGCCTGTTCGGCTGGCGCGAGACGGAAATCGTGGGGCGCGACGCCAGCGTGCTGCTGCAGCCGGCCGATGCGGCCGAATACGAGGGCTATCTGCGCGACTACCTGGAAACGGGCGCCTCGCGCATCCTCGACAGCGGACGCGAACTCGATGGACGGCACAAGGATGGCGCCGTGCTGCCCATGCGCGTGGCGATCGGCAAGATCGATACGCCGGGCCAGCCCCTATTCGTGGCGTTTGTCACGGACATGCGCTCGTCGCGCAGCATGGAGCAGGCGCTCAAGGACAGCGAGCGCCAGTACCGCACCCTGATCCGCAATATCCCCGGCGTGTCCTTCCACTGCAGCTTCGCGCCCGAATGGAAGATGATTTTCATCAGCGACGCCGTTTTCAACCTGACGGGCTGGCTGCCGCAGGACTTCGCCGAAGGGCGGGTCAGGCTGTTCGACCTCGTGCATCCAGACGACCGCCAGCGCGTCAACGACACTTGCGTGCAGGCGGCCGGCGAACGGCGCGATTTCGAGAATGTCTACCGCATGATCCACCGCGACGGGCGCGAGCGCTGGGTACGCGAAAGCAGCGGTCCCGTGCTCGATAACGACGGCGTGGTGCGCTGGATCGACGGCGTCATCCTCGACATCACGGAAAGCGAATTGCGCAACGCGGAATACGAGGGCAAGGTGACGGCGATCTCGCGCGCGACGGCCGTCGCGGAGTTCGACCTGCAGGGACGCATCCTGGCTGCCAACCAGAACTTCCTCGACCTGGTCGGCTACCAGCTCGACGACGTGCTGGGCCTGCACCACAGCATCTTCTGCGAACCGGGCTATGTGACCTCGCCCGACTACAGCGCGTTCTGGCAGCAGCTGGCGCAGGGTGAATTCAATACGGGCGAGTACAAGCGCATCGGCAAGCATGGCAAGGAAGTGTGGATACAGGCTTCGTACAACCCGATCTTCAACACGGACGGCAAGCCGTTCAAGGTGGTCAAGCTGGCCACCGATGTCAGCGAGCGGCGCGCCATGCAGGAAAACCTGCGCGCGGCGAAAGACCGCGCCGAACTGGCCGCCGAATCGAAGACCAGCTTCCTGGCCAACATGAGCCATGAAATCCGCACGCCGATGAACGCCATCATCGGCTTTACGGAAGTGCTGCTGGGCACAGCCCTGGACAGCCTGCAGCGCCGCCACCTGGGCACGGTGCGCCAGTCGGCCCGTTCGCTGCTCGAGCTGCTGAACGACATCCTCGACATGGCCAAGCTGGAAAAAGGCGCGACCGAGCTGGAACTGGTGGACTTTTCGCTGCCGGATCTGGTCGACCACGTGGCCGCGTCCCTGCGCATCACGGCGCATGCGCGCGACCTGGTGCTGCATGTCGATGTCGACCCCGGCATGGGCCAGTTCTTCCTGGGCGACGCGCGCCGGGTGCAGCAGGTGCTGACGAATTTGATCGGTAACGCCGTCAAGTTCACGGAAGTGGGCCATGTGCGCGTGGCCGTCGGCATGCGGGGCGAGCAGGTGCATATCGCCGTGCACGACACGGGCATCGGCATCCCGGCCGACCGCCTGGACAAAATCTTCGCTCCATTCACGCAAGCCGATTCCTCGATGAGCCGCCGCTTTGGCGGCACGGGTCTGGGCACGACGATTTCGCTGCAACTGGTCGAACTGATGGGGGGCACCATCACGGTGGAAAGCACCCTGGGCGTGGGTAGCGTGTTCCACGTGCTGCTGCCGCTGGCGCCGGGCAAGGCCGTGTCGCGCCGCAGCGAGCAGCCCGTGGTGGCCTTGCCGCCGCTGCGCATCCTGGCGGCCGACGACGTGCCGCAGAACGTGGAGCTGCTCCTGATCAGCCTTGGCGCGGCCGGCCACCAAGTGATCGCCGCCAGCGATGGCGAGAGCGCCGTGCGCGAGTTCAGCAAGGGCAGCTTCGACATCGTCCTGATGGACGTGCAGATGCCGCGCATGGATGGCCTGGAAGCGACGCGTTTGATCCGGGTGTACGAGCGCGAGCAGGGCTTGAAGGCGACGCCCATTATCGCCCTGACGGCCAGCGTGCTGGAACAGGACCGGCGCGCCGCGCAGACGGCCGGCATGAACGGCTTTGCTTCGAAACCGCTGGAAATGCACAAGCTGACAGCGGAAATCGCGCGCCTGCTCGATATCGCCGTGTCCATGCCGCCGGCTGCCGGCGCGGCGGCGCGTGCTGCCGCCGGCCAGGTCGACTGGCAGCGCGGCATCGCCCTGTGGGGCGGCCACGAAGCATTGCAGCGGGCGATTGGCCGCTTCGTACAGGCCAATGGCGACTGCGCCGCCATGCTGGCGGCCGAACTGGAACGCGGCGGCAGCAGCGTGGCGGGCCATCTGCTGCACCGTATCAAGGGCGCGGCGGGCAACCTGTGCCTGGTGCAGGTCGAAGGCCTGCTGGGACGCATCGAGCAGGCGATCGCGCGCCAGTTGCCGGCGACCGAATTGCTGGTGCAGCTGGCCGCCGCCTTCATGGCGCTGGCCGGCGAACTGGAAGAATCGGGTATGCCGGCCGTGGCCGTGGGTACGCCGGCTGTCGGCGCGCCACTCGATGCCGCCGCCGGCGCCTTGCTGCGGCAAGCCATCGCCAGTCTGGAGGGTGGGCAGCTCGACGACGCCCTGATGGCGCAGATCGCGGCCATGCTGGCGCCGCACGGACAGCAGCAGCGATTGCAGGCGCTGGCCAGCGCCATCGACGACTTTGAATTCGCGCGCGCCGCGGGCGTGCTGCGCCAGCTGCTGGCGTGGCTGGAAACGCCAGCGCCTGCCGACCTTTCCTGATATTGGGCTTACGATGACCTTACACGAAGACAAACCGATCCTGCTGCTGGTCGACGACGAAGCGACGAATCTGCAGGTGCTGCGCCAGATCCTGCAGGACGATTACCGCCTGCTGTACGCCAAGGATGGCGAGAAGGCGCTGGAGCTGGCGCAGAACAACCCCGTCGAACTGATCTTGCTCGACATCATGATGCCCGCCATGACGGGCTATGAAGTGTGCCGCCAGCTCAAAGCCATGCCGGCCACCGCGCCCATTCCCGTCATTTTCGTCACCGCCCTGTGCGACGTGAAGGACGAGGCGGACGGCTTTGATGCGGGCGCCGTCGATTACATCACCAAGCCGGTCAGCCCACCCATCGTGCGTGCCCGCGTGCGTACGCATCTGTCGCTGGTCGACGCCGAGGAATTGCGCCGCTCGCGCCTGCAGGTGATCCAGACCCTGGGCCAGGCGGCCGAATACAAGGATAACGAGACGGGCATGCACGTCATCCGCATGAGCTATTACGCGCGCCAGCTGGCGCTGGCGGCCGGCTACAGGGCGGGCAGGGCGGAAGACCTGCTCAATGCGGCGCCCATGCACGACGTGGGCAAGATCGGCATCCCCGACGCCATCCTGCAAAAGCCAGGAAAGCTTGATGCGGACGAATGGCAAGTCATGCGCCGCCACGCGGAAATCGGCGCGGCCATCATCGGCGAGCACGCGAGCGGCTTGCTGAAAATGGCGCGCACCATCGCCCTGACGCACCACGAAAAATGGGATGGCAGCGGCTATCCGCAAGGTTTGAAGGGGGAGGAAATCCCGCATGAAGGCCGCATCGTCGCCATCGCCGACGTCTTCGACGCCCTTACCAGCGAGCGCCCGTACAAGCGCGCCTGGACGATCGACGAAGCCATCGCCACCATGCAGCGCGACAGCGGCACGCACTTCGACCCTGACTTGCTGGCGCTGTTCATCGAGCAGCTGCCGGCCATGCTGGAGATCAAGGACAAGTGGCGCGAGCCGGTGTAGGGAATCTCAGGTCAGGGCGGATCCGCGCGCAGGCGATCGGCGAGCAAGCGTGCATATGCTTCAGTGGCGCCGAATTGCATGTGTGAGCATGCCATGTTGGTTTCCAGTGCTGTCATATGGCGGGACGATATCGCATAAGCCAGTTTGCCGGGCTGGCGGCGCGACGGATACACGAAGCCGTGAACCGGACTATTTTCCTGCGCAATGATCTGGTCAAGCTGCCAGCCAAGCCATTGGCACCAGCCGTGATCGGGGCTGTGCGATTGATCATAAATGCCCAGCCGGCTGGCGGCCATCCCGGTCAGGTCGAACAATTGCAGCGGGGCGCTGAAGGACAAGGTTGGGATCAGCGCTTGTTGCGCAGCGTGCGCGATATAAAAAGTGCCGGGGCGTGTGACGTCATTGCGGCAAAGCTGCGCTTCCCAGGCAGCAGTGCAGGTATCTTCCGCAATATTATACCCAGTGATAGGGGAAGCCGTTGGCGTTGGCCAGCTCGGCAGGCGGGCCGAAGCGGCAGGTCCGTTCGACCTTCGCCGGCCAGATGGATGCCACGTTCCACGCTGCGCGTACCAGGGCCTGGCCGGCTGGAAAAGTGACGACATTGCGCAATAATTCAGCGCGCAGCGATGCCAGCGCCGGCAGGCGCGTGGCCATTTCAGGTGGAATCGGTGTTTCTTCCAGTTCAAGTTTCATGCAAGGCTAGCCCGTGATGTCGGCCATGCCCCTATGCTGCCACTTCGCTGCCGCAAGCACCTTGCGCAATCTCTCGCTTGCCGGCAGGTCCAGCTGCGCCTGCTGGCTGGGATGGACCTCGGTCCGCGTCTCGAACGATTTGCCTGCAAGCATCTCTGCTGGCGACAGTTCGTTGAGTTCGTCTGCACTGCTGATCCAGAAGGCATGGATTTCACTGCTGGGCTGGCCGGCAAGGATCGCCAGTACCGGTGCGATCAGTTCCGGCACGGGCTGGATAAATTGCCACGCCGGAAATTCCTTGCCGATACTACGCCCCTTGGGTGTCACGCAATAAAACCGCTGGCTTTCCACCGCGCGATACAGCGACGCCTGCGACAGTTCCACCCATCCTTGTCCGATCACATCGGACACCTTGAGTTTTGACACGGGAAGCTGGACCGGCGGGAGCGGCGGCGGGGTGACCAAAGAGGCGCGCGCCTCTTGGAGCGCGCGCGTGGCCAGGTCGATCAGGCGCAGGCGCTCGGGTCCTTGTGCCAGTATGTCGAGCTGTGCGGTCACGAGGCGCGAGAATTGTTCCACCACCCGCAGGTCGCTATCCGTTAATGCCTGAAGCTCGGGCGCCAGAGTATCGTGATGCAGATGCACTGTCATGATCATTCCTTTGCAGTAGCGCAGTAAAGAACATCATATACAAGATTCTCATGTTTCGCAACTTTATCATGCGCTGTAACTTTCTTATCCAGCGATAATCCATGCGCGAAGAATGCCAAGTGCCTCAGGGCAGGGTATCAGGCATGCGCAAAATCCGCCGTATCTCCAGAATCGCCTGCGGGCTTTCCTGCACGCTGTGCCACGAAGGGATGACTTTTTCCGACTGTGCGCCGTCGAGGTGGGCGCTGGCGTAGGGCACGACGCCGTCGCTCGATTCCGCAAGCGGCAGGTCCGGCGTGTCGTTGCCCATGATGGAGTAGTAGCGCACGTTCGGGCTGATGGGCAGGTCGGCTACCAGGCGCACGAACGGGTCCTTGTCGCTGAGGTTGTCGATGCTGTTGGGGATGCGCAGCGGTTCGCTGCTGCCCGTGTCGAGCTGCGCCAGGCTGCCGGCGGCGTCCGACAACTGGTCGAGCATGGTGATGGGCAGCGTGACGAGGTTGGCGATCCAGCGCGCCACCTTGTGGTTGGCGAACGAAGTGCCGCGATGCGGCGCGGCGATGAAGATGGCGCGGTTCACCTGCGGCATGGCCGTGAAATTCAGGTAGGGCGCCAGTCCCACGCGCACTTTTTCCGCCTTCTTGCCCTTCAAATTGTATTCTTCCGTGATGGCGTCGAGCAGCGTGTTGCTGGCATCGGAGACCATCAGGCGCGCCAGTACGCCACCCATGCTGTGGCCGATCAAGACCATGTCGTTGGCCGCGTCGGCCTTGGCGGCAGGGTCGAACTGCGTCAGGGTCGCGTTCAGCGCCTTGCGGATGGCGGCGTTGTTGGCCGCCAGCGGCGCATTGCTCGGGTAGTACACCTGCCAGATCTGGTAGCGGCGGCGCAGCTGCTCGTCGCCCATCAGTTCATTCGCCACGTTGATCCACGCTTCCGGGCTGCTGGCCAGGCCGTGCAGCATGACGATGGTGCGCTTGTTCGGGTCATAGGGCTGCATCAGGTGCACCTGCGGGCGCGAAATGCCGTCGGCGCTGCCGAACAGGGTACGCAGCGCCTGCACGCCAAAGCCGGAACGGGCCAGACACAGGCCGTAGCCGGCCGTGAAATTGGCCGCCACGGGCAGTTCCTGGCCCGCCATGCGCGTCGATTCGCTGCGCGTCGGGTCGACCAGCATCACCAGCAGTTGCTGCGTGGCCAGTACCTCCTGCAGGCTGTTGCCGTCGAAGCGGATCAGCGCCGTGACGACGGGAAAACGTGTTTCCTGGTACGGCACGTACTCGCCTTTCGACGCCCGGGGCTTGGGCATGACGGCCACCAGGTCGGCGCCGAAGCCGTCGCGCCGGTACACATTGCGCAGGCCGGAAAACGACAGCGAGGTGGCCGGCAGCAGTTCGTCGGGCAGGGTGCCGTCATCGGGCAGGCGCAGGGCAGACAATTCGCTGTCGATCTGCCAGCCGGCGACGCGGATCACATTGCCGTCGGGGCGGTATTCGCCGCGGTGGCGGAACAGGTTGCCGACGGCCTTTTGCACGGCATAGTTATAGTAGTCGCGGATTTGCGTCTGCCGTTCTTCGAAGGCGCGCTGGCCCGGCGTGCGCGTCGTGTAGAACAGGTAGGCATACGCGTAGCGGGCCGATTCGAGCCAGGCGGCCAGCGTTTCGGCGCTCGGGTGGCCGCCCTGTTTTTCTTCCGCCAGCGCGCTTTCCAGCCACAATTCCGATAGCGTCGCCAGGCGCTGCTCGTCGCTCAGCAGCTCGGAACGGGCCAGGTCGGCGCGGCAGCTGCCCGTATTGGCTTCGCAGGCGGCGATGTCGCTGCCGATGATGCGCAGCACCTCGCTGGCCGAGGCGCTGAGTTTGCCCGTGGCGAGAATGTCGCCGCGCCGCTGCTGCAGGTAGTCGGCCGGTGAAATGGAGCTGACGGTGACGGCGGCGCAGCCGCTCAGCAGCGCCGCGGCGCACAGCAGGGCGCCAAGGCGCAGGCGCCGCATCAGCGTGGCCCGCATGTCAGAACGAGTAGACCAGGGTCAGCGAGGTTTGCGTATCCGTGTTCTTCTTGTCGTCCGGCACGCGCGTGTCGTTGCGGGCGCTGAAGGCGGCTTTCATCTGCATGGTGCCGTTGATTTTCGTGCTGAGGGCGGTTTCGGCGATCGAGTGGGTGTTCGAGGTGCCCCGTTCCACGCTGACCGTCTGCGTGAACATGGCCGACTGGCTGATCTTCCACTTCATGGCGGCCGCGCCGCGCACCGTCAGGCCGTGTTCCGATTCGCCCGCGTCGTTGGTACCGCTGAAATAGCCAGGACCGATTTCCACGTCGACGCTTTTGTCTGTCGACTGGTACCAGCGCGAGCCATGACCGACGGCCAGGGTCGAGTACTTGGTGTAGGCGCCGAACTTGTCGTTCACGTGCGAAGCCAGCACGAACAGCTTTTCATGGTCGGCCATCAGCTTGTACGCCGCCTTTGCGGAGGCGGAAAAGCGTTCGGCCGAGCGTTCGCGCACTTTTTCGCCATCGTCGTTCGTTGTTTCGTCTTCCTTGAAATAGCCGCTGAAGATGTACTGGTTGCTCCAGTCATCGAGCTCCTGGCGCGCGTCGATCTTGCCCGTGACGGAAGTGCCGACCGTGTTGCCCGAGGTGGTGATGGCGCCCAGTTCGGCGGAAGTGCTCCAGCTGCCGATGGGGATTTCATCGAACAGCATGCTTTGCTTGGTGTCTGCGGCGGCGGCACCGCCGCAGCTGATGGCCATGGCCAGCGCCAGTGCGAGAGAGTGGGTCGATTTCATGGCTGTATCGGTTTGTGGCGCGCGCCAGGCGCGCCTGATGTTCGTTAGTGGCAGTGATGGTTTGCAGGCCGCGGCAAGCCGGGAGGCGCCGATAAAAAATGCGCGCGCGGGCGCGGCCAAACATTGTCGAGGCTGTATTGTACCCGACCCTGTGATCGCGCGTCGCACGCGGCGGGGCTGGCAAGTGGCGCGCGCCTGGCGTATGCTGCGCCTATTTGCTGCCTGATCTTTACAAGGAATTCTCCGTGCGCTGCCTGGTCATCGAAGACGAAGCCGAAACTTCCCGCTATATCTGTGCCGGCCTGCGCGAGGCGGGCCACGACGTCACCGCCTGCGACAATGGCATCGACGGCATGCGCCTGGCTTGCGGCGAAGACTGGGATGCGCTGGTGCTCGACCGCCTGCTGCCCGGCGAGATTGACGGCCTGGCCATCGTCGCGCGCCTGCGCGGCATGGGCCGCAACACGCCCGTGCTGGTGCTGTCGGCCCTGTCCAGCGTCGACGAGCGCGTGCGCGGCCTGCGCAGCGGCGGCGACGATTACCTGTCGAAACCGTTCGCCATCGATGAACTGCTGGCGCGCATCGAAGCGCTGCTGCGGCGCGCCGCGCCCGTGCCCGAATCGACGCAGCTGCAGGTGGCCGACCTGGTGCTCGACATGCGCACCATGCGCGTGACGCGCGCCAACCGCCAGATCGCCCTGCAGCCGCGCGAATTTCGTTTGCTCGAATACCTGATGCGCCACCAGGGCCAGTCCGTCACGCGCGCCATGCTGCTCGAAGCCGTGTGGGATTACCATTTCGACCCGCAGACGAACGTCATCGACGTGCAGGTGAGCCGCTTGCGGACCAAGGTGGACAAGGAATTTTCACCGCCGCTGATCCACACGGTGCGCGGCGTCGGCTATACCCTGGGCGTGATCGACAGTGCGTAATTTGCACCGCTCGATCGCGGCCCGCCTGGCGCTTGGCTATGGCGTGCTGGTGGTCGTGTCGATCAGCATCGTCTGCGCCGTGTTCTATTTCGGCACCATCGGCGTGCTCGATCGCAGCGTGGACCGCAAGCTGACCCTGCTCTCGGAGCGCCTCGCCGCGCTGTACGAGCAGGGCGGCAGCAGCCGCGCGACGGCGGAAATCGCCCATCTGCTCACCGACCGCACCGACAGCGACACGGAGATCTTTTTGCTGGTGGACGCCGATGGCCGCCGCGTGGCGGGCAATCTGTCGTCCTGGCCCGACGTGGGCAGCCCCGTGGGCCACTTGCTGCACCGCGACGTCACGCGCGAAGGGCGCAGGGTGCCCGCGCGCATGCTGATCCGCGACCTGGCGGGCGGCGCGCGCCTGTTCGTCGGGCGCGATATGGAAGAGGGCAAGTCGATCCGCTCCCTGGTACTGCGCTCGCTGGCCTATGGCGGCGGGGCGGCCATCCTGCTGGTGGTGGCCGGCGCCTGGCTGTTCCGGCGCCAGCTCGAAGCGCGCATCGGGCAGATCCGCCGCACGGCGGGCGAGATCGAGGCGGGCGACCTGAGCCGGCGCATTCCCGTCTCCAGCGAGGATGAATTCGGCTTGCTGAGCCGCGACATCAACCGCATGCTCGACCGCATCGAACACCTGATGGAAGGCGTGCGCCACGTGTCGAACGCCATCGCGCACGACCTGCGCACGCCGCTGGGCCGCATCCGCAACAAGCTCGATGGCGCCCTGCGCCAGCAGCAGGGCGTCGCAGGCTACGAGAGCGCGGCGCAGGCGGCCATCGACGACATCGACGACCTCACGCGCGTGTTCGACAAGCTGCTGCAGATCGCGGCGGCCGAATCGGGCATGCGCCCCGAGAATTTCGACGACATCGACCTGCATCAGATCGGCGCCGACATCGTGGAAATGTACGAGGCCACGGCCGACGAGCAGGGAGTGCTGCTGGTACAGATGTATGGCGACGGCGTGCCGGCGCGCGGCGACCGCAATCTGCTGGGCGGCGCGCTGGCCAGCCTGGTCGACAATGCCATCAAGTACGCGGGCCCGGGCGCCACGGTGGAAGTGTCGGCCGGCAGCGATGCGCATGGCAACTGGCTGGCCGTGCGCGACAACGGCCCCGGCGTGCCAACGGAAGAGCTGCCGAAGCTGACGCAGCGCTTTTACCGGCTCGACAAGAGCCGTCACTTGCCCGGCAATGGCCTGGGCCTGTCCATCGTCGCGGCCATCGCGGCCCTGCATGGCGGCAGCCTGGAGATCGAGGATGCGGCGCCGGGCTTGCGGGTGCAATTGCGCCTGCACCACTAGTTTCCCAGTATCGCTGCCGCTGGCCGGCCCTACCGCCGCCTGGACTCGCGTGCGGCATCGATCAGTTTAAAGTTATCACAAATTAAATCGTAAATTATAAAAAAGACACTATAGTGCTTTTTTGGCACTATTTTGACCTGTGCCGGGTGCATGTCGTCATGGTCATGCTTCCGTTGCCAGACGCATCATTTTTGCCGCTCTGGCCCTGCATGGAGGGGCAGGCGACGTGGCGCCGCTGGCGCTCACCGTCATGGGCGTGCTGCCTGTGCTGATCTGGCTGTGCGCGCGCTGGCGGCCGGCCGTGCTGGAGGGCAGAGTGTCGGCTTTTCTGGGCGATATTTCCTACGCCGTCTACCTGCTGCACATCCCGCTGTCGCCGCTGCTGCAAAAGCCGCTGCGCCTGGCGTTTTCCGGCACCGACCTGTTGTCGGTGCTGCTCAAGGCCGGCGTGTTCGGTCTCGTGCTGATCATTGCCAGCAGCCTCAGTTACCGCCTGCTGGAAGTGCCGGCGCGTCGCTGGCTTGTCCAGCGCTACGGACGGCGGCCCGTGGCCCGCGCCGCTGCCACGGCCGTGTAAACCGCATGGCGCCAGGGCGCGCTTGCCGGCACATTACCAACTTGTAACCCCCTTCGTTTTCACCTCCCCCTATCATCCGCTCTACCCGGCGTAGAGCGGCTGCCAGCGCGCAGCCGCCTGTTCCGGGCTGCCTGCGGCCGCCGCCGCGTCTTTTTCAGTAGAGCCGTTTGCATGCATACTTTTACCGCCACCGGCGACAACGCCGCGCCGCAGCCGGCGCCACTGCGCCAGCATGGCCACCGTATCAAGGCCGCGCTGGGCGCCATCGTCTTTCCCGTGCAGCGCGCGCGCTGGCAAACCTTTATTTCCACGACGCCGGGCCTGGCGGCGCTGGCGCAAGCCCATCCCAGCCTGCTGTACAAGATTTATCGTCCCTACGCCAGCCGCCAGTACGGCTGCGCGGCGCGGGTGGACCTGCTGTGCGGGCATTACCGCTTCCTGTGGCAGGCGGGCGCGCGGCCGCTGGTGGAGTACGCCGCGCGCCGTGCGCTGGTGCTGGCCGCCATCGAGGGCAAGGATGGCGCCACCTACCGTTTGCAACTGACGGCCATCCGCGACAGCCATCGGGAAGGGGAGCTGTGCCTGCGCCTGACGCGCGACGGCGTGCCGCTGTACCTGACCAGTTTCCTGTTCCGCCCCCAGCCTGGCGGCGCCGTCATCCAGCTGGGCGCCTTGCAGGGCTTGCGCTCGTCCGCCGGCGCGCAGGCGGTGAAACAGGCCACGCGGGCGCTGCACGGCTGCCGGCCGAAAAACCTGATGGTGGCCTCCTTGCGCGACCTGGGCGACTTGTTCGGCTGCGGCCATCTGGAACTGGTCAGCAACGCCAACCGCATCGCGCTGAACTGGCGCCGGCGCCGGCATATCTCGTGCGACTACGACCTGGCGTGGCGCGAACTGCATGCGCTGCCCGCCAGCGGCGGCAATTTTCGCCTGCCGTGCGGCCCCTGCCGGATGCCGGATCTGGCGCTGGTGCCGTCGAAGAAACGGGCCGATGCGCGCCGCCGCGGCGCCTTGCTGGTGCAGCTGGCGGCCGACATGCGCTGGCAAGTGACGGCCCTGCTGCACGCGCAATGACGGCGCAGGGCGGTGTTTCTTGACCTGCGCGGCTTTTTTGCCGGGCGGTCCGGCGCAACTGGCGCGATCGGCGTATACTTATCGGCGTTGTTAACCCGAAGCCAGTCACTCCATGCCAGCACAATTCCCCACTTCGCGCATGCGCCGCCTGCGCGCGACCCCGCAACTGCGCGAGCTGTTCCGCGAAACCGAGATCAATCCGCGCGACCTGGTCCTGCCGATTTTCGTCGACGAAGGCAGCAGCGATTTCATCGACATCAAGTCCATGCCCGGCGTGCGCCGCATTCCCGAAGCGAAGCTGGCGCAGGAAGTGGAGCGCTACGCGCGCGCCGGCCTGCGCTCCGTCATGACCTTCGGCATTTCGCACCACAAGGACAGCCACGGCACGGACACCCTGAACCCGGACGGCCTGGTGGCGCGCATGTCGCGCATCATCAAGGACGCCGTGCCGGAAATGGTGGTCATGTCCGACACCTGCTTCTGCGAATACACGGACCACGGCCATTGCGGCATCCTGCATGGCGACACGGTCGACAATGACAGCACGGTGCTCAACCTGGGCAAGCAGGCCGTCATCGCGGCCCAAGCGGGCGCCGACATCATCGCCCCATCGGCCGCCATGGATGGCCAGGTGGCGGCCATCCGCAGCGCGCTCGACGCGGCAGGTTTCCATGACACGCCCGTGATGGCGTATTCGACCAAGTTCGCTTCCGGCCTGTACGGCCCGTTCCGCGACGCGGCCGGCAGCACCCTCAAAGGCGACCGCAAGACCTACCAGATGGACCCGATGAACCGCCGCGAAGCGATCCGCGAGTCCTTGATCGACGAAGCCGAAGGCGCCGATGCGCTGATGGTCAAACCGGCCGGCGCGTATCTGGACATCATCCGCGACCTGCGCGAAGTGACGCGCTTGCCGATCGGCGCCTACCAGGTCAGCGGAGAATATGCGATGATCAAGTTCGCCGCACAGGCCGGCGCCATCGACGAGCGCCGCGTGGTGCAGGAAACCCTGGGCGCCATCAAGCGCGCGGGCGCGGACATGATTTTTACGTATTTTGCGATGGATGTGCTGAATAATCCGTACTAAGTCAACATGGGGCAGGGCAGCCTTTTCAGCTATCATGCGCGCTGCCCAACCTGGTTCTGCGATTTGTAGCTTCCCATGCCCCTGAAAATCTCCCGCATCCTGCACGCCGGCTATGTCTTCGAATGCGACGGCACGGCCATCGCCTTCGACCCCATCGTCGAAAATCCGTTCAGCCGCAACTGCCATGCGTTTCCGTCCGTGCGCTTCGACCTGGACGCCGTGCGCCGGCTGCGCTGGGATGCCGTCTTCATCTCGCACTTCCACGACGACCATTGCTCGCTCGACAGCCTCGATGTGCTCGACCGCGCCACACCCATCTACTTGTACTGCGTCTTCGACGAACTGTTCGCGATGCTGCGCGCGCTCGGTTTTACACAGGTGCAGCGCCTGCACGTGGACGTGCCCGTGCAGGTGGGCGCCATCGAGGTGATTCCGCGCCGCGCGCTCGATGACGATGTCGACTCGCTGTTCCAGGTGCGCGTGGCCGGGCTGAACGTGCTCAATGTCGTCGATTCCTGGATCGGCCCCGAGACTTTGGCACAGCTGGCCGCCTTTGCGCCGTGGGACATGGTGCTGTGGCCGTTCCAGACCATGCGCGAGATCGCCGTCATCGCGCCGTCGCAAGCGCAGCCTGGCCCCGTCGAGCTGCCTGACGACTGGGTGCCGCAGCTGCGCGCGCTGGCGCCCCGGTACATCGTGCCCAGCTCTTGCCAGTTCGTGCAGGAAGACTGGTCCTGGTACAACCACGCGATGTTCCCGATTACCTACCGCCAGTTCGCGCAAGAGATTGGCGCCGCGCTGCCCGAGGCGCACATCTTCCGCCTCGATCCATCGACGGCCGTGCTGCTCGACGCACACGGCGTGAGCAGCGCCCAACCCTTGCCCTGGGTGATACCCGTGGGCCTGCAAGACGTGGATTTCGACTACCGCCCCGAGGCGCCGCCACCCGCCACGGCGGACATCGCGCGCCGTTTCGCACCCTTGAGCGATGCCGATGCAGCGTTGGTGCTCGATTTCTGCCGCAACGGTTTGCTTGAACGCTACCGCGACATGGAACTCCCCGAGGACAGCTACTTCCAGGCACCGCGTTTGTGGCGGCTGTCGCTGTATGGCCATGATGGCGCGGCCACCGTGCTCCATTACCGCACGCACGGCGACTTGATCGACCTCGTGCCGGAGACGGACGAGGCGCCCGGCTGGACGACGGAAGTGCCGCTGGTGAAATGCCATGCGGCGCTGGTGCTCGGTGAATCGCTGACGTCGATGTACATGCGCATCAACGATGGTCCTTTCGATGCCGAAGTGCGGGCGGAGCTGGGGGAAGCCGACATCGTCGACGACCCGCTGATCCGCTGCCTGTTCAACGACGCCATCGGCGCCTACCAGGCGGCGCAGCTCAAGCGCTTGCTGGCCCGCTGAAGAAAGTCGCGCGACAGGGTAAGATAGCTGCTTCTGACTAGAACGGGAAAGACACCATGGCACAAGACAATGCACAAGGCAATGAAACGGCGATCCTGGCCGGCGGCTGCTTCTGGGGCGTGCAGGACTTGCTGCGCCGTTATCCGGGCGTGATCGCCACGCGCGTGGGCTACAGCGGCGGCGACGTGGCCAACGCCACCTACCGCAACCACGGCACGCATGCGGAAGCGATCGAAATCATTTTCGACCCGATCACCATCAGCTACCGCAAGATCCTGGAATTTTTCTTCCAGATCCACGACCCCAGCACGGAAAACCGCCAGGGCAACGACCGCGGCACGAGCTACCGTTCGGCCATCTATTACACGAACGACGAGCAAAAACGGGTAGCCGAAGACACCATCCGCGACGTCGACGCTTCCGGCCTGTGGCCCGGCAAGGTGGTGACGGAAGTGGCGCCGGCCGGCCCGTTCTGGGAAGCGGAACCCGAGCACCAGGATTATCTGCAGCGCTTGCCGCACGGCTACACCTGTCACTACATCCGGCCGGACTGGGTCTTGCCGCAGCGCGGGCAGTAAGGACGCAGATATGCGTTACTGGCGCGTCGAACGGCGGCAGGCGGAAGGGCAGCTGGACTTTGGGCGTACCCTGGAGTTGATGGCTGCCATCGGCCATGCCGACGTGAATGCCGTCGCCGGGGCCATCCTGAAAACGGTCAGCACGGTCGCACCGATTGCCCAGTGCACGATCTTTGCCTATGAATTCGGCAACCGGCCCCGGACTGTCGCCGTGGCCGACCGGCGCGGTGGACGTTTCCTGCAAGATATTGCCGACAGCTACGCGCGCCATTACTACGCGCTCGATGGCAACCAGCGCGTGATCGCGCCGGCGCCGGGGCGGAAAATCGATCCCGCCATCGTGCTGCACCAGCAGGCCAGCGACGAGATCGACCATCCAGGCTACCGCGCCGCCTGCTATCAAAAACCGAATGTCTCGGACCGGCTATCCCTGCTGCTGCAGCCGGCCGGCGATATCTGGCTGTCCGTCAATTTTTACCGCGACAGTAGCCAGGGCCAGTTCCAGCACGGCGAAGTGGCGGGCATCGAAACCCTGTCGCCGCTGTTTGCCCATGCCGTCAAGCATCACTACAGCCTGAACGGTCAGGCCGCGCAGGGCGTCGCGCCCATGATGCTGGCAAGGCTGCGCCAGCATTGCCCCGCCTTGAGCAAGCGTGAACTGGATGTGCTGCGCTGCGTGCTCGAAGGCCTCACGGCCGTGGAAATCGCCGAGATCATGGGCGTGCAACCGTCCAGCGTGACGACTTACCAGAAGCGCGCCTATAAACGCCTGGGCATTTCCAGCCAGCGCCAGTTGTTCGCCCTGTGCATGGCGCCAGCGCCTGTCTAGTTCCTTGGACGTAGCAATGGCTCCGCCTTTCTGACTGTTTTAGCCGAAAAATGTCCCCAAAATGGGGACAGCCGGCATCGTTGTCGTCTGCATACTGTGTTTCAAGCCGGGATCACTCGGCCGCTCTTACCCAATAAAAACAGCAAGGGGAGGGCGACACCTTATGGAGACAAGCATGACCATCGCCAAAGCGGCCACCCCCGCCACCCCGGCGCCCGTCCTCGACGCGGTCGCCGTCCAACTGGAACAGCAGGTGATGCGCAAGGTATCGCGCCATCTGCTGGGATTTCTATTCCTGCTGTTCGTTTTTTCCTTTCTTGACCGCATCAACATCGGCTTCGCTGGCCTGACCATGATGCAAGACCTGGGCCTGTCCGGCACCCAGTTCGGCTTTGCCACCACCCTGTTTTACATCGCCTACATCGCTTGCAGCATCCCCAGCAATATCGTGCTGGCGCGCATCGGCGCGCGTAAATGGATAGGCAGCATGATGATCGCCTGGGGCCTGGCCTCGACGGCGACCCTGTTCGCCGGCGGCCCGGCCAGCCTCTACGCGCTGCGCTTTTTGGTGGGCGTGACGGAGGCGGGCTTCCTGCCCGGCATGCTGCTGTACCTGACGTACTGGTTTCCCAGCGCCTACCGGGCACGCGCCAATGCCTTGTTCATGATCGCCATGCCTGTGACGGCCGCCATCGGTTCGGCCTTGTCGGGCCTGATCCTGGGCCTCGATGGGCACTGGGGCTTGAAGGGCTGGCAATGGTTGTTTTTGCTCGAAGGCATGCCATCCGTATTCTTGGGCCTGGCAGTGTATGGCTATCTCGACGATGCGCCCAACAAGGCAAACTGGCTGAGCAAGCTGGAACAGCAAGTGCTGGCGCGCATGCTGGCGGCCGAGCACAAGCCGGCTGCAGTGCACATCGCTCCCCGGCACAACACCTCGGTGATGGCGGAAATGCTGTCGCCCACGGTATTGAAATTCGGCGTCGCCTACTTTTGCCTGGTGAATACTTTGGCGATGGTGGCCGTGTGGACGCCGCTGATCGTGAAAAGTTTTAACAGCAATGCCAGCAACACGCAGATCGGTCTGCTGGCGGCCATTCCGCAAGTGTGCACCGTCATTGGCATGATTGCGTGGGGCCGCCGTTCGGACCGCTTGCAGGAACGCCGCTGGCACATCGTCTGGCCCATGCTGCTGTCGGCCGCCGGCTGGCTCTTCACGGCGTATTCGGCCAACCCCATCGTGCAGCTGCTGGGCGTATGCATGGCATCGACGGGCGCGTACACGGCCATGTCCGTCTTCTGGACCACGCCGGACCGTGCCCTGAGCCTGGGCGCGCGCGCCATCGGCATCGCCGTCATCAATGCCACGGGCAATATCGGCTCGGCCCTGAATCCCGTCGTCGTGGGCTGGCTGAAGGATTTCACGCACAGCTTTGCCACGGGCTTGCTGTATGCCAGCGTGCTGCTGGTGGCCGGTGCTGCCATCGTGCTGACCCTGCCCATCGCCCGTGGCGGCAACAAAGAACAATCTTGAAGAGGACACCATCATGAGCGACACGTTCCACCCTTATCCCCATGTGCCGAAGGTGTATCCGCCAAGTAAGCCGGCCGGTGCCGCCACGCAGCACGTCCCGGTGCTGATCGTCGGTGGCGGCCCCGTGGGCCTTGCCACGGCCTTGGGCCTGGCCCGCCACGGCGTGCGCTGCATGCTGATCGAGGCCGACGATGGCGTCTGCACGGGCAGCCGCGCCATCTGCATCTCGCGGCGCAGCCTGGAAATCATCGAACGCCTGGGCGCGCTCGACGGCTTTATCAGCAAAGGCTTGCCGTGGGCCGGTGGACGCAGTTTTTACCGCGACGAGGAAGTGCTGCATTTCACGATGCCGCAAGACGCGAACCAGAAGTTGCCGCCCATGGTCAACCTGGCGCAATACCATATCGAACAATTCCTGCTCGACGCGGTCGAACGCCAGCCGGAGCTGATCGATATCCGCTGGCAAACGCGGGTCACTGGCGTGGACCGGCGCGCCGATGGTGCCACCGTTACCGTGGCCACGCCCGATGAAACGTATCGGATCGAGACGGACTGGCTGGTGGCGGCCGATGGCGGGCGCAGCGTCGTGCGCGAGGCGCTGGGCTTGAAATTGCAGGGCACCAGCTATGAAGGGCGCTATGTGATCGTCGACATCCACCTGAAAAGCGACCGTCCGACGGAGCGCCTCGCGTATTTCGATCCGCCGTCGAATCCAGGTTCGACCGTGCTGGTTCACAAGCAGCCCGACGATATCTGGCGCATCGACTATCAATTGCGCGACGACGAGGATGCGCAGGCGGCCGTGCAGCTGGAAAACGTGGCGCCCAGAGTCGATAGCCTGCTGGCCATGATGGGAGAAACCGCGCCGTGGCATCCCGTGTGGATCACCATCTATAAAGCCAACGCGCTGACCCTGGAAAAATACCGGCACGGCCCCGTGCTGTTCGCTGGCGATGCGGCCCACCTGGTGCCCATCTTCGGCGTGCGCGGAGCGAACTCCGGCATCGACGATGCGGATAACCTGGCCTGGAAGCTCGCGTACGTGGTCAAGGGCCAGGCGCCGCAGGCCTTGCTCGACAGCTATTCGGACGAGCGCGTGTACGCCGCCCATGAAAACCTGCGCCACGGCACAAAAAGTACGGAATTCATGGCGCCGCCCACGTTTGCTTTCGAGCTCATGCGCACGGCCGTACTGGGCCTGGCGGGCAAGCATGCGCACGTGCGCTCGCTGATCAACCCGCGCCAGACCAGCGCCATCGCGTATGCGCAGTCGGCCTTGAATACGCCAGATAGTGCGACGTTTGCCGCCGGTCCCGCGCCGGGCGCGGTCCTGCCCGAGTGTCCGCTGGCGCTGCTGCACAACGGCGGGCAAAAAGCGCGGTATATTACCGATTTGGTGAACCGCACTGATGGCAATTTCACGGGGCTGTACTTCAGCGACGATGGCTGCGTGCCTGCGGAACTGCTGGTGCTGGGCGATACATTACCGTTGAGTACCGTAGCGATCACCCGCAGCGGCGCGCAAGAGGGCGCCTGGGACCACACGGCGCAGGTATTTTCGCTGTTCGACGTGCAGCCTGGCAGTTTTTACCTCGTGCGTCCGGATGGCCATGTAGTGGGGCGCTGGCGGCAAGTGCGGGCGGGGCAGGTGGCGGCAGCGCTGGCTCAATCCGGGGTCAGTCCCTTCGGGAGCGGTACGCGCCCCATTGGGGCGTGCACCCCCGCCGGGTCTGACCCCGGCACTTTGCGCAGCGGGTCAGTAAAAGTTATTAAGGAGATAGCATGACCGACATCGAACTGGACAATCTTTACACCGAGCTATGCCACACCATGGGCGGCCTGGGCGAACAGCGCTCGCCCTTGTTCCTGGCCCGCTTCGCCTTGCTGGCCATGGGCGCCATCGGCAAGGCCGACGTGGTACAAGGCTTGCTGCGCGACGCGGCCGATGGCCTGGCGGAGCGCGCATGATAGGCGCCGGCTACCAGAGCGGCTTCGGCAACGAATTTGCCACGGAAGCCATCGCCGGCGCCTTGCCGCAGGGGCAGAATTCGCCGCAGCAGGCGCCGCTGGGCCTGTACGCGGAACAATTGTCGGGCACGCCCTTTACGGCGCCGCGCGCGCAGAACCGGCGCTCGTGGCTGTACCGCATCCGTCCCGCCAGCCAGCATCCGCCTTTTACCTTGGTGGAAAATGCCCGCATCGTCAGCGATTTCCACGCCATGCCGCCCACGCCGCCGAACCAGCTGCGCTGGGACCCGCTGCCGCTGCCCGACAGCGCGACACCAACGGACTTCATCGACGGCTGGCAGACGATGGCCGGCAATGGCAGCGCTGAAACGATGAGCGGCTGCGCCATCCACGTGTATGCAGCCAACCGCTCCATGCAGCGTTTCTTTTACTCGGCCGATGGCGAATTGCTGGTCGTCCCGCAAGAGGGCCGGCTGGCGATCGCCACGGAACTGGGCTTGATCGAGCTGGAACCGCAGGAAATCGCCGTGATTCCCCGCGGCGTGCGTTTCCGCGTGACCCTGCCGGACGGCAAGGCGCGCGGCTATGTGTGCGAAAACTTCGGCACGGCCTTCCGCTTGCCCGACATGGGGCCCATCGGCTCGAACGGCCTGGCCAACGCCCGCGACTTCCTCACGCCGCACGCGGCCTACGAAGACATCGATGGCGAATGCGAACTGGTGGCCAAGTTCGGCGGCCATCTGTGGCGCACGACCCTCGACCATTCGCCGCTGGACGTGGTGGCCTGGCATGGCAATTACGCTCCCTACAAATACGATTTGCGCCGCTTTAATGTCATCGGCTCGATCAGCTACGACCATCCGGACCCGTCGATCTTTCTCGTGCTGCAGGCACCGAGCGAAAATCCGCTGTTCGGCGCCATCGACTTCGCCATCTTCCCGCCGCGCTGGCTGGCCGCCGAACATACGTTCCGCCCGCCGTGGTTCCACCGCAACGTGGCCAGCGAATTCATGGGCTTGATCCACGGCCTGTACGACGCCAAGGCGACCGGTTTCGTGCCGGGCGGCGCCAGCCTGCACAACTGCATGTCCGGCCATGGCCCCGATGCGCAGACGTTCGAAAAGGCCTCGCACGGCGACACGTCCGCGCCCGTGAAGGTGGCCGACACCATGGCCTTCATGTTCGAGACGCGCACCATCCTCAGGCCCACGCCATTCGCCTTGAACGGCGAACTGCTGCAAAATGACTATTTCGAGTGCTGGCAAGGTTTGCGCAAGCATTTCGATCCCGACCAGGCATAGTCAGGCGGCCAAGCGGCCCGCGCCAGCGTGTGCGGGTTGCTGGGCAGGCCGCATTGCCTGCTTCCTTGCCGCAGCAAGGTTCGGGCCCACGCCCCGCATATGCAAAATCCGGATAAGCTAGCGCGGCACCATTCGTTCACGCCTGGAGATGGAGCGCGGTATAGTCGGCTCATGGAACTCTTAGCCCACAATTTCAGCAGCGATTTCGCGCGCAGCGCCCACCTTGCCCGTGGCGCCGGCGATGACGGCGACAGCGAGGCACTGGTCGCCTTCCGCGATCCGCAGCAAATGAGCTTGCTGGTGCGCGCCACGGCCTTTGTCTTTGCCGACCCCCGTTCGCGCCAACTGCACGAACTGATCGAACGTATCGCCCCCAGCGAGGCGACAGTGCTGATCACGGGCGAAACGGGGACGGGAAAAGAACTGATCGCGCGCCACGTGCACGGCTTGAGCGGGCGCGCCGAACAGACCTTCGTGGCGATCAACTGCGGCGCGTTTTCCGAAACCCTCGTCGAGAGCGAGCTGTTTGGCTATGAAAAAGGCGCGTTTACGGGCGCGCAGCAGGGCAAGCCTGGCTGGTTCGAGACGGCCAGCGGCGGCACCCTTTTCCTTGATGAAATCGGCGATTTGCCGCTGGCGATGCAGGTCAAGCTGCTGCGCGTGCTGCAGGAGCGCGAAGTGGTGCGCCTGGGCGCGCGCCGTGCCATCCCCATCGACGTGCGCCTGATCGCGGCCACCAACGTGGACCTGGCCGAAGCCGTGCGGGCGGGGCGCTTCCGCGAAGACCTGTATTACCGGCTGCAGGTGATCGGCCTGCCGCTGCGTCCCTTGCGCGAGCGTCCGGGCGACATCATGCCGCTGACGCGCCACTTCATGGCCATCTATGCGCAGCGATTGCATCTGGGCGAGGTGGAACTGGGCCCCGATGCGCAGGAGGCCTTGCTCGCTTATCCATGGCCGGGCAATATCCGCGAACTGGAAAACGTCATCCACCGCGCGCTGCTCGTGTGCCGCAGCGGCGTCGTGCGGGACGAGGACCTGAGTTTGTCGGGCTGGCACCGCGCGCCTGCCGCCGCACCTGTCTCTGCGCCTGTTCCAGATGCGTGGGCTGGCGGCGCCGACATCGCCTATGCGGCCATTGGCGCGGCCGGGCAGGACGACTTGTTGGCGGCCGAACGCTTTGCCCGCGCCTGGCAAGCCTTGCTCGACTCGGGCGAGGCCGTGGAGTTCGAAGCCATGCAGCAGGAACTGGTGCGCGCCGCGTGGGAGCGCAACGAGCGCAACCAGGTACGCACGGCCAGGCACTTGAACCTGAGCCGCAACATCTTGCGCACCTTTTTGAAAAAGGCGGGCGCCATCGACTAGGCGCTCGACGGACTTCCCGGAGCCGGACCCGCAGCGATGCGGCTCCGGCTTTTTTCATGGCTGCTGCACGCGCAACACATTGCTGCCGTGGCTGCAGCCGATTGCTGCCTAAGCAGCAGCTTCGGGCGCCGATGGGTAGCCAGCGCATGGCATGTTTTCTGCGAGGAGGGAAGGGCAGATCGCTACGCATGATGCGCCGCGACCTTTTCTTCGACCCACGACAGGAGTCCATGCATGACCATCGAATTCATCTGGCAATTGCCCATCAGCGGCGACGGCCGCTACGCGGCGCCCGGCATCACGCGCCGGGGCGAGCGGGCCGCTGGCGCGCCCAGTCCCTTGCAGGCGGGCGTGAGCGACCCGCGCGGCGTGCGTCCGCCCTTCAATTATTTCGACTACCTGCACCAGATCGCCCGCGCGGCCGACCTTTCCGGCTTCGACGGCATCCAGATACGCCACGATACGCAGGGCGATGAAAGCTGGATCGTCGCAGGCTACCTGGCGCGCAGCACGCGGCACCTGAAACTGATCGTCGAATTCGACGCGGCCTGGGGTTCGGCCGTGTACGCGGCAAAGAACGCCGTCAGCTTCCAGCGCTTTACGGGCGGGCGCTTTGCCTGGCAGATCGGTCACGGCGGCGATGCCGCGGCGCGCCGGCGCCAGGGCGACATCGTGCCGGACGCCGATATTCTGCCCCGCATCAATGAATTCATCACGGTGGCGCGCGGCGTGCAGAGTACTTCGCCGTTCAGCTTCAAGGGCAAGTTCTTCGAGGTGCAGGACGGCGGCTTCAAGGGGCCGCTGGCGAACCACCCCGTTAACACCATCTATTTGACCGGTGAGTCGTCGGAGGCGCTGGCCCTGTCGGCGCGCCAGGCCGACGTACACGTGTTCGATGCGGCGCCGCTCGCGGATTTGCAGCCGGCCATCGCCGGCTTGCAAGCGCAGGCGCGTCAGCTGGGCCGCACGGTGGCGGCGGGCGTGCGCATCGACGTGCTGGCCCGTGAAACGTTCGAGGAAGCCTTGCGCGACGCGCGCCGCTACCGCGGCGGGGCGGGACTGCCCGACGATGGACTATTCGATGACGGCACTGCCGCCTTCTGGCCAGGCTTTGCGCAAGCGCAGACGGGCGCCCGTGGCGCGCTGGTCGGCAGCTATGAGCAGGTCAGCGCCGCGCTCGAGGCCTACGCGCAGGCGGGAGTCTCCAGCTTCGTGCTGGCGGCCATTCCCCATTTCGAGGAAGCCTACCGCATCGGCGAGCACGTGCTGCCACGCATGCGGGCAGCTTTGTACACGCAACGGCAAGCGGCCTGAATCCCCTAATTTGAAGGAGTACCTTGATGGCAATCGATTTTTTCTGGCGCATTCCCACGCATGGCGAACCGAGTTCGCACCGCGCCCGTACGCCGTTTCGCGGCGACTGGTTTCCCGGCAATGACAACCTGCGCCAGGCCGGCCTCGGTGGCGGCGGCGCCGACGGTTTTACGTATATCGACTATCTGGCCGAGATCGCCCGCGCCGCCGAGCTGTCGGGATTCCAGGGCGGCCTGATCCCGTCTTTCCCCATGACGGACGAACCGTGGGCCATTTCCGCGCTGCTGGCGCGCGAGACGAGCACCTTCCGCTTCATGATCCCGTTCCAGCCCGGCTTTTTGAATCCCGTGGTAGCCGCGCGCATGACGGCCAGCCTGCAGCGGGCCACGGGCGGCCGCGCCCTGTACAACGTGATCACGGGCGGCGGCGGTCCGGCGCAGCTGTGGTGGGGCGATTCGGCCGGCCACGACGACCGCTACACGCGCACGACGGAATTCCTTGACGTGGTGCGCGGCGTGTGGCGCGGCGGGCCGTTTTCCTACCAGGGCAAGTTCTACCAGGTGGAAGACGCGGGCCTGGCCACGCCGCTGTCGGAGCAGGACTTCCCCGAGATTTATTTTTCCGGCTCGTCCGACGCGGCCCTCGGTTCCGCTTCGAAGCATGCCGATTACTACCTGACGTGGCTGGAACCGTTCGAGCAGCTGCGCGAGAAATTCGCCCGCGTGCATGAAAAGACGGCGCTACTGGGACGCAAGATCAAATGCGCCGTGCGCGTCGATATCGTCGCCCGCGCCACGGAAGAAGAAGCGTGGGATGAAGTGCGCAAGGGCTTTGACGCCGTGGACCCCGCCACCTTGCGCCAGTTCCTCGGCGCCGATGGCGGCGATTCCGTGGGCGCGGCGCGCCAGCGGGGCAACCGTCCGACCACCCTGAACAGCTACAAGGATTTGATCACGGCGCCGAACATCTGGTCCGGCTTCAACTTGCTGCGCGGCGGGCAGACGCAGGGCATCGTCGGCAGCTACCAGCAAGTGGCCGAACGCCTCGACGAACTGGTGCAACTGGGCGCCGATGCCTTCATCCTGGCCAGCACCCCGCATCTGGAAGAAGCGTACCGGGTGGGCGAGGAAGTGCTGCCGCTCGTGCGCGGACACACGTCCGCACTCTTGCGCGCCGCCTGATCTTTTCCCTGTTGCCGCGACAGCAGCGTCACCGCCTGCTGTCGCGCAGGCAGCACGCGGCAGCGCCGCTGCTGCCAAATCAACAGCACTATCATGATGATAGTCTTCCTTTTAAATCAATCACTTAAGAATGATTTTGCTGCGCTGCGGCAGCGGGCATGCGCCTTGCAATACAGGTCATCACCATCTCGCGTTTTGACTTTACTCAAGGATAATCACCCATGCGCCGTTCGACTGCCCCCGCCGCCGTTTTTTCTTTCCCCTTTCATTTGACGCCGGTGCGCCGCGCGCTGCGCTCGGCCTTCGCCATCGGCGGCCTGATGCTCGCTTCGAGCACGGTCCATGCCGAAGCGCCTGGCGCCGACGTCATTGCCGCCGTCGACGCGAACGGCGGGGGCGAGGGCGCCTCCCTGCAATCGGTGACGGTGACGGCGCAAAAGCGCGAGGAATCGGCGCAGAAGGTGCCGAGCGCGATCACGGTATTGGGCGGCAGGGAGCTGCTCGACACGGGCATCGGCCGCTCGGCCAGCGAAATCCTCAATTACGTGCCGAACGCCTCGGCCGGCACGCAGCAGCATGGCCGCCCCCGCTGGTGGATACGCGGCGTCGGCGCGGGCCAGCAGCAGATCGATTTCCCGAATCCCGTCGGCTTTTATCTCGACGACGTCTACATCAGCAATTCCAGCGCCACGGGCTTTCCCCTGTTCGACCTCGACCGGGTGGAAGTGCTGCGCGGCCCGCAAGGCACGTTGTGGGGCAAGAACACGACGGGCGGCGCCATCAACGTCATTTCGCGCAAGCCCTCGTTCAAATCCAGCGGCTACGCCAAGCTTGACTACAGCAGCTACGACACCAAGCTGGCCGAAGGGGCCATCGGCGGCGCGCTCGTCGACGAGGTGCTGGCGGGGCGCTTGTCCTTCCACACGGAGCAGCAGGACAAGGGCCGCTTCCACAACCAGTTTACGGGGGAGCGCGATGGAAAACTCAAGGACAGCGCCATCCGCGGCCAGCTCAAGGCCCTGATCGGACGCGACCTGACGGCCAATCTGAACCTGCACTACCGCGACTACACGACCAAGGGCGCCACGACGACGGTGGCCAGCTATGGCGCCAATGGCGTTTACCGCAATGGCTACATCCCCAGCATCAATCCCGATGACGTGAGCACGAACGCGCCGGCCGACAGCGACGTGAAGCAGGGCGGCGCGCAGCTGAACCTGGAATACGCGCTGGGCGAGCTGACCCTGACGTCGATCACCGGCTATGAAAACTTCCGCAACGAGGCGACGGGCGACAGCGACAACACGCCGCTGGAAGTGGGCCGCAGCCGCTCGAAGGCCAGCAGCCGGCAAGTGTCGCAGGAGCTGCGCCTGACGTCGCCGCAAAACGGCGCCGTGAGCTGGGTGGCGGGCCTGTTCTACTTCAATGAAAAGATCGATTCCGATTCGGCCGGCGCGCGCCTGCCCAACGGCACGGTGCCGGCGCTGGCGGGCAGCACGCAGCCCGTCGGCTACAACCGCACCATCTACCGGCACAAGGCGCGCAGCGCGGCCATCTTCGGCAGCGCGACCGTCAACTTCAGCGAACAGTTCCTGTCCACCTTCGGCCTGCGCTGGACGACGGAAACCAAGGACCTGGACTTGCAGCGCGTGCAGGCCGCATCGAATACGGTGACGTTTGGCGACGCGGCCAGCTGGTGGAACACGGTCCGGGGTGGCAATTACGCGGCCGCGTCGGTGGCCAACAATAACTTCACGTCGAATCCATCGACCACGTGGAATGCGCTCACGTATGACGTGACACCCGAATACCGCTTCGGCCGCACCTTGCGCGGCTATTTGAAATATGCGCATGGCATCAAGTCGGGCGGCTACAACACGAGCGCCACGGACGTGCGGGCGCTGAACACGGTCAAGCCCGAAACCCTGAACTCGTTCGAGGCGGGCATCAAGTCGGAGTGGCTGGACGGGCGTTTGAATTTCAACGCCAACCTTTTTCACTATGACTACAAGAACGTGCAGGTCAATATCACGGGCGTGTACAACGGCGACCCCACGCAAAGCGTCAATTACCTGCAAAACGTGCGCAAGGCTCACGTGAATGGCGCGGAATTCGAGATCGAGGCGCAGCCGACCGACAACCTGCACATCAACGCCAATATCGGCCTGCTGCGCACGGAATTCGACGATTTCGCCATCCAGAACAATGGCGGCGACCGCTCCGGCAATGAATTCGTGCGCTCGCCCCACGTGACGGCCTTGCTGGCGGCCGATTACCGTTACCCGCTGGGCAATGGCGCGCAGCTGGTCTTCAGCGGCGACGTGCGCTACACATCGAAGCAGTACTACTATGTCGACCCGCAAAACGCCGCGCGCGACCTGCTGAACCAGGGCGGCTTCGCGCTGGCCAATGCGCGCCTGTCGTATGTGCTCCCGGGCGGCAAGCACCGGATCACGGCGTATGCGAACAACCTGGCCGACAAGGTCTACCGCAACCACACCTTGACCAGCTTCGTGCCTGGCGCCGTCAACGGCGACACCGTCATCATCGGCCAGGGCCGCACGGTGGGGGCGTCGTACACGATCCAGTTCTGATGGCGATTGATTGATGTGAAGGCCGGCAAACTCGCCGGCCTTTGCGTTTTCCCGTAGGTCGGCTTAGCGCAGCGTAAGCCGACAACACCACTACCGCATCAAGCCGCCACCCTCAGCAGCGCCTCCAGCCGCCGCTGCGCCTCCTCCAACGGCCGCCGGTCGATCCAGCGCTCGATATCCACGTCGCGGTCAAGAAAACCGTGCTGCAGCTGAAAATCCTTTTGCTGACGGAACAGCGCCACCTTGTCGTCGGACAGGTCGGGCGCCAGGGTCAGGTGAAAACCGTCGCGGTAGGCTTCGGCCACGGCGTCGGCGCCGGCCCGCGTCTCGCCCTGCAGGATGGCCAACACGTCGGCCTGGTGGCTGCGGGCCCAGTGCGCGGCGCGCAGTGTCTGCGTCAGGAAGCGCACGACCAGTTCGAAATGTTGCTCCAGCATGGTTTCATGCACGGTGATCGGCCGCGGCGTGCCGTTGTTCACGCGAAAGCGCCGGTCGGGCAGGGCGTCGATGTCGATGCCCACTTCCAGTCCCGCCGCGCGGGCCGCTTCGGCCGCCGCCGCGCCTTTCACGTAGACGGCATCGACTTCGCCGCGCAGCAGCGGCGCGATGCCTTGCCACAGGCCCGCGCCGAGATTGGCCGATGCCTGGGCGTCGGCTCCCACTTCCACCAGCTGTACATCATCGAGCGTGAGGCCGGCCGACGCCAGCACGCCCTTGTAACCGGCCAGGCTCATGCCGCGTGCGATGCTGCGCCCGCGCCGGTTTTCGCGCAAGTCTTCGGCGCGAAACGCTGGCAGCGCCAGACGCTTGCCCTGCAGCTGTGCCGGTGTCGTGATGCCGGAACCGGGGCGCACGAGGATGGCTTGCCATTCATCGATCCACGTCAGGCCGATCAGGCGCGTGGGCGCCCCTTGCGCGCGCGCGGGCAGGGCCAGCAGGTTGCCGCCTTCGCGCACGAGCGTGGACAAGCCGTGGTCGTAATGGTGGCGCGCCAGTTCGCCGCCCACTTCCTGCAGGGTTTTCAAGGCGATGCCGTCGCGGGCGAATTCCTCGTCCAGCCAGCCCAGTTTGTAGGCCAGGCCCGTGGCCGTGGGCACGGGGCAGCGGGTGAACCAGACGGTATCGACAGCGGGGGGGAGGGAGGCAGTCATGGAATTCCTTGGTGGTGGTGGTGGTGGTGGTGCCTTGAGCCGTGCAGGAAACGTGCCCGCGCCGCTTGCTGGCTTGCCGACAGCGCGTGCCGGCAACGCTGCTGCCCCGCCAGCAGCCGCTGTTGCGCAGGCAGCAGCGCTTCACCATTTTCGCGGCCCCGGCGCTGGCACGCGTCTTGCGAAAGTAGAGGCATGACTGAATCGTACCTCAACCTCAAAGACTGGAGCATGACATGACGGACGTGGCACAAGCGGAAGTACAACAAGTACAGGCGCAGGATCTGACGGCGGCCGAACTGGCCTTCGTCGAGCAGGTGCGGCGCGACGCGCAGATCGCCTTCGACGGCTTGCGCGAGACGGGCAGCCTGACGGCCAACGGCACGGTGGGCTTTGTCGAGCGCACGCCTGGCGGCGACAAGGTCGTGGTGGTCAACGATCCGGGTCCTTTCCGCCGCGGCCAGCCATTGAAGGCGGCCGTGCTGGCGCTCGATGGCACGGTGATCGTGGGTGACGCGAACAACGGCGGCGCGCGTTACTTAAAACTGTTCCGCGAACGGCCGGAAGTCACGTCGATCTCGCACGTGCATTCGCCGTCGCTGGGCGCGTGGGCGCAGACGCACCGCACCCTGCCGATCCGCTACGTGCCCGTGCAGCGCTTTCAGCTGATCCGCGAAATTCCCATCTATATCGACCGCCGCCAGCCGGAAGTCGATTTCATTCTCGGCGAAATCGCGCGCAATACGCATGCGACGGCCATCCTGGAAGCGAATGGCGGCGCCACCGTGTGGGGCAAGCAGGGCTTGCTGAAGCTGGCCGAATTCATCCTGCTGCTGGAAGAGGGTGCGCAGATCCAGATCGCGGCCGAAGCCATCGGCGGTTCGCGCGACTTCGGTCCCGGCGTGCTGCTGCAGCAATGGAAGATGAGCAAGCTGATCGACACGGCGCGCGCGCTCTCTCTGCTTCCTGCCACCGACCTGGTGTAACCCTTTCAAGAACAGGCCCCCGATGTCATTGAAATTCTTACGTTTGCGCTGGCGCACTCTCGTCTCCGCCGCCCTGGCGGCCAGCCTGCTGGCGCCGACGATCGCGGCGGCCGCCGAGCCGCTGCCGGCCGCCGTGCGCATCGCCGTCGTGGCGCGCACGGCGCCGTCCGGCAAGACCGTGTTTGCCGGCTCGGCCGCCCAGGTGGCGTCCCAAGGCTGGCTGGCGGCCGAGCTGGGCAAGCTGGGCGTGAAGCTGGAATGGGTGCCCGTCACCACCAATTCCGTGGCAACGCAGGTCAACGAGGCCTTTGCCAACCACTCGATCGACCTGGCCCAGTATGGCGATCTGCCGTCGATTATCGCCAATGCCTCGGGCTTGCAGACGCGGCTGATCTTGCCCGGCGGCAGCGCCAACAACACTTATCTGGTGGTGCCGAACGGCTCGACGGCCAAGTCGATCAAGGAATTGAAGGGCAAGAAGATCGCCCTGCACCGTGGCCGGCCGTGGGAATACCCGTTCGCGCGCTTGCTGGAAGCCAATGGCATGAGCTTGCGCGACGTAAAAATCCTCAACCTCAATCCGCAGGCGGGCGCGGCGGCCGTGGCGACCGGTGGCGCCGATGCCTTCTTCACCCTCAGCGACGCCTTTTTGCTCGAGGATAAAAAGGTCGGCAAGATCATCTGGTCCAGCAAGGCGCCGCCGCAGGACTGGAAGATGCGCGCCGAGCTGTGGGCCGACAGCGGCTTTCTGAAAAGCTATCCGCAGCTGGCCCAGCTCGTGGTGACGGCCTATGTGCGCGAGCACCACCGGGCCGCCGGCGCGGGCGGCGAAGATGAGTATGTGCGCACCGAGGCGGCCGCAGGCCAGGTGGAAAGCGTCGTGCGGCGCGAACTGGCGGGCGACCATACGCCGTGGCAGGCGCGCTGGTCGCCCTTGTTTACGGCCAGCCTGCGCCAGCATTACGTGGGCGAGGCGGCGTATGCGAAGAGCGCGGGCCTGATCGGGCGGCCCTTGCAGGTCGACAGCCTGTTCGCGCCCCAGTTCGTCAACCAGGCGCTGGCGCAGCTGAAATTGCAAACTTACTGGTCGCCATGACTTCCTTCACTATCGCCTTGCCGCGCGCCCCTGCGCCAGCGCGTGCGGCTTCTGTTCCCTGGCTGCGGCGCTTCGTGCGTTCGCCCTGGTCCGTGTGGGCGTCGCCGCTGGCCTTGCTGTTGCTGTGGACGGCCGCCACCACCTTCGAATGGATGCCCGCGCACATCTTGATGTCGCCATGGCAGGTGCTGCTGACGGCCCGCGACCTGGCCGACAGCGGCGAACTGGGCCAGCACCTGGGCATCAGCCTGTTCCGCCTGCTGGCCGGCTTCGGCCTGGGCGCCAGCGGGGGCCTGGCGTTCGGTGTCGTGCTGGGCCTGTCGCCTGGCTTGCGCAGCTATGTCGACCCGACCTTCAATGTCTTGCGCCAGCTGCCCACGGTGGCCCTGATTCCCCTGTTTATCTTGCTGTTCGGCATAGGCGAGAGTTTCAAGGTGTTTATTGTGGCCAAGGCCAGCTTTTTTATCGTCGCGCTGGCCGTGCATGACGCCATCCGCAACCTGTCGCAGCGCTATTTTGAGGTGGCGCAAGTGTATTGCTTTTCGCGCTGGCAGCGCATCCGCCTGATCGTCTTGCCCGCCATCGTGCCGGCCGCGCTGACGGGCATGCGCATCGCCCTGTCGCGTTCGTGGATGGTGCTGGTGGGCGCGGAATTGCTGGCCGCCGACAGCGGCCTGGGCCAGATGATGGAAATGGGCCGGCAAATGTTCCGTCTCGACGTGGTGATGGTGGGCGTGGTGCTGACGGGCGTGATCGGTTTTGGCCTGGACCGGCTTTGCCACGCGCTGGAAGCGTGGCTGATGCGCTGGAAGCGCGGTGGAGAGTCCAAATGAAGCAGCGTTTGATATTGATTTTCAAGGGCGCGCTGCTGCCGCTGGCCTTGCTGGGCGCCTGGCAATGGGCGTCCGGCCAGGGCGCGGCGGCCGCCTACATTTTTGTCTCCTTGGGTGACCTGGCGCACAGCTTGCGCGATCTGGTCTCGACGGGTGAACTGTGGGTGCATTTGCGCGCCAGCCTGGGCAGGACGTTGGCCGGCTTGCTGTTGGGCGGCAGCGCCGGCATCGTCACGGGCGCGCTGATGGCGCAGTCGCCGCTGGCGGACCGGCTGATTGGCCCGCTGTTCCACAGCATCCGCCAAGTCCCGCTGCTGGGCCTGATTCCCCTGCTGGGCTTGTGGGTAGGCAATGGCGATGGCGCCAAGCTGCTGGTGATCGCCATCGCCGCCTTTTACCCGACCGTGCTCAACACGTATGCGGGCATGCGGCAGGTGGAGGGGCGCTTGCGCGAAGTGGGGCAGGTGCTGACCCTGACGCGCACGCAGACCCTGCGCCAGATTTTGCTGCCGGGCGCCATGCCGGCCATCGTGACGGGTGTCACGCATGCGCTGGCGTTCGCCTGGCTCGCTTGCCTGGGCGGCGAACTGCTGTTTTCGGCTGGCCCCGGCATGGGTTCCTTGCTGCTCAACGGCGAAGTGTCGGGCCGCATGGACGTCGTCTTGCTGGCCGTGCTCGTGATCGCCTTGCTGGCGCAAGCGATGAACGTGGCGTTTGCGCGCCTCGCGCGCCTGCTGGTGAAGGGGCGCGGCAGTGAGTGAATTCCTGTCATTCCAGCCAGACGCGGCCGCCAGCGCCCGCGAAGGGGAGCTGCGCGCCTTCTTGCTGCGCTTTATCGGCCTGACCTTGCTGTCGGGCGTGACCATCGGCATGAACAAGGTGCTGGCCACCTTGCTGGGCTTGCACCTGCACGTGAGCAATTTCCAGCTGGCCGCGATCAGCAGCGCGGAAACCCTGGCCATGGCGCTCGGTACCATTCCGGCCGGCTATATCTTGTCGCGTGGCAATCCCAAGCATTTGTATGCGGGTGTCAGCCTGAGCCTGGCGCTGGCTTTTTGCGTGCTGCCGTGGCTGCCCGGCTGGCAATGGGTGGCCTTGCTGATGTTCTTGGTTGGCCTGTGCATCTCGCTGCGCATTGTTGCCATGAGCACCGTGTTTCTCGTGCGCCTGCCGGAACTGGGGCAGGGCAAAGCGGGCTGGTACAAGGGGACCTTGATCCTGGGCATGCAGTTCCTCGGGCCCTTGTGCGGCAACTATCTGATCGCCCAACTGGGCCTGAAGGCAGGCTTTTTGATTTCCGCCCTGATGTTCGCCATCCTGGCCGTGCTGGGCTGGCAAGTGTTGCCCGATAACACGGCGCCGCGCAAGCAGGAAGGCCAGGCCTTGTTGCCCGGTGCGGCCAGCCTGCGCGAACTGCTGCGCCTGCCCGTCGTGCGCGTGACTTACCTGTTTGAAATCCTTGCCAGCTTCACGGCCTCCAGCGTGGGCGTGTTTTCCATCTTGCTGGCCATCCGTGTGCTGCACTGGCCTGCGTATCACTCCGTCTGGCTGATGGCCGTGCAGGGACTCAGCTGCGTGCTCGTGCTGTTGTTCCTGGGGCGCTTCGTGCTGGCCAGCCGCCACCGCGAACAACTGTATGGCGGCGCCCAACTGGCCATCATGGCCGCCTTGCTGATCCTCGGTCTGTGGCCGAACAGCATCGCCTACCTGGCGGCCTCCGTGTTGCTGGGCCTGGGACTGGGCGTGAATAACCTCGTCAATACAGACAATATCGCCCGCGCGCCCGTCGACAAGGCCAGGGTCTCGGCCCATTTGACCCTGTTCGGCATGGTGGGCGGCACGGCCGGCGCGCTGGCGGCGGGCCGCCTGGCCGACCTGACGGGCTTGCGCAATGTGTTCCTGATCTGGCTGGCTCCATGGCTGGCCGCCTGGCTGGTATTCCACGGCAGCCGCTGGCTGCGCCGGGCGCCGCCCGCCGCCATTCCTTCCCTAACCCCCACCGCAGAGAGTGCGCCATGAATGATTTCGTTTCCCCTTCGGTCTTGTCGCCGCAACAGCAGCACCTGAGCGGCGGCTTGCAAGTGCAGCACGTGAGCAAGTCGTTTTCGCTGAAAGGCGCGCCGCTGCTGGTGCTCGACGATATTTCGCTGACCATCGCGCCGGGTGAATTCGTCGCTATCGTGGGCGCGTCCGGCTGCGGCAAGTCCACCTTGTTGCGCCTGCTGGCGGGGCTCGACACGGATTACACGGGTTTGCTGCTGCACGATAGCGTACCGATACGTGGCACGGATCTGCACCGGGGCCTCGTGTTCCAGGATCACCGCCTGTTCCCCTGGCTGACGGTGCAGCAGAACGTGGCCGTGGCCTTCAGCAATACCAAGGTGCCGCTGGCCGAGCGCGCAGCGCGTGTGGCGGCGGAAATCACGCGCGTGGGCCTCGATGGCTATGCGGATGCCTATCCGCATCAATTGTCGGGCGGCATGTCGCAACGGGCCGCCATTGCCCGCGCCCTCGTGGGGCGGCCCGACGTGCTGCTGCTGGACGAGCCGCTCGGTGCGCTCGACGCGCTGACCCGTTTGCGCTTGCAGCAGGAACTGCGCCGGCTGTGGCAGGACGAGGGCATCACCATGGTCATGGTCACGCATGACATCGATGAAGCCGTTTACCTGGCCGACCGCATCGTCGTGCTCGACGCGCGTCCCGGCAAGGTGCGCCGGGTGCAGGACGTGCCGCTGGCCCATCCGCGCCAGCGCGGCTCGCCCGGTTTTGTGTCCATCCGCGATGGCTTGCATGCGGATTTCAGCGACCTCGACGAATCGCATGCGCCCGTGGCGCAAGAGGAACACCCCAGCAGCTTGTGGGATGGCAATGAATGGGCGCGCAGGATGGCGCTGTAGTTTCCTTTTTGACTGGTCCACCCACTCTGGAGATACAAGATGAGCAATAACAACGCACTCGACACCCTGTGGTACACGCGCTGCCCGGTCCCCACAGGCCTGGGGATAGCCTTGCAGCAAGGCTGGCTGGAAGAAGCGTTGCGCGCTGACGGCACCAGCTTGCGCTCCTTGCGCGAATCGGACCAGGAAGCCGTGCGCGAATCGCATTTCGACCATACCTTGCAAAATTCCGTGCGTCACGGCGGCAATATTCCCGCCCTGTGGGCCCGCGCGGCGGGACGCGAGACGCGCGTGATCGGCCTGTCGTGGTCGGACGAGACGCAGCTGATATTGACCCTGCCCGATAGCGGCATCCAGACCGTGCGCGACTTGAAGGGGCGACGCTTCGGCTTGCCTTTGTGGGCCAAGGCGCAGATCGACTTTGCGCGCGCGCAAGCCTTGCGCGGGCTGGAAAACGCGCTGAGCCTGGAAGGGTTGGCGGTTGCTGATGTGGAACTGGTCGATTATGTGGTCAACACGGGCCAGAGCGAAACGGCGCCGGAGCAGGGCGCGGCGACGAATCTGTTCAGCGGCGCGCGGCGCGGCGGCCAAAGTCCAGAACTGCTGGGGCTGCTGCGGGGCGAGGTGGACGCGATCTTCCTGAAAGGCGCCTCGGCCGCGCAGCTGGCGCAGCAATTCGGCTTGCATACGGTGATCGACACGGGCATCCATCCGGAACCCTTGATCCGCGCCAACAACGGCACGCCGCGCACCCTGAGCGTCGATGCGCACTTGCTCGACAAGCATCTCAATTCCGCCGTGACCCTGGTCGACCAGGTGCTGCGGGCCGAAGCGTGGGCGCGCGGCCATGCGGACGAGACGCGGCGTTTCCTTGCGCGCGAATCGAATGCCAGCGAGCACTGGGTGCAAGTGGCGTACGGCAAGGATGCCCATCTGCGCCTGGATACGGACCTGGCGGAAACGTCGATCGCGGCCTTGCAGGACTTCAGCGACTTTTTGTTCCGCTGGAATTTCCTGCCCAGCAAGGTCGACGTGCGCGCGTGGATCGACCCGCGTCCTTTCGACGCGGCGCTGGCGCAGACGCGCCGGGCGGCTTGAGCGGGAAACACGTCAACAGTGGCCATGTTCGATGATGAGGAGAATGCGATGCGGCGACGCACGGTGATGGGCGGGCTGGCCTTGCTGCCCCTGGCTGGACAGGCAGTGTCGGCGGTGTCGGCAGCGAAAGGGGCGGGGGCGCCGCCGGCGGCCCTGCGCATCGCCTCGACGGGTTTTGCGGAAAACGGCAAGGCGGAGCTGGGCGGCATCGCTTACCGGGTACAGCAGGAAGGGTGGCTGACGCGCGAACTGAAGCAACGGGGCGTGCGGCTGGAATGGCTGCCCGTCACGGGTGATACGGGCGCGACCATGAATGAAGCGTTCGCCAGCGGGCGCATCGACATGGCCGCGTATGGCGACTTGCCGTCCGTCATCCTCAACGCGGGTGGCGTGCGCACGCAGGTGATCGTGCCGGCGGGGCGGGGCACGGACCAGTTCCTGCTGGTGCCCACCGGTTCGCGCGCCACGTCCCTGGCCGAGCTGAAGGGCAAGCGCATCAGCGTGCACCGGGGCCGGCCGTGGGAACTGGGCTTGCGCCAGCTGATCGCCGACCAGCGCATGTCGCCCACGGATTTTCGTTTGATCAATATGGATTTGAAGCCTGGCACGGCCGCGCTGGCCACGGGTGCCGTCGACGCCTTATTCATGATCAATGGCTATCCGCTGGAAGACAAGGGCATCGGCCGCATCATCTGGTCCAGCAAGGGGCTGCCGGAACGCAAGATGCGGGCGGAACTGTGGGCGCGGCGCGACTTTACGCAAGCCCATCCCGACATCGCCGAACTGGTGGCCACGGCCTGGCTGCGGGCCCAGCACTGGGCGGCGCTCGACGGCAACCGCGAAGCCATCATCAAGGATGGCACGCGCAACGGCACGCCCGACAGCGTGGTGCGGCGCAGCTACGACGATCCGGGCTTGCAGTGGAAGGAGCGCTGGTCGCCCCTGTACGACGACGCCGTGTACCGCCATTACCGCCGGGTGCTGGCGTTTGCGCAGGAACAAAAGCTGATCCGCCAGCCCTTGACGGCGGAGGAATTGCTGGAACCGCGCTTCGTGGCGGCAGGCTTGAAAAAGCTGGGCCTGGCCAATTACTGGGAACCGGCCAAGGTGTAGTGCTGTAAGACGGGCGCGTGGCTCAGTGCGGCAGGCATACGCGTCCCGCCACATTGACCACGTCGTCGCCCGCATGCGCGCGCAGTTGCAGCAGCATCAGGGCCACGCCCAGCATCAGCGCCGCGGCGCAGAGTTTCTTGTGCATCGTCTTTTCCGTTCCTACGTTCGCTGAAGGTTTGCCGTCATATTATTGCCGAAATTCAGCGTGCGGGCTGAGCATGTGCCATGCGTGCTTTACAATTATGCATCTGCGCATCCGCGCCATCCGAATTGTATGCATAGTATGTGAAGGGAATGACAAGCCTGTGACTTCCAAGCCGATCAAGATCGCCGCCACCGTCGTCGTGGCTCTCGCCGCTGGGACGGGCATTTATACGTTTACCCGTCCCGCAGCCACCGCCACGCCAGGCGCCCCGGCCTCGGGCAGCCCGGCCGCCGCGCCCCAGTCCACCGTCGATACGGCCGCCGTGGCCAGCCAGTTCCGCGACTTGCTGGGCAATTTCCGCAAGATCATCGTGCTGCTGGCCGACGAGCAAAGCTTGCCCGAAGGCGCGCGCGACGAAGCCCGCAAGGTGGGGCAGGCGCTGTTCCATGAAAACCAGGAACGCATCGCCAAGCTCGATGCCGCGCTCGACCAGCTGACGGCGGCCACCAATCCGGGCCGCTTCGAGGCGCTCGACAGCTTGTTGACGTATATTGAATCCGATCCGGGCCTGTACGACGCGGACCGCCTGGCCTTCCGAGAACTGCTGCAAAGCATGCTGGCCGACGTCGCCAAGGATTCGTCCTTGCCGGCGATCAAGCTGCACAAGCGTATTTCCGAAGACCTCGACGCGCTGGGCGAGATCGAGCGCAATTACGAGAAGGAAATCCGGCAAATCTTCGGCAACCTGGGCCAGCGCGCCATCGAACTCAAGCGCGAACGGTGGGACGATTACGTGGCGCAGCTGAAAAAACTCTACAGCCGCGAGCAGATTTTGAAGGAAAACGGCATCGTCGTGCCTTACACCGTGCCACCGGCCGGTTCCATTCCGGAAGCCAAGCCGGTGCCAAAAAAAGATGAGGCAGAAATATTTGGCCTGGGTTTGCCGAAGAAAACCATCGTGCTGACCTTTGACGACGGCCCGCACCGCCGCTATACGGAAGAAATCAGCGCCATCTTGAAACAATATGGCGTGCCGGCCGTGTTCTTCAACGTGGGCCGCAACCTCGGTTCGCTCGATGCGGAAGGCCACGCCAAGCTGAACGCGGGCGCGGAAGTGAGCCGCAAGCTGATGAAGGAAGGCTATGCCGTGGGCAACCACAGTTTCAGCCATGCACAGTTATCGAAACAGACTGGCGACAAGCTGAAGGGCGAAATCCTCGGCACCGATACTTTATTGAAGGCCATCAGCCCCGAGCGGGCCGCGCTGTTCCGCTTTCCGTATGGCGCGCGCAACAGCGAAGGCATGGCCGCGCTGGCCGATGCCCATTTGAAATCCGTGATGTGGAATATCGATTCGCTGGACTGGGCCGACCCCGTGCCCAGTTCCATCACGAACCGGGTGCTGGCGTCCGTCGACAAGGCGGGACGCGGCATCATCTTGTTCCACGACATCCACGAACGCACGGTAAAAGCCTTGCCGGCCGTGCTCGACAAGCTGATTGCCGAAGGCTATCAATTCGCCGGCTGGGATGGTACGAGCTTCCAGGTGGCAAAAAGCTCGGCGCCCGCGCCGGAAAAAGTGCCCGTCACCACCGGTTACGCCAATTCCTGGGCCGTCGTGATCGGCATCGACGATTATGCCAAGTGGCCGAAATTGCAATATGCGGTGCGCGACGCGCAAGGCGTCCGCGAAACGCTGATTGAAAAGTTTGCGTTTGCCCCCGAGCGTGTCGTCACCCTGAAGAATGGCGAAGCGACGCGCAACAACATCCTGGCAGCCTTCCACGACAAGCTGGCACATGGCGGCGTGCAAAAGAATGACCGCATCTTCGTCTTCTTCGCCGGCCACGGCGCCACGCGCAAGCTGAGCTCCGGGCGCGACCTCGGCTACATCGTGCCCGTCGACTCCGACCCGGCGCAGTTCGCCACGGATGCGATCCCGATGACGGAAATTCAGAATATCGCGGAGTCCCTCACGGCCAAGCACGCGTTCTTCGTCATGGACGCCTGCTATAGCGGCCTGGGCCTGACGCGTGGCGCCGGTTCCAGCTCCTTCCTGCGCGACAACGCCAAGCGCATCGGCCGGCAAATGCTGACGGCCGGCGGCGGCGATCAGCTGGTGGCCGATGGCGGGCCGAACGGCCACTCCGTGTTCACGTGGACCCTGCTACAGGGCCTGGCGGGCAAGGGCGACCTCAACGGCGACGGCCTGATCACGGCCACGGAACTGGCGGCCTATGTGGCGCCTGCCGTGTCCAGCGTGTCGAACCAGACCCCCGCGTTCGGCAGCTTGCCCGGTTCGGAAGGGGGTGATTTCGTCTTTGAATTGCCGGGCGAGACGGAATTCCTCAGCCCGAACACGACGCAGCTGTCGACGGAAGCCATCGCCCTGAATAGCAAGCTGGACGCCAAACCGGCGGCGGCCAGCGTGACGGTGAAGGATTTGCAGGGCGGCGAACAGAAGATCGTCACGCCGGGCGCCGTGCCGAGCTCGACGCGCCAGCTGGCGCAGCGGGCCAACGACCGTGGCTTGCAGCTGTACAAGGAAAAACAGTATGCGGCGGCGGAAGCGCAATTTACGGAAGCGCTGAAATTGCGTCCCGATTTCGCGCTGGCGGCGAACAACCTGGGCTTTGTCTTCTACAAGCAGGAAAAATACCGCGAAGCGGCCCGCTGGTTTGAAAACACGGTCAAGATGGACCCGTCGCGCGCCATTGCCTATCTGAACTTGGGCGACGCGTATGCCAAGGCTGGCGATGCGGCCAAGGCGAAAGCCGCCTATAAAACCTATCTGGAACTGGCGCCGACGGCGGCCACGGCGCCGGCCGTGCGGCAAAAGATGGAGAAGCTGTAGTTGGCCAGTACTTTGCCCATCGTCCACGTGTTTGCCTGCAGCGGCCGTTTCCCCAGCTGGGAAGCGCTGCAGGCCTACCTGTCGCCCACGTACACGGAGGATGGCGATGCCGTGCCATCGCCATTCATCCTGGAAACGGGCCTCACGTGTTATGAGCCGGCCTGTTTTGAAAGCGCCATGCTGGCGTTGCCAGTGCCGCTGGCGCAGTTGCTCGATGGCGTGTCGTACCCCGACAGCTGGCTGGCGCAGGCGTGCGCGGACGCGGATGGGCAGGGCGTGCTGGCCGACACGGCCGTCTGCGTGTTTGCGCCGAACCAGCTGTCGCACCCCCAGCGCAGTGCGCTGCATTACGTGGGCAGCTATGCCTACGCTGGTGGCTGAGCGCCATCCTCGCGCTGCTCATGCAGTAGTTTGTTGATTGCCGCCAGCAGGCTGGTGCCCGACGTGGTGATGAAACGGGCGCCTGCCGCCTGCGCTTCCGTGCCGTAGCTGGCGACCGTATCCTTGCTGCAATATACGACGATGGGCAGTTCCGGCAAGGTCTGGCGCACTTCGCGCACCGTGTGCACGCCCGCATCCTTGATGCGCCGGCGGTTTTCCACCCGTGCCATGTCCGTGATCAGCAGCGCATACGGTTTCTGTTGCAGCATGGCCAGCGCCTGGCGCGTCGACACGGCCTGGTCCACCTTGATGTTTTCCCGTTCCAGCTGTTCCACCAGCAAGGTATTGTTGCGCGGATGGTCGTCCAGCCACAGCACCAGGCTGGCCGGCTTTTGCCCCGTTGGCACGCCGGCCAGGGCCGTGACTGGCGCGCCGCCATCGGGCGGGTAGGCCAGCAGCAGCTGCGTGACGGCTTCCTGCATGTCATCGAGCGACTTTTGCTGCAAGCGGCTCAGTTCCGTCACCTCGATTTCCTTGCCGCTCTCCAGGCGCACCGATTCGTTCTTGACCATGCTGTCGGCCCGCTTGATCATGATGGACAGGTAAATGCGCGTAAGCAGGTAGCCGATCAGGAAACCATGTACGGAAAAGAACAGCATGATGCCGCCGACCACCGCCATCGCCGTGGCCGTATCCGTGGCCAGGCTGGGCGCGATAAAGGCGGCCATGCTGCGTGCGCTGCCGGGCAGGCTTTTGAGTTCGATCAAGCCCACGCCGACGATGATTTTCGTCAGCCAGTCCGACACTTCCACCAGATTCGAATTGATTTCCATGGGCGTGGGCGTGCCCAGGAACAGCGTATTGCTAGGGGCGGCGTCCGCCGTGTCTATCCCTGCGGCCGGTGGCTCGTCCGTGGGACGGCTCTTGCCATTGTTCCGCTCGTCGGGCGGGGCGGCGCTGACGGTGCCCGAGGGCAGGCTGCGCGGGATGCCGAACAAAAAGCCCAGCAGCATGCCGCTGACGCAAAAGCCCAGGCTCCACAGCAGGGCCGGCACGGCCTGGTAGTAGGGCGGCAGCAGGGCGCCCGCCATCACGGCCAGCAAGCCCGCCAGCAGGATGAACAACAGAATATAGGGCAACACATCGCGTTTGCGCACGGCCGCGGCGGCGGTTTTCGTTGCCTTGCCGGCACTGTCGCTCAGTTCCACGGTCGCTCCTTGAAAAATGCTGAATCCAAACAAGCAGCCGGCCGCGTATACATCCGGTAGGCTAGACCAAGCCCAGGACCCATACTGACATCATAAAAAGGGGAGACGCGATGCGATTGAGAAAACGCAAACTGGTAGCAGCTTGTGCGCTGGCATCGCTGGGCTTGGGGCACCAGGCGGGGGCCCAGGTCCAGGCCGAGGCGGCTCCAGTTGCCGATGAAACACGCACCGTGCGCGTGACTGGCCACTACGACAACGCCGTCGGCACGTCGGATGCGGCCAGCCAGGGCGTCATCACTACTGAATTGATTGTCAACCGGCCCGCTTTGCGCACGGGCGAATTGCTGGAATTCGTGCCGGGGCTGATCGTCACCCAGCACAGCGGCGACGGCAAGGCCAACCAGTATTTCTTGCGCGGCTTTAACCTCGACCATGGCACGGATTTCGCCACTTACCTCGACGGCATGCCCGTCAATATGCGCACGCATCCGCCTGGCCGACAAATTGCCGCAGGGCCAGGCCAGCGTGTCCTTCGGCCAGCACGGTTATGTGCGCGGCGTCGTCGCCGATTCGGTCGCGGCCGGGCCAGGCACCTTGCTGGTCGGCCTGGAAGTGCACCGCAATAACGGTCCCTGGGATGTGCCGGAGCGCGTGCGTAAATACAGCGGCGTGCTGCGCTACAGCCAGGGCACGCCGGACGACGGCTTCAGCGTGACGGGCATGGCCTATAAAAACAGCTGGAACGCCACCGACCAGGTGCCGCTGCGCGCCGTGGAATCGGGCCAGATCGGCCGTTTCGGCAGCCTCGCGCCCAGCGATGGCGGCGACACCTCGCGCTACAGCCTGTCGTATGCGATGCGCAAGCGCACGGAAAACCGCTTGTTCGAACTGGATGCCTACGTGATCCGCTCGCAGCTGGAACTCAACAGCGACTTCACGTATTTCCTTGCCGATCCGGAACAGGGCGACCAGTTCCAGCAAAGCGAGCGGCGCACGGTGGCCGGCGTGAACGCCAGCGAAAGCTGGACCATGGAGCTGTTCGGTCTTCCCCTGCGCAACAAGCTGGGCGTGCAGGCGCGCTATGACCGGCTGTCGCCCGTTGGCCTGTACAACACGGTGGAGCGCGTGCGGCAGAGCACGGTGCGCGAAGACCGGGTGCGCGAAAGCAGCATCGGTCTCTACGGCGAAAACACGGTGCATTGGCTGCCCTGGCTGCGTTCCGTGGCGGGCGTGCGCTATGACGCCTATCGTTTCAAGGTGGACAGCAGCATAGACGGCAACAGCGGCTCGGCGAACGACCACGTGGTGTCGCCGAAACTGTCATTGATACTTGGGCCGTGGAGCAAGACGGAATTTTTTATCAACTACGGCAAGGGCTTCCACAGCAACGACGCGCGCGGCACGACGCAGACGCGCTTGCCCGACGGCACGTCATCCACGCCCGTCACGCCGCTGGTACCGACCAGGGGCATGGAATTGGGCGCGCGCACGGAATGGCTGCCGGGCCTGCAAAGCTCGCTGGCCCTGTGGCGCCTCGACATCGCGTCGGAATTGCTGTTCGTCGGCGACGCGGGCGAGACGGAGGCGAGCCGCGCCAGCCGCCGCCACGGTATCGAGTGGAACAACCATTATATTGCCGCACCGTGGCTGCTGTTCGACCTGGACCTGGCCGCTTCGCGCTCGCGCTATACGGAAAATGATCCGGCCGGCAATTTTATTCCCGGATCGATCGACAAGGTGACGTCGTTCGGCGTGACCGTGACGGACCAGGGCCCGTGGTCGGGCGCCTTCCAGCTGCGTTACTTCGGCCCCCGTCCCCTGATCGAGGACAACAGCGTGCGCTCGGCCTCGACGACTCTGGCCTACGCGCGCGTGGCGTATCAGATCAACCGCAAGACGCGCTTGTCGCTCGACGTATTCAACCTGTTCGACAAGCGCGCCAGCGACATCGACTACCACTATGCCTCGCGCTTGCCTGGGGAAGCAGCGGAAGGCGTGAATGACCGGCATTTCCATCCGGTGGAGCCGCGCTCCGTACGCCTGACCTTGGCATATGCGCTCTGATAACGGTAGACTGGGGTATGACAGATCATTTGGTAAATACCAGTAAATTCCTTTCCCTCATACTGCGCCACGCGCCCGAAAAAATCGGCCTCGTGCTCGATACCCAAGGCTGGGCCGACATCGGCCAGTTGCTGGCGCTGGCGGCCCAACACAGCCGCAGCCTTTCCCTGGAACAATTGGATGACGTGGTGGCGCGCGACAGCAAGACGCGCTACGCCATCAGTGCCGACGGCTTGCGCATCCGCGCCAACCAGGGCCATTCGCTGGCCGCCGTCGATATCGCCTTGCCGCCCGCCATGCTGTACCACGGCACGGCCAGCCGCTTTGTCGAGGCGATACGGGTCGGCGGTTTGCTGCCGGGAGCGCGCAACCACGTTCATTTGTCGTCCAGCCTTGAAACGGCCGTGGCCGTCGGCGCGCGCCATGGCAAGCCCATCGTGCTGACGGTGGATGCGGCCGCCATGCAGGCGCAGGGCTACGTGTTTTACGTGTCCGACAATGGCGTGTGGCTGACACAGGCAGTGCCAGTGGCATTCATCGGCTTTCCCTGACTAATTAATGACTTAGCGCCCTGGCCCTGGCATGCCCCTGGCGCTTGCGTCGCCAGATCAGCACGCCCGTCACGCTCAGGCCCGCCACCAGCACGCCCATGGCGCAAATGAACAGTTTGAAAGGCCAGCCCCACATCGAGGCCATGTGCAGGGCGCTGATCCAGCTGCGGATGGTGTCGCCGCTGGCCGCGCCCGTGGGTAGCCAGGTGGCCAGTTGCCGGCCGCTGACCGCGTCAAAAAAGACGGTGGTGAGGCCCTTGTGGGCGCGCACGTCGCGGCTGCTGCGCACGTTGTAGCTGTACACGCCCAGCGCGCGTTCGTAGGCCAGCGCGTTTTCCTCGATGATGGTGAATGCGTGCTGGCGCGCCAGCGCGTCCATCAACTGGCGGCCCTGCGCGCGCGCGGCAGGCCAGTCCAGCTGCGGCCCCGGTGACGGCGTGTGCCGCGCGACGATTTCCTCGGCTCCCTGGTGGGCAAACAGCGGATGCATGACGGCCGCATAGGCGCCGTACAGATTGAAGGCGACGCCGCTCCAGGCAAACACCAGCAGCATGGCCCACAGCCACAGGCCGCCCGCGCGGTGCAGGTCGAACACCAGTTTATAGCTGCCGCCGTTGCGGCGCAGCAGCCACGACGGACGCCAGCGCAGCAGCCACGGTTTCGTTCCCGGCGAGCGTTTTTTCAGGCGCGCGGGGAAGGTCAGGGCGGCGCCGACGAAGCAGTCGACCGTCCACACGATGGCGACCAGGCCGAACATCAGCAAGCCCGTGTCGCCCAGCGCCAGCGCGTAATGCAGGCGCTCGATGAAGGGCAGCAGGTTGATGGCGCCCTCGCTGATTTCGCCCCAGCGCCGCTGGCCCAGCACGGCCCCCGTGTGGGGATCGACGAATACTTCGTCGCTGGCCAGCGGTGATTCGTCGCCCGGGCGCAGGTAGAACACCATGCTGTGGCCGGCCGGCGCCGACAGCGGTGCGTAGCTGATCTGCGCCTGGGGAAAGCGTGCAGCGACGGACTCGCGCAGCAGCAGGGCGTCGAGCGGCGCGGCGCCCGGCGTGGGCGGCGCCACGCGGAAGACGGCGGGCAGCACGGCCGCCTCCAGTTCATCCTTCCACGCGAGCGCGCTGCCCGTGACGCCGGCGACGATGAGGAAGCCGGCCATCAGCAGGCCTGCGTAGCGGTGCAGCGCCGCCAGGACGGGCCGAACTTGCAGCGATGGCATCAGAAGCGGTACATGGCGCTGACGTTGGCCGTGCGTTCCGCATTGCGGTAGCACAGGTTGGGCAGGTAGCCGCAGTCATACAGGGTTTGCTTGTTCAGCACATTGTTGACGTTGAGGGCGAATTGCCATGGTCCGCGCGACACGCCCAGCGCCGCATCCCACTGCGTGATGCCGCCATTGCGGATGTTCAGGTTTTCGCCGTCGGAATTCGAGCGCATGGCGCCGAGAAAACGCATGCCCAGCGCCGCATACGCGGGCAGGCTGCCGGCCAGCGTGAACGATTGTCGGGCCCAGGCCGAGGCGCTGTGGCGCGGCGCGCCCGCCTGCTGCAAACCCAGGTCGCCATTATTGCTCTTTCTGACTTCCGTATCGAGGTAGGTGTATTGGGCGATCAGGCTCAGACGGCTGGCGAACTCCGTGCGCGCTTCCAGTTCCACGCCGCGCGAGCCCACTTTGCCCGTTTGCTGCAGGCGGCCCGGGTTGCCGATGTCGGACGTGGTGACGTTGTCGCGTACCAGGTCGAACACGGCTGCCGTATAGCTGGCGCGCTGGCCCACGGGCTCGTAACGCACGCCCGCCTCGAACTGCTTGCCGCGCGACGGCTTCAACGCACTGCCGTTGGCCGTGATGCCCAGTTCGGGCGAGAACGAGGTGGCGTAGCTGAGATACGGCGCCCAGCCGCCATCGAACAGGTAGACGGCGCCCAGACGGCCCGTGGTGGCCGATGGCGACTGGTGGAAGTCGGGTTTGACGGCGCCGGTATTGAGGTCCGTGACGTCGCGCGACTGCGTGGCCTTGTCGCGGCGCAGGCCCGCCGTGACGACCCAGCGGTTCCATTTCAATTGATCCTGCGCGTACAGGCCGAGCTGGCGCGACGGCGCTTCGGCGCGCGTGGGCGCCTTGGCCGGCACCAGGGGCTGCTTGCCGTACACGGGCTGGTACAGGTCAATCGGCCCGATGAAGCCCCGCTGGTGGCGGTAGTCGTCCGTGTTGCGGATGTTCGCGTAGTCGACGCCCAGCAGTACTTGGTGCGTCAGGCCGCCTGTGGCAAACCGCGCCTGCAGCTGCGTGTCGGCGAACAGGCTTTTCGACGCCGTATCGACAGGCATGAAATAGCGCTCCACCGTGCCATCGTCATTCAGGCCCAGGGGGAACATGTCCGTGCGGTCGTTCTTCAGGTGCGTGTAGCGCAGGTTCTGGCGCAGCGACCAGGTACCGTTGAATGTGTGCTCGAACTCGTAGCCCAGCATGGTGTTGCGGCGTTTGAAGCGGTTATCGTCGCCCATCAGGTTGACTTTTGGATCGACCTGGCCGCGCGGGCCCGGGTGCAGCAGCTGGTTCGGAAACGCATATTGCTGGTTGTCCTGCTCGTAGCGGGCCAGCAGGGTCAAACGCGTGGCGGGGCCTGCCTGCCAGGTGAGCGAGGGGGCGAAGTACAGGCGGTTGTCGCGGTCGCGGTCCAGCCGCGTATGGGCTTCGCGGCCCAGCATGACGACCCGGTAAGTCCAGGCGCCTGGCGCGTCGAGGGTGCCGCCCACGTCGGCTTTCAGCTGGCGGCGCTGGTAGCTGCCGTACTCAATTCCCACTTCGCGCACGGCGTCCGCGCTGGGACGCTTGCTGACGGCGTTGACCATGCCGCCCGGCGGAATCTGCCCGTACAGCACGGACGCGGGGCCGCGCAGCACTTCGAGGCGCTCCAGGCCATACGGCTCGATCGAGGCGCCAAAGGTGCGGCCCGAATTGCGCAAGCCATCTTGCAGGATGCCGTTCGTCTCGATCGTGAATCCGCGCAGCAGCGAGGAATCGTCGCTGCCCAGCGGGCGCTGGTTCGGCGTCACGCCCGCCGTGTAGCGCAGGGTTTCGTCGAGCGATTCGGCATTGCGGTCGCTGATTTCATCGGCCGTGACGACCGACACCGATTGCGGGTTTTCATTGAGCGCCGTATCCGTCTTGGTGGCCGAGCCGGCGCGCCGCGCCACATAGCCGCGCACGGGACCCGTCGCCGTTTCTCGTTCGCTGCTGGCATTGATAGTGATGGCGGGCAGGGTGGCGCTGGCCTGGGCCGGCGTGGCTGCCGGTGCAGTCTCCGCCCGCAGCGCATACGCGCCGTTGGCACCCGCCACCACGCGCACGCCCTGGCCGCGCAGCAGTTCCTCGAAACCCTGGCGCACCGTGTAGCTGCCCGCCAGGCCGCCGCTGCGCTTGCCCTGCAACAGGGCCGCGTCGGCCGACAGTTCCACGCCGGCCGCGCTGGCGAACGTGGTCAAGGCCCGTTCCAGCGGTCCGGCGGGGACCGCGTACTGGCGCTTCGCTTGCGTCGTGTCGGCCGTCTGCGCGTGGGCGGCAGGGGCGGTGACGGCGACGGCGCCCGCAGCGGCGCCTGCGAGGAACAGAGCCTGGATGGCGGCGGCGAGGGGGAACGGACGCAGTTTGTGCGCGGGTGCGGTCAGGCGAGGGGGCATGGTGCAAATCCTTGGAAAGTGGCGGAAAAAAATCGGTTCTTCCCGTATTCCGAACGAAAAGCCAAAACCCTCAACGTTTTTTCACTTATTTTTTCAGCTGGCCTGGCGCGGCCCCACGCTGACCCAGTAGCGCGTGCGGTAAACCAGCTGCACGGGCAGACTGGCGGCCAGGTTGGCCAGCGAGCGGTCCGTGTCGCGCAGCGAATACACGCCCGTCACGCGCAGGCCGGCGATCGATTCGTCGCAGCGCAGCACGCCGTGGCGGTACCGCCCCAGCTCGGCCAGCAGCTCGTTCAGGCGCATGCGCTCGGCCACCAGGCTGCCATCGGCCCAGGCGGCGGCGCTGTTTTCGACGTTCGTCACATCTTGTACTTCCAGACGCGTGTAGCCAGCCTGCTGGCCCGCCTGCAGGTGCAGGGCGGGGGAGCCGTCCTGCATCGGCTGCAGGGCGACTCCCCCCTGGAACACGGCGACACGGCTCTCGCCATCATCGAGGCGCACGCTAAAACGCGTGCCCAGCGCCGTGGCCGTGCCTTGCGGCGTTGCCACCAGCAGTTGACGGTAGACGGGCGCCGTTTCGTGCGCGCTGGTGACGAGGATGGCGCCAGCGCGCAGCACGATGCGCCGTTCATTGGCGCCGTAGCGCACGTCGATGGCGCTGGCCGTGTCGAGCACCACTTGCGTGCCGTCGGCCAGCACGATGGCGCGCGTCTCGCCGACCGACGTGCGGTAATCGCTTGCGGCGCGCCGCCACAGGCCGGACTCGTGCGCCAGCAGGGCCGTGCCGCCGCCTGCCGCGATCAGCCCCAGCAGCTGCAAGGCGCGCCGGCGGCCGGCGGCATGGCGCGGCGCCGGTGCCAGGGCGTTGCGCGTCACGTCGCGCGGTAACGCCTCGAATTGCCGGGCGAAGCGCTGCAGCCGGGTCCAGGCCCGTTCGTGTTCGGGGTGGGCGGCGCGCCAGGCGGCGCAGGCGTCCGCATCGGCCGCGCTGGCGTCTTCCGCCCACAGCCGCGCCATCCATTCGGCGGCGCGCTGCAGCACGGCGGGGGCGATGGGGGCGCTGTCCAGCTGGGAGCTCATGCGAATTGCGCCGCGCAGCAGGCCAGCAGCGCGCGGGCGATGTATTTTTCCACCGACGAGACGGAAACGTCCAGGCGCGCGGCGATGTCGGCGTAGCCCATGCCTTCGAGTTTGCACAGCAAGAAGGCGTTGCGCACTTTAGCGGGCAGGCTGGCCAGGATGGCATCGATTTCCATCAGTGCCTCGACGATCAGCGCGCGCATTTCCGGCGTCGGTGCGGCCGCTTCCGGCTGCGCGGCGATGGCGTCCGCGTAGGCTGATTCGATATGCCGGCGGCGGAACAGGTCGACCACGAGGCCGTTGGCGATCTGCGCCAGGTGCTGGCGTGATTCGTCGCGTCCGGGCGCGCGGCCCCGCGCGAGGATGCGCAGATACGTGTCGTGCGCCAGGTCGGCCGCATCGAAGGCGTTGCCCAGCTTGCGGCGCAGCCAGCCCTGCAGCCAGCCGTGGTGGTCACTGTAGAGCACTTCGATTTGCCGATGCAGTTCCAGTTCGGGGCGTAGCATGCAACCTTTCCATGCCATGGTCCGCGGACAAACAGGCCTTGATGCGATTGAGAATTGTTCGTATTGTAGCTCGGTTGTGCGCGCTTGTGGCTGGCTTGTGGCCGGCTAGTGGCTGTTCAACAACGCCATCAGCTTGAAATCAGCTTGATGTCGACCACTCTCTCCACCAGCCAGACGGCCGCCACCAAGGCGATGGCCAGCGAGCCGACGGCCAGCACCTGCCGGTACAGCCAGGTCTTGCGCAGCAGCCAGGCTGCGGGCAGGAATGCGGCGACGATGGCCAGTTGGCCCAGTTCCACGCCCACATTGAAGCCCAGCAGGCTGGCCATCAGGGAACCCTGCGGCAAGCCCAGGTCGCGCAGCACGCTGGCAAAGCCGAAGCCGTGGATCAGGCCAAAGACGAAGGCGGCCACGGCGCGCTTGCCGCGGAACAGCGGCAGCAGGTTGTTCAGCGCGGCCAGGATCACGGAGGCGGCGATGGCCGATTCCACCCAGCGCGATGGCAGCGAGATGAGCGACAGGCTGGCCAGGCTCAGGGTGATGGAATGGGCAAGCGTAAATGCCGTGACGACTTTCAGCACGTCGCAGAACGCCGCCTTCAAGCCTTGCTGCTGCTCGCGCAAGCCAGGCAGCAACACGGCCGGCAGCAGCAAGGACAGCAAAAACAAAATATGGTCGTAGCCGATCCAGATATGCCAGATGCCGTGTTTCACATAGGCGCCGAACTGCGCCAGGCGGTCGGGCGCGGCCAGGGAAAGCGTCTGGCGCGGGCTGTCCGGGTCGAAGATGGCCGTTTGCGTGGAACCATCGCTATTAATCTTGAACAGTCCCTTGTGCTGCGGATCGAGGTCGGCGAACAAGGTGTAGCCGATGGCGAGACTGGCCGGCGCCGCGCCGGGGCAGCTGGCCTGGAAGCGCAGCACGCTGTAGGCGCCGTCGGTATGGTTGTCGATCAGCTGCTCGACGGCTTTCAAGGGGCACGCGCCCTGGTCGCTGGCCACATGCAGGCGCTGCAGCGCGTACGCGGCGATGGCCTCGTGGCGCGCGCGGATTTCATCCCACGTCAGGGCGCCGTCGCCATTGCCATCGAGGCCGATGGCGAAATCGAGGTCGCGCAGGGCGATATCCCAATGCCCCTCGATCTGCTGGCCGTGGACCTCCAGGCTCAGGTAGCTGTCGCTGGGCTTGTGGGCTTGCGCGGGCGCGAGCCAGGCGCACAGCAGCAGGATGAAAAGGCATCGTTTCATAGCGCACCTGCCTTCTTCGCAGAACTGATTTTCGCATCATCCTGCGGCCCCAGCAGCCTGACGAGCCGCTGCAGCGCCACGTCTTCCACGCCATTGGCCGCGATCCAGGCCAGCACGGGCTGTGCCGCCGAATAGTTGTGCGCGGCCAAGGATACTTCGAGCAGAATGCGCATGTCGGGCACTTCCTTCTGGATGGCCCAGTTTTTCTGTGCCAGTTGCAGGGCGGCGGGGATATCCTGCTGCAAAAACAGGGCGAAGCGGGCCTGTTCGCGCTGGTGCACGGTGTCGCCGCGCTGCATGGCGGCGTTGAAGCGGGCCGCCAGTTCCGCTTTTGCCGCCAGGAAGGCGGGCTGCCGGCCAGACTGCGCTTGCAGGGCCAGCGCGTAGCGCAGCAGCAGGGCATCGATGCGCTGCCGCTCTTTCAGCAGCTTGGCGACTTCCTGCGGGCGCTGCCGCTCGAGCAGGAAATCCGCGTAGGCGCCCAGCAGATAGCTGTCGCGCGGCTGCTGCGCCAGCGCCTTGGTGTAGCGGGCCTCGGCCAGCGCCCACTCTCCGCGCCGCGAGGCCATTTCCGCCAGCAGGGTTGCGGCCCAGCTTTCCAGTTCGGGCGCCGCGCCGGCACTACGCTGCAAGGTCAGGTCCAGCAAACGCTCGCTGGCGGCGGCGCGGCCCGTGACGCTGGCGATGTTGGCAAGGCAGGTGACGGTGACGAGCTGCGTTGTCAAGGCCGACAGCCGGGCGCAGCTGGCCGTCGCCTTCGCGTAGTCGCCCTGCACGGTAAGCACGGTGGCGCGCGTCAGCCACGCTTGCCCGTTGGCCGGCTCCTGGGCGATGACGGCGTCGAGATCCTGCAGCGCGGGGCCGAAATGGTGGGTGCTTTGCAGGATGGTGGCGCGCAGCAGGCGCACGGGGACGGGCGGCGCCGCTTGCCGCCACCACGGCGCCAGCGCCGCTTGCGCGTAGCCCAGGTAGCGCGGATCCGTTTCGCTGCGGGCCAGCGCAATATAGCGCTGGGCCAGGCCGCTGGCCAGGGCCAGGTCTTGTGGTTTGGCGTCGAGTTGCTGGCGCAGGCCGCGCAGGGCCAGCTGCGTGGCGTCGGCGCGGCGCGGCAGCTGTTCGATGACGGCGCTGCCATCTTTCGGCGTGTAGGGCGCGGCCCATGCCAGCAAGGGCAAACAGGCGCACAGCAGGGAAATCGGTGTTTTCATCGTGGACGCCATCGACGGGAATGGGCAAGGGCGCCGGGGAGCTGACTCCCCGGCGCCCGATGGGCTTACAGAGGCACCGGCTCCGTAGTCTCCGGAGACGTCGCCATGATGGCGTCAATGCCGACGCCATCCTTGTCATCGCTGGTGGTCAGGATGACGTTGCTGACGGCCACATAAAATGCGTCGAGCAGCACGACGGGAGGGGGGGTAACGCCGCCGTCGCCATTATCGCCGCCATGGCTGCCGCCGCCGCCACCGCAGCCGGCCAGCAGGGCCGTGAGCGCCAGGGCGCCGCTTACATAGAGCTTTTTCATCGCGTTCTCCTGGTTACAGCTGCGGCGAACCGGCCACGGGATTTTTCAGGTAGGGGAAGCCTGCCGTGAACGACGTTTCGTCGAGGAAGGCGCCATCCGTGAAATGCAGGCCGCCGGCGGGAGCGTCGGCCGGAGCGCAGCCGATGTTCAGGGTGCACAGCTTGCCCATGGCCACGCGCAGCACCACGTCGACCACGTCGTCGCCAGGGCGGCGGCCGTTCGGGAAGCCCGCGTTATCGCCGCCGATCACGCCGAGGCGGTTCTGCGCACCGACGTTGGTGGCGGCGATGGACGTATTGAGGCGCAGCATTTCCGATGCCGTCACGGTGACGGGCTGGTTCACGCCCTTGATACCGGTCAGGAAGGTGGCGACCAGATCGTTGCGGGGGAAGTTGGTGGGCGCCTTGGCGCCGGCCGAGCCGTACAGCACTTCCACGAGGGCTGGCGCCGTGGGGTTGGTGACGTAATCGGCAAATTGCGCGTCGCCCGACGGCTTGCTGGCGTTGAAGCGGTCCTTGTCCTTCAGGCCGATCACCAGTTCATTTACCAGCGGCATGCCCAGGCGCGACACTTGCACCCACGCGCCGCCTTCCTTCGAAGCCGCCGTGGCCGTGCCCGGCGCCGGGTTCAGCAGGCGACCCTGGCGCAGGCTGGCCGTGGTCCAGCCACCGATGACAGGGTCGGCGCCGGCCGTCAGGCAGGCGGTCGGCACTTCCATCTCGATGGCCGTGACGTTTTTCTTGGCCAGGTCATCCTTGGCGGCCGATTCCGCATTCGCGGCAAACTCCGTGGCGGGCGCCTTGATGTTGATCAAGTCGAACGTTTCGCCCAGGTTGACCACGAACGGGTCCTTGCGCTGGCCGACGAACATGCGCGCCGGCGTGGCGCAGCCGGGAATATTGACGGCGTACACATGCTGCGCGGCATACGCGGCGTAGTTGGGGACGGCCTTGTTGCCGATATTGTCGACTGGCTTGTCGAAAGTCGTGCCGCCGCCCGTGGCGTTCGTGACGCTGCTGCGCGTGCCCGTGCGGCGGTCGCCCCGCACGACGGTCACGCTGTAGGTTTCGCGCACGTTCAGGCCGGCCGGGTTGACGGAATCGATGGCGCCGCCGTTGATAACGAGCGGAATCGAGACTTTCTTGCCGCCCACGGTGAACTGGCCATCCTTGATGGTGTTGGTAAAGCGGAACTGGAAGGTGAGGTCTTCCTTGCCGTCGCCATTGTTGTCGATATGGATTTCATACAGCGCGTTCGGGTCCATGGCGAAGTAGTTCGGGCCGCCGTAGGCGTCCTGCAGGGGGATATAGTCGGCCACCAGGGTGGTGTAGGCCCCGCGCCCCGTTTCATAGCTGCGGAACATATAGAAGTCGGTGGCGTCGACTTTGGGGTTTTGCGTGATGAACGGCGCTTCGCGGTGGCTGGAAGCGTAGGCCGATGGCGCGATCGCCAAGGTCAGCAGGTTGCCCAGGAGGGCGGCGCCCAGTGCGGTTTTCGAGTGTGACAATGACATTTCGATTCTCCCGATTTTTGTTAGCGTTGACAGACAAGTCCAAGAAACTGCAGGCTGCCTGACTTGTACGCACCGGGGGATGAAAACGGATTCACTGCTTTGAAAAGCATGTCATTGGTTCACCAGGCCAGCACTTTCGGGCCGATGGCCGCGCCGATGGCGGTCGGCGCCAGCATGCCCAGCACATACCAGAAGCCGACGAAGCTGGCCGCCAGCTCGGGGCAGTGCAGGCAATACACGAGGGCCGCCATGGCGCCGGCGGCGAACCCGGCCGCCGCGCCGGCCAGGCGCAAGCGCGTGGGCGCCAGCTGGCGCATCAGGCGCAGCACGGCAGCCAGGATCGGCAGCGACAGCAGGGCAATGAGCAAGGGGCAGCTGCGCCAGGTGGCGCCCCAGAACAGTTCCGCCCGTTGCTCGGGTGGCGCTTCGCTCAGGACGATGGCGCCCAGCGCCCACATCAGCAGCAGCGGCATGGCGAGCAGCAGGGGCAGGGCGCGCGTGGCGGCACCCGGCATGCACAGGCGGCGGCTGACCTGCCAGGCCGCCAGGCAGAGGCAGACGACAAAGCCCACCTTGATCCAGAAATCGGGCAACAGGGCCAGCTGTTCCAGGTTGGGCCGCACGCCCAGCAGCATGGCCATCAGGGCCACGCTGGCCAGCAGCCCGGCGCCCACAGCGGATGCGGCGCGCCAGCGTGTGCCCGGGGGCGGCGTGGCCGCCACGTCGGGGCCGTTGGCCAGCATGGCGATCAAGTCATCGGTTTTCATGGTGTCGTTATCCTCAAGTTGGCTGCCAGTGCCTTCAAGCCGCGATGTACGGCCACTTTGACGCTGGCTTCCGAAATCCGCATGGCGGCCGCCGTGTCGCGCACGGACCAGCCATCGAGCTTGGTGTGCACGATGGCGTCGCGCTGCTGCGCGGGCAAGGTGGCCAGCAGCTTGCCCAGGTCGCGGCTGGCTTCGACCGCCTCGGCATCGGCGCTGGAAAACAGTTCCTGCGCGCTATCTTCTTCGTCATACGGCAAGTGCTGCGCCTCGCGCCGCCCATGCCGGCGCAGCCAGTCGATCAATTTATACCGTGCGATCGCATGAATCCACGACGTCAGCGGCACCCCCGTATCGTAGGTCAGGCGCTGGTTGTGGATGGCCAGCAGGCACTCCTGCACCAGGTCTTCCACCTCGTCCGGCCAGCGCTGCAGGCGGTGCCGGAAAAAGGCGCGCAAGTGCTGGCTGCTTGCCTGCAAAAAACTGCGGTAGGCCGCCGCATCGCCATCGAGCCCGCGCAGCATCAAGCCATGCAGCCGCAATTCCGTGCCATGCAGGTGTTCGCTTACAGGTATTCGTTGCATGCAGGCCTTTGGTGACAGGCGTTGGAAAAAATAAATTCAAAAAATAATGGATGGTGGCTGTAACCAATCCGCGGCATGCGGCGAATTGACAGGCAAGCACGCTTCTTAATTCAATATACCGGGTAACGACCATGGACATCAAGCACCGCCTTGCAACACTGCTTTTACCCGTACTGAGCATGGCTGTGGCCGCCCCGGCCATGGCGCAAATGGCAGCCGGCCAGCGCTGCGCCGTGCAAAGCGGGCCGCAGACGGCGGCGCTGGTGGAGCTCTACAGCAGCGAAGGCTGCTCCAGCTGTCCGCCCGCCGACCAGCGCCTGAGCGCCTTGCGCAAGGAAGCGGGAGCGGCCAGCCTGATCGTGCCGCTGGCCTTGCACGTCACCTACTGGGACCAGATCGGCTGGACGGACCCGCTGGCGCAGCCGCAATTCGATGCGCGCCAAGCCGAATTGCTGCGCCACCAGCCGCGCCACGTGGCCTACACGCCGCAGTTTTTCGTCGGCGGCACGGAATTGCGCAGCTGGGATACGCAACTGCCGGCCGCCATCCGCCGCATCAATGCGACCGCCGCGCCCGTCAACATCGGCCTGTCCGCCACGCCGGAGCCCGGTGGGAAACTGGTGCTTGAAGCAAATGCCAGCGCGTCGGACGCACAGACGCGCGGCCAACTGTACGTGGCCATCAGCGAAAGCGCCATCGTGTCCAAAGTGCTGCGCGGCGAAAACCGCGGCGCCACTCTGCATCACGACGCAGCCGTGCGCCTGTGGCTGGGGCCAGTTGCGATGTCGCAAGGCCGTGCCCAGCTGCGCCGTGAAGTCAAGCTGCCCGCCAGCTGGCGTCCGGAGCAGCTGCAAGTGGTTGCCTTCGTGCAGCGCAGCGGCAGCAGCGCCATCCTGCAAGCCGTCAGCACGGCATCCTGCGCGAAGGGAGCGATGTGATGAACGGACAAGCAAGCGTGATCCATCCAGCCTGGCTGCGCATCGCGCACTGGCTCAACGCCGTGGCCGTCGTGGTGCTGGCCACCAGCGGCTGGCGCATCTATAACGCGGCGCCATTCTTCCCGTTCGAGCTGCCGCGTGCCCTGACCCTGGGCGGCTGGCTCGGTGGCGCCCTGCAGTGGCATTTCGCCGCCATGTGGCTGCTGGTGGCCAATGGTTTGCTGTATCTGCTGATTAACATCGTCTCGGGACGCTTGCGGCGCCAGTTCTTTCCCCTGTCGCCGCGCCTGCTGTTGGCCGATTTCGTCGCCGCGCTGAAAGGCAAGCTGGCCCATGCGGACCCGCGCCACTACAACATGGTGCAGCGCGCCGCCTACCTGTTCGTCATGCTCGATTGCATCGTGCTGGTGCTGTCCGGCCTGGTGCTGTGGAAATCCGTGCAATTTCCCCTGCTGCGCGAGCTGATGGGCGGCTACGAGAGCGCGCGCAGGGTCCACTTTATCGCCATGGCACTGCTGACGGGCTTTGTCGGCGTGCACCTGCTGATGGTGGCGCTGGTGCCGCGCACTCTGGTCGCCATGCTGCGCGGTCGCTAAAGGAGATGAGCATGAAAAAAACCATCATCGTGCAAGAGCAGGGCCAAGCCATGCTGGCCGACGCCTTGCGCCAGATCAAGCAGCCGTCGCGCCGCCTGTTCCTGCAGCGCAGCCTGAGCCTGGGCGGCCTGTCCTTGCTGACTGGGTGCAGCGCCAGCGACCCGTCCGGCATCGAGACAGCCTTGACGGCGGTGTCGCGATTCAATGACAAGGTGCAAGGCTGGTTGTTTGACCCTACCAAGCTGGCGCCGACCTATCCCGATTCCATGATCACGCGGCCGTTTCCCTTCAACGCGTATTACGGCGAGGATGAAGTGGAAGAGGTCGACGGCGACGCCTGGCGCCTGGAATTGAGCGGCCTGATCGCCGACAAGAAGCCGTGGACCTTGCCGCAGTTGCGCGCCTTGCCGCAGGAAACGCAGGTGACGCGCCATATCTGCGTGGAAGGCTGGAGCGCCATCGGCAAGTGGGGCGGCGTGCCGTTTTCCCATTTCCTCAAGCGGGTGGGCGCCGACACGACGGCCAAATACATCGGTTTCAAGTGCGCCGACGATTACTTCACGAGCATCGACATGGCCACGGCCCTGCATCCGCAAACCATCATGGCCCTGACGTATGACGGCCGGGAATTGCCGCCCAAGTATGGTTATCCGATGAAACTGCGCATGCCGACCAAGCTGGGCTACAAGAACCCCAAGCACATCCAGGCCATTTTTGTCACGAATACCTACCCGGGAGGGTATTGGGAGAGTCAGGGATACAACTGGTTCGGCGGCTCTTGATCACTTTTGGCAATACCTGTAGCACCGCAGTCGCTTTACCACCGGGCAATCTCGCCCATCCAACACTGAGACAAGGACCTATCATGAAAACCACCATCACCGCCATCATCGCTTCCGCCATCCTCATGTCGGGCGCTGCGTTTGCCCAGGACGCCATGAAGAAAGATGCCATGGCCAAGGACGCTTCGGCCGATGCCGTGCACAAGGATGCGATGGACAAGGACGGCATGAAGAAGCCGATGGCCAAGAAACACATGAAGAAGGATCACATGGCCAAGGATGGCATGGCGAAAGACGGCATGGCCAAGGACGAGATGAAAAAGGATGAAATGAAGAAAGACGGCATGGCCAAGGATGCGATGGCCAAATAAGGTAAGGGCCTTGCGCCGCCTGTCGTGGCGGTGCAAGGCCAACGATGATATTGACGCGGCAGGCTGGATACCGCAGAGTGCGGTGACAATACCGACTCTGGATACCCATGCAACCATTGCCCACGATTGTAACGCCACAGACCATTTTGACCGTGCTCCACCCCGGCAATGCAGACCTGCTGCTTGCCTACCAGCAGGAAAACAGGCATCATCTGGCGCCGTGGGAGCCTGAACGCGACAGCCAGTTCTACACCGCAGATGCCTGCCATGCGCGTGCCGCGAGCGCTTGGCGCGCATTTTTGGATGGCAATGCCGTCAATTTCATCGCCATCGGACGGGACTCGCAGAAGATGGTTGCCGGGTGTAATTTCACGAATATCGTCAGGGGGCCGCTTCAAGCGTGTAACCTTGGCTATTCCATCGCCAAGGCTTGCGAGGGGCGTGGCCTGATGCGCGAAGTGGCGGCGGCGGGGATCGGCTATGCCTTCGGGGAGCTGGGCTTGCATCGCATCATGGCCAACCACATGCCGGCCAACGTGAAAAGCGAGCGCCTGTTACGCACGCTGGGATTCGAGCGCGAAGGTTATGCAAGGGCCTATCTGAAAATTGCCGGCCAGTGGGAAGATATGGTGCTCAATGCGCTGATCCATCCGCAAGGATAGGAAGCCGTGGCACGTGGATGAGCAGAGACTTGTATACTAGATATCTCTCCCGATACCCGCAGAGCCATGACCGACCCGTCCGCCACCTCGTTATCCGCCACGTCCACCGTTACCGACAAATCCCTGCGCCGCCGCTCGCTGTTTGCCGCCTGCAGCGCGCATGCCGTGCATGACGGCTTGACGGACGTCATTTACGTGTTGCTGCCCATCTGGCAGGCGCAGTTTGCCATCAGCTATGCCATGGTGGGGCTGCTGCGCGGCTTGTACTCGGGCATGATGGCCGGTTTCCAGTTGTTGGCCAGCCGTATGGCCAAGCGCTGGGGGCGCGAGCGTCTGCTGGTGGGCGGCACGGCGCTGGCCGGCGTCGCCTATCTGGTCGCGGGGCAGGCGGGCGGTCTGGCCGTGCTGCTGTTCGCCTTGCTGCTGGGCGGCCTGGGTGCCAGCACCCAGCATCCGCTGGCCTCGTCCATCGTCACCGATACGCACGAGGCGGGTGGCGGTGTGAAGGAAGCGCTGTCGCACTACAACTTTGCCGGCGATATCGGCAAGACCTTGATACCCGCGCTGGTGGGCTTGCTGTTATTGGTCTGCAGCTGGCAAGCCAGCGTCTCGCTGCTGGGCTTGCTGGGGCTGGCGGCGGCCGGCTTGCTGTGGTGGCTGCTGCCGAAACCGGGCGAATTGCAGGCTGGCGCAAAGAAGGCGGGCAAGACCATCGCCGGCAGCGGTTCCAAAGCAGGCTTCCGGGCCTTGCTGGCCACGGGCACACTGGACAGCGCCGTGCGCATGGGTTTTCTCACCTTTTTGCCATTCCTGCTGAAAAGCAAGGGGGCGGGCACGGCCGGCATCGGCGTGGCCTTATCTCTGCTGTTCGTGGGCGGCGCCTTCGGCAAGCTGCTGTGCGGCTACTTGGGCGCCCGCATCGGCATGATGAAGACCGTGTGGCTGACGGAATCGATGACCTCGCTGCTGATCGTGGCGGCCTTGTGGCTGCCGCTGGCCGGCGTCATGGCCATGCTGCCCTTGCTGGGGCTGGCATTGAACGGTACCTCGTCCGTGCTGTACGGCGCCGTGCCGGAACTGGCCGAGCCCGGCAAGCGCGAGCACGCGTTTGCCCTGTTCTACACGGGCAGCATCGGCGGCGGGGCGCTGTCGCCCGTGCTGTTCGGCGCGCTGGGTGACCATACGAGCGTGAACACGGCCTTGCTGGCGCTGGCGGCCGTATTGCTGCTCACTTTACCGCTGGCGTGGCAGGTGCAGCGGGGCCTGGCGCATGGCAGCGCCACATGACACCACGCATGCATCTGCCATTGCCGCGCGATAAACACGATACGCAGCATGCGCAAGCCCTGATCGCATTGCGATGGGACGACATTGCTCCAGCCATGCCGCAGATACTGGAATGGGTGCAAGACGTGAACTGGCCCGTGGCAGCCGTGCTGCTGCCGTATCTGGCCGGCGTCGGTGCGCGCCTTGCCCCGTATGTGAAAACGGTGCTGGCCGGTAACGACGAGCAGTGGAAATATTTTATTCTGCAAGGCACCGTGCGCCATTCTCCCGGGCTGGCGGCGGCCTTGAACGGGGAATTGACCCGCTTCGCCCTGATGCCAACGCCTGGCGAGCTGGAAGCGGGCGTGGCCGAGGTGGCCCGGGAGATTTTAGAGATATCCAAGGATTTTTAATGAGTTGTTCAGATAATTTATCGACGGCCACGGCAGACGCGGCCAGCCTGATCGCCTGCATTGAGCGCGAGTTCGCTGGTACGCAGCGCCCGGAAACATCTTTGCGCCAATTTTTCTTGACGGATAAATACGGTATGTCGGGCGACATCAGCGAGAGGGAATGGGTGGCAAGCGGCAAGGATCGAGCCGATTCGATCTGGCAAGATATTCCGGATGCTGAAATCGAGGAGGGTGAAGGTTTGCTCGCCCATATGGAGGTTGATGAATTTCTGTATTACTTGCCGGCATACATGCGCTACGCCGTGGCATATCAGCATCGGACAAGCTGGGAAACAGATGTGCTTGGAATGACAGTGCATGCGCTTTCTCCGTCTGAACGGAACCGGGATTTGCGCGCGTATGCTATCGCGAAATACGCCGGCTTCAATGCGGCGCAAAGACAGGCCGTCGTGCAATTCCTGACGTTTGTCGCACAGGTGGATGAGAGCCTGTCTGGACAGTATGCCCTGGACGCCCTGGCAAATTACTGGCAGGCCGATACGGCATGACTTGCCCGCCAGCACCGCCATCGTCTACACTCGCCGCATGAAAAATTTTGAAAAGCGGCGCGACCGCTATGACTTGTTCCGGGCGTTTGACAATCCCCTCGTCAACATCAACTTCCAGCTCGACGTGCCGGATTTCCGTCCCTGGTGCAAGGAACGGAACATCCCCGTATTCCACTTTTTCCTGTTCTGCCTGCTCAATACAGTCAGGGAAATCGACAATTTCATGTACCGCATCCACCAGGGCGAAGTAATCAAGATCGACGATTTCCCCGCCTCGTACACCGTCATCAACGGCGACGAGAACCTCAACTACACGCGCTTCGCGATGACGGACCAACTCGATCTATTCATCGCACGCAGCCTGGAAGCGAAACGCCTGGCCGAAGCGAGCTGCGCGCTGATCAACACGGGTGAGGGAGAAACCGAGCGCGAGCAGCGCAACAATATCTTCATCACCTGCCTGCCATGGCTGGAGCTGGCGGCCATCGAGCACCCGATTTACCGTCACCGCGACGCCGACATCCCGACCTTTACCTGGGGCAAGTTCGGCCCCGCGCAGGACGATGGCCGCATGCGCGTGCCGTTTGCCGCCCAAGCCCACCATGGTTTTGTCGACGGCTACCATGTGCAGAAACTGGCGCAGGCGCTGGCGCAGTGCATTGAGAACATCATTTCCTAGGCTAGATAATCGCTGGGCGCCTGGCCCAGCACGCGGCGGAAGGCGGCCGTGAAGGCGCTGGGGCTGGCATAACCGAGGTCGAGTGCGATCCTGGTGACGGCTTGCCCCTCGGCCAGCCGTGTGATGGCGGCCAGCAGGCACGCTTGCTGGCGCCATTGGGCAAAGCCCAGTCCCGTCTGGATGCGGAATTGCCGCGTAAAGGTGCGCCGGCTCATGCCTGCCTGCGCCGCCATCGCATCGAGCCTGCTATCCAGGCTCGGTTGCTGCAGCATATCCATGCACAGCCGCGCCAGCCGCGGTTCCTGCGGCAGGGGCGCGCTCAGGGGCAGGGGCCGGGCAGCGGCAATCTCATCGAGCAGCAAGGCCATCAATCGTCCGGCCCGCGATTGTTCCGCATACAGCGCGTCGACGGTCACGGCCTCGGCCAGTAGCTGGCGCAGCAGCGGCGGCGTGTCCAGCACCTGGCAGTGGGGCGGCAAGCCGGCCCCGTCGATGGCGGCTGCGTCGATAAACACGTTGTGCATGGTCACGGCGCCATGCATGCGCATGCCGTGGACGAGCTGGGCCGGCACCCAGCAAGCCCGTTGCGGCGGTACCAGCCAGCTGCCTTGCGGTGTGTGCACGCTGATGACTCCCTGCGCCGCATACGCGAATTGCCCGCGCGCATGGCTGTGGCTGGGAAAGACGGCATCAGCAGCATAGTCGCGCGCCGTGGCGATCAAGGGGCGCGGCACTTCCGTATAAAAATCATCCATGGCCCGTACTCTACAGTATTTGACCTGCCATCGAAGGCGGGTCGATGGCTGGCCACTTACCATCACACTCTTTTTCAGGAGTGAATATGCACAACACCTATCATCGCCTGGGCCATGGTCCCCACGCCGTCATCGTGCTGCACGGCTGGTTTGGCGACGCGCACGCGTTCGCGCCGATGGAAGCGGCCCTCGATGGCGGCGCTTTCAGCTATGTCTTCATGGACAATCGCGGCTATGGCGGCATGCGCGGCGCGGCAGGCAAGTACTCGATGGACGAAGTGGCCCGCGACGCGCTGGCCCTGGCCGATGCACTCGGCTTTGCCACCTTCAGCGTGGTGGGACACTCGATGGGCGGCATGGCGCTGGAACTGTTGGCCTTGCTGGCGCCCATGCGCCTGCGCAAGCTGGTTGCCGTGGCGCCAGTACCCAGCTGTGGCGTGGCGCTCGATGGGGCGGCGCGGCAACTGTTTCTCGACGCCAGTGGCAATGTGCAGGCGCGGCGCGCCATCATCAACCGCAGCACGGGAGAACGCTTGCCGGCCGCCTGGCTGGACTGGAAGGCGCAATATTCTTGGGAAAGTGCGGATCCGGCCGCGTTTGCCGCTTATTTCCTCGCGTGGAGCGGGACGGATTTCAGTGAAGACATCAAGGCGGCGCGCGTGGCACTACCGTTGCTGGCGCTGGTGGGGGAGCACGACCCGCGTTTTGATGCGGCCCTGATGCGCCGCACCTATCTGGCGTGGTACCCGCAAGCCCGGCTGGAGGTGCTGGGCAATGCGGGACACTATCCGATGAATGAAACGCCGCTGGCCCTGGTCGCCAGCATCGAAGCGTTTTTACTACAGTAGTTACGCTGCCTTGCTGCGCAGGCGCAGCAGGCTCAGGCCCAGCAAGACGAAGGCGCCGCCCGTGATGCGGTTGAACAGCTTGGCGCGGCCCGGCGTGGCCAGCTGGTTTTTCAGCAGGCGCGCCAGGTTGGCGTAGAACAAGTGGGCCAGCATGGCGCAGGCAACAAACGAGGTCGTCAGCACGGTGAACTGGATGGCCACGGGTTCGCCCGGCGTGATGAATTGCGGGAACAGTGCCGAGAAGAACAGGATGGCTTTCGGATTGGTCAGCGCGACCGTCAAGCCCTGGCGGAACAGTTTCCAGAAGGAATTCGGATTCGCCGCGCCGGCCACCACGGGCGCATCGGCCACGACGCTGGTCTTGCTGCGCCATTGCTTGATGCCCAGGTACACGAGGTACAGGGCGCCGGCCAGTTTCAGCAGCATGAAGGCCGTGGCCGAGGTGGCGAGCACGACGCCCATGCCGGCCATGGCCACGCCGGAAATGATGAACAGGCCAAAACCATTGCCCATGCTGCTGATCATCGCGCGGCGCGGGCCGACGGCGATGGCATTCGAGATGGCCAGCAAGACGGCCGGGCCGGGAGAAAACGTGACGAGCAGGGCGACGCTGCAGAAAAGCAGCCAGTTCGAGAGGTGCATGGATATTCCTGGGTGGGGCCGAAGCCGGTTTGAGAGTCAAAACACTTGTATTGTACGAAGTTTTCGGCTCCTGCGTCAGCGGCCCCGGCTTGAATCCGGCTCAAGGTCAGGCAAACAGGCTGGCAACCACGTGGTTGATGGCGGCGCCACCGGCGATCAGCCAGCAGAACAGGATGCCTGCCAGCAACAGGGGCTTGATGCCGGCGCGGCGGATGGCCGACATATGCGTCGTCAAACCCAGGGCCGCCATGGCCATGGCCAGCAGGACCGTGTCGAGTTCGGTGATGGTGGCCACGGTGCCCGCTGGCAGCAGGCCCAGCGAATTGAAGGCGACCACGGCAATGAAGATGAAGGCGAACCAGGGGATGGCCAGCTTGGCCGCTTTTTCCTTGCCACCGGCCTTCGCCTTGCCGCGCGCCAGCACGGCCGACAGGATGACGAGAAACGGCGCGAGCATCATTACGCGCACCATCTTGGCGATCACGGCCGCATTCGCCGCTTCCTGCCCGATCGACTTGCCGGCCGCCACCACTTGCGCCACTTCATGCACGGTCGAACCGATGTACACGCCGAAGGCGGCAGGCGTGGCGCCCAGCAGGTGCCAGCCTTGATTCAGCTGGTACAACAAGGGATACAAAAAAATGGCGATGGTGCCGAACACAACAACGGTGGAGACGGCAACGGTCACATCCTCGCTGCGCCCCCTGACGACGGGTTCCGTCGCCATCACGGCCGCCGCGCCGCAAATCGAGCTGCCCGCGCCGATCAAAATGGCGCTATTGCGTTCCAGCTTGAACACTTTGGTGCCGAGGAACATGGCCAGGCCAAACGTGGACGCCAGCACCAGCGCATCGATGGCAATGCCGGCCAGGCCGACCTGGCCGATATCCTGGAAGGTCAAACGAAAGCCGTACAGGATGATGCCAAGTCGCAATAAAGTCTGCTTGGAAAAGGCCACGCCCGCGCCGCAAGTGGGCGCCATGCGGCCGTACACGCTGTTGCCCAGCACGATGCCCAGCATGATGGCCAGGGTCAGCGCGCTCATGCCGTGGCTTTGCATCCATTCCAGCTTGCCCAGCGCGATGGCTGCATAAGCGATTGCGCCGCTGAGCAGCAGGCCCGGCAGAAGGCGGCCATAGCGGTCGCTGAAACTTGTGGTGTTAGTTGTTGAGAGGGATGACATGCCGTACTCCATGGTTCTTGATGCGTATGGCATGACTGTACAGTTCTCTGATTAAATGGTAAAACGGATTGTTTTTGTATGTTTAACTGAAAAAATAGGTAGATGAGATGGCGTTGACCTTGCGGCAGTTGCAGATTTTCCTCGCCGTGGCGGACACGGGCAGTACCAGCGCGGCTGGCGACTTGATTGCGCTGTCGCAATCAGCCACGAGCGCGTCCCTGAATGAGCTGGAAGTCTTGCTGGGCGCGCAATTGTTCGACCGGGTGGGCAAGCGATTGCTGCTCAACGACAATGGCCGCCTGCTGTTGCCGCAGGCGCGGCAGATGCGCGACGGCGCCGCCAGCATCGAGCGCCAGTTCGCGGGCGCCGACCCGTCCGTGCCCGTCAGCCTGCAGATCGGCGCCAGCACCACCATCGGCATCTATCTGCTGCCGCAGATCCTGGCGCAAGCGGCGCAGCAATACGGGCGCAGCATTCCGCAGGTGACGATTGCCAACACGGCCGACATCGCCGCCGCCGTGGCGGAGTTCCGTGTCGATATCGGCCTGATCGAAGGGCCGTGCCACGAAGCGGGCTTGCTGGTGGAACCGTGGCTGACGGACCAGATGCTGATCGTGGCCGCGCCCACGCATCCGCTGGCGCAGTTGCGCCATCTGCTCAGCTTTACGGAACTGAACCAGGCAGGCTGGCTGCTGCGCGAAGCGGGCTCAGGCACGCGCGAAGCCGTGGAGCAGGCGCTGGTGCCGTATCTGCATTATCTGCGCGCCGCAGGCGAATTCAGCAATTCGGAAGCCATCAAATATGGCGCGGCGGCGGGGCTGGGCATCGCCTGCCTGTCGCGCGTCGTCGTGTCCGATCTGCTGGCCAGCGGGCAACTGGTGGAACTCGAGACCATGCTGCCGCCCCTGGAGCGGAACTTTTACCTGATCCGCCAGTCCAAGAAGATACTCTCGCCGCGCCTGGCCGGTTTTCTGGAGCTGTGCCGCCACGCCTCGCGCATGGCGGGGTAGTTGTGCCGGGTGTCATTTTGGCCGGGGAGGCTGGAGTTCCGCATCGGGTGGCGCCAGCGTGCCTGCGCGCAGCCGTTGGACGGCGACGGCCACGGCGCGGGCCACGTTGCGTACCTCTTCCTGCAGATTGGTGTCATGGTCGAGAGCATCGTGGCTTTGCGCGTAACTGTCGTAATAGCCGATGTAGCGGTCCAGCCGCGCCTTGGCGCCTGCGTCAACCAGGCCCATCCAGTCCAGCCAGTCGGACAGGCCCCGTCGCACGCCTTCGATGCCGGCCACGTCGCCATGCACGACGAGGCCATACGCGTGCCCGGCCAGGTGTTTCGGGTAATTCCAGCCTTGCAGTTCGAGCGCCTTCGCTTCCATGGCTTTCTTGCCGTGCGTGGACGTGGGATCGGGATTGCCGCCATCGGCACACACGAGCCGGTCTATCATCAGTTTCAGCACGCTGGGTGTCTGGTACCAGTACACGGGCGTGAGAATGATGACGGCGTGCGCGGCCGTCCAGCGCTCGTAAATCTCCGCCATCCAGTCATTCGTCTGCCGTTCGCCATGGTTCGGGTAGCAACTGCATGGCCAGTGGCACAGTGGCATGGCCGTCGAGACACAGCCCTTGCACGGGTGAATGTGCAAATCATATGAGGAGGTCAGCAGGCTCAGGTCCAGCACGTCCGTTTCGATATTGTCGGCCTGCAGTACTTCCCTGGTCCATTGCGTCATGCGCCACGTTTTCGACATTTCACCAGGGCAAGAACCGTCATTGCGCGCCGCCCCGCAGATCAGCAGCGCGCGCGACGCCGTGGCGGGGTCTTTCTGGCGCGCTTCGGCGGCCAGCAGGCGGTCGCGCGTGGCTTTCCACTCCACGGACAAGTCGTAATCGGGGTCAAGAAAACCGGGCCCCGCCTTCTGTGTCACGGGGGCCTTGCGGTCATCCTGGTAATTCTTCCACGCCACTTCTTCCACCTGCACCAAGGCGCCGCGCACGGCGTCGAACGCGGGATCGGCATATGAGCGAATGAACTGCAAATGGAATTCGACCCTGCCCAGCGGTGCGGGCGCCTGGCCCAGACGTGGCTGGGGAGTGGCGGGAGTGGAGGCCATGGCTTTTCCTTGAAGTGATGGCGTATCGTGCCTGGGGAGGGCTTGCTGGTCTGCGCGCCGATCAACTGTGCAGCAACCGCTTGCCAATTTCTCTTTTGTGGGATAAATTCCCATATATGGAAAATCCAACATTGACTGATAACGAGACGGAACAGCGGCTGGCGGCGCGTTTAAAACAGTTGCGCGTGGAGCAGGGGTGGTCGCTGGACCAGCTGGCCACTGCCAGCCAGGTCAGCCGCGCCACCCTGTCACGCCTGGAAAATGGCGAAGTCAGTCCGACGACTAGCGTGCTGGGCAAGCTGTGCGCCGCGTACGGCCTGGCCATGTCGCGCCTGCTGCGCATGGTGGAAGACGATTTCCCACCGCTGCTGCGGCGGGCTCAGCAAAGCGTATGGACGGACCCGGACACGGGTTTCCGGCGCCGCTCCGTCTCGCCGCCGTCACGCGCACTGGCCGGCGAAGCGCTCGAATGCGAACTCGATGCGGGCGTGACGATCACTTATGCCGCCTCGCCCCGGCCCGGCATGGAACACCATCTGTTGCTGCAGGAAGGCAAGCTGAACGTGACCGTCGACGGCCGCGCGCACGATTTATTGGCCGGCGACTGCCTGCGCTACCAGTTGCGCGGCCCCAGCGCGTTCACGACGCCGCCAGACAGCGGCGCCCGCTATTTTCTCTTTCTTGTCTGAGGTCGCCATGTCCGCATCGCTACGCCATTTTTCCTCCACCGATATTCTCGAACGCTTGCCGGAACTGGGCGCCTTGCTGCAAGACTGCGTGCACGACGGCGCCAGCATCGGTTTTATCTTGCCCTTTGATACGGCGGCCAGCCAGGCGTTCTGGACCGATAATGTGTTGCCGGCCGTCACGCGCGGCGTGCGCCTGTTGCTGGTGGCCGAAGTCGATGGCCAGGTGGCGGGCGCCGTGCAGCTGGACTGGGACACCAATCCCAACCAGGCGCACCGGGCCGAAGTGCGCAAGCTGCTGGTCGCGCCCGCTTTCCGTCGGCACGGCATCGCCCGCCTGCTGATGCGGGCGCTGGAAGTACAGGCGCGCCAGTTGCCGCGCAGCCTGCTGACTCTGGACACGCGCAGCGGTGACCATGCGGAACCGCTGTACTTGTCGCTTGGCTACATGGTGGCCGGCAGCATCCCCGCCTATGCGCTGGCGCCGGACGGCGATCGCCTGGACGCCACCACCATCATGTACAAGCAGCTGCGGCAATGAATTGCAGTTACCCGATGCGCGCTGTCGCCTGGCTTGTTGCCAGATAAAATCACCCGCCTGATTACAGAGTCTTCCTACTTCAATGCCCGGCATCGTCCGACTGGCGCATGCCGGCGCCGCGCCTACACTGTTCCTTGATAGACCCGGCGGCGGGTCCTTTCTTCTTACAGGAGGTTGATATGGCGAATATCCAGGCAGGATCGGACGGTGCGGCAAAACAGGAAATGTCGGCAAAGCGCTTGAACGTGGTCGACTGGATCTCGATGATCCTCTTGATCGTGGGCGGCTTGAACTGGGCGCTGGTGGGTTTGTTCGATATCGACATCGTGGCCAGCATCCTCGGCGCCATGACGACCGCTTCGCGTGGCGTGTACGTGCTGGTGGGACTGGCGGCGCTGTATTCCATTTACCTGTGCCTGCGCAAGTTGCCGGCCAAAACGTAGACCGCAGGGGACATGCCTGTCGGTGCAAGCCCCAAGCGTGAACGCGAATTCAAGAAGCTGGAACGGGATTTCAAGCAGGAAGGACGCTATTCGGGCCGCGAGGAAGAAGTCGCGGCGCGCATCGTGAACAAGCAAAGGGCGCAATCGGGTGAAACGAAGGAAGCGCAGAGGCGGAAAAAAGCCGGCGGCGCTGCCTCGGATGCGTCATCGCCGGACTTGCCCATCGCCGGCTACCAGCAATTGACGGTGGCGCAGATCCGCGACAAGCTCGATGGTCTGTCCACCGCCCAGCGCAAGCGGCTGCGGGCCTATGAAGCAGCGCACAAGAAGCGCAAGGGCGTGCTGCAGGCGCTGGGAGCTTGATCCGGCTTCATGGGCTGGATGCGGTATGCGCCTGTCCATGCATGCGTTATGGGAGGTGCTTACTGCGTGCGCAGGTAGGCCAGCAAGTCGGCCACCTGCTGCGCATTGCCGATGCCCCAGAAGCGCATGTTATTGCCGGGAATGAAGTCGCTCGGTGCTTTCAGGAAGCCGGCCAGGTTTTGCTCGGTCCAGACGATATTCGCGTTTTTCATCGCCGCCGAATACTTGTAGTCGGTGGTGGCACCGGCTTTGCGGCCGATCACGCCCGTCAGCTTGGGGCCAAAGCCGCCGCGCGCCGATGGGCCTACCTGATGGCAGGAAGCGCACTTGCGAAACGCGGCCTTGCCCGTTTCCGCATTGCCCTTGAGAGCGGCCGGAGCGGCAGCCTGCGCGACGGCGGCTGGCGTCAGCAGTACGGCTACGGCAGCGAGAGGGGAGAGCAGGTGGAAAAAAAATGTGGATGTCATCGGTGGGACGGAGTGCGCGATATGGCAAGCAATGACGCATTTTACAGGCGGGCATCAAAACCTGCCTGCCCGTCGAGCACCGCTAGCGCTTGCCGCCCTGTGCGCCGAGCGCCGCCATGGCCGACGCGAACACGATGCAGGCGATGGCCAGCCACTGCGTCAAGCTCAGCATTTCTCCCAGTACCACCATGGCGGCCAGCGCGCTGACGGCCGGTGCCGCGCTGCTGAACATGCCGAACACGCCTTGCGGCAAGCGGCGCAGGGCAAAGATTTCCAGCGAATATGGCAGGGCGCTGGACAGCATGGCGATGGCCAGGCCCATCAGCGCGATTGATGGCGCCAGCAGTGCCGTCCCCGAGTACGCGACGCCGATGGGCACCGTTACCATGGCCGCCACCGTCATGCCCCAGGCCACGGCCTGGCCGCCTTGCAAGGTCGAGGCGCGCTTGCCGAAGATGATGTACAGCGCCCAGCACAGGGCCGCCCCCAGCGCATACGCCACGCCGACAGGGTCCAGGCTGCCCGGACTGCCTTGCAGGGGCAGCAGCAAATACAAGCCGAACACGGCGCAGGCGACAGCCAGCAAATCGCGCGGCCGGCGCGACGACAGCATGGCCACGGCCAGCGGCCCCGTGACCTCGATAGCGACCGCGATACCAATCGGTATCAGCGCAAACGCCCGGTAAATCAGCAAATTCATCAGCCCCAGCACGGAACCATAGACGAGCAAGTTCAGCACATCCTTGCGCGTCAGCCGGTAGCGCCACGGCCGGAAGATAGCCAGCAGGATCAGCGCCGAAAACCCTACCCGGTAAGCCGTAATCCCCTCGACCCCGATGACAGGAAACAGATTCTTCGCAATCGCCGCCCCCAAATTGACGGAAATCTGTCCTCCCAATACGGCCAGGGAAGGGAGCAGGATGCTGTCGGGGAGGGAAGAGGTCGAAGCGGGGGAGGTCATGGAACGGTATTTTAATACGGCTGAGACTAGCAGACACTGAAGTAATGGCACGAGAAGAAGAAAATGATGATTTTACAGCGAGCCAAAATGGTTGAGCGTCCTCCATTAACTCCTGCTTGTGGGACACCAAGCTTTGAACGGAAAAATTCTGAACTACTTAGCTGCATCGCATTGAATAAAGTGTCTTTACCCTACGATGTTCGATTCGAAGACGAATTGACTGCGTGAATATGTATAATTCAGGCTAAGCGATAGCCTGAATTATTTCTTGTGATCAGTCAATAATTAGGGGGCCTAACACGACTTTATGAAAGTATCAAACGATCCGTGTGAAGTGGCCATTGCTGAATTTAGTTTTGCAAGAGAAAGCGACAGTCTGAACCGTCTTTGTGTGCCACCGCCTCGATTTTCAATTTCCCGTGTCTTGCTTCAAGCTGCCTACACGCATTCGTACGTCATTTGCGGTGTTCGCACCATTTTAATTTCAATTAAACACTGAATTTTGGCGTTTGATGCAAGGGCGGCAGTGCGGTGGTGTCGTTGATATCGACGTTTACTTTGCTGGCGCCTGCCACGGCATGGATGCCGTATGGAATTGGGAACATTTCGCTCGGCAAGACGCGCAGCGAAAAGCTGCTTGCCTATTGCAAGGTCTATGCATTGAACGCTGATGCCGATCTGAGCGAAATGTGGACCATACTGGCAGAACCCTTCGCTAATCTGCTGGCCTATCGGGTAGTGGATTCACGTGTCAATCAGGAGTAGCAGCGTAATGCATGTATTCAGTATCGGCGACACCAATTTCGACGTGGATGTGGCGAAATCCAGGGTCAGCCTGGAGGCGCGTGGCGACGGCATGCGGGAAGTTAATATCAAGATCGAGGCCGACGACGATGTGTTCATGCAACTGACGGAAGACGACGATGCTCCCTGGTCGTGGGCGCTGTATCCGCCGTCCTTCTCTTTGCTGGGCTTGCTAGTAGCGGGAGCGGATGCCGCACCCGTACACAGGCTTGCTGTCGATGCCGACGATGTGCAGTGTGAATCGGCTCTCTACATGATGGAATACCGCGACGTAGCGGATATCTGTCTGGTGGAATTGTCGGCGCAACGGCTGGCCATCACAGGCCGTGTGGATTTCTTCGGCAAAAGCCTGCCTTTTGCCATCGATATGCCGCGCACAAACTAAGCGATGCAGCAGCGCAAAATCCGGGGTCAGACCCGTCGGGTCTGACCCCGGCATTTAAACCTGCAATTCAATCCAGCTTCAAGGCCTTCGCCACATCGCCCCACGCCACATACTTGAAGTTCTGCGGCCCGTCCGGCAGGCGCTTGTAACCGTCCTGTATCACCAGCATGCCTTGCGCGTAGGCGCCGCCCAGGCTGGCGGACGTGACGTCCAGGCCATCCGTTTCCGAGGTGCCGTCGATGCCTGCCGGTAAATTGAAGCCCACCTTGAAACGGCCGCGCACCTTGTAGGGGGCTTTGGCGTCGAGCACGACGTAGCTGTTGTCGCCCTGGCTGGAGACGATCAGGTAGCCAGAATCAGCCTTGCCGCCCGGCTGGCGGTAGATGGCCATGCCTTCCACGTCGGCCGTCAACTGTGCGCCCACGGGCAGGACCATGGCGAGTGCATCGGGCTTGGCGGCGTCGGCCGAGGTGGTCCAGATGCCGCGCGTTTCCTCGCCCAGGAACAATCTGGCGTTGGCGTCGTCGGCCACGCAGCCTTCCGGTTGGGTGGCGACCTTGAAGCTGCGCAAGAGGGTGGCACTGAACTTGTTGCCGTTCATGCCGCTCATTTCGATTCTGTACTGCTGGAAGGTGCCGTCCTTGTCGTTGATGAACGCTTCCACGCCGCCGCCGCTGGCTGGCTGGTACAAGCACATGCCGTAGATGCTTTTCAGTCCGGTCGGGAAACGGCCCGCTTCCGCCACGACGCCATCGGCATTGATTGTGAACAGCATCATGCTGTTGTCGTCGCGCTGGGTGGCGACGGCCAAGTCGACCTTGCCGCCGCCAAGGCTGATGTTTTGCCGCACATCGACGTTGTTCAGGCGGCCCACTTCCAGCAGCTGCGTCTGCTTGCCTTGCAGGTCGTAGACGAGCAGTCCTTGCTTCTTGTTGGTGCCCAGGATGCGTGCGTTGGCGGGGTTGCTGGACAGCCAGATGGCTGGATCATCGGCAGCGTCGCCCTGGCGCGCCATGGGTTCCGTCTGGGCCTGCGGTGCGATGATGGCCACCGCAGGCGATGTTTCCGCTTGGCCAGCCCATTTCAATGATCGCGCTTGCCAACCGTCCTTGCCGCGCAACATCAAGGAATTTCCGTCGAGGGCCAGCTGGCTGTCGCCCTTGCGCACGTTCAAGGTGACAGCTTGGGCTGGCTGTGCCGTCCATTTACTTCCCTGATGGGAATACAGGTGCAGCTTGTCCGCCTTGCCGTCGAGCACGGCGACACCACCCGGCAGCACGGCCAGGGCGCCGGCGCCAACGTCCAGCTGGCCATACGGCTTGCGCAGGGCCACCACTTCGCGCTTGCCCATGCCTTCGGAGTCGGCTTCATACGACCACACGCCCATGTTGGCCTCGCTCACCAGCAGGCGCTGGGCGCCATCGTCGGCGCGGCAATGCTTGGCATGGGGCGGCAAAGCGAGTTTACGTACCAGGCTGCGCTGTTCACCTTGCATCACCCACTGTTCCGCTTGCCCATCCTTGCCGATCAAGAACAGATGGTCGAGTTGCTGGGCGTCGCGGTAGAGGCAGGACGCTTCCACGGAAAACGTGGGAACGGGAAACGGTGCCAGGCGATTGAGCTTGCCGGCCGACACATCGACGGACACGGGCAGCGGGCGCTGCGTCTCCGCTTCCAGGAAGACGGCCAGCACTTTATTGCCGTCGCTGCGCGTGTCGAGCTGCTTGGCGCGCACGGCGATGCGATCCTGCTCCTGGCCGCTTGCATTGAACAGGCGCAAGCCGTGCTTGTCCAGGGTCAGCCAGCCGCCGCCGGGCAGGCGCGCCAGCTCTTCCGCTTCCTGCGTAAATGAAGGGACAGCTTGGACAGGCGCCGCTTGCGCCGTGCCCGTGAGGCAAAAAGCAGCCAGCAAAGCGCCGCAGAGTACGGTTTCTTTTATGTTATTCATGTTCATTGAAATCATCATCAGAAGGCGCTGGCTTTCAAGCTCACTTTGAAAGTGCGGCCGTATTGTTCGTTCTGCACGTTGTATTGCTTCGTGCCCTGGTATACATAGTATTTCTCGTTGTTCAGGTTCGCCGCTTCGAACAGTACCTGGAACTGTTTGTTGATCTGGTACGACAGCGAAAAATCGAGCTGTTTCTGGCTGGCGACGATATGGTCCTGGCTTTGGTCAAGGATGTCGTTGCCCATTTCCAGCAGATACGGCGACTTGTAGTTGAGGGCCAGGCGGGCGCTGACAGGCCCCGTTTCATAGCCCAGCATCAAGTTCATCACCTGATTCGACTGGCCCGGCAGGCGGATGTCGCGGTGCATCTGCTTGTTCGTCGCCTTGTCGAAACGGCCGATTTGCGCGCTCGACGTGCTCAGGGTGCCATTCACGCCGACGAGGAATTTATTGAATGGCGCCGGCAGCATGCGCAGCGGCTGCATGTAAGCCAGTTCGATGCCTTTGACTTTGGCCGCGTCGCCATTCGCATATGACGTGGCCGTCGTGTAGCCCACCCATTGGCCCGTGCCGGCCAGGTTCGTCGTGTACGTAAAATTCTTGATGTCCTTGTAGAAGCCGTAAGCCGACATCACGCCATCGTTGCCCAGCACGCGCTCGATGCCGAGATCCAGATTGTTCGCCTTCAGCGGTTTCAGGTCCGGGTTGCCGATTACGGCTTCCGTGTTGCTGGCCAGGCTGATGCCCGGCGCCAGCTGGCTGAAATTGGCGCGCACCACGGCTTGCGTCCAGGCGGCCCGCACGCTGGTCTTTTGATCGACGTCATAACGGGTTTGCAGGTTCGGCAGCCAGTTGGTGTACGAACGCTCGCGCGTCAAGGGCGTTGCCACGCCGGCGCTGTCCACTTGCGAACCGGCCGCCTCGAAACTGGTACGTTCGGCGCGCACGCCGCCGAGGATGTGCCAGGCGTCGAAGTCGTAGCTGTTTTGCACATACATGGCGTTGATGTCTTCATGCATGCGGTAGTCGTTGATGATCGATTCCGTGGACAGGCGCGCCTTGGCGCGGTCCAGTCCCGCCACGCGGGCGCGTATCAGGGCCGGGTCCAGCGCCACGCCGATGTTGCCCAGGTCGTAGTCGAGATTGTGGCCCTGCACGAAATTGCTCATCGACGTGGAACCGGTGCCCCAGTAATTGCCGCTGGTCGTCTTGCTGCTGTTATACGCCCATTGATCCGTGTCATTGGTCTTTTCACGGCGGCTGACTTTGGCGCCGAACTTCAGGGTGGCGATGTCGAACTTGCGCGCCAGGTCGATGCGCGCATGGTGTTCATTGTCCTTCGAGTAGCGCTTTTGCAGGGTGATGGCGTTGAGCGCGTAGCTGGCCGGATCGTACAGCGAGGCGGGGCCGCTCAGTTTCGGCTCCTGCGTATCCGTAAAGCTGATGCCGGCGAAATTGCTGGTGCCGCGGAAACGGCCATCGTTCAGGGATTCCGGCGTGTCTTCCGTGGCGCGGCTCATGCCGCCTTTGACGTCCAGGATCCAGTCGCCCGATTTCTGCTGCGTGCCCAGTACGAGCGAGCGCACTTGCTGCGTGTATTTGCGCTGGCGGATGCGGCGCTCGGCGCGCGCGCTGGCCGCCTGGTCTTCGGCCAGGCTGCCGCCCGCGATATTGCTGATGGTCAGGCGGTCGCGCACTTCATTGTCGGAGAATTCGCTGACGAACGAGCGCAAGAACCAGCTGTTGCCCGCTTCGGGACGGTAGTCGAGATTGACGGCCAGGGCGCCGCGCTTGCGCACGGGCAGGTAGTCGCGCAATTCCAGGCCCGATAATTTCCCCTTGCTCCAGGCGCCGCCCGTTTCCACGTCATCGGAGCCGAACGAGCGCTTTTCCGCGCTCAGGCCGGCTGCCACGCCCAGCTTGCCGTCGAGGAAGCGCTGGGCCCACAGGGCGCCGCCGCTGGGGCTGGTCTTGCCCGTCTTTTCGTCGTAGCTGGCGCCCACGTTGGCCGACAGCAGCTTGCCCGGCAAGTCGAAGGCGGACAGTGATTTCACTTCGATCGTGGCGCCCAGCGAGTTGGCGTCCATTTCGGGAAGTAAAGTCTTCGAGACTTCCAGCGTGCGGATCAGGCCGGCAGGCAGGATGTCGAGCGCCACGGCGCGGCGGCCCGCTTCCGGCGACGGCACGAGGGCGCCGTTGATGGTGACGGCATTCAAGTCCGGACCCAGGCCGCGCACCGTGATGTAGCGGCCTTCGCCCTGGTCGCGCTGTACGGACACGCCCGGCAAGCGGGCCAGTGCTTCGGCCGCGTTTTTATCGGGCAAGCCGCCGATATCGTCGCTGCTGATGACGCTGATGATGTTGTCGGCTTTCTCTTGCGCGGCGATGGCGTTGCGCAGGCTGGCGCGCTGGCCGCTGACAACCACGGTGGCGGCCGGCTGGCCGTCCGCATCTTGCGCATGGCTTTGACCGCTGAAGACGGCCATGATGCCGAGGGCCAGGGCCGTCAGGCGCAGCGGGGAGGGAGTCGAAGTGTGCATGGTTTTCATGAAGAGCTCGGTTAGGGGAAGGAACCGGGCGGATTCTAGGCAGCAAATATGACGGTTGCGTGACAGGCAAGGGCTTGCCACCCTGAAAACCACGGCCCGTGAACGCTTTCCGGCTGGAAATGGACCGTGGTGAGCTGAAATGACCTGCCGGTCGTGGGCACATGGGGCGTGGCATGCCGTATTTGCATGAGCGCCCCAGGGAATGATGAGCCGTTTGCACCTGCCGCACGGGCGTGGAGCATGTCATCGTGCCGTCATGGGCGGGCGCTATCGTGGCGACAGCACCACTTTTAAAGGTTTTCCCACATGCTGCCATTGCACCGTAACAGCCTGATTGCCGCCGCACTGGCCTTGCCCCTGTTCTTGTTCCTGTACGCCACACTGGGGCACCTTAAACCGTTTGCCATCTGGAAGTGGATGGATATCGTCTGCGAAGGCGGCACGGCCTTCATGGCGGGCATCTGGTTTTTGTTTACCCTCAGCAGCCGCCCGCGCGGGCTGGTGACGAGTTTGATCGCCGGCGGCCTGTGCGCCATCATGCTGGGGTCCTGGGCCGATTGTCTCGACGAATTCTTTGCCGTCGACAAGAGCGCCGTGTGGGATAACTGGCTCGAAGGCTTGATTCCGTTTGGCATGCTGCTGGTGACGATCGGCATGTATTACTGGCGCCAGGAACAGTTTCGCCTGAACGAGCATCTGCAAAAGCGTGAGCGCCTGTTCCGCGACCACCGCGCCTTCGACCGCATCACGCAACTGGCCGATGCCAGCTACCTGCGCACGCAGATGCGCCTGGAGCAGGAGCGCCGGCCCGGCCTCGATTGCGCGCTGGTCTTGCTCGATATCGACAGCTTTCACTTGATTAACCGCGAATACGGCCACCGCGAAGGCGACCGCGTGCTGCAAGCCGTGGGCCACATGCTGCTGCTGAACTTGCGCAATGACGATTTGCTGTGCCGCTATGCGGGCGACCGTTTCGCCGTGCTGATGCCGGGCGTGTCGCGTGAGGATGGGGCAGTGAAGGCGCGCCACCTGTGCGCCATGGTGGGGCAGCTGCGCCACCACGCCAACGACAACCGTGAAATCGGCCTGAGCCTGCGCCATGCCTGCTCGCTCACCGATGGCGTGCCGGAAGTGGTGCTGGCCGAGCTGAGCCGTGCCGTGGAAACGCCGGGACGGAGCGCCAGTCCCCGGGCCGGCACCGCCGCGCCTGCCTGATGCCGCTGAACCAGCAAAGCGACCCCAGCATCGCAGCCCATCATCAGCCGGCGCTGGTGCTCGATTACGCGCGCAGCCGCGAGTTGCCCGTGGCGCCGCTGCTCAAGGGCACGGGCCTTGATGGCGGTGCGCTGCCGTCCGCGGAAAGCCAGGTCAGCGCCGCGCAATACCTGCAATTGCTGGTCAACGTGGCGCGCGGCCTGGACAGTGCCGACACGAGCTTCATGCTGGGCCAGCAAATGCTGCCCGGCCATTACGGCGCCGCCAGCCATGCCTTGCTGCAGGCGCAGAACCTGCGCCAGGCCTTGACCATCCTGTGCGATTTTCATACCTTGCTGTGTCCGCTGCTGCAGCCGCGCTTGCGCGAAGCGGGCGACATGCATGTGCTGTACTGGGTCGACGCGTTCGGCGCACCGAGCCAGCTGCCTTTTCTCGTGGAAATGCACATGACGGCGCTGGCGGCCATGTGCCGCTGGCTGGCCGGAGAGTCCTTGCCGTGGCGCTTCTGCTTCAACCGCGCGCGGCCCCGTCACGTGGAGCAGCACGAAGTGCACCTGGGGCCGTCCCTGCGTTTCGATTGTCAGGTCGACGCCATGCTCATCGATTCCAGCTTGCTCGACAAACCCTGGCCGCGCGGCAATGCCACGGCGGCCGCGCTGGCCTTGCGCGCGGCGGCCCTGGCGCCCGTACCGGCCGCGAGCCTGCTCGGTGCGCTGTACGACTATCTGCTGGCCCATATCCGCTGCGCTCCAACTCTGGAGCGCACGGCGCAGGAGTTTGGCGTCAGTCCCGCCACCCTGAAGCGCCACCTGGCGCGCCATGGCACGCATTTCCAGGCCGAGCTGGACCAGGTGCGCGCGCACAAGGCGATTTATCTGTTCCAGGCGCATGGCTACGACAACGACGCCGTGGCCGCCTACCTCGGCTTTCATGATGCCACCAACTTCCGCCGCTCGTTCAAGCGCTGGACGGGGCAAACGCCGCAGTTGCTGCGTCATGCGCTGGCACTGTTTATTGCGGGATGAGCGCCGACGTTGCGCGCCAGCGCCACGGAGAGTCGTTCCTGAGGGAACAATTGCCCGTTCTGCTACATCCATAGTACACTCGATCAGAGAGCGAACAGATGCGCTTTGAGGCGCTCCGGCGCGGCGTCGCGCGACGCCGCAATACCGCCATTGCGATGGCGGAGCCGGCGGCAAACGACCGGTGTGCCGTGCCTTAACCCAGCCTGGAATCTGGTGTCACCAGTGTGGTGCGCCGGAAACCGGGCAACTTGATAATGCTCAATCGTGTATTCACAATCGCAGATCGATCCAGTCGTCAGTTTCCGCAACACCCAGGGTGAGGCGGTGCGCGGCACGATTTTCAACTTGCAGCGCAATTCGCTGGTCATGGAAATCTACAATCCATACTCGATTGTGCAGGTCAGCGAGGTGCTCAATGACGTGACGGTACGCATGGGGGCGAAAAACGCCTACGTCGGCAAGGCCGTCGTCATCAGCAGCGTCAACACAGGCCTGACCGCCATCGTTTCCGTGACACTGATCGACGAGTGGCGCGAATTGAGCGACGTGGTCGTCGTCAAGGGCGCCGTGGCGAAAGAGTCCAGCGCCTTTGTGGCGGGCTGGGGCGAGCGCTTCCGCATCCGCCGCGACTACCAGATCGTCGTCAACGAAATGCGCGCCTTTTTGTCGGAAGTGGCGCGCTGGGTCGAGCAGGTCGACTTGTCCGACTCGCTGCCCAAGGAAAACGGCCGGCTGCGCCCCGATATCTTCGATGAACTGGCCTTGCCGCTGATGGAGCAGACCCAGCTTTACTTGCGCCAGCTCGAGGTGGAAGCCTCGCTCGTCGAGGAAGAGCGGGCACCGGCCCACCGCGCATTTGCCCAGGCGGCGCTGCATCCTTTGATCCTGCGCGCGCCGTTCGTCTTCCGCACGTTTACCAAGCCGCTCGGCTATGCGGGCGATTACCAGATGGTCAACCAGCTGCTCGACGATCCGCGCCAGGGTCCGAGCACGTATTTTCAGATCGTCAATGCGGCCTTCTTGCAGGCGGCCGTGGCCACGGCGCACCGCAACCGCATTGATATCCTGACGGAATTTTTGGCAGAAAAGGCGGCCGCGGCGCGTGCCGCGGGGCGTGTGTACAAAGTGCTCAACGTGGGCTGCGGCCCGGCCATCGAGGTGCAGCGTTTTCTCGAGACGTGCCCCGATGCGCAGTGGCTGGCCTTCGAGCTGGTCGACTTCAGCAGCGAGACGCTGGACTGGACGCGCGCGCGCCTGACCACCATCATGCAGCGCACGGGAAGAGTGGTCGAGATCGATTATGTGCACGATTCCGTGCATAACCTGCTCAAGCGCCGCCATGGCTCGGGCATCACGGGCTTGCCCGGCAGTTTCGACGCCGTGTATTGCGCCGGCCTGTTCGACTACCTGTCCGATAAAGTGTGCGCGCGCCTGCTGATGCACTTCGCCTCGCGCGTGGGGCCGGGCGGACGTTTGCTCGTCACCAATGTGCACGCCGACAACCCGGGCAAGTTCGGCATGGAACATTTGCTCGAGTGGCATCTGATCTATCGCAATGAAGCGGGCCTGTCGGCCTTGCTGCCCGAACATGCGACGGAGCCGAAAATCTATGTCGACGCGACGGGCGTGAATGTGTTCGCGGAAGTGAGCATTCCTTGATGGATACTCCAGGCCTGCACGCCGGCTATACGGCCGTTTTGCGCGACTTCCGCCTGGAATTCAGCCGCGGCGGAGCGTACACGGGCATCGTGCTGATCCTGCTGGGCATGGGCCTCGATTCGGCACTGTATCCGGACAAGCAATCGGCGTTTACCAGCGCGCGCATCGTCGTGTCCGTGCTGATCTTTTGCGTCGTGCTGGCCATGCGCACGCGCTGGGCGCAAGACCGCATCCAGGGGCTGACGTTTGTCTGGCTGATCCTGCCGCAAATCATGATCGCCTGGATGATCGCCATCACGGAAGGCGCCACCTCGATCTATTACGTAGGCATGACCCTGGCCATCTATTCGTCGGGCATCGTGCTCGCTTTCGGCCTGTGGCAAAACATGGTCTTCGGCGCCATCTCCTGCCTGCTGTACGTGGGCGCCTGCGCCTGGCATGCGGGCGGCTTCGACTTGCCGGGCACGTTTGTCGTCAACTGTCTGTTCCTCATCATGTCGGCCAGCATCAGCGCCGTCTTTACGTATTTCAATGAGCGCGCCCGCTTCATGCTGTTCCAGCTGAAGGCGGAAGTGGCGCAAAAGAACACGCAGCTGGAAGAAACGAATAAAAGCCTGGCCGATATCAAGGGACAGATGCTGCAGCAGGAGAAGATGGCCGCCATCGGCACGCTGGCCGCCGGCATGCTGCATGAGGTCAATAACCCCGTGAATTTCTGCATGATGGCCATCGAAGTGGCCATCGAAGACCCGGCCGCCAAGCAAAGCGCGCTGGTGAGCGAATGCCTGGCCGACGCCAAGCAGGGCATGCTGCGCGTGCAGCACATCGTGTCCGACTTGAAGACCTTTGCCTACCGCAAGAGCGGTAATCAGCTGGAAACGGGACACTTCCAGTTCCGCAGCGCGCTTGACGCGGCCATCCGCCTGGTGGGGCATGAAACGAAAAATGTCAGTATCAGCCACGACTTGCCGGTTGACACCCTGGTGCGCGGCGACGAGGCGGCCATCGTGGGCGTGCTGATCAACTTGCTGGGCAATGCCGTGCTATCCATGCGCAAGGGCAATGCACCGCCGTTCGAGATCCGCATCACGGCTCACTGGGACGACAAGCGCCTGCGCATCAGCGTGCGCGACAACGGCCCCGGCATCGCCCCGGAAAACCTGGCGCGGGTGTTCGAGCCGTTCTTTACCACGCGCGAAGTGGGGCAGGGGCTGGGCCTGGGCTTGAGCATCAGCTATGGCGTGATCGAGCGCCACGGGGGAACATTGAGCGCCGAAAGCGAGCTGGGCAAATGGGCCAGCATGAATTTCGACTTGCAGCGCTCCGATTGGGAGGGCCGCTAGCATGGACAGCGATAGCCGCGCCAGCGTGCTGTACGTGGACGATGAAGCGCTCGCCTGCAAGTATTTCGAGCGCGCCGTCGGCCCTCGCTACCGCGTATTGACGGCACAGAGCGTCGATGCGGCGCTGGCCTTGCTGGAAGACGAGGCCGGCCAGATCGACGTGCTCGTCACCGATTACCGCATGCCGGACCGCCTGGGCAGCGAGCTGCTGCAGGAAGTGGCGCAGCGCTATCCGCACATCGTCTGCATGCTGGTGACCGCCTATGCGGACAAGGACGTGCTGCTCGAGCTGATCAACGGCGGTACCTTGTTCCGTTTGCTGGAAAAGCCGCTCGACCTGGCCGCCATGCAAACGGCGCTGCAGCTGGCCGTGCAGACGGGCCGCGAACGGGCCGCGCGCCGCCAGGGCCTGGTGGCGATGGAGGAATCGCTGGCCTTCCTCGCGCATGAATTGAATACGCCGCTGGCGGCCATCGCCAATTTTGCGCGCGGCATCGCGCGGCGCGCGCAGGCGGACGCCGCACCGCAGGCCGAGATCGGCGAAGCGGCCGCCCTGATGCACGACAATGCGCGTTATTGCCTGTCGGTCCTGGCCAGCTTTGTCGACACGGTGCGCCTGGCCAGCGCCGGGCCGGGCATGCAGGGAGGACGCCGCGCCGGCAGCGCGCGCCAGTTGCTGGACGCCTTGCTCGACAGCTATCCCTTGAGCGCGGCCCAGCGCGCCGCCATCACGGTCGAAGTGGGCGAAGATTTTTCCATAGCCGAGTCGCCCAATTGCGTCGCGCTGATATTATCGTCCGTGCTGGCGAATGCCTTGCGTTCGGCCGGCGAGCAAACCCGTCCAGCGATCGGCATCCGCATCGATGCCGGCCGCATCATGGTGCGCGACAATGGCGCCGGCATCGCCCCCGAGATTGTGGAGCAGCTGTTGATCGACCCCGTCAGTGCCGGCGGCGGCGAAGGCAAGGGCTGGGGCATGGTGTTTTGCCACCGCATGATGCAGTCGTTCGGCGGCAACCTCGATATCGCCACCGAGTTTGGCACCTCCACCGCGGTAACCCTGAATTTTCCAGTACATATAAGGAACGAGCATGATTGACGCCAATCTGCGTTTACCGGCTCAGCGTGAGCCGGCGCAAGGCTTGCCGACGATACTCTATGTCGATGACGAGGCCAACGCCCTCAAATACTTCCAGCGCGCCATCGCGCCGCTGGCCGACGTGCTGACGGCCACCTCGGTCGAGGAGGGCAAGCGTATCCTCGACGAGCAGGCCGACCGCATCGCCGTGCTGGTCTCCGACCAGCGCATGCCCGGCGCCTACGGCAACGAATTGCTGTCGTACGCCTGGGACCGCCATCCGCATATCGTGCGCATTTTGACCACCGCGTATTCCGAACTCGAGCACACGGTGGAAGCCGTCAACCAGGGGCAGATCCACCGCTACATCCAGAAGCCGTGGGATATCGCGGCCCTGCGCATGGAACTGAAACAGGCGCTGGAACTGGCGCGCTTGCGCAATGAACACGCCCAGTTGTTGCGCGAAAAGCTGATGGTGCGCCAGCGGCAAGCCGTCGCCAACCGCATCGGCACCCTGTACGCCTTGTGTGCCAGTCTGGCCGGTCCGGAACAGCAACTGCCCGTGGAAGCGTATCTGTCGGCGGCCCTGACGGCCGGCGTCACGCCGCCCGAGCCGGACTGGCTGCTGATGGATTATGCCGACCTGGTCAGTTCGGAAGCGTTCCGCGGCACGGCCTTTGCCGCCGCCGTGCGTCAGCAGCTCGACACGCTCGAGCGCGAGCATCCGGGGCGTGGCGTGGAGCAGGCGATCGACATGCTGCTGCCCGTGTTCGGCGCGGCGCTGCAAAACCAGGGCGGCACGGCACTGTTCCTCGATGGACGGCTGCTGACGGAATTCCTGGAAACGCCGACCACCACGCCCGTCTCGTCCATTCACTCGTTTTGGCTGGCCAGCTTGCTGTGGCTGGCGCGGCGCGGCTGGTCGCTGCAGTTGAGCAAGACGGAATCGGGCTTGCAGGGCAAGGTAGTGCAGGCTGAACCGGCGCTCACGCCAGACCATCTGGCCGCCTGGATCGAGCAGTTCTGAGATTGTCCCCGCAAGGGGTACCAAATAAAACAGGGCCGCGCGGGCCCTGTTTCCTTTTGCTGCGAGCGGGCTTAGCGTTCCGCAGCCGCCTTCAGGTTGTTCAAGCCTTTTTCAAAATCCTTGCCGATCATCCTGTCCATGCTGACGAAGACCGTCATCACCTTGCTGACGTATGGGCTGGGGCCCGTCATGGTCCAGTTCACCTTGGTGCCGTCGCCCTCGGGCGTCATGGTAAACGTGGTGGTGTTGTGGCTTTCGAAGGGCTTGAGGAAGTCCAGCTTGATGACGGTGCGTTCGGGCTGTGCCGCTTCCGTGATTTCCATGCGGCCGGCGCCCACCTTGTCATTGCCCGTCCACGCATATTGCGCTCCCAGGCCATTGGCCGGGCCCGTAAACGTGCGGCGCATGGCGGGATCGAGCTTTTCCCACGGCGACCAGGCGGCCCAGTAATGGAAGTCCGTGATCAGGGCGGCGATTTTCCCGGGCGGGGCCTTGATGGTGATTTCGCGCTGGACACTGAAAGTATCGGGCTTGGTGGTGGCATAGCCGAGGATGGCGGCGACGACGACAACGATCAGCAGCAGGGTTTTTTTGATCATATGCTCTCCAAATCTTGAATGGTCGATGCGAACGAATCAAGGCAATCTTAGCAGATATGAATGGCTGTGAGCGGCCTGTTGGCCTTTATTTGCACCAGCTCTGCGCAGGACCGCCTGCACGCCCATTTTCCGGCGCACGCCAGGTTTGCGCGGGTTTGTGATGATGGCCGCCGTCCGCTAGAATGCTGGCCTGCAATGATTTCACTTAGGGAAATATGATTCAACGATCGATCGCCAGGCTGACCCTGGCGTGCGGCTTGCTGGCTTCCGCCTTTGCCGCGAACCTGGCGCATGCCGATGCCTGTCCCGCCCATTACGTCGATGGCCGCAAGCCGGAAATCACAAACCCCAAGCTGGACGTGGCAACCAAAGAGCTGTGCTACAACGTGTTTGGCGTAATGCACTCGGGTATCACGCGCACGCCGCTGTGGTCGGCCGAGCACCTGACGGCGAACAATCTGGAAGCGGCGCAGGACTTGTCGCGCGAAAACTCCTTCCACGCCGAACGCAAGCTGCCCGCCGCCCAGCGCGCGGAGCTGGCCGACTATGCGCGCAGCGGCTTCGACCGTGGCCACATGGCGCCCAACGGCGACATGCCGGACCGCCAGAGCCAGCGCGACAGCTTTACCCTGGCCAACATGGTGCCGCAAGACGCGCGCAACAACCGCTATGTATGGGCCGGTATCGAAGGCGCTGTGCGCAAGATGGCCAAGAAAGAGGGCGACCTGTACGTGATCACGGGGCCGGCTTTTATTGGCGGCAACTTGCGCAAGGTGGGCCGGGTAATCGTGCCCAGCCATCTGTACAAGGCCGTGTACAGCCCGCGCCAGCGCGCCGGCGCCGCCTATTTCATTGAAAACGTCGATACCAAGACGTATGAAGTGTTGAGCATTGCGCAATTGGAAGACAGGATCGGCATCGATCTGTTACCGTCGCTGACGCGCCAGCAAAAGTTGCGCATGCTGAGTTTGCCCAAGGTGAAAAGCAAGTCCAAGAAATAAGACCGTCAAAAAGGAAATCCCATGTGCGCAAAGAAATTCGTCCCGTATGCCAATGAAAGCGATGTGCTGGAAATCGGCAGCCTGACCATCGAAAACCGGATCGACCGCATCAGCATCAGCGGCGACATCGACCTGACCCTGGACAAACCGGGCCTGACCCTGGCCAAACAGCTGCAAAAACTGCTGGCCGACGTGGTGGCGCAGCTGGAAAAGCAGGAGCTGCCCGACCAGCTGCCGCCGCCCGAGGTGACGTCGGTGGCCAATCCCTTCGAGTGAGTTGGCAGCGCGGGGGAGGTTGATCGCCCGCCGCGCTTACAATCGACGCGGCCCCTGCGGCGTATTGATGTGGGCGACCAGGCCGGCGCCGCGTTCCGCTGTCGACGCGTGCACAACAAGCTGACCTTCAAGGCCCAGCGATAGCAGCAAGCGTGCAATGCGTTCCGGTTCGGGATGAAACAGTTCGAGCTTGATGAGGGACAGCCCCTGATCCTGCAGCTTGGCCGCCGGGTGCGCCCCCGCTTGCCACTCGATGAGTGCCGGGGCGACGCCATGCAAGGGCAATGCGCCATCGCCGGGAATGGTGATCAACCAATTCAGGGCACCCCGGCTCATGGCTTCGATATTGCCAAGCGGCTCCGAACACGCCGCAACGCTGGCCTCGATATCGGCGGTGCGGGCTATCCAGGTGGAGAGTGCCGGCGCCGCATCGGCGGCCAGGATGTCAAGCGCGAACCAGCGGGGCCGGGACGGTAGCGGCGCCTCGGGGTCGGGTGCGATCACTTCCAGGTAGACAGCATCGCCTAGCCTTAGCAGAAGGTTATGCGTCCCCATGCGGGTATGCGCTCCGCCAGCCTGAAGTTCTGCCCCCAGCGCCAGCCGCACCAGCTCCGCACCCGCTTCCAGCGTTGGCGCCGTGATGGCGATATGATCAATGTGACAGCGTGGCATTCCATATCCTTCACCGCAGGTCGTTGATGTGTTCAAGTCTGGCCATCCCCGATCCCCCCCATCCGACATGCTTCGTCAGATGGGGGGGGCCAGCACCAGCCCTTACTTCGCGAACGCCTGTACCGCTGTGGTGACGGTGACGGCTGCCGGCTTGATGTTCAGTTTCATCGCGCCGATGACCTTGTCTTCATCGAGCAGGGCTTGCGGCTTGTTGCCGTCGTACTTGATGGGAGAAAACGCGTCGCTGACGAGCTTTTCCTTCAAGCCGGCCGCATCCTTGGCGACGATCACGACGGACAGGTTCTTCGCCGACAGGTGCTGTTGGATGGCGCGGTTGACGTCCGCCAGCGTCAGTTTCGACAAGCCATCACGCATCAGTTTGGTGAACTCGGGCGTACCATACCATTGCGAATCGAGCGCATAGCCCAGTTGCTGGTCTTGCGTCGACGTCATGACGAAGACGTTCTTCATCAGGTAGTCGCGCGTGGTGGCGAAATCGTCCTGCGTCAGGCCGTTGTCGATCAGCTTGCCCAATTCCGTCAGGGCCACGCGCAAGGCGAAGTGGGCGTTGTCCGGCGCCACGGGGCGGATCCAGATTTCGAACAGCTGCGCCTTGCGGCCCAGGTTCGGGTTCGGGAAGAACTGGAACATGCCGCGCGGGAAGGCTTCAATGTACGCATAATCGCCATAGTTCATGCCGCGGATTTCACGGATGCGCTGGTACAGGTAGGAATTCGAGGCGCGGTGCTCGCCCAGCCATGTTTTCGCCAGCCACAGGGCGGGGAAGTCCGGGTGCGTGCGCGTCACCTCCAAAGGCAGGCCGAAGGAAATGGCCGTCGCGCGCGTGTTTTTCTCGATGATTTCCACTTCCAGGCCGTTTGCCTTGCGGCCCGCGGGTTTCACCGTTGCCGGCAAGCCTGGGCCTGCCGGCAAGCTTGCCAGCGCCTGCGTCAGGGAAGCCGTCATGGCCTCGGAGACGTCGCCGGAAATGCCCACCTTGACGGCGCCTTGCGCATACGCGCTCTTCCAGAACTGTTTCACGTCGTCGAGGGTGATGGCGTCGATGCCGGCGACCGTGCCCAGCACCGGGTGGCCGTAAGGCGTGCCCGCATACACATTCGTTTGCAGGCGTTCCTTGGCGAATTCCTCTTCGTTATTGTCCTTCAGGTCCAGCAGCAGCGCGTTCTTTTGCGCGTCCTTCAGGCGGCGGAAGTCGTCTTCGCGGAAACCGGGCGAGAGCAGCAGCGGCAGGGCGATGGCGTTGAACTGCGTCCAGTTATCCTTGTGGATGGAACCCGTAAACGTCGTCATTTCCTTGTCCGTCTGCTGGCTGAAACTGCCGGCCAGCGGGAACAGGGCCTGGTTGACTTCGTCGATCTTGCGCTCGGACGAGCCACCGGACGCCACCATGGACGCCGTCAGCGCGGCCAGGCCTTCCTTGCCTTGCGGGTCTTGCGCGGAACCGGCCATAAACAGCAGCTTGTAGCGGATTTGCGGCAGCGCGGACTTTTGCACCAGCACGTCGAACTTCGCGTTCGAGGCGGCCGGCAGCAGGCTGGCCAGCTTCGGCGTGGTGGCGATGGCGGCGGCCATCGGCTGATGCGACAGGGTCGTCACCACCAGGCCCTCGTCCGTCAGGTATTTGCGCGCGGCCGCCTGCAGGTCGGCCGGCGTGAGCGTATCGATCAGGCGGTAGTACTGGTTGATGGTGGCATACGAGCGGTCGAAATGCACGAAGGAAGCCAGGGTGCCGGCGATCTGCTCCGTGTTGTCGAGTGAGCGGATCAAACCGTATTTTTCAGCCGACTTGGCGTCCGCCAGATCTTTTTCGCTCACTGGCGTGTCGCGCAGCCGCGCCACGGTGGCCAGGATGGCATCGCGCACGTAGACGGCGTCATCGATATTTTTCACGCGCGCGCCGAGCACGGCCAGGGTAGGATCGACCCGGTCCGGCGTCATCTCGAACAACTGGTCGACCTTTTGCTCGTTTTGCACCAGGCGTTTATACAGCGGCGAGGTGCGGCCGAACGACAGCGACAGCAACGTTGCCAGTGCGGCCTGGTCCTTGTCCTTCACGGAAAACGCGGGCGCGTGGAAGCCGACGGCCACCCATGGCAGGGTCGGTGTGGGCCAGGCCACGTGCTTGTAGACGGGGCCGCGCGGGGCGGGCTCGACGGGCACGGCCGCCTGCTGCTTGCCGCGCTGCCAGCCGCTCCAGTATTTTTCCACCAGCGCGATGGCTTGCTGCGGTTCCACATCGCCGGCGATGATGATGGTGGTGCGCTCGGGACGGTACCAGCGGTCGAAGAAGATCTTCGAATACGCGTACTGGTTCGGCATGTCTTCGATGTCCTGGATAAAACCCATCGTCGTGTGCTTGTAGGTATGCGTCGTGTAGGCGCTGTCGCGCATCACTTCGAACAGTTTCGAGACGGGATTGGCGCTGTTCTTGTTGTACTCGCCCAGCACGGCACGCGACTCCGTCTTGAACGCGTCTTCCGCATAGTCGAGGTGCTGGAAGCGGTCCGCTTCCACCTTCAGCACGGTTTCCAGGTCCTGCTTGGCAAACGTTGTGTGGTAATTGGTCAGGTCGTCGCTCGTATACGCGTTCTGGCGCGCACCGGCGCGGGTGATCACTTCCTGGTATTTTTCGGGCGGATACGCCTTGGTGCCGCGGAACATCATGTGCTCGAAGAAGTGGGCAAAGCCGGATTTGCCCGGCTCGACTTCATTGCGCGAACCCGTCTGCACGGGAATCTGCAAGGAGACCAGGTTCGGGAAACCGGTCGGCACGATGATGATCTTCAAACCATTGGGCAAGGTCTTTTCCGTGGCCTTGAACGGCAGTAGGGCGGCCTTGCTGGCAGTGGCGCTGTGGGCGGCGGCCGGTTTGACGGGTGCGGCGCCCAGGTTCGACGAGGCCATGGCCGACAGGGCCAGGGCGAAAGCGGGTAATAAAGCGGGCATGATTCTTGACACGGGGGCTCCTTCTTTTTTGGAAATGTGGAAAGTGCAACGCCGCAGCATAGAATATTCGTGCCGCCGTGCATAGGGGCTTTAAAAGTCGGGCCGCAGGATGCGCTTGGTGAGGTGGGTCAGAAAGTCGCGCCGGGTGGGCAGGAACATGCGGATGTACACGATGTCGTGCGCGCGGTCATGGTGGTAGACGACGCGGATCTCTTCGCACAGGCGTTGCCGCACATCCATGCCGACTTCGCGGGCGGCTTCGATGGGCGTGCCGCTGTCGGGAAAGGATTTCAGCTCAGAGAATAATTGCCGGAAAGCGCAGATGAACTGCGCATGGCTGGCGGCCGTATGGCGCGCCTTGAAGTCGCTGCGCAACTCATTGAAATCGGCTTGCGCGCTTTTCAGCACGACGATGCGCGTCATCTCAAGCCTGGTCGAGGCTGGCCAGGAAATCCTCTTCGGACACGACGTCGCCGCGCGCGATGTCCTGGTTGCCCATGGCGATTAGCTTCATGAACGCATGCTGCTCCTGCATTTGCTGCGCTTGCCGTTTGCCTTCCTGATACGCGTGCATGGACAGCACGACCATTTTCGCTTCGCCATTTTGCGTGATGATGATGGCCTCGTCCTGGCCAGCGTCAAAGCTGTTGACGATCTCCGTCGTATTGGCCTTGAGGTAGGAAATCGGCTTGATGCGCTCCTTGAGGTTCATGGCGGCTCCGCGATTGAAATGTGGGATAGGACCAAATATACACCAAATTTAGTCGTGTTTCCGGATGCTGGGACTTGTTGCTTACGTTAGCGTCGTTTCCGGCAGGCTGATGCGGTTGCGGCCCAGGTGCTTGGCGCGGTACAGGGCGCAGTCGGCCGTATGGATCAGCTGCCCCGGTTCCGTGCCGGGGCCGGGCAGGGCCGTGGCGGCGCCGATGCTGACGGTGACGCAGGCGCCGTCCGGACGCTTGCGCGGCAACTGCAGCCGCTCGACGCGGTGGCGGATGCGTTCGGCCACGATGGCCGCGCCCTTGAGCGACTGGTTTGGCAGGATGACGGCAAACTCTTCGCCGCCGTAGCGCGCCACCAGGTCGTTGGCGCGCATTTCGCTGGCCACGGCGCCGGCGACCTTGCGCAGGCACAGGTCGCCGCCCTGGTGGCCGTGGCTGTCGTTGTATTCCTTGAAATTGTCGACGTCAACCATCAGCAGCGACAACGGCTGGCCCTGGCGCTGGGCGCGCTGCCACTCGGCCAGGATGGTGTCGTCGAAGCAGCGCCGGTTGGCCAGCCCCGTCAAGCCATCGCGCGTGGCCAGGCGTTCCAGTTCCACGTGCGCGCGCTTTTCGTCCGTCATGTCGCGCAGGGTTTCGACGACGGCGATCAGTTCGCCGTGATTGCCGTAGATGGGGCTGGCATCGACGGCCAGGTAGCGCCGCCGTCCCGTGCGCGGCATGTCGCACCAGTTTTCCGCGCACAGGTTGCTGCCCGTGCTGCTGCGGTATTGCTGCTGGGTATGCAGGGCGCGCATGTCGCCGCCGCGCCCGGCCAGTAGCAGGTCGGCCAGCGTGGGGCGCTCGTCGTTGTAAAAGCAGCGACCCGGTTCGCGCGCACCCAGCACTTCGCTTGCCGGCACACCCGTCAGCTGCTCGCAGGCGCGGTTCCAGATCATCACCCTGCCATGCACATCGAGTACAAAGGTGGGCACGACCAGCAATTCCATCATCTTGACGGCGAAACCCTGGGCTTCACCATATGGCGATGGGCTGGCATGTGCGTGGCTATCCGGCATGAAAGCATCCTTCTTGGGCGTGAATGGGGCTGGCTCGTTGGCCATGATGCAGCGTGGCGTAGCGACGGTGTTGATATTGAGCAATATTTTCAGTGATGGAGCATTGCTTCGTCGTGGCAGACCGGCAGGGGCAGCGACACGCGCAAGGTGGTGCCGGCGCCGCTGCGGCTGTCGATGTGCAGGCTGCCGCCGGCGGCGGCCACGCGCTCATGCATGCCGGACAGGCCGCAACCGAGGCGCGGCGGCGAGCCCGACAGTCCGATGCCGTCGTCGCTGATGCGGCAAGCCACGGTGGCGCCCGTTTGCTGCAGACACAGCTGGACATGCGTGGCGTGCGCATGGCGGGCAACGTTCGCCAGCGCTTCCTGCACCACGTGATACAGCAAGGCGCCATGCGCGCGGCCGGCGGCGGCGTCGAGCTGGTAGTCGCAGCCGCAGCCGATGCCGGTGGTACGCGTAAAGTCGGCCAGCAGTTCATCGCATGCCGCTTGCAGGCCCGCGTCGAGGGCAGGCGGGCGCAAGTCATGGATGGCGCAGCGCAGCGCCGCGATGGTCAGGTCGACATTGCGTGCGATCACGGCCAGCTGTTGCGCCAGCTGGGGCGCCGCCTCATGCGTGCTGGTCTGCAGCATGGACAGGTCGATCTTCAGGGTCAGCAAATGCTGGCCCAGGTCGTCGTGGATGTCGCGCCCGATGCGCAGGCGTTCCTGCTCGCGCGCCTGCTGTTGCCCGCTGGCCAGGCGCGCCTGCTCGCCGTCCTCGCGCAGCTGTTCCAGCGCCTGCAGGCGCAGCTCCAGGCGGTGCTGGCGCCACAGCAGCAGCGTCAGCGCACCGAGCAGGACGGCGCAGGCCGCCATCAAAGGGGAGGGTGCGCCGGCCGGCGGCATCGGTCCCGCCGCGTATCCGGTGTGCAGGGTGGCGAGTGCGCTGGCCGCCAGACAGGCCAGAATGCTCAGGCGGTACGGCAGGCGTAGCCAGCGTTGCATCATTTCTCGCTCCCTAAATGTTTTCCAGAAGGCAATCTTATTACAGAAAATATATTAACTGCGGGCTATTTATATTGTCTAAACGCAAAAGCTGCGCAGTTATGCCTTTCGCCGTGGCTTTCTGGTCCTTTGGCGCCGCACGGCCAGGTGACGGGCACGGCATTTGCACGGGAAGTGTCGTGGCGGCATATAATAGAGGGTTGTCAATCGGCTTTTGCGGTTCCGGCGGTATGCGCCGGCATCGCTGCGTACGCCCTGCGCGAGGACGCCAGCCAGCTCTTAGGAAATACAGTGACTTATAGCATCAAAGAGATTTTTTACACCCTGCAGGGCGAAGGTGCGCACGCGGGCCGTCCGGCCGTGTTTTGCCGCTTTTCCGGCTGCAACCTGTGGACGGGCCGCGAAAGCGACCGCGCCACGGCCGTGTGCCAGTTCTGCGACACGGATTTCGTCGGCACGGACGGTGAACTGGGCGGCAAATTCAAGACGCCGCAGGAACTGGCCGCGCTGATCGACAGCCTGTGGCCAGCCAGCTATGCACCGAGCAAATACGTGGTGTTTACGGGCGGCGAGCCGCTGCTGCAGCTGGATACGGCCCTGATCGACGCCATGCACGCGGTCGGCTTTACCATCGCCATCGAAACCAACGGCACCTTGCCCGTGCCGGCCGGGGTGGATTGGATCTGCGTCAGCCCGAAGATGGGTTCGACACTGGTCGTCCACAAAGGCAATGAAATCAAGGTGGTCATTCCCCAGTTCCAGCAAGACCTGGCTGCTTACGAACAACTGGATTTCGAGAACTTCTTCGTGCAGGCGATGGATGGCCCCCTGGCCGCGCACAACATGAAGCTGGCCATCGAAACATGCAAAAGCAACCCCAAGTGGAAGCTGAGCCTGCAAACCCATAAACTCCTGCAAATACTTTAACAACACATATGCTGACTATCACACGCAAGCTCGAATTCGACGCGGGCCACCGCATTCCCGACCACAAAAGCCAGTGCCGCAATCTGCACGGCCACCGCTATACGGTGGAAATCACCCTGGTCGGCAAGGTCATCGAAGCGGAAGGCAATTCCGACAATGGCATGATCATGGACTTTTCCGACGTGAAAACCCTGGCCAAGCAGCACCTGGTCGACGTCTGGGACCACGCCTTCCTCGTCTACGAAAAAGACACGGCCGTGCGCGACTTCCTGGCCAGCCTGCCCGACCATAAAACCGTCGTCATCGACCGCATCCCGACCGTGGAAAACCTGGCGCGCATCGCCTTCGATATTTTGAAGGCCGCGTTTACCGACCATTTCGGCACGGGCTTGCACCTGCATAAGCTGGTGCTGCATGAAACGCCGAATTGCTGGGCAGAAGTCACCGATGACTGAAACGCACGCTAGCGCGCAGGACGCGCGCTACATGCAGCTGGCCCTGGAGCAGGCCCAGCACGCGTGGGACCTCGGCGAAGTGCCCGTTGGCGCCGTCGTCGTCAAGGATGGCGAAGTTATTGCCGTCGGCTACAACCAGCCCATCGGCCGCCACGACCCGACCGCGCACGCGGAAGTGATGGCCTTGCGTGCGGCTGCCGAAAAGCTGGGCAACTACCGGCTGCCAGGCTGCGAGCTGTACGTGACCCTGGAGCCGTGCGTGATGTGTTCGGGCGCCATGCTGCATGCGCGTCTGGCGCGCGTGGTGTACGGCGCGGGCGACCCGAAGACGGGCGCCTGCGGTTCCGTGCTGAATCTGTTCGAGCAGCCCGCGCTGAACCACCAGACGGCTATCGAAGGCGGCGTCCTGGCAGAGGAGTGCGGCGCTTTTCTCAAGCGTTTTTTTGCCGAACGCCGCCGCGCGCAGGCGGAAGCGCGCAAGCTGGCCCATCCGCCGGCCTGTTAGCCTAGTCTTGCCAGCCATCCCGGCTGGCATTTTTATAATTGTTGCGAAATAACACCTGTCTAGATCAATTGTCATTCTCAAATGAGAATGATTCGTGTTACAGTATTGTTTTCGCCAGCAAACTTTCCTTGCGCATCGTTATCGATCCGGGTTCAAGAGCCAGCCTTTACTCTTAGACCGGACCATCATGACTACTGTGCTTCCGCAGCGCACCGCTGCACCCGTCGTATCCCCAGCCAGCCTGCCTGCCCGCCGCCACAACCTGGTGCTGCGCGCCGCCTTGCTGGGCCTGTTCGCCGCGCCGATGCTGCCTGCCGTTGCGCAAAATGCCGCTATCAACGCGGGCACGGCCGCCCAGGAACCGGCCAAGCTGCCGGTCTTCCCGGAAATTGTCGTCAATGCCAAGCAGGATTACGAGCGCCGCGCCGGCACCAAGACGGTCATTAGCAGCGACGACCTGGAGCGCCGTGGCGTGACGGACATGGCCGGCATCGTGCGCTACCAGCCGTTGATCAGCACGCCGATGGCGGCCTCGGGCGCCGGCAGCGTGTGGGATGGTTCGGGCAACACGGGCTACAACATCCGTGGCCTGGAAGGCAACCGGGTCAGCCTGGACGTCGATGGTATTTCCTTGCCCGACGCGGCACCTAAGCCCGATGGCAATACCCTCAACGCCTTCGGCACCGGCCGTGATTATTTCGATCCTGAAACCTTCCGCGAAGTGCGCATCGATTCGGGCACGACGGCCGTCAGCGGCGCCAGCCCTGGCCTGGGGGGCGGCGTGGCCTTTGTCACCAAGTCGCCCGAGGATTATCTGGGTGAAGGGCAAGACCATTACGTGGCCTATAAATACGGCCGCGCGACGGCCGACCGCAGCAATGCGCACACCCTGACGGGCGCCGCCAAGCTCGGCGCCAGCCTGCAAGGCCTGGCCGTGTACGTGCACCGCGATGGCGAGCAGCTTGACAGCCGCGGCAGCGCTACCGTCAACCCCGACGACTGGCATTCGAACGCCTTGCTGTCCAAGCTGGTGTGGACCTTGCCTGGCGAACAGAAGCTGGACTTGACGGTCGATATGTTCGAGCGCAAGAACAAGCGCGATCTGCGCAACAAGGTCAGCACGTACTATCCGACGGGCGTGCAGCAGGATTCCACCACCAGGCGCACGCGCGTCAGCCTGGGACACGACGTGGTGCTCAAGGATTTCGCCCTGTTCGACCGCCTGACGTCGAAAGTGTATCTGCAGAATGCGAAAACCGATGACAAGACGCAAGGCCGCTACACCTTCGGCAGCCCGGCACAGCGTACCATCGACACCAGCTTCAAGAACGACAGCATCGGCCTGACGTCGGAAGCGTTCAAGCAGCTCAATGCGGACAACGCGCTGCTGTACGGCGTGCAGCTGGAACAGCTGAAAACCCGCCGTCCGTGGCGCGAAGACCGTGTCATCGTTGCCACGGGCCAGCATCAGATCACCAACAAGAACCGCATGGCCGACATGGACACGACCAAGCTGGCCTTGTACGTGCGCGACGATCTCGGTTTCAATCTGGCCGGCAAGAAAGCCGTGCTGACGCCGGGCTTGCGTGCCGACTACCGCAAGAACGAGCCGAAAAACCTGCAAAACTATGTGATCGCCGTGCCGAACGCGGCCAAGGAAGTGCGCAAGGAAAGCGACACCTATTTCACGCCGAGCCTGAGCCTGTCCGTGGAAGTGTTGCCGCAAATGAGCGCGTATGCCACCTTCACGCGCGGTACGCGCCTGCCGACGGCGGCGGAGCGCACGGGCACCTATGATTCCTTCAGCTACACGGGCCGCGGGACGGGCTACGCCGTGCTGGGCAATGCGAACTTGCGCAAGGAAACCAGCCAGGCCTATGAACTGGGTTTGAAGGGCGACATCGTCAAGGGCTTGAGCATGCACGCGTCCGTCTACCAGACGGAATACAAGAACATGATCGAGTACGTGATGCAGGAAGACGATCCCGTGAACTATCCCACCATCGTGCAGGGTTTGTTCCGCCCGGAAAACATCGGCGATGCCCGTACCTGGGGCGGCGAGCTGACCCTGCGCGCGGAGCTGGGCGCCTGGGCACCGGCCATGCAGGGCTATCGCGTCGACCTGGCCACGGGCGTGGCCAAGGGCCGCTCCTTCAATACCCGGACGGGCGAGAGCGGCGGCCTGGCCTCGGTGGCGCCAGCCAAGACGGCGCTGACCTTCGGTTACGACCACACCAACATGCTGTTCGGCCTGGAACTGACGGCGCTGCATGCCGGCGACAAGCAGGCGCCGAACGACTTGCTGATGGGCACGACCGCGCCGCGCTTCAAGGTGCCGTCGTACACCATCTTCGACTTGTCGACTTACTGGAACGTGCACAAGAACGCGAAGATCATCGTCGGCGTGTACAACTTGACGGATCGCAAGTACTGGGATTACGCCGCTTCGCGCAGCCTGTCCGCCGGCACCACGGCCGCCAGCCGCGCCGAGATCGAGCGCTACGCCAAGCCGGGCCGCAACGTCGCCGCCAGTCTCAGCATCAGTTATTGATTGTTAACCGGGGAGGGGTGTTTGCCCCTCTTTTTTTCCATGTTTGATTGAATGGTCTCTCTATGAAGTTATCCAAACTCGTTCTATCCCTGCTAGGCAGCCTGCTGATCGCAAACGCATACGCGGCCCCAGCCACTTTGGCGGAACGCTGGTCCACCTTGCGCACGGAACAGCCGAAGCTGCAGATCCGCGACGCGGCGCGCGCGCTGGGTGTGTCCGAAGCACAATTGCTGGCAACCAATATCGGCAAGGGCGTCACGCGCCTGCAGGCCGACGGCAACCAGCCGCGTGAAATCATGCGCGCCGCGCTGGACCTGGGCATTGTGCAAGCGATCACGCGCAATGAAAACGGCGTCATTGAAACGACGGGCGTCGCCAGCAAGTTCAAGCAGGCGGGCGACAAGTCGGAACAGGCCGACGCCAAGCAGGATCCGGAAACGGAAGCGCGCCAGCGCAATATCGCGGGCGGCTACCTGGGCGGCCAGATCGACCTGCGTTTCCACTTTGAAAACTGGAAATACGCGTTTGCCGTGGAGCAAGCGGGCCGCGATGGCAAGCCGACGCGCAGCCTGCAATTTTTTGACGCCAACGGCACGGCCGTGCACAAGATCTATCTGCGCAACGAGCCTGGCGTGGCCGTCTACGACAAGCTGGTGGCGACGTTCCGCATGCCGCAGCAAAGCGCCGAGCTGAACGTGCTGGCCGTGGCGCCCAAGGCCGCTGAAAAGCCGGACGCCGAGATCGATGTCAAGGAATTCCAGCTGGCCTGGAAAGACATGACGGACGTGCACCAGTTTGCGCAAATCATGCGCGAGTTCCATTTGACGCGCGAACAGGCGCTGCGCCTGGCGCCCGCCGGCGTGGTCGAGCGCGTGACGCCGGAAGCGCTGCGCACCCTGCTGGAAAACGCGGCCAAGGACAAGGTCGCCATCATGGTATTCCTGGGCAATGAAGGCTTGACGCAGATCTACAGCGGCAAGATCGAAAAAACCATGGCCGCCGGCGGCTTCTTCAACGTGCTGGACCCGGACTTCAATCTGCACATCCGCGACACGGCCCTGCGCAGCGGCTGGGTCGTCAAGCGCGGCGGCGTCACTTCCGTCGAATTCTTCGACAAGGAAGGCACGCAAGTGGTCTCCTTCTTCGGCGTACGCGAGCGCGGCAAACCGCAGCCGCAAGCGTGGGTGGATCTGGCCGATTCCTTGCCTAAGGCCAAGTAAGGTGCAGCAAGGTTGCCGCGCGCCGTACCGGCGCGGCAACACTTCAGCTGAGTGCCGCGTGCCGGTCTCATGTCTGAAGCACAATAGTGGTATGCTGGTTGCAAGGCCGCAGCGATCGTGCCTGCGTGCTGGTTCCTGTAAGAGAGGCAATCATGGCAACCATCATGGCGAACGGCCTCAACATAGCTTATGAAAGCCACGGCGACCCCAACGATCCGTGCGTGCTGCTGGTCATGGGCCTGGGCATGCAACTGATTGCCTGGCCGGCGGACTTCGTCGAAGGCATCGTCGAGCAAGGTTTTCGCGTGCTACGTTTCGACAACCGCGACTGCGGCCTGTCGAGCAAGATGGCGCTGGCGGGCAAGCCGTATCTGCCCCTGGCCTATGTGAAAAACTTGTTGGGCTGGCCCCTCAAAACTTCCTATACCCTCAATGACATGGCGGACGACGCTCTGGGTTTGCTGGCGGCCCTGCGCATTGCGCAGGCGCACGTGATTGGCGTGTCGATGGGCGGCATGATCGCGCAAGTGATGGCGGCGCGCGCGCCGCTGCAGGTGCTCAGCCTGACGTCCATCATGTCGAGCAGCGGCCGGCGCGGCTTGCCCGGCCCCACGCGGGCCGCGCGCAATGCCCTATTGCAACGTCCGAAGCGCAATGCCAGCCGCGCCGAACTGATGGCGCACATGGCGGCCACCGTGCGCGTCATCGGCAGCCCTGCCTATCCCGTGTCGGAAAAACTGCTGTACCAGCGCATCGAAGCGGCGCTGCAGCGCGGCAGCTGCCCCGAAGGCGTGGCGCGGCAGATGGTGGCCATCGCCGCGTCGGGCGAGCGCACGGCCCTGTTGCCGAGCATCAGTTGCCCGGCGCTGGTGATCCATGGCGCGGCCGACCCCTTGATCCCCGTCGCCTGCGGCATCGATACGGCGGCGCTGATCCCGGGTGCCCGGCTCGAGGTGATCGAAGGCATGGGGCACGACATGCCGCCCCAGTTGATCGAGCGCCTGCTTGCCTTGATCGATGTGCATCTGCAAGGTAAGATGGCGCCCCAGATGCGCTCCCAGCCAGCCTAGGCGCGCCCACAACTTTTGAAGGCACGGGCATTTTGAAGACACCTGAGATTGGCATCGCCATCGTCGCGCCGGGCGGCTACGCGCCCGACGCGGCGGCCATGGCGCGCGGCATCGCCCGCTTGCAGGCGCAAGGCGCCACCGTTCACAATTACTACGACCACGAGCAGAAATTCCAGCGCTTCGGCGGCACGGACGCGGGCCGCCTGGCGCAGCTCCATGCGGCGGCTGCCGACCCGGCCGTGCAGGTGGTGATCGCCTTGCGCGGCAGCTACGGCATCAGCCGCATCCTGCCCGAGATCGACTTTACTGCCATGGCCGATAGCGGCAAACTGTTTGTCGGCTACAGCGACTTCACGGCCTTCCACATGGGCTTGATGGCGAAAACGGCCCGCGCCAGCTTTGCCGGCCCCATGATCTGCGACGATTTCATCCGTGACGAGCCCGAGCAATTTACGCTCGACCAGCTGTGGTCGTGCCTGGCCGGCCCCACGCATACGGTCACGGGCACGGCGGCGGGCAATCCGCAGGTCGCGCTGCAAGGCAAGCTGTGGGGCGGCAACCTGGCCATGCTGGTCCACTTGCTCGGCACGCCGTATTTCCCCGAGATCGATGGCGGCATTTTGTTCCTGGAAGACGTCAACGAACACCCGTACCGGGTCGAGCGCATGCTGCTGCAATTGCTGCACGCGGGCGTGTTTGAACGCCAGCAAGCCGTGGTGCTCGGCGATTTTTCCGCTTATAAATTGAGCCCGATGGACAACGGCTACGATTTCGACGCCATGCTGGCCTACGTGCGCGAACGCCTGCCCGTGCCCGTGCTGACGGGGCTCGAGTTCGGCCATATCCGCCGCCGGGTCACTTTGCCGTTCGGCGGCCACGCGCGCCTGCAATCGGATGCGTCCGGCTTCAGCCTGCAGGTGACCGACTACCCGACCCTGGCGCGCCCCTGAACGCCCTGAGCTCCATGTCCGCCAAACCCGGCAGGTTGCTGCAGCTCGACGTGCTGCGCGGCATCGCCGTGTTTGGCATCTTGCTGGTCAATATCTGGGGCTTTGCCTGGGGCACGCTATCCCTGCGCTACGGCACCTTGCCGGCCCAGCCGCCTGTACTCGACCAGCTCGTCATTTTCGGCGTGGCGGCGCTGGCGCAATTCAAGTTCTATCCCATCTTCGCATTTTTGTTCGGTGCCGGCTTTGCCCTGCAGACACGTTCCCTGAAACGCCAGCTGGGCAGTTGGGAGCAGGCCCAAGCGGCCTATCGGCGCCGTTTGCGCTGGCTGCTCGTGTTTGGCCTGCTGCATGGTTTCCTCATCTGGAGCGGCGACGTGCTGACCTCGTATGCGGTGGCCGGCATGCTGATCCTGCCGCTGGCAGCCGCCAAACTGAGCCGCATACGCAACCGCGCCTGGCTGGTGGCCGCCGGTTTTCTATTATTCATGTGCTTGCTGATTCCCATGGGCCAGCAGGGTGGCGCGCCGGACATCGCGCGCGACCTGCAAGGCTTTGCGGACCGCTACGCCATCTACACGCAAGGCGGCGCTTGGGCTGTGGCCAGGCTGCGCGCCAACGATTTCCTCGTTTCCCTGCTATACGCCATCGTCATGCTGCCGCACATCATCGTGCTGTTCCTGCTGGGCATCCTGTCCGTGCGCCTGGGCTGGCTGACGCAGCCGCAGCGCCACCAGCTGCTGTGGCGCCGCGTGCGTGCCGTAGGGCTGGGCGTGGGCTTGCCGTTCAACCTGCTGGCGGCGGGTGCCGTCGCGTGGCAGGTGGCCGATCCGTATCAAACCGTATTCGACACGGCCCTGTTCGAAGTGGGCCTGTTCGCCGGCGGCCCCGTGCTGGCGGCCGGTTATGTGGCGGCGCTGATGCTGGCCGGTCCTTTCATGCTGCGCTGGCTAGGCGCATGGCTGGCGCCCGTGGGATGCATGGCGCTCAGTAATTATCTGCTGCAATCGGTGATCGGCACGTGGCTGCTGCAAGGGCCGGGTCTGGGCTGGGGCGCAACACTGCGTCCGGCAGAGATGCTGGGACTGGCGGTGCTGATCATGGCAGGGCAGGTGCTGCTGAGCCGCTATTGGCTGCGGCATTTCCGCCAGGGGCCGATGGAAGCGCTGTGGCGCCGGCTGGCGCGATTGCCCGGCTGAGTTAGTCGCCCCAGTCGAACGCGCTTTGCGCCGCGGCCGGTGGCGGCGGCGGCTTGGGTTTGGCGGACGGCACGAGCGGATTATCGACGGCATGCCACTCGAACAGTTCCACGTCGAGCATGCAGGTGCGCGCCAGGTGCAGCGCCTGCTCCGGTGTCAGGGCGGGGTCGAGCCAGCGGCGCGCGTCTTCGCGGCTGACGGCCACGGGCCGGCGGTCGTGGATGTCGACCATGCCACCGAGGCTGTCGGCCGTCACCAGCACGAAACCGGCTTCTTCGCGGCTGTGCTTGTACGGGCCGAACTGGGCCAGCGCCAGCAGGAACAGGCGCGCGCGGTCCTTGCGGTGGATGTGCCACGGCTGCTTGCTGCCTTTTCCTCCCGTCCATTCATACCAGCCGGAAACGCAGACAATGCCGCGCCCCGCGCGCAGCAGGGGTTTCCAATAGGCGCCCGCGAGTTTTTCCAGGCGGGCATTGATGGCGATGGGGATTTTTTTCTTGCCGGGGGCGGGCACGGCCTGCGCGGCCCAGGCGGGGCGGTAGCCCCAGAAGACGTCGTCGACCCTGCGCACGCCATCCTGGATATGCAGCACGGGCCGGTAAGTGCCGGGCGACACGTTCAGGTGCGGTTCGGCCTCGCTGTCGAACACCGCGTCGGTCCAGCCGAACGATGACGCCAGCTCGGGCGCCGTGTCATTTTGATCGAGTCGTCCACACATGTTGAAATCATACCCGATCACCGGGCGACGCGAGGCAGGCGCGTGCGTGCTTTCTGTGTGTGATCAAACGTACAGACTGCTTGTGCGCGCGGGCGCACAGTTAGGTCTGTCAGGTCCCTGACACTCTCGCCTCGGAGGAAATATGTCATTTGAAAATCCCACCATCCACAAAGGTTTTATCATCAGCGCCACGGCCAGCCAGCGCCGCGATGGCCGCTGGGTCGGCTCGTATGTCAGCCAGAACCAGGCGTGCGGCGCCTATGCGGACACCTGCGACTATGACGATTGCAGCAATGAAAAAGAAGCACAGCAACTGGCCTTGTCGATAGGCTGGCGCCTGGCCGATGGCGTGCCGGCACGCTGAAATAGCCTTAGCGCTTGCCCCGCAGGGCCAGCAGCAGGCCGGCGAGCGGCATTAGCAGGGCGGCGCCCAGGCGTACGGAGGTCAGCGATGCGGTCTCCACGCCCAGTACATAAGGCAAGGCCAGCAGTAACAGGGGGGCGGGTACGGCAATCGCGAAGAAAAAAAGATACCACGAGTAGCCATTTTTCATGGCCAGCAAGGCGATCAGCGCGCAGCCGACGAGGAAGACCAGCGGTAAATTCACAAATTCCATGGTGTTGAGTTTTCATCCGGGAAAGCGCGTCATTATACGCGCCGCCCCGGATGACCGGATGGGCTTGCCTGCGTCAGTTGCCGACGAAATCCGGAGGCTGCGGCGCCTGTTTTCCGGCTAGCTGCCCATCGGCCGGTAGCAAGGCCTTGATGGCGCCGTTATAGATGAGTTCCTGCGCATACGCCGATGCTTCGATCAAGGCCGCATGCACGGACTTGAAACTGCTCGGCGTTTCTATCAATACGGGCTTGGCATACACCTGCTGCGTATCGCCGCGCTTGCTGATCAAAATCATGCCCCGGTAGCGTCCATCCTTCTCCAGCGCCCCCGCCACATGAAATTCATAACCCCTGATCTGGTGTTTTTGTCCCTGATCCATGTCTCCCCGCCTCCAGACCTGATTGTCATGGCTTTGGACTATCAATTCGATTAGAACGGTTGAGTGTTTGACCTGAATCAATACCCAAATTCTTGATCACCATCCAACGAACGTCACGACGGCTGCTGCAAGCCTAGCGAGCGGAGGGGATGTGTGGCTGAGAAGCGCAACCGCACTGAAGTGCGGTGAGCATCGCCAGCCGCAAAGCCCCCCGCGCAGTAGCTTGCGGCAGCCGTCATCATCCAGCGCGTATGGCGCGGATTTGTTGGGCAGTTTCCTCGATCTCCCGATACGCTTCCTGGATATAGCCATTGATCGGATGCCCATCCATCCACTCGAAATAGGCGCGCTCATCGTGTTTGATGGCAAAAGGGACGTGGTGGTCGCGTATCGATTCGGCCGTTTCGCGTACCAGCGAGGCAAAAATCAGCTCAATAGTTTCCATGATGGTCACCTTGCGAGACAGGAATGCAGAGCATTGACTGTAGCACAAAGCGCGCGGCCAGGGCCGCGCGTATCGGCTGCCCGGACCTCAGGCCGGATGGCCGATATGCTCGTACAGGATCACGCAGCCGATGACGATCAGCACCAAGCCGCCCACCAGTTCGGCGCGCCTGCCCGCCACCGTGCCCAGCACGCGGCCCAGCATCACGCCCAGGGTCACCATGACGAAAGTGGAAAAGCCGATGGCGGCGGCTGTGACGACAATATTCGCGCCCAGCAAAGCCAGGCCCGCGCCCACGACCATGGCGTCGATGCTGGTCGCCAGACCGGTGACGGCCAGCACCCAGAACGAGTGCGACTGGGCCGGCGCTTCCTCCTCGTCGCTATCGCTCAAGGCATTGCGTATCATCAGCAAGCCGATGCTGCCCAGCAGGCTGAAGGCGATCCAGTGGTCCCACGCTTCCACGTAGGGCGCCGCCACGCTGCCCAGGGCCCAGCCGATGATGGGCGTGATGGCTTCGATGACGCCAAAGATCAGGCCCGTGCGCAGCGCCTCGCGCCATTGCGGCTTGTGCAGGGCGGCGCCCTTGCCCACGGCGGCCGCGAAGGCATCGGTGGACATGGCAAGCGAGAGGGCGGCGGTGGCGGCGAAATTCATCGTTGGCTTTCAGTAAAACCTGGCTGGGATGGATAGTTGCAAATTGCAAACCCGGCGATTTTACCCCAGGTACAGCACCACCATGGAAGCGGCCAGGCAATACGCGCCAAAGAAATGCCAGCGGCCCTGTTCCAGCCAGCGCGACAGCCAACGCAGGGCCAGCAAGCCGGCCAGGAACGACAGCAGCATGCCCAGCAGGCTGGGGCCGAGCAAGTGCAGCACACTGTTGCCGTGTTCCAGATGGTCCAGGCTGCCATTTGCCACGGCCTGGTAAAAGCGCCAGCCTTCCTTGACCAGCACGGCCGGCGTCAGCACGACGGCCAGGGCGAAGCTGAATTCCTCGGCGCGGCGTTGCGGCACGCCCATGGCGATGCCGGCGGAAATGGTGGCGCCCGAGCGGGAAAATCCCCGGAAGGGCAGGCACAGGCCTTGCACCGCGCCGATCACCATCGCCTTGCCGATGGACAAGGTGCCATGCTGGCGCGCTTGCTGGCGCGAGGAGACGATGATCAGCACGCCGGCGGCGGCCAGCGCGGCGGCCATCAGTTTCGCGTTGCCGAACAGGTGTTCGATTTCAAAGCCGGGCGCATCCTTGCTCATGAAATGGGTAATACCCTTCAGCAAGCCGAAACCGACGATGCCCGTCAGGGCCGTGGCCGCTGCGAGCAGCAGGACGTTGCTGCGAAAAGCGTTGGCCGAGCTGAAATACGTGGCGCGCCAGGATTTCCAGAAATACACGATGACGGCGAACATGGTGCCCGTGTGCAGCATCACCAGCAGCATGGTCAGTTCCGGTGACGTGGGATCCAGGCTCATCCATTTTTCCGCCATGATGACGTGGGCGGAGCTGGACACGGGCAGCAGCTCGGCGAAGCCCTGGACGATGGAAAGAATAAATAGTTGAAGAAAACTCATGGGTATCTGTAATCGGGCGGGGAAAGAATGGCCGCCGATTTTACCTGCCAGATCCCGTGCTGGCCCCCTGCGCCAGATTACAGTTTGTCCATGTCTTGCTGCCCGGCCCGCTTATTGCGGTTTGAATACGGCGCGGAAAGCCTTCAGGGCTGCCGGATGATAGATCGTGCCATGGGTTTCTTCCGGCATCTTTTCCAGATGCCATTGCAAGCCGGGCGGCGCCTGTTTCTCCAGCACGTCGGCCAGGCGCTGCACTTCGACGGCGATGCCCGCTTCGCTGCTGGAGGCCAGATACAGGCTGTGCTTGCCCGACGCGCCTTTCGCCAGCAAGGCAGCCGCTTCGCGCGGCAGGGCGCCACGATTCCACCACAGGCTGGGGTCGAATGCCAGGTAATGGTCGAACAGCTGCGGTTCCAGCAGATAGGTTTCCACGACGAACAGGCCCGCCAGCGATTCGCCGACGATGGCCGTCTCGCCCGTCGTGCGGTAGCGGCGCTTGATTTCCGGCATCAGTTCATCGCGGAGGAAGGCCCGGTAGGCGGCCGAACCTGCCACCACGGGCGCGATCTTGCGGTCTTCGGCGCTGTCCGTCGGGCCCGTCAAATCGCGCCGGCGCTGCGTGTTTTGCATGCCGACCAGCATGAAGGGACGCATCGTGCTATTCGCCACGGACACTTGCAGCAAGCCGGCCACGTGCAGGAAATCTTCCGCCACGCCACCGTCCGGCATGTACAGCACGGGCAGCGGCGCATCGGGCGGCGTATCCCAGGCGCGCGCCATGTACACATTGATGTGGCGCTTTTCCTGCAGCGCTTGCGACTCGATGTTGAAACTTTCGCCGATGACGAGCGGCGTGGCCGCGCTGGAGGCTGCGGTAACGGCGGGCGTGGCAGTGGCGAGATGGAAGGGGCTGGACAGCAGCAGGGCGGCGATGAGGTGCAGTGCAAGGCAAGAGCGGCGCATGTTTTCCTGTGATAAGAGTTGGATCGATGGCATGTACTCTTATGGACATGCCATCGGGCGATTCTATCTTACCTTTGAGGCAGCATTACTTGATCGTCAAGAGTTGACGCCCGCGCACGATGCCGGCCTTGTCGACCGTGTAGGCGACAAGCAGCGCGCCATCCTCGGCGCAGGCATGGCAGGTCATCAGGGGCGTGGAAAACAGCAGGCGCTGGCCGCCATCGTCGGTGGCCGTGCTGCCGACGAAGTCGGCGGGCGCAAACGGGACGGAGTCCGGATGGGCGGCGGCAAACGCGCGCCAGGCCGGCGTGGCGCGGTCTTCCTCGCGCACGGAACCTTCGTCGACGTCGATGGCCGCGCCATTGCTGCCGATCAGCAAGGTGCCTTCATTCGTGTTGGCGCGAAACGGATAGGTGACGGTGGCCAGGGCCGCCTTGCCCAGCGGGCGCCAGGCGGAGATGAAGCCCGCCTTGTTTGCCTTGACCAGCATCCGGGCGGCGGCGATGGCTTGCGGACGCGCGCCGCTGCGCTGCATGGTGCGCAGCAGGCAGACGTCGGGCGCCATCGGCGATTGTTCGCTGCGGCAAGCCGACAGCGAGCGTTCCTGCCAGACGGCGCGCGCGTCGACGGGGCCGGTAGCTTGGGCATGGGCCGCCTGCATGGCGGCCAGGCCGGAGAAAGCAAGGGCGCTCAATACGCGGCGGGAAGATCGTGTGGGCATGGCGTCTTTCAATAGCGGAAACAAGAGAGCTTGCGATTATAGGAGGGGGCTGGCGTTCTTGCGTGCACGGAACAGTCGGCTTGCGCCTCGATCAGCGCTTTTTTGCCGCCGCCTGGCGCAAGGCCTTGGCTTCCTGCTTGTTGGGGATGTGCGGGCGCGTGGCCAGCTCGGCCTTGACGGCGGCGATGGCGGCACCGAACTGCTGCTCGGCCTGCTCGACGCTGGCGCCCGCGTAGTGCTGCTGGTTGGACTGGGCGGCGCGCAGCCGGCGCAGCAGCGCCAGCAATTGCTTGCCGTGCAGGGAGTGCAGGTCTTGCGCCAGTGCTTGCTCGACCACCGCGCCCTCCACATGGTCGGGATCGATCAGACGCAGCAAGGCCAAGCCTGCGGGCTGGGCGACCGGGGTCAGTTTGGGCTTGTCCATCGGCAGTGTATAGCTCCGTGAAGGGTTACAGGTATTCCCAGATCTCATCGAAGGTTTCGCGCGCGAAATCGTTGCGCCAGGCTTCCGAACTCTTTTCGCGGCTGACGGCAAACACGGCGCGCCATGTCTGCTTTGGCGAGCTCGTGTAGGTGGCGGCGATCTTTTGCAGTCCGTCCTTGCATTGCTCCACCTTGCAGCCGCTCTTCGCCAGTTGCTGGGCGGCAGGCGCCCATGCCACTGGCACCTTGACGACCTGGCATTCGAAGCTGACGGCGGCCGTCTGCATGCCGTTTTCCACCGTCACCGGGTCCGCCTTGGTGGCCTGGCACGCGGCGCCATTCTTGGCGGCGATGACATTGGCGGCCAGCAGTTCGGCGGCCGGCGTCACGGCTGTGCGCATGTCGGCGGGGAACAGGTCGGCGATCAGCTTGCCCGTTTGCGTTGGAAACTGGGCATCCGCTGCCTTCAGGGCGCTGTACGACGCGTATTCGGCGCTTTGATGGCCCGCCAGGCGGGTGGGGCGCAGGTAGGCGTTGAGTTTGGCGACGCTGGCTTCATCCTGGTTGATGATGGTCTTGATGTACAGGTCGGCGACGGCCAGCGGCGCCAGTTCGACAGCGGTGGAGACAGCGGTGGATTCAGCCGCCATGGCGGGTTGCATCAGCGCGGCGGCGAAGGTGGCGGCCAGCAGTCTGGCGGCAGGGAATGGCTTGTGCATGTGTTTTCTCCATGATTCAATGTCAGGCGCCAAAAAATGCTTTTCGGCAATTTCGGCGCCCGCATTATAGATGGTGAAAGTCATAACGTTGCACACTTCAGGCGTGCGCCTTGCTGGCCGCTGCAAGCAAGGCCAGTAGCAGTTCCTTGCGCCGGCCTTCCGCCTTGCGCGCCAGTGCCACCAGTTTTTCCAGCTTGCCCCAGACGGGATACAGCATGTGCTCGACCAGATAGCCTTCCAGCCCTTGCAGTTGCTGGCAGAACAATTCCAGTTTCTCGACATCCTCCAGTTCCGCCTGGATCTTGACCTTTGCGTTATCCGTGCACGCGCGCAGGCACGCCGCCAGCACGGGAGCGGAGTCGCGCGTGACGCCATGTTGCTCGGCGTAGGCCGCCGTGAACTGGTCCTGCACGGACTGGTGTTCCTCGTCGACGTTGGCCATATAGTGCTGCACGAGCGGGAAATAGCAAGAATCGAGCAGACCCAGCCCAAACACGGCGTAACTGCCAGGCATGCAATTCTTTTCGCCTTCCGTGTCGGCATAGAATTCGAATTGCTCGATGGCCACCCGTGCATACGCTTCCAGCTGCGGCCGCAGGGGCGCATGGGCGAGGGCGTTGGCAAAGAAGCGGTGCGTATCGGATTTCGCCAGTCCCTTGATCGGCAAATATGCCTTGACCTTGGATTTGAGCTTGATCTGGTAGCTTTTCGGGAAGCCGGCTTGCAGCAAATGCGTGATGAAGGCCAGCGCCTGCGCATACGCGTCTTCCTCTTCCTGGGCAATCGTGATGCTGAACGTGGCAAATACATCGTTGGCGCGGCATTCCAGCAGCGCGTTTTTCACGTGAATGTCGGTATCGGGGAAGGTGCCGCTACCTTCCTTGAGCATGCGCACGGCCCGTTCGCTGCCCAGTTCGCGCGCGATTTCCAGAAATTTGAGGCCTGTCGATTTGGCGTAGCTCGGTTCGTGCCGCAAGATCATGACGGCGCCATACAGCAGCAGATCGATCGGCGCCAGCGCCTGCGCGTCTGGCGCCGCGCCCGCCTTCAAGCTGTATTCCGCGCTGCAGTAGCTTGACTGCCGCACATCATAGAACTGCGGCAGAAATTGCTTTTCCGCCCAGGCCGACACGGCCTGGATGATATCGCCGCGATGTTCGGCCAACGCCTGCGGGCGTGATTTGTTCAGCTGCTCGATGCGTTCGAATTGCGCCAGCGTCCAGCCGATATCGGGCTGCGGAAACAGTTGGGGATCGAGCAGGTGGCGGGTCAGGAAGAAGGTTTCCAGCGGTTTCGTCGGATGGCGGCCATGCGTGAGCTTGTGTTCGATATACGCGTGTATGTTTTTCAGCAAGGCCTGGCGCTTGCCGTCGTTGACGTATTCCAGCAAGGTCAGGTGCAGCTTGCCCTGCGCCGTCTGGAACTTGCCGCGCAAGGTGAAACGGTAGTCGATCATCGGCGTGTCGACCAGCGGCGCCAGGCGGGCTTGCACCAGCGCCGCCAACTGCGGCGCGATCAAGTCACGCACTTGCGCATCATCAAGGCGTGCCGGCGTCCGGGGACGCACGTCGTCGTCGAAGCCCAGGTCGATTTCATCGGCAGTGGTGCGGCCCGGTTTGTAATCGAGCATGAAGTCGCTGAAGACGCCCGCTTGCAAGGTGGTCCGATTCACGGCCTCTTCCAGGTCCGTGCGCTGCAGGCGCTCATCGAACCAGGCGTGGATCGCCGTCGTCATTTCTTGTGTTGCCTGCTCTAACAGTGTGCTCATTGACTTCCTTGGATGGCGCGACAATGCCATGTTTAATATAAAGCACTATTTTAGGTGGACAGGGCCGGCTGCAACAAGGGCCACACACGAACGACTACCGGTATGCACTTATGTTCGGTGGCAGACGGTAGCTTGCACCCCTTGCCGCTATTCTCGGCGTATTCCAGCGGAAAATGGCGCCGAGCTTGCGCGACATTGCCGCGACAACCTTGCCAGGAGCCGCCCGGCCATGCCCTATGAAATTCTCCGCGACAGCATCGCGCTCGAGCAGGCGGGTGACGCCATCCGCTTCCATTTGTCCGTCTTCGGGGCGGAAAAAACCTGCCGTATCACCGTCACGGCATTGCACAGCCTGGACCAGGGGCAGGGCGGCGACTTGCTGGCCATTTTCGACACCCACCGCCTGCGCATCGGCCAGCGTGCCTTCTCCTACTTGAGCCGCGATCTGCTGGTCAGCGGCGTGGTCTTGCGCGCACTTGATTTCTAGTCACTTTTTCCTGCGCCCATGCCCGTGGCCTGGCCAGGTATGGTATTTCCGCACAGATCGTCAAGTAAATGCAGGTATGGCTGGACGGAAATGTTACATCTCGGTATTCTGCGCATCTGATACTTATTTCTATACAGAAAAAGTTATGAGGGTGGTTCGGGCCAGCGGCGACGCGGCGCGCGCTGCCAAGCAAGGTCAGGCATGCAAAGGTGAAGTCGTCCGCTTGCTGAGCGAAACGGTCGTGTTTCGGCTCGCGGCGGGCAGGGAACAGTGCTGTCATCTTTAAAATAGTTGGAGAGGTTGCTCATGGATGCAGAAAAGGATGTTGTGTACGGTACAGAAGATTTGTTGATGAGTTTGTGCAACTCGGTGGTTCGGGTGCTCAACGTTGCAACGCAAAGCAAGGTCAATTATTCAGGCATGGTGCAGCGCATCACCAAGACGGGCCTGAAGCCGGACATCGGCTGCTTCGTGATGTTCGATGGCGGTTTCACGGGCCTGGTCGTGCTTAATTTTGCCGCCGATACGGCGATGGAAATCTACGAGCGCTACATGTTGCACATGGGTATGCCGAAGTCGGAACTGGCCAGTTTCTACACGTCGGACGAAGTGTCGAACATCATGGGCGAGCTGATGAACCAAATCGTGGGCGACTTCACGGGCAAGGTGCGGCGCGAACTGCAAACGAACATCACCCAGAGCCAGCCGAAGATGCTGGTGCTGAACAAGCAGGTGATGCTCAGCGTCGACACCCCGCTGGACCGCCCGGAAATGCGCCGCGTCACTTTCTACACGGAAAAGAACAATATTTTCTATCTGGAACTGGCGATCGACCGTACCGAGTTCATCAAGCTGCACGATTTCGATTCGCGCGAAGTCGATGCCGACTCGCTGATGGATGGCGAATTCGCGAACCGCGAACGGAACGCCGCCCCCGCACCTGCGGCGGAACCGGAAGACGACGACAACGCCGACCTGCTCAAGTCGCTGGGCATGTAAGCAGCGCTTGTTGACCGTGGTTGACAGTGGCTGGCGGCAGCTTAGCCGCCAGCCACTGCCGTATGCTACCTACAAGATCTTGCTCATGAACACCCTGCTCGTGCCTTCGGGGCTGCAGGCGATGTCGCCGAAGCGGCGCCAGCCGCGGCGCTCGTAAAATTCGGGCGCCTGGAAACTGATGGTGTACAGCACCGCCGAGGCGCAGCCGCGCCGGCGTCCTTCCTCTTCGAACTGCGCCAGTATCTGACTGCCCAGGCCCAAGCCCCGCAAGGCGGCGGGCAAGTAAAACAAATCGAGAAACAGCAGGCCCAGCGAGGTCCGGCCCATGGCGCCGCCCAGCACCCGCTGGCTGTCGCGGTCGCGCACGACCACGCTCAATACCTGCCTGTCCTGGTATCCCGTGATCGCATCGTTGTAAGCGTTCAAGCCCTCGAGGATGGCTTGCTCAACCTCCGCGTCAAGCGTGGCGCTGACGCAGATGGTGTAGGGTAATTCGATGTGCGGGTGTGCAGGCATGTTGGGCAGGGCAATAGTGAATAACTGTACAAATATACAGTATTTTATCTATTTATGCCCGTCTTGTTGCGGCAACGTCAATGTGTCCATGCGGCGCTTGCCGACCATGCCGCCTTGCTGGCTGTCGTCGAGCGACCAGTATTCGAGCGCATACCCATAACTGCCGTCGATGATGGTCAGCGTTTCCTTCTGGCGGCCGTTGGGGGCCTTGTAATACAGGCGCCGCGCGGGCCGGCCATTCACCGTCTGGTTGAACGATTGCGGTGAAAGACCGGCGCGCTTGCCCGCCTTGCCCGCCATCGACATCGCCGTGATCGTCACGTAGGCCCGGTCCGGGCAGCGGGCCAGCAGGTGGGCACCGCTGAGGACGGTGGGCTGCGTTGGGTCGAGCGGGAAGCCGAACGGTTGCACACCGACGATATCCAGGCACCCCATCTGCTGCGCCAGGCCGGTCAACGCGGCCGGACCGAGCGCGCTCGCATAGTGTTTTTCAGCGGCCTGCGCCTGACCCAGCGCCAGGCGGCGCTCCAGTTCGGCCAGCGAGATATCGCTGGGCACGGGCAGCGGCGCGGGCGCGTCGGGATCGGCGGCCTTCGACGTTTCCGCTTGCATGCGCGAAGCAACGGAGTGGCTGTTCCCGGCCGTGCCATCGAGGGCATGGGCGGGTGACGTGGCGCTGGCAAGGGCGATTGCCAGCGATAAAGCTGGGTGTTTCAGCATGAAATTTTCCTGCAATCGGATAACAAGTGGCACGCATTGTGTCTCAGATCGCTTGCGCATGCGTGTTCCTTGCATGCGTGTTCCCGGTTAACGTGCAGCCATCGCCGACGCAATTTCGATCGAACTCAGTTTCCAGCCCCACACGCCATGACGCAGCAAGACCAGCGCACCTTCCTGTGCATTACCATCCTTCGCGCGCACGACGAAGGTGTTCAGGCCGGCATAGCCTGCCGCATACCCGGCCTTTTTCTGCGCGCCATCGGCGGGCGCGTCCGCGTCCGCGTTTGTATTCGCCTGCGGGCTGACGGCACTCTTGTTGACCAGCGCGACGACGCCGGCAGGCGAGACCATCGTGTCGACCATCTTGCCCAGCATGGCGCTGGCGATCGACTGGCCCAGCGCGGCCAGCGGGTTGTCGCTGCCGGCGGTCGCCGCGATGCTGCGCGCCATGCTGGCCTCCAGCTGCGTCTTGACGCTGGCGCGCAGGGCAGGGAAGTCCACGTGTTCGGCCAGGGCTTCGGCGTTGCGCTCGGCCAGCGCAGCCTTGATCTGGTTCAAGGCGTAATACGGCGAGGCATAGGCGGTGGCGGCGATGGCAACGATGGACACGGCCGCGGCGATGGTGATTTTTTTCAAGTGAAGCCTGTGAGGTGGAGGGGGGGAATGGATGGCACGCAGCGTATCTGCTAAATGGAAATACGGCAATCATATTTTCTTGCCATTATTTCTCCGCATGCATTCGGGGCGCCCTCGGCGGACCACTATAGAGTGATGAGGGTGGGTGCTGTATAATGGGAGAAAAGTATTTAACTAGCTGTTTTAACTGAATAAAGACCCAATATCACATGCTATCTACAGCAAATATTACGATGCAGTTTGGCGCCAAGCCATTGTTTGAGAATATCTCCGTCAAGTTCGGCGACGGCAACCGCTATGGTTTGATCGGCGCGAACGGCTGCGGCAAGTCGACGTTCATGAAGATCCTGGGCGGCGACCTGGACCCGTCGGGCGGCAACGTCATGCTCGATACCAACGAACGCCTGGGCAAGCTGCGCCAGGATCAGTTTGCCTTTGAAGACATGCGCGTCCTCGACGTCGTCATGATGGGCCACACGGAAATGTGGGCCGCCATCCAGCAGCGCGACGCGATCTACGCGAACCCGGAAGCGACGGACGACGACTACATGCAGGCGGCCGAGCTGGAAGGCAAAGTGTCCGAATATGATGGCTACACGGCCGAATCGCGCGCGGGCGAGTTGCTGCTGGGCGCCGGTGTCGCCATCGACCTGCATCAAGGCCCGATGAGCAATGTGTCGCCAGGCTGGAAGCTGCGCGTGCTGCTGGCGCAGGCGTTGTTCTCGAACCCGGACATCCTGCTGCTCGACGAGCCGACGAATAACCTGGACATCAACACGATTCGCTGGCTGGAAGACGTGCTCAACGAGCGCAACTCCACCATGATCATCATTTCCCATGATCGCCACTTCCTGAACCAGGTCTGCACCCACGTGGCCGATATGGACTACGGTACCCTGAAGATTTATCCAGGCAACTACGACGAATACATGTTCGCCTCGACCCAGGCGCGCAACCAGCAACTGGCCAACAACGCGAAAGCGAAAGACAAGGTTGCCGAGCTGCAGGAATTCGTGCGCCGTTTTGCTGCGAACAAGTCGAAGGCCCGCCAGGCGACGTCGCGCGCCAAGCAGATCGAAAAGATCAAGGTCGACGACATCAAGCCATCGTCGCGTGCCTATCCCTTCGTGCGTTTCGACGGCGAAAAGAAACTGCACCGCCTGGCCGTGGAAGTCGAGAACATCTCGAAAGGTTTCGACCGCCAGCTGTTCAAGAACTTTTCCATCATGGTGGAAGCGGGCGAACGCATCGCCATCATCGGTGCCAACGGCGCCGGCAAGACCACCATGTTGCGCTGCATCGCGGGCGACATCGCCGGCTTGCAGCCTGATCAAGGCCGCGTGAAGTGGGCGGAAAACGCCAACGTCGGCTACATGCCGCAAGACCCGACGGAAGATTTCGCCAAAGACACGAACCTGACCGACTGGATCGGCCAGTGGACGAAAGAGGGCGACGACGACCAGGCCGTGCGCTCCATCCTGGGCCGCTTGCTGTTCGGCGGCGACGATGTCAAGAAGGCTGTCAAGGTACTGTCCGGTGGTGAAAAAGGCCGCATGATGTACGGCAAGCTGATGCTGGGCCGCCACAACGTGCTGATGCTCGATGAGCCGACCAACCACATGGACATGGAATCGATCGAGTCCTTGAACATCGCGCTGGAAAAATACGCGGGCACCCTGATCTTTGTGTCGCATGACCGCGAATTCGTTTCTTCGCTGGCCAACCGCATCATCGAGATCAAGGAAGATGAAGTGGTCGACTACCGCGGCAACTATGAGGATTACCTCAAGAGCCAGGGTATTGATTAATTTGTAGGGTAACGTTGTGTCGGATTACGCGCTGTGCGCTAATCCGACCTACGTCAGGGTGAGTTGGTCGCGTAGGTCGCGTAGGTCGGATTAGCGGAGTGTAATCCGACAATCCAAGCCGGCGTTGCCAACCGCCAGCCACCCGGCACCACACCGACGCGCCGCGGTTCATTCGTTCCGGCGCACCTGCTTTATTGCAATCGCGCCGGTCTATCCCGTTTTTGTTTGACACAGCCATGCAAACTTTAGCCATCAAATCCGTCGAGTACGAACATCCACAAGACGGAGCCAGCTGCACTGCCCACGCCTGGGCACGCACGCCAGCGACGCCGTCCCCGGCCGAGAAAGCCGAACTGATCACGCGCATCAAGCGCCTGCTGATCGAGCGCGAAGCCGTGCTCGTTTCCCACTATTACGTTGATGCTGACCTGCAAGACTTGGCAGAAGCCACGGGCGGCTGCGTCTCCGATTCCCTGGAAATGGCCCGCTTCGGGCGCGACCATCCGGCCAAGACCCTCGTCGTGGCCGGCGTGCGTTTCATGGGTGAAACGGCAAAGATTCTCAGTCCCGAGAAAACGGTATTAATGCCCGACCTCGACGCGACCTGCTCGCTCGACCTCGGCTGCCCGGTCGATGAATTCACGGCTTTCTGCGACGCCCATCCGGACCGCACGGTGGTGGTGTACGCCAACACCAGCGCGGCCGTCAAAGCGCGCGCGGACTGGATGGTGACGTCGTCCATCGGCCTCGACATCGTTGCCCACCTGCATGCGCAGGGCAAGAAAATCCTGTGGGCACCCGACAAGCACCTGGGTTCGTATATCCAGAAGCAGACGGGCGCCGACATGCTGCTGTGGCAGGGTAGCTGCCTCGTGCACGACGAATTCAAGGGCATCGAACTCGATTTGCTCAAGGAAGAATATCCGCAAGCCAAAGTGCTCGTGCACCCGGAATCGCCCGCGAACGTGGTGGCGCTGGCCGACATGGTGGGTTCCACGTCACAAATGATTGCGGCAGCGCAAACCATGGACACGGATACCTTCATTGTCGCCACCGACAACGGCATCCTGCACAAGATGCGCGCGGCTGCGCCGGGCAAACGTTTCATCGAAGCGCCCACGGCCGGCAACAGCGCCACGTGCAAAAGCTGCGCGCATTGCCCGTGGATGGCCATGAACGGCTTGCTGAACCTGGCGCAGACGCTGGAAAACATGCACAACGAAATCCACGTCGATCCTGCCGTCGGCCAGCTGGCCGTGCGCTCGATTAACCGCATGCTCGACTTCGCCGCCGCCAAGAAGGCGGGCCTCAAGCCGGGCGCGGACCTGGCTAAAGAAACCACATTGTTCCAAGGAATCGGTCCAGCATGAGTACTCTCGTTAATTCTTTCGCTCCTTTCGACCCGGCCCTGGCGCGCGCGTTCGAAGGCAATTTGCTGGCCGCCTTGCTGGAAGACGTGGGCCAGTGCGACCTGACGGGCGAGCTGGTGCCGCCAGACCACGTCGTCACGGCGCGTGTCATTGTGCGCGAAGCAGCCGTGCTGTGCGGCGCGCCGTGGTTCGAAGGCATCATGAAAAGCCTGGACCGCAGCATCGATATCGCCTGGCATTACGCCGAAGGCGACATGATGACGGCCGACAGCGTCGTCTGCACGATTGCGGCGCCGGCGCGCGCCTTGCTCACGGCCGAGCGCAGCGCCCTCAATTTCCTGCAGCTGCTGTCCGCCGTGGCCACGGCCACGCGCCAGTATGTCGACGTGATCGCCGGTACCAAGGCGTCCATCCTCGACACGCGCAAGACCTTGCCGGGCCTGCGCCTGGCGCAAAAGTATGCGGTGCGCGTGGGTGGCGGCAAGAACCAGCGCCTGGCCCTGTACGACGGCATCCTGATCAAGGAAAACCATATCGCGGCCGCGGGCGGCGTCAGCCAGGCCCTGGAAAATGCGCGCAACCTCGACGCGGGCGTGCCCGTGCAAATCGAGGTGGAAACCCTGGCGCAATTGCGCGAAGCGCTCGATGCGGGCGCCGTCTCCGTCTTGCTCGATAACTTCAGCAACGACATGATGCGCGAAGCCGTGGCCTTGACGCAGGGCCGCGCCTTGCTCGAAGCGTCGGGCGGCATCAATTTCGACACCGTGCGCGCCATTGCCGAAACGGGCGTGGACCGCATTTCGATCGGCAGCCTGACCAAGGATGTGCGGGCCACCGATTACTCCTTGCGCATCGTCGGCTGATGAAAAAAGCCGGGCGGCGCCTGCTGGCCTTGGCGCTGCTGTGGCCGGCATTTGCCGCGCCCCTGCAGGCACGCGAGCTGCTGGCCGTGGGCGCGCAGTTCGAGCGCGTGTTCGAATACCAGGACAGTGGTGAATATGGCGGCCTGGGCGCGGAACTGCTGCGCCTGATCGCGGCACGCACGGGTAACACCGTGCGTTTTCGCATGGTGCCGTGGGCGCGCGCGCAAGCCATGCTGGTGCAGGGCCAGGCCGATATCCTGATCGGCCCTTACAAGACGCCCGAGCGCATAGTCAGCATGGCCTTTTCCGACAAGCCGTTTTACCAGGACCAGATGGTCTTGTATACGCGCCAGAACGCCAGCTTCAGCTGGGATGGCGACTACGCGGTGCTGAAGAACCGCAGGGTGGTGCTGCTCAATGGCTGGGCGTATGGCGCGGAATGGGAGCGCATGCGGCCCGGCTTGCAGGTCAGCGTGGCCAACAACGTGGAAAATGGCTTGAAGATGCTGGTGCACAATCACGTCGACGTCTTCGTCAGCAACCGCCGCAATACCGATCCCGTCATCGCCCGCCTGGGCTATGGACGCCAGGTGAAACCCCTGCCCAGAATCATCGAACTGCAAAACGGCTATTTCGCCTTCCCCCGCTCGCCCACTTTCGACAAGCTGCGTGTGCAGTTCGACCAGGAACTGAATAACCTGATCGAGACGGGCGAGCTGAAAAGACTGGGCAAGCGCTACGACGTCAGCTTGCCCTGACAGTCGCATGCCTGCCCGCAGGGCGGCATGCGTGGGAGCTCGCGGATGTCATTACAACTGGCGTGCCTCGAACGTATTGCACTGGGCAATCTGGCCGCTCTCGATGCCCTTGGTAAACCAGCGTACGCGCTGCTCCGAGGTGCCGTGCGTAAACGAATCGGGCACCACATGGCCTTGCGACTGGCGCTGCAGCGCGTCGTCGCCGATGGCCGTGGCCGCTTTCAGGGCCGCTTCCACGTCGCCCTGTTCCAGGATCTTGCGGTCGGCGTTCGCGTGATACGCCCATACGCCGGCAAAACAGTCGGCCTGCAACTCCAGGCGCACGGACATGGCGTTGGCCTGGCGCTCCGATTGCGTGCGGCGCGCATTGTCGACCTTTTCGGACAAGCCCATCAGGTTCTGCACGTGGTGGCCCACTTCATGCGCGATCACGTACGCTTCCGCAAATTCGCCCGAGACCTTGAAACGCTGCTGCATCAGGTTGAAGAAATCGAGGTCCAGGTAGACTTTCTGGTCGCCGGGACAGTAGAAGGGCCCGCTGGCGCTCTGGCCCGTGCCGCACGCCGTCGGCGTGCTGCCCGAGAACAAGACCAGCTTGGGTTTCACATAGCTCCCGCCTTCGGCCTTGAACAGGGCGCTCCACGTGTCTTCCGTATCGGCCAGCACGGTTTTCACGAAGCGGGCCATCTCGTCCGATTCGGGCGGTTGGCGCGCCGGGGCCTGGCTTTGCTGGGTGCTGACCTGGCCGCCACCGCCGCTGAGCAGGTTCAGCAAGGTCAAGGGATTGACGCCCAGCACATACGAGCCGACGAGGGCGATGACGATGGTGCCGATGCCGATCGAGCGCCCGCCAAAACCAAAGCCGCCACCGCCGCCTCCGCCGCCATCTTCGCCACGGCGATCTTCCACATTGTCGCTTTCGCGATTGCCTTCCCATTTCATGATATTGACTCCTGCTGCGATTTGCGATTGATTGGTGACGCCTGAATATGTTTCTTGCGACGAATCTTGTTATTATCGCAGTAAACCGCGCTGCGACAGAGGTGACAATGTTACCCTTTGCAACTTTCCACCCACTCCACAACAGGTACACGCATGGCGCTTGCCAACGATACACTCATTTCGCCAACGACGGTGGTCCAGGCGCAACTGGACGCCTACAACGCGCACGACGTACCGGCCTTGCTGGCCATCTACGCAGACGATGCGCAGCAATTCCAGCATCCCGATACCTTGCTGGCGCAGGGCGGCGCGCAGATCGGCCCCCGTTTCACGGCCCGTTTCGCGGCAAGCCGGCCGCAGGCGCAGTTGCTTGAGCGCATCGCCTGCGGCAAGCTGGTGATCGACCATGAAATCGTCCATGGCGACACGGACGATGGCGTGTCGGCCCAGGAACTGGTGGCGACGTATGAGGTGGAGCAGGGCCGCATCAGCCGTGCCTGGTTCAGCTTTGGCACGTTGACCAGTCTGCGCGTGGCGCTGCCGGCCGATGTGCCTGCCATGAATGCGTTGATCGCCCGCTCCGGCGTGGCACTGAGCGCGGGGTTTTATACGCAGGAACAGGCCGCGGCCGTGACGCGCTACGTGTTCGGCGTCGATACGCAGCTCGTTGCCGACCAGACGTATTTCGTGATCGAACGCGATGGCGCCATGCTGGCTTGCGGCGGCTGGAGCCAGCGCGCCACCCTGTATGGCGCCGACCGCGCCAAGAGCGGGCCGGACCCGCTGCTCGATCCGGCCAGCCAGCCGGGCCGCATCCGCGCCTTCTTTGTCGAACCAAGCGCCGCCCGCCAGGGCCTGGGCAGCATGCTGATGCGCCATTGCGAGCGCCAGGCGCTGGCCGCCGGTTTTACGGCCCTGGAACTGGCCGCCACCTTGCCCGGCGTGCCGCTGTACCTGGCCAGCGGCTTTGCCGTGACGGAAGAGTTTCATCTCGACTTGCCCGATGACATCAAGCTGCCGCTGGCGCGCATGCACAAGCAGTTGTAAAACCATGTTTTACCAGGGCAGCGGCGCCTTTTCCCCATTGGCGTGCTCGCCGTAGTACAGCGACGGTAAAAAGCGCGACAGATAGGTAAACTCGCTGTAGCAATGGCGCAGCAAATTCAGGCCCAGCATGTCGGGCACGTCGCGCACGGGGTCCAGGCTATTGCGACCCAGCAAGAAGCGGCTGCGCAGCACGCAGCCCGTGGGCGTGTCGCGCGTCAGGTGCAGCATTTCGCCATCGAGCGGGTCGCCGTGCGGGTCCAGTTGCACGTGCTCGCCAAAGCCGATGCGCGCGCAGATGGCGGCCGACAGGGTGCCGCTGTCCTTGGCCTGCTGCAGTTGCGCCGTATCAAATACTTCCTTCGGATCATGGAACTTCAGCTTGGCTTTCACGGGCGGAATGTCGCCCAGCGACTCCACGGCCTCGATCGAGGCGCCGTAATAACTTTCTCCCTTTTTCCACGCATTGTTCCAGCCATGGTGTGCCACGTGGTCGTGCGGATGCCACCACTTGATGTGCTGCGTCGTCTCGAAAAACGTGAACCACCAGTCCAGCATGCGCCCGCTGCAGCGGTGCAGTTCCGTGCGCGCCGCCACCAGCAGGCAGCCGTCTTCCAGGCGCGTGATGCCCGTTTCCAGGCGCAGGGGAAATGGATCGAGCAAGTCGCCGGTGCTCGTGATGCTCCATGGGAATTCCATATGCTTCGTCATATCGTTCTCCTTTGTTGGGGTGGGCCGATTATATATTAAAGAAACGAATTGCGTTTCTTAAATATGTTTCAGTGTAAAATTGCCCATCGATCAAGCTTGGAGCCGGCATGCAGGAAGAAGAGAGCAAGGCTGTGCGTGGACGGGGCCGTCCAGCGCGGCCACCCGAGGAAGCGCGCGAGGCGGCCGTGCAGGCGGCCACCTGGCTGCTGCTGCACGAAGGCTATGCGGCCACGACCATGGAAGCGGTGGCGCGCCACGCGGGCATGGCCAAGAAGTCGCTGTATCAATACGCGGCCAACCGCGAAGAACTGGTCGCCCTGGTGGTGCGCGGCTGGACGGATGCGTTCCTGCCAGCCATGGCGCACGATGCGGCCGCGCCCGGCGAAGTGTTGCCGCTGTTAAAAGAGATATTGCAGGCGGTGGCGGCGCGCGTGCTGACGGCGGATGCCGTCGGCCTGTTCCGCCTGCTGTGCACGGAGTTTCCCGCGCGCGCGGACTTGCTGGCCGTGTATCAGCGCAACGGCATCGAGCGGGGCACGGCCATGTTGGCCGACTGGCTGGGCCGCCAGGCCGCCCGCAGCCACATGACGGTCAGCAATGCGCCTGAACTGGCCGGCTTGCTGCTGGCCATGGTAATTGCCGAGCCGCTGCGGCAGATGGCGCTGGGCTTGCTGGCGCCCATGCCGGCCTGGGATGCGGCGCCCCGCATCGACGCCGCGCTGCGCTTGCTCGGTGGGCAGGCGTTCACCGTGGCTGGTGCTTCAACGCCTCGCGGTAGCTGAGCGCAGACAGTTGCTGGCGGTGCTCCGTGGCAAAAGCCAGCACCTCTGTCGGCGCGTGGCGCGCGTAATCGCGCAAGGCCCAGCCAATGGCCTTGCGGATGAAAAACTCGTCTTCGTGGGCCAGCGCCAGCGCCGCGCCGAACAGCCAGGCGGCGTCCGTGTCGGCACGCCAGCCCAGCTGGTGCAGCATGGCGATGCGGCGCAGCCAGAAATCCATGTGGCGCAGCGCATCATCCATGTGCGCCTGGCCGTCGCCACCGTGCTGGTGTTCGGCCTGCAGCACGTCGCCGACGATGCCCGCCATGCCGTCGACGCTGTCCCACCAGGCCCGCTGGCGCGCCAGTGCCAGCAGGGCGGGGATGTGCCCGATGTTCAGCTGGCGCCGGTGCAGGGCCAGCATGTCGAGCGCCACGTGCTGGTATTCGCGCTCCGGCTGCTGCCACAGCAGCTGCGCGTGCTCGAGCAAGGTCGCGGCATCGATGCCCGTCAAGCCCGCCAGCAAGTCCCTGGCGGCCAGCCGCCGCTGTGGCGCTGCCACGCCCAGGAAAACGAACTGGTCGCGCATATAGGCTTGCATGGGCACCGCGCGGCCCGGTTCGGCAACCGCTTCCAGCGCGGCTTTCAGTGCGGCATGTAGATCCATTCCATCTCGCTTTCTTCAGGCGTAAAAAAAGCGCCCCAAGGAGCGCTTTATATCCGGGCAGAATGCCCGATAAAACCGTAGCGAGCGGAAGTGAATTGTGGCCGAGAAGCGCAACCGTACTCTAGTACGGTGAGCATCGCAGGCCGCAAGTCACGACGCGCAGTAGGTTTGATCGGGTATTCTTATTGGATTTTGGCTTTTTTCATCAGCTCATCGCGGTAGGCGGCGAGTTTCTTCTGTTGCAGCGACTCGGCCACTTGACCCTTGACTTCTTCCAGTGCCGGCAGCTTCGTCGGACGGGTTTCTTCCAGCTTGATCACGTGGAAGCCGAATTGCGACTGCACTGGCGTTTGCGTGACCTGGCCTGGTTTCAGGGCGACCATGGCGTCGGAGAATGGCTTCACGTACGAAGCTGGGCTAGCCCAGTCCAGGTCGCCGCCATTGGCTGCGGAACCGTCTTTCGATACTTTCGCCAGTTCTTCGAACTTGGCGCCGCCTTTCAGCTTGGCGATGATGTCTTTCGCTTCCGCTTCGGTGGCGACCAGGATGTGGCGTGCATGGTATTCCTTGTCGCCCGCTTGTGCCTTGAACTTGTCGTACTCGGCCTTGATTTCAGCATCCTTGACGGGGTTCTTCTTGACGTAGTCGGCCAGCAGGGCGTTGATGATGATGCTTTGACGGGCATTGTCGATCTGCGACTTGACTTCCGGACGCGTGCCGTAGCCTTGCTTGTCGGCTTCCTGGATCAGCACTTCGCGGCCGATCAGGTCTTTTTTGATGGCTTCGCGCAATTGCGGCGAATCCGCTTGCTTGCCTTGGGCGACGACTTGCTTGACGACCTGGTCGACGCGCGACGATGGGATGGCCTTGCCATTCACGGTGGCGACGTTTTGCGCGAACGCAGGGATCGCTACAACGGCGACCAGGGCTAAGATCAGGCGGGCTGGCTTCAAAATCATGTTCATTCCTAATAAATATACTAAAAATCGATATGCGCGGCTGTCGCGCAGTGCGCATTCAGGCGCAGAATACACGACCGGCGCCGAAAGGGGCGCCGGGGAGGTCAGTTCTTACTGAACTTTCGCTTTTTTGATCATTTCTTCCTGATACGCTTGCAGTTTCTTTTGCTGCAGCGCTTCGGCGATCTGTGGCTTGACTTCTTCCAGGGTCGGCAGTTTTGCCGCGCGGGTGTCGTCCAGCTTGATCACGTGGAAGCCGTTAGGCGTTTGCACCGGGGTGTCGGTGACCTGGCCTTTTTGCAGTTTCACGAAGGCGTCCGAGAACACTTTCGGGAAGGACGATGGGGCTGCCCAATCCAGGTCGCCGCCGTTGTCGGCCGAACCGGTATCTTTCGATTGCTTGGCCAGATCTTCGAACTTGGCGCCGCCTTTCAGCTTGGCGATGATGTCTTTCGCTTCCGCTTCGGTGCCGACCAGGATGTGGCGCACGTGGTATTCCTTGTCGCCGGTCTGGGCCACGAACTTGTCGTATTCAGCCTTGATTTCAGCGTCGTTGACCGGGTTCTTTTTCAGGTAGTCGCCGACCAAGGCGTTGATGACGATGGCCTGGCGTGCGTTCTCGATTTGCTGCTTGACTGCTGCATCTTTACCGAAACCTTTGTTTTCCGCTTCTTGCATCAGCACTTCACGGCCGATCAAGTCTTTCTTGATCATTTCGCGCAGTTGCGGCGAATCCGGTTGCTGGCCTTGGGCGACGACTTGCTTGACGACTGCATCAACGCGCGACGATGGGATAGGCTTGCCATTAACAACGGCAACATTTTGCGCAAAAACAGGTACCGCGACAACGGCGAGTAGTGCGATCAGCAAGCGGGCTGGCTTAAAAGTCATTATTAAATCCTGTTAGGGAAAGTTTCGTAAAAAACGCATGGGAAGAAAACGCGTGCATGGCGCTTGCGGCAAATGGCATACCGAGTTGCCCCGGTACGCCAAAAACGCCGTCCTTACACTACTTCGGACGGCGCCAGTGCCACAATCGCCAATGCATGTATCTCATTATGCATCATATCGTGCACGGAATCATACACCAGTCGATGGCGCATGACGAGCCTGAGCCCCTCAAATTGACTAGAAATTATGCGTAGATTGTAATGGCCTCCGCCCGAGGCGGCGCCCGCATGGCCCCGGTGGCGCGCCGAGTCGTCTTCCAGCACGCATTCCAGAGGGGAAAGTGCTGTTTCCAGGCGGGTACGAATGCGCTCCATGCGCGTTGCCGTGTCGTTCGTCATCATGCGTCTTCCTTGATATGTTTGGCCAGGAACAGGGTTTGCGCCACGATAAAGGCAAAGAAGATGCCCGTCGCGCCAAACGCCTTGAAGCTGACCCAGGCGGCCATGTCGCCCTTGTACAGCACGAAGGCCACGAACAGATTCAGTGCGCCGATGGCGCCGAAGAAGATGATCCATGCGGCCAGCAGCTGGTTCCACACAACTTCGGGCAATTGCACTTGCGCTTCCATGGTCTTGCGGATCAGGTTTTTCTTGAAACCCACGTGGGCGATCAAGAGGGCCAGGCCGGACAGCCAGTAGATCAGAGTCGGCTTCCATTTCAGGAAGAAATCATCATGCAGGTAAATGCTGGCGCCACCGAACACGACAAAAATGAACAGCGACAGCCACAGCATGCCGTCCACCTTGCGCCCGCGCAGCAGCAGATAGCTGACCTGGCAGGCGGTGGCGATGATGCCGACGAGGGTGGCGAGTATCCACGGCGCCTGGTCGGCCTTGATCAGGCCGCCTGACACGAAGCCGGACAAATATTGCTGCACGAAGTCGTGCGTGGCCGCTTCATACATGCCGCCCAGTTTGAAGGCGGCGAAGAAGGCGAGCAGGGGGAATATGTCGAATAGAAATTTCATGGCGAGACTTTACACTGGTCTTATTAGAATCATCTTAGGAATGGCTTAGGAACAACCGAATCGCTCCCAAGCGTTCCTGTGTCTCACGGCTGAGGATCGAAGCGCAACGACGCCGAATTGATGCAATAGCGCAAGCCGGTCGGCGGCGGGCCGTCCGGGAAGACGTGGCCCAGGTGGGCGTCGCAGACGGCGCAGACGATTTCCGTGCGCACCATGCCATGGCTGCGGTCGACAATCTCCGTCACGTTGGCCGGGTCGAGTGCCTGGAAATAGCTGGGCCAGCCGCAGCCAGAGTCGAACTTGGTGTCCGAAGCGAACAGGGGCGTGTTGCAGCAGACGCAGGTGTAGACGCCATGTTCATGGTGGTCCCAGAACTTGCCTGTGAAGGCCCGTTCCGTGGCCGCGTGGCGCGTGACTTCGTATTGCATCGAATCGAGCATGGCGCGCCATTCGGCGTCGGTTTTCTTGACTTTATTCGTGGTCATAATGACTCCTTAAGATGAGCAGCTGACTTCAAGGTGGCTGGCCCAGTCGGGCGGCAGGGCCGCATAGTGCTGGTGTTCGGGCTGTTCGTCAAATGGCTTTTGCAAAACTTCCAGCAATGTCGCCACTTCCGTGTAATCCTGCTGCTGGGCTTTTTCGATGGCCACTTGCGCCAGGTAGTTGCGCAGCACGTATTTCGGGTTGACCAGGTTCATGGCCGCTTGCCGTTCGGCATCGACGCTGTGCTCTTGCCGCAGGCGCGCGCGGTATTGTGCCGCCCACGTATCGAAGGCGGGGCGGTCGATGAACATGTCGCGCGGCACCGTGTCGTGCTCGGGCGCCGCCACTTGCAGTGTCGCCAGGGCGCGGAAGAAGTTGGTGAAATCCACGTGATTGGCTTGCATCAGCGCAAACATGCTGTCGAACAGCTGCGTATCGTCGTCCTGGCTCGTTTGCAAGCCCAGCTTGGCGCGCAGCAAGGCATTCATCTTCTCCGCAAAGGCGCTCTGGTAGCTGTCCAGCGCAGCCTGCGCCAATGCCACTTCGCCGATCAACGGCAGCAGCGCCTGGCCCAGCGCATAGCAGTTCCAGTGGCCCACCTGCGGCTGGTTGGCGTAGGAATAGCGGCCTTGCTGGTCCGTATGGTTGCAGATGTGCTCGGCGTCAAACGCTTCCATGAAGCCGAAGGGACCGTAATCGAGGGTCAGGCCCAGGATCGACATATTGTCCGTATTCATCACGCCATGCATGAAACCGACGGCTTGCCACTGCGCAATCATGTGCGCCGTGCGCACGCACACTTCGGCCAGCAAGGCTTGATATGGATTTGATGCAGCGCGCAAGTGGGGGTAGAAGCTGTCGATGACGTAATCGGCCAGGATTTTCAGCTCGGCCGGCTGCTTGCGGTAAAACCAGTGTTCGAACGAGCCGAAGCGCACAAAACTAGGCGCCATGCGCGTCACGACGGCGGCAGTCTCGACGGTTTCGCGCATGATGCCTTGCTGCGAGCCCATGATGGACAGCGCACGCGACGTGGGGATGCCCAGCGCCGCCATGGCTTCCGAGCACAGGAATTCGCGGATGGACGAGCGCAGCACGGCGCGGCCGTCGCCCATGCGCGAATACGGCGTGGCGCCGGCGCCTTTCAGCTGCAGCTCCATGGGGCCGTGTTCGGTGGCGATATCGCCCAGCAGGATCGCGCGACCATCGCCCAGCTGGCCGGCCCAGACGCCGAACTGGTGGCCCGAATACGCGGCCGACAGGGGCATCGAGCGCTCGGCCACGGCATTGCCGCTCAGCAGCGCTACGTAATCGGGCTCGGCCAGGCGCGCCGCATCGAGGCCGATCAGGGCTGCGGCTGGCGCGCTGGCGGCCACGAAATACGGGGCGGGCAGGGGCGTGGGCATCAAGCGCGTATAGAACGCAGGCGGCAAGGCCGCAAAGGCGTTACCCAGTGGTAAGGTATGAGCGGTGATGGTAATTCCAGTCAGTAAGATGGACTGGCACGGTGCGCCAGCCTGGAATGCGATTTTACCGCACAGCGCCAAGGCGTGCGCCGGGCGCTGTAGTGGGTATCCGCACGGCAAAAAACGGAACCGAAAATTCCATGCTGCATCGCAATATCGAAATGCGTTGACGATTTCCGCACGACCGTACGAAACTAGGAAAAATCTTTAATTTCCAACAATAACCGAGTATCCATTCCCAGGAGACACGATGTCGGCATTCCCCTTGAGTCCAGTGATGGGCCAGATGATGAATCAGCCCTTGCTGATTTCCAGCATTATCGAGTTTGCAGCGCGTCATTATGGGGGCAGCGAAATCATTTCGCGGCGGGTCGAGGGCGATATGCACCGCTACACCTACCGCGATTGCCACCAGCGCGCGCGCCGGCTGGCGAACGCCTTGCATGGCCTCGGTGTCGGCATGGGCGACCGGGTCGCCACCCTGGCCTGGAATGGTTACCGCCACCTGGAAGCGTACTATGCCGTGTCCGGCTCGGGGGCCGTGCTGCACACGATCAATCCGCGTTTGTTTCCCGACCAGATCGCCTATATCTCCAATCACGCGGAAGACCAGGTCTTGCTGTTCGATTTGACTTTCCTCCCCGTGGTGGAAAAGATCGCCGCCGACTGCACCTTCGTGCGCCACTTCGTGCTGATGTGCGACCGCGAGCGCATGCCCGCCAGCAGCACCATCCCCGATCTGCTGTGCTATGAAGACTTGATCGCCACGCATTCCGACGATTACGCATGGCCCCTGTTCGACGAGAATGCGGCCGCCACCCTGTGCTACACGTCGGGCACGACGGGCAACCCCAAGGGCGCACTGTATTCGCACCGTTCGACCGTGCTGCACGCGTACGCGTCGGCCATGCCCAGCGCGCTGAACGTGCGCGCTTCGGACACCGTGCTGCCCGTCGTGCCCATGTTCCACGTGAACGCCTGGGGCTTGCCGTATTCCGTGCCCCTGTCCGGCGCACGCATGGTGTTTCCCGGCGCGGCGCTCGATGGCAAGTCGCTGTATGAATTGTTCGAGGCGGAAAAAGTGACGTTCTCGGCCGGCGTGCCCACCGTCTGGCTGGGCCTGCTCAACCATGCCTTGCAGAATAATCTGCAATTTTCCACCTTCCGCCGCACCGTGATCGGCGGCGCGGCGTGCCCGCCGGCCATGATGGATACCCTGATCGACAAGTTCGACGTGGAAGTCATCCACGCCTGGGGCATGACGGAAATGTCGCCGCTGGGCACGGCCGGCGGCTTGCAGACCAAGCACCTGGACTTGCCGAAGGACGAGCAGCGCAAGATCCTGCAAAAGCAGGGCCATGCCATCTACGGCGTGGACATGAAGATCGTCGACGACGACGGCAAGGAATTGCCGTGGGATGGCCTCAGTTATGGCCATCTGCTGGTGAAAGGGCCGTGGATCATTTCCTCGTATTACAAGAACGAGGGTGGCGACGTATTGCAGGATGGCTGGTTCCCCACGGGCGACGTGGCCACCATCGACACGGACGGCTACATGCAGATCACGGACCGCAGCAAGGACGTGATCAAGTCGGGCGGCGAGTGGATCGGCACCATCGACCTGGAAAACCTGGCCATGGCCCACCCGGCTGTGCTGCAGGCGGCCTGCATCGGCGTGTTCCACCCGAAATGGGACGAGCGCCCCGTGCTCGTCGTGGTGCCGCGTCCCGGCATGACGGTCACGCGCGAAGCGTTATTGCAATTTTTTGAAGGCAAGATCGCCAAGTGGTGGACGCCCGATGACGTGCTGTTCATCGACGCCTTGCCCATGGGCGCCACGGGCAAGATACAGAAGAACAAACTGCGCGAGCAGTTCAAGGGGCACCAGCTGCCGGGATGTAAAGAAACCTAGGCTGCCTGCGGCAGCGCCGCCCCCAGTTTTTCCAGCAGATGGTCGCACTGGAAGACGGACAGGGTCTGGCGCTGCGCATCCGTGCCGATATCGATCATTTCATCCATTTCGCTGCGCAAGTCCTCGTGCGCGCCCGTGCGGATGATTTGCGGTGCGGCAAAGCGCTGGCTGTCGGAGATGGTCATGATGTTGTCGACGTGATCGACGAGAAAGCCGTAGCGCTCGGCGCCCCGTTCCACGATCAGAATCTTGCCCGCACTGGCGTCCGGCAAGGCCGGCATGGCGTACAGCTGGCGCAGGTCGATAATGCTGATCATTTGCTGGCGCAAGTTGAGCATGCCGCGCATGCAAGCCGGCATGCCCGGCGGTGTCGTGATGGCGCCGCTGAAATCGATGATTTCGCGCACTTGCCCGATTTCCACGGCGAAGCGGGTTTCCACTGTGAATGTGATGTAGACACGACGTTGCGCCTTGTGCGTGGCGGCCGCCGTTTCCGTCTCGGCCGGGTACAGGCGCGCATGGCCGTCGCGCATCTGGACGATCTCGGTCTGCGACAGGATGCCCTTGTGGTCGAGGAAAATGATGTCGCCCAAGCCCTCTTTCGTGATGCAGCCGGCGAACATGGCGGCGCGCGCCTTGCTCAGCAGGGGAATCGGCAGCACTTCGTCGCCAAAGAAATGCACGATGCTGTCGACGGAGTCGACGAGGAAGCCCACGGTCGTGTCCTCGAGGCGCACGACGATGACGCGTTGATCCAGCGTGGCCGCCGTGCCGGATGCGGGCGCCTGCAGCAGGGCGCCGAAATCGACGACCGCCACCTGGCTGCCGCGGAAATGCATGCGCCCCAGGCACAGTTCGCTGTTCAGCAGGGAACTGTGCAATTCCGGCACGCGGATGATTTCCTGGATGGCCAGCATTTCAAAGGCAAACGTGGCGCCGGCCGCGTGGAAACTGACGCATTGGCGGCGTTCGCTTTGCGCGTGGTAGCGGGCCGTGTTCAGCTTGGCTCCCGTCGCTTGCAGGGCCAGCACATGGGGCACGTTTTCAATGCGCAGCAGGGCGTGCGGGTCGAGCACCTGCAGCAGGCGCGCGCCGCCATCGAGCAGGATCGTGCCGGCGATGACGGCGTGGCTGTCGCCGGCCGCATATTGCAGGGCGCTGCGGGCGCTGGCGGGCACGCGCAGGATTTCGCCCGTATCCTGGAAGACGATGCCGATCAGCACTTGCTGGAAGTCGAGAATGGCGATCTTGTCCGTGGCCACCGCGCGCGGCGCATCGGCGCGGAACAAGCGGCCCAGGTTGACCACCGGAATGACGCTGCCGCGCAAGGTGAACATGCCTTCCAGATACGCGGGCGACAGGGGCAGGGCGGTGACTTTCGCGGGGTGGTTCACCACTTCGCGGATGCAGCTGGCGGGCAGGGCGAACTCATCGTCGCCCAGGTGGAAGGAGCCGAACAGTTCGGTGGCCGTGTCGCCGTTGGCCTGCGCTTGCAAGCCCGTCGCTTCATGCATATCCATATGCGCCTTCCTTGCGTGGAATCAATTCGGGTTGTGTCACCACGTCGGTGACGGCGTAGCTGCGACTGGCGCAATCGATCAGCAACTGGCGCCCGTGGCGGCCGCCCAGCGCGCAAAAGCTGACGTGCAAGCCGCATTGGCCCAGGTATTTTTGCGCCGCTTCCGCGTTTTGCCGGCCTATCTGCAGCCGGCCGTTGCGCGGTCCGAACATGCTGGCGCCGCCCGCCAGCACCACGTCGATGTCGGCGTAATCGGCCTGGCGCACGCCCATCAGGCGCAGCAGCGAAGGCACGGCCTGGCTCACATAGCGCGCGCCAAGGGCGCTGTCGGCACCGGGCGCTTCCGGCAGCAAACAATGGGCCAGGCCGCAACATGGGCCGTTCTTCCAGATGAAGCCGATGCCGATGCAGGAGCCGAGCAAGGCTTGCAGCTGCTCGCCATGCGTGCCCACGCTGAGTTGCCCCATGCCAACATGGTGCAGCGGCAGGCCATGGTCGATGATGATGCTCATGCGGTACCCGCCTTGTAAATCATGGGAAACTCGAATTGATAGCCGGTACCGAGGCGGGCGATGGTTTCCGATTCGCCCAGGATCAGCCGGCCTTCATCCTTGAGGCTCAGGCGCGCTTGGCGCAGCACGGTTTCCTGGTGCTCGGCGTCGAAATAGATGAGCACATTGCGCAGGAATACCAGGTCGAACTGCCGGGCCGGGCGCAGCGCTTCGAGCAGGTTGTGCTGGGCAAAGCTGACGTGTTGCCGCAGTACTTGGTTGACCTTGACGCCATACGGTGCTGGCGTGAAATATTTGCGCAGCAAGTCCGGGTGCGACAAGCGGATGCGCTCGACGGAGCGCCCGCTGTACTGGCCGGCCCGCGCCGCGCCCAGGATCTGCTGCGAAATGTCGCTGGCCAGGATCTGGTAGCGGAAAGACGGCGCTTGCAGGCTGAATTGTTCGCACAGCATGGCGATCGAATACAGCTCCTCGCCGCTGGCGGCCGCGGCCGACCAGATGGCCAGGCAATCGTCCGGATGCGCGCGCGTCCAGGCGGGCAGGTAGCGGTCGCGGAAGTAATCCCAGATCTGCGGCGTGCGGAAGAACAGGGTGTCGTTGGTGGTGACCAGGTCGATGAAATGGGGTACCTCGTCGCGGTCGCTGGCCACGCGCTCCAGGTAAGCCTGGTAGCTGTGCAGGGACAGCGCCTGCAGCCGTGGCTGCAAGCGCCGTTCCAGCAAGACGCTCTTGCGCGCCGTCATGGCGATGCCCGTATGCTGGCGCACCAGCGCGATCAGGGTCGTCAGTACCTCGGGCGTCAAGGTGGCCGCGTGGCTCATCGCCTACACCACGAAGCCGGAGACGGTCTGGTTCAGGCTGCCAGCGCGCTCGTTCAAGCCATCGGTCGAGCGGGCGATGCTGTCGCAGTTGGCGGCCGACTTTTCCGTTTCCTCGGCGATGTACTGGATCGCCGTCGACACTTCGCGCGCTGTCAGCAGCTGTTCGTTGGCCGCCTTCGAGATGTCGGAAATGGCCAAGGTGGTCTTCGCCACGCCCGAGACGATCTTGTCGAAGGCGTCGCTGGCCTGGCGCGAAATCTCGCTGCCCGTCGACACGCGCTTGACGGATTCGTTGATCAGCTTGGAAATTTCCTTGGTTGCCTGCGACGAGCGCTCGGCCAGCTTGCGCACCTCGTCGGCGACGACGGAAAAGCCCAGGCCGTGCTCGCCCGCGCGCGCCGCTTCGATGGCCGCGTTGAAGGCCAGCATGTTGGTCTGGTTGGCGATCTCGCTGATGACCTTGACGATTTCGCCGATGTCTTCCGACGAGCGGTTGATCAAGTCCATCGCCTCGATCGACTTGGCGACGGCGCGCGCGCCCGCTTCCGCTTCCTGCTGCGTGGCTTTCGCCAGGGAATCGGCATTCGAGGTGTTTTCCGCGATGGAATTGATGGAAAACGTCAAGCCGTCGATGGAGGCGTTCATTTCTTCCACCGTAGCGCCCAGCGCCTGCGTGCCCACGGCCACGCCCGTGGCCCGTTCGGCGATGGCGTTCGATGCGTCGGCAAAGCCGTTGGCCGCCGACACCACGTTGCCGATCACGCCGCGCAAGTCGACGATCATCTTGCTGATGCCGCCGGCCAGCAAATCGATCGGCTCGCCGCCTTCGGGCACGATATTGCAGGTCAGGTCGCCCTGCGCCGCGCGCGCCACCGAGTCGAGCAGGGCATTGACCTTGCGGCTGTCGTTGGTGGCCTTGGCCTGGATGCTGTTTTCCAGGTTTACCTGGTCCGTGATGTCGATGGCGAACTTGACCACTTTATACGGTTTGCCGTTCAGGTCCAGGATGGGATTGTAGGTCGCCTGTATCCACACCACCTTGCCATGGTTGCCCAGGCGCTTGTAGCGGCCCGCGTCGAATTCGCCCCGGTTGAGCTTTTGCCAGAATTTCTTGTACTCGGCGCTGCCCGCGTACTCGGGCTCGCAGAACATGCGGTGGTGCTCGCCCTCGATATCGCTCAAGTCGTAGTCCATGACGGCGAGGAAATTGTCGTTTGCGTCCAGCACCTTGCCCTGCATGTCGAATTCGATCACGGCCTGCGCCTTGCCGATGGCGCTGACCTTGCCTTCGTATTCGGCGTTGCGCTTTTTCAGGGCCGTGATGTCGCTGGCGAACTTGACCACCTTGAAGGGCCGGCCTTCCGCGTCGAAGATGGGGTTGTACGAGGCATTGAGCCAGATTTCGCGGCCATCCTTGGTAACGCGCTTGTATTCGCCCGCGTCGAACTCGCCCTTGCCCAGCTTTTGCCAGAACTGTGCGTACTGCTCGCTCTTGGCATACTCGGGTTCGCAAAACATGCGGTGGTGCTTGCCTTCGATCTCGTCCAGGGTGTAGCCGACGGACTTGAGGAAGTTGTCGTTGGCGCGGATGATGGTGCCGTCGAGCTGGAACTCGATCACGGCCTGGGCCTTGCTGATCGCGTCGATCTTGCCTTCGTAATCGGCATTGCGGCGCTTGCTGGCCGTGATGTCGGTGGCGAACTTGATGACTTTATAGGGCTTGCCGTCCGCGTCGAGGATGGGGTTGTAGGAAGCGTTGATCCACACTTCGCGGCCATCCCTGGCGCGGCGCTTGTATTCGCCGTGGTCGAATTCGCCGCGGGCCAGTTTGGCCCAGAAGTTGGCGTATTCGGCCATTTTCACATACTCGGGATCGCAGAAGATGGCATGGTGCTTGCCTTGCACCTCGGCCAGGCTATACCCGACGACGCGCAGGAAATTGTCATTCGCATGCAGGATGGTGCCGTCGAGTTCGAATTCGATGACGGCCTGGACACGGTTCAATGCAGTATTTATCGCTTGTAAGTCCAGATCCTGGGAGTGGCTGACATGGCTGGCTGCGTCCATAGTATTTCCTTCGGGGTGAGAAGAGGAATGGGGGCAATAAGGCTGCTTTTATTATTTTTTCTGCTATCGGCTTAAGGCAGGAATCAAGGCGACGATGTTATTGCATCGCCAGCATCTGGTGATAATCGGTGAGAATGTGCGCGATCAACGGCCGCCAGTGTTTGCCCTGCGGTTTGCCTGATAGTAGATAAATTGTAGAATATTGATTTGAATCAACAATTTTATTATTCCTCAGCGCCTGTCGAAAAACAAGGGGTGGGAATAAATAATGCAGAAACTGTCGCAATTGCCCCATGCTGGCATATAACAAAACCATTATTTTGCATAATAAAACGTTGTTATTATTATTGCTGTTTTATTAATTAAATGAATATCCAAGTGATAGCTTCTACAAGAGCTTGCCGCTTGCAGCAGAATCTTTCCGCAAACGATGTTGTACCATGGCGTACCATGCTGGCGCCGGGCGCGTCATGATAAAAATAATACGAGCGTTCTTTTATGCGGTATAGTGAAGCTTCATCCCTTGCAACCACCTCATCGCTGAGCAAAAATCAATAAGGAAGAGACATGAGTGCTGAATATCAAGTGAACGGCGCCGTTGCCGTCATTACCCTGGCCAACCCGCCCGTCAATGGCCTGGGTCTGGCGACGCGCACGGCCGCCGTGGCCGGCATCCGCCAGGCGCTGGCGGACGAGGCCGTCAAAGCCATCGTCATCACGGGCGCCGGCAAGGCCTTTTCGGGCGGCGCCGATATCAAGGAATTCAATTCGCCCAAGGCGCTCACGGAACCGACCCTGCACACCCTGATCAACGTCGTCGAACAATCGACCAAGCCAGTCTTGGCGGCCATCCACAGCGTCTGTATGGGCGGTGGCCTGGAGCTGGCGCTCGGTTGCAACTACCGCGTGGCCGCGCCTGGCGCGCAGATGGCCTTGCCGGAAGTCAAACTCGGCATCTTGCCGGGCGCGGGCGGCACGCAGCGCCTGCCGCGTGTGCTGGGCCTGGAAATGGCGCTGAACATGATCGTCTCGGGCACGCCCGTCGCGTCCGAAAAACTGGCCGGCACGGCCCTGTTCGACGAAGTCATCGCGCCTGGCGCGGATTTGCTGGCCGCCGCAGTGGCCTTCGCCACGAAAGTGGCCGACGTGCGCCCGCTGCCGAAAGTGCGCGAGCGCAAGGTCGACTACCCGAACCACGAAGCTTTCCTGCAGTTTTCGCGCAATACCGTCAAAGCCATGTCCGGCCCGTTCCCCGCACCGCTCAAATGCGTCGATGCCGTGGCGGCCGCCGTGACGATGAAATTCGACGACGGCTTGAAGTACGAGCGCGAACTGTTCATGCAGCTGGTGCAGTCGCCCGAGTCGAAAGCCCTGCGCCACGCCTTCTTTGCCGAGCGTGTCGCCAGCAAGGTACCTGACGTGCCGTCCGACACGCCCGTGCGCGCGATCGCCAGCGCGGCCATCGTCGGCGCCGGCACCATGGGCGGCGGCATCGCCATGAACTTCGCCAACGCGGGCATCCCCGTGATGCTGCTGGAAACGAAGCAGGAAGCGCTGGACAAGGGCCTGGCCACGATCCGCAAGAATTACGAGAACACGGTGAAGAAGGGCAAGCTGACGCAGGAGAAGGCCGAGCAGCGCATCGCGCTCGTTTCCGGCACCTTGGCCTACGCGGATATCGCGCAAGCCGACATCGTCATCGAAGCAGTGTTCGAAGAGCTGGGCGTCAAGGAAAGCGTGTTCAAGCAGCTCGACGCCGTCATGAAGCCGGGCGCCATCCTTGCGTCGAACACGTCCACTTTAGACCTGGACAAGATCGCCGCGTTCACCAAACGCCCGCAAGACGTCATCGGCACGCATTTCTTCAGCCCCGCGAACGTCATGAAGCTGCTGGAAATCGTCCGTGGCGCGAAGACTGGCAAGGACGTGCTGGCCACGGCGCTGGCGCTGTCGAAAAAGCTGAAGAAGACGGGCGTCGTCTCGGGCGTGTGCGACGGCTTTATCGGCAACCGCATGATCGAGCAATACAGCCGCCAAGCCGGTTTCCTGCTGGAAGAAGGCTGCCTGCCGGAACAGGTCGACAAGGCGGTCGAGAAATTCGGCTTTGCCATGGGCCCGTTCCGCATGGGCGACCTGGCCGGCAACGACATCGGCTGGGCCATCCGCAAGCGCCGCTACGTGGAAAAGCCGGACGTCACGTATTCGAAGACGGCCGACCTGCTGTGCGAACTGGGACGCTATGGCCAGAAGACGGGCGCCGGCTGGTACGACTACAAGCCGGGCGACCGCAAGGCGTATCCATCGGAGCAGGTCAATGCCATGATTCTCCAGCACTCCGCCGACATCGGCGTGGCGCGGCGCAAGATCAGCGACCAGGAAATCGTCGAGCGGCTCGTGTATGCGCTCGTCAATGAAGGCGCGCGCATCCTGGAAGAGGGCATCGCCCTGCGCGCTTCGGACATCGACATGGTGTATTTGACCGGTTACGGCTTCCCGCTGTTCCGCGGCGGCCCGATGTTCTATGCGGACACGGTCGGCTTGCCGAACGTGCTCGACACGATTGCCGGCTACGCGAAAGGCCGCCACGGCGAAGCGTGGACGCCGGCGCCGCTGCTGGTGAAACTGGCGGGCGAGGGCAAGGGGTTCAATAGCTAATCCGGCGCTACCGCTGACGCCCGGTATTGTCGGATTACGCGCGGCTTCGCCACGCTAATCCGACCTACGCGTCGACAAGGGGTTCAATCGCCGCGTAATCCGACGCCACTACTTCTTCTTCGCCACCATCTTGACCGCCTCGTTGACGATGACGGGGTTGTCTTTCTGGATGTAGTAGCCGGCGCCCGTGATGCGCTCGATGGCGGGCGCGCCGGACAGGCGCTGCCAATCCTTTTCCTGGGCCCGCACCACGTTTTCAAACGAGCCCATTTCCTCGATGCCGAACTTGTCGCGCACCAGCAGCATGGCGGGCACGCGCAGCGGGCTGCTCATGTCGACGTGCTGCAGGCACTGCGTCTGGGCATCGAATTCGGCCGATTCCGTGCTGTTGAACATGAGTTTACGCCGCGTTTTGACGAGCATGGCGTAGGTGTACGCGTCCGCCTGCAGGCGGTTCCATTGCTGCGGGTGCGTGGGATCGAGCAGGACGAGGCCGGCCACGTCCTGCGGATACAGCCTGGCATACACATACTGGTACAGCCCGCCCAAGCCATGGCCGACGAGCACATACGGCGGCTTCAGGCCCGCTTGCGTCAGCAGGGCCCGCTGCTGGGCGGCGATGGTGCAGGGATCGCGCGGCGTGGTGGTTTTCTGGCTGTCGCCGTAGCCGGGGCGGTCGTACACGAGCACGCGGTGCTGCCTTGCCACTTCGGGCACAACCTTGGCCCACACGTCCTTGCCGTCGCCCATGGCCGACTGGAAGACCACGGGCAAGCCGCTCTGGCCGCTCAGGGTATAGGCAATGCTGGCGTCGGGCAGGGCCGCGGTGGCGGGAATGCCTGGCGTGACTGGCGTGGATGGCAACAGAGAGCAGCCGGAAAAACAGCCTGCCAGCAGCACGCCGGCGCTGGAGAGGAGCATGGTGCGCGCGGGGCGGCCGACGAATAGATGATGCATGAATCTCCTTCTTGGTGCACGGACCGGGAGCCGGTATGGCTTGGCAGCCATTATAGGCAAAACATATAGAAGTGGAAATGCCGAACAGAGCCGGATTTCCCATCCTGTCAGCTGGCGTCGGCGCGATGGCAGACGGCTTCGATGCGGTTGCCGTCCGGATCGAACAAAAAGGCCGCGTAATAACTGGCGTGATAGTGGCGCAGGCCCGGTGCGCCCAGGTCGATGCCGCCGTGCGCCAGCCCCGCCTGCCAGAACGCTTCCACCGCTGCGCGCGAGGAAGCCTTGAAGCAGTAGTGGCGGCGCGGCGCGTCGTCGGGCTTGGGGCCCAGGCGTACGGAAAAGTAGCTGCGTTCAGGATGATCCGCATCGCTGCGCTCGCCGTAGCCTATCCAGGCGTTGGCGTGGTCGCTGCCCACCTTGGGCACGTCCAGCGCGGCAAAGACGGCGTCATAGAAGCGCTCGGCGCGTTCCAGGTCGCTGACGGTGAGGGAAACGTGATCGAGCATGGGCACTCCGCTGTAAAGACAAGGACGCCCATAGCATAGCCCGGATCAGGGCGGCCGTGGGCGGGAGTGACCGAGTGGTACTGCCGGCGGACGACTGCCGGTCAAGCGCTGCTGGCGAGCCGGGCCACGATATTGCGGCTCATCAGCTGCACGCGGGGTGCGAACAGCATCACGGCGCAGAAGGCCACGGGCCAGGCGGCAAAGAACGCATGGCGCCAGCGGGGCAGGAAGTCCGCCTGCAGGCCGATATTGAGCCAGGTGACCCAGGCACTCATCAGCAGGGTCATGAGCAGCGACATCAGAAAGGCAAATACGCAGCGCAAACGCAGGGCTTCGGACATGGAGCACTTTCAAAGTGTGAAGATATGGCAGCGTAACGACTTGCAGCAATCTATACTAGAGCCATATTTTTAATTTCAAATTCCGAAAATGCAATCATGCTCGATGATTTAGCCCTGTTTGTCGCCATTGTCGAGGCGGGCAGCCTGCATGCGGCGGCCGTCAAGGAAGACTTGCCTGCCGCTACCGTCACGCGCCGGCTGCAAAAGCTGGAAAGCCAGCTCGGCTACCGCTTGCTCAACCGCAGCGCGCGCCGCCTGCAGCCGACGGCGGAAGGCTGGCAATACTATGAGCAATGCCGTCCCTTGGTACACGCCTTGCGGCAGGCGACGCAGCAGCTCGACGCCAGCCTGTCGGCCGTCTCGGGCAGCATCCGCGTGCTGGCGCCCGTGAACTTTGCCAGCGGCTTGCTGACGCCGGCCTGGGTCAGCTTCATGCAGCAGTACCCGGACATCCGCCTGGAGCTGGAACTGTCGAACCTGCTGCAAGACCTCGTGGGCAGCGGCGCCGATCTGGCCATCCGCGTGGGCGCGCTCGACGATTCCTCGCTGATGCAGCGCCGGCTGGGCAGCGCTTCGCTGGTGATGGTGGCCGCGCCAGCCTACCTGGCGCGCGCGGGCGTGCCGCGCGACTTGCAGGAACTGGAAAAGCACGAGCTGATCGTGGCCGAGCCGCTGCGCACCTGGCGCTTGCGCCGGCCCGGCGATGGCGCCGAAATGGTGATCGAACCGCAGGCGCGCCTGCGCGTCAATGAAATGCGCCTGGCCGTGGAGATGGCCGACGCGGGCATCGGTATCCTGCTGTGTCCGCTTCTGCAATGCCGCGACGAAGTGGCCAGCGGCAGCCTCGTGCGCGTCTTGCCCGACTGGATGCCGCAGCCGCGCCACGTGTACGCCGTGTGGACGCAGCGGCGCTACCTGCCGGCCCGCGTGCGCGTGTTGCTCGAGCACCTGGCGGCGTTCGCCGCTGGAAATCCGCTGTTGAACGAGGAGCTTGGCGTTTAGCTCGTTTGTTGCTGTACCAGCCACTGCGTAAACTGGCGCAACGCTGGCGTAAAGCCGCTGGCTGGTGCGGCGCCGGGTCTCGCCTGGGCAAGGAAATACGCCATCTGCACCTGCATGGCAGGATAGCGGCGCAGCAACAGCGCCGCATGCTCGTCCAGGCTGGCGGGCCAGCAGGATTCGCCGTCTTGGCGCGGGATGTTGCAGGAACGGATCAGCTTGCGCGACGCTTCGCGCTGCAGGCGGACGATGGCGGCAGGGTTGCGCTCGTCGTCGAGGCGCCCGCGCATAGTCGTCCAGCACCCGGGCAAAGTCGCCATTCACGGCCAGGGCAATGGCGCGCGAGGGCGCGAACGGCGCAAAGTGCGGCGCCAGGTCTTCGCCCCACAGGCAGCGGCACTGGTGCTTGATCCAGTATCCCCAGCTGTACAGGTGCTCGGGCGCGAGCACCTGGGCCCGGTGGCCGATATCGAAATCGATCTTGATCACTTCTGGGTGGCGCGCCTGCAAGGCCAGGCGCAGCGCTTCCAAGGTCTCGGCCTGCTGCGGCGTGGGCGGCCGGCGCAGCACCAGAGTCAGGTCGAGGTCGGACACGCCCGGCGTGGCGTCGCCCCGGGCGATGCTGCCATACAGGTAGATGCCATCGAGCCAGTGACCGGCGTGCCCAGCCAGGCTGGCGCAGACGTCTTGCAGCAAGGCGTCGAAATGGTGCTGCAGCGGGCCGCAGGGGGCGGGTGCGATGGTCGGCATGCCTGGCACGAGTCCGGTGATCGAAACTTCCACCATAGCATGCGGCGTGCCGGGCACGCCGGGAATCCTTTCCATTTAGTAATACCGAGCGCTTGTACTTTCCGCCGGGATCGCGTTAAGATAAAGCTGCTTGCTTATCCAGCGGGCAATCTGGTGTTTTTTCGCGCAATCCCGTTCCTATCCATGAGAGTAGCAATGAAATATCTGATCGTTCCCTTTTTGCTGGCGATGACCGGCTGCGAAGTACTGTATGACGCGAACCGGGACAAGATCGGCGAGTACTGCAACAGCCTCAATAATTTCGACGACCGCAATGCCTGCCGCAAGCGCAACCAGACCAGCTACCAGGAATACGTGCAGCAGCGCGACCAGCTGAAAAAGAGCAAGAGCGACAAATAAGCTTGCCACCGCATACGCCACAAAAAAAACGCCGCTGACCAGTCAGCGGCGTTTTGCTTTGCGGCCCCGGCCTTGCGGCCGGGGCTTGCGCCGGATCAGTCGTCGGCGTAGATATTGTTGTCCTTCGTTTCCTTGACGAACAGGGTGCCGATCACGACAGTCGCCAGGGCGACGACGATCGGATACCACAGGCCATAATAAATATCGCCCTTGAAGGCCACCAGCGCGAAGGCCGTGGTCGGCAGCAAGCCGCCGAACCAGCCGTTACCGATATGGTAGGGCAGGGACATCGAGGTGTAACGGATACGCGTCGGGAACATTTCCACCAGCATGGCGGCGATCGGGCCGTACACCATGGTCACGTACAGCACCAGGATGAACAGCAGCAAGACGACCATCGGCTTGTTGATCTGGTCCGGATCGGCTTTCGCAGGGTAGCCCGCTTCCTTGATGCCGGCGCCCAGTTCTTTTTTCAGCGCCGCTTCTTTGGCCTTGCTGTCCGCATCGAAGTTCAGGCCGTCCGGTGTCATGACGGCGTTAAACGACGTAAATTCCTTAGTACCGATGCGTACCTTGGCGATGCTGCCGGCCGGTGCGTCTTCCTTCGTGTAGTTCACCGAGCTGTTCGACAGGAAGCCGGTGGCGATGTCGCACGACGATGGGAATTTCTTTGTGCCCGTCATGTTGAACTGGAAGTGGCAGGAAGCAGGATCGGCCACGACCACCACTGGCGAGTTCTTCAGAGCCGCTTCCAGCTGCGGGTTGGCGAAGTGGGTCAGGCCGTTAAAGATCGGGAAGTAGGTCGCTGCGGCGATCAGGCAGCCGCCGAGGATGATGTACTTGCGGCCGATGCGGTCGGACAGGCTGCCGAAGAACAGGAAGAACGGCGTGGCCAGCAGCAGGGCGATGGCGATCAGCACGTTGGCCGTTGCCAGGTCCACTTTCAGGGTCTGGATCATGAAGAACAGGGCGTAGAACTGGCCCGTGTACCAGACGACTGCCTGCCCGGCGGTCAGGCCAATCAGGGCCAGGATGACGATCTTCAGGTTTTTCCACTGGCCGAATGCTTCCGTCAGCGGGGCTTTCGAGGTCTTGCCCTCGGCCTTCATCTTGGCAAACGCCGGCGATTCATTCATGGCCAGACGGATCCACACTGAAATACCCAGCAGGATGACGGAGACCAGGAAGGGAATGCGCCAGCCCCACGCTTCGAAATCCTTCTCGCCGGTCGCCAGGCGGGTGCCCAGGATGACCATCAGCGACAGGAAGAAGCCCAGGGTAGCCGTCGTTTGTATCCACGCCGTGAACGCGCCGCGCTTGCCTTCAGGCGCGTGCTCGGCCACATAGGTGGCTGCGCCGCCGTACTCGCCGCCCAGCGCCAGGCCTTGCAGGATGCGCAGGAAGACGAGGATGATCGGTGCGGCGATGCCGATGGAGGCGTAGCCCGGCAGCAAGCCGACGATGAAGGTGGAGCCGCCCATGATCAAAATGGTGATCAGGAAGGTGTACTTGCGGCCGATCATGTCGCCCAGACGGCCGAAGACCAGCGCGCCGAACGGACGCACGATGAAGCCGGCGGCGAAGGCCAGCAGCGCGAAAATGAAGGTGGTAGTGGGGTCGCCGATGAAGAATTGCTTGGCGATGATGGAAGCGAGCGAACCGTACAGATAAAAATCGTACCATTCAAAAACGGTGCCGAGCGAGGACGCAAAGATGACCTTGCGTTCCTCGGGCGTAATCGGCGTTCCCTTGGTAGAAGTTTTTCGTACGTCGGCCGGGCCGGATGATGATGCCATGGTTTGTCTCCCTATGTTTTATAGTGAACTGGTGCCGCGGTCTTTTTGACCATTCTTGCAACAGCTGGAGGCGAGTGTGTTCTCCGAACCTTACGTCATGCTTGCTTGAAACTTACACCAAACTTACAAATCAATGTCCGACGGAACTTTGCGAACGACCGTACTTAAATGTGCTATTCTCATTCCGCAGATACCCCACCCAATAATATCCCCACAAGGAGACACAGCATGAATGAAGCCGTCATCGTATCGACCGCCCGCACGGGCCTGGCGAAGTCCTGGAAAGGCGCGTTCAACATGACGCATGGTGCCACCCTGGGCGGCCACGTGCTGGCGGCCGCCGTCGAGCGCGCGCGCATCGAGGCGGAGGAAGTGGAAGACGTACTGGTCGGCTGCGCCTTTCCCGAAGGCGCGACAGGCGGTAATATCGCGCGCCAGGTGGCCTTGCGCGGCGGCTGCCCCGTCACGACGGCGGGCATGACCGTCAACCGTTTCTGCTCGTCGGGCTTGCAGGCCATCGCCCTGGCGGCGCAGCGCATCATCGCCGGCGAAGGCGATATCTATGCGGCGGGCGGCGTGGAGTCGATTTCCTGCGTGCAAAACGAAATGAATACGCATATGTACCGCGAAGTCTGGCTGCAGCAGCACAAGCCGGAACTGTACTGGCCCATGCTGCAGACGGCCGAAACCGTGGCCAAGCGCTACCAGATTTCGCGCGAGCGCCAGGATGCCTATGGCGCGCAAAGCCAGCAGCGTGCCGCCGCGGCCCAGGCCGCCGGTCTGTTCGACACGGAAATCGTGCCGATGACCACCATCATGGGCGTGGCCGACAAGGCCAGCGGCATGCTCGTGTCGCGCGAAGTGACGATTGCCGCCGATGAAGGGATCCGTGCGGACACGACGTATGACGGCGTGGCGAAGATCCGCCCGGCCATTCCTGGCGGCGTCATCAGCGCCGGCAATGCCAGCCAGTTTTCCGATGGCGCGTCCATGGCCATCGTCATGAACGCGAAAGTGGCCGAAGCGAAAGGGCTCCAGCCGCTGGGCATCTTCCGCGGCTTTGCCGTGGCCGGCTGCGAACCCGATGAAATGGGTATCGGCCCCGTCTACGCGATTCCGAAACTGCTGAAAAAGGCGGGCTTGACTGTTGCCGATATCGGCCTGTGGGAACTCAACGAAGCGTTTGCCGTGCAAGTGCTGTATTGCGCCGACACCCTGGGCATCCCCATGGACCGCCTGAACGTCAACGGCGGTGCGATTGCCGTCGGCCATCCGTACGGCGTGTCGGGTGCCCGCCTGACTGGCCACGCCTTGATCGAAGGCAAGCGCCGTGGCGCCAAATACGTGGTGGTGACCATGTGCATCGGCGGCGGGCAGGGCGCGGCGGGGCTGTTCGAAGTGCTGTGATATTAGCGTGACCCCAGTCTGCGGGCGGCTTCCAGGGCCGCCCGTTTGCATTGGGCCCCCCGTTCCTGCAAGACGCGCCGATTGCGGTTACAGTAATGCATCATTAATAAACAAGCAGCCCTGCCGCCATGATCAAGCACATCGTTTTCTGGAAACTCAAAGACCACGCCGAAGGCGCCGACCGCGCCACGAATGCATTGAAGCTCAAGGCTCTGCTCGATTCCTGTTCCGGCCTGGTGCCCGGCATCTTGAAATTCGAATCCGCCGTGGCCCAGCCGGGCCTGGAAGCGACCTACGACATCGTCCTGTACAGCGAATTCGCCAGCCGCGAAGCGCTCGATGCTTACCAGAACCATCCCGAGCACGTGAAAATCAAGCCGTTTTTTGGGGCGGTTCGCGAAGCGCGCCAATGCATGGATTACGAGATTTAGTCGTTACGCAACAGACACCCGGGGTCAGTCGCTTCGCGATCGGAATGCGTCCCATTGGGACGCATTCCCCCGCCGGGTCTGACCCCAGCCTTCCGCTGATCTTCTCTATCGTCAAGGAGCACCATGACCACCTACCAACGCATCGTCCTCGCCTCGCGTCCCGCCTCCACGGAGGAAGTGCAGCCGGCACATTTTCGCCTGGAAACGAAAGATATTCCCGCCATCACGGATGGCCAGTTGCTGGTGCGTAATCAGTACCTGTCGCTCGACCCGTACATGCGCGGGCGCATGAGTGCCAATAAAAGCTATGCGGCGCCGCAGGCGCTTGATGAAACCATGATCGGCGGCACGGTGGGCGTCGTACTCGAGTCGAAGCATCCGAAGTTTGCTGTGGGCGACATGGTCGTGGGTACCCTGGGCTGGACGGAAGTGGCCGTGTCGGACGGCACGATGCTGCGCAAGGTCGATACGACGCACATTCCTGCTTCGGCCTACCTGGGCTCCGTCGGCATGCCGGGCATGACGGCCTGGTATGGCTTGAACCAGATCATGGCGCCGAAAGCGGGCGAAACCGTGGTCGTGTCGGCCGCCAGCGGCGCCGTGGGCAGCGTCGTGGGCCAGCTGGCGAAACTCAAAGGCTGCCGTGTCGTCGGCATCGCGGGCGGTGCGGAAAAATGCCGCTATGTTGTCGAGGAACTGGGTTTCGATGCCTGCGTCGACTACAAGGCGGGCAATCTGGAGGCCGATTTGGCGGCGGCGACGCCGGACGGCATCGACGCCATCTTTGAAAACGTGGGCGGCGCCATCTTCGATGCGGCCCTGGCGCGCACCAATGCGTTTGGCCGCGTGGCCGTGTGCGGCTGGATCGCCGGCTACAACGGCGAACCGACGCCGCTCGACAATGCGCGCCTGATCCTCACCAACCGCCTCACCGTGCGCGGCTTCATCGTCTCCGAGCAGCCGGAATTCTGGCCACAGGGACTGGCGGAACTGGGCAGCCTGGTGGCGACGGGCAAGCTGAAATTCCGCGAATCCGTGGCCGACGGCCTGGCCAGCGCGCCCGAGGCCTTCATCGGCCTCTTAAAAGGGCGCAACTTCGGCAAGCAGCTGGTGAAGTTGTAACCGGGTTGTCCTGAAAAGTGACCGGGCGCGCCGCCAGTTCCTGGCCCGGCCGCGCCCGGTAGCACAGCAATGCGTTCAATAGATCGGCAGCGTGAAATCGTCGTCGATCCTGCGCGCCCTGGTCTTGGCGTTCGCTTGCAACAGCCACTGGATCAGGGCGCTGCCGAAGCACCGTTGCAGTACATGCGCGATGGCTATGCCGAAGCGCGTGCGCACGTGCATGAGGCGGATGAGGCGAGGACTCAGCTCCTGCTGCGACCGCTCGACATACGGGCGAAGGATGCGTTCGTATGCCTGGAATGCCTGGGTGTGGGTAGCGCACCTCTTGATTTCCCCCGCCAGCACATAGGCTCCCACCAGCGCCAAAGCCGTGCCCTTGCCCGTGAATGGCGTCGGGCAGTGCGCCGCATCGCCCAGCAAGACCAGCCGGCCTTTCGACCAGGTCGATGCTTGCACCTGGCTCATCGGCCCGAAGTAGAAGTCCTGGACGGCATCAAGGTCGGCGACGATACGATCGGCGACCTTGCCCCGGCCTGCCAGCGCCGCGCGCAGCATCTCGCGCCGCGACGGCGCCGTCGGACTTCGCAGGCCAGGCTCAGCGGCTGAAAAGGTTATCAGTACGGTAGTTTCCGTCAGGCCACCTGGCCTGAGGTTGATCATCGTACCGCCTATGCCGTTGACGGAGCAGGCCCAGAAGTCGTCTTCCGGTCGCCGGGGAATGTTGAAAAACGCCATATAGGCGCCGAGGTAACGCATGCGCGTTTCAGCCGCCAGCGTCAGTTCTCTGGTCGGCGAACTCACGCCGTCGGCGCAGATCACCAGCGCGAAGTCCTCTGTCGTGCCATTGGCAAAGGTTGCCCGCACACCATTTTCAATCTCATCAACGCCACTGACGGATGTGCCAAAACGGTATTCGCAAGTGCCGTGGGTCGCATCGAACAAAATACGCGCGAAATCGCCGCGCAGGATTTCGAAATCGCTGGTCAGTCCGCCGATACTACCTTTGGGAAAAACAGCCACCACCTTGCCGGTGGCGTCGAGCCACTTCTGTCCGCACTCCAGCGTGTCGCGCGCCTCGACCTGTTCCGTCAAACCCATGCGCTTGATGACCTGCTGCGCGGCGCCCTTCACATCGATGTTCTGCCCGCCGTCCCTGAGCGCGCCGGCCTTTTCGACGAGCACCACCGAGTAGCCGTACCTGGTCAGCCACCAGGCACACGCAGGGCCGGCGATGCCGCCGCCGCAGATCAGGATTTTCTTCGTTTGTTCCATGTGACAGCTTTCGTGGTTGTGATGTCACCGTCCATGTTAGGCGCGCCACGTGTTGGTCACAATGAGCCAACAGGCCATGTTATATTGAATTCCTGCCACACTGATTTTGTTCTTTGAAAGGTGCCCGATGCCTGTTTTCAGCGACGACTCGTCCATTGAGTGGGAAGACCCCGACTCCGTGCCAAGGCCGGTGGTCACGCTTGGCGCCGTTGGCCGCGAGATGGATAGCCGCCAGGAGAAGGATTTCCATCAGCATCGAAAAGGCCAGTTCCTGCTCTGGATGCGTGGCGTGCTCACCTGCGAGGTGGACGGCGGCTTCTGGCTGGTGCCGCCAGGAAGCGCCATTTGGATACCCGGCGGCACACAACATCGAATGGATGGGGCCGGCACGGTCGACTGTTACGTGGCGTATGTCGATCCTGCGGTAGGCGACGCCTTGCCGCAGGAATGCTGCACCTTGTCGACCACGCCGCTGCTGCGTGAATTGGTGATCCGTTCAGCGGCATTGCCGATGCGCTATGAAGAGGGCGGCATGGCGTCACGACTGATGACACTGCTTCTCGATGAAATGGCGCTGGCGCAGCCCGGCCAGGTTCATCTTCCCCTGACGCCAGACAAGCGGCTACGCAAACTGGTCGAGTGGATCATGGCGCGTCCGTCCGATCCAGGCAACATCGAATCGTGGGCGCAGCGGATGGGCATCAGTGCGCGCACGCTGTCACGCCTCGTGTCCCGGGAAACCGGCATGAGTTTCGGACGCTGGCGCAGGCAACTGCATATCCTGCTCGCCTTGCAATGGATGGCCAGGGGCGCCACGGTCCAGCATGTCGCAGAGGGCCTGGGCTACGAGAACGCGAGCAATTTTGTCGTCATGTTTCGCAAGGTACTCGGTGAAACACCTGGACGTTACCTGAAATCGAACGCTTGAGCGGCACCACCTGCCAAGGCGTGGCATGCCGTGCGACAATGACGGCCCCTCTCTTATTACCGTATACCCATGACCAAGCACACCATCCGCCTCGGCGACTGGGCCACCCTGGGCCCTGACGCCACCGCCATCCGTTTTGAAGTTTTCGTCGATGAACAGAAAGTGCCGGCCGAGATCGAACTCGACGACATGGATGCCGTCTGCCTGCACGCCGTTGCCTACGATGTGACCGGCAACGCCATCGGCACGGGCCGGCTATTGCCAGACGGCCACATCGGCCGCATGGCCGTGCGCCAGCCTGGCCGCGGCACGGGCGTGGGTGGCGCCATTTTGACCTTGCTGATGGACAAGGCCCGCGAGCGGGGCGACAAGGCGGTGGTGCTGAACGCGCAAACCGTGGCCGCGCCATTCTATGCGCGCCACGGTTTCGTGCAGCAGGGGGAACAATTTGAAGAGGCGGGGATTGCGCATGTGGAGATGCGGCTGGTGTTCTAGGGTGTTGTCGGATGACGGCCTGCGGCCTAATCCGACCTGCGCCTGTCGTTGCACGTAGGTCGGGTTAGCGCGCCAGCGCGTAACCCGACACCACCAGCACAATCAGTTCTGCGCGTGCGACTGGCGCCATTTGTCGAGGATCACCGCCAGCACGATCACGACACCCTTGGCCACATACTGCCAGAACGACGACAAGCCCAGGATCGTCAAGCCATTGTTCATCACGCCGATGATCAGGGCGCCGATGACGGTGCCCCAGACGGAACCCACGCCGCCCATCAGGCTCGTGCCACCGAGCACGACGGCCGCGATGGCGTCGAGCTCATAGCCCGTGCCCCAGTTGCCGTTGGCCGCATACAGACGGCTGGCCGACATGGCGCCGCCCAGGCCGGCGAACAGGCCGCTGATCGTGTAGACAAACATCAGCACGAGGCCGACCTTGATACCGGTCAAGCGTGCCGCCTGGATATTGCCGCCGACGGCGTAGATATGCAGGCCCAGGGTGGTCTTGCGCAGGATGAACCAGGTCAGCACCACCACGGCGGCGGCCAGCCAGATCAGCCAGGGCACGGCCAGGAAGCTGCCGTTGCCCATCCATTCAAAGCTAGGGATTTCCGTGTTCAGCACGCTGGTGCCGTCGGCCAGCAGGTAGGCGGCGCCGCGCAGGGCCGTCATGGTGCCCAAAGTCACCACGAAGGGGTTCAGTCCCACGAGAGCGACCAGCACGCCGTTCAGCGCGCCCAGCAGCAGGCCGACGATGAGGAAGGTGGGGATCGAAAAGCCGGCGAACTGGGCCGACAGCGACATCAGCATGCCTGCCACGGCCGAGACGGCCAGCACGGAACCGACGGACAGATCGATGCCGCTGGTCAGAATGACGAAAGTCATGCCGGACGCCAGCACGATGTTGATCGACACCTGGCGGAAGATGTTCATGGTGTTATTGCTGGTCATGAACGTCGACGTGCCGTCGGCCGAGAAATACACGGTCAGGCCATACATGGCCAGGTAGAGCACCACCAGCACGGGCAGCATGCCCAGGCGGCGCATCAGGTTTGAGGCATTGAAGGGTTCGCCGGCGCGCGCGGCGCCGCTGGTGGTACTCGTTGTCATGTTGATTCTCCTGAATAATTATGCTGATGCGTATTTTTATGCCGCTTCCAGATGGGTGGCATAGGCAAGGATTTTTTCCTGCGTGATATCGTCGCCCGTCACTTCGCCCGTCAGGCGTCCTTCGCACATCACCATCACGCGGTCGCAAATGCCGACCAGCTCGGCCAGCTCGCTGGAAATGCACAGAACGGCCGTGCCCGCGTCCGCCAACTGGTGGATGATCTTGTAGATTTCGCTCTTCGCGCCCACGTCCACGCCCCGCGTCGGTTCGTCGAGGATGAGCACTTTCGGGGCGATGGCCAGCCAGCGCGCCAGCAAGACTTTCTGCTGGTTGCCGCCGGACAGGCCGCCGACGATGCCGTCCGGTCCCGACACTTTCACGTTGAGGTTGGCTATCGCCTCGCGCGTCAGCTGGGTCAGGGCGCCACGGTTGACGACGCCCGCCGTCGCATGCTTGGACAGGATATTCATCGACATGTTTTCCATGGCCGACAATTGCATGAACAGGCCCAGGCTCTTGCGGTCTTCGGGCAGGTAGCCGATGCCGTGGCGGATGGCCGCCAGCGGCCGGTGGATGTGCACTTCCTGGCCATCGAGCCATACTTGCCCCGATTGCTTCTTGTCCGCGCCAAAGATCAGGCGCGCCAGTTCCGTGCGGCCCGCGCCGACGAGGCCGGCAAGACCCGTCACTTCGCCCGCATGCAGGGTGAACGAGGCAGGCTTGACCTTGCCGCCGCCCACGTTTTCCACGCGCAAGCGCTCGGCGCCGCGCGTGGTGCGCCGCTGGTGCGAATAAAAGTCGTCGGCGGGGCGGCCCACCATCATTTGCACGACTTTCTTTTGATCGAGTTCATCCTTGCCCAGCTCGCCTACATAGGCGCCATCGCGCAGCACCGTGATGCGGCGCGCCAGGCGCTCCACCTCGGCCATGCGGTGGCTGATGTAGAGCACGGCCAGGCCCTTGTCGCGCTGCTCTTCGATGATGCGGAACAATTGTTCAGTTTCCCGGTCGGACAGGGCGGCAGTGGGCTCGTCCATGATCAGGATGCGGCTTTCGTGCACGAGGGCGCGGGCGATTTCCACCTGCTGCTGCTCGGCGATCGACAGCGTCGAGACCATGGTGTCGGCGTCGAAACGGGAACCGAGGTCGGCCAGGATGGCGTTCGTGCGCGCGCGCATTTCGCCGCCCTTGACGGTCCAGAACGGTCCTTTCGGCTCGCTGCCCATGAAGACGTTCTGCGCCACCGTCATGTTCTTGGCCACGCTCAGTTCCTGGTAGATCAGGTTGATGCCCAGCGCGCGTGCCTCGCCCGGGTTGCGGATGCGGATCGGCTTGCCGTCGAGAATGATCTCGCCCGCGTCCGGCGTGTACACGCCCGATAAAATCTTCATCAGGGTGCTCTTGCCGGCGCCATTTTCGCCCATCACGGCATGGATTTCGCCGCTGCGTACCGTCAGGTGCACGCCGCGCAGCGCGCGCGTGGCGCCAAAGCGCTTCTCGATGCCGCGCATTTCAAAAATAATATTGTCGCTCATGACTGTCCTTCCTTGCTTTTGAAACTGTTGCCCACCCCTGGGCCGGAGCCGGGGCGGGCAACACGTGGTTCAGGTCAGGCAGATCAGTTCTTTACCCAGCCCGTGTAGGTGGCGACGTTTTCCTTGGTGATGGCCGGGGTCGGCAACAGCACCATCGTTTGTTTCGGCGTGCGGCCGTTCATGATGTCGTAGCCCATTTGCACGGCGTCGGTGGCCATGCGGTACGGGTTTTGCGCCGAGGTGGCGGCAAACAGGCCGGCCTTGTTTTTCAGGGCGTTCTGGCCATCGGGCGCGCCATCGACGGCCGTGATCAGCTTGACGTCCGTGCGCTTCGATTGCTTGATCGCCAGTTCGGCGCCGATGCCTGTCGGGTCGTTGATGGCGAACACGCCGTCGATCTTCGGATGGGCCGTCAGCAAGTTCGACATCACGGTCATGCCGCCGTCGCGGCTGCCGCCGGCGTTCTGGTTGTCAGACAGGATCTTGATATCCTTGAACGCGGCCAGGGTTTTCTTGCAGCCGTTGACGCGGTCGATCACGGACGTGACCGGCGGGCCGTTCAGGATCACGACATTGCCCTTGCCGCCGATCTGTTTGGCCAGGTAGGCGCACGACACGTCGCCAGCCATGGTGTTGTCGGACATCACGGTGGCCGACGCGCCCACGGCGCCCACGTCCACGGCGATCACGACCACGCCCGCATTGCGCGCTTTCTTGATGGCCGGGGCGATACCCTTGGAATCGACGGCGTTCAGGATGATGATGTCGGTCTTGTTGGCAATAAAGTTTTCAATCTGGTCCACCTGGGTGTTCAGGTCATACTTGCTCGACACCGTGGTGACTTTCACGCCAGGGCCGCCCAGTTTTTTCGCGCTTTCTTCCGCGCCGCGGCCAATCGCCACGAAGAACGGGTTGGCCAGGTCGCCCACGCTCACGCCGATGGATTTCAGCGGTTTGTCAGCGGCGAAAGCGCCGCAGGCGGCGGACAGCAACAGGGAGGCGGTAATGACTTTTTTCATGAGGATCTCCAAGGGTTTTTATTGTCAAAAACAAACGGTGCTACGGGTGAAACTTATTGATTGCGTAATTTCTCGATCATGGCGTCCAGCTTGCCCGCATCGACGGCAAAGCCGCGGATGCCTTCGGCCAGCTTTTCGGTCGCCATCGCGTCGTCATTCAAGGCGTAGCGGAAAGCAGCCTCGTCATACGTGATGGCCGGCTGCGCGGCGCCCAGGTCTGCGCCCAGGGCGCGCTCGAACGGCACGTCGGATGCTTCGAGTTTCGCCAGCAAGTCCGGGCTGATGGTCAGCAAGTCGCAGCCGGACAGGGCCGTGATCTGCCCCACGTTGCGGAAGCTGGCGCCCATCACTTGCGTGGCGATGCCATGTTGTTTGTAGTAATTGAAGATGCGCGTGACCGACTGTACACCCGGATCGTTGGACAGGCTGCGCGCCGCTTCATCCCATGCGGCGCCCATCGATTTCTTGTGCCAGTCGTAGATGCGGCCCACAAACGGCGAAATCAGGCGCACTTTCGCATCGGCGCAGGCGACGGCCTGGCAAAACGCGAACAGCAGGGTCAGGTTGCAAAAGATGCCGTCTTTTTCCAGTTCGCGCGCCGCCTGGATGCCTTCCCAGGTGGCGGCGACCTTGATCAGCACGCGCTCGCGGCTGATGCCAGCCGCTTCATACAGGGCGATCAGGCGGCGCCCGCGGGCCACGGTGGCGTCGCGGTCAAAGCTCAAACGGGCATCGACTTCCGTCGACACGCGGCCCGGCACCACTTTCAGGATTTCCAGGCCGAAGCGCACCAGCACCTGGTCGACGATATCGTCGAGCGATGCATGCTTGTGGGCAGCAACCGTGCTTTCCAGCAAGGGCGCGTAATCGGGCTGCAGCACGGCTTTTAAAATCAGCGACGGGTTGGTGGTGGCGTCTTGCGGCGCGAAGCGCGCCAGTTGCAAAAAGTCGCCCGTGTCGGCGACGACGGTGCTGTACTGTTTTAGTTGTTGCAGCTGATTCATTACTATTCCTTATCACTGAGTTGGTGCAAGGCTTGCACGGCGGGAAACAAGCTACGGTAGCGGGCGTAGCGGATGCTCAAGGCTGCGCTGTGCGCGGCATCGGGCAAGAAAGTGTTTTTGATGGGCAAGCTGGTGGACAGCAACTGGCGCTGGCCGATGGCGGCAAAGCCCAGCTTGGCCGCGCCCAGGCTGGCCGACAGTTCGCTGTTGTGCAGGGTGCGCATCTCGCGGCCCAGCACATTGGCCAGCAACTGCGCCCAGTACTGGCTACGCGCGCCGCCGCCCACCAGCATGCAGTGGGGAACGACGGCGCCCGTCGACGTGACGGCCGCCTTGGCGTCGCGCAAGGCAAAGGCTACGCCTTCGAGTACGGCATAGCCGAGCTGCGCCGGCGTGCTGTCGTGGCCCAGCTGCAGGAAGGCGCCGCGCACTTGCGGGTCGTTATGCGGCGTGCGCTCGCCAGACAGATAGGGCAGGAACAGGGGCGCGGACGGCGCGATGGCGCTGTCCAGCGGCAAGCCCGCTTCCACGAGGGCCAGCAGGGCTGCCTCGTCGGGCTGGCCCAGCACGCCGGTGGCCCAGCGCAGGCAGCTGGCGCCCGATAAAATCGCACCCATCGCATACCAGCGGCCGGGCAGGGCGTGGCAAAAGCTGTGCACGCCGCCGGCCGGGTTGCCCACAGGCGCTTCGGTGACGGAAACGATGGCGGCGCTGGTGCCCAGCGAAATGAAACTGTCACCGCCATTGACGGCGCCGATGCCCACGGCCGAGACGGGGTTGTCGCCGCCACCGGCCGCCACCACCACGTCCGATGGCAAGCCCAGCTTGTCCGCAACGGCGGCCAGCACGGTACCCGTGGCCGCATCGCCTTCGGCCAGCGCCGGCATCTGTTCAGGCATCAAGCCGCAGGCGGCCAGCATGGGGGCGAACCAGGCACGGTTGGCCTCGTCCAGCCACAGGGTGCCGGCCGCGTCGGACATGTCGGTGACCTTGTTGCCCGTCAATTGCAGGCGCAGATAATCCTTGGGCGACAGCAGGCAGGCGATGGCGCCAAAGGCGTCAGGCTCGTGCGTTTGCAGCCACAGCAGTTTCGGCGCCGTCAATCCCGCCATGGGCAGGCTGCCCGTCACGTCCGCATAGGCGGGATAGTCGCGCGCCAGACCGGCCGCTTCGGCTTCGGCGCGCGCATCGTTCCACAGGATGGCCGGGCGGATCACAGCATCGTTGGCATCGAGCAGCACGGCGCCATGCATCTGTCCCGACAGGCCGATACAGGCGATGCGCGCGTATTCCTGCGGCCAGCCGGCGCGCAGCTGGCCCAGTGCGTTGACGCAGGCGGCCCACCAGTCCTGCGGCGCTTGTTCGGACCAGCCCGGCTGCGGGCGGCTGGTATCGATGCGCACGGAAGCCTGGCCGCGCACGGTGCCAGTGCTGTCCATCAGCACGGTTTTCAGTTCGGAGGTACCGAGGTCGATACCGAGGGAAATCGCTGGATGCATATCAGTTTGCTGTAAAAGGTCAGGGGCAGCCGCAGGAATTGCGCACGCGCAAGGTCGGCGACAAGCGCTGCACATGCCGGGCGCGGCCCGGATTGGCGATGCGGTCGATCAAGAGGTCGACGGCCATGGCGCCCAGCTCTTCGAGCGGCTGCGCCATCACCGTCAGACGGGGGCTGAAGTAATCGGCCCAGTCGAAATCATCGAAGCCGGCCAGGGACACGTCTTGCGGCACCGCGAAGTGCGCGTCGCGCAAGGCATGCATGGTGCCGATGGTCATCAGGTTATTGCCGGCCACGATGGCCGTCGGGCGCTGCGGCAGTGCCAGCAATTCGCGCGTGGCCGCGCCGCTGCGCTCCAGGTTGGAGTCGCCCGAGCGCAGCAGCGCCGGATCAAAGGCAATATTGGCGCGCTGCAAGGCCAGGCGGTAGCCTTCGATACGCTCGTCCGTCGTGGACAGGCCCGGTGCGCCCGCGATGAAGCCGATGCGGCGGTGGCCGTGGACGGTGATCAGGTGGCTGACCAGTTCGGCCGTCGCCTCGATATTTTCCACACCCACCTGGTCGAACGGTTGCGCCGACATGCGGTCGACCAGCACGGAAGCGATCTTGTTGCTGGTCAAATAGTCGAGCGTGCGGTGGTGCGTGTCGCCCGAAGGCGCCAGCACGATGCCGTCGACCCGGCGCTGGTGCAAGTTCTGCACCACTTTGAGTTCCTGCTCGGGATCGTCATGCGTATCGGAAAACAGCATCATTAGACCGTGGCGCGTGCAGGCCGCCTCGATGGCGCGCACGGTTTCGCTGAAGTAATGATTGGTGAAGGCGGAAATGGCCACGCCGATGGTGCCCGACGAGGAACCGGCGAGGGCGCGCGCCAGCATGTTCGGCACATAGCCGATCTGCTGCATGGCCGCATTGACGGCGGCGACGGTTTTCGGGCTGACCTTGCGGGTGCCGTTGAGTACGTGCGAGACGGTCGACAGCGATACGTCCGCCGCCCGCGCTACATCTTCCATGGTGGCCATGGTGTCTCCTGATGGTTTTATTATTATTGTGTGCTGCGATTGAGTACGGCTGTGTCGCCGCGTTTGAATCTATCGTAAACAAAAGAAAGCGCTTGCGCAAGCGCTTTCTTTTTTGTGCGTGCGGATGGATAGAGGTTTTTTGATGCGAGTCGGGAAGCGAGCGTAGGTCGGATTAGCGCGCCGCAGGGGCGCGTAATCCGACGTTGGTGACCGTGATGCCGGTTGAGTGTGGTGGTGTTGTCGGGTTACGCGCTTGTGCGCCAACCCGACCTACTGAATCACCAGCTCATGCAATTCGCCGGGAGAGTCCGGGAACAGTTTGACGACGGTAGACGTGCGTGTGCCGTAGCCCGGCGTTTCGATGCAGACGGCGGACAGTACGCGCTCGAGGTCCAGCGGCACGCCCGTGTCCGGCAATCGGAAGTCCGGGGCGCGCGTGGTGTCGGCCAGCATGTCGAAATACGCTTCATCGGGCGCGCCCTGGCACAGCAGGCTGGCGAACTGGGCCTTGGTCTTCAAGACCTTCGGCCACGGCGCGTCGAGCAGGGCGTTCGACAGGCCGTAAATGCCAGGTTCCAATGGCTGGCCATTGCGCGCATCGCCATCGCCGCGGTTGGAAAACCAGATCAGGGTATCCGCGTCACCGAGCACCAGATTGAAACCGTTGTAGGCACCGCTGCCGGGGCGGATTTGCGCGATGTAGTCTTGCGGCGACATGTTGCCGGCCAAATAGTCGGCCACGAGGGCGCCGCGCGAGGGGGCGTCCGGGTTGCGGTCTTGCGGGCTGCGGATGTTGGTGATGGCGGCAAAGCGCGAGCTGCCGCCGCCGGCCTGGGTGATGCCCATCCAGCTGCCGCCCGCCTGCAGGTCGCGGCCCGCATACACTTGCGGGTGTTCGGGCCAGGCGCCGGCGGGGGCGCTGGCACGTTCATAGAATTCGTCGCGGTTGGCGGCGGCAATCAGCGGGATGTGCGGATTGACTTTCCAGGCAAAAACGATCAGGCACATGGAGGCAAATCCATGAACACTTCCGTATGGCGCGCGCCAGCCGTCAGGGACAGCAAGCCCGCTTCCTCTGATGCGCTGGCCAGCAGTTCCGTAAAACCTTCGCCGACGACGGGGTAGATTTCCATCCACGTCTGCAAGCCATCCTTGCTGTCAGGACGGCGCTTCAGTTGCGGCGCCACGCCGGACGCGGCCGCCAGTTTCGCCTGCATGGCGCGGACCCGGGCTTCCAGCGCCTGGGCGTGCGCTTCTTTTACCTGATAGTAAACGTACAGATCTTTCATGGCATTCTCACAAGTCGAGTGCGTCGAGCACGTAAGGCATGGGCAGGAACTGCACGGCAGCGCCCTGGGCCGAGCCGTAGCGTACGGCGCCGGCGGCGCTTGAACCTTCTTCGATCGCCCCCAGCTTCATTTCAACGAGGGCGTCGATGCCGCCCACGCCGTTCGGCGCCGCGTTGACGACCATGCCGCACGGTTGCTCGGGGTCGCTCACGGCGAACAGTTCGCCGCCGGCCACCACCGAGGGATCGGCGATACTGACGAGGGTGGTGCGGCGTTTGAGCTTGCCCAAGTACTGGCTGCGCGCGACGATTTCCTGGCCCGGGTAGCAGCCTTTCTTGAAATTGACGCCGCCCAGCAGCTCGAAGTTGACCATTTGCGGCACGAACTGCTCTTGCGTGGCGGCCGTGATCTGCGGGATGCCCGCATGGATGTCCGACAATTGCCAGGCGTTATTGCCGCCCTTGGCGAGAGTTTCTGCCAGCTGCGGCCACACGTTCTGCGCCGTGGCGGCCGACGTCAGCCATTGATAGCGGGCGCTGCCGAACGCATCGGCCACGCGCAGCAGGGTGCCTAGCGCGTGGTCCACCTTGCTGAACGGCGCGGCGGGCAGTGCCGGGAACCAGGCGGACAGGGCCGCGCTGGCTTGCTTGCCGCCGAGGCCCAGTAAGATTTGATTGGACTCATCGGCGGACGCATCGTGCAGCTTGGCCTTGGCGCGCAGCACAAACATCTGCAAGCGCTTCTGAATCGCCGGCTGTATGGCGCGCGGCAATTGCAGATAAATGGTGGTGGCGTTGCGCCACATCAGGAAACTGGCCAGCAGCCGGCCCTTCGGCGTGCAGTAGCCGGCCAGGCGCACTTGCTCCTGGCTCAGGTGTTCCACATCGTTGGTCAGCTGGCCGTGCAGGAAACTGGCTGCATCGTCGCCGTTCAAGCCGATCAAGCCCTGGTCCGTGATGGCCGCGACAAAACCTTCTTGCAGCTGGGGCACTGTCAGGGACCGGCCAAAATCGGCGATGGGGGAGTTTGCTGTGCTGTCAGGCGCGCCATCGATGGCAACGGGGCGGGCGCCTTGTGCTGTTAAAAATTGATTCCAGTTATTCATAATTTCCATTAGATCAGCGATTAAGCATTATCATTACGGGTTCATTATAGTGATGTCGCGCAGATTGCGTCGGCAGCGGCAAGATTGCCAGTGTTGGCGCCGCTTTGCGCGCACTTGCTTCACAAATGAACGATCATAACAAGCGCGCGTTGCCCGCCAGCGCCCGCATCACAAGAATCGGAACAATGGCTTTCTTTAAAAAACTTGTAGTCAGTTCAGTCATCGCCGCCATCGGCGTCGGCGGTACTTTTGTGTACTGGGCACAGCAGCCCATCACCACGGACGGCGAAGCGATCCCGTTTACGATCAACCCGGGCAGTGGCGCGCATGCGGCCGGCCAGCAGATCGCGGACGCGGGCGTGCCCATCGTTCCCATCCTGTTCAACATGCTGGCGCGCATCGAAGGCAAGACCTCGAAGATCAAGGCCGGTTCCTACGAGCTGAAACCGGGCACCACGCCGCAGCGCCTGATCACGCAACTGGCACGCGGTGAATTCGCGCAAGAGTCGCTGACCATCATCGAAGGCTGGACCTTTAAACAAATGCGCCTGGCCATGGCCAACCACCCGGGCCTCAAGCACGATACCGTGGGCCTGTCCGACAAGGAACTGATGGCGAAAATCAGCCCTGAATATGTGCACCCGGAAGGCTTGTTCTTCCCGGATACGTATCTGTTCGCCAAGGGCGCCAGCGAAATGCAGATTTTCAGGCAGGCGCACACGGCCATGATCGGCCGCCTGTCCGAAGCGTGGGACAAGCGCGATCCGGCCTTGCCATATAAAAACCCGTACGAAGCCCTGATCATGGCTTCCATCGTGGAAAAGGAAACGGGGCAAAAGTCCGAGCGCGCCATGATCGCCGGCGTGTTCGTCAACCGCCTCAAGACGGGCATGCTGCTGCAGACGGACCCGACCGTGATCTATGGCATGGGCGACAACTACCAAGGCAAGATCCGCAAACGCGACCTGGAAGCGGACACCCCGTACAATACCTACACGCGCGGCGGCTTGCCGCCCACGCCGATCGCCCTGGCTGGCGCGCAATCGCTGACGGCGGCGTTGGCGCCGGCCCGCACGCAGGCGTTGTATTTCGTGGCGCGCGGCGACGGCACCAGTCAGTTCTCGGCCAACCTGCCCGACCATAACCGCGCCGTGAACCAGTACCAGCGCTAATTTCACCAGATTAAGAAGTTTCATGACACAACACCATCAACCCCGCTTCATCACCTTCGAAGGCATCGATGGCGCGGGCAAGTCGACGCATATCGGCTTTGTCACCGACTACCTGCGGCAAAAGGGCGTGAGCCTCGTCTCGTCGCGCGAACCGGGCGGCACCAGCCTGGGCGAAAAGCTGCGCGAACTGCTGCTGCATGAAAAAATGCACCTGGAAACGGAAGCCTTGCTGATGTTCGCCAGCCGCCGCGAACACATCGCGCAAGTCATCGCGCCCGCTTTGGCGCGGGGCGAGTGGGTCATTTCCGATCGATTTAGCGATGCCAGCTTTGCCTACCAGGGCGGCGGCCGCGGCATGGACCTGGGCAAGATGGAGACGCTGGAAGCGTGGGTGCATCCGCACCTGCAGCCGGACCTGACGTTTTTATTCGATGTGCCGCTGGCCGTCGCCCGCGCCCGCCTGGACGCTACGCGCGCGCTCGACAAGTTCGAGCAGGAACAGGCGGACTTTTTCGCCGCCACGCGCAACGAGTATCTGCGCCGTGCGGCCCAGTTCCCGGAACGCTTCCGCATCATCGATTCCACGCAAAGCATCGCCGACATTCAAGTGCAGCTCGCGCAGCTGCTGGATGTTTTACTTGAGAAAAGCACTGCAACACACTGATTTACAAAGAATAAAATGACCAGTTCTCTCTATCCATGGCAACAGGACGCCTGGCAGCAATTGCAAGCCTTGCGCCCGCGCATGCCGCACGCCATTTTGTTCCATGGCGCGCAGGGCATCGGCAAGGCCGACTTCATCGAGCATTTCGCGCAAGCGCTGCTGTGCGAAGACGTGCGTGCCGACGGCCATGCCTGCGGCGCCTGCGCCTCATGCGGCTGGTTTAGCCAGGGCAACCATCCCGATTACCGCCGGGTCCGTCCGGAAGCGCTGGAAGACGAGGTGGCCGACGACGGCGAAGAGGGCGAAGGCGCGAAGAAAAGCGCCAAGACCAAGACGCCGTCGAAAGACATCAAGATCGAGCAGATCCGCAACCTGGCTGATTTCATGAACATTTCCACGCACCGCCAGGGCTTGCGCGTGGTGGTGCTGTATCCGGCCGAGGCGCTGAACACGCCCGCCTCGAACGCCTTGCTGAAGACGCTGGAAGAGCCGCCGCCGGGCACCTTGTTCCTGCTGGCATCGAACAGCCTGGACCGCTTGCTGCCGACGATATTGTCGCGCTGCCGCAAGTTTGCGTTGCCGATGCCCAGCCACGAGCAAGCCTTGGCGTGGCTCAAGCAACAAGGCTTGAACGACGCGGACAGCTGGCTGCGCGAGCAGGGCGGCGCACCGCTGGCCGCGCTGGCCCAGTCCGAATCGGGCGGCCGCGAGGAGACGGAACAATTGCTGCAAGTCTTGGCCAACCCTGGCGTGGAAGCGGCCCTGAAGGCGGCCGACAAATTGCAGAAGGCGCCGTTGGCGCCGCTGGTGGCATCGCTACAGCGCTGGCTGTACGATGTGTTTTCCGTCAAATTGTCGGGCACCATCCGCTACTACCCGCGCCACCGGCGCGAACTGGAAGCCTTGGCAGGACGCATCAACGTGAGTCGTCTGATGGCCGCCATCAAGGCGGCGAACGAACGCCGGGCGATTGCCGAGCACCCCTTGTCGCCCAAGCTGTTCCTGGAAGATATGCTGCTCGATTACGCTTCCAGTTGCCAATGAAATCAAGCGCTTGTGTTGCTGAGTTAATGTAAATTCTCTCCCCGCCGTTTGCCGCGCCCGCAAGCCGGTGTTCCAGTCAAGACACTGGACAGCAACGGAGGCGTGCATGACAATCGGAATACGGCCAGTTCGGCTGGGTCATTGATCCAGAGGGCAACAAGGTGGAGCTGTGGCAGCCGCCTGACGCGCAGTAGGCGGGGCAGTAGGCAAGCCAGACGCCATTCAGCGATAATACGGGCTCAGATAACGATCCCTATTTATTATGCGCGACATTATTGCTGGATTCCTACGCTTCCAAAAAGAGGTTTTTCCTGAGCGCCGCGAGTTGTTCAAAACCTTGGCCACGGGGCAAACCCCGAAGGCCCTGTTCATTTCCTGCTCGGATAGCCGCATGGTGCCAGAACTGGTGACGCAGCGCGAACCCGGCGAACTCTTCGTGATCCGCAACGCGGGCAACATCGTGCCGTCGTACGGCCCTGAACCGGGCGGCGTGAGCGCCACGGTCGAATTTGCCGTGTCCGCCTTGAACGTGAGCGACATCGTCATTTGCGGCCATTCCGATTGCGGCGCGATGAAGGCGATCGCCACGTGCGCCTGCCTCGATCACATGCCGGCCGTGCGCAGCTGGCTGCACCATGCCGATGCGGCGCGCATGATCAACGAATCGGTCGACCATCCGACGGAACAGTCGCGCATCGATGGCATGGTGCGTGCCAACGTAGTCGCGCAACTCAATAACCTGCGCACCCATCCTTCGGTGGCGCTGGCCATGGCGCAACACCGGCTGACCCTGCACGGCTGGGTGTACGACATCGAGAACGGTTCCCTCGATGCACTCGACGAGTCGACCGGCAACTTCGTTCCGCTCGCGGAACATCCGGCCTCGCAGATGTAGTCGGCTGCAAGCCTCCGAACCGCCCCGGCAGGGGATGCGCGCCGTCGCCGTCCCCCTGCCAGTTTTCGCTCCCTCCGGTACAATCCCGCCTTATGTATATCGATTCCCATTGCCATATCAATTTCCCCGAGCTGGCCGCTCGCATGCCCGAGATCCTCGCCAAGATGGCCGAGAACAAGGTGACGCACGCCCTGTGCGTGTCCGTCGACTTGCCGGACTTCCCGCAGGTGCTGGCCCTGGCCGAGCAGTATCCGCATATCTTTGCCTCCGTCGGCGTGCATCCCGACTACGAGGACACGCCTGAACCGTCCGTGGAAGACCTGGTGCGATTGGCGGACCACCCGAAGATCATCGCCATTGGCGAGACGGGCCTCGACTATTTCCGCCTGACGGGCGACCTCGAGTGGCAGCGCGAGCGTTTTCGCACTCACATCAAAGCTTCAAGAATCACGCGCAAGCCCTTGATTATTCACACAAGAGCGGCCAGTGAAGACACGATACGCATCATGCGCGAAGAGGGCGCTGGCGTGGCCGATGGCGGCGTGGCCGGCGTCATGCATTGCTTTACGGAATCCCTGGAAGTGGCGCGCGCCGCCATCGACATGGGTTTCTATATTTCGTTTTCCGGCATCGTCACGTTCAAGAGCGCCAGGGATTTGCAAGCCGTGGCCCTGGAAGTGCCGCTCGAGCGCATCCTCATCGAAACGGATTCGCCGTACCTGGCGCCCGTGCCGTTCCGCGGCCGCATGAACGAACCGGGCTATGTGGCCCACGTGGCGGAATACCTGTCGACCCTGAAAGGCATCCCGCTGGAGCAGGTGGCGCGCCAGACGACGGACAATTTCTTCAAGTTATTCAATCAGTTGCCGTAACTTCTGAAAGTCAGACATGATGAAAAAACTCGCGCTGGCGATGCTGCTTTGCTGCGCTACCGCCAGCCAGGCGGCGCCGGAACCGGATGCTTTTTTCCGCGCCGTGTCCGTCAACAACGCCAGCGGCGTGCGCGACATGCTGGCCGAGGGCATGAACCCGAACCAGCCCGACGCGCAGCGCGGCGACATTCCCCTCGTGCTGGCCTTGCGCGACGATGCGGACAAGGTGTTCAAGGTGCTGCTCGACGCACCCGGCATCGACATCGAAGCCCGTTCGGCCAATGGCAACACGGCGCTGATGATGGCCGCCTATAAACACAAGCAGGATGCCGTGAATGCCTTGCTGGCCAAAGGCGCTAAAGTCAACCAGAGCGGCTGGACGGCGCTCCACTATGCGGCTTCGGCGGGCGACTTGCCGATCATGAAGATTTTATTGGACCGCGATGCCGCCGTCGATGCGCGCGCGCCCGCCAACGTCACGCCGCTGATGTTCTCCGCCCGCGAGGGGCAGGAGGGCGCCGTCAAGCTGCTGCTGTCCTGGGGCGCGGACGCCAGCCTGAAAAGCGACCATGGCTGGACGGCCGTGCAGTTTGCCCAGGCCGGCGACAAGCCGGGCGTGGTCGCCATCATCGAAGCGGCACAGAAGGCGCGCGCGGCACGAAAGTAATTTTCTAGCAATATTTTCCATGCCAGCGCTGAAACTGGCATGGAATTGCCTCTCAGCTCAGCCCTTTGTTCTCCGTGCCGATTAACGATAATGATCGTGTCGCATTAATCAGGAGATTTTCGCATGGGCAATCACATCAACGTCAGGCGCCGGCTGGTTTGTCGCCGCCCCTCGCGCAGCCCGTGCGATAACACTGCTTTCTGGAATGACAAAACCGATCGGCCATCGGAGCCAGACTCCAAGAGGACAGACATGCTGAATGAACGAGAAATCGAGAGTTGTTACCTGGGGCAATTTATCCCCGTCCATTACCACCACAATATGTTGATGGACCAGAACCGCATGCACGGGTTCAAGTCGGCGATCGATTACGCGGTGAAGCCTGGCATGAAAGTGCTGGAGCTGGGCGGCGGCACGGGTGTGCTGTCGTGGTTTGCGGCCGCGCGCGCCGACAAGGTCTGGTGCGTGGAGTTCAATCCGGACATGGTCAAGGAAGCGCGCAAGATGCTGGCGCTCAATCCCAACGGTGAAAAAGTCGAAGTCGTCCACGCGGACGCGTTTGAATACCTGCCGCCCGAGCCCGTCGACGTGGTCATCTGCGAAATGATTCATGTGGGCATGCTGCGCGAAAAGCAGGTGGAAGTGATCGAATCGTTCAAGCGCCGCTACCTGGCCCGCTTTGGCGGCCCGCTGCCCATCTTCCTGCCTGAGGCCGTCATCATGGCCGTGCAGCCGATGCAGCAGGAATACGATTTCGAGGGCTTTTATGCGCCCATCGTGCAATTCCAGGAAACCACGGCCATTCATCCTGGCGTGCAGGAGCTGGCGCTGCCGTCCGTCTACAGCATCATCGACTTCAGCCAGCCGACGGACAGCGTGTTCGGCTTCGACGGCAAGTTCGTCGTCGAGCGCAGCGGCACCCTGAACGCCTTGCGTTTCGTCACCAAGAACATCCTGGCCGTCGTGCCCGAGCGCTCGACCACCATCGACTGGCTGAACCACTACATGTGCTTGCCGCTGGCCGCGCCGGTCGCCGTGAAGGCGGGCGACGTGCTGCAAGTGAGCTTCCAGTACCGTGCCGGCGGCTCGATTCCTTCGCTGGAAACGTCGATCCGCGCGCAGGTGATCTATGACGTGAACCTGCAGCCTGCCACGCAGAACGCCGTCTACGCATAAGTAGCGTTAATTCAAAGGCAACGCCGCAGCGATTTCATCCTGCGGCGTTTGTCCATTCAGGGTATATTTCGTCTTTTACCCACTGGACAGCTTTACTATCATGGAACAGATCGATCAGCGTTACCTCGTGCAACAGAACAAAATCAGCGATGGCGAAACCAAACCGCCCGTGTTTGCCAAGGTAATGCGCAGCAAGGAAGGCGTGTTTGAAGGCGTGTCCTTCATCAAGTCGAAGGACAAGGCCTCGATCCTGACCATCGAAGATGCCAACCAGGCCATCAAATGGGCCACCAGCAAAAAGCCGAACGCGCATGAATACATCACGAAAGTGATTTGCGTCGGTCAATAAAGGTAGCCGCAGGCGCCGTTCATTCCCGTTTTTGCACCGTTCATCCCCCCAGCACGCAGTTCATCGCACGGCCGTTGCCGCCGTGGCGGCGCTTGCATATAGTGGCGTCACGGTAGCGGGGCAAGCACGGCTTGCTCCGCACATTTCATTCTAGGGGGACGCGATGCTGGGATTTGTGCTGTGGTTGCTGCTCTTGCTCGTATGCTGGCCCCTGGCCTTGCTGGCCCTCGTGCTGTATCCGCTGGCCTGGCTGCTGTTGCTGCCATTCCGCTTGATCGGCATCGGCGTGGAAGGCGTGTTTGAATTGCTGCGCGCCATCGTCATGCTGCCGGCCCGCGTGCTGGGCGGCGGCCCGCGATAAGTCAGATATTTCCCATAAAAAATGGCGCCGTCGGCGCCATTTTTGTTTGCGGTACTGTGTTTAGCTTACAGGTCGACCATGAAACCGGCGCCGATCGATTTCTGCGAATAGTTATAGTCGATCAAGCTCTGGCCATAGCCGGAGAACAGTTGCAGATAACCTTTCAGGTTGGCCTTCAATGGGAAAGCCCAGCTTGCCTGCATGGAGCCATGCTTCTTGCTGAAATTGCGGCGGGCCGTCACGGCATACTCGTGGCCCTTGTTGCGGTAGCTCACGCGCAAGTCGCCATGTCCCAGGTAATCGGTGATGTCGATATTGTCATTGTCGGTCTTGCCATTGTCGAGGCGGTGCCAGACACGGGCCGTGACGGCCAGATTGTCTTTTTCCATGCCCAGTTCGGCATACACGCGGTTCCAGCTGCGCGACAGGGTCGACGTCTGGCCGTTGGACTGGTGCACGAGGCCGAAGTTCAGGTAATTGAATTCCACGCCCGCGAAATTCTTGTTGATCGGCATGATCAGCATCAGTTCCGGCTGGTAATTGGTCTCGCGGAACGGGCTCGATGCCTTGCGGTTATACGCTTGCCAGAAACTTTGCTGCGTGTAGCCGAACCACATGTCGAGCGGCGTGCCGGCGATGTCTTCCAGCAGTTTCATCTTGAAGCTCAGCTGGAACGTCAGTTCCACATGCTGGCTCTTGATGCCGGCCGGCGTGAAATCCTGGAACGGTTCGTCGTTCGAGGCGTCGCTGTAATTGGCCAGCAACAGATAGTTGTCGCGGTGCGGGCGGAAGTTGAACAGCCCGCGCTTCGAGGCCTCGTTCAATTCCCACGATTGCTGGGTGCGCGAAATCGGCGCTTCCGGCGGCGCCGCGCCTGTCTGTGCGACGGCGGGAATGGCCGCGTTGACAGCGTCCGGCGTGGCCACGCCAGGCGGACTGACTGGGGTGATCGGGGCGGCCTCGGCTGCCGCTGCCAGGGTGACGGCCGCGTTGGCGGAATCACCACCGGCCGCGATGGTGGCTTTTTCCGCCGCTTTGGCCAGGGTGTCGAAGCACCCCAAACGGGCGCTGGCGTCGCCAAGCACGGCGCAACGCTGCATTTGTTGTTCCAGTTCACCGGCCATGGCCAGTGCCGGCGATGCCAGCAGGGAGGAGAGGATTATTTTTCTTAGTTGGATAGTCATAGGCTGAGTAGGGCATGTCGTTCGGTGCGCACCTTGGCTGCATGCCGGCGGCGTCGCCTTGCATGGTAATTGCCATGCGTATTGATGCTGATTAATCTTTGTTGATTTAATACTGATGAAAGTATAGCTGAATCGTTCATTTCCCCTGTGTCCTTGGCGTGCGCACGACGGACAGTGTTGCGCGCTTGGTAAACGGCACGCTGCCGTGCCGGCCAAATCGATGTCTGCTACACTGGAAAACCGGGTGCCGGGGCTAGCCATGGAGACTGTGATGACCCGCAAAACACCTATCGAGCGCTACCGCAATATCGGCATCAGCGCCCATATCGACGCCGGCAAGACCACCACTACCGAGCGCATCCTGTTTTATACGGGGGTCAATCACAAGATCGGCGAAGTGCACAATGGCGCCGCCACCATGGACTGGATGGAGCAGGAGCAGGAACGGGGCATCACCATCACCTCGGCCGCCACCACGGCCTTCTGGAAAGGCATGGCTGGCAACTTTCCTGAACACCGGATCAACATCATCGATACGCCCGGCCACGTGGATTTCACGATCGAGGTCGAGCGTTCGATGCGCGTGCTCGACGGTGCCGTGATGGTGTATGACGCCGTCGGCGGCGTGCAGCCGCAGTCGGAAACCGTCTGGCGCCAGGCCAACAAATACCACGTGCCGCGCCTCGCCTTCATCAACAAGATGGACCGGGTGGGGGCCGATTTCCTGCGCGTGCGTCAGCAGATCGCCGACCGCCTGAAGGGCGTGGCCGTGCCCATCCAGCTGCCGATCGGCGCCGAAGACCATTTCACGGGCGTGATCGACTTGCTGAAAATGCGCGCCATTACCTGGGACGATGCCAGCCAGGGCGTGCAGTTCAGCTATGGTGAGATTCCCGCCGAGCTACAGGCGCAGGCGCAGCAGTGGCACGAGCACATGGTCGAGCACGCGGCCGAAGCCAGCACGGAGATGACGGAACGCTATCTGAATGGCGACACGTTTACGGAAGCCGAGCTCAAGCAGGCCTTGCGCGCGCGCACGATTCGCAACGAAATCGTGCCTATGCTGTGCGGCAGCGCCTTCAAGAACAAGGGCGTGCAGGCGATGCTGGACGCCGTCATCGAATACCTGCCGTCGCCGATGGAAGTGCCGCCCATCATGGGCCATGACGAACACGACAATGAAGTGGAGCGCCATCCGACGGACGACGAGCACTTTGCCGCGCTCGCCTTCAAGATCATGACGGACCCGTTCGTGGGGCAATTGACCTTCTTCCGCGTGTATTCGGGCGTGGTGAATTCGGGCGACATGGTCTACAACCCCACCAAGAGCGCGCGCGAGCGGCTGGGACGCATCCTGCAGATGCATGCGAACGAACGCAAGGAAATCAAAGAAGTGTATGCGGGCGACATCGCCGCCGCCGTGGGCCTGAAAGCCGTCACCACGGGCGACACCCTGTGCGCCATCGACCACATCATCGTGCTGGAAAAGATGGTCTTCCCGGAACCCGTGATTTCGCAGGCCGTCGAACCGAAGACCAAGCCGGACCAGGAAAAGATGGGCATCGCCCTGAACCGCCTGGCGCAGGAAGACCCGTCGTTCAGGGTGCATACGGACGAGGAATCGGGCCAGACCATCATGTCGGGCATGGGTGAGCTGCATCTGGAAATTCTGGTCGACCGCATGCGCCGTGAATTCGGCGTGGAAGCCAATGTCGGCAAGCCGCAGGTGGCTTACCGCGAAACCATCACGCGCGCGGTGGAAGACGTGGAGGGCAAGTTCGTCAAGCAATCGGGCGGGCGGGGCCAGTACGGCCACGTGGTGCTGAAACTCGAACCGCTGGAGCCGGGCACCGGCTACCAGTTCGTCGACGCCATCAAGGGCGGCGTCGTGCCGCGCGAATTCATCCCCGCCGTCGACAAGGGCATCGTCGAAACCTTGAAGTCGGGTGTGCTGGCAGGCTACCCGGTCGTCGACGTCAAGGCAACGTTGACCTTCGGCTCCTACCACGACGTCGATTCGAACGAAAACGCGTTCCGCATGGCCGGCTCCATCGCCTTCAAGGATGGCATGCGCAAGGCACACCCCGTGCTGCTGGAACCGATGATGCAGGTGGAGGCGGAAACGCCGGAAGAGTTCATGGGCAACGTCATGGGCGACCTGACGGCCCGCCGTGGCATGGTGCAGGGCGTCGACGACGTCCCCGGCGGCGCGGGCCGCATCGTCAAGGCGCTCGTGCCGCTGGCGGAAATGTTCGGCTATTCCACCACCCTGCGTTCGCTGACCCAGGGCAGGGCCACGTACACGATGGAGTTCAAGCATTATGCCGCCGTACCCAAGCATATTCTCGATCAGGTGGCCGCGACGGGCAAAGCCAAGTAGGTCGGATTGGCGGGCAAAGCCCCGCGTAATCCGACAACATTGTGCGCCTGGGGCCGTTGGTGATGTCGGCTTACGCGCTGTGCGCTAACCCGGCCTGCGCTCAAGAGGGCGTACGGGCCTTTCCCATTTTCGGCGCCACTGTTACATTAACTGCCAGTCCACCAACACAGGAGAGAGCATGGCCACCGCAGAACAGAAGCAGGAAGGACAGCACCGCGACAGCAGCGACTTTGTCATCACGCAAACTTTCGACGCGCCGCGCGATCTCGTGTTCCGCTCGTGGGTCGAACCCGAGCGCCTGGCGCAGTGGTGGGGGCCTGTGGGATTCGAATTGAGTGTGTTGGCGCTGGATCTCAAACCGGGCGGAGTCTTCCACTACGGCATGCGCGCCGATAATGGCTACGAGATGTGGGGCAAGTTCACCTACCAGTCTATCGAAGCGCCTGAACGCATCGTTTCCATCCTGTCGTTTGCCGACAAGCAGGGGAACGCCGTGCAGCACCCCGTCAGCGCCACTTGGCCGCTGGAATCGTTCAATGTCATGACCCTCACCGAGGAAAACGGCAAGACGACGATGACGTTACGGTCGACGCCGCACAAGGCGACGGATGAGCAGCATGAGACTTTCAAGCAGGGATTTGAGTCGATGACGCAGGGGTTCAAGGCGACCTTCGCCCAGCTGTCTCAGTACCTGGCACGTGTTCAGTGATCGTATTGTTTTGAATGGCGGGCCAGAGCCGCGGGCCTGAGAAAATGTCCATGGCTGCGTTGCTTGGGCTCGCCGTACATGCGTACTGTCTTCGCCCGCGCGCCTTGCCCTGGCCATTTTTCAGGCCCGCTGGGCCCGGGGAGCCTGGATTTTGGGTGATGGCCTACTCGGCTTGATTTGTGCTTCGCCTTTTTTAGGGAAGGCCGAAACCGATATTCATATTTCAAGTTAGCCCAGAGCGGACATAACGAGGGATAACACCAGCTTTCAAGAGGTAGTATAGATATATGTGACCACGCTTGCGGAGTTGTCAAACCTTTGGCTCGGGTTCAAGGCACTTTACTCGGTTTTTAAACCATTGATAGCACGCACAGCCGATACCAAGTACCGCGCCGAGTTCTATGAGCGTACGTATATATGAGGCGAACACACTAGTAAACGGGCGGAAAGCCACGTGCATGAGAACAGAAATAATCATAAGCGTCGTGAGCGCAATGACCTATGCTAAAAATGAATACCAGCCTTTTTGGGTGAAACCTGCATTCCAGCGCCGGGTGTAGGTGGCCTGTCCGATCCAGAGGCCACAGAGGAATGCAAAAGTAGTGCTTGTGCACCCATACAAAGTCATGAACGAGCTAACTTCTTCGTCATAACTATTACGGCCGCTCCCAATCGTTATGGTTGTAGGGCCATCTAGATCAGTTGATGCTAAAACACCAAGAGCATCACCAAGAAATGTTAAGCCAAGTCCAACCAGGAGGATGGTGGTGATTCCAACTACCCAAGCGATTGCAGTTCGCATAGATCTTTTTCTCTCGATGTATAGTCGATGATTTGTTAGGCATTTCAAAACCACGATCGAGATAACCGGTCGGACATTTTTCTTGTATCTCTGTTTAGACTTGAAACTTCCATGTTGCCTCCGCTAACTCAGGCTCTGCCTGGCAAAATGCGCTGAGGCAGGCGTTCCCGGTGACGACCAGCCATTCGCGCCGTGTGTGTTCAAAACCCTGTAGCGTGTTCTCTTCCATACCCCAACTTCCTGTCAGCACTTCCAAGAGGTGGCTGCCGCACGGGAAGTCACTGGAATTCCAGTATCGCACCAGGTCGACCTCATCAAGCAAGCGAAATCCGTCTACGTCGGGGAACGTAATCTTCAGGCCGCTGACGTCATTTTGCTCTCGCGAACAAGCAATCAGCACAATCAGTGTGCCGTCGGCATAGCTGACGGAGGCAATATCGGAGTTGGACTGAACACCGCTTGACGGCAGATATGCGCGAGCCTTGAGCGCTACTTTTGTCATATCGCCCGCTTCAGGCACTACTCTCATCATTTCGCCTCCATCCCCAACATCCCCCGAACCACCGGCAAAATCATCCCCCAAGCATTCGACGTCGCCGCAATCTCGTCATAATGACTGGCCCCCGGCAAAATCAGCACCTCCGCATGGTCACCGGCCTTCACAGCTTTCGCTGCGTAATCGTGTGCCACGCGGGGAGGGGAGATGGTGTCCAGTTCTCCCGTGGCCAGCACGGTGCGGCTGCCGTTGGGGATGAGGTCGGCGGCGTTGGTATCGTTGTAGATGTCGGGGCGCTCAGTACTGGGCTGGCCTGCCAGCTGGGCGATGTCGCGCTCGCAGCTGGTCTTGATCAAGTCCTTTTCATGGCGCAGGTCGGCCAGGCCGCCCAGGCTGACGATGTTTTTGACTGGCAGGAACTTGTCGCGGTACAGGGGACTGGTTTTTGGCAGTTTTTCTCGCCCGGCGATCCATTGCACCAGCTGGCCGCCGGCCGAGTGGCCCATGGCGACGATGCGGGTCGTGTCGAGCTGGTATTGGGGCGCGTGCTGCTGCAGGCTGTCGAGTGCCGCGTGCATGTCTTCGTAGGTGCCAGGGTAGCCGCCTCCCGGCTCGTCCACGCGCCGGTACTCGACATTCCACACGGCGATGCCTTGCGCGACGAGGGCGCCGGCCACGTTGCGCATCTGCTTGATGCCGCCGAAGGCCACCGTCCAGCAGCCGCCATGCACGAGCACGACGACGGGGAACGGGCCGCTGCCTTCGGGCCGGAACAGCTGCGCGTATTGCGACGGTGCGGGGCCATAGGCGATCTGCGCCGTGGGCGGGGGGCCGTTCAGGGCCAGGTAGTCGTCCAGGCTCATGGGGGCGGCGACGGCGCCGTGGACTGAGGCGAGCAGGGCGCTGGCGATCAGGGAGGACGGCAAGGAAGTAGGCATGCTGGAATTCGCTTGAGAAGAGAGCAACACTTTAGCATAGGGCCGCATGGGCGCAGGGATCAAGTGGTACGCTGTTTTCCTCCTGCAAGAGGGTTGCCCCATGGTATATTCCGGGCATCAGTTTTCCCCTTATCGACACGGTGCACGCAAACAACATTCTTTCCTTGCTGGACGCCGAGCATAGTGCGCTGGGCAGCATCGCGGCAGGCGCCGACCTGGCCCCTGCATTGGAGCATTTGTTGCTGGCGCTGCAAGAGCTGGCCGACGGCGGCGCGCATGCCTGCCTCGTGCTGATCGACGAGGCCGACCGCTTTTGCGGCTTGTCCGCGCCCAGCCTGCCACAAGACCTGTGCCTGGCCCTGCGCCACGGCGGCGAGCAGCCATCCCCGTTCGGCACGGCGGCTTTTTCCGGCGCGCCCGTGTATTGCGGCGACATCACGCGCGACGTGCACTGGAGCGCGGGGCGCAAGGAAGCCTTGCTGCACGGCTACCGCGCCTGCTGGGTTGCCCCCGTGTTCGGCGCCAAGGGGCATATCCTGGGCGTGCTGGGCCTGTTTTTCCAGGTGACATGCCATCCCACGCAACCGGAGATCGAACTGTTGGCGCTGGCCGCGCGCGTGGCCGCGCATGTCATCGAGCGGGGCCAGCTGGAACAGGCGCTGCACGACAGCCGCGAACATTTTCATTACGCCATCGAACTGAACACGCAAGTGCTGTGGACGGCCGATATCGACGGCAAGCTTGACTATGTCGCGCAGCGCTGGCGCGAATGGACGGGCGGCAACGGCCTGGGCACCAGCTGGCTGGAAGCCATCCACCCCGAAGACATTCCCCATTCCTTGGCGGCCTGGAGCGAAGCGGTGGGCAGCGGCCAGCCTTTCGACCAGGAAATGCGCGTGCGCCGGCAGGATGGCCAGTACCGCTGGGTGCATTCGCGCGCATATTGCCGCCGGGACGAACGCGGCCAAGCCGTGAAATGGTATGGCTCGTGCGAGGATATCGACGAACACTGGCAGGCGCGCAATGCCTTGCTCGACAGCGAGGCGCAGTTCCGTTCGCTCGCGTCCACCATGCCCAACCAGGCCTGGCTGGCGCATGGCAGCGGCGCCACCTACTGGGTCAACGAACAGGTGTGCGAATACACGGGACAATCGATGAAGTCGCTCGTGTCCAGCGGTTTTCGCCACTGCGTGCATCCGGACGACGTGCAGACTACGCAGAGAAGCTGGGACCGGGCCGTCGCCACGGCCAGCGCCTATGAACAGGAGTTCCGCATGCGCCGCGCCAGCGATGGCGCCTACCGCTGGTTTCTCGCGCGCGCCTTGCCCCTGTTCGACGAGGCGGGCAAGGTGCTGCGCTGGGTGGGCACGAATACGGACGTGCAGGAACAGAAGAACGTGCTGGAAAAGATGGCCTACCTGAATTCCTCGCTGGAAGTGGAAATGGCCAATCGCACGGCCGACCGCGACCGCATGTGGCGCCTGTCGACCGACATCATGCTGGTGGCGGACCTGTCCGGCATGATCATCGCCGTCAATCCCGCCTGGAGCAAGATCCTCGAGCGCCCGGAAGTCGAATCGCTGGGCATGGACTTCATCAGCCTCGTGCATCCCGATGACCGCATGGCGGCCTTGCAGGACTTGTCGCGGCTGGCCCATGGCGCGCCCACCTTGCGCATGGAAAACCGCTACCGGCGCCGCGATGGCGGCTACCGCTGGATTTCCTGGACGGCCGTGCCGGCGCAAAAGCTGATCCATGCCATCGGCCGCGACGTCACCGATGAAAAAGAGGCGCGGCTGGCGCTGGTGCGCAGCGAGCAAGCTTTATTGCAGGCGCAAAAACTGGAATCGATCGGCAAGCTGACGGGCGGCGTGGCCCACGATTTCAATAACGTCCTGCAAATTATCTCCGGCAATTTGCAGTTGCTGAAACTGACGGTGGCGGACAATCCGCAGGCGGCCCGCCGCCTCGATTCGGCCGCCTCGGCCGTCGAGCGGGGCGCCAAGCTGTCGTCGCAGCTGCTGGCCTTTGCGCGGCGCCAGCCGTTGAGACCGCTGGTGACGGACCTGGGGCGTTTGCTGCGCCGTATGCATGAGCTGATCCGCCGCGCGCTGGGCGAAGCGATTACCGAGGAAACCTTCATCAGCGACGGCCTGTGGCATACGCTGGTCGACCCGAACCAGATGGAAAACGTGCTGCTGAACATGGCCATCAACGCGCGCGATGCGATGGACAAGGGCGGGCGCCTGACTTTTACCTTGAGCAACGTCACGCTCGACGCCGCCTACGCCAGCCAGCATGCGGACGTGCTGGAGGGGCAATACGTGCTGCTGACCATCACCGACACGGGCCACGGCATGGAGCGCGACGTGATCGACCAGATCTTCGAGCCCTTCTTCACCACCAAGCGCGAAGGCGAGGGCACGGGTCTGGGCCTGTCCATGGCGTACGGCTTCATCCGCCAGAGCGCAGGCCACATCAAGGTGCACAGCGCGCCGGGCGCCGGCACGACGTTCAAGATTTACCTGCCCCGTTCGCTGGAAAAACTGGCCGAACCGCCACCGAGCCTGACGGGTCCCGTGCTGGGCGGTGGCGAGACCATCCTCGTCGTGGAAGACGATGCGCCCGTGCAGCACACGGTGGTCGACATGCTGCGCGGCCTAGGCTACGACGTGTTGCATGCGGACGATGGCGCCTCGGCGCTGGCCCTGCTGGGCACGGGCGTGGCCATCGACCTGCTGTTTACGGACGTGGTCATGCCCGGTCCCGTCAGCAGCAAGCAGCTGGCGCAGCAGGCCAGGCTGCTGCTGCCGGAACTGGCCGTATTGTTTACCTCGGGCTACACGCACAACGCCATCATGCAGGGCGGGCGGCTGGACCCTGGCGTGGAGCTGTTGAGCAAACCGTACCAGCGCGAAGACCTGGCGCGGCGCATCCGCCATTTGCTGGCCGACCGCCGCCTCGTGGGCGCGCCCGACCCTTCTGGGCGGCGCATCCTGCTGGTGGAAGACAATGACGATGCGCGCGAAATGACGACGGAAATGCTCAATATGCTGGGGCACACCGTGCACGGCGTGGCCAGCGCGGAAGCGGCCATGCCGCTGTTGGCCATGCCGGGCCTGGACGTGCTGGTGACGGACATCAGCCTGCCCACCATGTCCGGCCTGGAACTGGCGCGCCATGCGCGCGCGCACTGGCCGCAGCTGGACGTGGTGTTTGCTTCCGGCCACGACTGGGGCGCCAGCCTGATGCAGGATGCCAGCGCGCGTTTCCTGCGCAAGCCGTTTGGTCTGGAAGAGCTGGCCAGCGCACTGAAGGCGCGCCGGCTCGACGTCTACTAACTTGACGCCAGCAAGGCTTGCTGCAATTGCTTGACGGTAAATGGTTTCACCAGGAAGCGTGCTTGCGGGTCCAGCACGCCGGAATTGGCCGGCGCATGGCCGGTGGAAAATACCACTTCCAGCTGCGGATAGTCGCGCGCCGCCAGCTCGGCCAGTTCGGCGCCCGACATGCGCGGCAGGCTGATATCGGTCAGCAGCAAGTCCAGTCCCGGCGTGCCCAGCAGGGGCAAGGCTTCCTCGGCCGTGCCCACGGCCAGCACCCTATGGCCGAGCATGGCCAGCAATTCGCTCGTCATGGCGCGCGCGTCCGCATTATCTTCCACCAACAAAATATGTCGTCCCGCCGGCTGTGCGGGTGCGGCAGGTTGCGGTGGTGCCAGCTGCGCGCGGTACTGGTGCAGGGCCGTCACGTGGCGGCCATTGGCCAGCAGGTGGCGGATGCGCCGCGCCAGGTCTTCGCGGCGGTACGGTTTGCTCAACAACTCGACACCCGGTTCCAGCCGACCGCCCTGCATCATGGCATCCTGCGTGTAGCCCGAGGTAAACAACACGGCCAGCTGTGGCAGCAGCATCCGGGCCTGGCGCGCCAGCGCCGTGCTGGCCACCTTGCCTGGCATCACCACGTCCGTAAACAGCAGGTCGATGGGAACGCCGCTGCCGATGACGGCCAGCGCGCTTTCGCCATCGCTGGCGCGCAGCACGACGTAACCCAGGCCGCGCAACATGTCGACCACCGTCGTCTGCACGTGCACGTCGTCTTCCACGACGAGAATGGTTTCCTTGCCGCCCAGCACGGGGCCGCCCAGTTGCAGCGGCAGTTCCGTTTCCGCTTCAAGCGAGCGCGGCAGATAGATGCGGAAGGTGCTGCCATGACCGGGCAGGCTGTCCACCGTCAGGTGGCCGCCGCTCTGGCGCAGGAAGCCGTAGGCCATGGACAGGCCCAGGCCCGTGCCTTCGCCTTCCTTCTTTGTCGTGAAGAACGGCTCGAAAATCTTGTCCAGCAGCTCGGCGGGAATGCCCGTCCCCGTATCCGAGACGGCCAGCTGCACGTAGTCGCCGGGCGCCACGTCCGCATGGCGGGCCGCGTAGTCGCTGCCCAGCACGATGTTGCTCAGTTCGATGGTCAGCTGGCCCTGGCCATCCATGGCGTCGCGCGCATTGATGGTCAGGTTGAGGATGACGTTTTCCAGTTGGTGCGGGTCGACCAGGGCGCGCCAGCAGTCGTCGGCCAGCAGCCAGCGTGTGTCGATGGTTTCGCCCGTGGCCCGTCGCAGCAGCTCTTCCGTCGAGCGCAGCAGCTGCGCCAGATCCGTCACCAGCGGTTTCAGCGGTTGGCGCCGCGCAAAGGCCAGCAGCTGGGCCGACAGCTTGGCGCCCCGTTCCACGGCGGCCGAGGCGCTGGCGATGCGCTTGGCGGCCAGCGGGTCGTTGTCCAGGCTCAGCTGCAGCAACTGCAGATTGCCTGAGATAATTTGCAGCACGTTATTGAAATCGTGGGCCACGCCGCCCGTCAGCTTGCCCAGCGCTTCGAGCTTTTGCGATTGCAGCAGGGCCATCTCGCTGTGGCGCAACGATTCCTGCATGCTGCGCAAGGTGCTTTGCGCTTCCTTTTCCAAGGTGACGTGGCGCCCGGTGGCGAAAATCAGGTCGCCTTCGGTGGCCGCCACCCACGACAGCCAGCGGTGGCCGCCGTCGCGGTGCCGGTAGCGGTTTTCAAAGCTGGGCAGGGCCTCCTGCGTCACTTGCGCCAGCGCCTGGCGCGTGGCGGCGGCATCCTCGGGCAGCACGAAGTCGAACAGGCTGCGGCCCAGCATTTCCTCGGGCAGCCAGCCCAGGATGGCGCCGGCGGCCGGGTTGACGGCGGCAAAGCAGCCTTCGGCATCGATGGCCACCATCAGGTCTTGCGCGCTGCGCCACAGCCGCTCGCGCTCGCTGTTGCGCGCGGCCAGGTCCGCTTCCAGCTTCTTTTCCACGGTGATGTCGCGCGCGCTGCAATACACCTTCTCGCCTTCGGGCACGGCCACCCACGACAGCCAGTGCCAGCCGCCCAGCTTGTGGCGGTAGCGGTTTTCGAAGCGCAGCGCCGGCTGGCCCTGGTTGGCAGCATCCCAGGCCGCATAGGTGCGCGGCAAGTCGTCCGGATGGATCAGTTCAAAAAATTTCGTCGTGCGGATTTCCTCCGCCGACCAGCCCAGGGTGGCTTGCCAGGCGGGGTTCGAGTGTTCGAAATAGCCGTCGAGGTTGAGCACGCCCAGCAAGTCGGGACTGACGTTCCAGGTGCGGCCGAATTCGCGCGTGCGCTCGGCCACTTGCGTTTCCATGCTGGCAGTCAGGGCGCGCAAACGCGATTCCGCCCGGGCCCGCAAAATGGTCGACCAGACGCGTTCCGACACTTGCACGGCCAGTTCGATCTCGTCCGCATGCCACAGGCGCGCCGCGCTGCTGTGCACGACGAACAGGGCCTCCAGCTGGCCATCCTTGGCAATTGGAATGTTCAGGAAGGCGCGGATGCCCAGGCGCGCGAACGCGGCCAGCGCTGCCGTGCGCGGATCGCTCGCCACATCGCTGACGGCCAGCGCCTGGCCGGCGGCCAGCGCATCGGCCAGGCCTGCCGCGTAATCGCCGAGGAAATACTCGCCGGCGCCGCCGGGTGCCAGGCCATCGCTCCACGCATGCTGCAGGGTGGGGCACTGCAGGGTCTGGTCGATATCGAAACAGGCCACTTGCTGGGCGCCCAGGCGCTGTCCCAGCAGCTGCGCCGACAGGGAAAGAATCTCGCCCGTGTCTTGCAGAAGGCGCAGCCGGCGTTCCAGTTGCAGCAAAAAAGCGACGCCGCTGGCGCCGGCCTGACTGCGGGGGACGGGGGTGCTGGTCATGCCGGCCTCAGCTGCCGGCCAGCGGCAGGGTGACGCTGAACAGGGCGCCATTGCCGGGCTGGCTTTGCAGGGTGATGGCGCCGCCATGCGCATCGACCAGCTGCTTGGTGATGAACAGGCCCAGGCCCAGGCCGCCCGTGCGGTCCTGGTGCATGACGCGCTCGAACGCGTCGAAAATACGTTCCTGGTCGCGCGCGTTGATACCGATGCCATGGTCGCGCACTTCGATGACGGCGCTGTTTTGCGTATGTGCCAGGCTGATTTCCACGGGCTGGCCCTGGCCGTAGCGTACGGCGTTGCTGATCAGGTTGACAACGATTTGCTCGACGCGGAAGGCGTCCCAGAAACCGTGGATGGGCTCGAAGGCCATCACTTCCAGTATGCTGCCCGTGGCGGCCGCATACGGGCCCAGGTCGTCCGCCACGCGGCGCACCAGGCAGGTCAGGTCGACGGCTTCGCGGCGGATCGACAGCTTGCCGCTGGTGATGCGCGACACATCGAGCATATCGTCGATCAGGCGCACCATGCTGCGGATTTGCCGCCCGTCGCGCGCCACCATCTTGCCCAGCTTGTCCGGCTCGAAGGCGGCCAGGTTGCCCCGTTCCAGGTTGACGGTGCGCATCTGCGTTTCCAGGAACAGCGTATTTAATGGCGTGCGCAGTTCGTGCGCCACCATGGACATGAATTCATCGCGCAGGCGCAGCGAGCGCTGCAGTTCAGCCTGCGTGGCGCGCAATTCCTTCAGCAGCGCTTCCTGCTGCTGGCGGCTGTGCTCGAGTGCCTGCACCTGGCGCCGCGTCTCGCTGCGCTGCTGGTGCAGGGCAACGAAGACATTGACCTTGCTTTGCACGGCATTGATGTCGAGCGGCTTGTGCAGGAAGTCGACGGCGCCGCTTTCATAGCCCTGGAAGGCGAAATTCATTTCCTTGCCGGCCGCCGTGACGAAGACGATGGGGATGTGGCGCGTCTTTTCTGTGCCGCGCATCAATTGTGCCAGCTCAAAACCATCCATCTCCGGCATTTGCACGTCGAGGATGGCCAGCGCGAAATCGTGCTCCAGCAGCAGGGCCAGCGCTTCTTCGCCGGACGAGGCTTGATAGACGCTGCGGTCGCTCTCGCGGATCAGCGCGTTGAGCGCGCGCAAGTTTTCCGGCAAGTCGTCGACGATCAGCAGTTTGGTGCTTGTTTCATTCATCATGTTTCATTCCTGGCATGTGCCGTCCAGCGTAGTGGGAAGCGGCGTGCGACGGCGCACGCTTGCGGTAGAGCTTTTCGGGACCCGGCAATGGCTCGAAGTCGGGGGCAAAGCGCGTGAAATGCGTGCTTTCCTTGCTGCCCAGGCCCAGGAATCCCCGGTGGCACAGCGAGTCCTGGAACAGGCCCAGGGCCCGCTCCTGCAAGGTTTTATTAAAGTAAATCAAGACGTTACGGCACAAAATCAGTTGCGTTTCAATAAACACGCTATCCGTGGACAAGCTGTGGTCGGCAAAGTTGATCTTGTCGAGCAGACGCTGCTGGAAACGTGCCGTGGCATGCTCGACCGTGTAATAGTCGGCCAGTTGGCCCAGGCCGCCCGCGGCCAGGTAGTTGGCGCCATATTCTTCAAGCCGGTGCAGCGGATATGCGCCGCGCGCGGCCGTGTCCAGCACTTGCGGATTGATGTCGGTGGCGTAAATCGTGCTGCGCTCGAGCAAACCTTCCTCGTGCAACACGATGGCCAGCGACAGCGCTTCTTCTCCCGTGCAGCAGCCGGCCACCCAGATCGTTGGCGACGGGTAGGTTTTCAGCACGGGCACCACGTGTTCACGCAAGGCGCGGAAAAATGCCGGGTCGCGGAACATTTGCGTGACGGGCACGGTCAAAATCTGCAGCAGGTCGCCGAAAGCGGCCGGGTCGTCCAGCACGCGCCGCTGCAAGGCAGGCACATCTGCACAATGCAAACGGTCGAGCGCATGATTGAGGCGCCGCCGTTGCGAGGGCAGGGAATAGTCGCGAAAATCATAGCTGTAACGCTGGTACAGCGCTTCCATCAGGGCGTATAGTTGCGCGTCCGTGGTGCGCTGGGACATCAGATGCGTTCCATCTTCGGCATCCACACGCGCAGCAGCGAATACAAACGATCGAGGTCGATCGGCTTGGCCAGGTAGTCGGACGCGCCCGCCTGCAGGCATTCTTCCTGGTCGTTCTTCATGGCCTTGGCCGTGATGGCGATAATCGGCAGCTTGTTGTAACGGCCATCGGCGCGGATCAAACGCGTCGCCTCCAGCCCATCCATGCCCGGCATCATGACATCCATCAGCACGAGGTCGATATCGTTCACGCTGTTGAGCTTGCTGATGGCTTCAAAGCCGTTACGGCCGATTTCCACCATCACGCCTCGCTGTTCCAGCGCATTGGTGAGGGCAAAGATATTGCGCACGTCGTCGTCCACGAGCAAAATCTTGCGCCCTTCAAACACGCGTTCGCGGCTGCGCACCTGCTGCAGCATGCCCTGGCGCTCGCTCGACAGTTCGGATTCCACCTTGTGCAGGAAGAGGGTGACTTCGTCGAGCAGGCGTTCGGGCGAGCGGGCGCCCTTGATGATGATCGAGCGTGAATACTTCATCAGGTCCGCTTCTTCCTCGCGGCTCAGGTTGCGGCCCGTGTAGACGATGACGGGCGGGAACGAGCACAGCTCTTCATGCTCCATGCGTTCGAGCAACTCGTTACCCTGGATGTCGGGCAGCTTCAAGTCGATGATCATGCAGTCGAAAATCTGCGTTTTCAGCAATTCCAGCGCCTGCTCGCCCAGCGCCACGGCCGTGATTTCCACGTCGTCGTCGCTGATCAGGTGCACCACGCTTTCGCGCTGGCGTTCGTCGTCCTCGACCAGCAGGATGCGTTTCATCTGCTGCGTGAATTTCGACTCGAGTTTGCGGAACACTTCCTTCAACTGCTCGCGCGTGCGCGGCTTGGTGGCGTAGCCGATGGCGCCCAGCTGCATGGCTTCCTGGATCTGGTCGTTGCCGGACACGATGTGCACGGGAATGTGGCGCGTCAGCGGGTTTTCCTTGAGCTGCTGCAAGACCAGCAAGCCCGGGCGGTCCGGCAAGCCCATGTCCAGCAGGATGGCGTCGGGCAGGAATTCTTCCGCCAGGCGCAAGCCTTCGTCGGCGCCGTGCGCCACCAGGCAGCGGTATTGCATTTCATGCGCGAGGTCGAACAGGATGCCGGCAAACGACGGTTCATCCTCGATCACGAGCACGGAACGCTGGCCCGTCTTGACGGCTGGCACGCTGTCGCGGTCATCCTGGAAGGTGGGCAGCGGCACGGGCTTGGCGGCGGGCGCGGCCTTGGGCGCGGCGGCCACGATTTTTGCGGGCGCTTGCGGCACTGCGGCCTGGGGCGGCTCCGCTTCCACGGCGCGCTCCGGCATGACGGCCGGCAACACCAATGTAAACGTGCTGCCCTGGCCTGGCGTGCTGGCCAGCTCGATGCTGCCGCCCAGCAAGGCGGCCAGGTCGCGCGAAATCGACAGGCCCAGGCCCGTGCCGCCATAGCGGCGGCTGGTGGTGCCGTCGGCCTGGTGGAAGGCGTCGAAAATCTTGTGCTGCTGGTCGTCGGCGATGCCGATGCCCGAATCCTGCACCTGGAAGCGCACCTGGCCGTCCGCGCCGCTGCTCACGTGCAAGCTCACGGTACCCGTATCGGTAAACTTGATGGCATTCGACAGCAGGTTTTTCAGGATTTGCTCGAGGCGCTGGCGGTCGCTGACGAGCGACGGCGGCGAATCCGGCGCCACCTTGACGTCAAAAACGAGTTTCTTTTGCTGCGCCTGGGCGCCGAACAGCATCTTCATGCTGCTGAGCAGTTCGTCGAAAGGCACGGCTTCCGGCGTCAATTCCAGCTTGCCCGCCTCGACCTTGGAAATGTCGAGGATATCGTTGATGAGGGTGAGTAAATCGTTGCCGGCCGAATAAATGGTTTGCGCAAACGTCACTTGCTCGGGCGTCAGGTTGCCGCTGGTGTTGTCCGACAGCAGCTTGGACAGGATCAGCGAGCTGTTCAGCGGCGTGCGCAGCTCGTGCGACATGTTCGCCAGGAATTCGGACTTGTAGCGGCTGGCCCGCTGCAGCTCTTCCGCGCGCGCTTCCAGCTGCGCGTGCGCCTGGACGATGGCCATGTTTTTCTGGTCCAGCGACAGCGCCTGCACGGCCAGTTGCCCGTTCGACTGCTCGAGCGCCGCCTTTTGCTCTTCCAGGTGGGCTTGGGACTGTTCCAGCACGCGCGACTGTTCGCCCAGCTCTTCATTGGCCGTGCGCAGTTCTTCCTGCTGCACTTCCAGTTCTTCATTCAGTTGCTGGGTTTCTTCGAGCACATTTTGCAGGCGCTGGCGGTACAGGGCCGCTTCCAGCGAGGTGCCGACATTCGCGGCAATCAGGTTCAGCCATTCCTTGGCGCGGGCGCTGACGGGATGCGTAAAGCCCAGTTCGATGACGCCGTTGACGACGCCTTCATTGTTGACGGGTGCCAGGACCAGTTCCAGCGGCGCGCCGCGGCCCAGGCTCGACGTCACGGTCAGGTAATTCTCGGGCACTTGCTGCACATGCTTGAGGCGTTTTTCGCGGGCCGTCTCGCCCACCAGGCCTTCGCCCAGCTTGAAAACCTGTTTTCCCTTCACCCCTTGTTCGTTGAAACCGTACACGGCCGTGCGGCGCAGGCTGCCATCCTCGTCGACCACGTACAGGGTGGCAATGGCCACGTCGAGGCGGTGGGCGAGGAAATCCAGCACGTGCCGTCCCAGTTGCGGCAAGGCCAACTGGCCGCTCGTGTGGGCCGCCAGTTCCGTCTGCCCCGTGCGCAGCCAGGCTTGCTCCTGCAGCACGTCGTTGTCCTTGCCGCGCTGCTCGAGCGCATCGTTGTAGATATCGGACAGGCGCAGCAGTTCGCGCCGTCCCAGGTAGGCAAGCAAGCCCGACAATCCCAGGCTGAGGACAAGGAACACGACCACAGCCAGCATGGTGCGGCTTTCGGCCGTATCGACCCGTTCCTGGCGCAGCCGCTGTTCCATGGACAGGAAGGCGAGGAATTCGCGGCGGATTTCGTCAAATTCCAGCTTGCCTTCGCCCTGGCGCACGCGCGCAAGGAATTCCTGGTTGTTGCGGCGCTGGGCGATCACACCTTCGGCGTAATCGAGCCACTGGCCTTGCAGCGCGCGGATGCGGCGCAAGCGGTCCACCTGGATGGGGCTGTCGGATACCAGGTCCAGCAGGGTGGTCATTTCGACGGCGATCTTGGCCTTGCCCGATTTATATGGCGCCAAAAACGTTTCATCGCCCGTCAGCAAATAGCCGCGCATGCCCGTTTCCAGGTCGACCGACAATTTCATGACTTCATTCGCGTTGCCGATCACCCGTTCGGAATGCTCGACCGAGCGCAGGGCCGAGAGCAGGTAGGCGATCAGGGCGACGAACACGAGGGCCGTGACGACCCCGATGACCAGCGGCAAGGTCACGTTGCGGGCGAGGATGCGGCGAAAGCTGAAGGAGTCGATCGGGGTCTTGGTATTCATCATGTCCGTGTAAGGCTGTCGCGAAAAAATCAATTTTAATTGAAATGCAAGATTTCTGGTGGTCAAGCATAGCGTGCGCTAGCATAACAGCCTTGGGGCATTTTTCGCAGGCGCAAGGTAACGCAATGCGGGGCAGCGCACAGATGAAAGTAGAGGAAAATCAAGGTGATCACGATTGAGGCAGATCAAAGAGCTTGGTTGTTGACCTCCTAAGATGCAGGAGGTGGCGAGGTCCAAGCGGACGGCCGCCGTGTGCAAACCAGCCCATGCAGGAGGACATCATGGCTAATCAACTGATCCGTCGCGATCCGCAAAACCCGCTGGCACGTGTCGACCCGTTCAGCGACATGGAAGAATTCATGCACGACTTTTTCGCGCCCGCCTTGCGCTTGCGCGATGGCGGTTCGGTACGCATGCGTGTCGATATTTCCGAAACCGAACAAGCTTATCAGGTGCAGGGGGACATTCCTGGCGTCAACAAGGACGATATCAAGGTCTCCATCGACGGCAACCGCGTCTCCGTCAGCGCCGAACTCAAGGATGAGCGAGTGACGCGCGACGGCGGCGGCAAGACCGTGCGCAGCGAACGCGAGTACGGCCAGCAGTACCGCAGTTTCGTGCTGCCGCACGAGGTGGACGAGGCTGGCGCGCAGGCCCGTTATGAAAATGGCGTGCTGCTGCTGGACTTGCCGAAGAAGGAAGGCACGGGTGGGCGGCAACTGCCAATACAGTGAGCCAGGCCGGGTTTTAGCCGCATAGGCTAGATTAGCGCAGCGTAATCCGGCAATCTTCGTGGCGGCGCCTGTCGGCTTACGCCCTGCGGGCTAAGCCGACCTACGAAAACACGCCGGACGGTGCCGGCGGTTTTGGGGTGTTCCGGGTGGCGGGGCGCTGCCACCCGGATTGCGTCTATATATATGTCAGTTTTTAGTTGAGTAGGTCAGATTAGCGCAGCGTAATCTGACAATCTTCGTGGCGGCGCCTGTCGGCTTACGCCCTGCGGGCTAAGCCGACCTACGAAAAAACGCCGGATGGTGCCGGCGTTTCCTTGGGTGTTCTGGGTGGCGGGGCGCTGCCGCCCCAACTGCTTAGCTGCGTAGGTCAGATTAGCGCAGCGTAATCTGACAGCTTCGTGGCGGCGCTTGTCGGCTTACGCCCTGCGGGCTAAGCCGACCTACGAAAAAACGCCGGACGGTGCCGGCGTTTCCTGGGGTGTTCCGGATGGCGGCGCGCCGCCACCGGGATTGCCTATATATATGTCAGTCTATATGTCAGTCGCGGATTTCCAGCGCCCGGTTCAGGCTCAGGGCGGCCAGCGAAGCGACTGCGCCCGACAGCAGGTAGAAGCTGACATAGGCAAGGCCGAAATTGGCCGACAGGCCCAGCGCCACCAGCGGTGCGAAGCCGGCACCGACCAGCCAGGCCAGGTCGGATGTCAGGGCCGCGCCCGTGTAGCGGAAGCGGGCAGGGAAGTTGGCCGTCACGGCACCGGCTGCCTGGCCGTAGGACAAGCCCAACAGACTGAAGCCGACGAGGATGAAGACGTCCTGGCCCGTATTGCCGCCGCCCATCAGGGTCGGCACGAAGGCGCTGAAGATGGCGATCAGCACGGCCAGCACGCCCAGGGTGGTGCGGCGGCCCACTTTATCGGCCAGCACGCCGGAAATCACCACGCCGACGGCGGCCAGCAAGGCGCCCAGCATCTGGATTTGCAGGAAGTCAGAGGCCGAACGCGTCTGGTAGACGGAAATCCACGACAGCGGGAACACGGTGACGAGGTGGAACAGCGCGTAGCTGGCCAGCGCGGCGAGGGCGCCGATCAGCACGTTGCGGCCCTGGCCGCGGCTCATTTCAAACACGCTCACGGGCTGCAGTTCGCGTTCGTCCAGCAGGCGCGCATATTCATTCGTCGACACGAGGCGCAGACGGGCAAACAGGGCCACCACGTTGATGGCGAAAGCCACATAGAAAGGATAGCGCCAGCCCCAGTCCAGGAAATCTTCATCCGTCAGGGTGGTCAGCATGAACCAGAACAGGCCGGCGGCGATCAGGAAGCCGACCGGTGCGCCCAGCTGGCCCAGCATGGCGTACCAGCCGCGCTTGTTTTCCGGCGCGTTCAGGGCCAGCAGCGACGGCAGGCCATCCCATGAACCGCCCAGCGCCACGCCCTGGCCGATGCGCAGCACGGACAGCCAGATGATGGCGGCAAAGCCCAGGTGGGAATACGTCGGCAGGAAGGCGATGCCGGCCGTCGACACGCCCAGCAGGAAGAGGGCGAACGTCAGCTTGGCGCTGCGTCCCATGCGGCGCTGGATCTCCATGAAGATCACGGTGCCGAACGGACGGGCGATAAAGGCGAAGGAGAAAATCAGGAATGCATATAATGTACCCTCCAGACGTTCTTCAAACGGGAAGAAGACGCGTGGAAACACCAGCACCGAGGCGATGGCGTAGACAAAGAAGTCAAAGTATTCGGAAGCGCGGCCGATGATCACGCCGACGGCGATCTCACCGGGGTCGATATGCGATTCGACCGTGCCGGCCCCGCGTGCGTCCCGCAGGGAGTGGGGGGAAAAGTCGGCGGGTACATCCCCGCTGTGTATGCGCGTGCTGGACATGATGATCGTCTCCAATATAGTTTCGAGTTCGGCCAACGCGTAACATACCCCGGGTGTCTCACGCCCGGAGTAGGACTATTCAATGGATAGCTGTAGGAAAACTCCGCAACTACCGAGTGAAAATCCGAGCAAGGGGGTGGACAAAACGTCCAATTGCCAACGCGCTCCAGTGAGAATACAGTACCATATCTTCATCCCCTGTACTGGACTTTCCTGTATGTTTTCATTAAAAGTTCGTCGCGGACTGCTTCTTTTACCTCTCGCATTGTTGGCTGGTTGCAATACGGTGGTACTGAATGCGTCTGGTGACATCGCAGTTCAGCAAGGCAATCTGATTGTCATCTCGACATTGCTGATGCTGTTGATTATCGTTCCGGTAATCGCCCTGACCCTGCTTTTTGCATGGCGCTATAGAAAAAACAATACCGCGGCCAAATACGAGCCGGACTGGGACCACTCGACTCGCCTCGAGCTGATTATCTGGGGCGCGCCCCTGTTGATCATTATCGTGCTGGGCCTGCTGACCTGGATCAGCACCCACACCCTCGATCCATATCGCCCATTGAGCCGTATCGACGCCAACCGTCCTATTCCTGCCAGCCACAAGCCGATGATCGTCGAAGTCGTGGCCCTGGACTGGAAATGGCTGTTCATCTACCCGGAGCAAGGTATCGCTTCCGTGAATGAACTGTACGCGCCTGTCGATCGTCCAATCCGCTTCAAGATCACCGCGTCGTCCGTCATGAACTCGTTCTTCATTCCCGCACTGGCAGGTCAGATCTACGCCATGCCGGGCATGGAAACGCAGTTGAATGCCGTCATCAACAAGCCTGGTGTCTACAAAGGCTTCTCCGCGAACTACAGCGGTGCCGGTTTCTCGGGCATGCGCTTCAAGTTCCACGGTGTCAATGATGCGGACTTCGACAAATGGGTGGAATCGGCACGTGCCGGTGGCGGCGCGCTGAACCGCGACGACTACCTGTCGCTGGCCCAGCCTAGCGAACGCGATCCGGTCCGCCGCTACAGCGCCGTGCCAAACGACCTGTACAAGGCAATCCTGAACCGCACCATCGTTTCCGACGCCCTGTGCGTGACGCCGGTCCAGCCATATAAGTTGACGATGGCAAATAGCCCGGTAGCGGCCGTAACGGCAGTAGTCGCTAGCGATGCAGTGGTTGAAAAGGGCGTTCAAGCCAAGTAACAACTGCATGAATCCCGCAGCGCATTGCGCTGCAGATACTGGCGCCGTTTGCCTGGCGCCTCCCTTTTTTCTCTGAGAGTAACAATGCTAGACCATATTGATCTGACGAAGCTTATATTCGGCCGTCTGACTTGGGATGCAATTCCATTTCACGAACCTATCCTGCTGGTGACCTTTGCCATGGTTGCCCTGGGCGGTATCGCACTCGTTGCGGCACTGACGTATTTCCGCGTCTGGGGTACCCTGTGGCGCGACTGGATCACCAGTATCGACCATAAAAAAATCGGTATCATGTACATGATCCTGGGTCTTGTCATGCTGCTGCGCGGCTTTGCCGACGCGCTGATGATGCGTACCCAGCAGGCAGTCGCCTTTGGCGACAATGCCGGCTTCCTGCCACCGCATCACTACGACCAGATCTTCACCGCCCACGGCGTGATCATGATCTTCTTCGTCGCGATGCCTTTCGTGACGGGTCTGATGAACTACGTGGTGCCGCTGCAAATCGGCGCGCGCGACGTGGCTTTCCCATTCCTTAACAACTTCAGCTTCTGGATGACCACCATGGGCGCCGCCCTGGTCATGGCTTCGCTGTTCGTCGGCGAATTCGCCCGTACGGGCTGGCTGGCGTATCCACCGCTGTCGGGCATCGTCGGCAGTCCGGACGTGGGGGTAGACTATTACATCTGGTCCTTGCAGATTGCCGGGGTCGGGACGCTATTGTCTGGTGTCAACCTGATCGCCACCATCGTCAAGATGCGCGCGCCAGGCATGACCTGGATGAAAATGCCGGTCTTCACCTGGACCGCACTGTGCACCAACATCCTGATCGTCGCCGCTTTCCCGGTGCTGACGGCTGTGCTGGCCATGCTGTCGCTGGACCGCGTTGCAGGCTTTAACTTCTTCACGACGGAATTGGGCGGCAACGCCATGATGTACGTCAACCTGATCTGGATCTGGGGTCACCCGGAGGTCTACATCCTGATCCTGCCACTGTTCGGCGTGTTCTCGGAAGTCGTCGCCACGTTCAGCAGCAAGCGTTTGTTCGGCTACGCCTCGATGGTGTACGCCACCTGCGTCATCATGATCCTGTCGTACCTGGTATGGCTGCATCACTTCTTCACCATGGGTTCGGGCGCCAGCGTCAACTCCTTCTTCGGCATCACGACGATGATCATCTCGATCCCGACGGGCGCGAAGATCTTCAACTGGCTGTTTACCATGTACCGCGGCCGTATCCGCTTTGAACTGCCTATGCTGTGGACGATCGGCTTCATGGTCACCTTCACCATCGGCGGCATGACCGGCGTATTGCTGGCCGTACCACCAGCTGACTTCGTGCTGCACAACAGCCTGTTCCTGATTGCCCACTTCCATAACGTGATTATCGGCGGCGTGGTCTTCGGTGTCTTCGCTGCGATTAACTACTGGTACCCGAAAGCCTTCGGCTACAAGCTCGACGTGTTCTGGGGCAAGTGCTCGTTCTGGTTCTGGTTCGTCGGCTTCTACCTGGCCTTCATGCCGCTGTACGTGCTGGGCCTGATGGGCGTGACGCGTCGTGTCAACCACTTTGAAGATCCATCGTTGCAAATCTGGACCATCATCGCCTGGTTTGGCGCCGTCTCGATCGCACTGGGTATCGCTTCCATGCTGATCCAGTTCTTCGTCAGCTACCGCAACCGTCACGCTCTGCGCGACGTGAGCGGTGACCCATGGGGTGGCCGTACGCTGGAATGGTCGACGTCGTCGCCACCGCCAGACTATAATTTCGCCTTCACGCCACAAGTGCACGAACTCGATGCATGGACTGACATGAAGAAACACGGTTACCAGCGTCCGACGTCCGGTTTCACGAAGATCCACATGCCGAAGAACACCTGGGCTGGTTTCGTGATCGCCGCACTGTCCGCACTGGTCGGTTTTGGCCTGATCTGGCAAATGTGGCTCGTCGCCAGCATTGGCTTCGTGATCATGATGGTTACCATCATCGTCCATACCTTTAACTACAAGCGCGATTACTACATTCCTGCGGAAGAAGTGGTCCGTACCGAAGACGCTTATACTAAATTGCTGAGCAGCCATGTCTGATACCATCGCCCATAACACCGGCGCCGCTGGCGCCGCACCAAGCACGCGCAGCTACTTTGTGCGCGAGCACCACCCGGAAAACGGCAGCCTGCTGGGTTTCTGGCTCTACCTGATGAGCGATTGCCTGATCTTCGCCTGTCTGTTCGCCACGTACGCCGTGGTCGGCCGCAGCTACGCGGACGGCCCGACGGGCGCCGCGCTGTTCGACCTGCCGCTGGTGGCCGTCAACACGGCCATGCTGCTGCTGTCGTCGATTACCTACGGTTTCGCCATGCTGGCCATGCAGCGCAAGCAATTGCGCAGCACCCTGGTCTGGCTGGGCATCACGGGCCTGTTCGGCCTGGCCTTCCTGTCGCTGGAAATGTATGAATTCATTCATCTGATCCACGAAGGCGCCGGTCCGCAGCGCAGCGCGTTCCTGTCGTCGTTCTTCGCCCTGGTCGGTACCCACGGCTTGCACGTGACGTTCGGCGTGATCTGGCTCGTGACCTTGATGTTCCAGTTGAACAAGCATGGCCTGACCCCGGAAAACGGCCGCCGCATGATGTGCCTGTCGCTGTTCTGGCACTTCCTGGACGTCATCTGGATCGGCGTCTTCACCTTTGTCTACCTGATGGGAGTGCTGCCATGAGCGACCACCACACACACGGCGATAGCCACCACCATGACAACCACGATCATGGCAGCCTGAAAAGCTACACGATCGGTTTCATCCTGTCGGTGATCCTGACGGCCATTCCGTTCTGGCTGGTGATGACGAAAGCCATCACCAACTCGGGCACCATGGGCCTGGTCCTGCTGGCGTTCGCGGCTGTTCAAGTCGTGGTACACATGGTGTACTTCCTGCACATGAACACCAAGTCCGAAGGCGGCTGGAACATGATGGCGCTGATCTTCACCATCATGATCGTGGGCATTGCCATGGCCGGTTCCCTGTGGGTCATGTACCACATGAACCACAACATGATGCCGGATCTGATGCCTGAGTACATGCATACGAAAACGGCTCCATGATGAGTAATACGCGCCCAAGCAACACCGGGCGCGCCCCTGGCGCCGCATCGCAAGATGCCGCGCCAGGCCCACGCGGCATGGTCGTGCGATATGCACTGGCCTTGCTGGCGGGGATCTTGTTTGCCGGTTTCTGTGCCTTGGGCACCTGGCAAGTCAAGCGCCTGTTCTGGAAGCTTGACCTGATCGAGCGCGTCGAACAACGCGTACATGCGCCCGCAACGGACGCACCTGGACCCGCAGCCTGGGCCAGCATCACGCAGCAAACGGATGAATACCGCCATGTGCGACTCTCCGGTACCTATCTCCCCATTTTTAATACCCTGGTGCAAGCAACGACGGCACTGGGCAGCGGTTACTGGCTGATGACGCCATTGCGCCTGGCCGATGGCAGCACCGTGCTGGTCAATCGCGGCTTCGTGCCGAAACGCGAAGGCATCGCCGCCAGCACGCCGGCCGGCATCGTGCACGTGGACGGCTTGCTGCGCGTCAGCGAGACGGGCGGTGGTTTCTTGCGCGAAAACAGTCCTGCCACGCAGCACTGGTATTCGCGCGACGTGGCCGCCATCGGCGCTTCGCACATGCTGACCAATGTGGCGCCATATTTTGTCGACGCGAAGGCAAAATCGGAAACGGCCAGCGACGCGCCCGTCGGCGGCCTGACCGTGATTTCCTTCCACAACAACCACCTCGTGTACGCCCTGACGTGGTTCGCGCTGGCCCTGATGGTGGCCGGCATCACGTGGTGGATCGTGCGCGAAGACAAGCGCCGCCGCGCGCGCCGTCGCGCCGGCACGCAAGAGAGTGACCATGCCGGGCAGGATTGAAATCCTGCCCAACCGCGAAGTGCTGGAGCGCGGTACGGTGGCGGCCGAGATGGAACATCCGGCCGGCCACCAGAACATGAAGCTGCTGATCCAGCTGCGCTGGCTGGCCGTGATCGGCCAGATCAGCACCATCTTCGGCGTGGGCGTGGGACTGGGCATCGCCTTGCCCGTGCCTTACATGCTCGAAGTGCTGTCCTGCCTTATCGCCTTCAATCTGGCCAGCCTGCTGCGCTGGCATGAACGCCAGCCCGTCTCCAACACGGCGTTGTTCCTCGCCCTGCTGGTCGACGTCGCCGTGCTGACGGCGCAGCTCTACCTGAGCGGCGGCATCAGCAACCCGTTTGCCTTCCTGTACTTACTGCAAGTCATCCTCAGCGCCGTGCTGCTGGAAGTGTGGTCGACCTGGATCATGGTGGCCATCACGAGCCTGTGCCTGGCCGGCCTGGCCTTGCTGCCCGGCCCCCTGATTCTGCCGATCGACCCCGAGCGGGGCTTTTCCAGCCTGTACGTGCAAGGCTTGCTGATCTGTTTCATTTTGAACGCCGCCTTGCTCGTGGTGTTTATCACGCGCATCAACCGCAACCAGCGCGCCGGCGACGCCAAGGTGGCCGACTTGCGCCAGCGCGCGGCGGAAGAAGAGCACATCATCCGCATGGGCTTGCTGGCATCGGGCGCCGCGCACGAGCTGGGCACGCCGCTGGCGACGCTGTCCGTCATCCTCGGCGACTGGCGCCGCATGCCGGAATTGAGCAAGAACAGCGAATTGCTGGAAGAAATCACGGAAATGCAGGCCCAGTTGCAGCGCTGCAAGAGCATCGTCAGCGGCATTTTATTGTCGGCGGGCGAGGCGCGCGGTGAATCTTCCGTGAAAACGACGATCAATACCTTCCTCAACGACTTGGTCGACGAGTGGCGCACCAGCCGTCCTATCCAGGGTTTCGAATACGACAACCGCATCGAGTACGACGTGCCCGTCGTCTTCGATTCGACCCTGAAGCAAACGATTTGCAACGTGCTCGACAATGCGTTGGAAGCGTCACCCGAGTGGCTGCGTTTCGAAGCGACGCGTGAAGCGGACGCCTTGCACCTGGTTATTACCGATGCGGGCCCGGGCTTCGAGCCGTCGATGCTGACGCACCTGGGCAAGCCGTATCAAAGCAGCAAGGGCAAGCCCGGTGGCGGCCTCGGTTTGTTCCTGGTGGTCAATGTCGCGCGTACCCTGGGCGGCACGGTGACGGCACGCAACCGGGTGCAGGGCGGGGCGGTGGTGCACCTGGCCTTGCCGCTGGCGGCCATCAAACTGGAAAGAGAAAGCGACCACCATGCAGGATGACCGTCTGTTACTGATCGTGGAAGACGACGCCGCGTTTGCCCGCACCCTGGGCCGCTCGTTCGAGCGGCGCGGCTATCAGGTCATCCTGGCCACCAATTTCGATGAGGCGAGCGCCTTGCTCGAACAGCATTGCCCCGACTACGCCGTCGTCGACCTGAAGTTGAATGGGAACACCTCGGGCCTGGCCTGCGTGCAGATGCTGCACCAGCGTGACCCGGACATGCTGATCGTCGTGCTGACCGGCTACGCCAGCATCGGCACGGCCGTCGAAGCCATCAAGCTGGGCGCCTGCCAGTACCTGGCGAAACCGTCGAACACGGACGACATCGAAGCAGCCTTCGGCCACGTGGCCGGCAACGCCGACATCGAACTGACGAACCGCGCCACCAACATCAAGACCCTGGAATGGGAACGCATCCACGAAATGCTGGCCGAGACGGATTTCAATATCTCGGAAACGGCCCGCCGCCTCGGCATGCACCGGCGTACGCTGGCGAGGAAGCTGGAAAAGCAGCGGGTGAAGTAGTTACTGCGCAGTCTGGTCGTTGTCGAATCAGAGGCGCCAGGAGGTTTTTAAGACAGGATGCCAATCGGGATGAATGGCGTGCTTGAAATCGCGCTTATCCGGATTCGCCATCAATGATCTGCGGCTTGCACGGCGACGCCCGACGTGACCAGGACTTCATGTTCATAGGCGCCCAGATGGCCATAATGGCCTTTGGGACTGAGATAGCCCACGATATGCACGCGCGGCTGCTGACAGCTTGAGTTGGGTGCCACCAGACCGATGTCGCGCCATGCAACGCCGCCGAAGGAGTTGAACCACCATGCGCCGGCGTCATCGTCCAGCTCAGCATGGACCGGTTGGAAAACGCTCTTTTCAAAGCCCCGCGACCAGACGCCATCGCGCTCGATGGCACAGTAGCCATAGCTTGCCATGATGTTGGCACGTTCGGACGGATGATCGCGCCAATAGCGTTGGCCATTCGTGTAGGCATCGCGCATGGCGGCCGATTGCGTCACGATCCCGCCCGATGGATGAATCAAGCCTTCAAAGAACCATTGTGCGTAGTCGGCTGGCGGCGTGGGTAGTTGCTTGTCCGTCGTCTGTGTTTGCGCAAACGCATGCGCATATTCAAGAACGATATCGGGAATATGCGCTGCGCTCGCCTTGCCGGCAAGGACAGTCAACAGCAGGAGTGTGGAGATAGATCGCAGCATCGCTTTGCACCTTTCCATTAGTTAATGCTTATACGGGCGCCCGCCATTCCATCTTCTGCACCTGGATATGCGGATGGCTTTCCAGCGCTTCCCATACCGGTAAAAACACAAAGCCCTGTTTCCGGTAAAACGCGGCCGCGCGCGCGTTCTCCAGTGCCACATCGAGCACCAGGCGATGATGGCCATTGCCGACAGCGCATTGTTTCACGGCGTCGACCAGGCCTTGCGCCACGGCCATGCCCCGATATTCCTGATGTACCCACATGGCGATCAGATGGCACTCGCCATTGCCGGCCACCACTTGCGCGGCCAGACCGATGGGCTGTTTTCCATCGAAGGCGAGGAAAAACGTGCGCCGGGGCGTGCTGACGGCGCGCTGCTGCCAGTCGGCATCGGAAAAACCGGCCGCGTTGGCGTGGCTGGTGCCGAAGGCCGTGGGGGCGTCGAGCAGGGCGGCCAGGCGCGCGGCTTTCAGGGCCGGCCAGTCGCTGGCGGTGGTGGGGCGTATCAGCATGCTCAATTGAAGACGATCGCCGTCTTGTGCTCGATGCTGAGCCTGCATGCCTCGTAAGCGGCCAGCCAGGCGACCAGTTCGCGTTCCAGGCCGTCTTCGGCGTCGATGCGCGCATTGATGCGGGCCGCTTCTTCATCGCTCAGTTCGTCGCCCAGCAGGAATATGCCCAGCGCGGGTGCTACCGTGACCAGTTCAGCGCGCAGGCTGTACGAGGAACCCAGCATGCCGCCCAGCAGAGCGTGTTCCTCATCGGCAAAAATGACTTCCTCGAAGACGAGAGGGAAATAAAAACCTTCGCAATCGGAATGGCAGATCAGGTGGCTGTCAAAGTCATCCTGCGCAGCATCGAGTACCGGATCGTCCGTTGCATCCTCGTTTTCGGCCAGTGGCGTGGCACGCCATTGCGCATCGAGGCGCGCATGGGCATACGCGCGGCGCAGGGTGTGCAGGAAGCTGTATGGAAAGGAATCGAGCACGACGCGCGAGTCCAGTTGCGGCAGCGTGGCCGGTTCGATGTGCTGTGGCAGCCCTGCCTTTTGCAGCAGCAGATTGGCTTCTTCCAAAGCGGTGACGAGCCACTGCGCGCCTTCCGGGTCTTCTTCCTGCAGGTCGGCAAGGGCGCCGACCGAAATTGCCAATCCCATCATGAACTCCTCTAGTTGCAGCTGCGCATCAGTCTAAACCATTTGCCTTTGATCATCATTTACGATTGATCCCACACTTCGATGGTCAGCAGTTGACCCGGTTCACAGGCGGCGATGCGGTCCTGGTGCACGGTAATGCAGCCGGGCCAACCGGTGAGCCGGTCCTGCGGAAATTCGCCATCCTGCGCCTCGGCGATGCCCGCCTGCAGCAGGGGCACGACGACGTTCGCCAGCGCCGTGTAGCGGTTGGGAAAGCCGTTGAAAGCCAGCTGGGTCGCCCTGCCTTGCTGGCACAGTTGCGCGATCCAGTCGGCGCCGAACAGGCCCGCTTCCCACGTAGCGAGAAAAGCGTCCTTGTTGACTTTCGTCATGTCGGCCATTTGCTCCGGCGTGTCTGTCGAGATAATGGTCCACCAGCCTGACATGGATTTTCCTTGTGAAAAGTAATAATTAACGGGTCATCGCGCGGCGCAGCAGGTAGCTGAGGCCATCGACGGCGGCCACCATCAGCAGCATGGCGACGATGACGGTGGCGGCGTTCTGCATCTGGAACAGCGACAGGTGGTATTTCAGCATTTGCCCCAGGCCACCCGCACCGACGACGCCGAGGATGGCGGCGGCGCGGATATTGTTTTCCCAGCGGTACAAGGTGTAGGACATCATCTGCGGCCCGCACTGCGGCAAGGTGGCGTACAGGAAGGCCACGGCAGGACGCGCGCCATTGATGCGCAAGGTGGCGGCCGGCAAGGGCGGGCAATTCTCAAACGCATCGGCAAACAATCGGCCCAGCACGCCCATCGTGTGCAGCGCCAGCGCCAGGGTGCCCGCGAACGGGCCCAGGCCGGCGGCGATCAGCAGAATCGAAGCCCATACCAGTTCGGGAATCGAGCGCAGCACGTTGAGTATCGCGCGCGTGGCATTGCGCGCCACGTTGCCAAAACGGCCGCTGGCGGGCAGGGCCAGCAGTGCGCCCACGAGTGCCGCGATCACCGTGCCGATGGCCGACATGGCCAGGGTCTCGAACGTGGCGACGCCCACTTTCATGAGGAAGTTGGGCGCCAGCTCGGGCGGGGCGAAGCCGTGCAGGAAGTCGGCGCTCGTGCGCCCGGCGTCGGCACTGAAGAACTCGCCCCATTTCAGGGGCAGGGTGGCAAAGCTGGCGATGACCAGCAGCAGCAAGCCGGCCAGCAAGGCCCAGGTCGACCAGCGCACGGGCGACGGGGTGGGCAGCATGGCGTCAAGGTGATGCTTCATGCCAGCCTCCGGCGCAACATGGCGGACACGGCGTCGGCACCCGCCACCAGCAGCACGAACACCATCAGCATGGTGGCCAGTTCATTTCCTGCCATCATCTTCATCGATTCATCCATGCGCTGTCCCAGGCCGCCCGCGCCGACGAATCCCATGACGACGGAGCCGCGGATCGCGCATTCCCAGCGGTAAATCGTGTACGACACCAGTTCGGCGGCCGACTCGGGCAAGGCGCCGTACAGCAAGGCTTTCAAGCGGCTGCTGCCATTGTGGAGCAGGGCGTTGCAGGCGGACGCATCCGACGATTCCAGGATTTCCGCGTAGACCTTGCCCAGCATGCCGCAATAGGTGAACGCAATGGCGATCACGCCCGCCGTCGGTCCCAGGCCGACGATGCGCACCAGCAATAATGCCCAGACCAGTTCCGGCACGCTGCGCAGCAGCACCAGCAGCGCGCGCACGGCGTGGCGCACGCTGGCAGCCAGCGGCGACACTCGGCCAGAGCCGATGCGCGAAATCGACAGCCGCTCAGTCACCAGCAAGGTCAAGGGGATGGCGCCCAGCATGGCCAGCGCCATGCCGGCCGTGGCCATGGCGATGGTTTCCCAGCTGGACACAGCCACCAGTTGCAGGAATTCCGGCGAGTGGGCGGGAGGCACGAAGCTGGCGATGAATTGCCAGGTGGCGGCCAGGCTTTGCGCATCCCATAAAATCCACGGCTTGAATTCGGCCTGCACCAGCATCGGCCACAGCACGAGCAGCACGACGGCAGCGCCAGTCAGGCGGCCGCGCCAGGCGGGGTCGCGCGGCATGGCGGCGCTCTTCAGCAAAGGGGCCTCGCGGCGTCCAAGTTCGCTTCCACGGCCTCGAATTGTGGCGCGGGGTCGGCCTTGTTGCGGTACAGCTGCTCTATCATCGCGTCGCTGACCTTGGCGCCAGGCAAGTCGAAGACGATCTGGCCATCACGCAGTGCGACGATGCGCGTAAAGCAGGCGCGGGCGATTTCCACCTGGTGCAGGCTGCAGATCAGGGTGGCGTTGCGTTCCGTTGCTTCGGCCTGCAGCACATGGATCGTCTGCAAAGCCAGTGTGGGATCGAGCGCGGACAAGGGCTCGTCGACGAGGAACACTTCCGCGTTTGACACGAGCGCGCGCGCCATGCCGCAGCGCTGGCGTTCGCCGCCGGACAGGCGGTCGACACGCGCATACAGTTTGTCTTGCAGGTTGAATTTACCGAGGGCTTCCCACGCGGCGCGCGGATCGGCCGGCGCCAGCAGCGAGCGGATGGCCGTCCACAAACTCCATTGCGGCAAGCGGCCTGCCAGCACGGCGTTGACGACGCGCTGGCGCGGCGGCAGCGGCGGCGTTTGCGGCGCCAGGAACAGGCGCGCGCGCAAGGCGTGGCGCGCGGCGCTGCCGATCTGCCACGGAGAACTGCCCAGGATGCTCAAGCTGCCCGATTCGGGGCGCAGCGCACACGCCAGGGTATGGAGCAAGCTGGTCTTGCCCGCGCCGGAAGGGCCGATCAGGGCGATCTGTTCACCTTGAGCCACGTCCAGGTCCAGCTCGCGCAGCGCCAGCGCATTGCCGGCGGCGCCCGCGTGGTGGACGCTGACCTTGTGAAGTTGGAATGTCATGCGATGTTTCGGTTTTTTCGGGAGCGGTGTCGGATTAGGTCATGCAACGGCAGCGTAGGTCGGATTAGCGGTGAAGCCGCGTAATCCGACACAGCAGCGTAGGTCGGATTAGTCCGCAGGACGTAATCCGACAGGTTCGGCAATAAAGTTACTTCAACAGCTTCGCATCGCGCGCGGCCGCTTCGATGTCCTTGTAGTTCTCGGCCTTGGTCGGGATGAACCTGGTGGCGCGCTGCAGTTCGAGGATTTCCTTGCCTTCGGCCGTCGATGGGTCCAGTGCCAGGAAGGCGTCCGTCAGTTTCTTGCGCACGGCGGGGTTCATGTCGGCGCGCACGCTCCAGTTGTAATCGTAGTAGCCTGGCGTCGTGTAGAACACGCGCACCTTGCTTGGGTCGACCTTTTTCGCTTCGACCAGTTTTTCCCAAACAGAAATGTTCAAGGTGCCCGCATCGACCTTGCCGCCGGCCACTGCCGCCACGGTGGCGTCATGCGCGCCGGAAAACGCGATGCGCTTCATGTCCGTGTCCGGGTTGATCTTGGCGGCCAGCAAGTAGTAGCGCGGCATCAAGTGGCCCGAGGTCGACGATTCCGAGCCGAACGTGAAATTCTTGCCCTTCAGGTCGGACAGCTGATTGATGTCCTTGCTGGTGGTCACAAAAACCGAGCGGAACTTCGTGTCTTCCTCGCGCTGCACCAGCGGGACGATCTTGCCGCCGCTGCGCACGTTCGCTTGCACGAAGGTAAAACCGCCGAACCAGACCATGTCGAGCTTGTTATTGATCAAGCCCTCCACCGACGCCGCATAATCGGTGACGGGCGTAAATTCCACCTTCATGCCCAGCTTTTTCTCCAGGTAGCTGCCCAGCGGCTTGAACTTGCGCTGCAATTCCGTCGGCGCTTCGTCGGGAATGGCAGACACGCGCAGCACTTGCTGCGCCTGCGCCAGACCGCTATGGATGGCCAAGGTGGCGGCGACGGTGGCCAGGATGGCGGGGAATTTGGAAAATGAGTTGGAGAACGTGGTCATGGGAATGCCTTTGCAAAAAAATTTGTTCGTTAGATGACGGAAACCCCGGTCGTGCCTTCCAGCACGTCGCCAATCACCGTGGCGTCGGCAAAACCTTCTGCGCGGAAAATCGCCAGCACTTGCTCGACGGCTTCCGGCGCGCAGGCCACCAGCAGGGGGCCGGCCGTTTGCGGGTCCGTCAAAATCGCCTTGTCGATGGCGCTCAGCTTGTCGGCCAGCGCCACTTGCGCGCCATATCCCTGCCAGTTGCGGCCGGAGGCGCCCGTGATGTTGCCGTTTTGCGCCAGTTGCTGCACTTGCGGCAGCAGCGGCACGGCATCCATGGCGATACGCGCCTGCAACTTCGCGCCGCGCGCCAGTTCCAGCGCGTGGCCCAGCAAGCCGAAACCGGTCACATCCGTCAGCGCATGCACGCCATCGAGCAGGGCCAGTTTCTTGCCCGGGGTATTCAATTTGGTGGTGTTGTCGATCAGGGAAGCGTAACCGCCCGCATCGAGTGCATTCTTCTTCAGCGCGGCCGACAAGATGCCCACGCCGATCGGCTTGCCCAACACCAGTTTGTCGCCGGCGCGCGCGCCCGCATTGCGTTTCACCTGCGAAGGGTGGACCAGGCCCAGCACGACGAGGCCATAGATCGGCTCGATGGAATCGATGGTGTGGCCGCCCGCGATGGGGATGCCGGCCTGGGCGCAGATGGTTTCGCCGCCTTTCAAGATGAGGCCGATGGTTTCCACGGGCAGCTTGTTGATCGGCATGCCGACCAGGGCCAGCGCCATGATGGGCGTGCCGCCCATGGCGTACACGTCGGAAATGGCGTTCGTGGCGGCGATGCGGCCGAAGTCGAACGGATCGTCGACGATGGGCATGAAGAAATCCGTCGTGGCGATCAGCGCCTGCTCGTCGTTGAGCTGGTAGACGGCCGCGTCATCCGAGGTTTCTATGCCGACCAGCAATTCCTTTGGCAGGGGAAAGCCGCCGCTGCCTTTTAAAATGTCGGCCAGCACGCCCGGCGCAATTTTGCAGCCGCAGCCGCCGCCATGGGCAAATTCGGTCAATCGGATCGGTGTATTGGCTGTTGCTGCGCTATCGGACATGGTCTTCATCCTGCTGAAATAGGTAATTGGGTGGCAAGCCAGGCATCACGCGGCGCTGGCGGTCCGGTTGTCGCCGACGATAGCACATAATGCACGCGCGGCTTGCTCAAAGGCATGTTCTGAAATATCGGGCAGCACCAGCGGCGTCGCCTGGGCGTAGCGGCTGAAGTTGCGGGCGATCGATTGCCGGTAGACGGGGTCGTAATGCTGGACCAGCAATTCTTCCACCAGCTCGGCCATGCGGCCCGATGTGGCCAGCTGCTGCCAGTGGGCAATTTTCTCCTTGCCATGCAACTGCGTCAGCAGGGCCAGCTGCACGTTCAGGCGGGCCGGGTCGCCGACGAAATGTTCATAGTCTTGCATCAGCAATTGCACGCGCTGGTCCGTGGCCAGGCGCACGTCCGTGCAATCGGCCGCGCGCATCTTGTCCATCAGCGCATCGGGCACGCGCAAGCGGCCCACTTTCTTGCTTTCCGATTCGATGAACACGGGCTGCTGCGGGTCGAAAATGCGCAGTTGCTGCCACAGCGCGCTTTCAAACGCTTTTTGCGATGGCTGGTTTTCCTCGGGCAAGCCGCCCAGCACGGAACCGCGGTGGGCCGCCAATTGCTCCAGGTCGATCACTTGCGCGCCTTGTCTATCCAGTACTTGCAGCAAGCGGCTCTTGCCGCTGCCCGTGGGGCCGCACAGCACGTTGATGAAGTCGAAGCGCTCGGGCAGGGTGGCCAGCTCGGCGTTCACGTGGCGGCGGTAATCCTTGTAGCCGCCTTCGAGTTGCGTGACGGGCCAGCCGATGCGTGCGAGGATATGCGCCATGGCGCCGCTGCGGTTGCCGCCGCGCCAGCAGTAGATGAGCGGTTTCCAGTGCTGCGGGTGGCCGAGAAAACCGTCTTCGATATGCCGCGCGATATTCTTCGCCACCAGCGCCGCGCCCAGCTTCTTCGCTTCGAAGGCGTTCGTCTGTTTATATAAGGTGCCCACGCGTACGCGCTGTTCGTCGTCGAGCACGGGCAGGTTGACGGCGCCCGGCAAGTGGTCTTCCGCGAATTCGGACGGGCTGCGCACATCGATGATGGCATCGAACTCGCTCAAGCGGGGCAGGATATCGCTGAAAGGCTGAACTGCGGGGTATTTCATCGTGGCGCGGGTGCTGGCAAGGGGAAAGACGTATTATCCCCGATAAACGCCCGTGCCGTCAGTCCCTGCAGGCAACGGGTGCCAGGCGGTGCAAGCCGCATCCGTGCCCAGGGTGGCCAGTTCCGTGCTGGCGGCCGTCGCCATCAGGGCAATGACGACAGCGGCATCGCCCGCGTCCAGGTCGCCGCTGACTTCGAGCAAGTCGCTGACGAGAAAATTGACGGCGTTGCGCACGCCTGAAATGCTGGCGGCGAGACCCTGGCAATCCGTGCCCAGCTGCTGGCACGCCGTCTTCATGCCATTGAAGGCGCCGATCTGGCCGTTCAAGCCGCCGATCTGGCCTTGCAGGTCGCTGACATCGGACTTCCATTTCAAGTACAGGCCCAGGGCCACGGCCAGGCCGACGAGGCCGAACGGACCCAGCGCCAGCAGATAGTAATAGCGCTTCTGCGCCGCATCGAGTTCGCTTTGCGCGTCGCCCAGTTGCCCCTGCAAGGCCGTGACCTGGCTTTGCAAGCCCGCTTCGACACCGGTAAGCTGGTTGAAATAGCCCATCAATTGCGCCGTTTGCGCCGTCAGCGTGCCGGCCGTGCCGTTGGCCGTGCCTTGTAGCTGCTGTGCCTGCTGCTGCAGGGCCGACATCGCCGCCTTGATATCGGGCAGCGGCGCTTGCGCCGACAGCATGCTTTGTACTTGCGCAAGCTGTGGCGTTGCCGTCTGGACGAAGGCGGCAACATCGTGTTGCAGCGCGCGCGTCTGCGTCACCATGGGCTGGATCAAGGCGTTGCAGCCGGCCTGGATCTGCTGGGCGGCTGGCGGCAAGCCACCGAGGACCGCGATCTGCTGCTGCGCGGCCAGCAGGTTGGCGAGGGTTTGCGTCAGCAGGCTGGCCATGGCGCTCACGCCGCCGCGGCAACGGCCGCTTCGCCCACCGTCTGGCCCTTGGGCGCGACGATGCTGGTGACGCCCGTCATCTGGCCCTTGATGGTGGTGATGTCTGTAGTGACGGCCTGCATTTCCGTGTTGGCGGCCGTCAGGAACAGGGTGCGGATGGTGTCCGTGTCTTGTATGCCTTGCTGCAGGTCGCTGATCAGGCTGCCGAGGTCGCTGCTGAGAAATTCCCACGCGTTTTCCATCTGGGTAGCCGATTGCACGGCTGCCTGCACCTGGTTCGACAGGCTGGCATAGCCGCTGCTGATGCCGGTGGCCAGCTTGACTTCGGCCGTCAGCGACGCTTCCTGTCCCAGCAGGGTTGCCTTTTCATCGTTGAGGTTTTTCAAGGTGATGGCCGACGCCACTTCGCCGCCTATGCCGGCGGCCACGACGGCAACACCGGCCACCACGAGCGGCGTCGACGTGCCTGCCGTGACGAAATCGGCCACGCCGCCGACGACGACCATGAAGGTGCCGCCCACGATGGCCAGCCCGCTCAGCACGGTGCCGGCAATGGCGCCGTCGATCTGCCCCTGGATGGTACTGAGCTGGCTGTTGATGGAATTGAGCACGCCATTGTCGCCATTCACGGCCGCGTTCAAGTCGCTGACGGTGGCGGAAAACGAGGCGGAATCCGTGGTCAGGTTGTCGTGCAAGGTCTGCAGGGCGCTGACGACGCCATTCGCGGCCGTCTGGTATTGCTGGGATTGCTGTTGCAGCGCCGTCAGGGTGGCGATCCATTGCGCCTCGGTCGAGCCGGTTGGCAAGGCCGTCAGCACGGCATTGTTGAGCGCGTAGTAATTGCCGATATTGGCGATATTGGCAATGATCGCGGGCTGGATGACATTCAGGTAGGCCGTGGCGTGGGTTTGCGCCTGGCTCAGGCCATCGTTGATTTGCGACTGGTATTTCAGCAAATTGGCGTCACCCGAAAAATCCACGCTGGGCTGCTCGTTGATGCTGTTGGCGTAGGTTTGTATCAGCAACGCTTGTGAACACTGCGATTTGTTGGCGGTGCTGATGCCTTGTGCTGCCTGGTTTTGATTCGACATGCGCGGCTCCTGGTCGGATGGTTCATTGTGTGGGCGGTCGGATAAACAAGCGGTGGCGCGCCGTTCAGGAAGCGCCTGTCATGGCTTGCTCCAGCGGCGCCAAGCTGGCGGGCAGCAACTGCCACGCCGTGTTGGCGTAGTCGAGCTGCCCGCCCAGCGTTTCGGCGTCGGCGCTGCTGGCTATGCCGGCGACGGCATCGGCAAAGGCGGCCAGACCGGCGCTGACGCCCGTCGCTGGCGGTGCTTGCGGCGACTGGCCCCAGTCCTCGGCCAGCACCTGGGCCGTATCGAGTGCGTTGTGAAAGGCGCTGCTGAACTGGCTGTTCTGTACTTGCACCACCTTGGCCACGGCCGCCAGCGCATTGGCGCCGGCCAGCTGCTGATAGGCGCTGGCCAGCAGCGCATTGTTGGCGTTCAGGGCCGCGCGGGCCTGGGCCGTTTCGGCCACGCCCTGTTCCGCCGCATCGATGCCTTGCACCACGAAGTCGCCCGATGGCGCGGCATCGCCGCTGTCAGCCTTGGCATCGCCCTGGGCATCGCTGATGGTGGTCATGGTCTTGACGATCAATTCCGTGACGGCAGCGCCCGTCTTGTTGGCGCCGGCGACGATATCGGCGATATTCGTGTTGATGGCGGCCTTCAGCTGGTCGATGCTGGCCGATGATGCGCTGGCAGCGGCGCCCAGGGCGGCGATGGTGCTGACAGCGCCGTGTTGAAGCCCGCGTTGAGCGGCGCCAGTTCGCCGGCGATGACGCGCATGTCACCCGTCAGCGCCTGGGCCTGCTGGTTGATGTGTCCCGATTGCGCCGCCAGCTGCTGGAAAACCTGCGCGAGGTCGGCCCGCGTGGCGCCATCCTGCGCCGCTTGCGCCAGCCGCGGCCGTTGCAGCTGGTAGGCGGCGTTCCATAGTGCGGCAAAGGCCGTCGCCCGGCTCAGCAAACCGATGTAGGCGGGCAGGATGCGGTCGCCGGTGGTCATCGCCCGGCTCTTCATTTGCGACTGGAACCGGCTGACCTAGTAGGCCAGGCCGGCATCGACTTGCGCGTCAAGGTCGAGATTGGCCTGCTGCTCCAGCAGATTGGCGGCCGTCTGTGTAAACAGGAACTGGTCGCTGGCGGAAAAATAGTCGACTTGCAGGGCCTGCGACCCTGGATTGGATGTGCTTGCCATAGGGTTTCCGGCAGGGTGAGCGAACGGGACTCCGCACACTATCGCCCAACCCGCACTTGCCGCTTTGAGCTGGCGCAATCGCGCCGAGGGAACCCTAGCCCAATAATCTGCCCAGCAGCGGCGCCAGCAGCACCGTCACGACGCCCGAGAAAATCATCGTCAGGCTGGCCACGGCGCCTTCTTCCGTGCCCACCCGGCGCGCCACGGACAGGCCAAAGCCGTGCGCGGCGGCGCCATACGGGGCGCCACGGGCGATGCGCATGCGCAAGGGCAGCAGTTTCAGCAGCGGTTTGCCCAGCATCAGGCCGAACAGGCCCGTCATGACGACGAAGATGCCCGTCAGCTGTGCCGAGCCGCCCATGTGGCGCGACGCTTCCAGCGCGAACGGCGTCGAGACAGATCTGGCCAGCAGGCTGCGCGCCATGTCGCCATGCACGCCCAGGACCCGGTCCAGCAGCAAGGTGGCGGCGACCGATGCGACGATGCCGGCGCAGCTGCCCAGCGACAGGGCCAGCCAGTGCTTGCGGATCAGCTTGCGCTCCTGGAAGATAGGTAGCGCAAAGGCGATGGTGGCCGGTCCCAGCAGCCACGGCAGCCAGCGCGTCTCGCCGAAATACGTGGCGAACGGCGTCGAGGTTGCCTGCACGATGATGATCAGTAACGCCGAGGTGCAGATGGCGGGTGTGAGCAAAAAATACGGATGGCGGCGATGCAGCGCCTGGTTGGCGTAGAACAGCACCAGGGTCAGCAGCAAGAACAGCAGGGGCAGGAGCACGGTATTCATGCTTGCGCCCGGGTTATGCGCTGGCGCAGCAGTTTTTTCAGGCGCAAGCTGCGTTCATGGCGGCACACCCATTCCACGGTGAAGGCCGTGGCCAGCATCACACTGGCAAAGCCCAGGCCGATATTCACGAACAGCATCACACCCTGTGACTTCAACAGCTGCGTAAATTGCACCATGGACACGACCAGCGGGATAAAGAACAGCAGCATATTGGCCAGCAGCCAGTTCGCGCCCAGTTCGATGGCGGCAGGCCGCACCCAGCCTGCCAGCAGCAAGGCGACGAGCACGAACAGGCCCACGACGCCGCCGGAAAATGGCAGGTGCAGGGCGGAGGCGGCCTCGTCGGCCAGCCACCAGGCGGCGATCAAGATGCCCACTTGCCACACGGTCTGCGCGGGCTGGCGCCAGGCAGGGATGGAGAGTGGGGCGGTGCTGGAATAAGGGACGGCTTTCACGGCAGGCTTTCAAGCGGCAGGGGAAAGGTTTCATTGTAGGGATCCCGCATCAAAAGATAAAATGACTTAAACTCATGATTATCATTCGAATTTGGAATGCATCATGGATATCCGCTCCCTGCGCTACTTCGTCGAAGTGGTCGAGCAAAACAGTTTTACGCGCGCGGCCGCCAAGCTGCACGTGACGCAACCCACCGTCAGCAAGATGATCGCCCAGCTGGAACAGTCGCTGGACCTGACCTTGCTGGACCGCGCGGGCAAGCGTTTTACCCTGACGGACGCGGGCAAGGTGGTGCTGTCGCGCGCGCATGAATTGCTGGCCCTGCACGCGGAACTGAAGGTGGAATTGCGCGACTTGCAACATCTGGAACGGGGGGAACTGAGAGTCGGCGTGTCACCGCAAACGCACTCGACCCTGGCGCCGTGGCTGGCCGAATACCACCAGCGCTATCCCGGTATCGAGCTGAAGATGTATGAAAGCGGCACGCAAGCGATCGAGCGCGACTTGCGCACCGGCACGGTGGAGCTGGGCACCATGCTCGATTACCCGGGCAATGCGGCCACCTGGCAGGATTTCGAAGCCTTGCCCCTCGTGCGCTCGCCGCTGTGCCTGCTGGCCGCGCCCGGCTCGCCGTGGCAGGGACGCGATAACGTGGCCCTGGCCGAGCTGGCCGACAGTCCCTTCATTTTCTACGGCGCCGCGTTTGCCCTGAACGACATCGTGCTCGATGCCTGCCAGCGGGCCGGTTTCGCCCCGCGCATCACGGGCCGCAGCGGGCAGTGGGATTTCATTGCCTCGCTGGTCAGGCTGGGCGTGGGCATCTGCCTGCTGCCGAAGATGTATTGCGATACCCTGGATCAAACGCAATTTACAGTCATTCCCCTCGATGGCCCGCCCGTGGAGTGGAATCTGATGCTCGCCTGGCGCCGCGGAGGGCGGCTGTCGTTTGCCGCCCGCGCCTGGCTCGAGCTCGTCAGGGCGCGCATGGCGCAGCCCGGGCGATTACAATAGCCGCTCGCCAACCACCGCCAAGCATATGAAGAACACAGGTAAAACCAGACTGAAACGCACGGCAGGCTCGCTGCTGCTGGGATTGTTATGCACGGTGGGTCTGATGAGTGAAATGGGCTATGCCCAGGCCGCCATTCCCGTGTATGGCTATTTCGTCAAGAATACCTATCCGCACGACCCTCAGGCATTTACCCAGGGCTTGCTGTTCAAGGATGGTCATCTGTATGAAAGCACGGGCCAGAACGGCCAGTCTTCGCTGCGCAAGGTGGAATTGACGACGGGCAAGGTCCTGCAGAAAAGCATGCTCGACAAAAAAGTGTTCGGCGAAGGCATCACGGACGTGGGCGATGAAATCCTGGGCCTGACCTGGGTGTCGAAGACCGGTTATGTCTTCGACCAGAAAACCTTCAAGCTCAAGCGCACCTTCAGCTACCAGGGCGAAGGCTGGGGCCTGGCCAGCGATGGCAAATTCGTCTACATGAGCGACGGCAGTTCCGCCATCCGCGTGCTCAATCCGAAAACCCTGGCCGAGGTGCGCCGCTTCGAGGTGAAGGCCGAGGGCCGACCCATCGAGCGCCTGAACGAACTGGAAATGGTCGATGGCGAGCTGTACGCCAATGTGTGGGGCGCGGACGTGATCGCCCGCATCGATCCGGCCAGCGGCGAGGTTGTCGGCTGGATCGACCTGACGGGCTTGCTGCCGCCGGAACAGCGGGGCACGGCCAATCCCGATGCCGTGCTCAACGGCATCGCCTGGGATGCACGGGGCAAGCGCTTGTTTGTCACGGGCAAACTGTGGCCGAAACTGTTCGAGATCGAGCTGATCGAAATCCAGCGCCGTTGATGTTTTCAATTGGGCAGTGTTGCTGACGAGGAATCGTTTAGAATTCTGATTCTTCGCCCAGTGCGACCTACACAGGATGCCATGCTGTCCCTCTCTTTATGCCGCCTGGCGGCCACCGCCAGCCTGCTTGCCGCCGTCTGGCCCGCCGCACAGGCGCAGACGCCCAACATGCCGGTGGTCAGGCAATACGGCGATTTTGCCGTCACGAATGGCCGTTACGACGCTCTCGTCACCTTGTCTTTCCGCCGGCACGGCTACTGGCCCGGCGGCGCGCGCGAAGTGGTGGAAGTGCGGCCCATCAAGGCCACGCGCGAAGGCCAGCCCATGCTGCTGGCCTTTACCAAGGGCTATACGGGCCAGGGCACGATACTGATCGGCGTGCAGAATGGCGAACCGCTGATGCGCCCCATCAGTCCATTGCAGCGCGACAACATGGTGCGCACGGAACGCGATCCCGAATGGGGCGTGCCGCAGCCTGGCCGTCCCGAGATGCTGCTGTTTCCCCGCGACGGCCGCGCGCTCGATACGGGCACGGGCGAACTGCTGTGGTTTGACGTGCCGGGCAACGTCAGCGGCGACTATCCGCGTGCCATGCTGGTTTCCGTCTCGCCCGATGGGCGGCGCGGCGCCTATCTGACGAATGCGCTGACGAAGGTGGGCATCATCGTCGCCACGCGCGACGACGGCGTCGCCGGCGTGCTGGCCTTGCCGCCCGATACCTATCAACGGTGGCTCAAACCCTTGTCGGAGGCCGCTTCCGCGCAGGCGGGCGCCGCCATCAAGGCGGGCCAGGGCCGCACGGATTCGATCCGCATCCGGCGCGAACTGGAGCTGGCCTGGTTCGGCCAGCAATTTCAATGGAAACAAGGCAAGAACGGCTTGCAAGTGACGGGGCTGGGCCTCATTTCCGCGCCGCCGGAAGGGAAACAGCCATGACAATATCCAAACTGATCGCCGGCTGCTTCGCCGCCTCCTTGCTGGCCGGCTGCGTGCACGGAGAAATGTTCCCCAAGGATTATCTGGCGCAAGATATCGACAAGCAGCAAGCCTTGCTGGAACTGGACGTGGTCTTCGGCAAAGAGCCTGATGACAAGCTGACGTCGCGCGTGACGGCCCGCAATACCGTCGAGTACACGGGCGCGCCGCATATCGTCGTGCCGTTTTACCAGAAGGGACTCGGCTTCGACCAGGGGTTTGCCGGCACCTATATCTTTGGCATCGTGTATCCCGTTGCCAAGGTCGAGACGGCCACCGCGAGCAGCCGCGTCTTTGGCCAAAAACTGGATGGACAGCAGCCGGGCAACCCGCGCTACCGCTTCCGCGTGCCTGGCAAGGCGCAGTGGAACAGCAATGAAACCTTCATGCTGAGCTTTGAGCGCAAGGGCCGCCGCGAAGAAATCACTTTCCGCTTCAGCAACGAGCAAAGCTGCTCATCCGCCTTCCTGGCCACCACGCCACTATATGGTTTTCCCATCAAGGTCGTCGCCACATTCAAGGACAACAAAGGTTGTCTGAAAGTATGCGACAGCCGCGAGCAGTGGCCCGGCTTTTGCGCCTTCCAGCCGCCGCCGGCCGCCTGACTATCACCATGAAAGTGACGCGCCGGCGCCTGCCGGTGCGGCGCTTATACACGCACAGCTTTTGCCGATTCTATTCAATTGTCATCGAATGGCAGCTGAAAACGCCTATTTTCACGGTGTAAGGCGGTCTGTATTGACCCTTGATCAGCGCATAAATCTTGCCGCAAAAGTATCTTTCCCAGGCGTATGATTTCTTTGCCGTGAACAGCGCACGCAGATGGCGTGGCCCGGCCCGATATCCGAAACGCATCCAGCCTGTGGAGAGACAGAATGAAAATGCCCGTTTTAGGAAGCACCCAGCCCGCCATCGGCAACCGTCCGCTCGACATGCTGGCCACCGACACGGCGGCCGTGCGCGCCATCGCCCAGGCGGCCGTCAGCGTGGAGCTGTTCACCATTCCCCTGTACATGGCGACCATGTATTCGATCCAGGGCACGCACCAGATCAACTCGAAAGGCATCACGTATTACGAAGGCCGCCAGTGGCCGGGCATGGGCACCACGGCCCGCCCCGAACTGGCCGAGCAGAAAGCCTTCAATATCATCTTCAGCGTCTTCATCCAGGAAATGCTGCACCTGCAGATGGCGGCCAACCTGGCCACGGCCATCGGCACGGCGCCATGCTTCACGGGGTCGGAGCTGCAATCGCAGGACCATGGCTGGACCTGCTACGGCGAGCACTGCACGGTGATCCCGCACATCGTTGATTTGCAGGACACGTCCGGCTACCGCCACGTGCGCGTCAACCTGGAAGAACTGAACGACAACCAGTGCGACCTGTTCCTCGCCATCGAGCAGCCGGAACAGCAGGCCCGTGCCCAGCTGGCCGAGTTCGATAGCCAGGATCACACGAAATACTTCCCGGAAGTGCCGCTGCCGGGTTGGACGCCGGGCAAGCACGTGCACGATCTGCCCCTGTTCGGCACCATCGGCTACATGTACGAATGCTATGCGCGCTACATCAGCATCGAATACACGGATGGCCAGACCCTGTGGCAAAAACTGTTCGTCAACGGCTCGGTGCAGCAAGACATGTTCAACAGCCGTGTCCAGGGCCATGCGCGGGCGGAATTTCCCCGCTTCGACACCTGCTTCGGCCCGCAAGACCAGGATGGTGGCCAGACGGGCTCGTTCAACAAGGCCATCGACATGATGGCGGCCATCACGGACCAGGGTGAGGGCAGCGAAGCGGCCATCCAGCGCTACCGCCGCGACGCGGCGCAGCGGCTGATGGCCGTGCAGCCCGATTACCGCGAAGACCTGGCCGCCTTGCAGTGCGATTACCCGTCCTACACGAACAATGGCAAGGAGGCCGAATCGCGCGACGCCCAAGCGCGCCACGACAGCGCCCCGTTCGACCATTACGAGCGCTTCGGCCAGGTCAAGTCCATGCTGCCCGTGAAGACCTGGGCCGGCTGGCACAGGGAAGGCCAGCGCTGGAGCGAGGCCATGCTGACCAACGAGCGCTATAACCCGGCCACTGCACCAAAGAACATCCCCGCGCCGGCCGCCGTGGCGGGCGCGCTGAACCGCCTGAAGGATACCAGCGGCACCTTGGGAATGCTGAGCACGGTGGCCACGGGCGCCATCTATGGCATCACTTCCGTGCTGGACCAGTACTGGATGAACCAGAAGCTGGACTTCCCGTATCCGTCGATGGTGGGCGCGGGCGACCGCATGGCCATCTGCTGGGCCGTGCTGGGCCAGGCGCCGAACCTGGCGACGGGCGTGCCGCTGGCCGACAAGAGCGTGCTGTACCACGCCTGCCAGGGCATGCACCTCGGGGGCGAAGCATCGTCCACCTGCGCCGCGCTGGCCGTCTACCACACGTGCCGCGGCTCGAACGGCTGCCACGCCCAGGGCGGCTGCGGCTTTGCCCAGGCCGACACGGGCGGATCGTCCTGCGGCCACTCGGTCAAGGCCGCCGCAGCGCCGGGCTCGCCATGTTACGTGCCGCCACCCCCGCCTGCGGACGATAAAGTCTACAGCGCGCCCAGCGACAACAAATGCGCGAGCTTCGGCGGCTGCGCCGTGCCGATTTCGGCCTCGCAGCTGTATCCGAACACCACGGGCAAGGAACCGCCCGAGCCCGCCACCATGACCCTGTACGATTTCGGCCCCGCACCCGGGCACCGCAGCAAGCCGCTGGGCCAGACGATGAGCTTTACGCTGGGCGACAATGTCTATGACAAGGCCTGGGAAGCCTACGGCAAGGTGATGGCGGCGCGCGGCACGCCGGTGGGAGCGCCGCCGGCGCCCACCGACCTGCGCCTGGCCTTGCCGCCGTCGACCTGATGCGGGGCATCCTGCACGAGGCGCGGCCGCGCCTGGGCCTGCCGAACCTGGGCCTGGGCGTGGGGCTGCGCCCGCCGCATTATGAACACATCCTGCGCCACGGGCCGCAGGTGGACTGGTTCGAGATCATCAGCGAGAATTTCATCGACAACCACGGCTATGCGCGCCATGTGCTCGAGCAGGCGGCGGCGCAAGTGCCCATCGTCATGCATGGCGTGTCGCTGTCGATCGGCAGCAGCGATCCCCTGAGCCTGGCCTACCTGCGCAAGCTGCGCCAGCTGGCCGCCGAGATCCGGCCCGCATGGATTTCCGACCACCTGTGCTGGACGGGCGCCGCCTCGCTCAACAGCCACGACCTGCTGCCGCTGCCGCTGGACGAGGCCAGCTTGCGCCACGTGGGCGCGCGCGTGCGGCAGGTGCAGGAATTCCTCGGCCGTCCCCTGATCCTGGAAAACCCCAGCACCTACGTGGAGTTTGCCCAGTCCAGCATGCCGGAATGGGAATTCCTGGGACGGCTGGCCGAGGACACCGGCTGCGGGCTATTGCTCGACGTTAATAATGTCCACGTCAGTGCGCATAACCACGGCTATGACGCGGCTGCCTATATCCGCCAGTTGCCGCACGACCACATCGTGCAGATCCATCTGGCCGGGCCGACCGTCTGCGGCGCGATGCTGATCGATACCCACGATGCGCCCGTACCGGCCGCCGTCTGGCGCCTGTACGCGCTGGCGCAGCAGCTGACGGGCGGCGTGTCGGCCCTGCTGGAATGGGATGCGGAGATTCCCCCGTATCCGCAACTGCTGGCCGAACTGGACAAGGCGCGCGCGGCGGTGCGGGGCGAATTCGCGGAGGCCGCACCAGCCAAGGTTGCCGCCGCCGTCTCCACGCCGCCGGGCTTTCACCTGGAGGCCGCCCATGCGCCGTAACGGCCTGCCGCTGGCGCAATTGCAGGCGTGGTTCCTGACGGCCATGACGGCGCCCGGCGGCGCCGTGCACGGCGCGCAGCTGGCCAGCGAGCGCTACGGCCTGACGCAGGAGCAAGTGCTGAAACGGACGCGGGGTGGACCTGCGCCGCTGCACATCCATGCGGACGGCTACGTGCAGCGCCTGCTCGAATGCCTGCAGGCCGACTATCCCGTCTTGCGCAAGGTGATGGGCGACGAGCTGTTCGCGTTCTTTGCCCGCGCCTATGTGTGGCGCCACCCGTCCGCTTCTCCCACCTTGTATGACCTGGGCGGCGGCTTCGCGGACTTTCTCGCCGCCAGCCAGCGCGGCGCCGGGGCACAGGGAGACGCCTTGCGCTTTGCCGTCGAACTGGCGCAGCTGGAGCGGGCGCGCAGCGAGGCGGGCAGGGCGCCGGGGCTGGAAAAGCTGGCGCTCCCCCTGTTGCCTTCCGGCCTCGACTTGATGTTGGGAATGGCACCGGCCTGGCGTCTGGCGCCGTGCACGCGGCTGCTGGCTCTGTCGTTCCCCCTGTGTGCCTACTGGCAGCAGGCGCAAGCCGCGCCCGACGACGCCGTGCCGGCCCAGCCGGATGCCAGTCCTGCCTTTGTCGCCATTTCGCGCCTGCATTACCGGCTTGCCATGCAGGAGTTGCAGCCATGGCAGTTTTACTGCCTGCAGGCGCTGGCCTGCCGCGCGCCGCTGCCGCAATGCGCGCGGCAGGCGGCGCAGTCCAGTGGCAGGGCGCCGGACGAAGTGCTGGCCGACGCCATGCTGTGGCTGCCCATGGCGGCTGCGGCGGGGCTGGTTACCAGCGAAGCGTGAGTGGAAAGTGGCGGACGCAAAAAAGGCCGATGAAAATCGGCCTCGATGACAACTGCAGGAACAACTGCAGGTGTTGCTTAGCGGTAAAACGCTTCGACTTTGCCCTTGAGCTTGATCTGCAGCGGACGGCCGCGGCGGTCGAGCGACTTGGTGGAAGCGACCTTGATCCAGCGTTCGCTGATGCAATATTCTTCCACGTCAAGACGTTCCTTGTCGTTGAAGCGGATGCCGACGTCGTTCTCGAACACGGCTGCAACGTGATAAGGGCTGCTAGGGTCGATCGACAGGCGATCGGGCAATGGGGGTAAGGTGGTGGTATCGTTCATGGCCGTCATTATCGCCCAGAATGCGGTTCCAGACAACGGCCTTTCGCGTGCCGGCTATCTGGCCGGACGCGAAACGGCGGGTTCGGCCGTGTGCGTGGAGGGTGACGGTGGTAATGAGGAACCGTGCTGCGTTCCGGTCGGGTCGGCCAGCTGGATGGTCGTGCCGTGCTGCCAGGCATCGGCCCCGTCTATGATGGCTGGCGCGGCGATATCGGCCCGCTGGCGGCGTTTTTCGGCCAAATCGATGCGGAAACGGCGGTCGCGCGCGGCAACCATGGCGGCGTCAGCCTGGCCATCGGCCGTAAAACCCATCATTAGTTGCGGCACGCCCAGGGGCAAGGTCTTGTGTCCATCCGTGTGCCAGGTATGCCAGGTCTTGCCATACGTGGTGACGAGTTTTTGCATCAAGGCCTTCTCGGCCACGGCGGGAATGCCGGGAGCGATCAGCTGGCCTGATTTGACTTCATGCACATGGCTGTGCCACAGCGTTTTTTCCGCCCCGGGCAAACCTTCGTACAGCCTGGCACTGACGATGTATTCGACGCCCATCAGCTTGGCATCCTTGACATTGCCATCGTAGATCACGCACTGGATCAGCTCTTCATTGACGATGGCGCAATAATGGTGCGCTTCCATCTGGCCGCGCAGATTGCCATTATAGAAATGAAAACCGTCAAGATAGGCGTTCAGCGCCGCAATCGGCGGCCGGGCTTGCAATGCGTCGGCAGCCGCGTCCAGCACGCGCGTGGAGACCCCGGCCGGTGCGCCCGGAGCCTCCACGTTTGATGCCGTATTCCTGGCGCCGCAGGCGGCAAGGCCGATGCCCAGCCCGGCGCACAGCATGGCCGTCAGTGCTTTCATATCAAAAAGGCGCCTCGGGCCATGCCACCGGGATCAGGATTTGTCGTCATTCTTGTGGCTTTGACGTCCCGCTTCCACGTGCTGCTCATGCGTGCCGCCGCGCGTGCCGGTGCCGGAACCCGATTGCTGGCCCGACTGTTGGCCCGATTGCTGCGAGCCCGATTGCTTGTCGCCGTCATTCTTGTGGCTTTGGCGGCCTGCCTCGACATGCTGCTCGTGCGTGCCGCCCTGGGTGCCGCCCGACGATTGGCGGGTGCCGGACTGTTTGTCCGACTGCTGGCTGCCCGATTGGCCCGATTGGCCCGATTGCTGTTTGTCCGATTGGCTGCCCGATTTGTCATTGCTGTTCGAAGTCATGGTCGTGTCCCCTATGGTTGATTTGCGTAATCATCCGGTTCAACATTGGCTGCACCGTTGAGACCATTCTCGCTGCCTGCGTCGGGCTTAGCCATAGGGACACGACTTGTCGCTCCGTAGGAAAACTCCGGGGTAGCAGACAACTATTTCTAGATTGCTACTACAGATGCCGCGTTTCCTGCGGCGGCGCATCCCACTCGTCATGCCGGCCATCGACAAAGGTGACAGGCACTTGCGCCAGCTCGGCCGCCGAGGCGTCATCGAGGCAGTTGACGCCGATGCCGACGAACGGGCCGATGCGGGGAGAATCGCCGCAGCCGAACGGGCGCACGCCGCAATGGCGGCAAAAATAAGGCTATGTCACCATTAGATGTGGGAAGGCGCCCAGCGTTGCCTTCAATAACGTTTCAGGGGAGCGAATGCGCCTGGCGTCGAGTATCCAGCGCCATCCCAGGTAGTTCGACAGATAGCGCGTCGCCACGCCGTGAAACGGCCCCAGCCATTGACGCAAACGGCTGTGATAAGCGTTGACGTTCTGCACGTGGGCGGCGCCCTGCACGCGAATGCCGGCGCGCAGGTTGACGGCCACGTGGCTAATACCCGCTTCCCTGGCGAAGGCCCGGTAGGTG